>NZ_PGGK01000002.1 GCF_004745425.1 Methanolobus halotolerans | reverse complement strand
AATGGCAATAGCCCTGTTTGTGTCTTTTGCAGTTTGAACGATCGATTTAGTTATGCAGTGGTTGATATCTTTTTTAAAGCGTCTTTCGTTACCACTTATTTTCTTGAGATGCCTTTTAGCAGAGCGGATTCCTACACTTTGAAGTTTTGCTTTGAGATTTGAGTAACGTTGTCTTACTTCCGTACATTTCTTCCCGGAAATACTTCACCATCTGAGGTTGTGGCTATGTTAACTATTCCCATGTCTACTCCTATAATCTATCATTATACAATCCTGGAAACCGTGACATATTTGTAGAATCCGTTGAACCTGTGTTCAGGGATGAGTTCGAAAAGATACTGTTCTCAGATGATCACAGGGTATATGTCAATAAGAGCATCAGTCCGGAAGCCACGATCCGGATATCCGGGGAGGTAGGGTTTAATATGACTGGTCTTTCGAAGGAGGATATTCATCAGATGGATCCTGTTACCATCGGCATTGAAGTGTAGTCAGTATTCACACTGCCGTTCCCCCGATGAACGCCGATATACCAGGTCCATCCTAATATTGGATAAGGATTATATGATCAGTCCCGATATCTACATATTTTCTTTTTTACCGTTCCAATGGCTGTGGTCAGATTGAGATATTACTTATTGTAAAACAAATGTGACCCGGCTCTTGGGTTTTTTTTATCTTATAGCAATGATGTCCAGATATCTGCTGGTTCTGGATATAAATATCCCTTTATGTATCAACAGCCGATACTACTTTTGTTCCGTTTGTTCCTGTGCTTTTCCTGATGCCATAAATCAAACATTAGGAACAATTTTGTACTAGTAGGTATAGAATAATCAGTATGATTACAGATAAGAATTCGCTTGATATAAGTGAAACACTTCAGGAACATAGATCGGATGCTTTTATGATCGTGGGCAATTCCAACAATGCTGACATGTTTTACTCTACTCATTTCTTTGCTTCAGATTCCTTTGCCTACATCCAGACAAAAGAAGCCAATGAGATCATGCTGGTCTCTGAGATGGAACGAGGACGTGCGGAGATCGAATCAAGAGTTGCACAGGTACGTACTCTGCAGGACTGCAACTACCGGGACAAGATAAGGGAAAGAGGGGATCCTTCCATTGCTTACTGTGATTGCCTTGCTGAGATATTGCAAAAGCACGGTGTCCGCAGGGTATCGGTTCCCAGGGATTTTCCCTATCATATAGCACAGACTCTCAAGGAAGAAGGCTTCTCATTCGAAGCCATCAAAAGCCCTTTCCAGAAACTACGTGCCCGCAAGAGCAGTTCAGAGGTCGGGAAAGTAAGGAAAGTTCAGGATGCCTGTAACCTTGCCATGAAAGCTGCAGTGAATATGATCCACAAGTCTGAGGAAGTGGATGGAAAACTGAACTATCAGGGCTATGACCTTACATCTGAAAAAGTGCGTCATCAGATAGACATTACTCTTCTTGATCATGGGTGTGAGTCAGAAGGCACAATTGTCTCCTGCGGCAAGGATTCTGCAAATCCTCACTGGGAAGGTGCGGGTGTGCTCCGGCCGGACGAACCCATTGTAATCGATATATTCCCCCGCAATAAGAAGAGCCGTTACTATGCGGACATGACCCGTACTGTGATAAAGGGTGAGGCATCGCAAAGACTGGAAGATATGTATGAAGCTGTGCTTGTAGCCCAGCAGGTAGCCACCGGGATGATAAAACCCGGGCTAAAATGCAACGAGATACATAGCAAGGTCTGCGATATCTTTGATGAAAGGGGATACGGCACTAGCAGAAGCGGTTCAGATACGGGGTTTATACACTCTACAGGGCACGGTGTCGGCCTGGAGATACATGAAGCTCCTTTTGTAGGAGAACGTGAATCCGTTCTGGAAGCAGGCAATATCATCACCATAGAACCCGGCCTTTACTATCCCGATGTGGGTGGCATCCGTCTTGAGGACCTCATCCTTGTAACAGATGACGGTTTTGAGAACCTTACGGAAATGGAGAAAAGGTTCATTGTCTGATTCCCTGAAAAAGTTTATGTCACTTAAAGACAGGAGATAAGATATGGCAAAGGTAACGCAGGATATGGTAGAGGAGATGTTCGAAAAATACTTTGAGGCCGGCAGGATACTTTCCCAGGTAAGAAGTGAGGCAAAGGACCGGATCAAAGTAGGTGCAAGCATGCTCGAGGCTGCAGAGTTTGTAGAGACCCGGGCTGTGGAGCTGGGGGCTGACGGTTCTGCTTTCCCGTGCAATTTATCAAGAAATGACGAAGCTGCACATGCAACTCCCCGTGCAGGCGAGGAAACGCTTTTCGGAGAGGACGTTGTCAAACTTGATATTGGGGTGCAGGTTGACGGTTATATTGCAGACTCTGCCATAACGGTGGACCTCACAGGTGAGTATGGTGACCTTGTAAAGGCATCCGAAGCTGCACTTTATGCTGCAATTGATATTGTGAAGAAAGGTACGACTACTGCTGAGATTGGTGCTGTAATCGAAGATACGATCACATCTCTGGGTTTCAAACCCATCGGTAACCTGACAGGACACGGGCTGGACAGGTATGTTCCTCATGCACCTCCCAGTATTCCAAACAGGAGGATCGGGAACGGTTCAGTTCTCAGAACGGGTGACATCATTGCCATCGAACCCTTTGCAACCGATGGTATCGGGAAAGTAGTTGACGGCAACTTGACAGAGATCTTCCAGGTTGTAAGGAGCAGACCAGTAAGATTGCCTGCTGCCAGGAAATTACTGAAAGAACTGGAACCCTACAGGACTCTTCCCTTTGCGAAGAGATGGTTCAAGACCGAAAAGCTGGACTTTGCACTGCTACAGCTTGAAAAGGCAGGGGTCGTACATTCATATCCTGTGCTCAAGGAAGTAGGGGGCGGCATGGTCTCACAGGCAGAACATACACTTATCGTCACAGATGACGGATGCGAAATAACAACAAAATAACAGGAAGGTAGCCTATCCAAAAAACATTTCCGGGCATCACTGAAGAGTTTCTACATGCTTTAAAGGGCAGTTCGATATGATACCTGCCTGAAGGTCTGGTAACTGGATATTAATACCAATGATAATAGAAAAGATAGAATTTAACAACGGTTCGGCAGTTGGCCTGAACATGCAGATGCAGAGTGCCCCTCTTTTGGTTATAAAAGCCGACAGGGGTTTTGCCATGTGCGGCTATCTGGATATGGAGGCAGCAACGGTACTTGGTGATGCGGCTGTCAAGGTGAAGGGTGTGCGGACCTTTGATGATATGCTTGATGCTCTTGTGGTTGGTGCCACCCAGAAAGCCATCGATCTTGGCATAAAAATAGGAATGACTGGCAGGGAAGCACTTGAACTGATGTTCTGATGCCAGATGGCAGCTTTTTATACTTGCCTTGCTGAAAGGATTTTAATATTACTACCTGCTTCTATTGCGCTACATGCTGTATGCTTTTGAATTGTCCGGGGAACACGATGTCCTTCCCCGCAAAGAGATTATCTCCTGCCTGCATGTCGCAGGTCTTGAGTTCAGAGAACACGCACTTTTTGACCAGTGTCTTGTAGTTGATATATCCGGAAACGACTGGGACATAGACGAGGCGCTTGTCAGGGTGGGAAAAAGGCTTGCTATGGCACATCATATAGTAAAGGTTGCAGGCATATGTGGTGTAAGTGAAGATACGATTATCGCAACAGCTGAAAACCTGGACCTTTCGGCACATATCTCGCCAGGCCAGACGTATGTCGTGCGTGCGAAAAGGATAAAGCACTCCGGTAAAATCAAAAGAGAATTTATTGAAGGAATGATCGGAGGCAGTATCTACAGGAAGGGTTTCAGGGCAAATCTCAGGTCCGCGGATGTGGTATTCCGTCTTATCATGACTGACAGGGCCGTTCTTGGTTCGGTGGTCGCTTCGGTAGACAGGGGCGATTATGAGCACAGGGCTCCTCACAGGAAACCATTCTTCTACCCCGGAGTGCTCATGCCAAGGGTTGCAAGGGCCCTTGTCAATATAAGCCGTATTCGGTCCGGTGAGGTACTCCTTGACCCGTTCAGCGGGACAGCGGGAATACTTGTGGAAGCCGGACTACTTTCAGCCCATGTGATCGGTATCGAGGTAAGGGAGAAGATAGTCCGGGGGGCCAGAATGAATATGGATCTCTTCGACTCAGACTATTCGCTTCTGGTCGGTGATGCCTGCAGGATCCCTGTCAGAAACTGCACTGTGGATGCAATCGTCACGGATCCGCCCTACGGCCGTTCAGCTGCGATCAAAGCCGAGTCCCTGCATCATCTTTATTCGGGTTCTTTCTCGGAGATGCACAGGGTACTCAAAAAAGGGAAACTTGCTGTTGTCGTGTCTGAAGTGCAGGTAGTCGATTTTGCCACAGAGGCCGGCTTTTCAGTAGTGGACATCTTCACCCAGAGAATCCATGGCAGCCTTACAAGGACTTTCACTGTCCTGCGTAAGGAATGCTGACATAATTTATTTTTTCCCTCACTTGACAGGATGCCTATGCCTTTATTTTTTCCTGTATCAGGAACCAGTAATTTGCAAGTTCTTCCTCGTAATTTTTATGATCCTTAAAACGTGATCTTATATAGCTCCAGAAGCATGGGCTGTGGTTGAGCTCTATAAGATGCACCATTTCGTGGTAAACCACATACTCTATCATCTTTTCCGGAAGATATCTCATATAAGTATTGAAATTGATGTTAGCGCCGGAACTACAGCTTCCCCACTTGGTTCTCATTTTCCTGAAACGTATCGCATTTGGCTGCACTCCGAGTTCCTTTCCAATAGAGAGTGCAGACCGTCCCACCAGTTCCTTCAGTTCCTCTTCAGACCTGCTGTGTTCCAGCTCAATACCTGCGGAGGCTGAAAGCAGACGTTGCATCCGTACATACCTGTTGTATATCCACCTTCTATGCCTGAGGATGATCTTCTCATGTTCAGGATAGTTTTTCGGTATGATCAGGTTGAACCTGCCTTCCCTGAATTCCAGTCTGGGAGTCTTTATCTTTCTGTGGATGACATGATACTTGATTATGTCATCCTTTATACTTACAGAATGCTCCATAGTTGTTCCCGGTTTATGCACGTATCCCGTAAGAGATAGAATTATTCTTTTGGCAGAAGATGGTCCATAACCTCTGCCATTACGCTATGGCGTACAGTGTACTCATGAAAGATCTCGTTCGCCCTGCGTATGGAATAAGCATCATCACACCACTCAATAGGCTCCGGATAGATCACTTCCATAAGAGTGAGGCCATAGGCTGGTGCGCACTCGACTCCCTCTTCATAGAATTCAGGTTCAAGCATTTGTTGCAACCATTTTTCATCCCTTACGCCACTTCCCACCATGGTGAGCGCGGTCACGATCTTGCGCACCATGTTCCAGAGGAAGCTGTTTGCCTGTAGGTCTATCTTTGTCAATGTACCGCTGACCCTGACATCTACCCTTTCGATGGTCCGGATAGTGCTCTTATCTCCCTCCTTGGTACAGAAATTAGCAAAATCGTGCTCTCCGACAAGTATTCTGGAAGCTGATCTGATCCTGGAGATGTCATACTGTTCTCCGCTCATGACATAGCGGTATTTTCTGCGTGTGGCCTGTCTTCTCGGGTCAAAGTCGTCCGGGACTCCTGCATGAGCCCACACCCATATGGCATTCGGGAGCTTTGAATTGATCACCCGCGGGATGGCAAGGTTCGGTTTATCCGTATCAAAGGCTATGATCTGTTCTCTTGCATGTACGCCGGTATCTGTCCTGCCGGCACTTGAATATCTGGCATTTTTTGGGTCTTCGATAATATCTAGCTCGGTGAGTGCCCTGAATAGTTCACCCTCAATGGTCCCCACATCCGGCTGTACCTGCGATCCGTGATATCCTGTTCCGACATATGCTATCTTAAGTGCTACTCTCATGACCATTCACCAGGAATCATATCTCTTTATTTCTATAATATATTTCTCTTATGAACAAAAGGGAGATGACAAAGAGACATCCGAGCAGGAACCACACGCTTGCATGTGAAAGCAGATCTTGAGGGATCAGGCCGGAAACCGGTTGGGGTACCATGGAAACATTGTCTGCGACCATGTGTGAGTCACCGGCAACTGGTGTCCGGCTAACGATGCTTGAGTTCAGCCCGTCGCTTAATATTCCGGTTCCGCTGTCGATACTTTCGTTGGGGATGACAGAGCTGATGGTCTCTGTATCAACATTATCCGCAATGAGCATCTCATCGGTTGAAAGACTCTCTGCGATATCGTGATCCTGTCCGTCGACAGATTGCTCTGTTATTGATTCTTCAAAAGCTTCAGCCTCCGGACCTTCCTCTTCTGTCACATCGTAGGCAAATGTCTCTTTGCCAGCAGGCGCCGCTGGATCCCGTTGTTCAGATGACTGGAAGGAACTGGCCATCGGGGCTGTATCAGGTCCTATATTCAGGTGATTTGTAAGGGCCTCAAGTCCTGTTGCTGCAAAAATGGCCCCTCCTGCCATGACCAGGTATTTTTTGAGCATGCTAAGTATCGAGGACTTGTCTCCCTTCATGCTTCCGGGAGCCACAACAATAATCTTCTGGACAGGCTCGTATATTTTGATCTCTCTGCCCTTCTTGCTCCACTTTGTCTGCTTGACCTTGATGAGGTCCGCTTCAACAAGCGCGTCGATATTGTATTTAATGGTAGTTAGTGGCATTCCCATTCTGTCTGCAACATCTGTCGCAGACATGGGTGTGTCGGCAAGGAACTCCAGGACTTTCATTGCCCTGTCATTGGACAGGACCTGCGTGATCTTTTTGGACCCCTCGTTGAGGGGCAGGATCAGAACTTTTTCTGAACCTGTGCTTTCTTCGTTTTCTTGCATAGGAGTAGTATATAAAAAGGTTATTATATTGTTTGCTTTAACTACAGGTCAGTTTGAAGTCTTAATGTTTTGGTACAACTCGTAAAGTTAAAGAGTAGCTAGGACAATATGTGGTAAATTTCGGGGCTATATTTATGATTTCAAAAGAACGTATTATGGAAATAATCGGGAACTATGATCTTGATAACCTTAGCATTGCTACGGTGTGTTCCCATTCAAGCCTTCAGATATTTGATGGGGCAAGGAAAGAAGGCCTAAAGACAATAGGTATATGCTTAAAGAAACCGCCAAAGTTTTACGATGCTTTTCCGATGTCAAAACCCGATGAGTTCATTGTGGTGGATGATTATAAGGAAATTCCGGGGATAGTTGATGAGCTGGTGTCAAGGAATGCTGTGATAGTACCACATGGATCGGTCGTCGAATACCTGGGTTATGAGAAATATGTTGAGTTGCCTGTGCCCATATTCGGTAACAGGTCAGTGCTCGAATGGGAATCTGACAGGGAAAAGGAAAGGGTATGGCTGGAAGGGGCCGGAATCCATATGCCAAAAAAGGTACAGCCAGAAGATATCGATGGCCCGGTGATGGTGAAGTATCATGGTGCAAAAGGCGGAAAAGGTTTCTTTGTAGCCAAGACATATGAAGAGTTCAAACAACATGTAAAACCTGATGAGAAGTATACTATCCAGGAGTTCATAACAGGTACCAGGTACTATTTCCACTTCTTCTATTCTCCACTCAGGGAGGAAGGTTACAAACTGAGCGAAGGAATCCTTGAGATGCTGAGTATGGACCGCAGGGTTGAGTCTAACGCGGATGAGATATTCAGGCTTGGTTCTCCGCGGGAACTTGAAGAAGCGGGCATACATCCTACATATGTTGTCACGGGAAATATGGCCCTGGTCGCAAGAGAATCCCTTCTGCCACTAATCTTTGAGCTGGGGGAGAAAGTCGTTGAACAATCCCTGAAACTCTTCGGAGGTATGATCGGTCCTTTCTGTCTTGAGACCGTGGTAACCGATAATCTTGAAATAAAAGTATTTGAGATCTCAGCCAGGATAGTTGCAGGTACCAACCTGTATCTGACAGGTTCTCCTTATTCTGATCTTGTGGAACCGGGTCTGTCCACAGGCAGGCGGATAGCTCAGGAACTTAAGTATGCAAGTTCTGTGAACCAGCTGGACAAGATTTTATCCTAAAAGAGATAATCTTCCATTGGATGTACCATTTCCCGGTATGTCCATGGATGTGATATTTCCGGTGTTATCCAGATGGGATTATAGTGTCATTATCGTAGGTGCCGGACCTGCAGGTCTCTTTGCTGCACATGAGCTTGCAGCTTCAGGCCTGAGCACCCTTGTTATTGATGCAGGCAGGGACATTGATGAAAGGATATGCCCGATGAGTCCGGTCAAGGGCTGCATACACTGTAAACCCTGCTCAATACTGAGGGGTGTTGGAGGTTCTGGTGCATTTTCAGACGGAACTCTCAATCTGCGCCCTGATATAGGTGGGAACCTTGCAGAGTTCACAGGAGATTCAGAAAGTGCCTGGGAACTTGTTGACTATGTAGACAAGGTGTTTTTGAAATATGGCGCAACAAATGACCTGTCCTCTCCTCCTTCCAGTGAAATAGAGTTCCTCCGGAGGAAGGCTGCATCCGTGGGTGCGAGTTTTATAGAGATTAAACAGCGTCATATAGGTTCGGACAATTCTATTGCCCTGATCTCCGATTTTAAAAAGGACCTTGAGGCAAAGGGTATGGATTTTCTTCTCAACACCGATGTTGCTGACATTATAGTAGATAATGGCGTATGCAGTGGGGTTCTGCTTCGGGACGGTCGGAAGCTAAGTGCACAGTATACTCTGCTCGCTCCCGGAAGGGTTGGATGTGACTGGGTTAACGAGATTGTGAACAGGCACTCAATTCTGTATTCCTTTAGCGGAGTTGACATTGGTGTAAGAGTGGAGGTGCCTTCAATAATAATGGACCCTATCACACGGATTAACCATGATCCTAAATTCCATATCCACACATGGCGTTATGATGATTTTGTCAGGACCTTTTGCACCAACGAGCATGGTTTTGTTGTAAAGGAAGAATACGAAGGGTTTGTTGCCACCAACGGGCACTCCATGCACAGAAAAGAATCCGATAACACTAATTTCGCATTCCTCGTGCATGTGGAACTGACTCACCCCATGGAAAACACCATCAAATATGCAAGGTCTGTGGCAAAGCTCGCAACAACGATCGGTGGAGGAAAACCTGTTCTCCAGAGGATGGGTGACCTGCGCAGGGGCAGGCGTTCTACGGACAAGCATATAGAAAGGAACACTGTGGTCAACACCTTAAAAGACATCACTCCGGGTGATATCTCCATGGCAATGCCCCACAGGATAGTCATGGATATTATTGAGGGTCTGGAAGTCCTCAGTGAGATCATCCCGGGAGTGAATTCCGATTCAACATTGCTGTACGCTCCTGAGGTAAAGTTCTATTCGATAAAACTGGATGTCGACAGCAGAATGCATACAAGTATTGAAAACCTGTTCGCTGCAGGGGATGGCGCGGGCCTGTCGAGGGATCTCGTTAATTCCGCAGCAACTGGTGTTCTTGCCGCAAGGGGGATACTATCTGTGAACTACCGTCCATCTAAAGACTGAGTGCTTTTTTGACTATGCGGTGAATATTTTCCTGCATTGTGTATATTAAATAAATTCCAATAGTGAATGAAAAAATTATTATAGTATCTGTCATCCTTAAGAAATATGGATGATCCTTCACAAATATTCAGTGCCGGTGTATCGGAAAAGCAATACATCCTCGGAGGGGATGGTACATCAGATAAGGCTCTCTTACATCTGGGAAGATACCTTGCACTGGACCGGTCGACTGGCTCGGATGTCCGTCTGGATGTGCAAAGACCTCACGCAATTCTGGTCAGCGGTAAAAGAGGTTACGGGAAGTCATATACAATGGCGGTGCTCGTTGAGGAAATGTTGATGCTTCCAAGTGAGATCAAAATGAACCTTGCATCAGTTGTCATTGATACGATGGGCATTTTCTGGACTTTCGCCAGGGGTAACGAGCTACAAGCCGGATCTTTGTCCGACTGGGAACTTGAGCCAAAAGGGTTCAATACTAATATCTATGTTCCTGCAGGCAGCGAGGAAAGTTACAGGAAAAGGAATATCAGGGTAAGAACACTGTCTATGCCCCTATGGCAACTTGACGGCTACCAATGGTGTGAAATGTTCGGTCTCGAAGCAATTTCTTCCGCAGGCGTTCTCATTGTAAGGGTGATCGAGGCACTGAGGGAAACCTCTCTGTGTTTTTCCTTTGAGGATGTGCTGGATGCCATAACACAGGATGAACGTTCAGATACGATATCAAGAAGTGCAGCAGAGAACTATTTCAGGACAGCCATGTCATGGGGAGTATTTGCTGAGGATGGTAGGGATATTTGTGATATTGTGACAGGTGGTTCTTTGTCCGTAATTGATGTCAGTACTATCAAGAGTGATTCTGTAAGGTCCGTAGTTGTGGGTTTCATTGCCGGGGATATCTATCATAAGAGACTGGAAGCTCGTCGTGCCCATGAACGTATGCTCATGGGTGAGAAGATAACTGAAAAGGGTATGCCTATGGTCTGGATGTTCATTGATGAGGCACATCAGTTCGTTCCTGTGAAAGGAAATACACTTTCCTCGGATGTGCTTCTTAACGAGTGGTTAAGACAGGGTCGCCAACCCGGGCTTTCACTGGTGCTGGCAACACAGCGCCCTTCATCACTGCACCCGGATGTCCTGTCCCAATCGGATATTGTTATATGTCATCGTCTTACATCTCAGGATGATATACTTGCCCTTGAATCTGTCCGGCCCACATATATGAGAGAGCATTTCGGGGATTCTATCAGGAAGATGGGTATCGAAAGGGGGATTGCCCTTATAGTGGATGATACAACAGAAACAACACATGTCATCAGAATGAGGCCTCGCTTAAGCTGGCACGGAGGCAATGAACAACTTGCAGACAGCCTGTAATACAATACTTTATTTCTGTTTACTTCTTTTTCTGCAGCTAAATAGATATATTTCATCTCTATATTCAAATTAACTATATATTCTTTAATCCCGATAGTTACTTCGTAATATATGAAATGTTAAGCTACATATCCATAGCACCTACACGCTTATTTGAGCGTTTTATTATTGGATGTTGCCATGGAATAAGTATAGCGATATTATTTGAATCCTGATGTCAGGATACACTTTTTAACTTTTCGATCGTGATTTGATGAAAACACATTTAGTCAGACAAAAAAACATTGCTGAAAAGATAAGTCCCGAGGTCGCAATTTCCAACTGGAAGGACTGGAAATGGCAAATTAAACATTGCGTCAAGGACATAGATACCTTTGAGACACTTCTTGATATAGAGTTCGAACCGGAAGAAAGGAAGTTGCTTGAAGAAACCCTTCAGAAATTTCCCTTATCCATAACTCCATATTACCTATCACTCATTGAGGCTGAGGACCTGAAAAATGACCCTATATTCATGCAGGCTTTCCCTTCACCAAAAGAGTTGTTAGTTGCAGAAGATGAGATGAATGATCCTCTTTCTGAGGATGAGGACAGCCCTGTGCCGGGGATTACGCACAGATATCCTGACAGGGTGCTCTTTCATGTGAGCAACATCTGTTCAATGTACTGCAGACACTGTACCAGGAAAAGAAAAGTGGGGGATGTAGATTCCGTTCCGGATAAGGCAGAGGTGCAGAAAGGGCTTGATTATATCGCTGCTCATCCCGAGGTAAGGGACGTACTGCTCTCTGGCGGTGACCCTTTCATGCTTTCTGACGATTATCTGGACTGGGTACTCACGGAACTTCGCTTAATACCCCACGTGGAAGTCATACGAATAGGTACAAGGATGCCAGTGGTGTTGCCATACCGTGTAACGGACCAGCTCGTAGAAGTATTGAAGAGACATCACCCCGTATGGGTAAATACTCATTTCAATCATCCGCGTGAGGTCACCAGTTCCTCCAGGGAAGCTCTGCGGAAAATGGCAGATGCCGGTATTCCTCTGGGCAATCAGACCGTATTGCTCTCAGGTGTCAACGACTGTTACAGGATAATGAAGAGACTGTTCCACAAACTAGTGGAAAACAGGGTGCGTCCATACTATCTGTACCAGTGTGATCTTTCGGAAGGTCTTACTCATTTCAGGACCTCTGTAGGAAAGGGAATAGAGATCATGGAGAATCTTGTAGGCCATACCAGTGGCTTTGCGGTTCCTACCTATGTAATAGATGCACCGGAAGGTGGAGGTAAGATACCCATACTGCCGACATATATGATATCAAGGTCAACCCACAAAGTGATACTCAGAAACTATGAAGGTGTCATCACTTCTTATAAGGAACCTGATGCCTATATGCCTGTGTACTGTGATCGTAAATGCGAGGGTTGCAAACTGCAGCTCAAACTCGATGACGCACCGGAATACAAGTCAGTGGGTATTGCAAAACTTCTTTCGGATTATGACGAAACCCTCAGTCTGGTTCCCGGGGAAACAGCAAGAGTGGAGAGAAGAGACCTTGCCAGATAAAGTGGAATCTGTCGGTAATTCTCTGATCCAGCATGGCAGGTTCAATGACAGAATATACCTGATGCATCTGTCTCCGTCGGATCATGGAACCATACTTGACGATCTGGAAAGGATTGTACGGGTAAACCGGTATTCAAAAGTATTTGCTAAAATCCCCTCCTGTCAGAAGGAGGATTTTCTTTCTTTCGGATATAGGGAAGAAGCGTATGTGCCTGGTTTTTTCAGTGGCAAGGAAGACGCCAGCTTTATGTGCAAATATTTCACAAAGTCGCGAATGCTGGATGAGGATGCTGAAGGCAATAAAAAGGTGTTGCAGACTGCTTTTTCCAAGAACTGCAAAGAAGAAGCCGTCCAGCTTGACGGGGATGCCTCCTGCATGCTCTGTACCGAAGATGATGTAGTGCGTATGGGAGAGATATACGGGGAAGTATTTGCTACATATCCTTTCCCCATATATGACCCGTCCTATCTGCTCAAAACGATGTCTGAGGATATCCTGTATTTCTGCATAAAAGAAAACGGCCGGATAGTAGCACTGGCGTCCTGTGAGATGGACCTTAAGAACAGGAATGTGGAAATGACGGATTTTGCAACACTGCCGGAGTGCCGTGGTAAAGGTTATTCTCAGTATCTTCTAAATTATATGGAGAAGGAAATGTCTGACAGGGGCATGCTCACATACTATACTATCGCAAGAGCCGGCTCATTCGGGATGAATATAGTATTTTCAAGGAATTCCTATGAATATGCAGGAACACTTCTCAAAAATACGAACATTGCCGGAAAACTTGAAAGCATGAATATATGGTACAAGAGTCCGGGAAAACAATAAAGCTGATCGAATTTAAGGATGATGTTCACACTTTATAGATGTCGTCTTTGATGCTTCTTGTAACTATATTGACACTGTAGTTGCGGACAGGTATTTCGGAGAGGAACCTGCCACTGATGAAATTTGTCAGTTCCTCTTCATCATCAAAAAGCCCGAATGCTTTTATTGAATATTGTCCGGTTGTCTGGTATATCCTGATTAACTCTTCAATAGAATATAATTTATCAATCCCTTCCTTCATCTTTTTCGGTTCCATTTCAATATCAAATATGGCAAAAGTCTTTTTGCCGAAATTCTTCGGGTTGAGCAGGACGGCATAATTTTTAATGTAGCTCTCCTCTTCAAGTTTTTCCAGCCTGTACCTGACACCGTTCTCACTGAGGCCAACCTGCTTCGCTATCTCGGAAATAGGGGTGCGGGCCCTTTCCTGCAGTATTGATAGAATCATCATGTCTTTTTTGTTTAGCATTGTTTTGAATTAAGGCTCGTTGATATTAAGATTTTCTCATAAGCAAAAGTCAGTTATCTGGCACTATTCATCCTGTAGTAGTATTATTTCCAGTAGTATTATTTAGGATGATTGTATCTATGGTATGGTTTCAACTTAATTGATAATCTAAATAACTGATATCCGGTGTTAAAATGAAAGGAAGAGTCTGGAAATTCGGAGATGACGTAGATACTGACGCTGTTATCCCTGGCAGGTACCTTATTCTCAATACGCCTGAAGAACTTGCGGCACACGCTTTTGAGGGCGTCAGGCCGGAGTTTGCAAAAGAAGTAAAGGAAGGCGATATTATCGTTGCAGGTAATAATTTCGGTTGCGGTTCCTCAAGGGAGCATGCTCCTATTGCACTTAAAGGCACAAAGATAAGTTGTGTTATCGCTAAATCCTTCGCACGTATCTTCTTCAGGAACTCTATCAACATCGGTGTAGCACTCCTTGAGTGTCCGGAGGCCGATAGTATATCTGATGGTGATGAACTCGATGTTGATCTTGCAACAGGTGTTATAACAAACCTCACAAAAGGCGAAAAGTATCAGGCAACACCCCTTCCGGATTTCGTGAGGGGTATCATGGATGCAGGCGGTCTTATCGAGTATACGCGCAGGATAATCTGAATCACGAAACCGTGATCCAATACATATCTAATAAGGATTTACCATTACAGGAGAATATATATGACCCAATATAAGATACCATTGATACCCGGAGACGGCATCGGACCTGAGATAATTGCAGAAGGCTGCAAGGTCATCGATGCGGCGGGTGAAAAATTTGGTTTTGATGTGGAATGGGTGGAATATCCCCATGGTGCTGACCATTACCTGGAAACAGGTGAACTTATCTCAGAGGACTCTCTTGCAGAGCTTAACAACTATCCGGTGATCTACCTGGGTTCTATAGGAGACCCCAGGATTGAACCGGGTGTGCTTGAAAAAGGCATCTTGCTGGCTGCGAGGTTCTATTTCGACCAGTACGTGAACCTGCGTCCTATAAAGCTGCTTGAGGGTGTCTGGACGCCAATCAAGGATAAGACTCCTGCTGATATCGACTTCACAGTTGTCAGGGAAAACACGGAGGATTTCTATATCGGTATAGGTGGGCGTGCAAACAAAGGCGTGAGCAAGGACCTTCTGGAAGTCTCAAGGAGCCTCTATTCTGCAAAGTTCGGCCTTGACATCGAGACTGACAGCGAGGAGATTGGCTACCAGATAGGCATGATATCCAAGGAAGGCACCCAGAGGGTCATCAGGTATGCATTCGACCTTGCTGAGAACAGGAAGAAGCATGTGTCATCCGTTGATAAGGCGAACGTACTTTCTGACATCTATGGTTTCTGGAGGGAGGAGTTCACGAATGTTGCATCGGAACATCCCGGAGTTACTACAGATTTCAACTTTGTCGATGCCATAACAATGTGGTTCGTGAAGAATCCGGAGTGGTTCGATGTTGTCGTGACCCCTAACATGTTCGGAGACATTATCACTGACCTTGGTGCAATGGTTCAGGGCGGACTGGGTCTGGCTCCCGGCGGTAACATCAATCCGGAGGGCACGAGCATGTTCGAGCCTATCCACGGTTCAGCTCCCAAATACAAAGGACAGAACAAGGTCAACCCCATAGCAACTATCTGGGCAGGCGCCATGATGATCGAGCAACTTGGTGAAAAGGAAGCTGCAGACGTGATCGTATCTGCGATCGAGACAAATATCCTTGAAGCAAAGATACGGACCTACGACATGAATGGTTCTTCAGGTACGTCTGATGTCGGTGACGATATTGCAAGGATAGTTCTGGGTAAATAATTCTCTTTTTGGTTTTGCATCCGGTAGGATGCATCTTTTTATTTTTCAGGTTTTTTTACATTTTCCGGTATAGTCGCTGTTCCCAATCTCATTATGATGATTAGCATTATATGTAAAGATATAGAAATAGTTATATATGTGTGGGCAAAACTTTCACTTGTAATTAATAGAATGTATCAGCCGGAAAAGGGAGTCGGATGTTAGTTTCACATCCGGGTGTCTGTGTTGTTTCCGGAAGGAAGTGCTATCTGTATGGCCAGAACGATTGAAGACCTTGAGAAAGACCTTGATACCATGAACGAGATATTCCGCAAATATGTGAAGTTATCATCGCACTATCAGAAACAGATTGATAATTCGAATATTCCGGAAGAGCAACGCAATGTTATGCTGGAAAAGCTTGCTCAGGAAAATGAAAAAGTACAGAAGGCAAAGATGCAGATCCAGGAGTTCGAGCAGACGATCAGGACCCTGAAAGAGTCCAGGATGAAACTAAAGGATGTTGCCTGCAGGGATCAGGGGAATAAAGGAATTGACTACCTGATTGCCTACAATTAGAGATTTTAATGATATTCTTTCAATCTTTTCTTTATGACCATTAACCTTTGATGCGGGTTCCGAGATGAACTTTGCTCAGGGGTTCTGTTCTCATACTTTCCTGCATGATCACCTGCAGAACATTCCGGGCGTCACTGCCGTCCATAACAATAGTCTCCAGGTCACAACGCTCGATAATTTTCGCAGCCAAGGGGTCGACCGGTGATTTAGAACCGGCTTTCATTTCAGTGACCATGACAGTTTTGACAAGTTCTTTGCACGTCATCGTCTCGTACTTCACAGCATCAGGGTGCTGTTTCGGGTCCGCAGTATATACGCCGTCAACAGCAGTTGCGATAACAAGCAGGTCTGCCTTCAGATACTCAGCAAGTATTGCTGAAACAGCATCTGTGGTCTGGCCGGGAATCACCCCGCCCATTACAACTATCTTCCCGGAAGACAATGCTTCCTCAGCCTGGATATAATCATGGGGTGGTCTTGGATATGCAGCATTTCCCAGAGCCGATATCAACAGTTTTGCATTCAGGCGCGTTATGTCGATACCAATGTAATCGCATTCCACTTCGTTAGATCCTGTGCTGCGTGCAACACCGATGTAATCCCTTGCAGCGACACCGCCGCCTGTAACCACGACAATGTCATGTTCTTTTGACATTTCCTTGAGTACATCAGCATACGCCAGAAAACTCTCCGGCTTTAACGCTTTTGCTAGAATAGATCCGCCTATTGATAATATAACTAACATGATAATCTTTAGTTGTTAACGTCGTCTTTGGCTTAAAAGTATCGCCACCGCTCCCAGGGCTATCAGGCCGGTTAAGGAGGAAAATCCTGGAATTAGCGTAGAGATAGATAACGGGCTCCTGTCCATTCCCATATTCTCGCTGTGAAGCACTCCGCCGTTGTACAATCCTGACACTTTCACATCATCCCCATTTTTAAGGTCGGTAGCTCCGTAATAATATACTTTGACATGTTCTCCAGTTGAATTATCTGTAAGTGTCATCGTAAATCGTCCCATTGAAAAATCAAGATCTGTAATTTCTCCAATTGTACTGACATACTTGCCGTTATAGGTTGCAGGGTCAGCATTTATACTGGTAATATTCACTACTCCAATATCCTGTATCGGGTAATGCAGCACATAGGTAGGGTACATGGTGTCCTCTCTGAGAGGATTGTGCCTGAACTCTCCGGTGATCATAATCGGTTCTCCAGAGCTGAAACCGCTAAAGAGCTCTGTTTTTGTTACGTCGACTTTCAGGGAATGACCATTTTCCGTTATTACGGCGGACTGTTTACCTATCTCGGAGATATTGCCAATGACGCTTATCTTACGATATGCCATTGTGCTGTCATAGGCTGTGGGGTCTTCCATGATCTTTGAGACAGGAGCTATCTCAAGTTCGAACATGGAAGCGTTTACAAAAGTGGCAGTACATGCAAGTAACAGCACGGTAATTGTTACCAGCTTCAGAGTACTGCCTTTGCTCAACATATCACCTGATCAGAGTTTCCCCATCTTGTGGAGTAGCTCAGCATTGAGGACACTGGCACCTGCTGCACCACGGATGGTGTTATGTCCCATGGCCGTGTAGCGGATACCTTCTCTTATCCTTCCTACGGATACGCTCATGCCGTTACCCATGTTCCTGTCAAGGCGGGGTTGTGGTCTGTCAGCTTCTTCCCTTACAATGATCACCTGGTCGGGTTCTGTAGGAAGGTCACCAAGATCCGGTTTGAAATTAATGAATGCTTCCTTTACCTGTTCAGGGCTCGGATCGTCTGCCATCCTGGCCCAGATCGCCTCGGTATGGCCGTCCATTACCGGAACTCTGTTGCAGGATGCACTGATGTCTATGTCCGCGAATACAATCTGGGAACCATCGAATTCACCAAGGAGCTTTAGAGGTTCAGTTTCCATTTTTTCCTCTTCGCCGCCTATGTAAGGGATTATATTGTCCAGTATTGCCATAGAGGCGACACCATCATAACCTGCACCAGAGACCGCCTGCATTGTAGCTACCTGGATGGACTCCAGTTCGAACTGCATGAGAGGTTTGAGTGTCGGGGCCATAATAATGGTTGAACAGTTAGGGTTCGTTACAATGTAACCATCCCATCCGCGATTGTCCTGCTGAACGTCTATAATACCAAGGTGGTCTGCGTTGACCTCAGGAACCACAAGTGGAACATCTTCTTCCATCCTGAATGCAGATGCATTGCTCGCAACTGCAAAACCTTCTTTGGCGAATTCTGCTTCGACTGTTTTAGCATAACCTGCGGGCAGAGCTGAGAATACAACATCAGCATCGACTTTCTTTGGGTCGACCGGAACGACTTCCATGTTAGTGATACTGTCCGGTATCTTGCTCTCAAGCCTCCAGTTGGCTGCTTTTTCGTACTTCTTCCCTGCACTTCTTTCAGATGCTGCAAGGGATGTGATCTCGAACCAAGGGTGATTTTCCAGTGCCTGTATGAATCTCTGTCCTACCGCACCGGTAGCACCCAAGACACCTGCTTTGATTGATTCTGACATAGATTTTCCTCGGAAATAAGAAAAAGAATAAAAAATAGAACGCCCGGAATGAACTATCTGTTCATTCCATGGCTATTGCATCTGTTGGGCATACATCGACACATGCACCGCAGTCCAGACACTCACCAGCGTCTACTACTGCAATGTTGTCGCCGTTAAGGGTGATTGCTTCTGCCGGGCACTCATCCAAGCATGTTCCACAACCGACACATTCGCTGACAGTAATAATTGCTACCATTTTATTTTTCTCCTTTTGTTATTCAACTTAACTGGCATATTATATTAATACGCTTTATATTAGTAGGAATCTACACTCTATCATAACATAAGTGAAATAAAAAGTTATCGTTATCTGTCTAAAGATAGATTATCTCCGGATTCTCGCAAAAAATTATATTGATACTACTTTCTTTCTTCGATTACCTTTCAATATTGAGACAATGATATACAATAGAAAAATATAATATAGTTATTAAGCAAAATTTATATAGTATTCTTTCAACCGGATATTATGGGAAAACCCTTGCTTTCACGACTAAGAGCTGACAATAGTGGTATCTCTCCGGTAATCGGTGCAATACTAATGCTGCTTCTTACCATCCTGCTTGCGGGAATAACCGTTTCTTGTGTATATGGTAACGGCTTTTCCGATTCCCTGAGTAAAGCACCCATGGCAGTGATCGAGGTAGAGAGTATTGAGGGTGGTGTTCCAACAGAGGCCAAGTATAAGGAAAACTACATAGTGCTCCTGCATAAAGGTGGAGAACCCTTGCATACAGGTTCTACAAAATTAATCATTACTGGTGAAGGAAGTGCTTTTATTGGGCTTGTTGCAAACGGGGATCAGGCCAGATATGGAGAAGTGTTCATAATATATGATCACCTTGGATCTGCAGGAAAAGACAATAAATACGCTTTGTTGAACCAGGACCTATCCGATGATAAGTGGTCTGCCGGAGAGAAGCTTATTTTAAATGGTGATGACAGTTCGAGTTCTGACTCTTCGATAACTGTGAAAATAAATGGGTTAGGAAATACTTCTAACAACTACGGTCTGAAGCAAGGCAGTATTGTTAACATCAAGGTATTCGATATTAAGACTCAGAAAATCATCGCAGAGTGTGAACATTCGGTCGTGCTGGCGCGTTGAACATCATCAAAACCGTTTAAGTAATGTGAGGTCATAGGGGGGTGCAATGAGTGCGAAAAGCGGTTACATGAGATACTTCCCCAAGGGTGCCTGCTATCCTAATCAGCAGGATGCTATGGATAAGATACATGCTGCACTGATGAATAAGGAAATAATTCTTTTTGAGGGTGCTTGTGGTACAGGCAAGACCCTTAGTGCACTTGCCCCTTCCCTGCACGTGGGCAAGCAGCTTCAGAAGACCGTAATCATTGCTACTAATGTCCACCAGCAGATGGTGCAGTTTATCCATGAGGCCCGTGAGATAAAACAGTCCAATGAAGTTAAAGTAGCGGTTGTCAAGGGCAAGACCACCATGTGTCCCAATGGTGCTGACTATGATGAATGTGCCCTCAAAAGGGAAAATACCTTTGAGACTCTTGAGATAGAGCGGGAGATATCTCTCAAGAAGCAGGAAATGAAGTCTGCAACAGAGAATTACAAGCGTTCCAGGGATCCTGCGCTGGTAGCTCTTCGTGATGCACTTGCAAATGAACTGGATGTTGCGGAAGAGAAGATAAAAGACGTCCGAAACCGGTCCTGCAGTCATCTGTATGAAGTGATGCGCAGCGACAGCGAATCATTCAGGCAATGGCTCTTTGCGGATGTGCGCACTCCGGAGGAGGTCAATGATTATGCTTTCCAGAAGGGGATGTGCGGATATGAACTGCTTAAGCGTGAGCTCAAACATGCTGACTTTGTCATCTGTAATTACCATCACGTATTAAATAGCGATATTTTCACGACTGTCCTGAACTGGCTGGAGAAAGAGCCCCAGGATGTCATTATCATTTTCGACGAGGCACATAATATAGAGTCTGCGGCAAGGTCACACTCGTCTCTTACAATTACAGAGCACACGATCGAAAAAGCCATCTCTGAGATCGAGGCTAATCTTGACCAGATGCCCGACGGGGGATCACACAATGTTTTTAAGATACTCCTAAATATCATTAAAGATACCTATAATTCCCGTTTCAAGTTCGGTGAACGCGAACGGGTCGGCCGTAACTGGTACGATATGCGTATAAGTGATCCCTATGAACGCAATGATATGGTAAGTGGTAAATTACTCAGGCTTGCAAGGGAAGTTGGATTTGGCGATGAGGCCGATATCCAGAAAACACTCTCGGAGGCAAGTGCTTTTGGTGCAATGCTTGACGAAAATTATCGTGAGCAATACAAAAAAGGTCTGAGCAAGATACTGAAACGTTCTCATATCCGTTATGCTGCAGATTTTATTTCTTCCTACTTGGTGCTTGCGAACAACCCGAATTATTATCCGATACTAAACGTCAGGCGGGATATGGATAACGATATATATGGACGTCTGGAACTCTTCACCTGTATTCCGAAGAACGTCACGGAGCCGCTGTTCGATTCAGTGTTCTCGGCAATACTCATGTCAGCCACCCTGCGACCTTTTGATATGATAAGATCTACTCTGGGCGTTGGAAGGGAGGTATGTGAGATAGCCTATGGGACCTCATTCCCGGAAGACCGGCGTCTGACAATTGCGGTATCAGTTCCTCCTTTATTTGCAAAAAGCAGAGATGATGCACAGACCCTGCAAGTTCTGGAAGAGGTCATATTTGACGCTGTGGAAAATACACAGGGTAATGTCATAATATTCTTCCAGAGTTATTTCGAGGCAAAACGTTATTACAACAAAATAGATGCCAATTTCGATATCCCTGTCTTCCTTGATGAAGTAGGTGTATCTTCCCAGGAAGTAAGGGAGGAGTTTTTCCGTATAGGTGAAGAGGGTGGCAAAGCAGTGCTCATATCTTATCTGTGGGGGACCCTGAGCGAGGGAATCGATTATCGTGACGGAAGGGGCAGAACTGTGATCATAGTAGGTGTGGGTTACCCGGCTCTTAATGACCGGATGCATGCCGTGGAATCTGCCTATGATCATGTTTTCGGGTATGGTTCCGGCTGGGAGTATGCAGTACAGGTGCCGACCATTCGTAAGGTAAGGCAGGCAATGGGAAGGGTAGTACGCTCACCCATGGATTATGGTGTCAGGATATTGCTGGACGGACGTTTTCTCACAGATGCACCCGGGAAGTTCGGCAAATTCTCTGTATTCAAAGCCTTTCCTCCCGGGGAGCGTGAGGAGTTCATTGATGTTGAACCCGATAGAGTAAAATACTCCCTGATAAATTTTTTCCAGGATAATGCAGATAAAGTGTAATGACGTTCTCAGTATTTTCAGATACACTTTTTTATCATGAGAGTCAAGTATGAATAGGATAATGTATTTTTATCCTTTTAAAGGGGTTATTGCATGGCAGTTGAAGAAATCATAAAAGATATTTCTAATGAACTTGAAAGACTTGTGAGTACAAAAACCGTCGTTGGAGACCCGGTTATTTGTGGAGATACTACTATAATACCTGTTACAAAAGTTTCCTTTGGATTTGGAAGCGGTGGGGGCGAAGGTAAAAAGAAGGGCGAAGAAGAAGGATTTGGTGGTGGCGGTGGTGCAGGCGCCAAGATCGAGCCTATCGCATTCATCATAATGTCTCCTACGGGTGTGGAGCTTCTCCCGATCACCGGTAAGGGTGGACTTGATAAGGTCATGGAATCTTTTCCCGGATTAGTAGATAAGGTCAAGTCGATGACTAATAAGTCTAAGAAAGGTAAAGGCGAAGAAACAGATATCTACGGGGCGCCTGAAACCCCCGGTGAAGCACAAACCCGGGCCGAATCAAGTGCGAAATAAATATAAGAAGGCAAAATCACGCCTTCTTATAAATCACTAACATTTTTTCTTATGTGGGGGCAGTCATGGTTCTGGAAATTCTCATAGCTCTGCTGATACTATTGCTGGTATTGGTATTATTCGCATCGTTCCATGTTATGCTGGTGCTTGATAAAAAGGGGGAGCAATTTCAGCATAAGATCCTTGTAAAGTGGCTTTTTTTGAGTTATTCTCCGGACCTGAGGAAGTTCCTGGGCAGGGGTGGAACTCAAAACAAGGAGGAGGTTCATGAAGTACGTGAACCTCCGATTATTGGAGAGGATAAAAAGGAAGCAAATAAACCACATGTTGCTGAAAGAGGGGGGAGAGGGGAGGACAGGCCTCCGATTATCGGGGAAGAAAAGGGGCAAGAGAAGAAAGAAGATAAAGAGTCTGGGAGATGGTCGGTGAGTAACATTATCAAGATTCTCAGGTTGCTGATAGTGCCTGTGATCAGGCTAATAGAAGATGTCCTGGAGGCACTTGATATCCACAAACTCAACTTCAACCTTAAGTTCGGTTTAGATGATCCTGCAGATACGGGTATGGTAGTTGGTTACCTGTACGCTTTAAGAGGCTATCTCGAATATCAGTATGAGAGGGTCAGGTTATATGCAGAACCGAATTTTATTGAGATGATGGTGGATTTCCATATAATCGGCGATATTAAATTCAGGATCGCGAATCTGGTTCCGGCTGTTCTGACATTCGTCTTTAACAGAAATGTATTGAAGGTTTCCTGGGCACTTATAAGGAAGAAGGATATACCGGACCCGGGTTAGTTCCTGAAGTGCTAATGTTTAATAGTATGCTGAACTGATAGACTTTAGCATGATCAGAATAACGTCTCCTTCCAGGTTACACCTTACGCTTATAGATATGAATGCATCTTGGGGCAGGGTGGATGGTGGTGCAGGCATATCCCTGGAATCTCCTAATATAATAATTTCCGCGGAAAAGTCTGATGAAACCAGGGTTATAGGTGACTCTGTACTCAAGGAAAGGATGGAGGCTGCAGTCAAGAAGGTCCTTCCCGAAGGCGAGTACGTGCGCATATTTATAGAAGAGGACATGTTTGCTCACGTAGGGATCGGATCCGGTACCCAGGCTTCGCTCTCGGCTGCTGTCGCTGTTAATGAACTTTACGACCTGCGTATGAGTGTACGGGAACTTGCCGTTGCCGTAGGGCGTGGAGGCACCTCGGGTATCGGCGTTGCATCCTTTGAATCAGGTGGCTTTATCGTTGATGGCGGGCACAGGTTCAGCGAGAAAGGATCCTTTTCTCCGTCTTCGGCAAGCAGTGCTGACCCGGCACCTGTACTTTTCAGACATGATTTCCCTGAATGGTATATCATTCTCGCGCTTCCTGATACTCAGGGGGCCCATGATGAGAGGGAGGCTGACATCTTTCGCAAAGTGTGCCCGATACCTATCAAAGAGGTTCAGGAGGTTTCTCATATGATACTTATGAAAATGATGCCTGCTATAGTTGAAAATGATATAGAGGCCTTTGGCCATGCGGTCAATCACATACAGAGCTTGGGTTTTAAGAAATGTGAGGTGGAGCTCCAGCACCAGGCTGTGAGGGATGTGATGACGCTGATGCAGGAATCTGGTGCATATGGTGCAGGTATGAGTTCATTCGGGCCGGTTGTCTATGGTGTTGTTGATAACCAGAAGGCTGCAACCTGCATCATGGAGGATGTTCAGGATTATCTGGACACGACTATCGGTGGCAGGGTGATGGTAACCAAGGCAAATAACAAGGGTGCGGATATCAGGAGGGCTTGAACCATGGTTTCGGAATTTACGGTCTGGTTTGGCAGGCTCACCCTGGACGAAGCAGGTGAACTTATAGATTGTCATCCTTTTGAAAAGAACCCGGATATACTGGCTGAACGTCTCCTTGAACTGCAGGAAGGTGGCCAGAAGGTCCCTGCAACTGCCCCTGACCTGAGGCGGCTTGCCTTTGATTGCGGTTTTGTGGATATGGATGAGGATTATGATGTTCTGTTAAGAGATGTCTGTATCAGGGCGGCCAAAAACCGAATCTCCAGTACCGATACAGATGATGTACGAATCGTGCATGCCGTCGAGGCTCTGGATGATATCGATAAGAATGTCAATGAGTTGAGCGAGCGTCTGCTGGAATGGTATGGTTTGTACTTCCCGGAACTGGAGCTGACCGGCGAACCCCTGTCCAGGTTTGTACTGGCCTTTGGATCACGTGCCAATGTTCCCGATGATCACCCGCTATTTGAAAAGGCATCAAAGTCCATGGGTTCCGAGCTTTCCTTTGCCGATGAGGAGCTGTTGAGATCATTTGCCTCCAACCTGTGCAGTCTGTATGACACCCGCAGACATATAGAGAGTTATATTGTGACGGGTATGGGTTCCCTGGCACCTAATCTGGCGGATGTTGCAGGCGCGCTTCTCGGAGCCAGGCTCATTAGCATTGCTGGAAGCCTTCAGAAACTTGCGAGTTTTCCGTCCAGTACGGTCCAGGTTATAGGTGCCAACAGAGCTCTTTTCAAGCACCTGCGTTCAAACACACCTCCTCCCAAGCATGGTATCATCTTTAACAATATAATTATCAAAAATGCGCCTTGGTGGCAGAGGGGAAAGCTGGCAAGAGCCTTTGCCGCGAAGATCAGTCTTGCATCAAGAACAGACTTCTATTCGGGCAAAAAAGACCCTTCCATTAAGGAAAAGCTTGAGTTAAAACTTACTGCTATCCGAAATGCCAACCCCTCTCCTCCGAAAAAAGAGACAAAGCCAGGTGGCAAAGCTTCCGGAGCCCGGGGTAAAGGAAGAAAGAAGAAAGGAGGCAAACGCTAATGTCAGTTGAAGAGTTGAGTGACGGTATATTCGAGATAGATCTAGATGGCAGAAAAACGCTGGCCACCAAGAACATCATGCCGGGTATCAGCGTATACGGTGAACGCCTCTTCAGGGAAGAGGGAGTGGAATATCGCTTATGGGACCCCAGGCGCAGCAAGCTTGGAGCCATGGTGCTCAAAAAGTTCGAGATCCCTCTCAAATACGATTCCACGGTGCTCTATCTGGGTGCAGCATCGGGTACGACCGTGAGCCACGTTTCCGACATACTCAGGGATGGCCTGGTCTACGCAGTGGAATTCTCCCCCCGCACCATGCGCGATCTGATCCAGCTCTGTGATCAGCGTCCCAACATCATCCCGATACTCGCGGACGCCAACAAACCTCTGTCCTACGCCCACATCGTAGAAAAAGCGGATGTCATCTTCCAGGACGTAGCCCAACCCAATCAGGCCGAGATCGCATCTGTCAACTCAAAGTACTTTTTAGAAAAGCACGGTCATCTGATCCTCTCTATAAAATCAAGGAGCATAGATACCTTAGCCAGTCCCAAAAAGATATTCAAGGATGAGGTCCACAAACTGGAAGGCGGCTTTGGCGTGGAGTTCGAGGTGTTGCAGAGAAAGGAGCTGGATTCGTTCCACGAGGACCACCTGGGTCTGGTGGCGCGGATGTTTGTGGATGGAGAATAATGAAGGGTTAAAGGTCAGAAAGGATATCTTTCAGTGTAATTACTTCAATTTCTTCTATTTTCTTAAGGGCAAAATCATTTGTGATGAACAGTGAGCATCTTCTTTAATTGCAGTTGCTACTGAATAGAATCAGGTGTCTTTATTGAATATCTTGCACGTAATGTTGATGCTATATCTGCAATCTCTGGATTAACATCAGTTATCGTAAAATAAAAAAAGAGAGAGGAAGGGGATAAAATCCCCTCAGGTCACAGTCACATTGCTACCATTCGATTCAGCCACAACCTCCGGGTTATAATACGAATAAGCCCTGCTCTCAGACACGATAGCTTTCACAGGGAACAGCGCTTTCACCTGTATACTGAAGCTGATCTCCTCGCCGGGTTGCATGTCGTCTATGTAGAGTATCACCTTGCGACCTGCGATCTCATACCTGGTTATAATGCCGTCTTCTTTGAGAGCCTCAAGGCTCGATGTAACCGGAGCGAATCCTGTGGGTACCGCGATGTCCACTATCATCATGCCGCTGGAACTGGCAACACCGTCGATTCCCCGGATGCCATTGTATTTCAGCCGGGTGTTAACTGTAACGATATCACTCACTGCGACATCGGTGGAATCGTATTCCACATCAAGCTCGATCTCATTCTGTTCTGTGATTTCGGGTAGTATCACATTGAAGCGTCTTACAAGCTGGTAGTTCAGTTCGCCGGTGCCGTCAAGTTGGAGTTCGACCTGTGATGCGCTTTTGGGTATATCCACTATCTGCACCACATCGAAATTTGCAGAGTTAACCTTGATGGATTTAATCTCTTCACCGTCTGTAAGCACCCGTACCGTAGCATCGATATCCCTGCCTGCTGTTGCCGCTGCAGTCATCAGTGCCCTGAAGGCCATGACCGTATCCTGGGTACTGGAGAATCCGCCATTGGAACTGCGCTGTGCAGCTATCCATTTCAGTGATGAGCTCGCAGTGGGGTTATTTGCCTCTATCAGAGCAAGGGTTGCGTAGGCTGTGGTTTCTACATTCTTGCTGGAAGGTGCGATAAAATCGTAACCTCCGTGCTCATATGGTTTAGCAACAGCACCGTCACCGTAGCCCCAGTAGGTACCGTCATCATCCTGTTTTACGATAGCAAGCAGGTCATTCAGAGCCTCGTCTGCAAAGGGACTTTCAAGTCTCTGCAGTGCCAGGGTGCCGATTGCCAGAGCGTAGGGGTCGTCCTGCTCTGCAAGATTATCCTCCAGATACTTCTTGGCATCGGCCATAACCACAGGGCTGGGAGATCCATATTCTTCAAGCGCCAGGGTAACATATGACGTTAATGCATAGGTGCCGCTGACACCTCCCATCATGTCCTGATGTACCACAAAACCGACCTGTTCCCAGGATCCGTCCGGCTGCTGGTGTGACTCGATCCATGAGGCGGATTCTGTAAGGATGTTTTCGTCGATGGTTGTAAGGTCCCTTGCACCACTGAACTGTGACAGCACGAAGGCTGTAAGCCAGAGACTGCCTTCAGGGTCGCTTTCCCCAAATGCCGAGAAAGAGCCATCACTGTGCCGGTAGGTCAGCTCACGCTGGTAACCTGTTACTATGTACATCTCAGCCTTTGCTTTCAGTTCTGGATTGTCCTGCCCGGTAGCTTCAAGGTAGTGCAACACCTCCACATCAGTGGAGAAAAGCATCATGTTCTGCTCTCCGCAGCCGTATGGCATCCCAAGAAGGTCATCTACGCCGTTTATTGTCTGGGCGACGATGCTCGGTGTAAAGCTCACAAGCACCTTACCTGAATCGGACACTATTTCTTCCGGGAGGGCCGGGTCAAGTTCCACTGAACCGTTCTTCAGGACCCCGTTATCTACAAGCTCCCTTGTAGCACCTTCCGGCTCAATGATAATGTCCTTACGGACAGCGTCGGCTTTCTCAGTTGTCTGACCCATGATCTCGATTAGCTGCTTTCCAACTTCAGTGGGCCGGATGGTGAAGCTTGCATGGGCCACACTGTTGGCCTCGACCGGTAATTGCTGCACGTCATCACCAATGATATCGAACCAGTCTGCATCCGAAAGTGTGAGTTTTACTTCCTGTTCCGTGTCAAGATAGTTGTAGACCTGCACCTGTACAGGGAACTCCTCACCTCTGGTCACTGCATATGGGAGGTCAGGATCTATGAAGAAGTCCTGGAAGACCGTCAGGCTGGATTCGGAGATTCCGATACCTTCGGGACCCGAGGAAACTGCATGCAGTTTCCATGTGGTAATGCTGTCCGGAGCTGTCAGGTCTAGGCTGGCACGTCCCAGATCATCCGTCAGCATATCAGGCATCCATATCCAGGTCTCCGGGAAGAACTGACGTACTCTCCGGACTTCGGCAAGATCTCCTTTTTCATCAGCAACCACATCATCCATTTCTAGATTGGCGGGCTCTTCCATTTGTGGCGCTGCTTCCTCGACTAACATTCCGTCAATTTCCACATCCCTGCCCGCAAAATTATTGTAACTCACCGGTGATTTCGGTACACTGATTCCCGGTGATACCATAACCGTCACACCGGAATTTTCCAGCATCTCATATGCTCCTTCCCGACTCCACACCGAATGGGATTCGGCCTGTGGTTCCATAAAGCGTTTTTCCAGTTCGTCGAAGACCTGCTTAAGATTCAGCCTGCCCTCGCTAAGAGCGTACACTGATTCGTCAACGATGGAAAAACCGATCATGGATCTGCTTCCGGCATCAAAGTCAACGGTAACATTGTCTCCCGGCTCAACGGAATCGCTGTCAAAGGAGCCGGACAGGTTCACCTGTGTGGAGAACCGCACATCAAAGGGCAGCACATCAACGGAAACCTCACTGTTTGGATTGATCATGTATGCAACAACCTTTGCATGGGGGCTCATCTGCGGAGTGACCGGAATACTGATGTCCTGTTCATTGCTGGTTGCTGAATATACGGTCCTGCCATTGGCAAAGACATCATAGAACACAGTTCCGGGATTTGTGGAGTATACCCTGAAGGAGATGGTATCTCCCACCTCGGGAACTCCCTCACTTGTCTGGCTGATGTGAATGAAACTAGCACTCGGTGAGTAGACCGCTCCCATCTCCCTGTAAGCTGATGCATCATCTGTCCGGGCATTAAGGTAGCATGCTGTGGTTGATTCAGGGACATCGTATGTGATCAGGGCAACGCCGTTACTGGTTGTAACAGTGTCCTGTTTTTCTGTTCCTTCATAGGACTCGTTCCTGAAGGTCGCATCTATATCCACTTCAGTATCAACAGGATTTCCTCCGGGATCCTTTGTTACTATAATCACCTGAAAAGGCATTCCCGGTTTGACATAGTCGGATTCAGGTATCAACTGCAAAACCACAGGGGAATTTGCAATTGTAAGTAATTTGTTGGTGGTCTCGCTGTGATTACCAGTATCGTTCACAGTCACATTGAGCATCAGACTTGCCTGCCCTGCCGCACCTTATGTGCCGGCTGCATACTCCACTGGCGGAAGTTCGAATTCCAGAGAACCCTTCTCAAGTTCTCCGCTGAATGTTGCGTACTGTTCCCATTCACCCACATAACGTGAAGCCTCGACAAGCACCTCTCCTTCTACATCCTTGCCGAAGAAGTAGTTTGCGGAGACGGTGCCTGTTATCTCGTCCGAGACCAGGAACCAGTCCCGCTGTGTGCTGAGTGAGACATCGAATTTGGGCAGCACATACTTGTCCACCTCGATATCTACATTGGATGTTGATTCCCCGGCATTTGCGATTACCTTCCATGTTCCCAGATTCAGTTCACTGGCAAGTGGCATGTCAAAGGAAACTACTCCGTATCCGTTGGAGCTCAGCTCTTGCTTGAATACCTTGATGCCTTTGGCATCGGTAATCTCGACTGTGATGTCCTGTTCCACAGGCACGAGGTTATTGTTCAGGGAGAGTATCCTGCCATGTACAGTCTGGCCGGGCTTGTAGATTGGCTTATCTGTCTCGATGAAGAGCGGGTTGTTCTTTATCACTTCCACCACGGCGGTGAAATTGCGCTCGTAGCCTGCCGGTTTTGCCGTGAGCACGTAGCGCCCTTCCTCGACATCGGGCACTTCAAAGGAGGCCACCGCATTACCGGATTCGTATGTTGAAACGCTGATGAGGGATATCTCATTGTTGTCCTCATCCACAAGCGTATATTCGATACAGCGGCTCACCGGCTGCCCGTCCTCAAAGGCCGCCATGGTTATCGAACTCTCGCCACCCGAGTAGAGCATCTTCGGAGCGAGTATGAAGAACTCGTCGCCTGCGTCTGCAAGCTGTCCGGTACACAGGCCCGCCTGGTTTGAGGGCAATTGCGAACCGCCGTTTCCATTACCAATACATCCCGAGAAGAGGGAGAACAATATCAATATGCAAAGAAGCTGTGACTTTAACCTGGTTCCTTTCATTCTCATTTTTTACCACGCCCGAAATCAGATCCGGTGTATTGTTTATGAAAGAATGTAAGGAGCAGAACTGTATATACTTTGCTTAAACTTCAAAGATGTTCGAAGTTATATAAAGCGGAGCAGTCTGAAATGAAAAATGCAGAATATAGGGCTATATTCTGAGGAAATGAATCAATTATTGTGTGCAGGGATCTTATAGCTCTTTCTGGATATCTTCAATGCGTTTTCTGGATCCTACGGACAATTATGGGTTCAGAAAGATAAGCCTGAAATCCATTTTTCTCACTCACCAACAAGCTTCTTCGTAATCTCTGCCACATGTCTTCCCTGGAACCTCGCAATCCCAAGCTCATTCTCACTTGGTTGTCTGGTATCCGGACCGCTACCTGCGACAGTCGAAGCACCATAGGGGCTTCCTCCTGTGATTTCGGTGAGGATTGACTGCCTTTCTTCTGAATAAGGTACGCCTACGATTATCATGCCGTGGTGCAGGAGAGTGGTGTGAAAACTCAGGATGGTGGATTCCTGTCCTCCATGCTGGGTGCTGCTTGATGTGAACACGCTGCCGACTTTGCCTATGAGAGTACCCTTTGACCAGAGGCTACCTGTCTTATCCAGAAAAGCACGCATCTGTGCAGCCATCATTCCAAACCTTGTGGGTGTTCCAAAGATAATGGCATCTGCTTCCTCCAGATTCTCGACAGTTGCAATGGGAATGTGGCTGAACTTATTCTTTGATTCAGTGGCTCCCATCTTCTCGAGTATTTTGGGAGTAAGTGTTTCATGCACCTGGTATAGTCCTACCTCTGCACCTTCAACCTTTCCGGCACCCCCTGCAACCGCCTCTGCCATTTTGTAATTGTGTCCGTAGAGGCTGTAAAATATAACATTTATCTTCATCATTTCACCCGGTATTCTTGCAGTATATGGCATCGGTAATTAATAATATTGGGCATGTGACCTGATAAATAATTTATCAGGTTTTGGGTCAATGCATGAATTTAAATAAGCAATGTTAGACATAGATAACATTATATTAGTAATATTTAACATCATGTTAGAATTATATATGGTGATATTTCATGGCAAAACTTGAAAAATATGTACGTGCAGGTTATTCACTTGCTATTGTGCTCATTCTGGCAGGTATGTCTCTGGTGATTATTGCCGAAGAGTATATGAAGGGAGCCATTACTCTGATAAATATGGGGTCTGTTCTTCTTTTTGTTACGTTCCTCAGGGCAAGAAGACATCGCAAAGGTCTGGTGAAGGGTGAGAGGACTGTCAGGATCGTTCATATGGATTATCATATTCCTGTTTTGTCAGTTTTATTGTACTTAACCTGCTGTTCTGGATAGGCAATCTGTCGCTGTTAAAATTCACTGTTCCTCAGGTGATAGGTATAATGTTTATCGTGATGATCGCAACGGCAAAGGGATTCCAGTGGTACCTTTTCAGAAAGGGTGATATGGAATAATGACTCTCCGGTGAAAAATATGAAGACCAGGATAAAGGAGCTCAGGGCCAGGTATGATATGACCCAGGAGGATCTGGCCATCAGGGCAGGTGTCAGGAGGGAAACCATAGGTTTTCTGGAAAAAGGGAAATATAACCCCTCACTAAAACTTGCCTACAAGGTTGCACTGTGTCTGAAGACGAACATTGACGAATTATTCATCTTTGAAGAGGATGATCTGAAATAATCTACTATCAGGTGAAAATGTGGAAACCAAAACAAAGGTATGGCTGGCAGAGGATGGAAAACCGGTAATAGGTGCAGGCAAGGTTGCCCTGCTCAAAGTCATTGATGAGGAGATGTCTTTAAGAAAAGCCTGTAAGAAACTTGATATCTCCTACAAACACGCGTGGAATGTACTCAACACCATGAATGAAAGACTTGGCAGGGATGTTGTAAGGACTGTCAGGGGAGGGAAGGACCAGGGGACTTTTCTAACTGATGCAGGCAGGCAGCTCATCCGTGAGTATGAACTTCACAAGGACTTTGTCGAGGGTACTATGAAAGACGAAGGTTCATGGCAGAATATCGGATTGAAGCTTTCAGCCCGCAATAAAATCCCTGGAAAGGTTGTCAGAGTAGACAAAGAAGGTCTGGTATCAAAGATCATTATTGAGATCGAACCTTCCGCCCTTACATCCATTATAACCTCTGAGGCCGTTGAAAGGCTTGACATAAAGCCGGGTGACGATGTCTTTGCAATTATAAAATCCACCGAAGTACTCGTTGGAAAGGGTACACAAAAGGAAGAATAAGTCATGTTTCATAAATATTATTTTATGGACATGAAAAAAAGGTATATAGTCAGAGATAACATATATAAATTTGTGGGCTCTTTAGCCCATTCTATGGTTGTGGTGTTGAAATGACAGAAAAAAATGATTTTATGTGGGGAAAAGACCGTATCAATAAGAACGGGAATATCGGAAAGATCGTGGTAATCCCACCGGAGTGCGGGGATGAAGAAAAAGAGGGTGATGGGATCTCTTTTGCCCGTGATGAGGACGTGGATTTTGAAGTTGACGAATTCAAAGAAAAAACAGCAGAGAAACTCTCAAGAGAACTGCATAAGGATTAGTCCTGATTCTGATAGCTTCTTTGAGTTAATGTTTGTATATCCCGTATATCATCAGTGGTATCAGAATCAATGCAAATACCATCTTCACCTGAGCTGGTAGTATTTCACTCGCACTGCCTACTATGGAAACCGCTTCTATTCCCAGTCTGAAGTATATCAGATCAAGGATCAGGCCGAATATTAGTGAACACACGGCTATTGTTACAAGATAGATCGCTGCACTCCTTTTACCAAGGAACTTTGTTACCATGGTTATCGTTGCTGCATTGGTAGCAGGTCCTGCAAGCAGGAATACAAATGCTGTTCCGGGGCTCATGCCCTTGGCTATTAACGCTGCGGCCAGTGGTGTGGAGGTGGTTGCGCAAATGTACAGGGGAATTCCCACAAGCAACATTAAGACCATTGAAGCAATACCTCCTCCTAAATAGGTCTGCACAAGTTCATAAGGCACGGCATAGGAGATGATGCCCGCAACAACAATACCGAACAGCAGCCATTTCGAGATGTCACCCAGCAGTTCAAAATAAGCATATCTGAAACCTTCCTTTAAACGCTCCGTGACGGACAATTTCTTTTCTGTTCCGGGAAGGGCCTGACAGGAACATGAAGTATCATTGCAAGCGGTAACCGGCTGAACCTGAAGCAGGTTATCATCCAAATTTATTATCTTTTCAGTAGTTCTGTCCTCGGGAGCCCTGACTTCTTCCCTGCCCAGGAAGTTCTCTGCAATGCCAGCTGACAATGCGGTTATAAGAGTTGCAAACGGACGGAACACTGTTATGATCGGATCGAGCAGGGCATAAGTTATTGAGATTGAGTCAACCCCGGTTTCAGGGGTGGAGATCAGGAATGAGAGAGTTGCACCCTTTGTAGCTCCTCTTTTTTGAAGGGACAGGGCAGTTGGGACCACTCCGCATGAGCACAGGGGAATTGGTATTCCCAACAGAGATGCATTCAGAGCTGACCTGAACTTTCCGGCGGAACTGCCCAGATATTTTATTATCTGTCCTTCGGGTATGGATATATGGAGCAGCCCCGCAATGGTAAATCCAAGAAACAGGTATGGAGCCATTTCCAGAAAGAGATTCCAGGATTCCAGGGCGATTCCCATCAACGCGGATCGCACCAGTTCGGCAAGTGGCATTATTTGCACTCTCCCACATGCTGCCTTCACATATCAAGGAAAGTACGCACATGTTCGTCCGCGATGTGATATACTGCGAACCTGCCTTCTTTCTTGACCTTTACAAGGTCCAGTTGCCTGAGCGTTCGCAGGCTGTGGGATATGGCAGGCTGAGAAACATCAAGTCCCATCTCAAGTTCCTTGACACATAATCCTCCTTCTGACAGAAGGAACAGTATCTTCAGGCGTGTCTCAGAGTGCAGGGCACTGAGGACATCGCATATCCTGCAGAGTTCTTCTTCCGAAGGGAGAGCACGTACCATTTCTGATATTGATTTTACATCGGCACATGTATGCTCAGCTGAGATTTCCATAAATATATGAACATATGTAAATGTATTTATCATTTGCCTGTTTCCAAGTATTGATAATGGCTCCTGATGTAAATAAGAAATAATAAGTGCATGTATAAGAAAAAAGAAAGAAAGATCAGGCAAAAAACAGGATCACCCACATAACAACCACGAAGGCTGAAAGAGCTGCGAAATCCCTTCTTTGCATCCGGGGGTCGAAGAGGGATGTCCTGCAAATACCTTGATAACATCGGCTTTCCATTGCGAACGAAACCTCCTCTGCAGATCGGAATGCTGTTCTCATCATTGGGACAGAGAGGGAGTACACGGTCTTGAAAGGACTGCGCCCAGGGTCAAGGCCGCGGGACATCTGTGCATCCTTGAGGTGCCACAGGTGTTCATACAATAGGGGGAAAAAGTGTATTGACAGGGACATCATGGTTGCAAGGTCAAAAGACGATATGCCTGCTTTCTTCAGTGGCAAAGGACGTAGCATACGCTCGATGCCGGCAGTGAGCATGGAAGGTGCAGTGGTTGCTGTAAGAAGAGATGCAAACAGAAGCAAGTAAACAAATTTCACTGTCAGTAATAATCCGATGTGCAGTCCTTCCCGTGTGGCGCTGAAACCGGACAATGAGAATAATGCTGTTCCCTCTGTCAGGAATAGCTGCATAAGGAAAATGATCACTAGGAACACGATCATGGGTTTAACAGCAGCCATGGATACCTTAAAAGGAATACTTGAAACAAGGGATAAAATTAAAAATACGGCTCCTATTAAAGCCATCTCTGCAAAAGAAGCTAACTTGAAAATGATCATGCTGGCTATCATCACAGAGATTATCTTTGTTCTGGGGTCCAGTCTGTGGATTAGGGATGTGCCGGGGATATAGGTGAAAAAAAGATTGCTCATTACTAACGCACCATTCTTTCCTTTTGTACGCGGGTTATTTCATCGAATGCATCCTCTATACTGAAAACATCATCCCTCACATCAATACCCTTCTGACGCAGATCCTTCATCAGGGATGTGATATCAGGTAGCGGAGATGAAGTTGAATAGATATAATCGTCAGGTTTACCTTTGAATGAGACCCTTCCGTCTTGCATCAAAAAGACTCTGTCTGCAAGGAACAGCATGTCTGCTATCCTGTGGGATACTATGACGACAGAGATACCTTGCGAATGAAGGGTCTTTAGAAGTAGCAGCAGGGAATTCTTATTCTCGGGGTCAAGTCCGGAAAGAGGCTCATCCAGTAATAGATAGTCAGGCTGCATTGCCAGTACACCGGCAATAGCCACCAGTCTCATCTCTCCCCCGCTTAAAGTAAAAGGTGAACGATCATACAGTTCCTCCCTGACCCCTGCCAGCTGCAGGGCATGAATGACCCTTTTGTCCAGTTGCTTCCCCTTGATGCCAAAATTAGAGGGTCCAAAGGCTACATCTTCGTATACTGTCTTTGCGAAGAGCTGGTTCTGTGGGAACTGGAAAAGTATTCCTACCTTTGTCTTGACATGCTTTTCATGAGCTGGCATTCCATCCACGATCACCTGCCCGGTAGACGGTTTGAGTAACCCGTTGAAATGCCGGATAAGGGTTGATTTGCCTGAGCCGATCTCCCCGCCTATGAGGATGAACTCTCCTTTGCCTATGGATAGATTTATGTTTTCCAGTGCAACCTTTTCAAGGGTGGTGCCGGTATTATAGGAAAAACTGACCCCTTTCACATCGATCGGCATAATTCCTCCACAAGTTCATCCCTTGAAAAGACTATCTTCTTTTTGATTATTCCTGAATCATAGAGCCTTCTTGAAAGTTCTGCTACGGGGGGTAACTCCATCCCATGTTTTTGAATGATGTCCGGGTGCGTGAAAACGTCATCCGGGCTGCCTTCAAGGACAATCTTTCCGGAATCCATAACGATCAGGCGGTCAGCGCCAACAGCTTCTTCAAGCATGTGCGTGACGTGCACGACAGTTGTTCCTTTTTTGTTGATGTGATGTATTGTTGCAAGGATCTCTTTTCTTGAGGTGGGATCAAGCATAGAGGTGATCTCATCGAACACCATGCATTCCGGTTCCATTACAAGGACTCCTGCAATAGCAATCATTTGTCTCTGTCCTCCGCTCAACGAGCGAGGTGTATATTTCTTGTAATCGGAAAGTTCCATCAACTCTAAAATTTCGTCCACAAGCTGCCTTACTCTTTCAGGAGGTGTTCCGGTGTTCTCAAGTCCGAAGGCGATATCTTCTTCAACCGTCATACCGACAAATTGGGAATCCGGATTCTGGAAGACCATGCCTACGGTTCTGCGAATCTCTCTTAGATTTGCATTTTTTGCGGTACAATATCCTTTGACCTTAACCGATCCGGATGAGGGGAGAAGTAAGGCGTTCATATGGCGTACCAATGTCGATTTGCCACTACCGTTCCTGCCAGCAATGACAACAAATTCTCCCTTTTCTATATGCAGGTCTACAGAGTCCAGTGATAGCTTACCGCCCGGATACCTATGGTTTAGAGTTGTGATCTCGATCATGTTTATCTTTATATTGAGTACTTTGAAACAATAACAGACGCAAGAGCAAGTTTTAGCAGATCTGCAGGAAGAAATGGGAGAACACCCACCTTTACAGCATTTTCAAGTGTTATGCTGGCAGCATATGAAAGGTAGGAAGTTCCCAGCAGGTATATTACGCATAACCCTGCAATCATGAATGTCGCATTTAATAGGATATTTGATGTACCCTTTTTTTCGGACAGAGTTCCAATAAGAAAAGCAGCTATTGCAAAACTGATCAGGTATCCTCCTGTGGGTCCAAGGAGCATGCCGATCCCTGATGATCCTCCTGAGAAAACCGGGAGGCCTATGATGCCAAGTAGCAAGTATACAATGACACTTAAAGTGCCCCATCGCGCGCCGAGCATAGCGCCTGCAAGGAATATAAAGAGTACTTGTAAAGTTATCGGAACGGGGCTGAAGGGTATTGGTATCTTCAGATAGGCACCCACAGCTATCAGGGCAGCAAAAAGGGATGAGAGTGCCATTTTTTTGATATCGTCTCCGTGGTAGGAATAATGACTTTCGTCCATTCTTTTTTCTCCTGATTTTTCTATTCTATTTCTAATTTGCTTCTAAAAGTGCACATAATTTGGGAGGGGTGTGGATAATCGTATCTAGTAAAAGGATGCAATAAGATTGTCAACCTGTATTTTGAACTAGGTTTACAAAATATAAAAAGCTTCTTTCTGCTGAAAACAAACAGGAGGATTCCCGATTGGATCAATACATTTGAATAAATATAATTCAAAGAGTATCAATTAGAATCAGCGGATCTGGCTAAATTCTAAAAACATTTAAAGTGCCGGAAATACCGGCACATAATACAAAAGTCAGAAAAAAAGGAGATTTACATCTCCATGTCAGGCTGTGGCATTCCTGGGGGCATTGCACCTTTTCTGGAACCTGCTGCAACCACATCGTCGATCCTGAGGATCATTACTGTTGCCTCTGTGGCTGCATTGAGTGCCTGTGTCTTGATTCTGAGTGGTTCAAGAACATTGTTCTCGAGCATGTTGACGATCTTACCTGTGTACACGTCAAGACCTGCATTCTTGTTACCCTTTTCATGCTGTGAGCGCAGTTCGATGATCTTGTCTATGGGGTCAAGACCTGCATTCTCGGCAAGTGTCTGCGGTATGATCTCAAGTGCTTCTGCAAACTTGCTGACTGCAAGCTGTTCTCTTCCCTTGAGTGTTGCTGCGTACTCACTGAGCCGGAGTGCAAGCTCTATTTCCGGAGATCCGCCACCAGCTACTATCTTCTGATCCTCGAGGGCGACACCGATCACACAGAGTGCGTCGTTGAGTGCACTTTTCAGGCTGTCGACAATATGTGTGGTGCTACCGTGAAGTATAAGTGAAGCGGTCTTTTCTTCCTTACATCCTGTCAGGAATGTCATCTTTGCACCACTTATGTCTCTCTCTTCAACAAGCTCGGCACTACCAAGGTCTTCCGGCCTTATATCGGTGACATCCTGGAACAGTGTTGCTCCGGTCGCTTTAGCCAGTTTCTGGAGATCGCTCTTCTTTATCCTTCTGCAGGCGTAGATGCCGGCCTTTTCGAGATAGTACTGTGCGAGGTCATCGATCGCTTTCTGGCAGAACACAACATTGGCACCACTTGCAATGATCTTGTCCACCATTTCCTTGACCATTCTCTCTTCCTGGTCAACGAACATCTGCATCTGGTCCGGTGAGGTTATCTTAATCTCCGCACTCTTCTCGATCTTGTGGAACTCAATGCCGAAACTTGCCAGCATTATCTTTGCGTTCTCCACCTTTTTCGGCATGTTGGGCCTTACACGTTCCTTGTCGACAATAAGTCCCGGGACAAGTTCTGTGTCAAGGACGCTTCCGCCTTCTCTCTTTTCGATAGTGACATCGCCCACATCAACCTGGATGCCATCTTCTGTCTCTTCGGCGACAGAGAGCACTGCATCGATCACCAGATCTGCGAAGAAATCCTTGTATTCACCAGCACCTTTTCCGGTGAGGGATGTCTTTACAAGTTTTCCCATGGTTTTCCTGTCATCCCTGGAAATGTCGATCGTTATCGTCTTGAGAATCTCGGTGGCCTTCTCAGCAGCCATTCTGTAACCAGATGCGATAATGGTTGGGTGAACACCTTTTTCTATGAGCTCTTCGGCTTTAGCAAGAAGTTCTCCTGTTAAAACGGCTGCAGTTGTCGTACCGTCCCCAACTTCGTCGTCCTGTGTCTTTGCAACTTCTACTACCATCTTTGCAGCCGGGTGCTCGATATCCATCTCTCTGAGGATTGTTGCACCATCGTTGGTAATAACAATGTCACCAAGCGAATCTACAAGCATCTTGTCCATACCCTTGGGGCCAAGGGTAGTCCTTACTGCCTTTGCCACTGCTTTTCCGGCAAGGATGTTAATGCTCTGGGCATCTCTTGTTCGGGAACTTTTGTTCCTGTTTCCTAACATGTATGTGGGCTGTCCTGCCAAATTATAACCTCCTAATAATAACAATGCGTATCGATATAGAAGTTAGTGTTAATTTCCATAGAGTATCAGGGATACTCGTACTGAACAATCTAAATGCAAGCAGTTCTATATAAAGATACCCATCAGGAACAAGGATGCTTAAAAATAAAGAAGGGCGTTTCTTGCTCACTGGTTTCCGTATAAACTGGCCAGATGGGTATTGATAAGGCAGCAGACGTGCCTTCTGTAAATTTCTCCATTAGGTATTGTGAAAAGGGCCAGACTTCCGACATTCCAGTTGGCGTTTGTAATTACCCCTTTTTCCTCCATTTCATCAATTATGGCTTTAATTTTACTGAAATCATTGACAGTGTTCCTCCAGTCTCCCGGATGGGTGTCAGCAGAAGCATTCCCCATCTTTAGCTCAAGCTGCTGTAATGCAAACTCATACACTGAAAACCACTCAATGTCTTTTGGGGTCAGTTCTATCCTTCCATTTCTGGCATCCTGGCGCAACCGTTTCAGTAACAAAGGGATATCATAGGACCTTAAGGAATTATTTTGCACTTTATCAAAAACATCTTCCGCTTCACTCATATTTACACCTGTTTTCAGAAATGAATGTCCTGATTTGAAGATGAGGGTCAATGCAAATAAGGTTTTTGTCCGCAACGGGATGAAAAATTATTCAGGAAAGAGTCTTATTGTCAGGATGCCCGGGGGGGACTACAGTGACTACGGGCCCTTGGCAAATCTGCCGGCGGGCGTTCTCAGTATTTGGTTATTGCTGCACTCCTGTGGACAGTTCTAGACAAGCAGGCTTTGAATGCAGGCGCTCTTGATGAACTGGATCATATTGTTCCTGAGAAGGAATTCCTGATCGGAGAGATCATCCGGGTCAAGGTATTTATTGAACACTTCTTTGAATTCATTGAATGTTGCTTCATCTTTATTATTCATAAAATACTCCATTTAGCACTGAATAATAATATTATTATATTTATAATAAGCAATTAGTATAAATAATTAATGGACTGCAAAATGTATATATCTTATTCTTTCTGAATATGATACTTAATACAGATCCAATGTATGCCGGAAAGTTTAAAATCACGCTCATTGTCCAACTTTTGCAGGTTCTGTTACCTCAAAGGAAGCTCACTTCCTGCCTGAAAATATTGCTTCCGGGTACTGGGTAGCAGTTGTGTTGACAATATGTCCAAAAGTGGGTTCATTTTCCAATATAAGTTGATTATTTATATCTAAAATGTTAGTTATACCTCATGCACGAAAAAAGATACCCAAAAGGTCACTTCATGGCAATAGGTATCGCTATAGGTCTTCCCCTGGGCATTCCAATTGGTCTTTTATCAGGTATGGTCGCAATCGGACCGGTGATCGGCATAGCCCTTGGAGTCGGAATCGGGACATACATGGAGAAAAAATATAATCCAAGCCCACTGCAGGTCACGCCGGAAGAGGAAAACCGGCGGAAGAAGATCCTTCTGTCACTCTCCGGAATTTTCCTGTTGGGTGTTATTGCATTTGCTGCTCTTGTAATGCTGACATGATCTCCGGAGATATGCATTTGAAAATGCTTGTATTTTATGCTTGTATTTTATATGAGTTACATAAAGAAAAGTTGAAATAAAATGCAGATTCAAAAGACATTATGGGCATGACAAAAGGATTTCTATTCCGTATGATCATGATTGTGATTGCGATTATCCTCGTAATAGGTCTCTTTTTATATGGCTATGGATTTGATTCGGTATAAGCTGGCCGGGCATATACTGTATACTTATCTTTCCGCCCCGTTCAGGCCTAAACTTAAAATGAAAGGATTCATTTTTTCCAACAGCTCCGTAAATGCAGATATTATGAAACTGAGCATACACACAGATCGATCTATAAAAAAAAGCATTTCGCAAGGATGATTAAATAGGCCATCCTTACGAAGTGAAAGTTTAACAGTTTTTGACTGTATATTGTACGTCCCGACCGAGAATCGAACTCGGGTCTAAGGCTCCGCAAGCCCCAAGGATATCCGCTACCCTACCAGGACACTAGGTTATGTTCTAATGTCTTTCTCCAATATAAACATTATTGGTTAAAATTAACAATGATGCTTGAAATATGACCTGAGGCACTGATAAAAGTTAAATCCTGCGACAGTGATTAGTAAAGCATGTCAATGACCATAGGACTTGCAGGAAAACCCAATTCGGGAAAATCCACGTTCTTCAAGGCCGCAACGATGGCGGATGTTGAAATTGCAAACTATCCTTTTACAACTATCAACGCAAATAAAGGTGTCACCTATGTGCGCGCCGAGTGTCCATGTGTAGCGCGCAGCAAACGTTGCGGGAACTGTGTTGAAGGAATCCGTTACGTACCCATAGAACTCATCGATGTGGCCGGGCTTGTACCCGATGCTCATCAGGGCCGCGGTCTTGGTAACACCTTCCTGGATGAGCTCAGGCAGGCACAGGCCATCATTCATGTGATCGACGCATCCGGGGGTACGGATATTGAAGGCAATCCTGTTAATGTGGGGGATCACAACCCCATGGATGACATCGACTTCCTTAACCGGGAGATCACAATGTGGATGTTCGGCATTATAAAGCGGAACTGGGACCGGCTTGCTCGTAAGACACAGGCAGAAGGGCTCAAGATCGAGAAAGTGCTCGCAGATCAGCTTGCAGGTGCCGGGGTGGATGAGTATCATGTTATATGCTCGCTTGCGGAGTGCAGGCTTGACCATAATCACGTGAAATGGAGTGATGATGACCTGATCCGTTTCTGTGATAGTATACGGATTATCAGCAAACCTATGATTATGGCAGCCAACAAGGCAGACATTGCTCCGCAGGAGTTTATCAGTGATCTGAGGTCCCTGGACCAGATTGTAGTCCCGACAAGTGCAGCTGCCGAACTCGTGCTAAAGTCAGCTTCCAGGGGCGGAGCCATAAAATACGATTCCGGGGATGCCGAATTCATTATACTGAATGAAGAACTTACTCCTGCACAGAAAAAGGGCCTGGAAAGTGTACGTACGCTCATCGCTAAAATGGGTGGTACCGGTATACAGGAATGCATCAATAAAGCGGTGTTCGAACTTCTTGACCTGATAATAGTGTATCCCGTGGAAGACGAGGGTAAGTGGACCGATAAGAATGACAGGATGCTTCCGGATGCGTTCCTCATGAAGAAAGGTTCAAGCGCTCACGATCTTGCTTATAAGGTTCATTCTGATATCGGCAATAGATTCCTCTATGCCGTGGATGCCAGGACCAAGATGCGCCTTGGAGAAAAACATGAACTCAACGATGGTGATGTCGTGAAGATAGTCTCCACTGCCAAGTGAAACGGATATTTGAACACTATACTCGGCTCCCTATCATGAACATTATTACCTCTTTATATGAGAACTATCTTCTGAAACAGGTATCCGGCTCCTCTGCCAAGATTCCCGGGCATGTATCACTGGTACTTTCGGAAAAAGACATTTCACAGCCAAATGGCTTTGTGAAACTAAAGGAATATATAACCTGGTGCAGCCAGTTGAATATCAGGATTGCCAGTATCTATGTCGATGTGCTTGATACTGAGGAGGAGCTCAGGTCTGAAATGGTTGAAAGGCTTGTGGAAAAACTGGCTGAGTTCCTTCCGGAGTTGCCTTATGATATAGGTTTTGAAGTTTATTCTGATGAAGGGGAACTCTGTCTTGAAAGAGAAGACGAAAAGATGCTGGTCTATGTCTCAGTCGGGTTCGGTGGAAGAAAAGAGGTGACAGAAGCCGTATTATCCATTCTTTCAGATGTAAGGGACGGAAAGCTGGACTCGTCTTCTATAGTCGAAGAGACTATAGAATCCCGCCTGAAAGTTAAGCATGAGCCGGATATCTTCATACGTTCCGGTGGCAAACACCTGTCCGACTTTCTGATCTGGCAGGCCGTGTATTCCGAACTTTATTTCACGGATGTGAACTGGCACAATATGCGGAAACTGGACATCCTGAGAATAATCCGGGATTTCCAGAAACGTCAGAGAAGATTCGGGAAGTGAACTGTAAGGCTATATCCTTCTCTCCATGACGATAGCATTATCATCCAGATAATAATCTTGTACAGTGCCTCTGATCTCGAAATCCATGTCTATGTAAAATTTATGTGAACCGGTGTTCTTCTCCCTTACTTCGAGTACGATCTCATGATAACCATAGAGCTTTACAAGGTCTATGCACCATTCAAGCAGGTCCGTGCCAATGCCCTGTCTTCTGAAATCAGGGTGCACTGCAATGTTCTGGAGGTGAGCCTTTCCTTGCGAATCACCGATTATGGCATAACCAAGAATCTCTTTTTCTCTTTCGTAGACAACAAATCCCGGATTGTTAAGATGGGCCTTGAACAGAAAGTCCGGCCATGGGACCGGGAAACAGGCATCCTCAACCTGTACAATCTGCGGGATATCCTCAATAATCACTCTGCGTATCATGTTTTATCATAATCCGGACTCTGGGCTTAAAACATCTGTGGAACTATTATTTATATTTGCTACACCAAGCATGCAATATGGCCGCCTTCGCAGTTATAGTCTGCTCTAAATGCCGGGAACATGCCCAGATAATCGAAATCCCGGGCCCGAAGAAGACCCGGTGCCAGAAATGCGGATCTAATCTGGAGATCCGGAAATTACGCTTATTTCATAGATCTGAAGATCTGCAGGAAGCGGTCGCTGCAAGGACGGTGCTCCAGGCAAAGCTACATGGTCAGGAAAAAGACGGGATGTCTCTCTTTTCAGAAAGCTCTGAACCGGTAAAAGCAATATCGATCCGGGAAACCGGGTTATTTGATGTTTCATTAAAGGATTTTACGGATAAGAGGGAATTTACGGTACAGAAGTTGAATAAAAATCTTCTAATTATTGACCTGCTACGTTCAAACGGAGGAAAGATGGATACCGACTCTTTAAAAGAAATTGCAAAAGAGCATGGTATTCAGGAACAGAAATTTGAGCAGATTCTGGATGGGCTTACAAGAGCCGGTGAAATATATGAGCCTTCAACAGGTATGGTGTGCCTGACGTAAGTTAGCACTTGCGTTTGTTTTCTGGGAACCCGGGATATATTTCTTTTTTGATTCTGACTGAACTCTGTTTGGAAAAATGCTGATTGACTATTATATTACTACTATACAAAAGATATATTTGAAATGAAGCACTACATGTAATGTCTGAACGATTACATTTCCAACAGGGTTTCAACCCAAGCTCATCTGACCAGGTAAGAACATGTCTGACATAAATCTTGATATTATTGAACTATTGCTTACTGCACAGGTATATAACAAGTATCCGGAACTGGATGTAAACGATCTTCCAAAGAACATACGCAAATTCTACTGGAGCAGAGAACATCGCTCGGTTCCAAAACCGATAAGGGTTAAGACAGCAGACATAGAAAGGTTTTTTGGCATCGACAGTGTAAATGGTAAACTGAAATCTCTTCCCTTTGTTGCAATAGATGAAGTGGATTTTTCGGTCAAGATCACCGCCCTTGAAGTAGGAGCTGATTGGTTCCAGAAAAGGGAAGGTTCAATGGACAAGATAGAGCACAACCCGGTACTTGCCTATTATTATGAAAAGAAACAGGCGACTGGCGCTGACTATAAGAGTGCAAAATCGAAGGTGAGGCCAAAGGAGGTCGACAGGGAATGGATTGAATCCCTCATAGAGGAGATATCTAAAGAAGAAGCCGGAGAAGATATGCTTAAACTTGTCCAGATAAGTGCTCCGGAAGATGTCAGGCAGACGCTCAGGGAATTTATTCTTACGACCGAACAGCAGGAAGATGTCCGGAAAATAGTTAAGGCCATACAGTACAGGGATTACCTGAAACGCATTGGTCTCTACGATGTGGGGAAGATTCTGATGGTAGGTCCGCCGGGTACCGGGAAAACATCACTTGCCAAGGCTATGTCAGAACATCTTGCAATTCCTTTTGTCGAAGTGAAACTGTCCATGATAACTGACCAATATCTGGGCGAGACGGCAAAGAATATAGATCGTGTGTTCGCCCTTGCAAAAAGGCTGAATCCGTGCATACTTTTCATTGATGAGTTCGATTTTGTTGCAAAGACCCGTTCCTCTGATGAGCATGCGGCGCTTAAGAGGGCGGTCAATACACTTCTCAAGGCTATAGATGACATAAGCCTCACAAACGACGGCGTCCTGCTGCTGGCGGCAACTAACCATCCCAAGATGCTTGATTCTGCTGCATGGAGGCGTTTTGATGATATCATGAAGTTCCCTTTGCCTGACACGGATATGCGCAAGAAGATACTTGATATAGTCACAAAGGAAATCACAGGGGATTTTGATACGGCTGAGGTTGCATCCCTTACACATGGTTACAGTGGTTCCGATCTTCGTATGGTAATAAGAGAATGTGTTCTCAGTGCACTTGTGAAAGAACGTATGGAACTGACACAAAGGGACATGCTCAGTGCTGTTGCATCCTTTGATGAACGGGCTGTGCTCAAGACAAATGAGTACGATGCAACAATGTGACCGGGGCACTCCATGAGGATTACTCTTCTGGGAACCGGTGATGCAACCGGCACTCCGGTCATCGGATGTAATTGTCAGACCTGCATAGCTGCACAAAAAGGTGGTAAAAGTCGCAGGACCCGATGTGCGGTCCTGGTGGAATCAAATAGTGGTTCGGTACTTATTGATACGGGGCCGGATCTTCGCTATCAGATGCTAAAGAACAATATAGGCCACGTGGATGGGGTGATATGGACCCACGGGCACTATGACCATTTTTCAGGCTTTGCTGAGTTCCACAGGGTCCAGTACAACGTGGATGTCTACGGGTTAAAGGAAACACTGGATTACATCATGGATTATTTGCAGTTCCTCCGGCCACGGAACCATTATATCCCCATATACAAGACATTTGAACTCATCGGCCTTGAATTTACATTGTTCAGGGTGGTGCACCCTCCTGCAAAGAATCCTGTGGGTGTCATTATCAGGGATGGAAGTAAGAAAATTGTCATAACAGGGGATACTCAGAGGGGAATCCCGCAAACAAGCATGGACCTGATAAAAGATGCTGATCTGTTGATTGCCGATGCGATAGTACCTCCGACGGTGGAGGTTAAAAAACATATGAATACTACCGAGGCAATGGACCTCGCAAAGACAATAGGGGCAAAAAAAGTGGTTTTCACACACCTGAGCCACTTCTTCAGGCCTCATGATGAGGCAATTAAGGAGTATCCCCTTGGATACGACGGTATGGTATTTGAACTGTGAAGTAGCAGTATATACCGTCCCTCACGAGAACTGCCTTACTCCCTTCCTCTTCGCTTTTTGTTCCTGAACTGGTTCTCAACATCTTCTCTTATCTTTTTAAGCCTTTTTTTATCACGACGGTATTTTGAAAAGACAAGCAATGCTGCCAGGCCAAGGATCCCTGCTGCAATGAGCAACCCCTGTGGGGCAGACTGCGAATAATACTTGACACTTATTGCCTTGGGAGCCGGTTCTGCTTGTGAGTTGTTATCTCCTGAGAATCTCTGTACACTTTCAAGGATACTGCCGGTATGTGTCACTTCATTATACCATACCAGATTCTCCCGATTATCAGGATCGTAATATCTCTCATCAGGCTCCGGGTTTGCTTTTCCTATTAACGGGTTGCCGGTTGTATGCCCTTCGGGAAGGACAAAGCGTACTACGGAGGGGGGTGTGGTCACATGCAGGAAGTCCTGTCCTCCCGGGGTGGCTAATGTAAATGCTACGAATCCGGTGACCGGCTGGCTGAATGTGATATATATGTGCTTTTGCCCTCTTATTACATCTTCAGATAGCGTATAATTGATATTCGCAGGTTCACCTGACCTTGAAAGATCTGTGAAATGCCGGATGGAGGCATCCGTGGATCCAGAGTAATTTCCCAGAACCACGATATTGCTGACAGGTTCCTGACTTGACGAACTGATGTCCTCAAGTGGTATGATGTCGATAACTGATTCATTGTCCAGAATATGGACTGCCTTTGTATCTCCGTCGTTTGACAGATAGAATGTGCTGGTGTGTATGAATTCTCCGTCATCAAAACTGTTGTTCAGGAAAACCTCGAAATCATAGGCAGATACATCCTGTGCAGGCCTTTCTTCGTTTACAGGGACCAGGTCATCAATACAACCTCCTGTAAAGATGGCGAGAACAGAAATACAAAATACAAGCATAATCCACTTTCTCATCAGTACACAGATTAACAATGTGTTTTATGAAACTATCGCTGCATGTGCAAAGCATAATATCGGTGAACCAGCAATGGAAATCAAACGACCAGCCTTTTTTTGATCATATTTATTGAAAGTATCACGAGGATTGTACAAACAACCATTATCCACACAAGATCGAATAGTAAGGAGAATTCAAGTATTCCGTACCCAAGTGACCGGATGACGTTCACGACATGTGTCAGGGGTAGAAAAGCAATTGCAAAGTACTGGATAATTACAGGCAGGGCATTCAGGGGGAAGAACGTGCCGCTGAAAAGGAACATTGGAGTTATGAACAGCAGTACTGGATAGTTGATGGACATTATATTGGGGGTCACAGCTGTGAAACACATGCCGATTGCCGCAAAAAGCAGACCTCCCAGAAACGCGAATGGTATAATTAATAATGAGTAGCGCAGGTCTATAAGGCCAAACAATGCGATCACAGGTATCATCACGGTTGCATTGATCATGCTCCTGGTGGCACCCCACAACAGTTCGCCTGCTATGACATCTTCAATCGTCAGGGGTGTGGCTATGATTGCATCGAATGTCTTCTGGTAGTACATCCTCACGTAAGAACCGTAACTGCATTCAAAAAACGAAGCATACATCACAGAAATAGATATAAGTGCAGGGGCTATGAATTCTGCATAAGGTACGCCGTCAATGTTCTCTACAAACCTTCCGAGACCAAAACCCAATGCTATAAGGTACAGCACAGGTTCAATGAATGGGGGGAGGAAATTCAACTTGCTGTCCTTCATGAAGACGTCCTTGTTACGCTGCCAGACCTTGTAGGACCCGGAACTGATCTTGGGAATTTCGAAGTAGCTGGAAAGATTCATTCCCTCAACCTCCTGCCGGTAATCTTGAGAAACACGTCTTCAAGTGTTGCGGGCCTTGCACTGATCTTTGATACCGAGCAGACCATTGTCAGGTACTCTGTGATATGTTTCGGATCATCGGTGTAGATGTGTACGAGATCGCCGATTATCTCATAAGAGGCTTCTTTGCGGTTAAGACATTCGACAAGTTCCGGATTGTTCTCCGCTTCGACGATGCCCGAGCCTACATATTTTTCAATGACACTTGAAGGGCTGCCTTCTACAAGGATCTTGCCATTGTCCATGACAACCAGCCTGTCACAGAGCTTCTCCACCTCATCAAGGTAATGAGAAGTGAGGACTACTGTAACTCCCTGTTTTTTCAGTAAGCGGAGCCTGTCCCATATCAGATGGCGTGCCTGGGGATCAAGGCCCACGGTTGGCTCGTCAAGTATCAACATTCTGGGCTGGTTCACAAGTGCCCTTGCCAGGATCAGCCTGCGCTTCATTCCTCCTGAGAGATTCTCCGTCATGGTGTCCTTCTTGTCTTTAAGCTGGACAAAATCAAGCAGTTCATCCACTCTTTCTTTAGCTTTTTCCCGGGGAATATCATAATATCTGGAGTATACCATGAGATTCTCATGAACAGTGAAATCAATGTCAAGATTGTTTTCCTGCGGCACAACACCCATAAGGGATTTGATTTCGCGTGGATGGGATGTTGCATCCATCCCGAACATTTCCAGACTTCCGGATGTAACAGGGGATACACATTGTATCATGCGCATAACGGTTGTCTTACCCGCACCATTGGGTCCCAGAAAACCAAACATCTCACCTTCCTCAATGGTAAAACGGATGTTATCAACGGCAACAAGATCCTTGAATGATTTCTTCAGATTCTCGGCAACGATTACAGGAACTATAAATAACCCTCTTTATGGATGTTGGGAGGATATGTATTAACCATTTCGATAACTTTGCGGACCTGCTAATCTACGTCCGCAGATACGGCCTCATAAACCTGTATTGCAAAGGCTGTAATACTTTTTGCAACTCTTTTTAAGACAGGAATGCATTACTGGGTTTGAGGATAAAATGGCGGAATTGAATAACCTGATCGATACTGCAAAAGAAAAGGGTTCTTTCCCAACCCTGCTTAAAGCTGCCGGGATACTCGGCCTTTTGGATAAGTACCGCAAGGAAGGGCCTTATACTGTCTTTGCACCAGTGGAGTCGGCTTTTGATCCTATCCCTGATGAAGTTATTGACGAATCCTTTGAGGATCGGGAATACCTCTCGGGAATCATCAATTATCATATTGTAAAGGGGAAATATACTACCGAGGACCTCCGCAATCTTGACACACTTGAAACTGTCAGCGGGAACAGCTTAAAAATAACTGCCAGCGACGGGATAAAAGTCGATACTGCGAGGATTATAGAAGCTGATATCGATTGTAGTAACGGGGTCATACATGCAATTGACGAGATACTGGTGCCATAGTTGCATTCTTTAGTCAGGTTGTTCTGATTACTGTATGTCCCCTTGTGAGGAATTGAATAGGTCCATGTGTAAGTGAAAAGAATAGCTACATAAATATAACATGAATATATGAAATGGTGGGATCGTGGAGATTTGAACTCCAGTCGCTAGACCCCCAGCCTAACAGGATGGACCAGGCTACCCTACGATCCCGCAGGATTGTATCTACATGTGCATCACAGTATTTTAGTTTTTCTTCTGAGGCTGTGAACTCAGCCATATCTCATAGGCTTCAACGACTTCCTCGCCTTCTACAAATACGAGGTTATGGTCATTTCCATACTGCTCTGCATCTTTCTTTTCAAGGGCGTTGCCAGTTTCGTCATCAAGCATCTCACAGACCACCATTGCAGGTGTTATGCCTGCTATCTTTGCAAGGGTGATCGATAATTCTGTCTGTCCCATACGCTCGTGAACAAGCCCTTTTGCGGCACGCAGGGTTGCTACATGGCCTGGGGTCCTGAATTCATTGCCGAAATGGATGTTTTCGCCATCAAGTGTGTTTTTGACGACCTCGCCAAGCTTATTGATCGTTAGTGTACGGTCATTGTCCGGAATCCCGGTTCGTGTATCCCTGTGATTCACCCATATAGAGAAAGATGACCGGGAATCATATTTCAGGTCACCGCTCTTTTCCACGATCCTGCTCAATGCAGAGTTGGACCGGTTTGCTTCTCTAATGATATCTGCCATTAAGGGAAGGCCGAGTTTCTCGGAAGCATCGGGGTCGAGGGCAACGCAGATAAGACCGCCTGCATCATTGCGCATCCACCGGACGTCAGAAGGCTTAACGGCTGTTGCAGGGATAGTGAAGTCTGTTTCAGCCTCACGTCCCTCCAGGTCGAAAAGCAATATCATTTCTCCGTTCTGAAGAGCAGTGACAGCTCTTCGTATATTCTCACTGTATCCATTTGCACCTGCATCCATAATATCACTCATCATTTACATCTCTGAGGGTTCTTCACCACTATCTTAACTTCGTCACCATCGCTTATGTGCAGCATTTCCCGCAATTTCACAGGTGCGATTATCTCCAGGAGATCAGCAGGGTAGTGTGTTCTGTCGGGGATTATGGCCGCACCTTTTATACCATCTACATCTATGGGATAACACTTGACACCTCCGAAAGTTCTCTCTCCATCATTAAAACCTTGGATGACCAGGGGCTGGAAGATATCCATGCTATCGCGCATATGTGCACTCTGATCCATGAGTCTCACATTAAGTGTTCCCGGAAATGGCTTAAAACCCAGTTTATCCCTGAACTGGGACATGTAACCTTCCTTTGCAATGTAGTACTGACCCTCGCCCAGGCCTGTAATGACATGTCCGTAGAGCTCCGGGTCTGCATGCTCCCTGCAGAATATCTGTTGATAGTCAGCATACTCCTTTTTCAGAAGCTCTACACCTGCATCGCTCAGCTGGACCATCTGCCCGCCTGTAACAAGCTGCCTTCCGATATAACCATCTTCTTCAAGCTGTTTGAGTATTCGTGCAGCGGTCTTGGAACTTGCGGATATATGGTACATGAACTCACTGGAAGATATCTTGACCGGTTTTTCAATAGCTCCAAGCAGTGCCAGCTTTTTCAGGGATTTTATTGTATACATTGACAGGTCACATGAATCTCAAATATGAGTAGAATCTCATTTATGAGACATGAGTAGATAAAGTTTTTGATTTGGAAAGTGGGGCTGCCCGGGGAGGATTTAAATTATATCAAATAAGGAGCCAATATCATTTAAATATCTAATTAAGAAAACCAATAAAGATGATTTCAAAAACACAATCTATAAGGACTGAGAAAAGAACTCGGATTTGCCGGTAGTTTGATATTGGTTTCCTTTATGTATAGGGTAACCGGTTAAGAATACATATATACGGAGTTTGAACAAATGAAAGTCATCCGTGACCCCATTCATGGCTATATCGAACTTGACGAGCTGGCACTGTCACTTGTCGATTCTCCTCCAATGCAGCGTCTTCGGCGAATAAGTCAGTTAGGACTTTCTAACCTTGTATATCCCGGAGCCAATCACACGCGTTTTGAACATTCTCTGGGGGTCATGCATCTTGCCAGCAAACTGACCTCGGGTATAAACACTGTGAGCAGGGATGATAAGCAGGAGTTGAAAGTTGCTGCATTGCTCCACGATATCGGTCATGGGCCTTTTTCACATGTCACAGAGAGCCTGATCAAACATTATACCAGACAAGGGCATGAGGATGTTAAAGAGATAATAAGGGAGACCGAGATTGCGGAAATACTGGACAGTCACGGTATTAATATCTCAAACGTCGAGGATCATATCCAGGGGAAGACTGATTTTGGAAAGGTGCTCAATAGTGAGATCGATGTCGATAAGATGGACTATCTTGTCAGGGACTCCCATTATACGGGTGTAGCCTTTGGCCTTGTGGATCACATGAGGCTAATCAATGAGATGCAGTTCTATGAGAACAATCTTGTAGTGACCGAAGGAGGGGTAAAGGCTGCTGAGTCATTGCTGGTCTCGAGGTTCCTGATGCATCCTTCCGTGTACTACCATCATGTTTCCAGGATTGCAGAAACGATGTTCACAAGAGCCGTGGACGATCTCATCCAACAAGGAAGTCTTGATCCGTCCCGGCTGAGGAGAATGGATGACGCCAAAGCATTTGAAATGATCCGCAACAATGATGGCTATGCAGGAGAGCTTGCATCCCGGCTGGATGAACGGAAACTGTACAAACGAGCTCTTTACGTCGGTTTTGACGAAGTGGGTAATGGGGTACTGCGGCATCGAAAAAATATCAGGCGAATCGAATCCGAAATCGCAGACATGGTTGGCATTGATAGCAAGGAAGTTCTGATAGACATTCCCCGGGATCCTGAAATAGTTGAGATGAAAGCCCTTGTCAGGATGAACGGACGGATGCTCCGTCTGGACAAGACCTCGCATGTGGTGGCAACCCTTGAGCAGGCTCACAGGGACAACTGGAAAATGGGAGTATATACTACCAAGGAACACCGTGATGAGGTTGGTAAAGCTGCCCGGAACTTCTTTGAAGTGAAAAAAACCCTGAAGCAGTTTCGTCTGACCGAGCTGGAGGGCTGAAATGCACCGGGTAGAGAGAACGATTGGCAGAACTACTCTACTTCTGGAATGGGATAAACTGGGGGAAGACTACCTTGCCAGTCTTACCGGAGGTACTGCTCACATCGGAGCCGTGGCATTGGGAATATTTGATCGGGAATCCGGAAGTGCTTCATCATCTGTACTGACCGTGCCGGGGCATCGGGAGGACCGGATCGTACTGCACGGTGCAAGGAAACTTAGTAAGGCCAGTCGCTCGTCAACTGTTCTTGTAGCTGGTATCCATGTGGACAACATTGTGCTTAAAGAAATAGAGAAGATCATTACTGTCTCGGAAGAGATGATAGATGAACTGGTAGATATTTTGCAGGAGGAACAAAATGGAAATAGCGATCGGTATTAGTGGTGCATCCGGGTCGATGTACGGGATAAGGCTGCTGGAAATACTTTCAAAAATGGATATCGTCACCCATCTGGTGATAACAAAGGCTGCAAGGCTGATTATAGAGATCGAAACTGATTATTCTGTAATTGAGGTAGAGGGAATGGCAAGTCATGTCTACAGTGAGGGTGAGTTCACCGCGCCTATAGCAAGTGGTTCTCACAGATTCGCAGGAATGATAGTTGCCCCTTGCAGCATGAAGACACTTGGCGAGATCGCAGGAGGTATGTCTGACAATCTGTTGGGGCGAGCTGCGGACGTATGCCTTAAGGAAAGAAGGAAACTTGTCCTGATGCCACGGGAAACACCTCTGAGCCAGATTCATCTTGAGAACATGCTCAAGCTTGAGAGGGCGGGTGCGATAATACTTCCCGCATGTCCGGGATTCTATTCCAGACCCGCGACAATAGACGACCTTATCAATTCGATGGCAGGACGGGCACTGGATCTGATGGGAATTGACAATGATGTTTATAAACGCTGGGGATAATATAGTTCTTCAATAATATGTTTCTTCAGTAAAGAACATCCTGTCCTCGAGCTCGTTTTCCTGAGAAATACTTTTGAAGGGATATCTTATCCTTTTTTTCGTAAAAACGTCGTTCTGCACGCAAACTATTTAAGCTAAAAGGTATATTCAAGTGCTACCCTTCTGAATGGGATAGTAGGGTAGCTTGGTCCATCCTCGAGCGTTTGGGACGCTTGGACTGCGGTTCAAATCCGCGCTATCCCACCATATTTCTTTTACACTGTCCAACAGCTTTATTCTGTAAAATTCAATCATGTATTGATTCTGGTATTACGGGATATTTGCCTTGTTTTCAACTCTGGAATAGATTTATTAATTATACGTTAAGAATAAGGCTCATGCCAGAGATCAAAGTCAGATTATTCGCAAACCTCCGGGAAAAGGCGGGAGAATCCTCAGTTGTGCTAAGCGGAGAGACTGTGCAGGATATATTGTTCTCTCTGATAGACCTTCACCCTTCACTGGAGGGACTTATTTTTGAAAATACGAATGAACCGGAGCTTCGGGGATACATTAACGTTTTCTTGAACGGGAACAATATCAAACACATGGATTATCTCGGGACCCATTTAAAAGATGGTGATGAGGTTGGTATCTTCCCACCCGTGTCCGGAGGATAAAGAAACATCAGGAGGATTGGCAATGGATCGGATAATGAAGGAACGCACCGATGTAGACTATGCAAGAGAGATATTCCTTGAAGCAATAGAACCTTTGAAGCGTACTGAAAGGTCAGGAATTGTAAAGTGTGTCGGAAGGGTCCTTTCTACCAGTATCCTCGCACCCAGGAATGTGCCGCATTACCGCCGCTCTGCCATGGATGGTTTTGCTGTTCGGTCCGTTGACATCATGGGGGCATCCTCAACAAACCCTGTCATGCTGCAGGTTTCCAAAGAGATAGAAGAGGGTACATGCGTTCCGGTAAGTACTGGTTCCTATGTGCCGGATGAAGCAGATGCCGTCCTGATGCTGGAGGATACAATAGCCATCGGTGATATGATAGAAGTACGTGTACAGGTGCATCCCGGGAAGAATGTGGGGGATATAGGCGAGGATGTGAGGAAGAACGAGATTATATTCAACAAGGGACATCTTTCAAGACCCTGTGATATAGCCGTACTTGCCTCTCTTGGGATTGCAGAGGTTACTGTTTACTCAAGACCTGTGGTTGCTATAATCCCCACAGGCAACGACCTGATCCCTTTACAGGACCACGAAGTGCCTCCTCCTGGGAAGACTCTTAACATCAACAGCCTGATGATAGGTCTTTATGTCAAAAAATGGGGTGCAGAACCACGGTACTGTGGGATCGTACCTGAACACCGGGAGCATATCCGGGAAGCGCTGATCCGAAACCTTGATGCGGATCTCATTGTTATCTCAGGTGGGACATCCGTTGGTGAGCAGGACTACGTGCCAGATGTTGTCGCATCACTGGGTAAAAAGCTTGTTCACGGGGTTGGCCTGAGCCCGGGAAAACCTACCGCACTTGGTACGATCAATGATGTACCCGTGCTATGCATGCCGGGATATCCTGCAGCAGGGCTTGTGGCGCTTTTCGCATTCGGTAAAACTGCCATCAGGAAGACAGGGAACATCCCCGATACGCCGGAGGTCTCTGTAAAGGCCCGGCTGGCAGGCAAGATCAACTCAAGGGAAGGATACGTGAGCTATGCAAGGGTAATCCTTGAAGGCAATACTGCCCGTCCTCTTATGACTGCAGGTGCGGGAATACTAAGCTCCATTGCAAAGTCGGGAGGTTTTGTTATCATACCTCCGAATGTGGAAGGTTATGAAGAAGGGGACGAAGTGGATGTTGTGTTAATTGAATGAGGCAACGGTTTGAATGAAAGGTCCCTTGCGCTCCTTACTGTCGGAGCAGGAGGGTTTATGGGAGCAGCATCCCGCTTTGTACTGGCAGGCTACTTTCAGCCTTCCGTCGGTACGCTGATAGTTAATGTACTGGGAAGCATCTTGCTTGGTTTTTTAATGTACAATTCGAGGTATCCGGGATATGTCCTCCCTAGAATGAAAATGTTCTTTGGTATCGGTTTTCTGGGATCCTTTACGACATTTTCCGCTTTTTCTGTACAGACTTTCCAGATGCCTGCAAATGTGGCCTTATTAAATATACTCGGAAATACAATGCTGACATTGGCAGGAGTCTTTGTGGGTAGAGCGGCTGTTATATACCTTGCGTATCTAAAGGAAAGTGCATCTTATATGGCTTCTGTATTTTTAACGCTCACCCGCCATTATAGCAGCTATATGGCACCTGGTATCATGGGTGCGACAATTCTGTTCTTTCCTGTTATGGGTGGAATCACCGGGCTGGGCTCCCAGATCGTGCGGGTGGTCTCATCGGTGCAGCATCCAGGTTTATTGTATCAGGTACCATCCCTCGTATCGGAAAGATACCTGCCGGGACACTTGTAGTGAATGTGATTGGAAGCTTTGCATTTGCCTCATTCACCTTTTTATCTGTTTCAGGTTCCCTTGAATATTTTATAAGTATAGGCATGCTTGGTTCTTTCACCACATTCTCGACATTCGCCTACGAGACTTTCGGTTTGCTGGAAGATGGCGATGGGGTCTACTCTTTACTCAATGTACTGCTTAACGTAACTTTGTGCTTGCTTGGAGCTGGCGCAGCTTCTTTATTATTCGGGTAAGTTTTCAGTCAGCATGAACATCTCTGTTCAGGGCTGTACTTACAGCCGGGCTTACGGGCCCATTTTCCTCTTTACACGGGTTTCTGATTGTTTCGGGAGGTTTCTGGGAGTGTACCGGTCAATGACTTAGTTGGTTTAATATTGCACGATCACCTGTAGAGGACTACTGTGCTGCCACGTATTTCGACAAGGGTTGTGTTGGTGGATTCTGCAAGCTTTTGAGCTGCGTCCTGTATACTCTCTCCTTCGGGCATGGTCTTCAACATTTTAATCTTCACAAGACGGTTTGCCTTAACCTGTTTTTTTACTTCTTCTATTACTGATTCCGTAATCCCGTTCTTTCCGATATTGAGAATCGGTTTCAGGCCGGAGGCTTCTGCTTTTAACTTATACAATTTGTCTTTTTCCATGAATTACACCTGATTGGTTTATTGGTCTGAATAATATATGATATTTGATATGGTCGCAAGAGGTAGTCTTGCAAAAATAGAATACAGCCCTTTACTGGGATATAAATGTAGGTACGCACCTGTAATCGGTCAGGCTTTCCTGGATCCGCTCAGTTTGACTTCCGTGCCTTCGATGCTATATTCAAACCAGGGTGTGGGTTTTGAAGTCAGGCCGACCACTCTCATAATATAGGAATCACCGATCGCTTTTATCTCTATCATCCCGTCAAACAATTGCTTTAAGGTGGCTATGGTCTGAGGGTCATGCATCTCATCCTCAACTACGTAAAGACCAAAACCTCCGGCAGCTTTCACGCGGCCCGTAAAGACATGCAGGAACCTGAAAACTGTCTGCAGGTTCGAGTACATCAGAATGGTTGAAAGTGAATTGATGCAAAGTCTGATCTTGCCAATGTTCTTTTTTACCAGGAATTCCTCAAGGAACTGGCTGATCTTAACTCCGATACCCGTAAGGTCTACGGGGCTTGAAGCTCTTTTGATATTGGCTGTGTCCGAGGCACCCATTCCAAGGGTCTTTGTGACACAATCCACTATACCTATGTTCACAGTTGAGATGTCCGTTCCCTGTTCTTCGAACCATGTGAGAACCCTTTCCCCTGGCTCCCTGGTGGAAACAAGTATTGCTGCATTATCCCTGCTGAGATTCTGAAAAATGATTGCATCAAGCAGCTCATCTTTTCGGCTCATAGGCGGACCTATCATCATAAGATTGGTGCCTTCCCGAATGCCGCCTAACAGGTCATCCAGCTCTTTGATCCCTAATGAATAAACGGACATGTTTTCTCCGTGTTCCTGATTATAGATTATATATGAAATTATATATGAAGATACTTATAATCTCTTAACGAAAGTGCAATGCATACCTTTTATCGAGATGTGCGATATATAATTGTCGCCTTTATATAAGATGTCAGATAAGCTTTCTGAATATTTACAGTAACATATTGCAAACAATATTAAAGTTTTTTGTTTATTCCCTCACATGTCTGACAATATGGCCTGCTTCGGGGATAATGATCTCTTTCAGTGCAAGCTCGACTGCTGCCGGGGAACCTGGCAAACAGAAAACCGCCTTGCCTGCTACAACCCCTGCACAAGCACGGGTTAGTATTACGGAAACACCGATTTGTGCCATACTCTTATATCTGAACAGTTCTCCGAAGCCCTGTATGTTCTTCTCGAACATCGGTACTACTGATTCAATTGTTACATCTTTTGATGTGAGCCCGGTACCACCACTGGTCACTACAATATCGGCACCTGATCTTAAGGCATTGGTGACCGTATCAAGGATGGCTCCTTTATTGTCACTGATAAGTGAATAGCCTGATAATTTATGGCCTGCTGTCAGGATCATTTCTTCCATAAGCTGTCCGGAACGATCTTCTGCATCCAGTGGAGAGGAGGTATCTCCATATTTTGCAGATCTTGAAGTTGAGATTGTAATTATGTAGAAATTACAAGGGCCTTTACTTCCTTGCTTGTGTTGATTTACTGTAAGGTCATTCATACGAAGTCTTATACGTGAATAGATATATGAAATACACGATTTGATATGAGGATACTGGCAATCGATATAGGTACGGGCACCCAGGACATACTCCTGTACGATAGTGATAAGGAAGTTGAGAATAGCCTGGTGATGGTGATGCCTTCTCCCACTGTCATAATTGCCAGAAAGATACGAGACGCCACATACTCTGAAAAAACAATATTTCTCCGGGGAAGTGTAATGGGAGGCGGCCCTGCTGTCAGGGCTGTCAGGGAACATATCAGGCAGGGATTAGAGGTATATGCAACCGGAAAGGCTGCATTGACGATTAAAGATGATCTTGATAAGGTCCGGCAGATGGGAATAAAGATCGTTGATGATGCGTGGCAGGGTATGCCTGTCGGTGACTATGAGGAGATACTGATGCAGGATATAAATATCGAGTCCATTGGGTCCGCACTTCACAATTTTGGTGTTGAGTTGCCTGGGCGGTTCGCAATTGCTGTTCAGGACCATGGAAATTCTCCTTATGAAAGTAACCGGGTATACAGGTTCAGGATATTCGAGAGACTTATTGACATGGGAGGGGATTTCGACAAATTTGCCTACAACCACGAAAATATCCCGGCTGACCTGACGCGTATGCTGTCCTCTGCTGAAATCTTGAGTCAAACAGAAGCAGTTTTTATGGATACCGGTCCTGCTGCGATATTTGGTGCATTGCTCGATCCGGCTGCTGAACAACCATCCCTGGTTGTCAATATCGGAAACGGGCATACTCTCGCAGCCATTGTGAGGGATCACCGGATAATAGCCCTGTACGAACACCATACTTCTGCACTGGATGGTGAAGGGCTTCAGGAGCAATTGTTACGATTTGCCGAAGGCACTCTCACATTTGAAGAAGTATTTGACCATGGGGGGCATGGCTGTTATATCAAAGAGAGTATTGGCTTTGATACGATAAGGTCTGTAATGATAACCGGTCCGAGGCGCAATCTACTGATGAATATGGATGAAGGATCAAAGGACCGGAAATTGTGGGGCAGGCTGCATTTTGCCGCACCTTTTGGAAACATGATGCTTTCTGGTTGTTACGGTCTGCTTACCCCTTGCTTGAGGCGGGATGAGCAACAAGACTTATAAAGTTCTAGGTAATAGGGAATGAACCATCCAGATGAAATTGTATCAACCTGATGTTTGAACACATCAACAAATTGATATACGGACATATCAATTAGGAACCGAGACAAAGCGGTACTATTTGATGTACATTATCCTAATAATTATTCAAGGAGACTTAAATTCATGGTAAGAAAACCAGCGAGTATGTACAGGAACGTAAGACAGCGTTCATTCACAAGAAAGAAATATATGGGTGGTGTGCCCGGAAGCCACATCATTCACTACGACATGGGTAACAAGACATCTGAATTCCCTGTGAAGTTATCACTGATATCTGTGGAAAGATGCCAGATTCGGCACATTGCACTTGAAGCAGCACGTATCACTGCCAACAGGTCCATCATGGCTGCTGCAGGCCGTGCAGGCTACCACATGAAGCTCAGGGTGTACCCTCACGAAGTATTGAGAGAGAACAAACAGGCAACAGGAGCAGGTGCTGATCGTGTATCCAGCGGTATGCGCGGATCTTACGGGAAGAATGTCGGAACAGCTGCAAGAGTTTCAGCCGGTCAGAAGATCTTCACAATCTCTGTCAACAAAGAACATTTTGCAATCGCAAAGGATGCTCTCAGAAAGGCAGGCCAGAAACTGCCAACACCTGTGAGGATATCTGTAGACCAGGGACTGGAACTTGTACAGTGAAACTGATTGAAGCTGACCCGGGAGGAATCAAATGAAAGATTACGAAGCGCTTTTGGACCGTGCAATAGCAAACTTACCTGACAAGGAGACTACGGATGCCCGTTTCGTGATCCCTGAGCCAAAGACAATGGTTGAAGGTAAGACTACGATCCTGGATAACTTCAGCAATATAGCTGATGTACTGAACAGGGATCCTGATCACCTGATGAAGTTCCTGACCCGTGAGATGGGTACGGCAAGCAAGATCGATGGTAGCAGGGCCATATTCCAGGGACGTTTCTCAAAGGATCAGATCAAGGCCAACATAGAAGCATATGTTGAAGAGTTCGTCATGTGTTCGGAGTGTTCAAGGCCTGATACTCAGCTGACAAAGATGGACAGGGTGCTCATCCTCAAATGCGCTGCCTGCGGAGCTCACAGGCCGGTAAAGAAAAGAAGAGCAGCTGCGCCTGTCAAACAGGATGCTATTGAAGAAGGCAAGGAATATGAAGTACACATCGATGCCGTTGGCTCCAAAGGCGACGGTATTGCCAAGGTGGACAAATATACAATTTTCGTACCGGGCACCTCAAAAGGCCAGGCCGTGAAGATCAGGGTCAAACGTCTCAGTGGAACGCTTGCTTTTGCAGAAAAGATCTGATCCAATAAGGATCTGGTCTTTATTTACTTCTTTTTAATGGTTTTGACCTGTGTTTTAAAAGGAACAAGTTATATTAGATCAGAGTCATAATATAATTATAATCCATAATTATACTCGAAAATAGCTGCTCGAGGTTTTAAATGGCTCGCATACCCACAGGAATTCCCGGATTTGATGAACTTGTAGAAGGGGGCTTCATAGAGAACGATGTGATCCTGCTTATCGGTGGACCCGGGGCAGGAAAGTCCACTTTTGGAGCACAATATCTCTACGAAGGAATTACGCGCTATAGTGAGCCCGGGGTTTATATTACCTTTGAAGAAACACCTGCCCGCATAATGCGCAACATGTGGAGGCATGGCTGGGACCTTGAGAGACTTATAAAGGAAGATAAACTTCGTATAGTCCGGGTCGATCCCATCGCCTATGGACGGTACATTAAAAAGAACAGGGACCCGGAATCTGATAAGGAAACAGATACCAGCACAATCGAAACTGTTCTGCGGCAGATATATGCAAGTTTACAGGAGATAGGGGCAAAACGTCTTTTTATAGACTCCATTACCTCTCTCAAGATATCGCCCAATCCTGTCAATGTCAGGTATATAATACTTGAATTCATCAAGAACATAGAGAACTTTGACTGTACGACCCTGGTCACAAGTGAGATGCACAGAGATCCTGATCACTTTAGTGTTGAAGAGTATCTTGCCGAAGGAGTTATTTGTCTTAAGGTATTCAGGATTGGCGGAGAAAGGATCAGGGCCCTTGAGATACTGAAGATGCGAGGCACCAGGCATGATGAGGTGCTAAGGCCTTATGTAATGGCTGATAATGGGATCTTCGTTTACTCTTCCCAGTCCGTTATAGGCAAGGAAGCAGATGTTTTCTCCACCGGGCTATTCAACTCCAGGGGAAAATCAGATGAGACAAAATGGCGCTGATTCACAGCACGCTAACATTACATTACTTTCAATACCGGGACTTTCCATCAAGCTGGACCGGACAGAAGATTTTATCCAGTTAAAGGCAACTGGTGGCCTTCGTAAGGCATGCACTCCTTTTCTGAACAGAATAAATGAGAGGCTGAAAGAGGAAAAACCAGCGCTTGTTACGGATGAACAGGTAATTGCCTCGACATGGCTTCCGCCCATACCCAGCAAGGCCTTCAAGAGGCTCCTTATGGCTGAAACCCAGATCGCCCTGGGAAGGTATGTTCCCGAAACAGTTTCCTTTGAGATCACGCGTAATTGTAAATGCAACTGCGAACACTGCGTGGTAAGTGGCGGAGAAGGGGACCTGGATATCAAAACTATGAAACGTGCCATAGATGATGTCCTTGATATGGGGGCAATGGTTATCGTGTTCACAGAAGGGGATCCCATGTTGCGTGAGGATATCTACGAACTCATCGACTATGTGGATAAGGAACGTGCCATAGTAAACATGTACACTCCCGGTACGGAAATGACTCCTGATAATGCACAACGCCTGAAAAAAGCAGGGCTGCATAATCTCCTGGTGAGCATATATTCCACAGATCCTGAAAAGCATGATGCTGTGCGACGTCTGGATGGTGCATTCGATATGGCCACAGGTGCAATCAGGACCGGACTGGAGGCAGGATTGCTTGTTACCATGGCAACACACGTATCTCCCCGGAACATAAAAGAGCTGCCTGCCATGTACGAATTTGCAAAGGAACTTGGAGTTCATGAGTTCTCCCTGTGGGAGTCCGTGCCCAAGAAGAAAGGGGATGCCATAATAACCGAAGTCGACCGGGGGACAGTGCTGGATATGTACCAGCGTGTCAACTCTACAAAAGGCGGGCCAAGGATCTTCTCCAACTCGTATTTCGAAGGGGAGATGCTGGGGTGCATGGCAGGACAGAGATGGCTGCACGTATGTGTGGACGGTTCGGTCAAACCCTGCCCGTACATCCCGTTCAGCTACGGTAACATACAGGACAGTTCCATGCAGGATATCTGGAGTAAGATTCGAAAGGACAAGACATTCAGGGGGCAGCGGAGCACGTGTCTGATGCAGGAAACCGAATACCTGAAGCTTGTGGACAGGATACCGGAAGGTGCATCAAAACCCTATGCCCGGGAACTTCTGAAAGGCTGAATCAAAAACTGGTATGAAATATGTCTTATTTACCGGATAAGAACCTTTACATATCCCCAGGTGTTTTAATTAACAATTTTACTGACAGAAAACGAAAATAGGTGTTCTATCCTGAACATCCGATCATACACGAGGCCCTATATGAATATGAAGATCGACCCATGGAGTGCATTGAACATTGACGACTATTCCAAACTATTCGAGGAATTCGGTATTTTACCATTTGATCAATTGCTTCCTGAGATAACAGGTCCCCACAGATACATGCGCAGGAAGATTATCTTCGGCCACAGGGGTTATGATCTGATAACCGATGCAATGAATAACGGCAAACCTTTTTCGGTCATGAGCGGATTTATGCCTTCCGGAAAGATACATCTGGGCCATAAGATGGTGATGGAAGAGATAATATGGCACCAGCAGCAGGGGGGCGATGCATTTGTGGGCATCGCCGACAGGGAGGCACATTCAGTAAGGGGCATGTCATGGGAAAAATGCAGGGATATCGGTATCAACGAATACCTCATAAGCCTCATAGCACTTGGCTTTGAACCGCATGGACATATATATTTCCAGTCTGACTCTGAGCAGGTCAAGGATCTTGCATTCGAATTAGGTTCGAAGGCCAACTTTTCCGAACTAAGTGCAATATACGGCTTCACAGGTGAGACCAGCGTGTCCCATATGCTCAGTGCTGTTACCCAGAGTGCGGATATCTTACACCCCCAGCTTGAAGCGTACGGGGGGCCAAAACCGGTTGTTATACCGGTGGGTGCTGACCAGGACCCTCACATCCGTTTAACACGCGGGCTCGGTCATAAGATGAATATGTTCAAGATAGAGGGGCGGGAGAATAAAGATGGCAGGCATTACTTCAGTATCAGGAGCAAGGCGGCACCTGAAGGGGCTCTTAAGAAGCTGGCAGAACGTATCTCTGGAAGGACAAAACTGTTCGAAGGCCATGTTGATGTATTCGATCTCGATGATTTCGGGAAACTTCAAAAGATTGTCAGGGAGGTCGAGCTTGAATTCGGTGGATATGCTTTTGTTCCTCCGTCTTCCACCTATCACCGATTCATGTCAGGACTGCAGGGCGGGAAGATGTCAAGCAGTGTCCCGGAGAGTTACATATCACTCACTGAGGATCCAAAGGGAGCTGCCAATAAGGTCCGGAAGGCAAAGACCGGTGGCAGGATAACACTTGAGGAGCAGAAGAAGCTTGGCGGTGAACCTGACAAATGCTCTGTATACGAACTGCTGCTGTTCAATCTGGTTGAAGATGATGGAGAACTTGCGCAGATTTACAACGAATGTGTCAGCGGGCAAAAGGTATGTGGAAACTGCAAGGCACTTGCAGCGGAAAGGATGGAAAAGTTCCTGAAGGAGCACCAGGAACTGCGTGAAGTCGCAAAAGACAGGCTCGATGAATATGGACTATAGTATGATTAAGGTGTAATGTATGGTTTCAGATTATAAGCTCACACCCAATGAGAAGAATGTGCTGATAGCACTTGATGAACTAAGGACCGCAGACCCGGGTGAACTTGCCCGAAAAGCGGGCATGAAAGTGGAAACTGCAATGCAGGCTGCTTTCCTGCTTGATGAGAACGGGCTAGCCAGAGTGGATGAAGCAGTCACCGAGACCTATGAACTGACCGACGAAGGCAAAAGATATGCAGACGAAGGCTTGCCCGAGAGGCAGATAATCGATGCTCTTTCTGAGCCCACCTCTATGGATGAGCTGAAGGAGATGTTCCCTCCTCCTGTGGTCGGTATTGCGACCGGATGGCTGCGTCGTAAGGGCTGGGCCAGTATCGAGAAAGGAATGGTCGTACCCACAGGAAATGCAGAACTCAGTGATGACGAGAAGGTACTTGGTAGGTTTGGGGACATGGCAAGGACTATAGGAGAGCTGGAAGCAGGGCCGGGTCTCATAAAGGACATTCTCAAGCGCAAACTCATAACAAAGAACGAAGACAAGTGCAGATTGGTGAGCATCACGTCTCAGGGACTTGAAGTCGTTGCTGCAGGAATCAAAGTTGAGGAAGAGGTTGCACAGATCAGTTCGGAGATGCTCAAGAGCGGTCAGTGGAAAGATATGAAGTTCAGGTCATATAATATTCAGACTCCTCCGAGGCACATCTATGGAGCTAAAGTTCATCCTTATCAGCGTCTGATCGATCAGATGAGGCGTATATTCCTTGATATGGGATTCACCGAGATCAAGGGTGAGATCGTGCAGAGTTCCTTCTGGAACTTCGATTCCCTGTTCCAGCCACAGGACCACCCTGCAAGGGAGATGCAGGATACTTTCCATCTTTCCAGCAGATCCGAACTTCCCCTTGAATATAAAGACAAAGTATGTGCCATGCATGAACACGGAGGAGATATTGATTCCACTGGCTGGGGGGGTAATTGGAGTGAGGAAATCGCCTGTAAAGATGTTCTTAGAACCCACACCACGGCACTGACTATAAAATATCTGTCCGACAACCCTGAGCCTCCTGTAAAGGCCTTCTCCATTGATAGGGCATACCGCCGCGAAACGATCGACCCGACCCATACGCCCGAGTTTGAGCAACTTGAAGGGGTTGTCATGGACAAGGACATGTCCTTTGCAAACCTGCTTGGTTGCCTGAAAGAGTTCTATCATCGGATGGGCTTCGAAGACGTGCGTTTCAGGCCGGGATATTTCCCATATACCGAACCAAGTGTGGAACCCGAGGTATATGTAGATGGTCTTGGCTGGGTGGAGCTCGGTGGTGCAGGCGTGTTCAGGAAAGAGGTGACGGAACCTCTGGGAATCAAGTATCCGGTACTCGCATGGGGTCTTGGTGTCAGCCGCCTGGCGATGCTCAAGCTGGGTCTTAAGGACCTGCGTCTGCTTTACCAGTCAGACATAGACTGGCTTCGCAAGAGTCCGGTGTGTCAGCTCTGAAGTCCCTGTATTAAGTCCCTGTTACATTTTTGCAAGCAGGGACTTTTTAACTTCCACAGTATCTTCCTGTTTATATGCACCAAGAATATTTGGTCTTGTTTTAAATGTACCTGTTCTTCTTACGAAATAATACAGGAAAAGCCTCCTGTAAGTTCCACCGGATGCCTGATTACCTCAGTTGACATTTTATGATCATCGATACGACTATGCAAACCCTGTTGTCCATGATGGTGTAGTGTGTTTACTGATAAACTATCTATCTTTTGAGCATGTCTGTTTTTATGATGTTGTAACAGCAAACTCACTAACATTTTGAAATACTTTGTGCAATTTCATATATCATCATAATGATGATAATGACATTTGAATTTTTTAGAAAATGTTATAAACATGAAGAAGAATATAGTTACATAACTATACTCCACATATATAGTCAAGAACAATCTTAAGGATATAGGAGAGGTGGTACGTTATGAAAATGAAAAGAATAGTAATACTAACTATGGTACTGCTAATGGCGGGGATGTCACTGGCAGCAGCAGCAGACGAATGCACTTGCGGGGATGGTACGCCGCTTAAATTCGAGGATGATACTGACGTAGATTTTGAGGATGTTGATGTAGGAGACACATTTACACTGGAAATTCCTGATTATCCTGGTAAAAATGTTACCATCGAAATAACAGAAGTAAAAGATGAGTCGCAAGCAATAGCTTTCAATTGGACTTCAGATATACCGGTATGCTCAGTGCTTGTGTTTGCAGCCGCTCAAGATGAAACTACTTACTTTGATGGTGCAACATCCGGTGAAGGTGAGACACCTAACTCTGCTGCCATAAGTCATATAACATTCTGCTTCAATGATGATGGAAACGGTCAGCAGCAGGAAATCCCCGAATTTCCGACAGTTGCGCTTCCAATAGCTGCAATTCTCGGTCTGGCATTCATGTTCCAGCGCAGGAAGGAGTAAACTTCAAAGTTCATTCCTTCTTTTTTGATTTTTTAGAATTTGCTTCTCTGTCTGTTTTTTGACTTGAATTGTTTATTATGAACTGCTTTTTCCTGTAATTCTATTTTTCATAGACATAATTGCTATTATTGATTATTCTGCTCTTTGTAGTAATTTGCATGATGTATCTATTCTCTTTAAGTTTTACATTTATTTACTACTGTAATGTTTAAAAATTTAAAGATATAAGAAACTATCCTAATATACTAACATTTATTATTACTATTAGAATTATGTATTATTGTTTCGCAAAGGGGATATGTCAGCAAAAAGACAAGATACAGTGACTACAATAAAAGTAGGTGGTACGATATGATACAAAGAATATTTTTGATAACGTTAGCAGTTGCTTTCCTTTTTACAGGGTTTGCGAGTGCAGACTGTTATCTAAATGACGTGCAGGATGATAAGAACGAGTATGAGGGGTATCTGAACGCAAGTCTGATACTAAATAATGAGTTCACTCCTTATACTGCTGCAATAGAAATGACAGAAGAAACTGAATTATTTTTCCCGGATTCACAGGTTACAAGTGTGATACTCAATGTACCTGCGAATCAGATTGTTAATGTAACCGATTCAGCAGGTAACGAGTGGGAAATATCAGGACCGGAAGGAACTAACCCACTGGGTACTTTCCAGACAGAAGCTAACGCAGCAGATGCGGATGTCACCGCTCCGATCATAGTAACCTTTGAAGATACATGGGATGGCGCATTACCTGAAAATGATGAAGGTAATCCGATTGCTGTAAACATTGAAAATATCGGAGAAAATGATGAGGACACCGCATGGGTAGCTCTTGGGTTCTGCGAAGAAGATGATGTAATTGCAGATGATAACGTAACTGACGGTAACGTAACTGATGGTAACGCAACTGATGGTAACGTGACTGATGGTAACGTGACTGATGGTAACGTGACTGATGGTAACGTGACTGATGGTAACGTGACTGATGGTAACGTGACTGATGGTAACGTGACTGATGGTAATGTAACCGATGGCAATGCTACCATAGCCGGAACTGTTGCAAGTAACGAATCATTCTCGACACTATTAACAGCTCTGGAAACAGCTGGTCTTGTTGAGACATTGGATGGCGAAGGTCCGTTTACAGTCTTTGCGCCAACTAACGAAGCATTTGATAAACTTCCTGAAGGTACTCTTGAGGGACTGCTTGAAGACCAGGAAGCTTTGACCAGTGTTCTGACTTACCATGTGGCTGAAGGAGAATATAATTCCAGTGCACTTGTTGAAGTAGACAACCTGACGACTGTACAGGGAGAAATGCTCAACATTACTCAAGAAAATGACACTATAGTGATCGATAATGCAACAGTAACTAATGCAGACATTGAAGCCAGCAATGGTGTGATACATGCTATTGATGAAGTATTGATTCCATCATCTATGCAGGAAGATAATGTAACCGATGAAAATGTTACTGGTGAAAATGTAACAGAAGAAATCGACTTCACAAATGCTACTACATGTTATCTTAATACAGTAGAAGATAACAAGAGCCAATATGAAGGTCAACTTAATGCTTCAATGATGGTCAGGAACGAAACTGTTCCTTATGGTATACAGCTGGATCTGACCAATGATACTAAGGATAATTTCTCAAATGCGACACTTGGCAGTTTCATGCTAAATGTTCCTGCTGATCAGATCATGAATGCAACAGATTCAGCAGGTAACGAATGGGTCGTAAATAACGTTGATGATGAACCTGATGACAATGTAAGCGTTGACCTTGGAGGCGAGAATGTCACAATCGCTGAGGTAGTTGCAAGTTCTGATTCGCTTGAGACACTTGTCACAGCCCTTAATGCCGCCAACCTTACAGACACACTGGCCGCAGAGGGACCATACACTGTGTTTGCACCGACAAACAAGTCCTTTGACAGACTTCCGGGAAATACACTTGATATGCTTCTTGAAGATGAAGCGGCATTAACCGGTGTTCTGACCTATCATGTAGTTGAAGGAGAATACAACGCTACTACTCTCGCTGAGACTGACAACCTGACCACTGTTCAGGGCGAGGTGCTCAACATTACTGAAGAAAATGGTAGCGTCATGGTCAACAATGCTACAGTAACAACTGCTGACATTGAGGCCAGCAATGGTGTGATACATGTAATTGATGGAGTACTGATCCCACCTTCAACACAGGAAGAACTTGGAGAACTCTATCCGTTTGGAAACTTCGCTACAGAAGTTGAACCCGGTGAGAACGCTACTAACATATCAGGTCCATTGACTATATACCTCAATGAAACCTGGAATGGTACTCTGTCTGAAAATGAGGACGAATACACAGTAGCTCTGGATGTACAGAACATCGGAGAAATGGGTAATGAAAGTGCATGGATAACAGGCTATTGTGACAATGTCACAGAAGACGATATCGCAGATGATAATGTCACAGTAGGGGAATGGGAACTGAGCGATACTCTCCCTGAAGATGTCATGATCGATTTTAACATCACATGTACTGAAGGTCAGTTGCAGATCGAAGACGCAAGTGACTACGGTGTTAACGAGAGTGCAAACCCTGGAATTAAGTCAATACTGATTAGTCCGGGATCAGCAAACATCACTGATGATAACACTTCGATCAACTGGGACGTCTCTACTGAGCCACCTTTCCCCGGACCATTCTCCGATAACTTTGAAAGCGGAGATGCTTACTATGAGATAAGTTCGGCAAATGACAGGAGCACCAGTGTTACAATTGAATATGATGATTGCCCTGAAGAACTCGATCTGGCAATCCATATTCGCTGGGGTGAGGACTATTCTGTCTGGGCATACAATAACATTACAGATGTTAATATTACCGACGGTGACGTTACAAACGGCGATGTTACTGATGGTAATGTGACCGACGGAAATGTGACCGACGGAAATGTGACTGACGGAAATGTGACCGACGGAAATGTGACCGACGGAAATGTGACCGACGGAAACGTGACTGACGGAAATGTGACCGACGGAAACGTGACTGACGGAAATGTGACCGACGGAAATGTGACTGACGGAAATGTGACCGACGGAAATGTGACCGACGGAAACGTGACTGACGGAAATGTGACTGACGGAAATGTGACAATATGTTATCTCAATGTTGTAGAAGATGACAAGAGTCAGTATGAAGGCCAGTTGAATGCTACAATGATGGTCGATACGCAATCAGATCCTTTCACGGCTCAGATAGACCTTACCAATGACACCAATGAGACTTTCCCGAACGCAACGGTGAATACAGTTCTGCTCAATGTTCCTGCCGATCAGATCATGAATGCGAATGATTCAGCTGGAAATGAGTGGGAGATTACAGATCTTGAGATGGAGAATCCTTTTGGTTTCTTCCTGACAAGAATTACTGCTGAAGAAGCTGTCGATAACCCGTTCGGTGATTTCCAAACGATGATCTCAGTGAGTGGCGATGTTGAGAATGCAACACTTCCGGCTACAATCTATTTCAATGAGTCCTGGAATGGCACACTGCCGGAAAATGAAGATGGCTATGTGATTTCAACGGATGTCCGTAACATCGGAGAGATGGGTAATGATAGTGCCTGGATCACTCTTGGATACTGTGAAGAGGTCGAGGACGGTGAAGTGACACCGCCAACACAACCGGATGAGATGGATAATGTGACTGATGTCACATGTTACCTGAACAATGTAGAAGAAGACAAGAGTGAATATCAGGGAGACCTTAATGCAACTCTGATGGTCAACAACGAGACAACTCCTTACACTGCGGAAATTGAAATGGTGAACGAAACTATGGAAATGTTCCCGGATGCTGTGATCAACACGATTGTCATGAATGTGCCAGGGGATATGATCACAAATGTGACAGATTCGCAAGGTAACTGGACAATACTGGATCAGAGTGAAGGAACTGTCATCACAAGGATCATAGCAAACCAGAGTGATACCTCCAATGGTCCGATAATAGTCTACTTTAATGATTCGTGGGATGGCATGTTGCCTCCAAACGAAGAAGGATATAAGATTGCCGTAGACTTCAATAATATCGGAGAGGCAGGAGATGACAGTGCATGGGTGAGCTGTAATGAGACCATGGACAACGAGACCATGGACAACGAGACCATGGACAACGAGACCATGGACAACGAGACCATGGACAACGAGACCGAGGATAATGCAACAGAAGACAATGCGACTGAGAATGCCGATGGAGAAAACCAGGTAATCCCAGAAGGTGAAATAGTAGAAACAGACGTTGTATCAATAAGTGAGTCTGGTATTGAGCCTGCAAATATCCGCGTCCCTGTGGATGAGGGTGTTGTGTGGACAAATGCTGGAAATCAGACGTTAACTATAACCGATGGATCATTTGATTCAGGATCAATTGAACCTGGTAACATGTACAGCCGCCTGTTCAGGAGTCCTGGTGTTTATGAATACACAGTCCAGGGAGGAGGCGAAACCTATCAGGGTACGATTACTGTCGGATCCGGATAAATAGTTAATTAATAAACAATGTACAAATCCGGGTGAGGATAGATTGGAAATATAAGGTTTCAGTTTGTTTATTCAACTGAAACTTTAATTCCACTATCTTCTCTGTACTTTATTTTTAAACAATTTCTATTGATAATCTTTCATTGATCTTCTGACATTTCCATTGCATCTTCCACACTTTTCCTAACTATATAACCCGCTTTATGCAGGATGGTATCTCCTATCTGCGGGTCCTTTTCCATACTTGCGGTACAGGGGTATGAGTGATGGGCACCTGAGATAGTTTCCTTGTAATCTTTTATATCCGACCACTTGAGCTTCTTTGCAACGAACCATGTGGAGCCACAGGGCGCATCCCTGATAATCTCCGTGTGGGTGAAAATATTGTTCCTTTTATCCAGCTCAAGATTAAGAAGAGGTTTTCCAAAGCCGAGTTTTACGAACTCATCGATCGGATCCTTTCCTGTTATATCCAGTGAACAGAAAGGTTTGGGACATTCACATTCTATACTTCTGGAGGCCAGTTCTTTTTTCACCTGCTCGGTAAGTCCTGCAGGTGTGAGCCTGGAATCATCTACTGGAATAATAACTCCTTTTGCACCTGACTTTTCCGCGATCCCGGGTATTGCCATGAGAAGATCCGGGTTAAGATCGATCGCAAGGATAAGGTTGCACTCAGGGATATCTACAGGCATATATTCCATGGGCTCCTCTACAAAGTCCGGCAGGTCTGTCCGCAGTTCAAAGATCCCTGTGATAATATTTGCAAATCCCTCGCGGGATTCTCTGCAGTGGTCACACAATTCCCCGCAGGATACACAGAACCTGTCAGAGTTGATAAGGTTTCCAATCACTTTTTTTCCGAAATCGCCGGAATAAAAAATGTTAAGACGCATATTAGGAAATGTCAGTATCAATTGTTAATTAGGTTTCCCCTGGATACTACCTTTGTGTTCTCCTGCATGGACAAGTCCCATCAGATAGGCGGGGATGCATCCTATGGCAGTACATGTTTCCAGGGATGTGCCATTGCCTGTGATATCAAGGTGGTATGGTGCCATTTCAAAAAGATTTTTTGGCAGACCTTTATGGCCAAGCCCCACAAGCAGCAGAAAAGATTTGTTGTGCAGGATGTCGCTTGCCAGGGCCTCCGGCATGACCGAACGCCTTTCCTCCGGCTTTGAAGATGTTACTACTACAGATCCTAGCTGGGGCTGGAAACCCTTTTTTGGCAGATCGAACACAAAGAGTTTTTTCTTTTCATGCAGCAAGCGAAGGAATTTTCCCGATTCACCGATTGTGGTCTTGTCAGCTACATATTCCACAAGCTCATCGGGTGTCATCTTAAAGGGAAAATCAAATAATGCTAAAGAGAATCCGAAGGCATGGCATATGGGAGCAGCTCTTGCAATGGCCCTGTAATGGGCATCCAGTACCTTGATCTTATCATATGTGTTCACTATTCCAAGAGTAAGCATACTTTCACCGTTGCTCCATGTTTATTTCAATTCCAGGCACATGACAGATTGCTTACATGTATTTAACCTGTCGCATCCGGCACAGTCGTCCCATATCTCTGCTTTTTTCGAAGGATCTGCTTTCACAAAACCTGCGCTTTCAAAGAACGCGGGACATGTCGTTCTGGCATAAACCAAACTTCCTGTTGGAATTCGTGAAAGAATATGATGGATCAACGAGGTTCCTATTCCTGTTCCCCGGTAATTAGGGTGCACAGCTATGGAATGGATCTCCGGGAAAGTATCTTTGATAATTGCTCCGGCACCTATGATCTTTCCCTGTTTCTCTGCAACCGCAAAACATTCCGATGATATTCCTTCGATATCAAGGAAATAAGTTGACATCAGTACCTGTATGGGTCCCATATCTCCGTTCGATGCATCACGTATGGATATTTCCGGGTTCATAATATCTCATCCATGCTGCCACTACGGAAACCTTCCATATCAAGGGTTACGTAATCAAAACCTGTCTTTTTAAAGTATGCTATGATATTTTCCCTGTGTAATAGAAGATTCTTGAAATCAAAGGGATGGATTTCGATGCGGGCTATTCTGCCATGGTCCCTTACTCTCAACTCCATAAAACCAAGGTCTGACAGGAAATTCTCTGAAAGTTCAACTCTTCTGATGGCTTCTTCGGTCAATACATTCCCGTAGGGAAACCTTGATGCAAGACAGGGAGATGGAGGCCTGTCGGCAACGGTCAGTCCGGCTTTTATGGCTATATGGCGTATCTCTTCCTTTGTCACATCCAGCTCTATGTAGGGAGAGTGCACCGGCTCGTCTGCTTCCATAATTGCTTTTCTGCCCGGACGGTACGTATTTTTGTCCGATGCATTGCTCCCTTCCAGGATCACATCAAAGCCAAGTTCTTTCCTGGTTGTGTCAAGCAAATGAAGTATCTTCTTCTTGCAATGATAACATCTTTGCGCAGTGTTATTGGCTATTGAAGGGACTTTCAGCTCTTCAAAGAACACAATCCTGTGCTTTATACCGATCTCGTCCGCAACCATTTTTGCATGTTCGAGTTCCCGGTCCGGGAAGGAGCGGAGTTTGATCGTAATGGCAACTGCCTTGTCCCCTAAAGTCTTATGGGCCAGGTATGCAAGGGTCGCACTGTCAACACCCCCTGAGAAAGCCACGACTGCACTTTTTTTTCTGCGGATCGCATTTTCAAGAGATGTGATCTCTTTTGTGTCCATAGTACTGAATATGGGGAAATGCCTTATTAAGATAATCACATTAAGAATAACATAGAGTTTCAGGTTTAGAGTTAATACCTGGTCCTTATATATGGGTGATATTCAAATGGCGTTTTTTGGAACAAATGGTGTTAGGGGAATCGCAAACGAGTACATTACTCCTCAGCTTGTGATAGATGTTGCCAGAAGTGTTGGCACGTATATGAGATCTAAGGGAACAGTAGCCATCGGCATGGATACAAGGGCTTCAGGTGAAATGCTGAAATCAGCTGCCATAGCAGGTGCACTGTCTGCCGGCCTGACGGTTATAGATTTGGGAATAGTTCCTACTCCTTCTATCCAGTACTATGTCAAGGACCATGCTGATGCGGGCATAGTGATAACGGCGTCACATAACCCTCGTGAGTACAACGGGATTAAACTCATAGCAGATGATGGCAGTGAATTCTCAAGGGATGGGGAAGGGGAAGTTGAAAGAATATACTATTCCGGGGAATTCGTGGCCGCATCATGGGAAAGGACTGGTGATCTCCAAACGGACCTGAATGCAAATAAACGTTACATTAACGGGATAATAGATTCTGTGGACAGTGAGGCTATTCGTGAGAACAGATTCAAAGTTGTTGCAGATGCCGGCTGTGGGGCCGGCTCGGTAACCCTTCCTTTCCTCCTTCAGAAACTCGGATGTGAGGTGATTACGATAAATTCTCAGGTGGATGGCACGTTTCCCTGGCGTAATCCTGAACCTACTCCCGATGTTCTGGAAGAGCTTATCGAGCTGGTCAAATTGACAGGTGCGGTCATGGGAGTAGCCCAGGATGGCGATGCTGATCGAGCTGTATTCATTGATGAGAGGGGTAATTTCATACCCGAAGATGTACTGCTTGCGATGATGACAAAGTATATAATTGGGAGAAAAAAAGGTCCTGTTGTAACGCCTGTGAGTTCTTCTTCCAGGATGATGGATATTACCCGGGAAGCAGGTGTCGAACTTGTATGGACTGCAGTGGGTTCTATCAATGTGGCCCGCAAAATGATGGAGATTGATGCTGTATTCGGTGGTGAGGGAAATGGGGGCCTTATTTTCCCTGAGCACCAGTACTGTCGTGACGGTGGCATGGCCTGTGCAAAGTTTCTTGAGATTATCGCAAGCGGATATAAATTATCGGAACTGGCTGAAAGCGTACCTGTCTATTACAATTCCAAGACCAAAGTCAGGTGCACGGATTTGGTCGCTACGATGGAAAGAGTGAAAATGGGCCTTGTTGGTGCTGCAAACGAGGTGGACACCACAGATGGGGTCAAGATATGGCACGATGATGGATGGGTGCTCATAAGACCCTCCGGAACAGAGCCCATCATACGCGTATTCGCAGAGTCGAGGACGGAAGAAAGGGCAGAATCACTGATGCAGGAAGGAGTAAGACTGATCGGTGCATGCATGGTTTAAATCTGTGTTTCCGTTTAGGCTTTGCCTCTTGATTCTCCGAGAATGATCCCTGTGGCGATGAGATGGGCTACACGCAGGGGCTCGGGGATATTGCTCCTTGTAGCGCTGAGCTTGACGATTCTGGCAGCGTCTTTGATATCTATCCCCCTGCACTGGATGTAAACCGGGTTCAGTGTATTCTTTGTATGAACTTTTGATATCTTTCCGGCCTTTGCGATAATTTCCTCTCTCAGGTCTTTGTGCGGCAGATATTCAAGTGCCTTACGGATCATCCCGAAATCCGGATACTCGCGCATCAGGACTATGACAGGTATGCCGGTTTCCTCATACAGATGAACGATGTCAATAGTGTTGAACCCCCCATAGGTTATACCATCAAGCATTATAATGCGTATCTGTGTATAGTGCTTGCTGCTTTTAACCATCTCTTCAATGGTGTCCGTGCCGTCCATGCCATCCCTTGTGAGGTATGAACGCATGACTCCGTCCAGCCACAACCCTCCTCTGAAAAAGGCACCCACTATCAATATACTTTCACTGATCAGGGCAGAATCATCAATGCCAAGTATGCGTATCTCTTCTTTAATATGGAACCTGCTCACAGGGTAAGTTATGCAAAAGACATCAGAAGTACTTTACCGACAGGTTAGAGATATGATATCTAATATTAGGTCCGGTTGAATTTGTATAATAATTCAATGATACACAAAAATAGCTATAAAAGCAGAGATTGCATCTGATTAAATAAAAAGTGAGGTCGAATTAACCAAACATAGATGTTGGCAATTCTTCCTGCTTGTTCTCAACCTTGGACATGACCTTTTTGGCAGATTCGAAGAAGTCTTCCATTCCGATAGATTCTTTTTCAAATCTGACTGCAAGCATTCCCGCTTCCATTGCGATCGCATTCAGATCTGCTCCGCTTGCACCATCGGTCATACGAGCGAGTTTTCTGAAATCCACGTCTTCCCCAAGGTTCATGAAACGTGAGTGGATCTTCAGAATATTTGTCCTGGCCTCTTCATCAGGCATAGGTACATACACTATCCTGTCAAATCTTCCAGGTCTCATGATGGCCGGATCCAGCACATCCAGCCGGTTGGTGGCTGCAATTATGCGTACTTCCCCTCTTGTTTCGAACCCGTCCATTTCCGCAAGCAATTGCATGAGTGTTCTCTGTACCTCACGATCAGCACCGTTGGTATCGTTAAGACGCCTTGATGCGATAGCATCCAGCTCATCTATGAAGATTATGCTGGGGGATTTCTTTTTTGCCATCTCGAACATGTCCCTTACAAGCTTTGCACCGTCACCGATATACTTCTGTATCAGTTCAGAGCCTACTACCCTTATAAAGGTAGCTTCTGTCCTGCGGGCAACGGCCTTTGCAAGAAGGGTCTTACCAGTACCGGGTTCACCGAACAGCAACACTCCTTTAGGTGGAGATATGCCGATGCGAGTAAATGATTCCGGCTTCAGGAGTGGGAGCTCTACGGACTCTACCAGTTCCTGTATCTGTTCTTCAAGACCACCTACGTCATTGAAATCGACATCCTGGGCATCCACGACTTCCATTGCAGATACCGCCGGGTCTTCTGAAGCAGGAATAACTTCTACTATTGCAAGGGTCTGCTGGTTCAGGGCTACCTTGGTACCGGGTGCAAGGGTCTTATCATCTATATATTGGGATGCATTGACCATGAACTGGGGACCTGTCGAGCTTCTCACAAGTACTTTGTCATTGCTGATCACATCCATTATAGTAGCAACTACCAATGGAACTGTCTTCAGACGGTCAATCTCGGCCTGAAGCCTTCTGACCTCTCTTTCATATTTCAGTTTCTGACTTTCAACAAAGCGTTTTTCAGATTCAATTTGTTCACATTGTTCTTTCAACAGACTGTTACGCGACTCAAGCTGCCTCATGCGGTCAAGCAAGTATTTCGAAAAATCCTCTTCGCTTCCTGCACCGGCATAACCGAATTCCGCTTTGTTAACACCTGTGAAATCGTACCTTTCGTGATTTACATCACTGTCGCTGGTTTCGCTCATGTGCCTCCGAACATTATTTAAGCCCGAAGGGTATATAGCCCTTTCGTAAAGACAAGATTTGGCTTTTATGAGTTGAGATCTATGCAATGTGAAATATGTGGCACTGATATCAAGGGGCCTTCTTTTAAAGTAAGTATAGACGGTAGTGAACTCACAGTTTGTGGAAGGTGTTCCCAATACGGCAAAAACCTGGAAAAACGTACGCCTGTATCCAGAAAAATGGCACCAGTGGCACCCGTTGCTCAGAGTAGGAAAAAATCAAGATCTAAAGGTTTTGAAGCTTTCAGCGATGAGCTCGTTGATGATTATGATTCTGTCATCAAGGAAGCCAGGGAGAAAAAACAACTGACGCATGATGAACTTGCCTACAAAGTCAAGGAAAAGTCCTCTTTGATAAAAAAACTTGAACGTGGGGACATTGTGCCTGAAGAGGAAGTTCGCAAAAAGCTGGAGCGAGAACTGGATATCAAGCTTACGGAGAGAAGCCGTGAAGATGACTGGAGTGGAGAACGCCTGAATAAAGGTACTACACTCGGAGATATAGTAACGATCAAAAGGAAGTGATTTCCTTTCTATTTTGTATTTTTTGACAGGATCAAGTGGTTATTATGGTTTTGAATGGAAAGAAACTTGGCTTTATTGGAACAGGGAAGATGGGAAGTTCGTTGATAAAAGGGATATGTGACACGGAAATGATCCCGGGATCCGAGATATATGCAAGTGATGTTTTCGAGTCATATCTGAACGAGTTACATGATGAGTTTGGGATCAACATATCAACAGATAACATGGATGTGGTCAGGGATACCGATATAATTGTCCTTGCTGTGAAGCCGCAGATATTGAAATCGGTTCTTTCCCATATAAGGGAAGAGGTAACTACAGATAAACTTCTTATATCCATTGCAGCAGGAGTCCAGCTGGATGCAATTGAGAACGAACTCAAACCAGGTACACGTGTAGTGCGTGTCATGCCGAACATAGCTGCGACAGTTGCAGAAGCAGCTTCTGCAATCTCGCCTGGTAAGAATGCAACCGTGGAGGATGCTGATGCTGTTCTGGCTATATTCGGGTCAGTGGGTAGCTCCCTGATAGTACCTGAGCACCTTATGGATGCAGTCACCGGGCTTTCGGGAAGCGGACCTGCCTTTATCTTCCCAGTGATCGAGGCTATGGCAGATGGTGGGGTTTTTGAAGGTCTTGACAGGAGCAGTGCAATAGTACTTGCAGCACAGACGGTAATGGGTGCCGCAAAGATGGTACTTGAGACGGAGATGCATCCCGGCCAGCTAAAGGACATGGTTACCTCGCCCGGAGGAACGACGATAAGGGGCGTGCATGTACTTGAAGAAAGCGGAGTTAGGGCTGCTTTCATGAATGCTGTCATCGCTGCTTCCAATCGCTCAAAGGAACTTGGTAACTGATATAAATATCTCTCTTATTATTTTTTTCCTTGTTGATATAGAAAAGCTTATTATATCGCAAGGTTTTAATATTATTTAAGCTAGCATTCTATGCTACTGTGGAGAGGTATGGAAAGAGGATTGAAATAGACTAGCGTAAAAACAACAGGGGGATAAAATCAAAATGGGGATTGAAATAAAGTCTTTTGCCGTGATCCGGGGCGATAATCCGGACAAAGTGAATGTTGCATTACATGACCTTGAACACTATGGGCACATGAGGTTCGCCTCCAAGCCAAAACGCATTGAACCAAACTTCGCGGACAATCTGCTGGTAAGCGTTGCCGGCGTTCCGCTCAGGGCAAAGTGCAATTCAGCCGCTCTTGTTGAACTTGACAATAACGCAGGTGCGGCAATAAGTAAACTGAGAAAAATACATCCGCCTGCTCACGTGGTTATAGTCAGCCCCAGGCACGATGTATATACTGAACTGATGGACAAGTCAGAACTCTATCCTGAGTTTGAAAGGACGTGGGAACCGCAGCATCATAACGACACTTTTTGACCAGTCAGTTATTAATGTACATTCTTAATTAATCTAAAAATGTGGACGACCCTGTTATATGCCTTAGTTTCAGGACATAAGTAGGCAGGCTTTCCACATCTTTTATTTCTTTTTGGACAATGGATCTCAAACGTTCTCTTATCCTTACATCGGGGTTTGTACCAAAGGATTGAAAATGTTTTGTAAGATCTGACATAAGTATGTTTCCGCGCCTGTCCCAGTCTGTCAGGATTACTATATTCTTGCCGGTGTTTACAATGTTCTCACAGAAATTTGAGAGTGAATGATGTGTTGCCATCTCAAAGTGGCCATCGATGCCCAGCTTATTAAGTGCTCTGACATCTCTTTTGCCCTCTACTATGATAATCGTTCCTTCTTCTGTAAGCTGAAGCAGTTCATCGATAATATCTTCAATATTCTCAAGTCTGTTCTGATAAACATGAAGTGGCGCTTTCAAAAATCGGTGATCTCTTATGCTCCTGAACATAAATTCTCTACTGTCCCTTGATATCGTAATAGGTACTGATGACCTTCTTGAACAATTAGAAGCAATACATTAAAAGCTGACCACTGGAATTTGTAAAAATTCAACAGGTAAGCAGGAAATAAGTAACTGGAAAACAAGTGAAAGTAATAGACCCTGCCGCGATGAAAGCATAATGCTTCGGGATTAGGAGGAGTTCACGGCAGAGGTCGGCATACCATCACTTGTAATAGCGAACGAATTCTTCGAACTGTTCATAATAAGCAGCTCTTGCTGCCAGACTTTCAAAATATTCATCCATCTGTTTCACCTCAGTCTACAAATGGTTTCTCGCTTATATTAAGGGACTCCGAGCAGAGTGAAAGTATTCTCTAATTACTATTTTTAGACCGGAATCAAAATTATTCATTAAAAGATCAACATTCCGGCAGGTCCAGTTCATCCTTTATAATGGAAACAACCTTCGCGTGGTCAAGGCCTTTCAGGAGTACTGACTTTTTGGTACTTTTCCGGCCATTGATGATACAGACCTCTGAAGCAGTCAGGCCGAAAAAAAACGCAAAAACCTCTATGAGCTGTTCATTAGCCTTGCCCTTGAAAGCGTTTTCCGAGAGCCTGACCTCTATTCTTTTTCTCCATGGATTATATCCGCTGGGAATACATGTTTTCTTAGAACCGGGTGTGACATCTATATCTATTATGATGCCATCTTCAGTCTTTTTTAGTGCATCCTCAAAGGGCATATCAATGCTCAGGGTTTTATATTTCTAAAAATCGATATGAAGAATAAGTGAGATAATACTGTCGCCTGACGCACTAACTCCGGGAGTTCATCCTATGGGGTTCCCGCTGTCCTTCCCGGTTTCCCTCGTGACAGGCTTTTATCGCATTATCCTGATGTAGCGCATTGAGGTTGTCTGTACAATCACAGATAGGTTTTACCATTTTCTCATGCAAGGACCTAATAATACGCACTTGATTAAAGTGGAATCTTGCTTATATACTTATCGCTGCTACTGTAAGAAGATGTATAAAGATTAATACTAGTGGTGTGAGTAGAGGTATAGATTCTATGGTTAGTGAAAAGACCCTCCACGGAACAATCCTTTACGGCCCGGAACTGGAAGTTATCGAAGGATACATAGTCATAAAGAACGGTATCATCACTGAGGTTGCAGAGGAGAAGACAAGTTCTGGCAATATCATAGCACCATGTTTTGTGAATGCGCATACTCATATAGGCGACTCTGTAATTAAAGATCCGATCCTTGGGAAGTGTGTGGACAGTTATGTAGAAAGGGACCTTAGTTCATTGGTGCAGCCTCCTCACGGGCTTAAACACAGGGTATTGGAAAGGACCCCATATTCTGAACTAGTGGAATCTATGAAACATTCTGTCATGGATATGATACAGACGGGGACATGTGCATTCTCTGACTTCAGGGAAGGTGGCTTGACCGGAATACTTGCACTCCATGAAGCTCTTCGGGTTTATGATATAGAGTGCAGGATGTTTGGAAGGCCGAAGAGCATCCATGCAAGTGATGATGAACTGCGTATCGAAGTTGAAAATATCCTCACAGATGCGGATGGCCTTGGTATGAGCGGAGCTAATGATATGGATATCCAAGTCCTTGAAAATATAAGGGATGTTGCAAAGAGAAAACGCAAGACCTTTGCTATCCATGCCGGGGAAAATAGCAGGAGCGACGTCGAAAAAGCACTTTCGCTGAGTCCTGATATTCTGATACATCTGACACAGGCAGATAATGCCGATCTGAAGAAAGTAGCTGATGAGGGCATACCGGTCGTCATCTGCCCCCGTTCCAACTTCATTACAGGGGTTGGTATGGCACCTGTGAGGGACATGCTAAAGGCCGGGATTGATGTCGCTGTGGGGACTGATAATGTGATGCTCAACTCAGTTAACATGTTCTCTGAAATGGAACTACTGTCAAAGGTTTTTGGGCTGGAGGACAGACAAGTATTTATTATGTGTACGCTTATGGGAGCACCAGTATTAGGGCTGGAAAATGCAGGTCCTATTATTGAAAGGAACAAAGCTAAAGTGATGATCCTTAACGGGAATTCGAGTAATCTCGCAGGAATAAAGAACCCTATCAACAGCATTGTTAGAAGAGGGAGACCTGACGATATACTATCTGTAATAATTTAATGTACGTATGATCACATATTATCACATAGGTGAGGGATTATGAAGAGCGATCTCTACAAGAAAATTTTTATTGCAACAGATGGATCCGAGCAAAACAAAAAGGCAGTCCGGCATGCACTGGAGCTTGCAAGGGCATGTGGGGCTAAATTGTATGCAGGATATGTTGTTGATACTGCTGCTTTTGCTTCAATACCAATGGATGCGGGGTGGGAAATGATGTATGAGCTTCTGGAACAGGAAGCTAAGGACACAACCAGATCCGTAGGAGAGATGGCAGAAAAACAATCTATCCTGTTTGAATCAGTTGTCCTTGAAGGGCATCCCGGTCCTGAAATTGTTCAGTTTGCAGAGGAGCAGGGAATGGATCTGATTGTCATGGGAACTCTTGGAAAGAGAGGGCTCGACCACTTTTTACTTGGTAGTGTCGCTGAGAACGTCATCAGAAACTCCAAGGTACCCGTACTTGTTGTACGTGGTAAATCCTCCGATCAATAGTAATGGAGGTTGAAGATGCCAAAGAATGTTAAAGTAATGGATATAATGAGGACGGATGTTGCTTATGCAACATTGCCTGGTTCAAGGGATGAGGTCCACTCAATACTCAAGGAAAAGAGGGTTTCCGGTGTGCCTGTCCTAAAAGACGGAAAAGTTGTTGGGATTGTCAGCAGGGCAAATCTGCTAAAAAGTCCCGAAGAGGAACAGTTGGCTTTGTTAATGACACGTAACCCGCTGACGATCGATCCGGATGTAGATATAACGATCGCAGCTAAGATGCTTCTTGAAAATGGTATCAGGAGATTACCTGTTGTCGAAGATGGTAAACTCCGGGGGATCATTTCCGTGGCGGATATCGTAGCAGTCCTTGCAGAGATGAACATCCCGGACCATGTGGGTCAGTACATGAATCCGATGTCCGTACCGGTATGGACAAATACTCCTCTGAACGTTGTGGCAAGGATCATGGAGCTTGCAAGGTCCAAAGCTGTTCCAGTGATAGATAGTGATCTTGAGGTAGTTGGTATAATCACTGACCGTGATATCATCAGTGCAAGTGTCATCGAAGACTCCGTAGAAGTGGCTGACATGTCCAACGGTGCTGATGATGATGAGTGGACATGGGAGTCCATGAGGGATACCATGAGCATTTATTACAGTGTTTCAAGGGTCAAAGTGCCTGAGGTTCCGGCAAGGGATATAATGGTAAGCGATCTGGTAAAAGCCGCTTACATATCAGGTGTAAGTGAATGTGCGCTTAAGATGAAGCGTAACCACATAGACCAGATCCCTGTCGTAAATGCGAACCAGCGGTTCCTTGGTCTGTTAAAGGACCGCAATCTGTTAAAAGCAATCGTCAACGGCAGCTGATCACTGAACCTTTGTGGAGGTTCATATTTCTTTTTTCCCGACCTGGAGTAGTTATTATGGAAAGGCCTTTTGTATTCATCAATTCTGCAATGTCGGCAGACGGAAAGATATCCACAAAAGAAAGAAAACAGGTAAAGATATCCGGAAGTTTTGACTTTGACAGGGTGGATGCGCTCCGGGCAGGTTCGGATGCTGTTATGGTAGGCATCGGGACTGTAATTGCCGATGACCCCAGCCTGACGGTAAAATCTGAAAAGAGGCAGATCGAGCGTAAACAGGCAGGACTTGAGGAAAACCCTGTAAGAGTTGTAGTCGACAGTAATGCAAAGATCCCTTTGGATGCTGATATCTTTAAAAAGGGGGAAGGCAGGCGTATAGTTATCGTTTCCGGATCCGCATCTTCAGAAAAGCTCAGGCAGCTTGAGGATGTTGCAACAATAATCATTGCAGGTGAGGACAAAGTGGACCTTGCAGCAGCCATGGAAGAACTCCGGAAAACAGGTATTAACAGATTGATGGTTGAAGGAGGAGCTACCCTCAACTGGGGAATGTTGTCAAACGGTCTTGTTGATGAAGTGTATACCTTTATTGGAAACCTGATAATCGGTGGAAATACGTCTCCTACTTTTGTGGATGGTGAGGGTTTTACGGAAAAGGAAATAATGAGACTCGATCTGTTCGAAGCAGAAGGTATGGAAGAAGGCATTCTTTTAAAATGGAAGGTATTACCTTGTTACTGAAAAGATTGTTTTTTTGACATTGGGTTTTGTGGGGTTTAGCCACATTCATGCAAAAATATTTGTAAAAAGAAGCTATAATACCTAAGAAAATAATGGTAATAATATGAACAGAATGACCCTGCAATTAATATCTCTTGTAATCCTGATAATCCTGTTCAGTGGTTGTGTCGATATTAACGGTTCGGATGCTGATACATCAACTCAGGAATATGCAGGTCTGATCGAAGTCAGCAGTCCTGAGCAGATCGATCAAGCACTTGCAAGTGGCCCTGTGCTTGTAGAATTAGGTTCTGCAAGCTGTTCTGCCTGCGTTGCTCAGAAAGCTGTAATGGAGGAAATTGCATCTGAGTACCAGGACCAAGCCAGTGTCATGTATGTCGATACAAGGAATGCCCGTTCTTTAGCTATGCGATTTGGAGTCGGCTATGTGCCTGATTCCTTTGTCATTGTGGATATGAGGGATGGTCAATATATATACATGGGGGACGATGGGCAAAATACCACCGACAGGAATGGTGCCAGGTTTGTCGGACTGACTCGGAAAGAGACTCTTACGGCAACTCTTGACCAGGCTATCGAAGTCCGGCAGGGAGAAGTTGATCTTTTCGAAGAGGAAGAAACCAGTCCAGCTGAAATGGTGGAGGTCACCAGTTTTGAGGAGATAAATCAGACCTTGGTAACCGGACCCGTGCTTGTGGAAGTGGGTTCTGAAAGCTGTTCTGCCTGTGTTGCCCAGAAGCCTATCATGGAAGAGATCGCAACCGAATACCAGGGCCAAGCCCGTGTCCTGTATATCGATACAAGAAGAGGCGCCGAGCTTGCAGTTTGGCTTGGAGCCGGTTATGTGCCTGATTCCTTCGTCATTGTGGATATCGAGAACGGACAATATGTATACATGAGGCCTGACGGACAAACGACCAATGACAGGAATGGTGCCAGGTTCCTCGGACCGGCCGAAAAAGAACCTCTCGTGCAAACTCTTAAAAAAGCCATAGAGGCCCGGCAGAAGTCTTAATCTGCAGATATGGGTTAATATGAATACTGATACATTGACATTGGATCCTATCGCATCTTTTTTTGCTGGTGTGATCAGTATACTTTCTCCTTGTGTGCTTCCTTTGCTGCCGGTTATCCTGGCCTATTCTGCAGGTCAGAGCAGGTTCAGGCCCTTTGCCATTGTTCTGGGGCTCAGCCTTTCATTCACGTTGATGGGAATGGCCGCGTCTGTCTTTGGTGCGGTCTTTCAGGCATATATCCAGGGTTTCAGGATACTGGCCGAAATCCTGATAATCGCACTTGGACTTTCGATGCTGGCGGACTATGAACTATTCGGCGTCTTTGCCCGGCATGCCGGAAATCTGCATGTTGAGAAAAAAGGTGTTCTTGGCGGATTGCTGGTTGGTGCTTCGCTGGGGATATTGTGGATCCCGTGTGTGGGACCAATACTCGGGGCAATACTCACGACGGTGGCCATTCAGGGAGACATTGCTTACGGAGCAACGCACCTTTTCGTATACTCAGTAGGCTTTGCGGTACCTATGTTGCTAATTGCATATTTTGCGAAGTTTTCATCTGCAAGGCTGGCTGAAATATCAAGATATGACATTAAGCTGAAAAAGCTTGCAGGACTTGTGCTTGTACTTGCAGGCCTGTGGATGGTGTATAGCAATCACATTGTTTACTTATGAAACTTAAATTTGCAAAATGATTTCATAAAAGCTAAATAAGAGCTATTCCTCACTTATATTATCAGATCTTACAGAGACGGGTTTGTTGGTGATACAATGGGATCAGAAAGGCTGGCCACGTCGATTATTATTTCGCTGTTGATCGTATTTATGGTTTCGATTGCAGGTGCAGAGTTATCTGATCCATTGGGAGATTTCTCCTCCCCGGATATAAGTTCATTAGATGTCTCAACCGATGGGAATAACCTATATATAGATGTTTTATGCGCCGAGGATGTTACGGACTATAGTTTTTACGGGGCTGTGTTCATTGATACGGACCAGGATTCCCGGACCGGGTATGTTGAGAACGGGGCGGATTATGTCTATCAGTTCAGTTATATGAGTATAATCTATGCCGAGCCGATGATAACGACCACGCTCAACGATGATGCAATAGGTACCGGTTCAATGCAGGTATGGGGTAATACGATATCCATCACACTTCCCCTTGAGATGCTTGGAAACGATGATGGCAGTGCCGATGTTTTCGTTGCAGTCCATGACCAGATGGTAAAAGCCCTTTATTTTGATCGTGCACCTGATTACGGAGTTATCGATACAGGCACAGGGGAGGTAAAACTGCCTGTTTCGGCTTCTAGCAATGTGCTCATATCTGATACAATAGGTGACGGTGCGGCGGCAGATATAGAGAATGTTGAGGCGACTGTGGGTAGCGGGGTGCTTGAACTTGTGATAAGCTATGCTGGTAATGTGGAACCCGGTGCCTATTCTTACGGGGAGGATATTACCGGGTGGGTATATGTAGATATAGATCAGCAGCTTGCAACGGGATTTACAAACACCGAGCAGGTACCTCCCACGTTCGGAGCCGACTATGTAATCGAGTACACCGCAGGAAGCCTGACAGGTATGGATGCAGGCATCAGAATGATAAATGCAGATTCGGAACTGGCAAAAGAAGGATATTCGGATACAACGACTATGTCTCTCGGAGTGCCTTATAACGACGGCATGTACCGGGTATCCGGGAACAAGGTGTACCTCACAATTCCGCTGACGCTTCTTGGTAATGATGACGGTGGCATGTACCTTGTAGTTGATTCTTTTACAATATACGATCCTCTTGGAGGTCACATGGAAAGCATACCTGACAACGGCAAGGGGGCCATAGACACTTCAGACGGATCTGTTAAATCTTTACTTAGTTACGGTAATGACCGCAATACCTTCATGGACCCAAGTTCCGATTCCACAGGTTTCGGGCAGGACGGGGATGAGATAGTTTCGGTGGAAACGGGATTTGCCGAAGATAAGATGCTGATGGCCATCACCTACAGCAGCCTGAGTCTGGATGACGGTGCTATTACAACCATTTCCTTTGACACAGACCAGGACGGCAGGGAAGATTACTCTCTTGCCTACAGTTTAATGTACGGCAAACTGGCCGCCACTATGATGGGATACTATGACGGTGAATACCGGGTGAAAGAAGTTTCACATCTCGTAACCATGCAGGGTGACAAGATGCACCTCAGTATCCCTGCAGTGTTCCTAGGAAATGACGATGGTAATATGAACATAGCTGTTGAGACTGCTCTGGTGGTCTATGGGGCCAATATCCCTCAGACAGACATGACCAAGGAATGGTTGTCGGGTGATGATGTTAAAACGGGTGTAGGTCAGGTTCATCTGAGTCCTGATAAGTTCAGTCGAACATTGTATGACAGGGCACCTGGCTCAGGATACTATACTGTAGCAGGCAGTAATAACTTCCTATCTGCAATAGAGAGTGCGGAGATGGCCCCGCAAGGCCAGGATGGGCAGGCTCCGGGCTTCTCAGTAGTAATAGGGGTAATTTCTTTGCTGACCTGCTCACTGATTTTGAGTAGCAGAAGAAAACAGTGAATCAGAAATATCCAGAATAAGAACAAATATTAGAAATGGTGAATGTGCTTAATCAATAACACATTCATCTTCATTTGCTATTGCAACAAGTTCATTGACACATGCAACTGCCATTGGTGTTCCGCCACGTGTTCCAACACATGTGATCGAAGGTACCGGCACGTCCCTGACAGCTTCTTTTGATTCTGCCGCATTGACAAAGCCTACAGGTGTACCCACAATGATAGCCGGTTTGATGCCGTGCTCGATCATCCTGCATACTGCAAATGCGGCAGATGGTGCATTGCCGATAGCGACAATTGAACCTTCAAGTATGTCTTTACATTTGAGGAAACCTGCTGCAGTCCTTGTAATACCATATTTGCGGGCGAGTTCTGCATTTTCATCCTTATCGAGTACACAGATTATCTCGCAGTTGTGACCTCTCTTGGTAATCCCTGCTTTGACCATGTTGATATCAACAAGAATAGGGGCACCTTTTTTGATAGCTTCCACACCCGCTTTGATAGGATCATTCACAAAACGCATGATATCTGCGACAGCAGGATCGCCTGTAGAGGTGACACAGCGCTGTTTAATTTTATCTTCTAGTGTCTCGTCTCCTACAAGCTTGCGGGCGATGTTGCGGCTGGTCATGTAGATGGCTTTGGCCTCATCGGTCTGTGATCCAAGGTCGGTGCAGATATCTACAAGTTCAGGATCGATCTCAGTAGTCATTTCCACAAGTTCTTCAATACTTGCGTCTGTCTTTTTGGATTCAGTAGTCATATTTCCTATGATACCCCCTTGGAGTGATAATCCTCTTGCCGTATGGTGAATCCCATATGCGGGAATCATTTGTTGTGATGAGGATCGTTGTGCTCATGTCCACCCAGTCATTGTGGTCCATTACCTCGCCGAGTGTTGTGACGATGTAATCCTGGTCCTCATCCCTCAGGGCGTTCTTAACAAGACCCACAGGAACGGAGTCATCCTTATGGCGCCTGATGATCTCGATGGCCTTTGAGAAATTGGATTTGCGCTGGCGGCTTTTCGGGTTGTACAGTGACATTACAAAGTCTGCTGCTGCTGCTGCATCCAGCCTTTTCTCAATGACTTCCCAGGGTGTCAGAAGGTCGCTCAGGCTTACTGTACACATGTCGTTCACGATGGGCGCACCAAGCACACTTGCAGCTGCAGTGATGGCAGTTACACCCGGAAGGACCTCTATCTCGACATTCAGGTCTGCATGCTCTGCGACCTCAAGTACAAGACCTGCCATGCCGTAAACATTTGCATCTCCCCCACTGATCATGGAAACTACATTTTCCTGTGCAAGTTCCACTGCCTTGCTTGAACGATCTACTTCCTTACCCATGGCGCTGCGCACGATCTTCTGTTTATCCAGCAGGCTTGCCATCTGGTCAAGATATGTGCCGTTCCCTACAACATAATCTGAATTCAGGATAACATCTCTTGCTCTGACCGTCAGCTGTTCCACAGAACCCGGACCTATGCCAATAATGTAAAGTTTTCCTTTTACTTCACTCTGCGATTGCGATTGTGATCCTTCCATATACCTTCTTCCTTAGTATTAATTCCTTTTTTTCCGACAACGCCAGCGCAGCAGGTTCTGCCACTCCTGTAAGCCCGAAGCGTTTTGCCTGCGAAGCCGACGGCGTATCATAGTTATTCAATACTTCATGATCTATGAATGTAATATTGAGTCCGAGGATATTTGCCGCATCATGCAAGCCTGCCTCGTTTTCTTTTAATTTCGCAGATGCCAGCCCCTCCACTTCAGCGATGCTCCTGCCTGCTTCGACAAGTGCGTTGTTTATCGCGTCGACGGCCTCCTGGCTGTTGATACCCCTCCGGGCTCCGATACCTATGATCATGCGTTTTCAGCCTTTTCCTTTTTAAGGACCGACACATCGTTTCCTACAATGACTATTTTGGGACCCTTTATCTCAAGGACCTCCACATCCTCATCAAGCAGGGCGCAGTTCACCTGTACGGTAGAGGGTTTGTTAACAATGTTACAACCAAGCGATCTGGCAATGCCTTCCACTGAATTCCTGTTATGAACCTCGGTAGCCGTTGTGACGACTGGAATGGGGCCGATCTCGGCTATCTTCCTGACAACTTCATTGCCACCATGATGTCCGCCAAGCAGGGGGATAGCGAAATTCATGTTCGAATCCACCACAATGACCGCGGGGTCCTTCCATTTATCCTCGATGAGCGGCGCAATCTCCCGTACCACAATACCTGTGGCAAACACAGCCACAATAGCATCATATTCCTCGAAGGCCTTTTTGAAGACGCTCTTATTATACATCAGGACATCAGCATTCAGATGTCCTGCCAGGCGCTGTGCCACCTCAAGATTTCTCTCAAAGGTTATGACAACGGTTCTTGTGCCACTCCGTATAGGTAAGACCTCCCGAAATTACCATATTCTACAGGCTCAACAACCCCGCCGATAAGTATCATTGCGGAGCGCTTGATACCTGCTGCCTTGACCTTGCCTGCAATGTCTGCAACAGTGCCCTTTATTATCTTCTGGTCAGGCCACGATGCATGGAATACCACTGCAACCGGGGTGTCAGGTGTATATTCCACCTTTTCCATTATCTCCTCAATCTTCTGGGTTCCCAGGAAGACTGCCATGGTCGCATTATGTCTGGAAAGTTCCTTGATCTGGTCCTTATCAAGTGTCTTACCTGCCGGGCGTGTGATTATCAGTGTTTCTGACACATCGTTGAGTGTAAGCTGGGTCTGCAAGGCTGCTGCGGTTGCAAACACCGAGGAGACACCGGGTATTATCTCGACCTCAACATCGAACTTCTTAAGTTCCTCTATCTGTTCGACAATGGAGCCATAGAGAGAGGGGTCGCCACTGTGTAATCTGACTACTTTTTTACCTGCTTCGAGATTATCAACAATGAGCTTGTTGGTCTCATCGAGTGTAAGGCCATAGCTGTCTATCTTTTCCCCTGTCGAGTAACCGAGCACTTCAGGATTCACAAGGGAGCCCGCATATATTACAAGGTCTGCCCCCTCAAGAAGCTCTTTTCCCATTACGGTTATATACTTAGCGTTTCCCGGGCCTGACCCTACGAAATGAACTTTCTTGTCCGTCATCTGGATTCTCCCTGTGCTTATTCTTTTTCTGCAAAGATTATACTGAAATAGTTTCCCTTCTCGGGTATCTTCTCTTTTTCTGTGATTATAAGCTCATTCTGGCTGAAGAGTCGTTCAGCAAAAGTGAACTTATTATAACCTTCCTTTTCAAAAGAGCTGATTATTTCCCGGGGCCTGCTGGCCTTCAACCTTATCTTGTACTGGCTCTCTGAACCATCGCTTACCTCAAAAGAGGAATCCACCTCAGCACCTGTCTGTGCGGCAAATGATGTTATCGAGCTGATTCCCGGAATTGTTGTCATTTCAACATCCGGATAGAATTTTTTCATTACGCGTTTTAAGTGAGTGAATGTTGAAAAAAAGTTAGGGTCGCCGATCAGGCCGAAAACCACAAGGTTATTCCGGGATTCTTCCGCGAGCATATCCGCGTTCTTCTTCCATATGGCGTTGAGTACCTCGTAATCTGTCAGCATAGGGAATTCCAGGATATCCGCATCTGCATAGGGTGCCACAAGATCGGCCGCAAGTCGGCCGGGAACATAAACCTTATATGCTTTTTTCAGGGTCTCAACAGCTTTAAGTGTCAAAAGTTCCGGGTCACCGGGTCCAAGTCCTACTCCAACAAGCATTTTCAATCACCATTATATTTTTTTGCACCTGACCTGCCAACGATCATGTATACCGGATTTTCCGGTTTGAACATTGTCTCGCCTGTCAGGGGTGCACCACGTGAAACAATTAAATGCAGTACCTCATCGAATAAGCCAAGTTCTTTCATCTTGTTTATTACATTTACGACTGTTTCGATCCTGACCGCATTGACAACTACACTACCTACCTTCTTCTCAGCCAGGACCTCCAGCACCCGGGAGATGTTCTTGGTGCCGCCGATAAAGGCGCAATCAATGCTACCCTTCGGCTGCTTTTCAAGTATCTCAGAGGATTCTCCTGAATGAATGGTCGCGTTATCAACATTGAAGGACTCAAAATTGCGTCTTGCAACTTCGATGGCCTCTTCCCTGGCGTCGATGGCATGTATCTCCAGGTTACGTACCATCCTGTTAGCTTCGATCGATACAGCTCCTGTACCACAACCTATGTCAAAGAAACTGCTCCCGTCACTTAAATCAAGTTTAGATAGGGATACTGCAATTATCTCGGGTTTTGTAGGTCCGCCACTTACACGCAAAAGTTCTGTCATGTTCCACCTTAACTAAGATAAATTTGAGTTATTGGAGTTAAGTAGATATAACTTGTCCCTCATAAAACTGTTGCATTATTGTACGATTTATACAGTTCTGATCTAAGGGTTGTTGTAAATGGCAAATGGCAAAAAAGCGAAGAAATTATTGGTTCTTGGTACCGCATCGGATGTCGGGAAAAGTATAATGGTCACCGGACTTTGCAGGATCCTTTCCAGAAAGTACAAGGTTGCACCTTTTAAGGCCCAGAACATGAGTCTGAACTCGTGGATAACAAAGGATGGGAAGGAGATCGGTATAGCCCAGGCAATACAGGCAAAGGCAGCTGGTGTGGAGCCAACGGCCGATATGAACCCTGTCCTGTTAAAACCCAAGGGTGATAGGACTTCACAGGTAATAGTTCTGGGAGAACCATATGCTGACAAATCCGCAGGCAACTATTACGATTCCATCGAAGAAATGCACGATGTGCTCAGGGGAGCCCTGGAAAGGCTCGAATCCGGGTACGAGCTGATTGTAATGGAAGGGGCAGGAGGGGCCGCGGAGATTAACCTCTATGATCGTGATATCGTAAACGTCGGAACCGCTCGAATCACTGATGCTCCCATCATCCTGGTGGGTGACATCGAGTCAGGAGGTGTTTTCGCAAGTCTTTACGGAACACAGGCCCTGCTACCCGAAGATGTAGGCTGCAATCTCAAAGGGTTTGTGATCAACAAATTCAGGGGCGATCCTGCGATACTTGAACCCGGTCTCAGACAACTTGAAGAACTGACTGGGGTGCCTGTACTTGGCGTGCTGCCTTACTATAACCTGAAGATCCCTTCCGAAGATTCCATGGCTATAAGGAAGAAGAAGAGGATGAAGGCGGATGAAGAGCACATCAATGACGTTGATATTGCTGTCATTCGTCTGCCAAGGATATCTAATTTCACTGATTTCGAACCTCTTGAGAGGATCGCTCATGTCAGGTATGTGGACCTTGACGATCACCTAGGAAATCCTGATTGTGTCATAATACCCGGTACCAAGAATACGGTAAGTGACCTGCTTGACCTGAAAGAGAGCGGTATGGATGCTCAGATACGCAAGCTCAAAGGAAAGGCGGTCGTCTTCGGCATTTGCGGCGGTTACCAGATGCTTGGCAAGGTGATCCATGACTCCGGAATAGAGAATGGTGTCGAAGCGGACTATGAAGGTCTTGGCTTGCTGGATATCGAGACATCCTTTGGTGAATACAAGAAAAAGACCGTCCAGGTCCGCAAAGATATTGTTGCTGGGGGTCCTATCTTCAGGCATATCAAAGGTGATGAGATATGGGGCTATGAGATCCACATGGGTGCTACAAAGACTCCCCGGACGGTTTTCGGTGATGATGGCAGCATCGATGAGAGTGGTACTGTAGTTGGCACATACCTGCATGGTCTCTTCGGGAATGAGAATATCAGGCATGCCCTTATGATATACCTGGCTGAGAAAAAGGGTGTGGAGTACCATCCCGAAGCCGTGACCACCGAGGAAGAAGCATATAATGAGCTTGCAGAGGTTGTTGAAAGCTGCCTGGATATGAAACGGATATATGAGATAATAGAGGAGCAGGCTTAACTTACTATCCTGTCTGCAGGAAATTGCTTACAGGCTCCTTTAATTATTTATTTTTCCTTTTTTTTCTTTTTGATCCATAAAAACAACCATTATTTTTCGCTTAAAGCCTATTGACCTATTCAGGTCTTCTTTTTTTTAGTTTGCATGGTTACACTGTATATAGCAGGCTACTTAAAAAAGCCATGGGAAATTAATTTATACTAGATTAGTTATTGTAGGCAATACTACAATATGTAACAATACTTAAAGGTGACATATAATGGATGAAAGAAGACCGGATGAAATGACATTGGATCTCATAGAACCTGAAATATCCGTGAAGGTACTGAAGGTGATCGGGCAGAAATCTTCCAGAAAAAGGATACTTGACATGGGACTGACTCCCGGTACAAGAGTTGAGGTCATACGCAGGGCCCCGCTTGGAGACCCGGTGGAGTTCAAACTTAAAGGTTATAATCTCTCTCTGCGGAAAAAAGAGGCCCGGACCATTCTTGTGGAAGCCCCTGAACAGGTGCCGGAGTAAATAATAGGAGAAGGTAGGAGAAGGGCAGCATCATGGCAGAAAAAATAATTGTAGCACTTGCAGGAAATCCCAATGTCGGTAAGACCTCTATATTCAATGCGATCACAGGGTCAAAACAGCATGTTGGTAACTGGCCCGGTGTCACAGTGGAAAAGAAGATGGGAAAAAGGGTCCACTCAGATGTTGAGATGGAGGTCGTGGACCTGCCGGGGACCTATAGCCTGACAGCCTATTCTCTGGATGAGATCGTAGCAAGGGACTTCATCATTGAGGAGAAACCTGATATTGTTGTCCAGGTGGTTGATGGTACAAATCTTGAAAGGAACCTGTACCTGACCACACAGCTTATGGAGCTGGGTGTAAAGCTTGTTATAGCATTAAATATGTCAGACCTTGTTCTTTCAAAGGGGGTTCACATCGATGAAGCGAAGATGCAGGAGTACCTTGAGGTCCCTGTTGTATCCACGATAGGCAGCACCGGGAACGGAATCCACGGACTTCTTGATACGATCATAGAACGATCTTCGGATAAAAGGGTGTATGGAAATACATTCGACTATGAGGAAGATATCGAGGTAAGGGCAGAAGAGCTTGAAATGATACTTGAGAAGGACCCTTACTTTGCACATTATCCGTCCCGCTGGTTCAGCCTGAAGTTGCTGGAGGGGGACGAAAATATATTAAGAAAAGCCCGGGGAAGTGAAAGCTACCCCAAAATAAAGAATGTACTGGACAATCTCGACCCTGACAGTTTTGAATCGAGGATAGCCGACCAGAGGTATGGCACCATACAATTCATGCTCAGACAGGTGTGTGATATCAATACGTCCCACCTGAGCGGTTCAGATATGGTGGACCGTGTGGTGACAAACAAGTATCTGGGAATACCCATCTTCCTGTCTTTGATGTGGGCGGCATTCGAGGTCACCTTCACCTTTGCCACGCCCTTCATGAACATGATAGATATCTTTTTTGCATGGCTTGGGGAAGTTACTGTCAGCCTGATCAGCACAGACTGGCTTTCCTCTCTTATAGGGGAAGGCATTATTGCAGGTGTGGGTTCTGTTCTGATATTCCTTCCCAACATTCTCCTGCTCTTCTTCATGCTTTCCATTATGGAGGACAGCGGATACATCTCAAGGGCGGCATTCATAATGGACCGGGTGATGAGCAGAATCGGCCTGCATGGAAAATCCTTCATACCTCTTATCATGGGATTCGGATGCAACGTGCCTGCCATCATGGCCACACGTACCATTGAGGACAGCAGGGACAGGTTGATCACGATACTTGTCACTCCGTTCATATCGTGCGGCGCAAGGCTTCCTGTATATGTACTGCTGGCAGGCGCGTTCTTTGGCAGAGATGCAGGTGTGGTGATATTCAGCCTCTATGCCCTGGGAATACTTGTTGCGTTGCTGAGTGCAAAGCTTATGAGGGGCACAGTGCTGAGGGGTGAGGATGCACCTTTTATTATGGAGCTTCCCGAATATCGGATACCCACACTCAGGAGTGGCATTATCCACATGTGGGAAAGGGGGAAGATATACCTCAAAAAAGCCGGAGGCATCATACTTTTGGGTGTTGTCGGTGTGTGGCTGCTCGCATCCATTCCTGTGCCGGGAAGTGGTGGACAGTTCGCTTCAGGGGATATCTATGGCACTACCAGTTCCCTGCTGGGGGCCATCGGTATGCTGATAGAGCCTCTTGTCGCACCACTTGGATTTGACTGGAGGATTGCAGTGGCATTGCTTTTCGGTGTTGTTGCAAAGGAGATCGTTGTAGGTTCTATGGGAGTGCTTTACGGTGCGGGAACCAATGAAGAGAACCTGGCCGGGATACTTGCAGCAGGTGCAATGAGTCCTCTTGTCGGGCTTGGACTTATGGTATTTGTCCTGCTGTACGTCCCATGCTTTGCATGTATAGGCGTAATCAAAAGAGAGACCGGTTCCTGGAAATGGACACTGTTCCAGCTGTTCTATGGTACCGGACTTGCATGGGGACTTGCGTTCCTTGTTTACCAGACCGGTAGCAGGATAGGTTTGCTGTCCTGATGTCTGACAAAGGAGGTAAATTATAATGAATTATTCATATCAAAAGAAAGAAGCTTTGTTTGCAGCACTTGCAGGGGTGCTGTATGTCATTTCCGGAACCCTGCACATAGTAGAAGGCCTTGGGGCGGATACAGGATTTGCAGCTTTGCTGTTCGTTCAGGCGGACATACTTGGAGGTTTCTGCCTTGCGGTAATAGGCATGGTTTTTCTGTATGGTCTCCTTGAAATGAGAAGAGGCATAAAAGCCGGCATGTCCTTCGCTTATGTGGGGATTTTACTGTCTATCATTTTTATGGCTGTATATCTCCTGATAATGGGGGGTAACCTGCTTGATTCCTTTATTGTACCCGGGGATTACGAAGGGTGGAACATTATGGAGAGCCTCAGGCCGGGTATCTATCTGGGTCTTCTTTCACTTATGGCTGCATTCTCTTGGAAGGGCCGTTTCTCTTCCAACGGGATATCGGTCAGGGAGGAAGTATAATGGTCATCGGTTACAATTTCTTTTTAAGAAGGATATCCACCATGCTGGATTCAAAGGAGAAACTTACTGTGGGGACTATGGCAGAAAAGCTCAACCTGAGACAAAATGAGTTCAGGGACCTATTAAGCATAATGGAACGAAAAGGGGATCTTGAGCAGATTAAAGAAGAAGTTGCCATGTGCGGCGGGAAGTGTTCGGGGTGCTCTGATCTGTGCACAGGTACTAAAACTTTCCTTTCACTGGCGAGTATGCGATCCTACCGGCTCACAGAAAAAGGGAGAAGTGCCTGTGGCAGGGTTTCATGAAAAGGCATACTTTTTCACCTTGCGGAATTCTCAGTCTTGTTTTGTGAAGTGCTTAGTCACTGTGTCTGTTCATTATAATTTATGACGCAGGGATTGGGGGGCCATATGTTTATATAGGGTTGATACCTTTTATATCATTATTGTACAATAATATACATCAATGATTCAGAAGGTGCTTGGATGAAGGCATATATCAAGAAAGTAAGTGAAGGGCAGAACCTGACAATAAAGGAAGCTGAGGATGCTATAACAAAGATCTTCACGGAAGCAACGGATGCACAGATCGCCGGTCTGCTTATAGCCTTGAAAATGAAAGGCGAAACTTCTGACGAGATAGCAGGTTTTGCTATCGGCATGAAAAAGGCAGCTAACCTGATATATCCCGATTTAGAGGAAGCACTGGTCGATGTGGTGGGAACGGGTGCTGACAGGCACAATACGATCAATGTTTCAACAGCTTCCTCAATCATCATTGCAGCAGCAGGTGTGGCTGTTGCGAAACATGGGAACCGTTCTATCACTTCCCTTTCAGGAAGTGCCGATGTACTAAAAGAGCTTGGCATAAAAGTTGATAAATCACCTGAGGAAGTACAAAGAACGATCGAAACCACTGGTATCGGATTCATGTTTGCTCCTGTATTCCATCCTTCAATGAAGAGGGTTGCAGCTATAAGGCAGGAGATGGGTACGCGGACCGTATTCAACATACTCGGGCCGCTTACAAACCCTGCAAATGCTAAAGTGCAACTTGTAGGGGTCTTTGATAAGAAACTGTGCAAACCTCTTGCCGAGGTCATGCAGAAGATGGGGGTAGAAAGAGCAATGGTAGTCCACGGGGATGGCATGGATGAGATCTCCAGCATCTCGGAGACCTGTGTCGCAGAACTTAAGGACGGCAGGATCAGGACTTACACCCTTGACCCGGAAGAACTTGGCATTAAGAGGGCAAAGGCAACGGATATAGTTGGTGGTACCCCAAAAGAGAATGCAAAGGATATCCTCTATGTGCTCAGGGGCGAGAAAGGTCCGAAGAGAGATATAATAGTTATCAACTCCGCTGCAGTCCTGTACCTTGCAGGCAAGGTTAGTTCCATTAAAGAAGCCATTCCTGTAGTAGAGGAAATAATCGACAGTGGGAAGGCAATGGAGAAACTCATGGAGTTTAGCGATGACAAAGGCATCTGTGAGGCAATAAATGAAACATCTGCCAAAAGTGAAGATATGCGGTATGAAATGTGCTGAAGACATAAAAATGGCTGTGAACTGCGGTGCTGATGCTGTTGGTTTCATTACTGAGGTGCCAGTGGATTCTTCAAGGAAAATAGATGTGCGGACAGCAGCCGGACTTGTAAATAAAGTACCACTTTTCGTTGACTCGGTGCTTGTCATCATGCCATCTGACGGGTGCGAAGCACTTCGGTTAATAGAGAAAGCAGAACCTGATGTAGTCCAGTTACACAACGATATTGACGTTGAGGACATGGGGCTCATAAGGGACAATACCAGCAAGAGTATAATTAAAACTTTCACTATACCTTTGGGTACATCGGTCATAGCGAAGGAAATGATCTCACAGATGGATAAGTTGGTTGAAAACGATCTGGTAGACGGTATCCTGCTGGACACCGGCAAGGCCGGGATGAGCGGGGGAACAGGACTTACCCACAACTGGTCATTGAGCAGGGATATAATAGAAAGTATGGATATGCCGGTAATACTTGCAGGCGGGCTCAATCCGGAAAACGTCAGGAGTGCAGTTGAAAAGGTCCGGCCGTTCGGAGTTGATACGGCATCCGGGGTCGAAACCGGTGGAAAAAAGGATCCTGCTAAGGTTTGCAGGTTTGTAAGAGAAGCAAGGTGTATTAATGGTTAATTTCGATCTTAATAAAGAAGAGTTCATATCCCTGGTCAGGGGAGCACAAAAACCTGCCATTGTACAGCTGATGGCAAAGGTTGAGAATATCTGCAGTCCCCTTCAGCTGTACGCGACCCTGCAAAACGCAGGTCATTCGTACCTGCTTGAGTCAGTAGAAAAGGAAAAGAAACATGCAAGGTACTCATTTGCAGGTTCTGATCCTGAGATAGTCGTATCAATCAAAGACAGGTTCCTGACAATAGAATGTCAGCAGAACTCTGAGCTCACGAGGTACATCTACGGGAAGGTAAAGGCTATGGGCGAGACCGAGTCACTCATAGGCGGGAAAATAAGGGTGGAAGTTGAAAAGGGAAAGGATGCCCTCGATGCGTTCCGTGCTATTTTCCCTACAAGCAATGAGACGGTTCTTCTGAACCGGAAACGTTTTGACAGGCAGACCTTCCTTGGAGGAGCAATAGGATATAACAGCTACGATTTTGTATATGATTCATGGTTGGGCATGAAAAAAAAACAAGATGCAGAAGTCCCTGACATGCACTTTGCCATCATGACAAAGACCTTTGTATTTGATCACGTAACCAATGAAACATACATGGTCATAACACCGTTTGTAACGGATGAAAGTGACCTTGATGCTGTCTATGAACATGCTTATGCAGATGCCCGGCTGATGGAACGCTCCCTGAACATGGCATCTGTTATAGGAATCAGTGAAGGCACACTGGGAAATGTACGATCGGAGGAGCCTGTACCCAATACAGACCAGGAAACGTTTGAAAAAGGGGTACTGGCTGCAAAACAGCATATCATTGACGGGGATATCTTCCAGGTCGTCATATCCAGAAGATATACTGTTAAGATGGGCCAGACACCCCTGCAGCTCTATATAAGGTTGAGGAACATCAACCCGAGTCCTTACATGTACATATTCAATTTCAGGGACATCGGTATCGTGGGTGCCAGTCCTGAGACTCTGATGACCGTCTACGATAAGAGAGTCATGACCAATCCCATTGCAGGTACCTGTCCCCGGGGCAAGGATGATGAAGAGGACAGGGAATTTGCAGTGAAAATGCTCAACGATGAGAAAGAGTGTGCAGAACATGTCATGCTAGTAGATCTCGGGCGCAATGATGTGAGGATGGTTGCAAAGGGCGGAACAGTCAAGGTCGATGACTTGATGAGTGTCATCAAATATTCCCATGTACAACATATCGAAAGTACTGTCAGTGGGGATATGCGGGATGAATGTGATCAGTTCGATGCAACAAGGGCCATCTTCCCCGCAGGGACGCTTTCCGGAGCTCCCAAGATAAGAGCCATGGAGATTATAGATGATCTTGAGCCGGGATCGCGGGGGATATATGGAGGAGGCGTAGGTTACTATTCCTGGAACGGAGATGCCGATTTTGCCATAGTCATCAGGACTGTGCTCATAAAAGACAATACTGCATACGTTCAGGCAGGTGCAGGTATTGTTGCAGACTCCGATCCGGCTTATGAATTCGAGGAGACCGAAAGGAAAATGGCTGCAATGATCAAAGCTATAGGGGGCAAATAATGAAGGTACTGTTCATTAACAACAAGGATTCCTTCGTATGGAACCTGGTAGACTATGTCTCCATGTTCGAACCGGACACGCTCGTGGTCTCTAACACGATCTCTCTTGAGGAGGTCAGGTCAATTTCCCCGGATGCCATCATAATCTCGCCAGGTCCCGGCACTCCCCACAAAGTCCGGGACATAGGCACATGCATTGATATTATCAGAGAATTCGGACCTGATGTCCCTGTACTTGGGGTATGCCTCGGGCACCAGGCAGTAAATACGGCATTTGGCGGCAGCATCGGACATGCAAAGAGCGGTCCTGTCCATGGGAAGACATCTGAGATAACTCATAGTACATCACCACTTTTCAATGGAGTGCCGGATACCTTCAAAGGGGGGCGTTATCATTCCCTTGAAATAAAAGAACTTGCAGATGGCATGAGAGTTACAGCAAGAACTGAAGACGATATAATCATGGCAGTAGAGCATGGGGAACACCCGGTTTACGGACTCCAGTTCCATCCGGAATCGATACTCACCGGTGAAGGCCTGATGATCATCGAGAACTTCCTGAAAATTGCAGGCATGCATAAGAATTAAGCACTTGAAGTCCTTTTGAGAGTTATGCTTGTGGGAATCACCGGGACTCCCGGCACAGGAAAGACTGCTGTAACAAGGCTGCTGGAAAGGAAACGGCAATATCACATAATTCACCTCAATGAGCTCATCAGGAAAGAGGGGCTTTACTCAGAAGTCGATCAGGAGAGGGACTGTGTTGTTGCCGACATGGATGTTGTGGAAAAAAGGGTAAAGGAGCTGATCAGTAACAGTTATCCCGTAACCTTGCTGGACAGTCACCTTTCTCATTATATTGCTGATAATGTCATTGTACTGAGAACGAATCCCTATACGCTTAGGGAAAGACTTGCAAAGAGGGGCTATTCTGTGGAGAAGATAGAGGAGAATCTGGATGCTGAAGCACTGGATGTTATCCTTGTCGAATCCGTGGAGTGGTGTGAAAGAGTCTTTGAGATCGATACTACGGATATGTCGGTTGAAGAAACCGTCGCAATTGTGGATGATATAGTAGAAGGACTTCTCAAGGACGGGGAGCAAGAAATGCACTTGCGATACAAACCTGGTTCTGTTGACTGGAGTGAAGCGTTCTTCGATTGATCCGGAAATAATCGGTTCTAAGATAACCTCAATCCTGCAGGATATCAGGATGTGTGGGAATTGTGAAGGTAAACGTACTACCTTTACCATATTCGCTTTCTACCTGAATATCTCCATTGTGCATGGATACATATTCCCTGACAAGCATGAGCCCAAGTCCTGTGCCTCCCTGCCTGCGGGTAGAAGAACCGTCAACCTGCACGAAAGGATCGAATATTCTCTCCCTGTCCTTCTCCAGTATGCCGATGCCGTTGTCAGTAATTGATACCTGTATATTGCTTCCTATGTTCCTGATTATGATAACTACTTCCCCATTTGCAGGAGTGAATTTCAGGGAATTCTCAAGGAGGTTGTAGATGATAGCCTTGATCTTGCCTTTATCCGCGGTAATTTCATGGGTGCCATCCATATCAACGTTGACGATGATGTTCTTAATAGCAGCCATTGGTCTTGTTTCCTGTATGACCCCTTCAATTGTCGGATGTATGTGGAATTTCTCGAAACGAAGGTCCATACCTCCCGATTCTATCCTGGAGATGTCCAGCATTTTACATATGATCTTCAAAAGTAGTTTCCCACTATGGTTTACGAGAGTGAGGTACTTCTTCTGCTTTTGATCCAGGTTATCTGACATGTCGGAGAGAATGATGTCCGTAAAACCGATGATTGAACTTAGCGGAGTTCTGAGTTCGTGATTTACATTTGCCAGCAATTCATTCTTATAGCGATTAGCTTCTTCAGCAGCTAACCTTGCACGCAACATCTGTTCATCTGCTTCCCTGCGGTCACCTATATCCTCGACCACAGCAAGGAAATAATTCTTTTTCTCTTCAGGGGAATTGATCAGGGATACGGTAACATTCACCCACATTAAGCTCCCGTTCTTGTGCAGATATCTTTTCTCAACGGAATAACTATTTACTTTTCCCTGAAATATCCTTTCTACAAGCTCCAGCTCCTCAGGCAGGTCTTCCGGATATGTGATGTCTTTGAAGTTGATGCTCATCAGTTCTTCGATAGGATAACCTGTAATATTGGAGAAACGCTGGTTAACACGGACAAGGTCTCCTTCCATGGTTGCCTGGCACATCCCTACCGCAGCCTGCTCAAATGTGGCACGGAACCTTTCTTCACTTTCGTTTATCCTGAAGTCTGCCATCTTGCGTTCGGTAATGTCCATGGTGAATCCATCGATTACCAAATCATCATTTACCTTGCTTATTTTTGCATTCATAAGAAGCCATAAATGCTTACCATCCCTGCGATGAGCCTCATATTCGAAATTCTCGACATGCCCGTTTTTGTTTAGCTGATCAATGAATTCCTTACGTCTTTCAGGATCGGCATAAAGTTGCTTTCCAATATCCGTGAAATACTTTATTGCCTCTTCAGGGGAATCACATCCAACGATCCTGGCCATCTCCTGATTTACACTGAGGGTTCTTCCTCCGGAACTGGTACTGAATATCCCCACTGGCACGTTGTCATATATTTGCTTGATCCTGGCTTCACTTTCCTCGATTGCATACCGTGATTCTTTGCGGACGATCTGCCGCTTAAGAAGGGTTCCAAGCAGGACTGTCCCTATCGGATATACTACCATTACCGGGATAGTGATATTCCTTAAGACTTCGACAGCTGTCTCCAGTGGTAGTGTGAACATCAGGAGGAGCATAGAAGCATGCACCACGATTCCGAATACGTAGAGCTCCATCTTCCCAAGAAGCCCTTTAAGTCTTTGATGATGGCGGCGCCATAATAGTCCAAGAACTGCAGAAGATACAATGACAGAGATACCTGTCAATACTCCGGGTCCACCTGTGTAAATACGGAAAAGAGAGCTTATAAGTGTGGCAATGATCACAGGAATAAAACCAAAGAAAAGCCCGGTGATGCTAAGCAGAATGGACCTGCTGTCAAAAACAATGCCTGGTGAAAGTTCCCAGGAATTGAACATAAGGGCAATGCCAATAATACCTATAAGTGATCCTGTAACGACCTTGTTCAAATGAGTGTTGTGACTCATTTTGTCGGAAAATGAATCATACAGTAGTCCCAGTGCAAGGAGGAGGGCTGCATTGTTGATTATGCCGATAAGTGCTTCGTTATTCATTCAGTCCCCGATCTAAGCAAAAAGAACTTTTTTGTTGGTACTGTCATACTTTCTCATTTCCAAACAATCTGTGCAGGTTATTTGCTTAAGGTTTTCATATTTTATAATATGTATTTATATTATCTTATTATGTATTTAATTACAGTTACTCGCGTGATCAGGAATTGTTCTATATATATATATATATATATAATTATATTTTATAAAAGTATGTAAGTATTATACACACTGCTCAGTATTCACGATCGTTCGAAAAGAAGTTTTCAGATTTCATTATCTAACTAACCGGGGCTGATCAAAAGAAAAAATCCGGAGTAGATATTATAATTGATCTTCTTTACCGGTAGAAAAAAATATATCTTGTAGAGCACAATGTATGAATATCGGCAAACATGGGTTCAATTGCTAGTAAATAACTTCAAAATTAAATAAATGACAGGATTACATCATGCGCTTTTTAAACTGTCTTCCTGTATTCCACAGCCGATGTAAGGAACATCACAAGACCCAGAGCTGCGCTATATTCACTATCGATAAAATATGCCTGCGAAAATAACGCAAGTGTCAGGGAAATACCTACAAGTAACTTCAATACCGGTAAATTGCGTTTTGATAACATTTTGACGGATGTGAACAATGCTGCAACCGAAATAAAGATCAATCCAAGTGAATGATCGTTCGAATTAACAAAATAATCTATTGTACCGACTGATATTCCTAGAAGGAACAGCGTAATTCCAGCTACATTTAACATATCAATATTTTTTGTCAGCATATATTAACCAACCCGATTTGTTATTAAATTATAATACAAAATTATTAGGGGGTTAACAAATAAAATATTTTCGGCACAAACATCATTTTCGTTTGTGACATATTAACAAAGGAAGATAATGTGGCAACATCATCTATTTTTGAGCCAAGCAAAAACTAGATAAGGCTACCAGTGAACATTGCATATCAACAGGTTCTACCTTGCAGGCTGCCGAGGTGACAGAGTGGTTAATGTGACCGCCTGCAGAGCGGTTTTCCGGGAGTTCGAATCTTCCCCTCGGCATTATTTTTATTAGTATTTTCAAGAAATGGATATGGAGATGTCCGATGGTACTCAGGGTTTACAACACTTTAACAAGGCAGATGGAGGATTTTGTCCCTCTGCATGACATGAAGGTAAACATGTATGTCTGCGGTCCCACTGTGTATGACCACTGTCATCTGGGGCATGCCAGGAGTTACATTTCATTTGATGTTATCAGACGCTATCTCGGTTACAGGAAATATGATGTCAGATACGTTTCGAATATAACCGACGTGGATGACAAGATTATAAACAGGGCAAGGGAAATCGGGGTAGATCCATTTGAGCTTTCATCAAGATTCGCCCTCTCCTTTATTGAAGATATGGACCGGCTCAATGTAGTAAGACCTGATATACAACCCCTGGTAACCGACCATATACCTGAAATAATCGGGATGATAGAAGGGCTGATAGACAGGGGACTTGCCTATCCGACACAAGTGGGTAATGTCTACTATGATCTGACAAGCTCCCTTGGTCGTGTGGGGATACTGAGCCACCAGACCGTCGAAGGCCTGCTGGAAGGCTCGGGAAGCCGTGTGGAGGTGGAGGAGGATAAGAATTACAGGCTGGATTTCGTGCTATGGAAGTCCTCTTCCCCGGACGAGCCGGGCTGGGAGAGTCCATGGGGCAGGGGGCGGCCCGGGTGGCATATCGAGTGTTCGGTAATGTCCAGGAAATACGGCTCGCAACAGCTGGATATCCATGGAGGGGGAGTGGATCTGATCTTCCCTCATCATGAAGCGGAGATCCTGCAGTCCGAAGGTTACACCGGTCTGCAACCGTTCAGCAAGTACTGGATGCATAATGGTTTCCTTACCATCGACCAGGAGAAGATGTCAAAGTCCCTGGGCAATTTTTTTACCATTAAGCAGGTGCTCGAAGAGTTCCCGCCTGAAGTTATCAGGTTCTTCATACTGAACACTCACTACCGCAATACAATAGATTTCAGTGAGAAACACCTTGAAGAGGCTGGCAGGGCCTATGAAAGGATTGCAAACACGATTGTCAATTTGAAATTCGCTCTGAAAGAAGCGCCTGATAAAGACAGTGATCACGGCCTCTCAGAACAGGTACGTCAGGCCAGAGATTCGTTCATAACTTCCATGGACGAGGACTTCAATACAAGAGAAGCCCTTGCAAATCTTTTCGTGTTTGCACGCAGGGTCAATGCCATCATATCTGCAAATGGCCCTGATAAAAAATCTCTCAGGAAAGTACTTGATTTTTTCTCGGAGATAGACGAAGTACTTGGGGTTTTCCGGAAGGAAATGGCCGTCGGGGAGAAAATAGCAGAGGGACCATCAGATGAAGAAATAGAGGAACTGATACACCAGCGGGAAAAATCCCGCAAGGCTAAGGACTGGGCAAGGGCAGATGCCATCCGGGACGAGCTTCAGGACAAGGGTATTTTCATTGAGGACGGGAAGGAAGGTGTCAGGTGGAGGCGGACATGAGATTATATTTAAAGCTGAAACAACTGTCGATTTACTTTACATTGATCAAAGGCGATAGACTATGGCTGTGATCTGCCAGGTCGATGCCTTCACAGACAGACCCTTTTCAGGAAACCCGGCAGGAGTGTGTGTTCTTGAAGAACCTGCGGATGAGAAATGGATGCAGGAAGTCGCAAGGGAAATGTCACTGCCGGAAACCGCTTTTTTGTACCCGGAAGATGATGCTTACAATCTGCGCTGGTTCGCACCTGATGCCGAAGTTGCCCTTTGCGGACATGCCACTCTTGCAAGCGCCCATATACTGTGGGAAAAAGGATATCTTGGAAAGGGTGAGACTGCCAGTTTCTTTACTATAAGCGGTGTGCTCACGGCTGAATTCAATGATGGCTGGATCGAGCTTGATCTGCCTGTTCTCCCGGAAGAGGAAACCGTTGCGCCTGAAGGGTTGATCGAGGCGCTGGGGATAGAAGCAAAATACATTGGCAGGAATGCTTTTGATTATATTATCGAGATAGAGTCTGAAAAGGAATTAAGGTCCATTGAGCCAGACCTGTCCATGCTTGCAAAGGTCACTGAGAGAGGTGTGATCGTGACATCCATGTCCTGTTCCGGGGAATATGATTTTGTATCCCGGCTCTTTGCTCCTGCAATAGGTATCCCCGAAGATCAGGTGACCGGCTCGGCACATTGCTGTCTTGGCCCATACTGGATGCAGAGGCTTGGTAAGGATAATTTTAATGCATATCAGGCATCCCGCAGGGGAGGGTACCTAAAAGTACAGGTCAAAGGCGAGAGGGTACGGCTTTTTGGAAAAGCTGTTACTGTACTTGAAGGGAATATGCTTGTTTGAATAATCGAAACTGAATTCTTTATATATTTATGGGTTTGGGGTATTTAGGCAATAATTATGGCAACAATTATATGTGCATATGTACAAATATACATATTAAATGAGCAAGGACAAAGCCAGCTTCTTCAAAGCCCTTGGGGACAGGACCCGACTGACGATTGTAGGATGTCTTTTGAAGCATGATCACTGCGCCTGCGATTTTTCCGCGATTGCAGGAAAGGATCAGACTACCATATCCCGGCACCTGAAGGTACTTGTCGAGGCCGGAATCCTGCAGTATGAGAAAGACGGCAGATATGTAATATACAGTATAAAGGATGATATGATGAAAGAAACACTTGAGAGATGCGGGGTAGAAAAGGTAGACTCGTGCTGTCCGGGAAGCACAATGGATGCGAATACGAAGAAAGATGTTGTGAAGAAGAACTACGGCAAGATCGCATTGGGGGTTGTGCAGGGATGCGGATGCTGCGGAGACCTTACACGTGAACATGTAGCAAGCTCTATAGGATATTCACCTGAAGATACACAATCATTCCCCGAAGCGAACCTCGGGCTCGGGTGCGGGAACCCGACGGCACTTGGAGAGATAAAAGAAGGCGACACTGTTCTCGACCTGGGTTCAGGGGCCGGGTTCGACAGTTTCCTGGCTGCAAAAAAAGTAGGTGATGCCGGGAAGGTAATTGGCGTGGACATGACCGGGGACATGATCGCAAGGGCCAGAAAAAATGCCAAGGAATACGGGTATGGGAATGTGGAGTTCAGGCAGGGGGATATAGAGGACCTGCCGGTTGAAACAGATTCCATTGATGTCATCATAAGTAATTGTGTCATAAATCTCGCACCTGACAAATCCGGAGTATTCAAGGAAGCATATCGTGTACTCATGGATGATGGGAGGATGTACATTTCTGATATTGTCCTGTTGAAGGAGCTGACAGAAGAGGAAAAAAACAATGAGGAACTTATATGTGCATGTGTCGGGGGTGCATTATTGAAAGATGATTATCTTCGGATAATAAAAGATGCGGGTTTCCAAGTTAGGATCATTGATGAGGACAAGGATATCAGTAAAAGGCAGTATTCGGACTATCCGCTGGAAAGTCTTAAACTCGAACTGCGAAAGAAATGATGCCAGCAGGAGTGATGTCATGACAAAAAAGTTTTCGCCTCTGAAGAGAAGAAGCTTCATATCTAGTCAATATCAGTCTTGGATATCTGCTTTAATCTTTCCACACCGTGGATCTCTTCTATGACATCCGCAACAGCAGGATGTACCAAGGTCTTCCAGTCCTCCTCGGCGATCATCCTCTTACGTATCTCCCTGCCGGAATATCCGTTGTTCCGGTAATACATGGGAGGTTGCCTGACCTCTATCCCGACTTCTTTGAACAGCTGGATGACAAGAGGGTTATTCGAATATACTGTATCAAAAGGCGGGGTCATGGAAATAATATGTGATACCCATACGGCGTTTCTCTGAAGATCTTCAATGGGTATTGCATAATGGGCGATATCGGCATCCTCGAGGGCATGCCTTATCATCATTACACGTTCACCGGCAGTAAAAGGATTCTTTGGTTCATGGCTTTTCTGTGCACTGCCAATGCCGATTACCAGTTCATCCACATCCTGGGCAATACTTTTAATGATTGAGTAATGCCCGAGATGGAATGGTTGAAAGCGTCCTATATAGAACGCTCTTCTCATGTACATATGTGATAACCATCAGTAAATGGTGACAACCATCAGTGAATGCCACATTCATCGAATGTGAACTTCTCACACACTTCTAGATAGTGTTCTGCGTTGTTATCGTGTTTCATTTTTGTAAGTTTCTTTATAAGATCTATGCCTGGTTTCGGATCTTCCATGATCTCGACCTTATCCTTGACAAGCTCGAATACCTCTTTGCCTACATCCGTACGTATGAGCACAGAGTTCCATCCGTCGGGGGTACCGACCGATCCAAGCGAGATATCTGCAAACACTGATGTATAGTCACAGCAGTGATGGCACGGGTTCCTTGCATGGTGGGCAATTTCGGGAATCTTCACACTGTGGGCTTCACCATCTTTTGTGTAGTTCCAGAATTTACCTTTGCCAAAGTCCATCTTGACGACATCCTCAAGTTTAAGTCCCATTATCTCAGGAACGATCTTCTCGGTCATAACGTCATGGTAGAAACTTTCCATGCACAGCAGTCCAATGATCACGACTATCTTATCGCTTGCGTTCTCGAAAATAAGGCGTGCACCATGTGCCTGGCAGGGAACACCGATAACACCTATTTTATCGTATTTCTCAAATGGTTCTTTAAGGGCTGAAAGGACAGAGTCATAGGTATATTTGGTACCTGTTGTCTTGTCAACATCTTCCGGCTCGGTCATAAGAATAAGCTCGGTACCCCATTCATCATTCCTGGTAATACCAACAATACAATCCACCGTGCCAGACTCTAGCAGAGCCTTTGCCAGTATAGATGTGACACCGCCATCCTGGCCTTCAATATTGCTCTTTGCTCCAAAGAATTCCTTCACATTTGTAAATTCATCTTCCACATATCCGTCGATCACAGGGCAAAGTCTTCCGCATGTGAGACATCCTTCACATACATCAGGTGCTGCTCCTTTAACGTACAAATCTAAATTCTCAGGGTCACGGATCTCTGCACGCTTGTTCATGACAATAGCGCCGGCAGGGCATGTTGATACACATGCCCCGCAAGCAGTACAGATGTCGTGTTCAATGACCTCTAATATTTTTGGATGGGCCATTAATTGCCTCCGACTATCATTTTTTGTTTATCCGATTATCTCTTTACCGATGAGCTTGATCGCCTTCTCTTTGTTTGGCCCGATCGGGGATCCTGCAACAATCTGTGTTACGCCGATGTCAAGCAGGTCATTGATCCTTGCCTTACAGTCATCAGGTGTTCCGTAGATCGAGAATGCATCCATCATGTCATTTGTGACCATACCGCCCATGAGTGAACCGAAGTCTCCCTTTGCGATAGCTCCGCCGATATCACCTTTCACTGATGCATCAATGCCGTGGCGCTCAAGTACCATGTCAGGGGAGCCTGCGACGATAAATGCCACTACTACCTTTGCTGCATTTGCTGCCTTTACCGGGTCCTTGTCGATTGAGAAACATGCGTATGCTGCAACGTCAACTTCCTTTGGGTCGCGTCCTGCCTTCTTTGCACCAGATGCGATCTGCTGCACAGCTACTTCGAAGTCCTTGGGATGTGATGCGTTGATAAGTACACCGTCTGCTACTTCTCCTGAGAGTTCAAGCATTTTAGGACCCTGTGCACCCATGTATATAGGTACATCACCGGTCTTGAATGCCATCTTTGCACCGCTGAACTTTACCATTGAACCATCCTGGTTAACCTTATCTCCGGCAAGGAAACCACGAATAGCTGAAATGCTTTCCTTTGTTGTTGTCAGTGGTTTGTCCCATGAGATGCCCATTGCATCAAAGGTTGCCTTGTCTCCGGGGCCGAGACCGAGAATTGCACGGCCGCCTGATATCTCGTTGACGGCACCAATGCTTGATGCTGTAACAGCTGCATTCCTTGTGTAAGGATTTGTGACGCCTGTTCCGAGCTTGATACTGTTTGTGTTCATTGCAAGCACGGTTAAAGTTGAATATACATCACGGTTGTTATAGTGGTCTGTGATCCATACATTGTCAAAACCCTGCTGTTCGGCAAGTTTTGCATAGTGAGCTATTTTCAAAACGGGGTCGCTTGGTACAAATTCAATTCCAAATGTCATTTGAATCCTCCTCTAAAGTGTGTTCCTATTCAGGTATCTATACATATTTAAAAGTTTGTTGGTTTGATCTTTCAGGAAAAATTTACTACCGATACAGCTATATTTACTGAAATGTAAGATATTAACTAGTAAATTTAAATGGGGGTGTATTCCAGAGATCCGTGAATCGGGATATAATCAGTAGCAGTTAATTTCATAATTAGGTCTGTTCCGTGAAATATATAGATGAATGAAATTAATAACGAAGTGATAGTAATGAAATGTTATGAATGTTCTAAAAATGGAAAAGATAGTGATACTGTAGCTATATGCATCGTCTGCGGAAGAGGAGTGTGCAGGGATCATCTGGTCAGGGAGGATACCCCCGTCTGGGAAGGGGAGTATGGTATAAAATTAAAGTGCGGCATGGGAGTAGAATGCAAATATGAGGATGTACAGCATATGAAGAAAGTTCTCTGTATACCCTGCCATGAAGCTCTGAAGGAGAACTACTAGGTGATACCATGATGAAATGCTATGATTGTATGGAAGACGGAAAAGAAACTGAAGCAGCATGCGTGTGTATAGTTTGCGGCAAGGGTCTTTGCGTAGACCATTCAAAGGAGTTTGAGCTGCCGGTATCTGTAGGAAAACCTCCTCATGTTGAAAGGCTTCCAAAGGGACTTCCGAGGCTCATGTGCCAGTATTGTCTGGACCGGACCATAGTAGACGGATTTGACTGATCACTGGATTTAAAGGAGATAGAATTATGTGCGGAGAAAATAAAGGAAAAGGTTGCGGGCACAGAGAGATAATCGACGATATGTCAGATAAACTGGGTTTCACACCTCAGATACTGGAAACACTCGGGGAGCTTGAGCCGGAGTTTTTGAAGAAGTATAATATGTGCAACAACAAGATACTCAAAGACGGAGCACTTCCGGCCAAAACAAAGATCCTGATGGCTCTTGCGGTTGTTGCATCAAAGCAGTGTGAACGTTGTGTTGCATCACAGATGAAGAGCGCTCTGAAGAATGGTGCAACAAAGGATGAGATTATGGAAACCATGGATGTTATCTTCATAACATCCGGTGCTCCGGCAGTTGCAGCATGTAGGGATGCACTGAAATTGTTAAAATGATCTGAGAAAAGAAAAGGGGATTCCAGTCCCCTTATATTACTATCCTTTGTCTTTACCCGAGAATATCTGTCAGCCGGTAAATGCATTGGGATACCGATCTGTTTCAGGGTACAAAAGGGGGCTGTATGAAACACGTATCAATCTTTATACTGATCGCAGTGATCATGCTACTGCTTGGATGTGCCAATGCAGCAGAACCAACAGCATCCGGGGAGCTATCATCTTCTGACTTCACCGGTACCGACAGATGCATTCAGTGCCATGCTATTATTCACTCACAATGGGATGGAACAATGCATTCAAATGCCTATACCGATCCTTTCTATCTTAAGGAATTCGAGACTGCAAGTCAGGATACGGACGGCTTGATTGACTCTTTTTGCTCCCGCTGCCATACGCCAATAGGTGTGGTCTCAGGCGAGATTCCTCCTGCCGATGGCTCCCGGTTGAGCGGTATCGCAAAAGATGGAGTGCAGTGTGACTTCTGCCATACAGTATCAGGCAGTAATGGCACAGGCAACGCGCCTTTCATAGTCACCCCCGGAGACACTAAATGGGGTCCTTTTAATGATTCCAGATCTGCATATCATGACTCTGAATACCTTGATCTGCATACAAAGTCCGAGTTCTGCGGTATGTGTCATGAGGTTTCACACCCTGTTAACGGACTGCTGATCGATGACACATATCCCGTATGGAAGAACAGCACCTATGCACAGGAAGGCGTGACCTGTCAGGACTGTCATATGACACCAGGCATAACCGAATTCGAGGCAAATCCCGGGAGGTCCGGGTCGGGTGCCCCGAAAAGGGATCATATCTCCCTGCACAGTACAGTGGGAGGGAATGCGTTTGTTACGGGGATCCTCGGAGCCGATGATGTAAAGAAGATGGCTATTGAGAGGCTTGAAAAGGCTGCAACGCTTGATATGAGTTCCCCGGAAACGGCACATACAGGTGAGGATGTTACGGTTGAGGTCTCTATAACAAACTCCGGTGCCGGTCACAATATACCCACAGGTGTTTCTGAGATCCGGCAGATCTGGCTTGAAGTAAGAGTCACTGATGCCGGAGGCCGCGAAATATATAATGCGGGAAGAACAGACAATAAAGGAGGCATTATCTCTGCACTTAAAATCTATAACAATGTGCTCGGAGACGATCAGGGTGATCCCACATTGAGTTTCTGGCTTGCCGACAGGGTCCTTTCTGATAACAGGATAGGGCCGAAAGAAACCGTAAGTGAAGAGCACACATTCTTCATGCCTGAGAACACAGTGTATCCCGTAACGGTTGATGCAATCCTGAAGTATCGTTCGGCTCCGCAGGAACTGATCGATCATCTCTTCGGGGAAGGTGTTCATGAGGTTCCTGTTATTGATATGGCGGAGATCTCAAATGTCATCTACGACCCGGGTTCGCCACCTGGATCCAGAACCGAATCCCGGTCTTCCCCCGGTTTTACTATTTTTATAGCAGTTGCATTATTGTTGATTATATATGTACTTAAAAACAATAAGAAAGGAGGATAAAATATGCCACCAAAAGTAGACTTGAACAAATGTGAAGGAATTGGCGCATGTGCCGAATCGTGTCCGACCGATGTAATAGATATTGAAGAAAATGAGGCAGGGGAACTGAAGTCCGTCATTGCACGACCTGATGATTGTGTTGAATGCGGAAACTGTGTGGATGCCTGTCCCACAGAATCCATAACCCTGGACTAAAGATTAAATGAGGAGTGCCAGCATGTCAGACGATCAAGGTATCCGTTTGCTGGGAATATCAGGCAGCCCACGAAAAAAGGCTACGGATTACATAGTCAATGATGCCCTTCAGTATGCAAATGATAAATTCGGGGCGGAAACCGAATACTTTTCTGCCAGCGGAAAAAACATGAAGTTCTGCATCCACTGCGATTACTGTGTGCGCACCAAAAAAGGGTGTATACACAAGGATGACCTTGTAGAACTATATGACAGGATGATATGGGCGGATGCCTGGATAATCGGCACTCCGGTATATCAGGGTACACTCAGTGCCCAGACAAAGACGATACTGGACAGGTGCCGTGCGGTCGTCGCACGTGATCCCAAGGTATTCCTTAATAAAGTAGGTGCTGCTGCTGCCGTGGGTGGCGATCGGGTCGGTGGTCAGGAACCCGCTATACAGGATATACATGCATTTTATATCATCAATGAAATGATACCTGTGGGAGGAGGGTCATTCGGCTCCAACTTCGGAGGAACTTTCTGGTCCCGGGATAAGGGTGCGGAAGGGGTGGCTGAAGATCCGGAAGGTATAAGGAGTCTTCACAGGACAATGAAGAAACTAATGGAGACTGCACAATTGCTGAAAAATATACAACAGGGGTGAGTATCCTGAAGTTTGAGAGTGGGGTAACTCAAATATTGCAAAGAAGTCATAATATAAAAAGTTTCAGGTTCAGGCGGCCCGATAAATTTGATTTCAAAGCAGGACAGTATATAGTAGTCACCATTGATGTAGCTGGAAAGAAGGCCAGCAAACCTTTCAGTCTCTCAAGCAGTCCGACGGAAAAAGACCATATTGAGTTCACAAAAAAGCTGACAGGGCATGAATACTCCAACGCTCTCGATTCCATGAGAGCAGGGGATTCCGCCGGCATAAGCGGGCCATACGGGAAGATGAGCTTTGAGGGAGAATTTGACAGGATAGTTCTCCTGAGCGGGGGCATAGGTATCACACCTATGAGAAGTATCTGCAGGTATTGTACCGACATGGGGCTGGATACCGACGTGGTGCTCATATGCAGTGACAAGACAGAGGAAGATATGGTCTTCTGGAACGAACTGGAAGAAATGATGCACAAAAATCGCAACCTCATGGTATTCCAGACCCTTACAAGAGCTTCTGGAAACTGGAAAGGTTCCAGAGAGAGGATCAATGCAGGCATCATAAAGCACCAGGTTCCGGATTATCTAACAAGACACTTCTTTGTTTGTGGTCCTCCCGGTATGGTGGAATCAATGATGGAAATACTTCATACGATAGATATACCAGAAGAGAAGATAAAAAAGGAATCGATCACAGGATATTAAATTACAATTTTAATCAACTTTATCCATTACAAAAATATATTACAGGAGGATTTGAATGAAAAGGATAGCATGGGGTATAACAGGTTCTGGAGACCTGATCAAGGAAACATATGAGATAATGAAGGATATCAAGAAGAAGACCGATATCGAGATGATGGTCTTCCTTTCAAAGGACGGCGAAGTGGTTATGAAATGGTATCACATGTGGGATAGTATACAGAAGGATTTCCCTAACTTCAAGACCGAAGGCGGCCCGAACTCACCTTTCATCGCCGGTCCTCTTCAGGTTGGATACTACGATGCGCTGATCATAGCACCTGCTACAGCGAACACCGTTGCCAAGATCGTATATGGAATTGCAGATACGCTCGTGACCAATGCTGTATCGCAGACCGCAAAGGGAAAAACACCTGTATATGTCCTGGCAGTTGACAGGGAAAGGGGTAGTGTCAAGACTTATTCTCCAGAAGGAAGGGAAATGGAACTCAAGATGAGGGAAGTTGATATCACCAATACGGAAAAACTTGCACAGATGGAGAACATCACTGTACTGAAAAGTCCGGAGGATATATACGATATAGTTGGAGTAAAACGTACTTAAATGCCTGCAGGATACCTGATAATATACTCAATAGAAAGTATAACCTTCCAGACGATAAATATCCGGAAGTTTATTCAGAGTCATTTCCAGTCCGGGGACTGCCTTTGAAGCGGCAAAAGCCGCGATCATACTGTCCAGTGCATCCCCTTCATGATCGTTCACAGCCAGGTCCCTGATCGCAGGGGTTGTGACGATTCCCTTCTTCTGTATCTCTTCAAGTATGTATTCTCTTGCTTGTTTTTCCCGGAGGGATTTTCCTTTATACGGTATGTAAAGTTCTTCTTTCTTCAAGGTCGAGGCCGGACATATCTCTATGAGCCATGGCTTGTTTCCTGTCGGTCCGTGCATCGGTATCATGCAGGCACTATTTTCTTTCAGCAAGGGTAATAGAACATCACGGATGCCGAAAAAGGTCTGCCTGTATAATCTCAGGTTGTATACACAAAAAGGCGCTTTGACCTCGGTGTCAGTCAGGCGCTTAAGTTCCCTGTTCTGCATGGATGCTTTCATTTCGTTGCGGAAATGTTCGGGAGAAGTGTATCTTTCGGCAAATTCCAATATAAAGGATTTCCAGTCGTCGGCAAACATCAGTTCCCCGGGCAGGCTGAAAGGAAAATCCATCCCGAAAACACTGTCTTTACTGCTGCTGATAAGTGACCTCAGGGCCAGAAGGCATGAATCCCTGTCCTTTTTGTTATCCGGGACTATGTCTCTAACAGGATAACAACTTATGATGCGGAGAATTCCATTTTGAACAACAGCTTCGCTGATCCATATCTTATTACATGCTATCTTTGAACCACTGAAGTCAACACCATAAATCCGGTGCCTGACTCCAGACGGTGTCATGGTAACGACCTTTCAGTTGGGACGCTCGCCACAGATAAATTCAAGGGTCATCTTATGAGCTTCGTCATCTGTGAACTGCTTAGGCGGATGTTTCATGAAATATGCTGAAGGTGAATAGAGGATACCGCCTGTCCCACGGTTCAATGCGAGCTTGCAGCATCTGATAGCATCAATAACCACACCTGCGGAATTCGGTGAATCCTCAACTGAAAGGCGCAACTCCAGATTCATAGGAACATCACCAAAGAGTTTACCTTCTATTCTCAGGAAACATACTTTATTGTCGTTTTGCCATGGAACGTAGTCACTTGGTCCTACATGGATATTATCATCGTCCATCCTCTGGCCAACCACCGACTGTACAGCCTCTGTCTTTGATTCTTTCTTAGAGGCGAGCCTGCTTCTGTTGAGCATGTTAAGGAAATCAGTATTACCGCCGGTGTTGAGCTGGTAGGTTCTCTCTATTTTCACACCTCGTTTGTTAAAGAGATCTGCCAGTGTACGATGGGTGATGGTAGCACCAAGCTGGGCTTTGATATCGTCCCCGATGATCGGTATGCCCTTTTCTTCAAACCGCTTTGCCCATGTGGGATCACTTGCGATAAACACAGGCATATTGTTGATACAGGCGACACCTGCTTCAAGTGCACAATCCATGTAGAAACGTGTTGCTTCTTCGGAGCCTACAGGCAAGTAGTTCAAAAGTATATCCGCGCCGGAATCCTGAAGTTCCCTGACTACTTCCTCTTTTGTTGCTTCAGGCCTATCAGACAGTACAAATGTTCTTTTTTCATCGTAAGTGATCATATGTTCAGAAAAACCATCAAGTACACAGCCCATTTTTACCTTAACGCCACTTATCGGGATATCCGGGCAAAAAACAGTAGTACAGTTAGGCAGTTCGAAAATTGCCTCTGAAACATCTTTACCTACCTTTCTGTCATCGATGTCAAAGGCTGAGACTACTTCTATATCATAGGGCTTGTAACCGCCAATATCCCAGTGCATCAATCCTATAGCATCGTTTTCATTCTTGGATTTGTAATACTCGATACCCTGAATTAGGGAGCTTGCACAATTGCCAATGCCTGCAATTGCTATCCTGATCTTGTCCATTACATTACCTCTGCTAAAATAATAGTTTTCAAAATTCTGGGATTTAATTAAATATAAACTCTTAAATGTGCTATTTTAGATAAAAAGGTTTCTAAATAAAGGAAGAGGTAACCCTTTTCTTAAAATCGGATTATCTCGAAGGAGGTTGTGGCAGGGGCTAACCTTCGTAAGTTATATTAAGCCTTAGTCAGATAGGCAGATACAGTGGGTTTTATTCTTTGGTCCTGCAAAAAAACATGCGGCACTATTAGGTAACTATTATATTTACTCTGTCAGGAGATGTTTAAATGAAAGATGTTCTACATGAAATAGCAGATGAGCTCGACCGGATGGAATCGATAGATGAAGCAATTGCTATGGCAATTGAACTTGAGGAAGAAGGAAGGAAATACTACCTGGAAAAGGCATCTGCCATGGAGCATGCAACCGGTACTAACCTTTACATGTTCCTTGCGGAAGAGGAGAAGAAGCATGCAGAGTACCTCCGGCATTACAGAGAATCCAAGAAAGCACCTGTAGTTGAGTTCAATTATCCCGAGTTCAAGGTCTCATTCAAAGAAGAGTTCTCCGGCAAAACACTTGAAGAGGTCGGAATACTGCTTGCGGCTCTCAGGTTCGAACACAAGAGCGAGTACTTCTATGCTGAGCTGGCAAAGAGATCCACGGATGAAGAACAAAAGAAGTTCTTCGAAAGTATGGAAGATGTCGAGAGAAGTCATTACAGGATTATAGAAGAACTTCTTGAGTATGAGACCCAGTTCAGGATGCAGACATGAAATGGATGTATTTCTATGGACGATTATGAACCATTGAAAGTAGCCGAGGGTATATACTGGGTGGGTGTTGTTGACTGGAACCTGAGAGATTTCCACGGTTATGAGACTCCTAAAGGTGGGAGCTACAATGCGTATCTGGTAGTTGACGAGAAAATAGCGCTCATAGATACGGTAAAAGCTCCTTTTGCAGAAGAGATGATCAAGCGCATAAGCCAGATAGTCGACCTCTCAAAGATAGACTATGTGATCTCCAACCATGTTGAAATGGATCATTCCAGTTCCATATCAAAGATCATGCAGATCGCTCCAAAGGCAAAATTGTTCGCATCATCCAAAGGTAAGGCCGGTCTTTACGAGCATTATAAGGAAGAAGGCTTTGAGGATTGGGACCTGCAGGTCGTCGGCACAGGAGATGAACTGAACCTTGGCAAAAGGACCCTGATGTTCATCGAAGCCACCATGCTTCACTGGCCTGACAGTATGCAGACATATGTCCGGGAAGACAAGATACTGTTCTCCAATGATGCCTTTGGCCAGCATATAGCTACTTCCAAGCGTTTTGATGACGAAGTTGAGGATGTCATGGAGGATGCGGCTATTTATTATGCCAACATATTACTTCCATTTAGTTCTCAGGTGCTTAAGTACGTGGAAAAACTTGGTGAGCTGGGTATAGGTACTGATATAATGATAGCACCTGCCCACGGTGTGATATGGAGGAAAGACCCTGCAGGGGTGATCGGGGCATACAGCAGGTGGGCAAAGGGAGGATCCTCTCAGAAAGTGCTGGTCATTTACGATACCATGTGGGGCAGCACCGAGAAGATGGCAAAGGAAATAGTTGAAGGTGTGCAGTCAGCAGGTGTTGAGGTCAGGTTACGTCATCTGAGAAAAAATGACTGGAGCATGACCATGAAAGAGATCATGGAGTCCTCGGTGATCGCGATCGGATCTCCCACCATGAACAATAAGATGTTCTATACTGTGTCAGGTTTCCTTACTTATATAACAGGACTCCGGCCAAAAGGTAAGAAATTCTTCCTTTTTGGTTCCTATGGCTGGGGAGGAGGAGCAGTCAAGGGTATGGAAAAGGAACTGGGGTCAGCAAGGTTCGACATGCCTGAGGAAAGCCTGCAGGTCAAGTTCAGGCCGTTTGAGGAGGACCTTGAGCAATGCAAGACCGTTGGAATTAAACTTGCAGAACTGGCAAAGCAAGAGGCAAATTATTAAATTCATGTGAACAGTTTAATCTATGTTAGTAAAACAGAAGTGGTAAAAAATGAAATTCGAAGGCGAACTTGAAGCAGAATTCTATGAAAGATCAAAGAAAAACACAGATAAAACGGAATATAAGCTCAACACTGACTGGGATGTGATCACCACGGCGGTCAAGGCTATCTCCAATAATAAAAAACAATACGGAGAATGGTACTGCTTCTGTCAGAAGAGGACCGGGGACAAGGATAAAGATAAGAAGATTATCTGCCCATGTGCCGCAAGGGCAAGGGATATTGCCACTCGTGGTGCCTGCAAGTGCGGACTTTACATCAGCTAATTAGAAAAGCTATATTTTAGCCCGGCAACGGGCACATTTTTTATTGTTCTTTATCTTCCCTCCGGATATATCACTTAAAACCAATTCCTTATCAGCATGAAGGAGAATGATAATGCAGAATGGAACTAAAGAGAAGGATTCTCCGGGCAGCGGCTCCAAACTGTCCGATATATATAAAAATATCAATGTAAGTGAAATAATGTCCGTGGAGCTGTCAGTTTCGGGGAAAACGACACAATCGAATAATTGGATTTGACACTGCGGATAGCCTGATATTCGGAGTGGGTATGATGCCAGGGGCAGGTGTGGAACTTGTAATCATCAATATCGGAAGGGAACGTGTGTTATCAGGGAAGAGATGTTTTCAGCAATTGCCCTGATGGTGGTGATCTCTATAGTATTATCCCCATTTTTACTGTAAAGAACGATACACTACAAGGAAAGCATTATAGACTCCTTGCAGTGACCGGTGCTGCATGGAGTGGGTCATTAACTACTTAAATCATAGCATGAAAGATTAATAGGGGGCGTACCGCGAACTATGATGTATCACGGTCCGGGGTAGTGTGAATGGTAAGGAACGAGACAGAACTTGAAGAGCAAATATCTCTTGAAGACAACTATAATGAAAAGGTACAGCCTGTAAGTACCATACATGGCTTTGAAATGTATACAAGGGCCCTTGAGGAACTTATCAACTATATTCCTGTAATTGCTTTTGTCAGGGAGGCGAAAGAGGGAGGGGCGGTTGAATTCATATCTGAGAAGGTCTCGGAATTCGGGTATTGTGCAAAGGACTTCTATACCGGAAAACTTGCTTATGAGGATATCATAGATCCTGAAGATGCTGCAGGTGCACTACTTGAACTCCAGGAGAATGCCAGGGAAGGAGCCTATGAGTTCTCCCAGACATACAGGATAAGGACCCGGAAAGGACAGGTAAGGTGGGTCGAGGAGAATACCTCAATTTTCAGGAATGAAGAAGGAAGGCCGGTTTACTATACAGGAACACTGAAGGAGATTGAAGAGCAGTGAATATTAACGCTGTTCTGAGGTGAGAGCATATCCCGGGTATTTGCTATCAGTGAGGCTTTTCTGGATATTGTTTTCAAGAACATGAGTATACTTTCTGCCTGTCCCGGCGGATCCATGCTCAATAGTGCCGTATCCCTTGGTAGGGCAGGAGTAGAAGTATCGCTTTTAACCGAGTTTGCAGATGATGATGTGGGTAAAATGATCCTCCGGTTTCTGGATAAAAACCGTGTTTCCACTGAATATGTGTCCATCCATCAAGGCAGGAAGTCTCCTCTGGCACTGGCTTTTCTGAATAGTGAGAATGATGCCAGATATAGCTTTTATGAAGATCTGCCTGAAAAAAGGAATCTTAAAAAGATCAGAGACCCCGGCACCGAAGATATTGTAATGTTCGGTTCGATCCTTGCTCTCTCAAAAGGGGTAAGGTCCGAACTCAGAGAACTGCTCGATGCAGCAAAAAAGGCAGGTGCGGCCATACTATATGATCCCAACTTCAGACCTTCTAGTGTGCGATCACCTGAAGAAACAGAACAGCTGGTTTGCGAGAACATAGGATTCGCCGACATTGTCAGGGCATCTGATGAGGATATGATGAATATCAAAGGGACCCTGAATGCAGATGATGCATATGAATATGTGCGCGACAAAGGTTGTATGTCTCTGATATACACTACCGGTGAAGAAGGTATCTACCTGAGAACATCCGCCCTGTCAAAGTATTACAGGACACCTGATATTCTCACGGTCAGCACTGTCGGTGCCGGGGATAATTTCAATGCAGGTATCATCTACCAGTTCCTCAGGGAAAGCCTCTCGCCCGGGAAAGCCGAGAATATCCCGGAACCTGTCTGGGACCAGATTATCGGGAGGGGTATAGACTTTGCTTCGGAAACCTGCAAAAGGAATGAAAATTATATTTCTGAAGTTTTTGCCGGCAAAATTTAAAAGCGACAGTTACAGTTGATTATATAGACAATCCTTAAGCTTAATGGGGGAGCCCGAGTGGCCGAAGGTTCAGAGAAGATCGAAGAAGTATTCGCAGATGTCGACAGTTCTGAAAAAGGACTAACCGAGGAGCAGGTCCGTGAACGTCTCGATAAATACGGAATGAATGAACTTAAGGAGACAAAGAAGACCACAACAAAGGATGTTTTCGTAAGACAGTTCAAAAATTTTATAATATGGGTACTTATCGCAGCGGCATTCCTTTCTTTGCTGGTTGAGGAGGTCATTAATTTCTGGGTAATAATGGTAATTACCTTCATTGTTGTTATGCTCGGCTTTTTCCAGGAATACCGTGCCGAAAAAGCCATGGAATCCCTTCAGAAGATAGTCCAGCCTGAGACTACAGTGGTCAGAGAGGGCAAGCCACGAAATATCAAGACAAAGGAGATCGTTCCGGGGGACATACTGGTTCTGGAGAGCGGAGATAAAATTTCAGGCGATGCGGTTGTTTTTGAAAGTGTTGCCTTGAGGGTGGACGAATCCGCCCTGACGGGAGAAAGTCATCCGGTAGGTAAAGGCAAATCCGAAAAGATATTTGCAGGTACCCAGGTAGTGCATGGGAAATGCAGGGCGGTGGTCGTCAATACCGGAATGGATACTAAGTTGGGTCAGATAGCAGGCCTTATCCAGGTAAAAAGTGAGGACACCCCTCTTCAGAAAAAGATAGCAAATCTATCACGCAGCCTTGCAATTCTTGCATTGGTTGCTTCGCTCTTCACGCTTGTCCTCGGGCTGGTCGAAGGTGCTCCTCTCGAGGAGATGCTCCTGATTGCTATTGCACTTGCAGTGGGAGCTGTTCCCGAAGGGCTGCCGCTCACCATGACACTGACCCTTGCCTTTGGGATGAGGCAGATGGCGCATCATAAAGCTATTATCAGGAAGATGCTGGCGGTCGAGACCCTTGGTTCGACGGATATCATCTGTACTGACAAGACAGGCACACTCACCAGGAATGAAATGACCGTTGAAAAGATTTTCGTGAATGAAAACATAATTGAGGTCACTGGATCGGGATATGCACCAAAGGGAGAGTTCCTTAAGGACGAACAGCAGTTTGATGTCAAACAGGATCCTACAGTAGAAAGGCTGCTTCAGGCCATAGCTCTGTGTAACAATTCGTCCCTGGAGAAAAGGGGAGATGAATGGGACGTTGTAGGCGATCCGACGGAGATTGCACTCACGGTGGCCGCCGCAAAGGCCGATTTCTGGAAAGACGACCTTGAAGACTCCCAACCTAGAACTGAAGAGGTTACATTCACTTCTGAAAGAAAACAGATGACAACTGTGCATGAAAGAGAAGGCAGTCTGATATCTTTTACAAAAGGTGCTCCTGAAACTGTCCTCGACGGTTGTGACCGTATGGAGATAAGTGGGGAGTCCGTTTCTCTGAATGATGAAAAACGTAAGCATATAATGGATAAGAACATGGAGTTCGCATCCTCTGCTTATCGTGTACTTGGTATTGCATACAGGGAGGATCCGGATATGTCCTCTGAAGATGCAATTGAGCAAAATATGGTATTTCTGGGACTTGTAGCAATGATAGACCCGCCCCGTGAAGAGGTAAAGGAAGCTGTGAGCACAAGTCATAAGGCCGGTATCAAGGTGGTCATGATCACAGGGGACAATCAGGAAACTGCAAAGGCTATAGGTGCCAGTATCGGCCTTTTTGATCACAGGGCGGAATGCGGTATACCCGCGCATGTAAACGTTGCCGATGAAGAGAAGGTCCGGCGAATAATGGAGGATTGCGCGGTCACGGGTCAGGAACTCGACGAACTGGATGACGAGGAGTTCGAAGTGCTGGCCGACCACATCAATATCTATGCAAGGACGATGCCCGAACAGAAGTTAAGAATTGTTAAGACATTGCAGAAAAACGGGCATATCGTTGCTATGACCGGTGATGGTGTCAATGATGCTCCTGCACTGAAGAAGGCTGACATTGGTATTGCTATGGGTATTAAAGGCACGGATGTTTCAAAGGAGTCCAGTGTCATGGTGCTGCAGGATGATAATTTTGCGACCATTGTGGAAGCTGTTAAGAGGGGAAGAGCGATCTATGACAACATCGAGAAATTCACAACCTATCTTATCTCAAGGAACTTTACCGAGGTCATACTAATACTGCTGGGTATCACTCTGCTCGGTTTTGAACTAATTCCCCTGCTGGCTTTGCAGATACTGTTCATTAACATGTTCAGTGAGATCATGCCGTCCATAGGTCTGGGGCTTGACCCGCCGGAAAAAGGTGTAATGGACCGTGCCCCGAGAGATCCGAAGGAGAGTATTCTTAACAGGCGTAATCTTGTAATGATGGTGAGCAATGCTGTTGTAATGGCTTCTGCGGCATTCCTGGTCTTTATATCCAGCAACCCTGCCGAGAACACACAGCTTGCAAGGACACTTACCTTTGCAACTGTGGTCAGCATGATACTGTTCGTACCCTTTGCTTTCAGATCCCTTGAAAAGTCCATATTCAGCAGGGGTTTTTTCACTAACAGGGTAATGCTCGGTGGTGTGGTTGTCAGTTTCCTGCTGACACTGTCTGCAATGTATATCCCGTTCCTCAGTGAAGTATTCGAGCTTGTGCCTCTGAGCCTTCAACAGTGGTTGCTGCCTCTTGGAGTTGCATTTTGCACGATGCTTGCTATAGAGGGTGTCAAGGCCGTAACAAGAGGTGTTAAATGAAAACAGGAAATGCTGGTGGGTTAAAAGTTTATTATATGTTACGATTCAAAAAGGTTACAAAACTTATTAACCCACAACGACAATAGTCAAACAGATGAAAACAGAACCAACCCGGGAGCATCCGGATCCCTACTTTCTTCCGGATGAGGTAACTTTAAAAGTACATGAGGCAATGCAGGAAGACGTGGGTTCTTTGGTATCTCTTTTTAAAATATTGTCTGATCCGGTAAGAATTCACATACTTAAGGCCCTCTGGGTGAGCGATCTATGTGTCTGCGTGCTGGTGGAGATCACCGACTACAAACATTCGGCACTCTCATACCATCTGAAACTGCTCAAGGATGCAAGCCTGGTAGAATCAAAAAGGGAACGCAACTTCCAGATGTACTGCTTAACGGATTTTGGTGAAAGCCTTTTAAGGACGATGGAATCGTCCTTTAGTGAAAATCTGCAGGGCAAGTTATAGTTTCTCAGCTTTCAGCAGGAAGTGCGGTATTCAGTTTTACGTAGGTAACACCTTTCAATGACATGATCCTTTCTGCAATGGATTTGACCTCTTCCCCTTCCCCGTCAAGTATGATAACCTCCAGACAGTTATCATGGTCCAGATGTATGTGGATCGCTGATTTTATAAGATGTGCATAGTCATGCTGTATATCTGTCAGGGCGCTGGAAAGACCCCGCTTTGTATGGTCGTATATCAAGGTGATAGTACCTACTCGCCTGCCTTTCACATCGCTCATCCATTCGTAGTGTGTAATATAGTTCCTTATAGCATCCCTGATGCCCTCTGATCGGGAAGAATAGCCTCTTTTCTCTATAATCGTGTCAAACTTGGTAAGAAGGTTTTCCGGAAGTGATACACCTATACGCATAAGTTCCTGGTCCAATGAGATCACCTTAAATGTTTATCCATGTCGAAATAATAACATTTTGTATGCAATTATAGTACACAAGTTAAGACATAAATAATTATACTATATTAAGCATAAAGCATTAGAACATAAAAAGCCTTATTCGAAGAGTGATGCCGATGAAAAGAGAAGAACTGTATTCCGGTAAAGCAAAGACAATTTACAAGACAGATGATGAAAAGAAGTTCATTGCTCAGTTCAGGGACAGCCTGACAGCATTTGACGGCAAGAAAAAGAGTGAGGCTTCTAAGAAAGGTTACTATAACGCCCAGATCTCCAGAAAACTCTTCGAGATGCTCGAGGAAGAAGGCATAAAGACCCACTATATAGAAATGGTGTCAGACACAGACATGCTTGTGGATGCTGTGGAAATAGTGGCCATTGAGGTAATACCACGTAATATCGCAGCAGGTTCGATCACACGTAAATATCCTATCGAGGAAGGAACTGTTTTTGCGAAGCCTGTTATAGTCCTGGACTACAAGAGCGATGAATACGGCGACCCGATGCTAAACGAAGACATTGCCGTTGCCATGGGAATAGCAACATATGAAGAGATAGCACAGATACGTGAAATGGCACTTAGGATAAATGACATCCTTGTGAAATACCTTGATGAGAAAGGATTCCTTCTCCCCGATTTCAAACTTGAGTTCGGAAGAAAGGGCGGGGAGATCGTGGTAGCTGATGAGATATCATGCGACACCTGCAGGCTCTGGGACAAGAGCACAGGACAGTCCATGGACAAAGACATCTTCCGGTTTGACAAAGGCGATCTCTCCAAGGCATACGAAGAAGTTGCAAGGCGCATAGTGCCTGAGATATTCGAATAAGGACCGAAAAAGGTTCTTATTCTATTTTTACATATAACTTTTGCATATTATACTTATTCTGAGGGGATGCAATGGAAAAATATGATGTAATAGTTATAGGTGCAGGCATAAGCGGCCTGCTGTCAGCCCTGGCATTATCCAAACACGGAAATCGGGTACTGATTCTTGAAAAGAATTCGGTTGTCGGGGGAAATTGCAATAGTTACATGGTCGATGGTTTCCAGGTAGACACCGGTGCCCATGCCATCACACATCTTGGAGTCGGACCTCTGAGAAGGTTGATGGACAACTATTTTGATTATATTCCGATCTTTGAGGATTACGGTCACTATTATGTACGCACCGAAGATTCCTTTATGAAAGTACCATCCAATATCAAAGAGTTCGTTACATTCGATGTGCTTCCGAAAATGGACCGGATAATGGTCACACAGGCTATCACAAAAGCTCTCACGCTCTGCACCTTCGGGATCGATCTCTCAAAACAGTCAGTCTATGATTTCATGCCCGGAAGCCTTTGTAAGGACACATATGACTTCATCGATGCTATATCATATTTCCTTTCTGGAAAAGATATGAAGCATACATCGGCCCAGAGGATCCTGGCAGGTAGCAGTTTTGTCAGGGACAGCGTGCCTCAGGAACAGATGGAAAGTATAATGAAGAACCATGAGAAGCCACAAACCGAACCCGTTCTCAAATCCCTGCTCACTTCTAATCTGCATACGTCCCTGCAGTCAAGAATGGATAAAGTTTCCAGACCTGTTACATCTCTTGGAAGGCTGGCAACCAACCGGGTGAGCTATTCGCAGGGATATCCCCGTAAAGGGCTGAAGGCACTTCTTAATGCCCTGCTTTTCTCCCTGCCCAAAAGTGTTGAGATAAAGACCGAGTGCGAGGTATTCAGTATACTTACTAAGGATGGAAGGGCCATCGGAGTTGAAGCTGATGAAATGTATTATGCAGAGAACATCGTTTACACGGGTTTTGTTACAGACCTGCCGAAAATGATCGATAACCTGCCTGCTTCGTATGTGGATGAACTTAAGGGAATAGTCCATACAAAAAGCCTTACAACCTGGATAGGACTGGACAAATTAATGGAAGAATTCAGTTATATCGGATCAGAAATATGGTTCAAGAACCATCCTTACTGGGCTATGCCCATCAGTAATTACGATGCATCACTTGCACCAAAAGGAAAACAGTTAGTTGGTTTCAGTTTTATCATTGACGATAAAAGCAACGAGGCTTCGAATATAAAGAGGGCATATGAAACGATCTACCATGCTATACCTTCGATTGAAGACCATATTGAGATGAAGCATGAACAGATCACCATTCCAGAAAAAGCGGCTGTCACTATCGATGGTTATTTTGCGGATGTCAGAACACCTGTCAAAAATCTCTATGTTGCCGGTACTGACACTGACAAGCGCAGCATGGGAATCACACGTGCTTCTTATTCTGTCATTGAGCTACTTAAAAAAATGAATGAAGATCGAAATCTTCACCGATAAAAAAACAGGAGTTGAGAAGGTTCACCTTCTCATGACCATCGTCCTCAGGCGGTCTGCAGCGTGTTCCGCCTTGTCAGCAATGTTGCCTATCCCGGTTATAAGCTGGACGAGGTGATATACACCTGCTCCTCCAAGGGCATCTTCTTCCATAAACACTTTTTGAATGAGCTTTTTTTCTACAATATCGACCTGATGTTCCATCTCCTCAACTTCAACTACAAGTGCAAGAGTCTCCTCAACATCTCTTTTGCTGAAAGATGTTTCCAGCAGTTCGCTCAGGGTATCCACAAGTCTCTCGTATATCTCGACAGTCTCGAGAGTTTTTTCCATGAGTTTCAGAAAACCTTCGCGTATGTCTGTGGATGCCTCGAGTCTTCGTAGCGTCAGCCAATAGGATACCTCCTGGGCATCATCGGTTATTGAGTCCTGGGGCTTGAGGAAGCTTAGCAGGTCACTGGCATTCACCGGGAGCATTATGGAAGACGACAGTTCAGACCGGATGGTCTGCTTGATCATATCTGCCTCATGTTCTATATCATCGATCTCATGATTGAGTTGTTCCACTCTTTCCATGTCATCTTCACAATAAGCAAGTACGGATTCACTGAGTTTCCTTACAGCTTCTCCTGCCTTGTTAGCGTGCATTCCCAATGGCTTAAACGGTGATTTTGCAAATATATTCAATACTGAGCGGATATATTCCTTTTTAATCATAATCCAATCCCCAAAAGTCCTACAAATATCAGTGCGGATGTAAATGCTGCAACAGGCACTGTAACTATCCAGGATGCAATTATCTTCCATATCACACTTAAATCAACCGCTGCAAGACCACCTGCAAGCCCTACTCCTATAACAGAGCCAACCAGTGTATGGGTGGTTGAGATGGGTAGGGAACTGTAACTGTGCAGTACCACAACAGAAGCTGTTGCGAATTCGGCTGAGAAACCCCTTGTGGGAGTTAGTTCTGTGATTTTCGTACCGATGGTCTCTATTACACGGTATCCCCATGTAGCAAGGCCAAATACCATTCCGAAACCACCCACCAGCATCACCCAGAGTGGGATACCTGTACCTGCAAGTTCCATCGCCTGAAGTCCTGCATATAGTGGTCCGACGGCATTGGCAACATCATTTGAGCCATGTGCGAACGCGATGTAACATGCGGTCATGATCTGCAGGCCAACGAACTTATTTTCTATCTTATAGGGGTCGTCCGTTTTCTGCAGGATGAAGTGCCTTATAAGTGAGAATATCAGGAAGGCAAGCAAAGCGCCCAGCAGCGGAGATACTAGCCAGCTGCCGACTATTTTTATAAGTACTTCCCATTTGATCTCACTGAACTCGATAATGCCTCTGTAGGCAGCTATCAGGCCAAAGCCAAGAACAGCTCCGACAATTGAATGTGTTGTAGAAACCGGAAGATTATAGAAAGTTGCAAGGGTGATCCAGAAGCCTGCTGCAAGAATCGCTGCCAGCATTCCGATAGCCACCAGATGGCTGTCAAGCAGACTGATAGTATCTATGGGCACTATGCCCTTGGCAATAGTGGATGTTACTTTTTTCCCGAAAAAGACCGCACCTGCGAATTCAAATATTCCTGCTATGATGATAACCTGTTTTATGGAGAGGGCGCCACTACCCACAGACGTTCCCATGGCATTGGCAAGATCGTTTGCGCCAATGTTCCATGCCATATATAAACCTGCAATCAAAAGTAGAATTACTAAAGGATCGAGTAAGACCATTTGTTATTTCCTCTGCATATTTTTGTAGGGCAACGGACCGTTCGTAGATAAAGCTGTCTTATATAGAATATATAGTAATACATATTTTTTGATAGGGGATTACTACATTAAATCATAAAAAAAGAGTCAAGAGTTCGCTGGGATCTTATGTCTGATAACATCCTTGCTTTTTCCTTCCATTGGCTGTAAGGTGTCCTGATGCGGGTGGACATGTCCTGAAGTGCCGCTTCCACGGATTCGAACACCATAGGTTTTGATCTCATCGCTTCCCGTACTCCTTCCCGTACTATCCACACACCCAGGGGTGCCCAGTATTCAGGTCTGATCTCCCTTACCACAAATATAGAAGCCTGCCTGCGGATGTCTTTCAGGTGTTCAAGTACTCCCAGCCTGCAGGCATAATAACCTCCGGCAAGGCCGGAATATCCCTTCTTTCCTGAGAGACCCTCGCTATCTGATTCTATCCATGTGCTCTGCCCTGACCATATCGCACGTGGCATCCACACCTCTATAAGCTCGAAACTGAAAGTCCTGGGCATGAGCAGAACCTCAAAATGGTTTCCGAAAACGCCTCCGCTGAAAACCCGGATGTCACTTATTTGCTGGTAGTCCCTTACACTCCCGAGCAGATCCTTACCTACAAGGTCGTCAACAGCGGTTATGGACCACCTTGTCGGTACCAGGCGCCTTTCCTGGCCCAGCAGGCCAATCGAAAAAAGGCGAGTAATATGCTCTGCAGGTATGCTGCTGTCCCACAGTTCGGAGATCGCATCCTTTGCAAGGGCATGGGTATCGTATATCAGGGAATCTATCTTTTTAGGTACTTTCGGGTTCTCTGTGATATCAAAGTCCTTCAACTCCCCGGATGGGCCCATTGGAGTAAGTACATTATCGAACTTTAGCCTGTTGCGTATGGGTTTGCTGAACCAGGCCTCGGTATCTACGGGTCTTTTTGAGAGGGCCAGCTCCTGTGATCTTTCAATAAGCGGATTATCCGGATTGCGAGCATTCCTGACGTTGATGGCGGTATTTGCCCTGACCAGCCGGGAGCGTGAGGAGATTATATCCTGTATCCCCATCTTAAGCAGGGCCTTGGGATCTTCGAGCTGAATAGCCTCATCATCTTTCAGATACGGGGGTATCATCGGACCTGCCCGTACTTCCGGGTAATTGTGGCTCCCTACGAAAACAGAAGGTGGCGATGCTCCAAAGATGGATGTTTCCCCTGAGATCCCGGAGGATGCAGATTCTACTGACCGGAATTTTTCAAGGATGGGGCAAAAAGGACGGCCGCAAAGCCCTTTCCCCTTGCATTTAATGCAGAGGCTGCTGTTCAATGGCTCTCCGGCTCTCCGCAAAGAACACAATAAGCAGCTTCGGGCTCGTTCCTGTTCAACCAACCTGATTTCTGCACATACTTACATATATTGCACATTCCTGACACTTCTTCCTTCGGACTGAGGCCTGTCAGCAGTTCAGCAGTGAATTTCCTTATCTCTTCGTGGGCGTCCTTTGAAAAATCAACTTCAGCACCTCGTTTCTCACTGAGGTATTGGGATACGGCTGCTCTTGAAAGCCCCAATACCTCCGCAGCTTCCTGCTGGCTGCGGCCATGTTCACTAATTATCGTGCGGGCAATCTCAGCACGTATAGCAGGCAGAACCCGCTGAACCATAATCTCACACGTTGTTTTCACAAAAATCATCCTCTTTTAGATGTCAGGCTGTGCCTCTCTCCTTATAATCCTCAATAGCCTTGTGAAGGGCGGCCAGGGCAAAACCCGAGCATCTTCTCTTGTCTTCCGGCAGTCCTCCGAGTGCATCAATAACATCCTTGTTCGTTATTTTGAGTGCTTCATCAATCTTTTTCCCTTTTGCGAGCTGTGTGACCATAGTTGATGTGGAGATCGCCACCACACAACCAAATGTTTTGAACCGGACATCTTCCAGAACCTCATCCTTTACCTTGATGTAGATAGTGATGATATCCCCGTCAACAGTACTGCCGGTTTCGCCGACTCCGTCTGCATCTTCTATAACCCCCACATTCTTCGGATCGGTGAATTCCTCGATTACCTTTCTTGAATACATCAGCATTCTCCCTTTAAAATTTCAGCTTTTTGAAATAGCAGACATTTCCCTGAGCTTGCCAACACTTTCCTGCAGGGACTGAACTACATGATCGGTTTCTTCTATTGTATTGTCCTTACCCAGACTGATCCTTATGGTGCCGTGGATATAATCCGCATTAAGTCCTATGGAGCTTAATACGTGTGATTCTTTTTTCGATATTGATGAACATGCGGAAGCTGTTGATATTGCAATCCCTTTTACGTCAAGTAACATAAGAAGTGATTCTCCTTCCACATATCTGAAGCTCAGGTTCACATTGTTTGGAAGGCGCTGTGTGGGGTGACCGTTAAGACGTACATCGTCCAGACTGTCAAAAATCCTGTCAATAAGAGAATCACGCAGCCTGAGCATATGTTCCGGATCATGTCCGAGACGCTCCTTTGCGAGGGACATAGCCTTGCCAAGACCTACGATACCCGGGATATTCTCAGTACCCGGTCTCAGGCCTTGCTCATGTCCGCCTCCGAAGATAAAGGGTTCCAGTTCCGTACCTTCTCTTACATATAGTACACCTGCCCCTTTTGGCCCGTGTATCTTATGTGAGGAAATGGATAACATGTCTACTCCCATCTCGTTCACGTCAACAGGTATCTTTCCAAAGGACTGCACTGCATCGGTATGGAAGTAAACATCTTTATCCCGTGCAATCCTGGCAATATCTTTTACAGGCTGTATAGTTCCTATTTCGTTATTTGCATGCATGATACTTATTATTGAAGTATCGTCTCGTACGGATCTTTCAAGTTTGTCGAGATCAAGAACACCTTCACTATCTACCGGCACGTAAGTGACTTCATATCCTATGCTCTCAAGGAAGGAACATGTGCTGAGTACTGCGGGATGTTCTATCATGGATGTGATAATATGCTGACTTCTGGAGGTATCATTTTTCTTTTTAGCCAGAACTCCCCTGATGGCGAGGTTATCCGATTCCGTACCTCCCGATGTGAATATGATCTCATTGGCCTTTGCACCAATCGAATCGGCAACCTGCTGGCGTGCTGCAGAAAGTGCCTCTATGGCTTCCTGGCCGAAAGAATGTAAACTTGATGCATTGCCAAATTTTTCCGTAAAATAGGGTAGCATGGAATCAAGCACAAGAGGGTCTACTTCTGTAGTCGCACTGTGGTCCATATAAATGCGTTTCATAGTACTCATCATTACTAGAGGATGCATTTCATAAATAGATAACCAACACCAGATCGTTTTAGGATACGATAGGAGATGGCCTGTGGCCTCGGGAAAATTGTGTGAAGGAAAGAATTCACACAAAAAATCAGATACTTAGATACTTAATATGATTCCTTGGAAAAGTTATTAATCCTTTATTTGATCCGGAGAAAATCCCCGCTCAACAAGAACATCTTTCATGCGTCCTAGGTGGTTTCCCTGCAATTCGACACCAGTGCCTTTTACAGTACCGCCACATGCAAACTTAGATTTCAAATAGGTCGAAAGCTCATGAAGATCTATCTCATGGGCATCAAAGCCCTCTACAACGGTAACTTCCTTCCCGTATCTTCTTCTATTTACCTTGACAGTAATCCTTTGCTGTTCTTTTGCCACTTCTTCGCATATGCAAAGCTCTCTTGGCAATCCGCAGACCGAACACATTTCAGAACTCATCTTGTGGTATATCCTCCGAGATTATTATCTATTTTAAACACTCCATAGTCTTTAACTAAAATAGATGGTTAAAGTAAACAGCGATGATATTAAAATCTGATGGTGAATACGTCTCTACACACGTCGAATTTGCGTGTAGCACTTTTAAACAGGCACTTGGTCTTATGTTCCGAAAGAACATCCCGGAGGGCTACGCTCTGGTATTTGTAATGAAAAAAAGCAGGAAAGTATCATTACATATGCTCTTTGTCAATTTTGCTATAGGGGTGATATTCCTTGATGAGGATAAAAAGATAGTAAAGATCTCACAGCTCAGGCCCTGGGCCGGATTGTGCTCATCTGGCACAAAGGTGAAATATATCATTGAGACCAGCAGGGAAATCCCGGAAAAGGCAGATCTTCATGTTGGGGACATGCTTTCATTCAAGAGCGAATGCTGAAAACCCGGCATTGTTTAAAGAAACGTTTATTTGCTTCCGGGTTCTTTAAACCCCTAGTTAATGCTAGTTTAAATACTGAGGCACATGAATGTTACCTGAAAATGACCTTGACATAATAACTAAAGAGATGGGTAGGAAACCGAATCCTGTGGAACAGGGATGTTTTCTTAATCTCTGGAGTGAGCATTGCTCATATCGCTCAAGCGCACCACTGCTCAAAACCTTCACGACCACAGGAGACCGGGTGGTCATAGGTCCCGGAGATGATGCGGCTATCATCAGTTTTGGGAACGGCTGGGCCCTTTCTATAGGAATGGAAAGCCACAATCACCCTTCATACGTGGATCCTTATAACGGAGCTGCAACAGGTGTCGGGGGAATTGTACGTGATATCATATCCATGGGTGCACGTCCTATTGCACTGATGGACCCTCTCTACTTCGGACCGCTAAACAACCCGAAGAACTTCTATCTTTTCGAGCATATTATCGAGGGTATTGCAGGATACGGTAACTGTATCGGTGTGCCCGTAGTGCGCGGAGAGGCACTGTTCGATGAATCCTACAGCGGGAATCCTCTTGTGAATGTCGTGTGCGTTGGCCTTGCACGTGAGGATAACATCGTGACGGCATGTGCACAGAAGGCAGGTAATAAACTCGTGCTAATGGGTTCTACAACCGGAAGGGACGGACTTGGAGGAGCATCCTTTGCATCAAGAGACCTGTCGGAATCGTCCGAGGCAGAGGACCGGCCAAGTATCCAGATCGGTGACCCGTTCACAGAGAAACTGCTGATAGAAGCAACCCTTGAAGTAATTGAAAAAGGGTACGTCAGGTCCTGCAGGGACCTCGGGGCAGCAGGTCTTGCAGGTGCAAGTTCAGAGATGGCGTCCAAAGGTGATCTCGGGATGAAGATCATAGCAGATAATGTGATTCTGCGTGAGGCTGGCATGACTCCTTATGAGATACTTATTGCCGAATCGCAGGAACGCATACTTCTTGAAGTGGAGCCTCAGGATGTGCAGGCTGTGCTGGACATTGCAGCAAAATATGACCTTAACGCAAGCATGATAGGGGAACTTACTGAAAAGCTGACATATACCGTGGAGTTCAACGGGGAAATAGCTACCGATATTCCCATCAAACTACTTACAGAAGGCGCTCCTACATTCGAGCGCCCTTCCAGTGAACCGGCTCCCCGCGAGGAAGGGGAAAAACCGGAAATGACAGATGACCTGAAAAAAGCGATCATTGAGTTGCTCTCATCTCACAATGTATCCTCAAAGAAATGGATCTACAGGCAGTATGACCATGATGTGCAATTGCGGACGGTAGCAAAACCCGGTGATGACTCCGGCATACTGCGCATAGATGGTAATGAGGGTATTGCACTTTCATGCGGATGCAACCCGAAGCATACCCTGCTTGACCCGTACCAGGGAGGAAAGGGGACGGTTATCGAAAATGCCATGAATCTGGCTGTTAAAGGTGCACATGGTATAGCCCTTGTAGACTGTCTCAACTTCGGTAATCCCGAAAAGCCGGATATCTACTGGCAGTTCAAACAGGCTATCCTGGGACTCGGAGATGGTGCAAGGGAATTGTCGATCCCTGTGGTCGGTGGGAATGTATCCCTCTACAATGAGAGCGAGGAATTCAAGACTGCGATCGCCCCCACTCCCTCCATAGGTCTTGTCGGATATGTTGAGGATGTCACCATGGCCCCGCCAGGGGTATTCAAGAACGAAGGTGATATTATCATACTTGTGGGAACCACATATGATGAACTGGGCGGCTCTGAATATTACAGGCTGATCGGTGCCAGGGAAAACGGAAGATCACCAATTGTACCTGAAAACGTTTCGCAGGTCATTGATTCTATCATTAATTCCGTGAAGGGCGGAAAGCTGACAGCCTCTCATGATCTCTCACTCGGGGGACTTGCGGTAGCACTCTGTGAGATGTGCGAGGACATGGGTGCAAGCGTGGACCTGAAGGATGTCGGAAACGGAATGAGGCCGGATGACCTGCTCTTTTCAGAATCATATGCAAGGGCAATCCTTACCACTTCCGAACCGGATGCTGTAAAAAATATGCTTAAAGATGTTCCTCACGCAGTTATTGGTAAGGTAGGCGGAAACGAGCTTAATCTGTCAGGAGCCGGTTTTGATATATCTGTATCAGTAACAGAAATCAATGAGGCAAAAAAAAGTCTCTTAAATTTGATGATGGAATAATCCATCATCAACATAAGAAGATATAATTATCAATCCGCATTCACTTGCTTACTTTTGTAGCGAAGTATATCAAATAGAGTGCTGCGAGACCTACAAGTATGTATATGATCCTTGATAGCCAGGACATATCGCCGAAAATTGCCGCTACAAGGTCAAAACCAAATGCACCTACCAGGCCCCAGTTAAGTCCTCCGATTATGACCAAGGCTAGTGCTGCCCAGTCAAGACCATTCATTACAGCCGCCAAATTCTCACCTCCTTGAACCCCCTTTAATTATAATGTTCTTTATGTGGTCCACAGTATTAAATGCCGGAGTAAATATTTGTAGGAATTTTCCTACTTATCATATCTGATAAAAATAGCTGGCAACAAAGAAATTCATGTAAGTTCTATCAGGGGTTAAAAACTAATTTCTGATCAGTCACTCTCTTCTGCTGCCTGCTCATAAATTTTATTAAGGTTTGTGGGAATAGGATTCTCTTTCAGCAGTCTTGCAAAGAATGCCAGATTATGCGTCATGTAACGGACCGTCTTGTTCGTATAGAGATGCCTTTCGCCACCCGCTTCTATGTAACTCGGACCCGGACCTGCATTTCCTACCCAGTAACAATCGGCATTCGGGGGAACTGTACATCCCAGATGGGTCAGATTGAAGAGGGTATTTGCTGCCACATTATGAGCACCATCCTCATTCCCTGTGACAAGGACTCCCGCAACTTTCCCATACAGGGGGAATTGGCCTGTCTGGGGGTCTCCTTCCATATAGGTCCCGTCAAGCCTTTCCATTACAAGCTGTGTAACCGATGAACGTACGCCGAACCATATGGGAGAGCCGATCACAAGAATATCGGATCCTTTGATCTTTTCTAATATCAAAGGCCACTCATCACCTTTGCCTTCATCGGAAGTGATGCCGAATTTTACATTGTAGTCAACAATCCTTATAACCTCGCTTTCAATACCCATTTGTGAAAAAAGCCTGGCTGCTTTGTCGATAAGTGCTCTTGTATTAGATACCTCAGGACGCTCTTTTAAAGTACAGTTCAGAAATAACGCTTTTAACTCCATGCTTATAGAGAAAAGCCAATAGTTTAAATTTATTTCTTTTCTGCTTGTCTGAGGGCGGAAGAATGGGAAATTACTATCTGGCAGTCCGCAGAATCGTTATTGGAACTATAGTTCAAACAAGATGAAATTGAAAAAAGAATGGTCAGTGGATAGGCAGTCTGCCTATCCGGTTTAAAATATTATTCCTCGATCTCAGAGAATGCAAACTTGCGCAGGACCTTTGTTATCCTGATATTTACAGTGTCTCCTACTTCTGCCCCGGGCACAAAGATAACAAATCCTTCTATCCTGGCTATACCGTCTCCTTCTTTTGCGATATCCTCTATCGTTACTTCATAGGTCTCTCCGACATCTATCGGGGCTGTTGATTCATCGTTGTTTCCGAACAAATATGCACTTCCTTTAATTCAAAACTGAAGATCTTCAACTATACTGGTTATAAACTAACATAAAATTTAATTTACAAATGTTTACAGAATAGTGTCCAATCAACAAAGTGTAGTATATACAATTGATATTTAAATCTTGTTGGTTGGGAAAAAAGGGTGTTAGAGCCTACACCTGACCATATCTTTTTTAAGCATGGGGGTGAAATATGTATTACGATCATAATTAAATTATAAGCAAATTATATATTTAAAATCATATTTGGGATGAAACTAATGGACGAAGTACAGATCAAAGTAGAAAAAGCGCATCCGAATGACTTTGGGAGAGGTATTGTTCGGCTGGATCCAACAACCCTTCTGAGTTTACAATTGTCTCCCGGGGATATTGTGGAGATAGAAGGTAAGAGAAAGACCGCTGCCAAAGTATGGAGGGCTGAGAGACAGGACTGGGGACAGGGCATAGTTCGCATTGATGGTTTCATCAGACAGAATGCAGGTGTTGGCATAGGCGAAAGGATCACCATAAGGAAAGCCGAGGTCGAGACCGCCACCAAAGTCGTGCTCGCCCCCCCGGAAGGCGTGACAATGGAATTTGGAAGCCACATAAATGAGATAATCAAGAGGAACATCATGAAAAGACCTCTTGTAGAAGGGGACGTCATTCCTATTATCAGTTCCATGACACAGCCTATGTCCACCCAGATGTCCGGTGGTCAGGCGATACCACTCATTGCGGTTGAAGCAGATCCGGGGGGCACGATCCTTATCATCGGGGAGATCACCGAGATCGAGCTGAGACAGAAACCTGTGAGGGGTTATGATGGTGCCACGCGAGGTGTCACATATGAGGATATAGGAGGTCTTGGTTCGGAGATACAGCGTGTACGGGAGATGATAGAACTTCCCTTAAAGCATCCCGAACTGTTCCAGAGACTTAATATCGAGCCGCCCAAAGGCATTATATTATACGGCCCGCCGGGGACTGGTAAAACACTTATCGCAAAGGCTGTTGCAAACGAGTCCCGGGCAAACTTCCTCTACATAGCAGGTCCGGAGATAATGGGCAAGTACTATGGCGAGAGCGAGGAGCGCATACGCAAGATATTCGAAGAGGCAGAGGATAATGCACCCTCGATAGTCTTCATAGACGAGATCGATTCCATCGCCCCTAAAAGACAGAACGTCACAGGTGAAGTGGAAAGAAGAGTTGTTGCCCAGCTGCTGACCATGATGGACGGTCTTGAGGAAAGGGGACAGGTCGTCGTCATTGGTGCAACCAACCGTCTGGACGCCATTGATCCGGCGCTGCGCAGGCCCGGCAGGTTTGACAGGGAAATAGAGATCGGTGTTCCTGACAATGATGATCGTCTTGAGATTCTCCAGATACATACAAGAGGTGTGCCTCTCAGCGAGGACGTATCCGAGGAGTTCCTGGAATACCTGGCACAACACACACAGGGTTTTGTTGGTGCGGACCTGCTGGCTCTGGTCCAGGAGGCTGCAATGAAATCACTCAGGCGTGCATTGCCTGATATCAATCTTGAGGAAGAGGAGATCGCACCTGAGATCCTTGACATCTTAAACGTCAGCAAGGATGACTTTGAGACGGCCCTCAGGGAGATAGAGCCTTCAGCTATGAGGGAGGTCTTTGTTGAGATCCCGACAGTCAACTGGACGGATGTGGGAGGTCTTGATAAGGCCAAGCAGGATATTGTCGAGGCTGTGGAATGGCCGCTTACAAAGCCGGAAAAGTTCATGCAGATGGGAATCAAACCTCCTAAGGGTGTTTTGCTGTTCGGTCCTCCTGGCACTGGAAAGACACTGATCGCTCAGGCAGTGGCAAATGAGTCCAATGCGAATTTCATAAGTATCAAAGGACCTCAGATGCTTTCAAAATGGGTTGGTGAGTCAGAGAAGGCTATCCGCGAGACGTTCAAAAAAGCAAGGCAGGTGGCACCCTGTATCATATTCTTCGATGAGATAGATTCGATAGCGCCTATGAGAAGCGCCATCACAGAGGATGGTAAGGTATCCGAGAGGATAGTCAACCAGTTGCTTACTGAACTTGACGGTCTTGAACCGCTGAAGGAGATTGTGGTTATAGCAGCCACGAATCGTCCTGATATCCTTGATCCCGCACTTCTTCGTTCAGGCAGGTTCGACCGTCTGGTACTTGTAGGCCAGTCCACACTTGCAGGCAGAAAAGCTATTTTCAAGATACATACCAGAAATATTCCACTTGGCAATGATGTTACTATTGACGAACTTGCCGGCTCCACGGAAGGTTTTGTTGGTTCTGACATAGAGGCCGTGTGCAGGGAAGCTGTTATGCTTGCACTAAGGGATGATTTCGAGAACAAGGAAGTGGGTATGAAATATTTCAAAGAGGCACTCACGAAAGTAAGGCCCACTCTGACTGAAAATCTTATGGAGTATTATGAAAAGATACAGGCACAGTTCAAGGGCGGTGTCAGAAAAGAAGAACCAAGTGCTTATATAGGATACAGATAAATATATGAAAAATTTAGAAGTCACTATTATATTCAGGGGTGAATGAAAATGGCGAATGTCTTTGCAAAAAACCTTTCAAGCAAACAGGTTATGGCAACCGATGGAACCGAAATAGGCATCCTTTTCAATATTGTGATGGATGCCGCTACAGGTAACCTAATAAACCTGATAGTAAAACCCGACATGAGCCTGGATGCTTCCAAATACCAGGCCGACGACCAGTATATATTATTACCATTTGAATCCGTAAGGGCCATTAAGGACTATATCGTTGTTGACAAGAATATCGCAAAAGGTGTCCACAAAGAGAATGTGAATTTGTGAATTTGCGGGTGCAAAGTTCAACCGGGCTTTGCATGCCGGTATTTAATCATTGCCTGGTATTGAGCATTCCTTTTGAAACGAGGTAGTCGATAACTTCTGCTGTACCTTCTCCGTAAGATTCCCTGGTCACATGATCAGCGATATCCTTCAGGAAGTCGTCAGCGTTTGATACTGCAACAGAGTAACCTGCAAGGGCAAGAAGTTCCATATCGTTCACCGAATCGCCGATGGCGACAAAATCGGATGGTTTAAGTCCCATCATATCGGCAATTCTCACAAGTCCTGTACCTTTGTTGATCTTTTTGCTCTTGATGTGAATAGCAAAATGAGTGTCTATGATCTCTACATCCAGGTCCGTGGTGTTTAGCAAAGCCCTTGCGCGCTCAAGATCAAAATCTCTTCTGAGTACGATCTCAGTTCGCCTGTGGACGGAATCCAGTTTCTCCATGTCGAATTCCCTGGACAGTATGTCAAAAGCCTGTTCACACTCGGTGATCACATCGGATATATAGGGTTTTTTATCAAATCTATCTGTCACGACCCCCCCGTTCTCAGCTATGACATTGCAGCATACTCCTATCAGTTTGGCGGTTGCTTTGGCATAACAGAGTATATTACCGGTGGCCAGCACGACAGGTACATCCAGCTCGCGTAGTTTCTCAGTTGCCTTAAGGCTGAGCCTGCGGTCCATATTGGTGATGGTGCCGTCTATGTCTATGGCAAGGGCTTTGAATGTCATAGGCAATAAATGAGAAGAGGAGAATAAAAGCATTTTCAGTGTTTGGATCCTCCATTAGGTATTTCCTGTATTTGTTCCGGTATCAGGGATCACGCAGTCCTGGAGTTGTCACAGAGATTATTGCTTCTCCGTCCGGGAGGTTCGGTGAGTCAACAAGCCTGACAATCCTCTTATCGCCCTTGGATTTGCGCAGGTACAACCTGAAGGTTGCGGTGTGACCAACGATATGTCCTCCGATCGGTTTTGTCGGGTCGCCGAAGAAAGCATCAGGTTTTGACATGACCTGGTTTGTAACAACAACGCATGCATTGTTAAGGTCGCCGAATCTCTGCAGGCCGTGAAGATGCTTGTTAAGTTTCTGTTGTCTGTCGGCAAGAGTTCCCCTCCCTATGTATTCAGCCCTGAAATGAGCTGTCAGGGAGTCCACAATGATGAGCTTAACCGGTTTTTCCGCATCCTTCAACTCATTGGCAAGTTCCAGTGCTGAATCCACAAGCAGTATTTGGTGATTTGAATTAAAGGCACGCGCTACCCGTATATTCTTCAGGAATTCTTCATAATCATATTCCATGCCAAATCTCTCGGAAAGACCAGCCACCATCTGTTCGATCCTTTCAGGTCTGAAGGTGTTCTCAGTATCGATGATTATAACGGAACCGTTGAGGCCCCCCTGTTCCTGCGGGAGCTGAACATTTACAGCAAGCTGATGTGCTACCTGTGTTTTTCCTGAACCGAACTCCCCATACATCTCGGTGATGGACTGGGTGTCAATTCCTCCTCCCATCATCTCATCAAATTCTACACAACCGGTAGATAGTTTTCCCACAAGTTTTCTGCGCTCCAGTACAATATCTCCCGTCTCAAAGCCTCCTATATCCGCAGACTGGCGTGCAGCCAGGATTATCTTTGCAGCGGTTGACTCTCCAATATCTGCTGCAGTTGCAAGTTCCGCAGGTGATGAGACAGCAATTGCTTCAACGGTCGTAAATCCGGCTTCCATTAATTTCTGTGCAGTTGCCGGACCCACATGGTCAAGGTCTTCTAATAATACTTCAGGCATTTTATTACTCCATAGGTGCACATGGTTTCCTTTTGGTGCACAATTGTGCTTTTCTATGTATCCGGCAGTATATATACCTGGAGCAAGCATGGTGAAAGTATTATGCAGACATAAACCTTATCATAATAATATGAGTAATAGCATTCGATGGCACGAGTAGTAGTCGGTGGAACCTTCGAATACTTGCATGAAGGGCATCGTGCTCTCCTTCGAAAAGCATTCGAAATCGGTGGCAGTGGTGAGGTTGACATTGGCCTCACTTCCAATGAGATGGCAAACAAACGTGACCGCAACGTGCCGGATTATTCCATCCGTGAATCCCGGTTACTTGGATATCTGAAAGAGATTGCCGGGGATAATGTGGATTATAATATTATTGAGCTGAGCGATCCCTACGGTAAGACACTTAACGAAAATTACGATTACATTGTTGTTTCTTCTGAAACGTACTCTGTGGCACTTAAGATAAACCGTATCCGTGCAGAGAGGAATATGTATCCTCTTAAGATCGTGAAAATGGATTTTGTGATGGCAGATGATGGAAAACCCATCTCATCAACCCGGATAGCTCGTGGTGAGATCGATCTGCACGGACATGTCGTTCCCTGATGTTTTCCTTGAAACTGCAAAGGGACAAAATTTTATTCAATATGTCCTATAACTATCTTCCATGAGCAGAGAATTCACAGAAACGGACCGGAAGATATTCGACAAGCTTGCACCCGAATTGAGCGGAAACACTATGTCCGCCTCTGGGCACAACTATCCCTTTATTCTCAGGCCCATATCCCATAAAGTTGCCGGATCTGCGGAAGATTTCAGGAACCGGCTTGAGAAACTTGATGCTGGCGAGCTCGACTATCTGGTAGGGCTTGCAATGGAGGGGAAAGAGGATATCAGGTCCCTCGACGAGGAAGATATTGAAAACTTCATGGAGCTGGTCGAGAAGAAATTGTCGACTGAAAGGATGAAGGAACTCAAGGCAAAACTCGGCATGGCATGACGATGCCTGCAAAACTTTTCTTTGGCACGGCAGGAACGCCAAAGAGCTCAAAAAAAAGGAACAGTATTGCAGGTATTGAAAGGGTCCGGGAACTTGGGCTCGGCTGCATGGAACTCGAGTTTGTCCGCGGGGTCAGAATGGGAGAGGTTACTGCAGGACAGGTCTCTGAAAAGGCAGAAAAAGAAGAGATCCTGCTGAGTGTGCATGCTCCTTACTACATAAATCTTAACTCGGCCGAATCTGTGAAAGTAGATGCAAGTGTCGAAAGAATATACATGTCCGCAAAGGTCGGAAGTATTTGTGGTGCCCGCAATATTGTGTTCCATCCGGCATACTATCATAAGGACTCACCGGAAAAGGTGTATAAAAGAGTGTTCACTATCCTGGAACAGCTCACTGGCCGGCTGGCAGATGAACGCATAGAGGTGGTCCTTCGCCCGGAGACAACAGGAAAAGCAAGCCAGTTCGGGAGTCTCCGGGAGAATGTAAAACTTGGCAGCGATATCGATAATGTGCTTCCATGTATCGATTTTGCACACCTGCATGCAAGGGGCGGTGAGGTTAATACATATGAGGAGTTCGCTTTTGCACTTGAAATGGTTGAGAGCGAGCTTGGAAGGGAAGGGCTGGACGATATGCATATGCACGTTTCCGGTATAGAGTATGGTGAAAAAGGTGAGAGGAACCACCTTAATCTTGAGGACTCTGATCTTGAATATTCAGAACTTATGAAGGCGTTGAAAGACTTCAAAGTAAAAGGTCTCCTGATATGTGAGAGTCCCGATAATGAAAATGATGCACTCCTGATGCAGAAAACATATGAGGATATTTGAATTCTTCTCATCCCCGGTTCTTAAAATGAATGGGTGATGTCATATGTTCGGGCAGGATGGCGCCTGTTATTAACCTCTTATTAATTATGAGCGAATCCCGATGCCCGGATTCAGGTCATCATACTTTTGGTGACATCCTGTTTCGATTGCTCTTCAGGATTGGGATTGATAACACTTACGGGGATATTGATCCCACTCTTTTCCATGTAGGCCCTGATCCTGTCCATTGCATGATGTACCATTCCATCATGGGTTAGGATCAGGCATCTCTGGCCTGCAAGTGCATTGAGTATGGATCGATCGATCACACCTGCGGTCACATCAAGGTAAATGTCATCTTTTTCAGCGATGAGCTTGCTTTTCTTGCCCATGGCGCCTACACACTCGACCCCGTCACGCTCTATAATACTCAATAGATCTTCTCTGGAATATTTTGCAGTATCATATATCCCGATGGATCCTGCACGGAAGGCTTTCCTGTCCATCTCGGCTATCGCAAGTCCGTCATCGTGTATATGGAGCACCTTGCAGTTAGCGGCCTCATATGCGGAATTTTGTGCGTATTCTCCATAGAATATGCCAAGGTTGATGTAATCTCCCTCCTTTACCTCAGGCGGGACATCCACCCATAAAAGGTGTTGTGAACGCAGTGAATGGACCAGGTCGGGAATGTCTCTCGGGCAGCAATTCGTTTTTGCAAGCCCGCGCATTTTGATCTCCTCATATATCTCGAGGGTAGCAGGTCTTCTGAGGTGGGCCGCTTTTAATTTATCGGGCTGTACGAAGATCTCCTCTGGGGTGCCTTCACTGATAATCTTATGCTCGCTCATCAAAAACACGTAATCTGCCCAGCTATAGGCCAGGTTCACATCATGGGTCGATATGATTATGGTCTTGCCGAAATAGCTCTGCTCATTGAGCAGGTCCATTACTTCATCTGCTCCAACCGGGTCCAGGTTGGCAAGTGGTTCGTCAAGGATAATTATCTCGGGGTCCATTGCCACAATGCCGGCAATTGCGACCCTCTTTTTCTGTCCTCCGCTTAAATGGTGGGGAGGCTTGTCTTTAAGGTGCATCAGGCCGACATATTCCAGAGTCTTATGGACAATCTGTTTCACCTTCTCTTTAGGATAGTCAAGGTTCGTGGGTCCAAAAGCAACATCCTGGTAAATAGTAGGGGCGAATATCTGGTCGTCTGAGTTCTGGAAGACGATGCCGACATTCTTTCTTACTTCCCTGAGGGATCTGGAATCATATTTAAGGGGCTTGCCATGAAAGAGGATCTCGCCTTTTCCGGGCCTGTGAGTACCGTTCATTGACAGGAACAGTGTGGATTTACCTGAACCATTCCGGCCAACGAATGCGATCTTTTTACCTTCTTCGATCCTGATGTTAATATTGTCCAGGGCAACTGTGCCGTCGGGGTAGGAAAAACTAAGATCCTTTGTTTCTAATATCACCATTTTTGCACCTCAAACAACGAACATGTTCCTGGTAAAGTAAAATACTATGATGACCAGTGAAAAGTAAGCCGAGGTAAGCAGGAACTCGGTTAACTTTACGGGCCTTTTATCTTCCAGGATCATCAGCTTTCCGTCATAGCACCTTGAATTCATTGAAAGATATAATTTTTCCCCCTGCTCCCATGACCTTATGAAAAGATTTGTCCCAAGCATGACCATGGACCTGAATGATGTCCTGAAATCCTTGTATCCCAGCCTGACCGTCTGTGCGTATCTCACACCCAGTGCTACTTCCATGAAAACGAATATGTAGCGGTACATCATCATCGCTATCTCTATAAAAGAGTCAGGGAACCTTGTTGCTTTGAGGACTGAGAAAAGTTCTATCATCGGGGTTGTCAGAGAAAGGAAGAACATGCATGACATTCCTCCTAAAGTTCTTGCAAGCACCAGTAGAGCCATGTTTAAGCCAGCCGGACTGACGCCCAGTGTATAACCCGGAATATTAAATGAAAATAACTTCTCACCTTCTCCGAAGAAAAATGCTATAATTATAACACTCACCAGCACAAAACCGGCTGGTGCAGCCATCAATTTCATGTAGAATCTTAAAGGTATCTTCCCGAAATAAACCGTTGCGAAACTCATACACACTGCTATAAAGAATGGAACTAAAGGAGAATTGGATGAAACACCTGCAAGAATCCCAAAAGTAACGATGGCTAACTTGAGCCAGTTGTTCTTGTACCGTAGTGGACTCAATATAGCATAGTCGTCCAGAATATGTGTCATTTTCCAACCCAGCTTAAAACTAAACAATAAATAAAACTGATTTTATTTGGCACTGTTCACAGGTATAAAGAAACAAGATATTGTGCTTTATACATAAGCATTTCGTTAGGAATCAATATCACTAAGAACTATGATTTTTTGCAACATATCGTTAATCTGTAAAAGTTGTTGATTCTGAAACTGCAAAGGTGCTCTGTTTGTAATAAAACTAAATTGATTTGAGCTGGAAAAAATAAAAGGAAAGATTAAAAAAGAATTGTACCTCTTCTGATGAAGCACAATGGTATTTAATTATTCTCTCCCTTCCCTTTATAGTAGCCAAAGATGTAACCGATAATAATGGCACCAAATGCTGCCTGCAGGGCAAAGAGCAGGCTTTCGGTCTCACCGCCGGGTGGTTCAAAGCCAATGCCTCCGAACCAAGGTTCATAATCGGGGTTGATCTGGGCAATTATGCCTTCTGCTTCACCGTCCGCACCACCGAACTCCGAATCCGGGTTGGCAGCCACTCCATAAAAGAACTGAACGGCAAAGAGGATTATCACTATGCCTACGATATACTCCAGCTTCATTGCATGGTCTCCTTTAATTTTGTGGCAGCTGCTGATGTCAGTACTCTCAGGTCAATGAGCACATCACTCTTGATCTGCACAACATATTTCATTATAAGTGCGGTGAGTGCTCCTTCCATGATCGCAAGGGGGACCTGGGTTGTCGCAAACACGGCCCCAAATGCCACAAACGAGGCCAATGCACCTCCTTGTGCCGCAGGGAACGCTAAGGCAAGCTGTAGGGACGTCACTACATAGGTCGCCCAATTAGCAATGGCGGTTGCAAGGAATACGTTCAGATAGAAGTTCATACCCGCCTTTGATGCTGTTCTGTAGAACAGGTAAGCAACAAAAGGGCCGATGATCCCCATTGAGGCAACGTTGGCTCCAAGAGTTGTCAGGCCGCCGTGTGCCAGGAAAAGGGACTGGTACAGGAGCACGATCACACTGAGTACGGAAGTGATCGCAGGTCCGAAGAGAATAGCTGCCATCCCGGTCCCTGTGGGATGTGAAGAACTTCCTGTCACCGAAGGAAGCTTCAGGGAAGAAAGCACGAATATAAAAGCACCTGCAACAGCAAGCAAGGGTATTATTTCACGCCTCTGGCTGACCAGTTTGTTCAGCTGGTACATACCATACAGTATAACAGGAATAGAGACCACAAACCATATCTGCCACCATGGGGAAGGCAGAAAACCTTCAAATATGTGCAATTAATATCACCTTCCATTTTAATTAAGATCTTAAATCAACCTCAGTTGATTTTGTTAAAATGTTGTAATATGTTATTGTACATAAAGATAACGATTCGCATTTAAAGTAAGTATTGTTATCAAAATGACTAATGTTTATTCTGGTTAAATTTAGATGCATATTTCTACCAATGTAAGGATTCTCCTATAATTATACCTGTTCGTAATAAAATGTCTGTAAACGAAGCAAACTAGCTATAATGATACAAACAGAAAAGAAAATTTACTTGATGTTACCTGATGACCAGTAAGCAGTACATATCAGATTCATTCACAGGGGGGTCTTGTATGGTGCCGGAAACCGCCCGTTCATTCGGATAGCCAATATTCTCATATATGCATATCCTGGCATCGATGCCCATCTCATTCAGAACATCAGCCACTTCTCCTGGTCCGAAAGTGTCAGCCGGAAGCAAAAAAATGTTCTTGCCCAGATCAAGTTCTCGAATCAGGGCGGCTTTTGCCGGAACAGGGTCCCTGCCGTGAGCTGTGATCATTGCAAGGTTTGACATCTCAACATGAAAACGTGCACATGCGGCCTGTATAGATGAAACGCCAGTAATGACCCTGTCATTATCTCCTGCAAACTTCCCAAGGCCGGAGAACATGGGATCACCTGTGGAAAGGATCACGGCATCAGGGGGAAGCAGGTGAAGGTTCTTGAAACTCCTGATGGGGTGAGCTTCACATCTTATGTGGTCCTGTGCAAGTTCTATGGCTCTTTTTGAACCATACACAACAGGAGCATTGTTTATAGCCTCGATGGCTTCCTGGGTCAGCATCTTGGGGCCGACACCCACTCCTGCGATAATCATGATTTATCACCACTGTCCATCAGTACTGTCCCGTCCCGGTCAACAATTACGATTCGGGCACCTTTTCCTTTTTTCACGGCCATGTCAAAGGCATTCTTGAGACGCTTATTTCCCGGATCAAGTTCAAGCATTTCCACAACAGTGGCAAATCCGCTGTCTTTGAGCATATCGGGGTCTCCCCACTTAAGCACAAGTCCCGGAAGACCGCAGATTACAACCTCTCCCCTGGCAGCCTCGAGGGCTTCGCTGATACGGCTGCCTGCAAGCACAACAGTATGATCGGGGAAGAGCATGGTGGAATACCGTATACCTATCCTCCCGGTTGTAAGCACTACTTTGTCAGAATCCCTTATAAGATCGCCTTTCATTTCTCCGAGATGGTCGTTCCAGGGTTCAACAAAACCCGTGGTACCCAGTACAGAGATGCCGTCAACAACACCTATGCGGCTGTTGAGGGTCTGTTTTGCAATCTCCTTTCCTTCGGGCAGATAAATGGTCACTTCGGCACCCCGGAGACCAAGTTCCTCTACTGCCTCTTTTATGGAAGCCTTTATCTGTTCCATCGGGCGGGGATTGATGGCAGGATGCCCTTTTTTAGACTCCAGGCCACTTCGGATCACGATACCGATTCCCTGGCCTGCATAGACCGATATGCCATTCGCTTCTTTTGCATCCGCTACGAACTCAAGGCCCCGTGTGATGTCCGACTCATGGTCATTGGCGATCTTTGCGGCAACAGCATGTCCATTGCTTGCCCTTACGTCCAGTTCGGCACGCAGTCCCACCGGTGTCGGAACAGAAACGTGACTAATGGTCTTTTTAAGCGACAGGACCGATGCCTTTGCGGCAAGAGCTGCTGTTGTCCCGGTAGTGTACCCTCTCTTCAATATAGAGCCGTCGCTCAAGACGACGACCATACCGCTCCTGATGCCTTCTTCCAGCTCCCTGCGGGGCAATTTCGAGCGCTCTAGCCATTCATCGGGAATCTTGGATTTATTTACCGGATCGATCATCTCAGGTCAATTGTCCTCCATACTTTTAAAATTTACCGACATCAACCGGTTCTTCCGAACATGCGGCCCAGTTCTTCTTTTGTGAAGGTGAGCATTGTCGGGCGGCCATGCGGACATGTATAGGGATTATCGCATAACATCAACTGCCTGATAAGTTCATGCATCTGCTCGGGGGTACATACGGCGCCGCCTTTTATAGCTGCCCTGCAGGCCATAGTACTGCAAAGGCGGTCATAAACCTCGGTGTCCTCTTTAATCCTGCCATGTGAGAGCAGGTCGGATATAATATCATGGATCACAGAAGTATCCTCAAGTTTTCCGAATATACTGGGGATAGTGGTAACGACGTAACTGTTGGGTCCGAAATCGGATATTGCAAACCCCATCTTTTCCAGGGAGGGAATGTAGTCTCCGATGATCGCTTTTTCCTTTGTGCTCAGGTCCAGGGTCACCGGGGTTATCAGTTCCTGCCAGCCTATTTCCCTCGTTCTAAGTACCTGTTCGTACATGATACGCTCGTGTGCAGCATGCTGGTCTACCATTATCAGTTTTCCTTCGGTTTCCATAATAAGGTAAAGGTCCGCAAACTGGCCGTATATTTTCACATCATCCGTATGGAAAGGACCTCTGGCAGCAGATTCTGCCTGCGCCTCATACTGCATCTGAAGACGCTCACTCTTCTTTAACCGTCTTTGTGTATCTTTCAGGGGATAGTGGTATGGCTCCTTGCTTTCCCGTACAACTGCAGGTTTTTCCCCTGCTTCTGCATCCCGTATGATATCATCAGTACGGGCCTGGTTAACAGATGTTCTTTCTGGCAACCCTGGTCCCTTTTCTTTTACATGGGATGCAGTTTCTCCTGTACCGGAAATGTTTGACTGCACCGCGGTTTCCTTTTTCGTGATCCTTGCCTCGGGAACCAGGTTCGTTGAAGCCAGGGCCTGCTCAACTGCAGTGATTATGGCCAGTTCAATCTCTTTCTCATGGCTCAGCCGAACCTCTCTTTTAGTGGGATGCACATTAACATCGACATGTATTGGGTCAATGGTAAATTTCAGGAAGGCTGCAGGATACCTTCCTTTTGGGAGCAATGTGTAGTAGCCCAGCCTTACTGCATTGCCTATCAGTTTTGAAGAGATGCTCCTTCCATTTATGAAAAAGGCCTGCAGGTCATTCCCGCTTCTTGTGAGTTGCGGCTTTGAGATGTATCCGGATAGTGAGACCAGGTCCGATTCGAATTCAAGTGGAATAAGCGAACGCGCAACATCCGCACCATACAGGTGGATGATACTGTCCAGAAGATCATGTGAGCTGGGTGACCTCATGATTACCTTGCCGTCACTTATAAGGGTGAAAGAGATATCGGGATACGATATTGCATGTCTTGTAACAACATCCGTTATATGAGCAAGCTCGGTCCTCATGCTTTTCAGGTATTTCCTGCGTGCGGGTGTCGTATAGAAAAGATCTTCGACGGATATTGAGGTTCCCGCATGTGAGCCTGCCGATGAAATACTTCTTAAGCCACTGTTGTCCACGACTACTTTAGTGCCCGATATATCTTTTTCCTGCCGGGTGACCATCTCTACCTTTGCAACCGAGGCAATGGATGCAAGAGCCTCTCCCCTGAATCCCAGGGTGAGAACACTATTAAGGTCTTCGATGCTGTTAATCTTGCTCGTGGCGTGTTTCTGAAAAGCCAGTGAAGCATCTTTATGGCTCATTCCGGTACCATTGTCGACAATGATTATACTTTTCGTACCTGACCCCCTTATTTCCACTCGAATGTCCGTGGCATTTGCATCAATTGAATTATCAATAAGTTCCTTTACCACGGACGCGGGTCTTTCCACAACCTCTCCTGCTGCTATTTTATTAATGGTGGATTCGTCCAGCACTCTTATACCGGGACCCGGAATATCACGTGATCCTTCTGTCATCTATGATCAGCTCCCCTGCTCTTTCGCTAGCCTGCTCTTTATCTCGCTCAGTTTGTTAAGTGCTTCCAGTGGGGTCAGTGAGTTGATATCCATTGTTTTGAGTTCTTCGATAAGAGGGTGTGGTTCCTGCTCCTCACCGGAAGCGTCCTGGTCAAAAAGGATAACCTGAGTATATTTGGTGCTGTTGCGGTGCTTCTTGCCTGTCATGGTGCTATCCATGGATATGGTGCTGTCGTTCTCTATGTCCTCCAGTATCTCCTTTGCCCTGCTGGTGACATTATGGGGGACACCCGCTATCCTTGCCACATGGATACCATAACTCTTGTCAGTTGCACCAGGTACTATCTTGCGCAGGAATACCAGGTCTTCACCATCCTCTTTTACTGCAATGTGAAAATTCTTCACTCTCTTTAGCGTGCCCGCAAGATCAGTTAGCTGGTGGTAATGTGTGGCAAACAGGGACCTTACACCTGCCCTTCCTTTGTTATGGATATACTCCACTACCGCCTTTGCTATGCTGTAACCGTCATAAGTGCTGGTGCCCCTGCCGACCTCATCCAGCAGCACCAGGCTTTTCGGGGTAGCATTGTTCAGGATATTGGCAAGTTCCACCATTTCCACCATGAAGGTACTCTGTCCGCTGGCAAGATCGTCAAAAGCACCTACCCTTGTGAATACACGGTCGACGATACCGATGGATGCATGGGAGGCGGGCACGAAGGAGCCTGCCTGAGCCATTATCACGATCATGGCTATCTGACGCATATATGTTGACTTACCTGCCATGTTCGGTCCTGTGATAAGCATGAACTGGTTATTCTGGCAGTCCATCTCAGTATCATTGGGAACAAATCCTCCAGGGGTGGAATTCTCAACCACCGGATGTCTTCCGTCCCTGATCAGCAGCCTGCAGTCATTGGTGATGGCCGGCCGTACGTAATTGTTATTTGCTGCCACATCTGCTAGGTTGGCAAGGACATCCAGCATACCTATCATGACTGCGGTATTCTGCAGATGCATTGAATGCGATGCCACTCTGGAGTTTATCTCACAGAGCAGTTCATATTCAAGGGCTGTTGCCTTATCATCTGCAGAGAGGATCTCGCTCTCACGTTCTTTTAGCTGGGGGGTATAGAACCTTTCAGCATTTGTCATGGTCTGCTTGCGTATGTAGTCATCCGGGACCTGGGATATATTGGCCTTGGTGACCTCAAGATAGTAACCGAATACCTTGTTATATCCTACTTTCAATGACTTGATGCCGCTTCTTTCACGCTCTTTCCGCTGGAACTCTGCTATCCAGTGTTTTCCGTCCTTTGACATGCTTTTAAGCTCATCAAGTCTTTCATTGTAACCTGCTTTGATCATCCCGCCGTCCCTGACACTTACGGGCGGCTCATTAACTATTGCCCTGTCTATCAGACCGGCCAGCTCTTCAAGTTCTCTGAAGGAAGAAAGTTCTGAATCTATACGCTCCAGAAGTTCAGCACCAGAGCATCCATGTAGTGATTCGATTATCTGCGGGACAGCCTCAAGTGAACTTTTAAGTGATATGAGGTCCCTTGCATTTGAATTCCCATACATTACCCTGCCGACAAGTCTTTCCATATCACGTACCTGGGAGAGTTGTGATCTCAGTTCGAATCTCACAAGGGTATTCGACTCAAGTTCTGCAACTGCATCCAGTCTTTCATTGATGTCATCAACTAGTATCAGTGGCTTGAGCAGCCATTTCTGCAGAAGCCGGCTGCCCATGGGGGTCATGGTGTCATCCAGCACATGCAGCAGGGTCGAATCATTACCTTCTCCCCTCACATTCTTCACGATCTCGAGATTGCGCAGGGTAATGGCATCAAGTACCATGAACTCGGAATCAAAATATGTCTTTAGATGCTGCACATGGGAGAGCTCCCTCATCTGGGTGTCAAAGGCGTACTTAAGTGCTGCTCCTGCAGATGATACTGCAAAGTGCAGCTCACTGCACCCCATACCTTCCAGGGTTGATACATTGAAATGCTCAGTGAGCAGTTTGTTAGAATCCTTTTGCTCAAAGGCGTACTCATCGTACTCGTGAATAATTATCTTCAGTTCCCTTAAACGCTCCACCAGCCGCTCATCCGCAATGAGGGAAGGAGGGATGATACACTCGGAAGGACCCATGCGTGCGGTCTCACTGGCTATCCTGTCATATGGTGCGCTGTCCGTCAGTTGTGTGGTCAGGAACTCGCCGGTGGATATGTCCAGGAAGGCAAGCCCGAACTCTTTTCCTTCTCCATAAAGGGCCATTAGATAATTATTGGAGGAATCCGGGAACATAGATGGATCGATCGCAGTGCCGGGAGTGACAACCCGCACGACCCCGCGTTTCACTACACCCCTGGCCTGCTTCGGGTCCTCGAGCTGCTCGCATATGGCTACTTTGTATCCCTTCTTGATAAGCCTGGGAAGGTAGTTGTCAATAGCATGATGGGGGATGCCGGCAAGTGGCATCTTCTCTCCTTCCTTCCCCTTCCCACGGGTGGTAAGTGTTATCTCAAGCTCTCTGGCAATGGTTTTTGCATCCTCTCCGAAGGACTCGTAAAAATCTCCCATCCTGAAGAATATGAGGGCATCCTTATGCTCTTCCTTGGCAGCATAGTACTGCTGCATGGCAGGGGTTATCTGTTTCATAATAATCGGTAAAAATGGTTTTCCCAGACTATCTGGGTGTTAGTATTTTTGTGTTTGCATTATCAAATTTCTGAAAGCTTAATTCCACCTGATCTTGTCTGTGGCATCATTTTTATCATTTGAATCCATTTCATCACACTATTATTCTAATAGGCTGCGGGTGAAAGCACATGATCATCTTCTCAGGCGGAACAGGGACACCAAAGTTATTGAACGGACTTCGCAAAGTAATATCAGAAGAGGACATTACTGTTGTTGTAAATACCGCAGAGGATCTGTGGGTATCCGGGAATCTTGTCTCTCCGGATATCGACACTGTACTTTACCTTTTCTCAGACAGGATAGACTTCAATAAATGGTGGGGTATTGAAGGGGATACTTTCAGAACCCATGGGCTAATGAAGTCCCTTGGACACAACGAAAGGATGATGCTTGGCGACCTTGACCGTGCGACCCATATCATCCGCTCTGACCATCTCCGGGAAGGTTCTTCGCTGACCGAAGCCATTGTGAGGTTATCAGAGTCCATGGGTATAAAAGCAAAGATCCTGCCGATGTCAGATAACCCCGTTTCGACAAGAATTGTAACTCCTTCGGGAATGATGCATTTCCAGGATTTCTGGATAGGTGAACACGGAGAACCTGCAGTGATTGACGTCTTCCAGGAAAATATAGGCAGGGCAGGCATATCTCCTGAAGTCCTGCGTGCACTGGAAAACGATGATGAAGTGCTGATCGGACCGAGTAATCCAATAACCAGTATAGGTCCCATAATCGGACTTCCGGGTATGGTGGACATCCTCAGGGGGAAGAAAGTCATTGCGGTAAGTCCCATAATCGGGAAGGGGCCTGTGAGTGGTCCCGCCGGGAAACTCATGCATGCCAGGGGTGTTGATGTCTCCTCTGCCGGTGTTGCGTCTTACTATGGTGAATTCCTTGATACTTTTATAATAGACAAGAGCGATCCCATAAACAATGCTGCTTTTGAAGACACAGGTTGCAGGCTGGTACGTACGGATACGATGATGATGTCAGTGGATATCAGCGTGGGGCTCTCGGAACTGATACTTCAGGAGTTCGGTAAGCTTAATAATTCGTAAAATGATACTGTTGCATGTTTTCTTAATGTCTGTTTTTTACTGTAGTAGTTTCTTTAATAAATACGCTTTTATTATTTTAATGACTAAATACTTTCAAGTATTATTCAAATCTATTTTATAAAACAATTTTACAAGAACTTCAAGGTGAAAACGTGGGTGATGAATGGAAAATAGATATCAAAATCCCGGATATAGGGACGATGATCACACTTCTGACAACTGCAGTATGTTCTGTTATTCTCAGTGCTGCCGAGATCGCATACACAATGATGTGGATCACATCCGCTTACGAGCGGAACGGCAAGGATTTCTTCATCGATCTTCTGACTGCAGAGGCCCTGACATGGACAGCTGAGTACATCGTTGTAGCGGGTTCGCTCCTGCTGCTGTCATCAATGACATTCCTGCTGTCCATGATGTATGCACTGTACGAGCTTAACCGAATTACGCAAAACGAAGACAAAAAAGTACACCGGAAAATACTTTTCGGACTGTTTGGTACAGGACTTGTATTACTTTTCATGGCATTGATATCTGCAATAATACTGAGGTACCTGTAATGATCATAGGAAAAAAGGATTCCCTGCCAAGGAAGGAGATAATATGAGCTTGAATATCAGCGGGACAATAAAAGAGGTCCCAAAGGAAATAGAAACTCCTGCCGTTTCACCGGAGGAGGTCGTAAGGGCAGCTACCAGGACGGAAAGAGTGCTCTATCCCGTATCCGCCATAGTGGGTCAGGAGAAGATGCTTCGGGCTCTTATACTGAACACTATAAACCCGTCCATTGGCGGAGTACTTATACGCGGCCAGAAAGGAACTGCGAAATCAACTGCTATCAGAGGGCTGGCAGAAGTACTGCCAGAAATAGAGGTTGTAGAAGGATGCAGATTCAACTGCCATCCTTCAGACCCTGACAAATTCTGCTGGGAATGTATGGAAAAGAAAATGAGCGGCAACCTGCGGGTGCTCAAACGTCAGACCAAGGTCGTGGACCTGCCTGTAGGTGCAACAGAAGACAGGGTTGTAGGCAGCCTTGATATCGAAAAAGCAGTCCGGCGCGGTATCCAGGCCTTTGATCCTGGCATACTTGCCCAGGCGAACAGGGGTATCCTCTATGTTGATGAGATCAACCTGCTTGACGATTTTGTGGTTGATGCGCTGCTCGATGCCGCAGCAATGGGTGTTAACACCGTTGAGCGTGAGGGCGTGAGTGTCAGCCATCCTGCAAACTTTATAATCGTGGGAAGCATGAACCCGGAAGAAGGTGAACTGAGGCCGCAGTTGCTCGACAGGATAGCACTGCAGGTTGAGGTAACGGGCATTTACGATGTAGAACAACGTATCGAGATCGTTGAGAGAAGAAACCAGTTCAATGATGATCCAAGGCATTTCATACGTGAGTTCGAGTCAGAGCAGGATAAACTGCGCTCAAAGATCATCAAAGCAGTCCAGTTGCTGCCAAGGGTGACTACCACAAGGGACAATCTGCGTACGATCGCTGAGATATGCATCGCCTTTAACGTAGACGGTCACCGTGCTGATATCATGATCGAACGTGCTGCCCGCACAAATGCAGCCTATGAGGGCAGAGAACGTATAACTAATGATGATATCATCGAGACCGCGGAAATGGTCCTGCCTCACAGGATGCGTAAGAAGCCTTTCGAGGAGGAAGATTTCAGCGCAGACCAGCTACGTGCCGTAGTAGATGGAAATATCTGAGTAAGGTGGGGAATGAGCCACGAAGAAACCATTATGCGCCTGCGCAGGAATCTTTCAAGGGACCATGATATCAGGGTGATGCACATAGGTGAACCTGTACTTGGCCTGCGCATTCCCAGAAAACAAGTATCGGATATCTCCAGAGAGGATACGGATACGCTCTATAATCTGCTGTATTCCAATGTCGAGCAATTAAGACCCGCAGAAATAGAGGCTGTTTACTTCATAGCCGATTCCGATTACCTGCAGGTGGATACGGTCCTTTTCTTCAAGACGTTCCTGGAAAGGAATACTACCTATGACCAGTCTTTGTTCGGGATAGATACATCTTTGTCAGGAGGGTCCGGAAATACTCTGGCAAGTGAAGTTTCCCTGGATGAACAAATTCCGGTTGAAACAACATCAAATGCAACGATTGAGAGGGAATCTGCTTCAGTTATACGGGACAAGTCCCTGGCAGAGAACTCTCATGTATGCTCAAATCCGTTTTATGACAGTGCTATCCTGAAGGCCGGGAAATCCATATCTCTGAACGGAAAGATAAATTCTTCTGATAAAGAGTTAACAGTGATGCCGGAGGAAAACCGTTCATTGGATATGTTTTCGCAAGTTCCTTGTGACAGTGAGACCGGGATAATTGTGGAGCTTACTCCTAAGAAGTATGTTCCCGGGGGTGAATATGAGTCATCAGCAGTCTCATTCTCACAGGAGCAGGGAAGTCTGTTTCCTGATTACCTGCCTGAAAAAATACAGAGGAATAAGCAGGATGGCCATGTGGTAGCAAAGATCCTCAATGATTTCGCCAGGAACTCCCAGAAGAAAAAGCTAGCATCAGGCAGATTAAAATCCGGGAGGCGTGCGGAAGTACTGACCAAGGGAAAACGTGGCCGGTATGTCAGGTACAGAATGCCGGGAGAGAAGATCACAGACATTGCCATTGCACCGACCGTACGTGCGGCAGCTTTGCATGCAAAGGACGGGAAGATCGAGATAAGGAAGAGCGACATCAGAGAGAAGGTGCGCAGGAGGCGTATTTCCAGCCTGATAAACATTGTCTTTGATACTTCCGGTTCCATGGATGACCATGAGAAGATACGGATCACCACAGATGTGGTTATAGCCCTGTTGAAGGATGCTTATCAGAAACGTGACAGGGTTTCCCTGGTAACTTATTGTGGCAGGTCTGCAGAACTTGTGCTTCCCTTCACTTCGTCAGTGGAAGCTGCCAAGAGATACCTGGAGAAGGTCCCTTTCGGTGGTACGACACCCCTTGCATCAGGTATGCTCGCCGGGCTTGACACTCTCCAAAGGGAGCTGAAAAAAGAACCTTCAGCTGTACCGATTATGGTCCTTGTCACGGATGGGACTGCTAACTGCTCTTTGAATCTGGGAGGCAACATCAGAAGGGAAATAATGCAGGTCTGCAGGCAAGTGTCCCAACATCATATCAATATACTTGTAATCGATATAAGCAAGAGCGGCTCAAAACTCTCCAGGGATGTTGCTGCGCAGAGCAGTGGCAGTTATTATCATCCGGGTTCCCTCAGTAAGGAAGATATCTATTCAGCCATATGTGATGAGAGAAATTCAAAGACCACCTCTGCAGTGGTGTGACTTTGCCTGCTTCAAAGTTATTTGTCCGGGGAGAGTTTACAGCCTGGTTTTATATATTGGCAGGCAGTAAAAGCCATAATTATGCTGGAAAAACTTTGTGATTCGTTGCTGAATGCTCCTATTGTCCGCAGGGGGGAATATTACTATTTCATTCATCCCATAGCCGATGGGGTTCCTTTCCTTGAGCCGGATCTGCTGGAAGAGATCACAGATCATATAGTGCAAATAGCCGATATGGATGTTGACCGGATAATCGCTATCGAAGCTATGGGTATTCCGCTTGCTACAGCTCTTTCCCTGAAAACCGGCATTCCTTTTTCCATCATCCGCAAACGATCATACGAACTGGACGGCGAGATACTCCTGTCCCAGCAGACAGGTTACTCCAAGGGTGAACTCTACATAAATGCGATCAAAAACGGAGATCGTGTACTTATTGTGGACGATGTGGTCAGCACAGGAGGAACTCTGATGGCACTTATCACCGCCCTGAAAAGTATGGGTGCTGAGGTCTGCGATACTGTTGTTGTTCTCGAGAGGGGTGAAGGAGTTTCCCGGATGCGGGACATGGGATTTGAGGTTAAGACCCTGGTACGCATTAGTGTTGATGAAAACGGGGTTTCGATCGAGGATTGATATGCAAAAAGAGAACTTTGATTTTGAGATCGGACGCATTGTATCCATCATCAAGGACACTGATGCCGGGCTTGTCGGACTGCAGTTCCCGGAAGGTTTCAAACGCAGGTCTCCCGTAATCGCGGCACATATTGAAGAGGAAACACAAGCCAGGGTGATCATATCAGGTAATCCGTGTTTTGGTGCCTGCGACCTTGATGTGGCCTTACTGGGAAAGGTGGACATCATGTTCCATTTCGGACATGCACAGCTTGATGATAATTCGCTTGAAAGTAAAGTCTATTTCATTGAGGCCCGCTCAGATGCTGATATCATTGAGGTTGTCAAAAAATCTGTCTGTAAACTTAAAGAACATCGGATAGGTCTCATCACGACTGTCCAGCACGTACATAAACTGGAGGATGCCTGCAGTATTCTGGAACGTGGAGGGAAAGAGTGTATGATCGGCACCGGTGACAGCAAGATAGCGTATCCCGGACAGGTGCTGGGGTGCAACTTCTCTGCAGCCCGGGACGGGGAATGTGACGAATATCTCTACATCGGCAGCGGAGAGTTCCATCCGCTTGGAGTATCACTTTCTACCGGGAAGAGGGTGCTGGTGGCAGATCCTTTTATCAATGAGGTACGTGAGGTCGATCCTTCAAGGATACTCCGGCAGAGAAGTGCGGTCATAGCAAAATCCCTGGATGCAAATATTTTCGGTATAATCGTATCTTCAAAACCGGGCCAGGAAAGATTTGAATTGGCAGAGGGCCTGAAGACTCTGGCATTAAATCATCAAAAGCAGGCCCACATACTTTCCATGGACCTGGTGACACCTGACCAGTTGTTGCAGTTCAAGGTAGATGCCTTCGTGAATACTGCATGCCCAAGACTTGCTGTGGATGAGGTAGGCAGGTTCAATGCTCCTATGCTCACTCCTCAGGAGTTCGAGATCGTCCTGGGGGAGAAAGAGTGGGATAACCTTGTCTTCGATGAGATCCTGGGGGAGTGATCTTCTGTGAAACAGCGTAAACTTGAGATATTGCTTGAGCAAGTTAAGGGCTTCGATTCCCCGAATGCCGCACTTGAACAGTACACAACCCCTGCGGTACTGGCCGCGGAGCTTTTGCACTTTGCCTATATGCAGGGTGACCTCGGCGATACTGTCTTTGACCTAGGATGCGGGACCGGCATACTTGCAATAGGTGCAAAGTTGCTTGGGGCGGAGTATGTGATCGGTTTTGACCTCGACAGAAAAGCCCTGGAGATCGCCGCGAAGAATGCGGAAAAAATGGGTGTGGATGTGGAGTTCAGGCATTGTGATATTTCCGGGGTGCAGGGGCATGCTCATACGGTTGTTATGAATCCTCCATTCGGTGCACAGGCTAAGGGTAACGACCGACCGTTCCTTTTAAGTGCATTGAGGACCAGTGATGTGGTGTATTCTATTCATAATTGTGGGAGCCATGATTTTATCGGAAAGTTCATAGGAGATGCCCGGATAAGTGACTGGTATACAACGGGGTTTCCACTGAAAAGAACGTTCAAATTCCACAAAAAGGAAGTAGAGACAATCAATGTAGAAGTATACCGTATTATGCGATAAATCCTTAAAGCATAATGCAGTCTTATTTGAAAGAAACATATTTTCAAATTTTGAAATTGATCTCAATACCATAAGCATTATACGAATTTCAGTGTTATACGAGGGATTCTAATTAGAATAAGAAATAGACGAAAAACTTCACGCAGAAAGATCAAATCTTCCGGTTCCGGGGATGAACAGATCGGTGAAGTTGACAAATCTGCTGAAACTTCTCTGTCTCAGGATGAGTCTGTGAAGAAAGAAAAGGTCATTGTAGAAGACTCTGAGAAAGATACGAAAGAACGTGATACAGAAGAGAAGCAACCAGATAACGCATCCACGGAAGAAGATACGATGAGCGAAGATGAAAAACATTTTGTCATGCCCGGTGACCTTGTAGGTACTACTGAAGAGTTCACAGCGGGAAACGGAACGTATGTGGACGTAGGGGATATCCATTCAATTGGCACCGGATATGTGCATATTGACAGGAAATCAAGGGAAATTTCGGTAGTTCCTAAAACAAAGACTCCTCCCGAGCTGTGTGAGGGTGATATCGTGATTGGCGGAATAACCAATTTGCGCGATTCTGTCGTTCTGGTTGATATCGGTGGCATTAAGGGTAAGGGGGACCGTGAGTTCCAGATGAATGGCCCTGCAGCGATTCATGTTTCCAATGTCAGGGATTCGTATGTTAAGAACCTTTCACAGGAATTCTCTATGTCTGACGTTGTTAAGGCAAAGGTCATAAACACCCAGAACATGCGCCTTAGTACATCAGAGAAATCGCTTGGTGTGATGAAAGCTTACTGTTCCAGATGCAGGACCGTTCTTGAACTGGAAGGTAACAGGCTGAAATGTCCGGCATGCGGACGCACCGAGAAAAGGAAGCTATCCTCTGACTACGGAACCGGCATTTTGTAATACTATGTTATCTAATAATAATCAAATTCAGGTGAGATAAAGATGGAACTAAAAATCATTGATAAAACTGATGACGAAATGCATATCGAGATCATAGGAGAAACCCATACTCTTCTTAATATGCTAAAATCAGTTCTCCTTGATGACAACAGGGTGCAGATTGCAACCTATGACATGAAACATGTATCCATAAGTGATCCCGTACTGTTTGTAAAAACAGACGGTACTGATCCTATAGACGTTGTGAAGGATGCACTGAAAAACCTTGTTTCCCAATGTGATGAGTTCATTTCGGTTTTTACCGGTGCAGTTAACGCATAAGTTCGAAAAGACACCACAAGGTGCACCTTCCTGATATTCAGGAAGGCTTTGTTTTTTTCTACCGCTTCATGGTTTTGTTCTTATGGTCATTGTTATGTCTGTGATGGTATGATAACTGATAAGATTCCAAAAGTGAGGTACAATGAAGGTAGTTGCTTTTAACGGTAGTCCGAGAAAAGACGGGAACACTTCTATGCTTGTCAACTTTGTGTTCGATGAACTTGCAAAGGGAGGAATTGAGACCGAAATGGTAAATCTCACGGGTGAGAAACTGCGAGGTTGTACAGCCTGCATGAAGTGCTTCGATCGCAAGGATCGCAAATGTATATTCGACGATGATCCTGTGAACAGGTGGATCGCTAAGATGGGAGAGGCGGATGGTATCATACTTGCATCTCCTACTTATTTCGCGGATGTCACAGCAGAGATGAAAGCACTGATGGACAGGGCTGGTTTTGTATCCAAAGCGAACGGGGATATGCTTGCCAGGAAAACCGGAGCTGCTGTTGTAGCTGTCCGCAGAGCGGGTTCGATGCATGTATATGATACGCTGAATCACTTCTTCGGCATAAACCAGATGATAGTTCCGGGTTCAAGTTACTGGAATATTGGCATCGGTCTTGCAAAAGGCGATGTTGCATTAGATGAGGAAGGCGTGCAGACCATGCGAACCCTTGGCAGGAATATGGTATGGCTCATGCAGAAGATATACGGATAGTTTTTAACGAATGCTCATAATTAGTAGTTAATGGTATGTCCTGGATAACGGACAATCGATCTGAAACCGGTGAAGATATGGTACTTGATGATGCAGCACTTAAGAAATTTGGATTTATCCCACGCAAAGCGAAAGATGCGATAAATATCGATCCTCTCCAGACAGGCGGGAAACTTACCGAAGAGGCAAGCCGTGCACTCCTTGAATGGGGAGACGGCTATTCCGTCTGTGATTACTGTGATGGGGTGCTGGACCTGATCAAGAAGCCCCCGATAGAGGAATTCGTACATAGCGCCCTGCCTGAGTTCTTGAACACGGATGTGGCAAGGATCACTCATGGGGCCAGGGAGTCAAAATTCACGGTTATGCACTCCATGGCAAAGGAAGGCGACTACATCGTACTGGATGAGCTTGCCCATTATTCCTCTTTCGTTGCAGCACAGCGTGCAGGGCTTAACATAAGGACCGTTCCTCACAGTGGCAATCCTGAATATAAGACAGATGTCGATGGATATGCAACTGTGATCGATGATCTTATCAGGGAAACAGGTAAAGCACCGGCACTTGCACAGGTGACATATCCGGATGGCAATTACGGGAACCTTGCGGATGTGAAAAGGATATCCAATCTGTGCCACAGATACGATGTACCTCTGATGGTCAACGGAGCGTATTCAGTGGGGAGGATGCCCATAGATGCTAAGAAGCTGGGTGCCGACTTTATCGTTGGAAGTGGACATAAATCCATGGCTTCTTCCGGTCCCATCGGTGTGCTCGGAGTAAAGGAAGAATATGCGGGTATTGTTTTCAGGAAATCTCCTACTCATAAGAACAAGGAGGTCGAATTTCTGGGCTGTACTGTCAGGGGTGCCCCTGTCATGACCATGATGGCTTCTTTCCCTCATGTGGTGGAGCGCACGAACAGGTGGTATGATGAAGTGGCGGATGCCCGCTGGTTCTCTTCAAGATTGGAGGACCTTGGTATTATGCAGATGGGGGATAAGCCACACAACCATGACCTGATGTTCTTTGAAGCTCCGGTGCTTTATGAGATATCACAGGCTGCCAAGAAGGGTCGGTATTTCCTGTATAAAGAGATGAAACAGAGGAAGATCCACGGTATAAAGTCCGGCCTTACCAAGTATTTCAAGCTTAGTACATTCCAGGTCGGAAGGGAAAACTTAAAGTATATTGCAGACTCCTTCGAGGAAATTATCGACAAGTATCAGAAGATGGGATAAGGCCCTTCTGTTTACTGGCGATCAAAAAGTCGGAAACCTTTTGACCACGCAAAAAGTAATCAGATATGCCCATTAAGAACTTACTCCGAAAGAACCCTGCTGATGAAGCACTAAAGAAATTGAAGGATAAGACCCGGATATTCAATAAGGATTTCAGCAGGATGGTCCTGCTTTTCCTTTTTGGGGTCCTGCCGCTCGAAGCTGTGATTATCGCCAGCGGCCGGGAACTGATAATGGTTCCCGACCTGGTCCTTGTATTTCTGGAAGCCATTGTCATCGTACTGATGTCATACATTATGGCAACAGTGTTCATCAGGCTGACAGTATACCTGATCCCCGACAGTTTTGGTAGTGCAGGCGAGCAGGAAGAGAAGATCCTGCTCAGTAAGATGTATATGGCATTTATATATTCGGTAGCTGTGCTGGTTGTTTTCTGGCAGCTTGGCATCGGTATCCAGAACATAGCTATATTCCTTGGTCTGCTCACCACCGGTTTTGCCTTTGCGCTCAGGGATATAATATTCTCCTACTTCGCATGGTTCATACTGCTGACAAAGAAACCATTCAAGATAGGTGACTATATCGAGGTAGGGGATGAAGAGGGGATCGTCAAACACATAGGACTCTTCTATGTTGTGGTGGACCCGTATCCATACGTGTATAACGATTTTTACAAGATACCGAACAAGACCTTCCTGGAGAAAACCATACGGAATCACGGAAAGGGTAATTTCAAACTGAGCTTTGACCTTTACCTGAAGGATATCCCCTCATATCTCGAGGAAAGGATAGAGAACATCAGGGAGAAATCCCGGCTTATCGGCTGCGCAGACGCCCGTTTCCACCTGGGTTCTGACAAGGACGGTGTAAAACTGATAACCGAGTACAAAGCCACCTTCGAAGGCAGGGAAAAAACAAGACACCAGCTCATCAGTATAATTCTCGAAGAACTGGGCCTCACAGGGGTTGCCGATAATTCCACTGTGTTTGAGAGCAAGAAAGTAAGATACTCCGTATAAAATATATCAAGATACCACCATAAAATCTATAATCTTAAAAGCCATACTCTTCTTACTCTTTTTTGTGCGGCTGTGGTTTAGCGGTATGACAGTGGCTTCCCAAGCCTCTAACCCGGGTTCGATTCCCGGTAGCCGCATTGATTTATAATATAGTGAATTCATAGGTAAAGATGTATGGTGGGTGAACAATTTTTTTCTTGGATTAGTGAGAATGCTACTACTATCACGCCTCTAACTAATATCATTACAGTAGTGATCTGGGGGTTCTACGCACACCTTTTGTATCGCGAATACCGCAACCAAAACTACCCAAGGATTTTGATACAACAGTCACAGGGCACCAGTAACAATTCGCTTTGTTTACTTACAAATTTGAGTGAAAAAATGATGGATGTTACATGTATATTTGCGGTTGGGTATGGAAAAAATAACAAGGTATATAAAAAGAAAATTGAAGATTACGGTCAGTTTGATACCAACAAACAAATAGAGCAATCACAGAGTATTCAGCGAAGAAATTTTTCTCATGGGAGTCGTATTTGTGTAGGTAAATTTAATTCTCTCCTGCAGAAATTGAATCTTTCAGACATCAGTTCTATCGAAAAGCTGGAAATTCGAGTTGTAGCTTTTTTCGCCTATAAGGATGAAGCAATCGGTGCTTCTCGATTTTTTTCGGTAAAATCAAAACAAGATGGTTCCATTGTACAAATCACTCCCGAAAATTTAAAAACTAAACAAATGAGGTCTTTTTTACAGAAACGGAAAATTAGGAATTGGACTGAAGATTGCTTCAATGAGGACGTAGATTAAATGACCTTTTTACGAAGTTAAAAAGCTATAAATTTAATACTGTATTTATTATTTTTATAACTAGTTCCAATTTGGGTGAATGATACCTAATTAATCCTATAAAACAAAATCTAATGTTTAGTATAGAATTTGGTTTTCTTGTTTTTAGTCAACAGGACATTAAAAATTTAAAATAAAAGTTCCGTTTTTCTTGTTAACTATATCCCCGCATTGATTTTTAGGGTATATACAACTCAAACTATGGCAACGCCTTTGCTATTACTCTGCAAAAATCGATTCTTTTGCTTCCAATAAAAAAGTGTACGCGATGTTTTTAGAACTTTCCAGCTTTACGGGAACTAAAGAATGGCCGGAGTGCAAATCACTCCGGCATTCAGGATCGTGTTCAAGCTGAATCCGGGAATCCACACCACCACACTACACTGTGAGCAGCAATATAGACTTCACTATCCTCGTAACCATTTATATCTATTGCAATCCAGTCAGTACTGGATTTTTTATCATTATACTCAGCTGAATAGTCAAACTGCCCGGGAATTGGATTTCCATTCCTGGTCATGGGGATACCATCACGTGAATCCGCCACATGCAGGTGATACTCGGTCAATCCAGTCCATGAGCCATTATATCCGTCTTTGTAAGTAGAGTCAGATTGATTGTAGGCATACTGAACGTAGATAGTACCATAGTATTTTCCGTCCTGAAGTGTAGTGTCGTCATATACCTTCAGGGTTCCAGCTTGGCTGGACTGTCCTGCATAGATTGTATACCTGCCTGGAATACTTTCGTTATACGAACCAAGAGTGTAATCGACGTATGTGCCCCAGTTGCCCCTCTCAACAAAGCGGTAAGCACCTCCAGGTTTATGCTCAGCTGCCCAGGCAGTTTCTTCAAAGCACTCCTTTTCTCCGTCGTCCACGCAGTTAATTCCTATTGTCTGATCTTCATCTGCTGAAGCAGATCCTGTTACAATCAAAGTTATACTAACAAGTAGCATAGCGAATAAAAGACTATTCTTTAACATACACAATAACCTCCAAATACATATAGACAATGATAATACTTAAATACTTAGCAATTATGTCCGTTGGCTCTGTAGAGATCCTGATTTGAATTAATGAGTTGTAAACAAAGAATAGAACGTATATTACTCAAAGCTTGATGTAATGGTGGTATGGATAAATTCTCAAGTAACAGCAAGTGAACAAAGAGGACAGGCAGTCGTTAGAAATGGGTCCTTCATAAAGTGCGCAATTAACAACGCAGTTCAGTTTAACTCCCGGGCCTGCAGTCCCCAAGGAATCTAACTGTAAAATAATTATTATTGTGAAAAATATTGCTTTTTTCAGGTTTGATATGTTATTAAGCAACTAAAATCCAATCTTAACATTTTATATTACATTTTAACTATCCTTTTCAAGCAAAACCGTTATATTCATGTTATTTATCTATACAGACGTTTAAGGATCGTCAATATGTACATAAAGCGGGTGAAAAAACATATATGGAGATTAGTGCAGCTGTTAAAAAGGCGATTCGGTATGACGTTGTTCAGAACATTCTGAGACATTATGAATGTCCGGATACGTGTGGAGCACACTGTTGCAGTAAAGGACAAATTCATCTTTTCGAGGACGAATTGAAGTTGCTTACTGTTCTTGATCCCGTAAAGTCCGGGGTGATTAATAAAGATATTTCTCCCGGCCTGTACCTGATGAACGCACCCTGTTCTTTCCTTAATGAAACAGGCAGGTGCGAAGTTTACTCTAAAAGACCAATAGTTTGTGGTCTCTATCCTTTTAAGGTGAACACATCTGGTAACTCTATAGGCTTGCAGCCGTGTCCTGTCGGTTTTTTGATAATCCGGGATTTTGCTTCATGGGTCATGGATTCTATTTTAAAGACAGGATTATCCGAACAGGAGAAGCTCAGGATATCTGAAGAATGGCAAAGGAATATAGATTCTTATGCTTCAGAACTCACAGAGTTCCATTTCAAGACCGTCCTGAAAGAAATGCAGATTCCTTTCGATGAACTTGAAATGCTGTCAATGTTTCTGGCTTCAACGAATTCTCAAAAAATGAGCAGTGTTCCGGCTACTGCAAAATGATATTGTGGGTCCGGTTCTGTTGCACAGACATGCTGCTGTTTTTAACATTCCCGTTTTCGGGCTCATAATGCAATATCTGTCAGGATAGAAGGTGCATTTTAAATAATTGCGGGTTCATATTTTTAAATGGGGAGAAATCTGTTATATCAGTAACTTACCCCAGGGAGTGAAAAAATAAAAGTCGGCCAGATAATGTCAAAAGACCCTGTGTCTATCAGGGAGGACGATCATATGACCCATGCCAGGCAGATCATGAGGGATAATCTGATGAGAGGTCTTCCTGTTCTGGATGGGGAGCAAAGAGTGGTAGGTATCCTGAACGATCAGGATATACTTAATATTAAATCAAGTAAATCAAACGTAACGGTCCGGGGCTATGTAAGAGAGTATCCTGCAATTACACCGGACACGGATATATTAGAGGCTGCAAAGCAGCTCCTGGACGCAAAGCAGCATAGGGCTCCGGTTATTGCCTCGACAGGTGACAGAAGTTTAGTTGGAATTGTTAGTGAAGTAGACATACTGAGGAATATAGAGCCCACGAAGAGATCGCCGAAAACAGTCGGGGAGATTATGACAACAGGAGTCAGGACCGCATATCCCGATGAAAGCATTGCTAAGTTGTGGTCAAACATGCTGGAATGGGACTATACCGGTATACCCGTAGTTTCTCACAAGGGCCAGGCAATGGGTATCGTTACCCGGAGTGATATAATAAGGTCCGGGTATATAAGAACCGCTTCCAGCAACACTCAGGGCAGTAGTACAGGTGATTCGCCGAAGGTGGAGAAGGTAATGTCCACGCCCTTATATTCGGTCTCACCGGACACATCTGTCAGTGAAGCTATCCAGACCGTACTTGAACGCAATATCGGCAGAATTAGTGTCACAAACGATAATAAACTGGTAGGTATTGTCGACAGGTATGACCTGCTGAAGGCGTGCCTGAAAGGGACAGGGTTCCAGTGATCCCGGGCCTGAAAGAAGCTACTGGAATATTCTGCCGCATGGATTTTTTTGGCATTGCGGTACAGTTATGAACAGGTGATAAGCTAATCTAGTGAGTGTGGTGTTATAAATGAATATACGAGATAAGCGTTCCATGGAAGATCAAAAAAACCTTAAAGTACGGGAAAAACAGAATTACAGCGATAAATCCCCTAATAAAAGAGACCCGATGATGTACAGTAGCAATGGTATAATTCGTGCCGGACCGGTTGACTTTGATGAAAGGATAGCACAACATGAAGGTGGTATTATGGCTGTCGCAAGTAAGGACGTCGTGACCATACCGCCAACAACAACGATCATTGCTGCCATTAAAACCATGACTGGAAATGGTTTCAGACGGGTTCCTGTTACCGATGCAGGTACAAACCGTCTGGAAGGGATAGTTACATCTGTTGACGTAATTGATTTCCTTGGGGGCGGAAGCAAGAATCTGCTTGTTGAGAACCATTACAAAGGTAACCTGCTTGCAGCTGTCAATGCATCTGTGAAGGAGATCATGCAGTATGATGCCGTCAGCATTTCAAATGATATCGGTATCGATGAGGCTATCCGCCTTATGCTGGATAAGAATGCCGGGGGGTTGCCTGTTGTGGATGATGAGGGCCATGTACTTGCTATCTGTACTGAAAAGGATTTTCTCCGGTTCGCAGAAGGCGTCATAACTGCTAAGAAGGTTGCTCATTACATGAGCAGAAAAGTGAAGCATGTAACCCCCAAAACAAGCATTGGTGATGTTGCAAAGATGATGATAGACAATGGATTCAGAAGAGTGCCGCTAATAAAGAACGGTGATATACTGGGAATGGTCACTGCATCTGATATCATGCGTTTTATCGGAAGCGGGGATGCCTTCCACCGGCTAATGACAGGAAATGTCCATGAGGCACTGAATGAACCTGTGGACTCACTGATCTCAAAAAAGCTTGTCAGCATAAATATTGATGCGGATATGGGTAATGCTGCACGCCTGATGCTGGAGAACAATATCGGCTCACTACCTGTAATGGATAATGATGAGCTTGCAGGGATCATTACTGAAAGGGATTTCCTGAAAGCCATGTCCGAATAAGGAAACAACCGAATCTTCCTTTTGATATGAAGAGACGGCATCACATGTATATATTTTTACATTTTTACATTTTTTTGTTATCTGCCACCTGAAAATTCAATGTTATTAAAAGACGGTGCTACAAGCAAACAAACCACACAATCTATTCTGAACCTGTCTTGCAAAATTAAAGGACGGTTGGGTTAAATAAAAACAAACCAGAATATGTCGTATAGGTTAAAGAAGTGAAATGTCAGGGGGAATGGTAATTTCGGGATAGGTAAATGTATCCCGGACCTGCAAGGAATAATTCCAGGAAATGGGTGTCATTGACATGCCTGATCTGCGATCTAAAAAATATCACAAAAGTAAATTAGGATCAAGGGATTCTTGCAAAGGTGAAACCTATATGTCTGCATTATGACAGATCTAAATTCGTATGGATATGTTCTGCTTCTTTTTATTTTACTTCGGCTTGCATTTGGATGGTATCCGTTCCATCTAAGTTCACAAAGCAGGATCACGTGTTTCGCTGTGGGGATGATTGACAAATGAAGAAATCGCTTTTAGATGTATTATTCATGTCAGATATAAGGAAGGATCTTCTTTTCTTATTAAAAGACGGTCCTAAAGATATACGGACCATCATGGGGATTATGGACATTGAAAGACAACCATTGATTTTTCAGTTGAAAATACTGGAAGATGGTTTTCTCCTCACAAAAGAAGCCGGCTCAGAAGAGCCTTACAAGCTAACTACTATTGGGAAGCTGCTGGTTGAAGAAATGGAGCCTCTTATGTCAATACTTGATTTTTTGGATTCCAACGATGGTTACTGGGAAGACCACAGGCTGGATTTTATTCCACGCAGACTTATAAAAAGGCTTCCTGAACTTGATCCATGTACCATAGTGGACCCTCCTTTTTCAGAAATGTATGAATTTGATAGAATGTTCCTTGAAAAGTCCAAAGTTTCAAGTTCCTTCTTTACAGTCACTACCTGCCTTCATCCGGTATTTGTATCACTGTTCTTAGAACTCCTGGATAAGGGTGTGGATATATCTGTGGTCCTCAGCCGTGAACTGTTTGAGAAGATGCGCTCCGAACAATACAGTGACCTTAAACATCTTGTGAAGAACAGGCGGACTGAGTTTTATCTATATCCGAAGGACATGCATTTTGTCTCTTTTGCAGAAAACGATCACTATGTTCAATTAATGTTATTGACCAATGAGGATTATTATGACAATAAGCATTTAATGTTATCTGATCCGGACGCACTCAAATGGGGTAAGGATTTCTTCGATCACTACAAGAACGATTCATTACAAATAACTGATGTTTGAAAAGTTTGTTCTGATCGTTTCAACGGGTCATGTCTATCAGAGACGGGGAGTCTACAGCGTATATATTTAAGCTTGAGTCATACTTGCGATCTCCTGTTGAAAGATACTGCCCGATTGCTTGCTTGTAACAGGAGGTAGGGATAGATGCCTTCAAAATATCCTATCCTGGCACCTTAATCCTTGTAGACTCGAGATATGACCCAAATATCCCGGCAAGTATTGTCCCCCACTCTGACGGATTATGGATTTATCCGCAAATAGAACTCGTTCTTGATTGTATTTAACGTAAACCTCGCTTAATTTGCAACGTCGACTAAAGTTTTGATGTGATATGTAAACTTAACAATGTGAATCAAAACCATTGCCCATTTTAAAAGAATTTCTGTCAAGCTCCTGCAGATTACAATTGTTCACATACGAATAGGAGATATCAACTTTCATTGTCAACCTGATTAGGAAGTTCGGCTGTAAATCTGCCTGGCAATAAACGTACCTGATAATAATTATCTTTCGCAGATGTCACTTTAATAAACTGTACAGTTGATATTCTTTTAAAAATGAATACTCGTAGGTTGGTATTCCCATAAAGCGAATGCAGAAGCCGGGAGTAGAAGTTATGAATGTTTGGTTAAAACAGCTGCTTAAGGGCCTTGCTAGTCGGAGATAAGGAATGTCGTTTCAGGGTAGTAATGTAATAGTATCCGCTTTAAAACAATGTTTTCAGGTAGGGTGAGGCGCTAGTAAAAAATGCTACGCCTTTAGCGCCTCTTCCCTTACGAAGCCGAGATATCACCATATCTCATTCACTCCTATCCTTCGCTTGTCACTCCCTAACCCGTGAATAATAATTAGATATTTTTTTATTTAACTTAATCCTCTTTTACTTTTTAAGCGAATGTTAATTTATAAGGGGATTCAAAAAAAAATTCAGAGTTTTTTTAAGTAACAGTACTACATAACTGCGTTTAGAATTTCAATGTCTATGCCTCCATTTTTCGCAAAATCATAAAATGAAGATCGGTTTGTGTAAACATCACTTGTTCAGATGCTTATATTCTTTTGCAAGCTCTACATATTCTGCTGCATTTTGCGAGATATTTCTAATATCCCTGTTAGTAACTTCCCTGATCACTTTTGCAGGAATGCCGACTACAATGCTGTTATCAGGAAACTGCTTTCCCTCCGGAACAAGTGCATTAGCCCCGATTATGGAATTGTTCCCAATAACTGCTCCGTTCAGGATCGTAGAGTTCATTCCTATAATGACATTGCTGCCTATCCTGCAGCCATGTATCACAGCTCCGTGCCCGACAGTAACGTCATCTCCAACATCTGTTTTCATGGAAGTATCGGTATGAATGACGACGTTATCCTGGATACTTGTCCTGCTGCCTATGCAGATGCTGCCCATGTCACCGCGGACAATCGCATTGAACCATATGCTTGAGAGTTTACCTACTTTAACGTCCCCTATTATCTCTGCAGAATCTGCTATGAACGTCTCCTCTGCAATTGAGGGACTTTTATCTTTGAAATCAATGATCATTGTATCACTTGTGAATTGACCTTTCATGCTCTGTTCTATAGCATGAGTTTAAATTTATGTCCCTGTTCACATCTGCTTCTCCTCAGGTAGTAGTGAACCTTCCTGAAAATAGCCGGTATATCCCGATCCCGGCAAGAATGAAATACATCCCATATAACCAGCTGCCGGTATCTCCTGGACTCAGGCTGAGAACGATCAGTAATGCCATTGCCTGTGCTGCCCGTACCCTCGTCGGGTCAAGTCTTTCTCCGGTTCTGTCTCCCACACTTTGTACCTGGGAGGTACTCAGGATCACTGGCAGGAACAATATTGTTACCGCTATAAGAGCAAGTTTATCAGAAAATGGAAAACCAGGCAGGCTTATGCTTTCCAGCATCAGGGAAAAGCAGGAAATAATTACTATAAACAGTCCTGCCGTAAAAGAAAGCCTTCCCGGCGGGGACAGTCTGCTGTCGACTAAAAGCCCGATGCCGGTAAGAATTCCGTATATCCATGATATATTGAAAATAAGTACGGTTCCTGTGGATAGTATGATAAGAATATCTATGAGCCCTGCCCTGATGCCTGTCGTACGGTTGATAGTACGTAGTATCAATAAGGTCCACAACATAGGCAGTAAAGGGTGTACTCCAAAGAGGAGGATCGAGATCAAAACAAAAGTTACTGGTACGAATGCAGAAAAAGCATGGTCAGGGTCGAGTTCCCTTGAAATCGCCCATGTCATGAATATTATCAGGCCTGCTCTTATACCATTAAGAAAAGCAATTACAATGGTTTCTGCCAGAATGTAATGGTAAACCGTTGCGGCAAGGAACATAATGGATGTGATCAGGATTATCAGAAGGTTGCCTCTGTCACTCAGATCCAGAGGGCGGGCAAATGACGTTATTCTGTGTATATCCATCAGGTATAATTGTAGATTATTGATTTTAAGGCATTCTGTCTCTTTTATGCGGATTATGTCAGTAAGTTTCCGGTCAGACGTTCTTCTCAATAAATATCCCGACTTAGCATGTGCTAAAAATTTAATGCCATATTTATCTAACAAGGCTTATGAATTTCATTCCAGATTAGCTTAAATAAAAATATGCCACTATAGAGTTATCGGGGATGATCTTTCAAACACAGGTGCTTGGAGGATCCATATCTTTCATGATACAAGTGGGGGTAAATAATGAAGCAGCTACAAAAATGTCCGTTGTGCAGATCCAGATTGAATGAGAATGATAAAGGTATGCAGTTTTGTGAAACATGCGGCTACTGGGCCAGAAAAGGAACAGCAAGGCTGGATTCGTCAATGATGATCGCCTGAGGTGGGAGATGGGGTTAAAACTTAAATATAAAAATAAGGATAAAAACACTAAAACTTGTTTCCGTTGTAAAGAAATGCTCAAAAGACAAATACTTGGTATGAACGTATTCTATTACTGCAGAAGTTGTAAATACCTTGTATCCTCTGATTTTTTATGACCTGTCATAACTCAATCAAGGCCCTGCAATATCAGGGTTCTGTTTATTTAATAATATTTATTTTTGCGATGCTTTTACTTTCATGAGTTTGTATATTATTTTCCTGCTGATCACCAGTCAGAAGATATACGTGATTTTTAATGCAAGCCATTTGATATGGAGTTCACTTAACAATTCCTCAATTCCTGGCATACTCACTCCCTGATAAGTTTGCTTTGAAATTTTCGTTTTACACAGGTTCAGTTTCAGTTTTATTACAGTATACGCTGCAGTTTCTATGGGATGGTGGGTCTATTATGAATTGTGTTATAATTATTCATGCTAATATTTTTAAAGAATGTATCCCGGAAGCAGGGGCATATTTTCCCTTATTTTATAAATTCTATAAGATATTGTAGTATTAACAGTTTTATAGGATATGGGTTATTTTACCGAGATCATGCACAAAAGCCGATATATGAATAATAGATCAGAACTGTTGCTGCAGGTGATCGAAAAAGTGGTCAAATATGGAAATTGAAAATATTGTTGTCTATGCGATCTTTATTGCTGTGTTTGCCAGTCTAATTATATGCCAGTCAGCCGGTTCATTACCGTATGGTCAGGATGCTATGCGAACACTGGTGATAGGTGGTATCTGTGCATATCTTTTCAATAATGTTCCGCTCTTTTGAAACGATGCTGCATGGTGATTCTTATTTTTAATCGTTGTACATCTCAATGAGACTTCCCTTTTCGTGCAGAACTCCTCATAATGATGATAATTATTATATATAATAATATACATATATTTATATAGTATGATTTAATACTAGATATTGCAGGTAAGTACCTGGTGAAACAGGTTGTCTGCAATGACCAATTGACATATAGGTTCGATATGTACCTCATCCGAAACAAAACGGGAAAAACGAAAAAAGAGATCCTGGCAAATTCATCCCCTCAAAATCCCCTAGAAAAACGTAAACGTTGCCTTGATCCCTTCTTTGCACAAATGCAGTGCAAGTGGAGTATGAGCGATGGTGGAGTTACATTCCGGTAGTACCGGGATGTACTGGGTTATTGTCAAAGTAAAAAGGATTACCACAAAAATCCTGCGTTTAAAAAACAGTTTCTGTTTTCATGGTGTGGTAATTCTTCCCTCTCCTTCTTATAGGTCCGAGTCCGGATACTGTGTTTGATCATTGTACCCTGGATCTCTTTCTATGGCAGATATTATTTCCGGGCACATTCAACTGTGGTCATTGTTCAACTCTCTTGCTTTTTCATACATCCAGATTGCATCATTCTCTCTTCCTATGTTCTCGAGGATGTAACCAAGATTATTCAAAGTGCAGGCAGCGTTTGCTTTGTACGACATGTTTTCAGGATCTGAATCAATTATCTGAACATACATCTTAAGGGCATTTTCATACAATGGTTTTGCTTCCTTGAAGAGTTTCTCTTCAAGAAGTAAGTAACCGAGGCTGTTAAGTATATATGCAGTATTCTGCTGGTACGAAATGTTGGATGGTTCATGCTCAAGCAGTCCCTGGTAATCGTCAAGAGATGATCGAAGCATCTGCTGTGCATCTACAGTATGGCCAGCATCCGTTAGCAAAGAGGCCAGTCGGCATTTAAGGTTGCCCGTTTTCACAAGTACTGCAATGTCGGATGGTTGCGCCGAATGTAACTTTGTGTAAGCGGAAAGTGCGTACCCGTAATTAGTTTTTGCCTTTTCAAGAGAACCGTTCTCATAATGCAGGAGAGCAAGTTTCTCAAGTATCTCAGCTCTTTTCTCCTGTACACTCACATCTGCAAGCCCCATGTCTGAAAGTTTCGTATATGTCTCAAGCAGGAGGCCATAATTGCTGATCTTCTCATGAGTATTGTCGCTTTCAGAGACCGACAGCCTGAACTTTTCCAATGCATCAATTACCTTTGAAACAAGGTATGAACTACTGTCCCGGGTTGACAGCAGGGAACACAAAATATCCAGCCCTTCTTCGCTACGTCCAATATCAAGCAGAAGGCCTGCAATTCTCTCCCGCAATCCTGCCAGGTTGCGGCTATACTGTGTATTATCGGGTTCGCTCTCAAGCAATTCTTCTCTTATTGCAAGCAGTTTTTCGTATTCTGCAATTAATACTTCTTTATTTTCCGCATACTGGGGCGATGCTTCCGTTTCGGCAAGAATGGAATCAAGCTTGCTTCCGTATTTCTTGTTTGCCGGTGCCATTCTGAAAAGCCTCAGGTATGTCCCAAGGGCAGCTTCCTGGTTTTTCAGTTCTGACTGAAGGTCTCCCAGGGACAGCAGAACAGATGACAGTTCCGCAGAATAGTTCTCATCACCTGATTTGATGGATAGCAGTTTATCATATATTGCCGCAGTTTCGCCAAGAACAAATTCCGCATCATCGTAATTCTCCTTTTCTATCATTATTTTGGCGATCTTTTGCAGCACACCTGCGATATCTGCTTTAATTGTCCTATCTTCCGGACACATATCTGCAAATCCTTCAAGTCTGTTCAGCACGATACCGTAAATGCGAAGCCTCTCTTCACTGTCCTTTATTCTAGCTGCAAAAATTTCAAGATCGTTGATAAGCGAACTTGTAGTGTGGCAGTAAGTATCCTCCATATCGCTCTGAAGACCTTCCAGGGCGCTGTCAACCGCTTTTGTAAATTCGGAACCCGCCTCATTCTCTCGATCAAGTTCTGCAAGGATCTTTCCTTTGATGTTATGTGAAAAGGCAACATTCAGCCTGTAAGGGAGGCTGGAAGGATTGATATCCAGTAGTTTTTCCGATAAACGTTCTATAACTCCATAGCAGGCAATTTTAGCTTCCGATGCTTCTTCTCCCTCGGCAAGGTTGTTGAGGTCGCTCAGGACAGCAACTGTTCTTGAACGGATATCCGTATTTGAAGGGTCGTTTTCAAGTAGTTCTTCAAGTAGTTCCAGGGCTTTGATCAGGTTGTTCTTTGCACTTTCATGATATTCTTTTTCAGCAAAATACGATGCACGTTTATTCAGGACGGTTACAATCCTCAGGTAGTACTCATTACCATTTTCTTTTTTATCGGGGAGTTCTTCCAGGATATCAAGCGCCTCTTTATATGCCTCTCCTGAATCCTCTTTCTTACCCTCCAGTGCCATCCTGTCTCCGTATGTGATCAGGGCCAGGGACAATCTCTCCAGGTAGGATGTTTCCAAAGGGTCCATCCTGATTATCTTTCTGTAAGTTTCAATAAGTTGCCTGTACTTATCCTCTGTTTGTTTAAATTGCCCGGTATCTGTTTCGAGATCCAGGAGATTTCCAAGGACAGTTGCCATCTTAAACTGAAAAGGAATGCTTTCTTTTACATCTGCCGGGCTGTCTTCCATTATATTGAGTGCTTCTTGAAAACTCTCCTTTGATGCTTCATATTCTCCCTCTTCGGCAAGCAGTGCACCCAGGTTGTTCAATGTGGAAGCAGCATTCGATCTGTATGCAATATTATTTTTCTCTCTTTCGATTAACTTCTCGTAATTATTGACTGCGACCTCATACTTCTCCCGGGCCCGGGATATGTACCCCTTCTTCTCAAGGATGGGGGCAATATTGCTGAATATGCTTGCAAGTTGTTCGGTGGTCTCATATCCTTTTCCGGAAAGTTCTACAATAATTTCTCCTGCCTCTGTATATCTTTCGAAGGCATCTTCTTCTCTTCCTTCGGATAGAAGAAGGTCGGCATATGTCTGCAGTACATTTGCAAGTATTTCAGGAGAATCTGCCTCTCTTGCATCTTTTTCTGCCTGCTCCAGGGCCTGGGTCGCATCTGCGTGTAACCTCTTCTCAATAAAGGACACCCCTCTGTTCAGGTGCCTGATTGCCATATCTTGTGATCTCTTGGACATAGGGTATTTCTCTGAGTCTGGTTTATACTTATTACAGGCCAGAACAAGATTTTGGATGTAATTTATATCTTCTGGCCAATTCCCGGGGGTATCAGTATGTAATAAGGACATACATGTAACGATAGCTTGATAACTGCTTTGTTCCGTACTCGTGCGATCCGTGAACCGCAATACATTGTACTGCAGTTTCCCTGCGTCTAATGGGTACCCGGGTCCGAAGACTTCTCCAGCAGATCACAGACTTCCTTATCAGTTATCTGGAAGAAATCTGCATAAGAGGCGCTTACGGCATAAAATGGTTCGGGGTTAGTCAGGCATATGGCATTGTCAACCTTCTTTGAGAGACGCTCACAGACATCGAAGGGTCCCGTGGGTATTGCCACAATGATTCCGGATGGCTTCCGGGCCTTGACAGCGCTGACAGCTGCATTCATAGTAACCCCCGTGGTGATTCCGTCATCTATGAGGATGATGGTCTTACCTTCTATGTCCTGTTCCGGGCGGTCTTTCCTGTACAAACGTTCCTTTCTCTGCAGTTCTTCCTGCTCCGTCGCAGCCACGGTAGCAATGGTATTATCCTGGATGTGCAGGTTTTTCATGATATTCATATCGAGGACCCTGACACCTCCACTTGCGATAGCTCCCATGGCAACTTCTTCATGGCCCGGAACTTTTAGTTTCCTGATTATGAATACGTCAAGCTTTATTCCGAGCTTTTTTGCAACTTCAAATGCTACAGGTACGCCTCCTTTTGGCAGTGCAAGCAGCAGTACGTCGCTACGCCCTGAATATTCGGAAAACTCCTCGGCAATTCTTCTACCTGCATCACTTCTGTCCCTGAACAATACCATAAGCTGTAACTCCCCCTCTTTGTTAATTATTAGAGTTACTATTTTATACATTCGCTCCGGGGAATAATTTAATATATTTTATTCCTTATAATATTAAGAAATGAATATACTTTTATCTTCGACATTTATTGACTGTACGGGGTCTGAAATGTCTGAGCTTGTCACTGTTGATCACTTAATTCTAATAATCCCGGATTGCAAATAAGAAACTGCAATTCGTTACATGTATATACCTTAAAATCTATCCTCGGGTAACTACTTGACATCAGCAAAAACACGATGATGCATATGAAAACAAAAAGTTATCTTATTGGTTTGATCTTATTGATAATTGCAACATCTATCTTAAGCCCTGCTGCTGCTAGTTCAGAGCAGGATGCCACCTATTTTAATTCAAAAGGTGTTGCACTCACAAAGAACGGAACTTACTCGGAAGCTCTGGGATACTATGACCAGTCTCTTATGGCTGACCCTGCTCATTACGAAGCAATGAGTAACAAGGTCTCCACACTGTTTCTGATGGGGAGGTATGAGGATGCGGCAAAGCTCAACAATGATCTGCTGGAGGAGTATCCTTCATCCTCTGCAGGACATTTCAAAAAGGGTCTTATACTTTCTGCAATGGGGGATCATGAAAATGCGCTCATCTCATACAACATGTCCGAGGATTCACTTGAGAAAGGATATAATCGGGGTTATGAATCCGGTTTTAACGTCGGCAGCCTTATGCTCGTGCAAGGGAATGATGCTGAATATGTCGGAGCAGCCACCTTTGATTCAAAAGCAGCTACTATCCGGTACCATAAGGCTGTGTCTCTTAAAGCGCTTGGCAGGTTTAACGAGTCTCTCTCGTACTACGACGAAGTTATCGGAATGAGTGCCGATCACGCTGATAAATTACATAAACGTGCATTCAGAATGTATGGGGCCGGAGGATATGATAAGGCAATTGTTATCTATGATGTTGCAGTCGGGATAGAACCGGAAAATGCAGCACTATGGTATGAAAAGGGTCTTGTACACGATGCAATGGACGACCTTGAGAATGCCAGTTACTGCTATAGCAGGGTAACGGAGCTTGAGCCCGATAACAAGGATGCCTTCAGGGGCATGGCAAAAGTCCAGGAGAAGCTCAATAATTCCGAATCAGCTATACAATACTACGACCAGTTACTTTCCATCGATCCGTATGATACCGAAGCCTGGTATGGAATGGGCCTCAATTTCGAGAAACTGGAAAATTACCAGTATGCTTTGAAGGCTTATGACCAGGTTCTGGCATATGAGTCCCGGAATAAGGAAGTCTGGTCCCGTAAAGGTACTCTGCTGGATAAACTTGGTATGTATGATGAAGCCATCCAGGCATATGACAGGGCACTACAGCTGGAAGAGAACAATGTTGCTGACCGGAATTCTGAAACCGTATCAGTGAGCACGATATTTGCTTCCAGTGTAAGCTCCATGCCAGCATACAGCGAGGAACCTCAATTTATTTATGAGTCATCTCTTCTCTGGTACAATAAAGGTCTTGCTTATGATAGCCTGACCAGGTATGAGGAAGCGGTTGATGCATACGACAGGGTATTGAGCAAGGAACCCGGTTTTGCGACCGTGTGGTATAAGAAAGCTGCTGTTCTGGATAAACTGGAACAGTATGACAAGTCTGCGGATGCATATGACCAGGCCCTGAAAGCGGACCCTTCTTGTACACGTGCGTGGTATGATCTGGGGCAGGCCTACGACCGGCTCGGAGACAAGAACGATGCCATCAAGTCATATTCAAAAGCCGTGAATGTGGACCCTAATTTCACAGCTGCCTGGTATGCCATGGCAGTGGACCTCGGCAATACAAGAAAGTATAAGGAATCCATCGCAAGCTATGATAAAGTGATCGAACTCCAGCCGGATTCAACAGAAGCATGGTTAGGAAAAGGTGCTGCTCTGGATCATCTCGGCAGATATGATGAAGCGATTGTTTGTTACGAAAAAGTACTTGAGATACAGCCCGGCCATTCCGCTGCAAAGTTCCAGCTGAATGCTGACCTCGAATTACTGAATGCAGGAGTCATTTCAGGTGTCAATGCTTCAAAAAATGCGGGAATTCTGGGTACGAATAAGGGTGACATGCTCTTTCCAAATGCATTGCTCATCTGGAACGACGCGATACCTCTGACAACTTCAGGAAATGGTCAGCGAAGCATAAGCAGTGACGATATACTTGGCGGGGCAATTACATTTGATGCTGTCTGGGTTGCAAAAGGTAATCTGTTGAATGAGATGTCAGGCCCGGAGGATGCTGTAATGTGCTTCGAGAAAGCCATACTGCTCAATGGCAATTCTAGTGCCGCCTGGGCCGGAAAGGCTTCTTCGCTTGATCAGCTGGGCAGGTATTCCGAAGCTGTGGAGTTTTATGAAAAGGCTCTATCGGTCGATCCAGGTAATGTTGATATATGGTACAACAAAGGCATGTCACACTATAACCACGGAGATGACGTCCTTGCGATTGAAGCCTTTGAAAAGGTGCTTGAAGAAGAGCCGTCGAATACAGAGGTCCTGTACTCAAAGGCTGATGCAAGTTACAGGCACGGTATGTATGGTGAGTCCCTGGAGTCATACGATGCTATATTGGAGGAAGACCCGCAGAACACTGAAGTCTGGTACAGGAAAGGATTTGCTGCTTATCAGGTGGCAAGATATGAGGATTCCCTGAACTCGTTCGAACATGTCCTGAAATATGATCCTGCAAATTCCACTGTCCTTATGTTCCAGGGTCAGGCCTCCGAGAAACTGGGTAAATATGATGAAGCTATAGTTTATTATGATCGTATAATCGAGCAGAAGCCGGAAGACACTGCCGCTATGTTCAAACTGGGTCTTGCATACGAGAACAACGGTGATTATGAAAAAGCCATTGAAACCTACGACCGCATCACTGAACTTGAGCCTGACAATGTTGCTGCATGGAATATAAAGGGATTTGCCTATTATCTCAAGGGTGACCCGGCAACCGCATCCAGGATGTTCGATGAGTCCATATCCCTTGACCCCCGGAGTGCATCAGCCTATTATCACAAAGGTATGCTTTCATATATGCTCAGCAGTGGAGCTGTCCAGTATTACGATAAGACACTGGAGCTAGATCCCAATTCTGTTACAGCATGGTACAATAAGGGTTTCATCCTGAATGTAAGGGGGAATGTGGAAGGAGCAATCGAATGCTATGACAGGGCACTGGAACTCGACCCCGATAATCCATCGGTGCTCTATAATAAGGAGTTCGCTCTCTATCGTCTGGGTAAATATGAGGAAGCAAAGAATGTGCATAATAAGCTTCATTCAGTCGATCCCGGCTTCACGGTATCCCTGAATGACAGGGGTACTGGCTTCTTCCTGCCGGACACCTATAGTGAAACGCTCGACTATCAGCTTCCTGAAAGATGGTATGATAATGAGAGCGAAGAAGCGGATCCGATAAATCAAACCGGCTATGCATAAGCCGGTTTTTCAAAAGTGGGCTATGATGTCGCAATATTCACTGTGCATAGCCTTCATTTTTCTTTTATACTAAATTCACTGATCTTTGATGTGGATTACGTACTGCTGGATCTTATTCCATAGTATGCTGATATAGTTTTTACATTATAATTGCATCATAACCGGAGTATTTGCTGTAAATGCTTTCCGGTTGATGTCGTAAGTTATTAAAGTTGAATTCTCCAATACTTATGTATGAACGATCAGACCGATCCTGAAGAAGATATTCTGGCTGAACTGGGAAAACTCAAAGAAGAGTTTAGTAAGAATCCGAGTATGGACAATCTCTATCAGATTGTTGTCACGTATCATGCACTGGGCCAGACAGAACGCGGCATTGGCTTTGCGGAAGCTTTCCTTATGCAGATAGACAATGAAAAGGAACGTCTCATCCAGACCACAATGATCCTCAGTATGGTGGAAAAGGACGAAGAAGCTATAGAAGCACTGAAGGAGGCCGAAAGTAAGTTCAGTAATGATGCCCAGTTGAAAAGGTATGAGGGCATGCTGCTCAATAAGCAGAAGAGCTTCAAGGAAGCTGCCGATGTGTTCGACGATCTGCTGGAAAAGAGTACTGATGATCTGGAATCAATCTCCGGGAAGGTAATTGCTCTCCTGGGACTTGAAAAGAACGATCTGGCAATGAAAGCATACCAGGCATCCATTGGAATAACACCTAAAGAAGCTCCGCAATGGCATTTTAAGGGTATGCTTGACGGCCTGATGCAAGAACACGTTTCGAATATGCAGTCAGGTGGGCTAGGAGAGGCCCAGAAGAAGAAGAAGAAGAAGATGCTGGACAGTTTCAGATCAATCGATACTCTCATCAATAATTTCGGTCCTGATGTCGGGAATTTTTACCGTATGGGCCAGCTTGCCGGAAAGGAGGCTTATGGATTGATGATAACGGAAGGTACTCAGGAGGAAGGGTGAAGTTATCCTTTACATTCCGGGCAGACAGGCAATGTAAAACTGACCGAATATCCGGAACATATCTGTCCGGATATTATACTTTTACTGATTTTGGCTTTAAATTACCCTTAAGATACTAATGAATGAAAGAATATGGTACAAAAAGGCAATTTATTCAGGTATCGGGGAAAGTTTTATAATGCTTTTTAGTCCACATCTTGTACAATGAAAAAATACGTTGTCAGGTGTTTGGACTGTGGGGAAATACATAGTTCCCATTCACTGAACTGTAAGAACGGTGATGATGCACTTCTGCGCACCGATTATTCGACAAAACAACTGTATCCTGCAGACTTGCCGGGTATTTGGAGATATCGTGACTGGCTGCCTGTCCACGATATAATAGAGGAAGGTTCGGGCAGGACCATCACCTATAGAAGTGAGGGTTTTGCAGCCAAATATGGGCTTGAGGACCTGTGGATAGCCTTCAACGGTTACTGGCCAGAGAGGGATGCCAGGATGATGACATGTACGTTCAAGGACCTTGAGTCCTTCCCTACCATGCAGCTTATCAGAGAGCTGAATGAGGAGCGGATCATGGTTGTGGCATCTGCCGGTAACACCGCGCGTGCTTTTGCACATACATGCACTATTACAGGACAGCCATTGCTTCTGGTGGTGCCCGGTGCAAGTGCTCACCGGTTGTGGACCACACATGGGCAAAATCCTTCAGTTTGCCTTGTTACTGTGGATGGTGATTATTTCGATGCTATTTCCCTTGCAGGCAAGATAGCCTCCCGGGAAGGTTTTGTTAATGAGGGTGGAGCAAAGAACATTGCCCGTCGTGATGGGATGGCCACGGTCATGCTCGATGCCACCCTCGCCATGGATACTCTCCCGGACCATTATTTCCAGGCTGTGGGAAGCGGCACCGGTGGGATATCTGCCTGGGAAGCCTCCATGAGACTTGTGGGGGATGGCAGGTTCGGTTCGAAGCTTCCTGTCCTGCATCTGGGACAGAACCATCCCTGTGCTCCTCTTTATTCTCTCCGGTCCGGTACAGATGCGGTTGACAAATCTTGTCCTGAAGGCATGTATGATGATGTACTTTACAACAGGAAGCCTCTCTACGCTATAAAAGGAGGCGTGAAGGATGCACTCGACGGTACCGGGGGCCTCATGTATGCAATAAGCAATGATGAAGCAACATATTCACAGTCATTGTTCGAAAGAACAGAAGGAATTGACATAAATCCCGCTGCAGCAGTGGCAGTGGCAGCACTTGTGCAGGCAGTGGAAGAAGGTAACGTGTGGCATGAGGACCGGATTGTCCTGAATATCACAGGTGGGGGACAGAAGAGATTGATGCAGGATCATCCTGTAAGGCTAATTGAACCATCCGCCGGTGTTTCGGCAGACGACCCGGATGCAGAAGATAGGATATTGAAGATAGTGGAAGAATTTTTTGGTGTGAGATTATGAAAGATGAACTGACTCTTACAATTCTTGGAGGCATGGACAAAGACGGTGTTCCAGAGCCTGTAAACTCCCTGGAAATATGTAAAGGAGAAATCATAGGTATTGTGGGTCCCACCGGCTCGGGCAAAAGTACCCTGATAGATGATATAGAACAACTTGCACAGGGTGATACTCCCACAGGCCGTACACTCCTGATAAACGGGAACCGGCCGGATGCCCTCATCCGTGTGGACCCCCGCAGGAAACTTGTGGCACAGTTATCCCAGAAAATGCATTTCCTGGCCGATATGACCGTTAGTGATTTCCTGCATATGCATACACGCAGCAGGGGAAAAGGACCGGAACTTGTGAATAAGGTGATAGAACTTGCAAATACCCTTACAGGCGAACCAATCTCTGCCGATCATTATCTTACTGTCCTGAGCGGTGGCCAGTCAAGGTCTCTTATGACTGCGGATATTGCGGTTATAAGTGATTCTCCTGTGGTGCTCATCGACGAGATAGAGAATGCAGGTATAAAAAAGCAGGAAGCTCTCCAGTTGCTTGCAGGTGAGGGGAAGATAGTCGTAGTAGTGACCCATGATCCGGTACTGGCACTGATGGCATCCCGCAGGATCGTTATACGTAACGGTGGGATGGTTGATATAATAACCACAAGCATAGGTGAACAGGATGTCTGCGGCAGGATTACCGAGGTGGACAACTGGCTCATGTCACTGAGAGAGACCATTCGCAGGGGGGAGGTCGTGGAGGGACTCTCATGAAGTTGGTCGTGGTTGCGGGTACTCCAGGTTCAGGTAAAACATCGGTGCTGCTCCATACGATCAAGGCTCTTATGAAGGCCGGAAAGAGGCCGGCTGTTGTAAAGGTGGACTGTCTCTGGACAGACGATGATCAGCGTTTCAGCAAGCTGGACATACCTGTGCACGTGGGTCTTGCAAAAGATATGTGTCCTGACCATTTTACCATCTATAATACTGATGCTATGATTGGCTGGGCTGCGGAAAAACATGCTGATGTAGTACTCAATGAGACAGCAGGCCTGTGTCTGCGCTGTGCGCCTTATCCTGACGAATGCCTGGCGGTATGTGCCATAGACGTTACAACGGGCCCTAACACTCCCCTGAAGGTAGGTCCGCTGCTCACCACTGCAGACATTGTTGTCACTACAAAAGGGGACCTTGTCTCACAGGCAGAACGTGAGGTCTTCAGGGAACGGGTACTTGATGTTAATCCGGATTGTATTTTAGTGGAGGCCAACGGGCTCACCGGAAAAGGATCCTTCGAGCTTGCCGAACTGGTGGCTGAAGGTCCCGATGTTAATGATAATATGGTCCTGCGATACAATCCGCCTCTCGCAATATGTTCTCTCTGCACGGGGGAGACCAGGGTTGCGCGCAAGTATCATATGGGTGTACTGCGGCAGATCGACGGCTTCATGGAATATAAGGGTGAATAATAATGGATGAGATCCTGTCCCTTCTGCCCGGCTATAACTGCGGAAGTTGTGGTTCCAGGCAGTGCAGGGACTTCGCTGCGGAACTGAAAAGCCAGGGAGACCTTCAACGCTGTCCCTTCCTCTCAAGGGAAATGTTCAGGGACAATCTTGAGAGATTGTCATTGCTCGTGGGAGGCGCTCCTCCAGCGGAAGAAAAGATCGTAGGCGTAATAGATGGCCTTGAAGCGGACTTCATGCTGGCTCCACTGAAGGACGAGTGTTCCTGCAGGGAGTTCATTCACCCCTTTGACGGTTCCATCGAGATAAAGATCGGGGATTTCCTGCGCTACAGGCCTCTGGGTTGCCCTGTCACGCATTTTGCAAAGGTGATCGGTATCGATCCCGGCATATATACTATCCATTTAGTAGGACCTCTTCACAGACTTGGTCAGGAGGATTTCCGGTTCAAGGATATCGGCCTTTGTATGATACTTGCCTTTGAAGGTAAAGTTTCCAGGGGAGAGTTGCCAAAGGTAGGCCAGACCGTCAAATTCGTACCCGAGTATTGTATGATGCAGAAGGTCCATTCGGGTATGGTGGTAGGAGTAGAGGGAAAAGAAATTAGGATTGAAGGCATCGACCTGAAGGTATGGTGATCCGGCATGTCCGGGCAAAATGAATTGACTCCTCCTGAAGCGGTGTACCTGGGTATAAAGAATGCCGGAATCGATTTTATTGTCAGTGTACCCTGCATCAATCTCAGGGAACTCATTCCCATGATCGGTGCTGATCCTGATATCATCCACGTGCCTGTGACTCGCGAGGAAGAGGGTGTTGGTGTCTGTGCAGGGGCTTTCATGGGGGGTAAGAGGCCTGCAATGCTGATGCAGAACTCCGGCCTTGGTAATTCTATCAATTCCCTGGCGTCACTGAACCGCTTGTATGGTATCCCATTGCTTATGATAATGAGTCATCGGGGTGTGGAGGGTGAGCCTATATGCGCCCAGATACCTATGGGTCAGCTGACCGTTCCGCTCCTGGATACACTTTGCATCCCGTATTTCCTGCCGGATTCAAAACAGGAAGCAACTGAAATGATCTTCAAAGCTGTAGAAACAGCCTTTGACAAAAAGAAACCGGTGGCATTACTCTTACCTATCTCTTTCTGGAGGCAGTCATGAAACGAATGGACGCTATTTCCGAGATTGTCAAAAAGGCTACTAACATCAATGCTCTTCTGGTGAGTAATATCGGCGTTCCCTGCAAGGAACTGCATCAGGCATGCGATACACCAAACAACTTCTATATGCTGGGTTCCATGGGACTTGCATCGTCCATAGGACTAGGGCTTGCATTAGCCCTTTCTGATAGGAAGGTAATTGCCATTGACGGGGACGGTTCCGTGCTTATGAATATGGGAAGCCTTGCAACTATAGCCTGGCAGGCTCCGGACAACTATCTTCTGGTGGTCGTGGATAACGGAGCCTATGGTTCCACAGGCAACCAGCCTACAGCTACCTCACAGCAGGCCGATCTGGCGCAGGTGGCAAAAGGAGCCGGCAATATTAAAGTTTACGAGGCTGGTACAAAAGAAAGGCTGAGGCAGATCCTGCAGGAAACTGACGACGGTATAATCGTTGTCAGGGTCCTGCCGGGAAATGCGGATGTCCCGAACATTCAGATGTCACCTGAAGATATACTTGAGAGGTTCATGGCCGAAGCTTCTCGACCATCCGGCTCAGTCTGAATGTGCCGTCAAGGATCATCCCTTTGAGCTTTTCCTCAAGTTCCAGGGCTCTCTTTCGATCTGATTGCCGCAGGACAATGGGTACCTCATTTGTTCTGCCTTCTGTTTCAAATCTGATGCTTCCGAGTTCTGCCCTGAAAACCCCTTCCGGGCAGATCGTACTACATAATCCGCAATTGAAGCACAGGTGCCTGTCCAGTACAATCCTCTCATTCTTGAAATATATAGCTTCCATCGGGCAGTTATCAGCAGCCCTGCATACATCGCATCTGATACAGGAGGCAGGTCTGAACTCCACTGACAGGTCCACATTATGCCATCCGTCCGCGTAGGTGGTACCGCTTATGGTCGTGCGCCTGTCCACATCCATCACGGGCATTGGCACCTGGTGATCGGTCTTGATGATTGCATCCAGAACACTATCATTTACCACAGGGATCGGTATGGCCCAGGATACTATGCACTCGGGTCCGGCAGAAGTAGTGAAACCTCCCATGAGCTGCGGGTCCATTGTATGCATGTCTGCAAACCCTGTCAGATTTGGTCTTTCAGGACTGCTGCGGGTCCCTTCTCCCAGCACGAACCCTTCCGCACCGTTCATTAGTACCCTTGTGCCTACACCGATGGTAGTAAGCCCAGGGTCGTTCTTAAGGGGATTTATCTGCCCGCATCCTGAAAATGTTGCGGTCTTCATATCCGGCTCGAACTCAGTAGCATGGAATATCGTGCTTACCGGTTTCCCGGAGCAGTTGACGAATGCGGCATAGTTCCTGAAGGAGTGTCTTGTGGCATGGATTTTTGCATACGGTATCTTGTCCAGCGTGACCGTTGTCTGGAAAGAGTCTTCTTCATCAGTGATAACAGAGATATCGATGATCTTTCTGTCTACCATGTCCCGGAAAAGATGACCTCCGCCGTAATCATGTTCGAGGCATGAATGTGCTGTTCCGAATACCATCAGGTCAAGCATCCCAAGACTTTCGTTGGGGCAGGGTCCTACGTGTGCGGGAACCCCATTCAGGAAAACCTTTGAAGCCCTTTTGAAACTATGCGCAGAATTGACCGGAAATGATAATAATGCATAGGTCCCGCTCATTATGGCCCGGGTTGCGGTGGTTACTATGTCCACATCTTTTGCCGTTACCTCTTCTCCCTTTTCTATAAGTTCGCAGACCTCCTGGGAGGTCATTACGATAGCTGTCTTTTCAGCGATCTTCTTTTGGATATCTTCGGTTGAGCGCTCCATTGCATCCCCTCTCTTAACTATATCTTCGAATAGGTATAAGTAAAAAAGTTTTTGGAGCTTTCCCGGACAGAGGTACAGCTGGAAGTGTCAGTCCAGATTGAGGATGCTTGCCAGTTCAAGACCTTCGCTTCCAATTTCGGAAAGTCTGTCAAAGGCCTCCTCCCGGGTGATGTATTTCTCGGTACGTGTTCCGTCGGAAGACTCTATTTTGATAGTGATCTCATTCTTGACATAACCACGGTCAAGCGATTCCTTTACTACTTCTCCGTATTGTTCGGCAACGAGTTTAAGGCAGTCAAAGACCTCATTGTTGCGTACCGCATCTTTTCCGTCAAGCAGTATCTGGGTCAGGTTCTGGGATTTGATGGACTGTTTGATATATTTTTTCAGTTCATCCATCAGGGCATTGATGCTTTCTAATTTGACGGATTTCAAAAGAGTTTCATCTGCAGTGATATCTATCTCGCCGCAGTATATCTGGCAGTTATCAGCATTACAACTGACCCTGAACTTCTGATCCTTTTTCTTGCTCTCAAAACTTGCATCAATATGTTCAATGCCGTCGTAATTTACATAAGTGACAATGAATTCGGATACTTCAAGCATCTTGACCTTGTTCTCTTTGTGAAGGATGCCTGCTTTTGTCCATGTGGGCAGGAAAAGGTCTCCGTATACATCTTTTACAGTCAGCACATCGTGCATATACGTTAGTTCGGAAGTATATTCCATGCCAAGGAAGAACGATTTCATGGTGCCCCTGAGCATACCTTCCTTCATGGAAACGTAATACCTGTTTGTTACGCCATAGCTGCCCGATTTGAAAAGAGGGTTGAGTGTTACAAGGATATCGTTCTCGATCTTATAAAGTCCGCTTTCGGACTCACGTTTGGTCTGGTCGAGTCTCAGATTCAGTTCCTTGAGACCTTTTGTAGAACTTGCTACACAGGCATCGATTACAGAATTACGGCATTCAAGTATTTCCTTATCCCGGGCGCCCATGGAAAGTTCGTCAACATAGTTCTGTACTTCCTTACTGAACTTGTCCAGTTCGAGAATCCTGGATTCCAGCGAAGACACTTCCTCAGACTCATCCTCGTTCAGCTCGATAGCAGAATTTTCCATAGGGATAACTTTCTTCGCTATCTCTATGAACTCATTCAGATCCTGAATAAAATCTCTTTGCAATGGTAAATCGGTTGAGTCCTGAAATGTATATTTCATCCAAATCCCCTTTTAAATATATTGATTATATATTCCTTCTCCCTTTTATATAAATTTCGATGTAGCAGGATTATATAACAGATCTGACGGTTTCCAGTATTTGATTCATGTACTTTGTCGCACCGTTCTTAAGGTCCATGGGATGGAGCTCGCCTGATGCGAATACTACTTCAAGTTCTGCATATTCTTTACAGATCATGTTTCCTCCGAACTTCTCCGGTCGCTCAAAGACCACTTCCCCATAGCGGGGACATATGTGATACCTGAACAGTTCAAGCACGGGGTTGTTCTCTGTTTCTCCGGCAGGGCAGAAAGCCTTTTTCATCTTCTTCTTCAAGGCCTCTTCGGAATCATCAATGGAAATATAGTTCTCATTGGACGATGACATCTTTTTCGCATCAAGGCCCAGGATGATGGGTGTGTGGATGCATAAAGGTGCCTTGAAACCGAGTGACGGGAGCCCTTCCCTTGCAAGCATATGGATCTTCCTCTGGTCTATCCCTCCGACAGCGATGTCCACTCCAAGTAGAGCGATATCCACTGCCTGCATTATGGGGTAGACCATCTGCGAGACCTTTGGGTCTTCCATCTGGCGTCCTACCTCGTCCATACTCCGTCTTGCCCTGTTAAGGGATGTAAGTTGTGTAAGCTTGAGTACATTAAGCATGTATTCGGAACTGAGCTGGTAATCGGATCCGTAAACGAAATTCGTCTTTTCTGCATCCAGTCCAAGGGCGATGAAGCATCGTTTGTTATAATCCGCAATCTCACGGACCTGTTCAAGTGTCCCTTTCTGGTTAAGGTATGCATGGACATCTGCCAGTAATACTGTTATCTCGAATCCTGCTTTCTGGAGGTCAAGGAGTTTATTCACTGTCAGGACGTGCCCCATGTGAATCTTTCCGCTAGGCTCGTATCCAACATAAGCTTTAGGATGTTCTTTTTTTTCGAGAAGTGCTTTCAGCTCTTCTTCTGTCACTATTTCCTGCACGTTCCTTTTTATAAGCTCAAGTCTGTCCATGAGTTCACCATTTGTAAATCGTGCTCTGTATAATCACATATCCCTTTAAATGCTTTTTCTTATGTGGTCCTGCCGTTTTCAGGGCAGATCAGGTCCTTGACAAAGCATGCTCCTTCGGGTGTCCTGAACTGCGGGATATCCCAGTTCTGGACAACTTTCCTTCTTGTGGTCAATGTTCTTTCATCCAGATGCGGGTTGAATCCTTCGACTTTATACTCCTCTTTCACGACCATCATTCCCCGCCTCTGCCATGCAGGCAGCTTAGCAACATTGGTTCCCCTGCTGAAAAGCAGTTCATGCATGTCACTGGTACCTTTGTTTCGGAGGAAACCTGCGGCATCTTCCTCTTCGAGTCCTTCAGAAAGCAATGCATAGTATGCGTGGGAATTGACGCAGTTGCGCCATGCTTCTGCCTGTCTCCAGATAAGATAATCACTGACTATCTGTCCATGTACGGGTATCACCCTGGAGTCAAAGGACAGGGGTTCATCAGATCCAAGCAGCATCGTCAAGGCACTGCTGATAAAGGACGGCACAATCGAATCGATCTTTTCGACTCTTCCTTCAAAGGCCACTTCCCGGAAAAAAAAGCTTATTTCGTCGGAAAAAACATACGCGAACACGGGACTAAATCCACTGTTCCTGAAAAAGAGTTCCACTGCATCCGCCATTGCAGATGCGAACCTGCTGTCATAGGGTTTCTCGAATTCCATGCGTGACAGCGCATTTTTGAAACTCCGGCCGTCAATGCGCACGATCACAGGCGGTGCACAACGCAGATCAGAATAGATCTCTCGCCCTTTCATAGACCGATCATTCTTCAGGTTCTTTTTTAGGTTGCTTCTTAAATTTATTTATGATATTCCTTATCAGAACTATGTCGCCTGTAGTGATTACCCATCTGTAGGGGATTATAATACCCTTTGAGGTGACATCAAAGATGTCCCTGTTGATGGAAGATACGGCAATGCCTTTGACTGTCCTTTCATCAATGTCCAGGACAAGATCGGCAACTTTACCTACATATGTGCCAGTGTCAGTGTAAATGTTCAAACCAAAAAGTGAAGTTATGTCTACTCGCATGATATCCCCTCTTACTTATATTTTACTTATATATCAATATTTGTATGTAACTACAGTGTCTGATTTTATATTTTAATTAATAGCATTCATTCTTCTTATGATCATATCCTGGATATTCCCATGCGTACTGACTCTGCAGAATTGTGAAGTGCTATCATCTGTTCTTCAGTAAGTTTAAGTTCTATTATCTCTTCTGCTCCTCTTTTACCAAATTTGACCGGAACTCCCAGGCATATGTCCTTCAGGCCATATTCCCCATTAAGATAAACAGAAGCCGGAACTATTTTTTTTGTATCCTTGAGTATGGCTTCTGTCATACTCACAATTGCAGCAGAGGGGGCATAGAATGCACTTCCTGTCTTAAGGTGTCCGACAATCTCTGCACCTGCATTAACAGTTCTCCTGATAATCCTGTCGATGGTTTCTTTTTCCATAAGTTCTGGCAGAGGGATCCCTGACACTGTCGTGTATTCCGGAAGCGGGACCATGGAATCTCCATGTCCGCCCAGCACCATTGCATTTATGTCCCTGACCGAGCAGTTGATCTCTTTTGCAATGAGGGATGCGAACCTGCCCGAATCCAGCAGTCCACTCATTCCGAAAACCCTTCCCCTGTCAAACTGTGTATGTTTAATAGAAGCATATGTGATGACATCCAGAGGATTTGTGACTGTCATTATAATAGCTTCAGGCGAATGTCGCATTATATTGTCGCAAACATCCAGTGTTATACTTATATTAGTTGCAAGCAGGTCATTCCTGTCCATGCCTGGTTTTCTTGCAATGCCTGCAGTTATCACCACAATATCCGAGTCACAGATGTCCGCATAATCATTCGAACCCGTGATATCCACATTAAAACCCATGATCGGCGCTGCCTGGGCAATATCCAGTGCCTTTCCCTGCGGTAGCCCTTCTACAATATCCAGCATGACCACATCGGCGATATCAAGTTCCGCAAGGCGTTGCACGGCAGTTGCCCCCACATTGCCTGACCCAATAACTGAAACTTTCATTCTCTCTACTCCTCTGTTTTTCTAATTGTCCCTCTTCATCAGGGTACTATATATAAACAATAAGCTTAATCCCACTTGTATATTTCTGGACAGACACTAGAGTTTATCATATATTAAATATAAGCTTAAACCTACAGAAAAGTGAAAATAAATGCTTACCAGTACATATATTCACATCCCGAGAGTGGGGCCCACCATTGAGAAAAAAATATGGGCAAGTGGTGTCCACACATGGGATGAACTGATTGACAGGAAGGACGAGATACCGATTCCCCGTTCAAGAATGGAAATGATCCTTCCGGGGATAGAGGAATCAAAAGAGCGTATTGCATGCCGTGATTACGAGTTCTTTGCCAGGTCTCTGCCCGGTGCAGAACACTGGCGTGCGTTCCGCATGTTCTCAGAAAAGGCAGCCTATGTGGATATCGAGACCACTGGCCTTTCTCCGAACAGATCTCATATCACCGTTATCGGCATATATGACGGGAAAGATGCCAGGACCTTTGTACATGGGGTGGACATGGATGAAGCAGTGGAGGAGTTCGAGAAGTACGAATATCTTGTAACGTTCAATGGTGCGAGGTTCGATCTCCCTTTCATCAAGCGCGAATTCCCTGAAGTGGAACTGAACAAGCTTCATGCTGACCTGATGTATCCTCTCCGGCGGATCTCACTTACCGGTGGCCTCAAGAAGATAGAGGTGGAACTGGGTATCTCAAGGAAAGAGGAAGTTGAAGCTATTACCGGTCTCGATGCTGTGCGTCTTTGGCACCAGTACAAAAAAGGTGATCAGGAGGCTCTTGAACTGCTGCTTGAATACAACAGGGAAGATACGATAAATCTCAAGACTATAATGGAAATGACCCTTCCTAAGTTCATAGACCACAAGTTCTCCGAATGTATCTGATATGGTTCCCGATCTAAGCAAGATTCCCGATTCCCCCGGCGTATACCTGATGAAAGATTCCTCCGGGGATATAATCTATGTCGGAAAGGCCATATCCCTGATTAAAAGGGTACGGTCCTATTTTCAGTCCTCTGCCAACCAGACACCGAAGACGCGTGTGCTGGTCAGGCAGATCGATGATATCGAATTTATCGTAACGGACACTGAGATAGATGCACTTGTACTCGAGGCCAATCTCATCAAGAAGTACAGGCCCAGATATAACGTTCGCCTGAAGGACGATAAACGCTATCCTTATGTCAAGGTTACGATCAATGAGAAGTTCCCTCGGATATTTTTGACCCGCAGGAGACTCATGGATGATGCTCTCTATTTTGGCCCCTACACGAACAGCAGGGCAATCCGGAGTACTCTGGAAGTGATTTCAAAGATGTTCCTGCTGCGCCGCTGCAAAAAGCAAGTAACTTCCGGGAAGACCCGGCCATGCCTCAACTACCATATAAAACGCTGCATGGCTCCATGTAGAGACTCTATGGACCTGGAAGAATACAACAGAAGGGTCATGGAGGCTGTTCGTTTTTTAAAAGGTGATACTGCAGGGCTTTTAAAAGAGCTGGAGGAAAAGATGAACACTTTTGCCGCAAGTCAGGAATATGAAGCTGCGGCGGAGGTAAGGGATCAGATAGGGGGCCTGAAATGCCTTACAGAACAACAGATAGCAACTTCGGGTATAGGAGACAGGGATGTGATTGCTGCAGTAGCGGATGGCCCGACTGTATACCTGCAGATATTCTACATAAGGCACGGCAGCATGGTCGGGAAAGTAGACTTCACCATGGTGGATTCCGGGGGCTCTGTGGAGGTACCTTCCGCATTGGCTGCATTTATCAAGCAATATTATCAGGATTCTCCTATTCCACCTGAGATCCTCGTACAGTATGAGCTACCTGAAAATGAACTTATTTCCGGGTGGCTGGGCCAGAGGTCCGGTCGGGAAGTGAAGATACAGGTCCCCTTCAGGACCGAGAAGAAAAAGATAATGGATATGTGTGTTCGCAATGCGGAAATGGCAATGAGGGTCGCGAAGATGGAAAAAGGTCCGGCTGAATCATCCTTGATTGCGCTCAATGAACTCAAAGATGTACTGTCTCTTGAAAAATTGCCAAAGCATATCGAAGGGTTTGACATATCGAATATCTCGGGTACCAATGCCGTTGGATCAGTGGTTGTTTTTGAGAGCGGATTGCCGGCTAACAGCAGGTACAGGCAGCACAACATCCGCACTGTCCGGGGTATAGATGACTTCGCAATGATGGCCGAGGTGGTAAACAGGAGGTATTCACGTCTGCTGAAGGAAAAGGATTCATTGCCGGACCTCATACTGATAGACGGCGGACCGGGCCAGGTGGGAGCAGCCAAATCCTCTCTGGATGCCCTGGGACTTGATATTCCGTTGATCGGTCTTGCAAAACGTTTTGAACACATAATCACTCCCTGCAAAGGACCCGGAGAGGTCATAATCCTGCCCCTGACCTCTCCTGCCCTAAAACTGCTTATGAGGATTAGAGATGAGGCGCATCGTTTTGCTGTAACGTCCCACCGTCGCAGAAGGTCTGCGACACTCACCCATTCCCAGCTTGATGCAATACCGGGTGTAGGTCCCGGCAAAAAGAAACTTCTCATCGAACATTTTGGTTCGGTTGAGAATATGAAGTCTGCCTCTCCTGAAGATCTCATGCAGGTAAAGGGCATCAGTAAGAAGATCGCAGAGCTTATACATGAATACCTCTGTGATAAGTCATCCGTGAAAGCTGATGGCGGCTAAATTCAAATATATTGGGTTCATATATTTTATCTAATAAATTTGAAAGTTAATGTATTCCTGCTGATTCAAGGGTGAGTTTAAATGGGTAATGAACTGGATTTCTATGGCTACATAAGGACTCCTGATATAAGGATGCTTTACGATATGAAAGAAGTTCTCTATGATAAGGAATGGCTGTCTCAGGCCGGTAATATGGAACTCTACTATATGTACAGGGATCTTTACAGGAATAAGTCTGATCTTGAAAAGATAAAAGAACATAATCTCAGGTATGATATAACCATCATACCTCCTAAAATGCTGGGGAGGGAATACGTAAAGACCGCAGGTCACTATCATCCCTTTGTACCCGGTACCACGCTTTCATATGCGGAGGTGTATCAGGTACTAGAAGGAACGGCTACTTACCTTCTTCAGAAACAGGAAGGTGATATGATTACGGATGTAATGGTCTATGTAGCAGAAAAAGGGGACTGTGTTGTTATTCCTCCGGATTATGGCCATATAACCATCAATGCAACCGGGGAAACCCTGAAAATGGCAAACTGGGTGGCCAGGGATTTTTCATCGGTATATGAACCCATTAAAGAGCTTTCTGGTGCTGCATATTATCTCCTTGTGGATGGTTTTATCACGAACCCCGATTACGCAGAAGTTCCTCCGATAAGAACCCGGGAAACAACAGATTATCCGGAGCTGGGCCTTTCAGCCGGAAAGGACATGTATGACCTTGTAGATGACATCGGTAAGCTTGAGTTTCTGACGCGGCCAGGGGAATATATGCCTGTTTTCGAAAAGGTGACTGCATGATAGTAACATTTTGCCGTGCGAACATATAAATGGTTGAAAGTTACTAAAACGGTAAGAGGTGTATTGTTGCTAAAGAACGGCCGTATCCAGTTTACTTCCGCCAAGATCGAGGACCTGATGTTCAGGACTACCTTCAATCCAAAGACCATGGAGGGAGATGTAATAGTAAACCTTTCTCTTATTAATAAAGAGGATTTTGAACCAGTCCTTAAAATATTCAGTCTCGCTATTAACAGTGGTCTCGCTGTAAGTCCAATGTTGAAAGTGCTGCACGAAGGCGACTCGATCGGGGAAAAGGTCATAGGAAAGGATGAGATCGGCTTTGCAACAGTATGCAGTATCACGATTGATGGGATCCTGTTGAAGGCAGGTGTAATGGTCAAACCTCAGTTTGGCGGTCTTGTGGAAATAAGGGATGGTGCTCCTATCCGCTTCACGAATGTTCTGGCTTATAAAAGCACTACCATAGACCCTCTGGAAGTGTTGATGTCACAGGAACTGACATCTGTCATGGAAATGCTCAGGACCGGCACCGGTAAGATACTTGCAAATCTCCGGGAGGCACCTATGGTTGCAAGGGATGTCATTGACAGTACGCTCTCGGATATGGTTGATGCGGGCATCACAGGCATTCTTGAAGTGGGTGAACCCAATACTCGGATACTGGATGTGCCTGTGGAGAGGGACCACCTGGGAATTGTCGTCATAGGTGGTACGAATCCCATGGCAATAGTTCAGGAGCATGGCATTCCTATAAAGACAAATGCCATGTCTACGTTAATGGACATCAATGAGTTGAAGCACATCAAAGATGTCTGATTTTTTTTGTAAATAAATCACTTTCAGGCCTTACTGGCTATCTGTGATGCTATGATCGAGTTTAATCTATCTATGAACTCTTGTTTTTTACCAAAGGGCACAGTGGCACCTGCTGCAATGTCATGTCCGCCGCCAGCACCTCCTATTTCCTGGCATACCTGACTAATGGCCTCTGATAGGTTGAGTCCTTTGTTAACAAGTTCCTGTGTGCCTCTCGCAGAGATCTTGTGGCCGTCCTCCTTATCTGCAAATGCTACAATTGGCAGACGGCGGTTATTGGAAGCATGGCTCATTCCTGCAACAATGCCAACAATGGTTTCCGGTATGTTGCTGCCTGCATCAAAGAACTGCAGGTGTGATAACTGGGTGACCCCCGTGTCTCTCACGAAGTTCAGTCCTTCAACCAGATTCTTCCTGTGCTCATAGAGCAGTCTGCGCGCAGCCTCATATGCGTCTTCCCTGTCGCCCATGCAAACGGCCATGCCAATCTCGGCCTGCATGTATCTCCCGGTCGCATTAAGAAGGGTGGCATATTCGCTGGCATCCCTCATTTCCGTTCCTTCTTTTTCCGGGAGCAACAGGTAGCATTCGTTTACGAGGCGGTTGATGTTGTATGAAGAAAGCCCGTTCTGAACGGAGTACTGAAACAGTGCTGACGTGATTTTGACCTTTTCAGCCTCTGTCAGGTCTATCCACCTGCGCCATTTCTCATCGTTTGCCGAGCGCAGTCCAATATTGTGAAGGAAACCTATGCATGCGTCCTCACTGCCTGTAAGCCCCGGCAGGTAGGGGTCAGAGGAGAATTGCAGCATCTTGAAAATAGGTCTTGTCTGCTTTCCATAGAGTGAGATGTCATTTTTTGGTATGACAATAGCCGGGTTGTCTTCCAGTATCTCCCTGTTAAGACTGACAAGTTTTCCATATTTGCGGTTCTGCATATCGCCGACACATCCGACGATGGCAAGGTCTGCGAGGCTGTTGTTCTTATCAAGCTGGCTGGCAAGTATGAATGTGGTTCCGGAACCGCTGATCTCAAAGGAGCCGTTAGCTCCGAAAAGATGGGGGTTCAGATGCAGGTCCGTATCACCCTGGGGCCTGTGATGGTCCGAGATAACTGCATGCAGTTCGTAATTATTGATATGCTCTATCTGGCCGCTTCCAAGGTCGGTGAATATCGTTAGTTCCGGATTGCTGTCTGCAAGGTCCCTTATAATATTCTCGTCAAGCTGCTTCACAAAAAGCATTTCATGGTCTATGTCAGCCCCTTCAAGGGCTTTTGCTATGATCGCTCCCGAACTTATCCCGTCAGCGTCTATGTGGGATACCAGTTGTACTTCTTTGTGCTTTTTTATCTCTTCCGCACATTTTGCGGCGCGCCGGGCCATTTGTATCATGGTTTCAGACATTTTTTCCTCATGAGATTATCCTTGTTCCCTTCTTCCATCCTTCGGGGTCAATGATATACTTATTTGCTTTTCTCTCTATCCTGCAGAATTCCTGTATTTCGTTTACCGTGAACTTTGTCCTGCCGTCTTCATGGAATCTGTCCCGAAGCACGTCCCAGGGTATTATGTATGCTTCCCTGGATTTACCTACACCCATTTTAAGCTCAATTGCAAGAAAACCCGTCCTGCCTGATCTGATAAGAAAGTCCGATATGCGGTCGATCTGATGGCTCCCGTTCTTGTCGATAGTGAAGTGCTGTGTGAAATAGAGTGCTTTTGCGCCCTTGTCCACCGAGATGCTCTTGCATTCTATCCCCAGGTAGTAATCGGGGTCCAGTGAATCCACAAGCACGTCCAGGAATTGTGGTGTGAACCTGTGCTGTTTCAGACGGTGTGCAATGCCCTTTAAATTGCTTTCTTCAAAATATATATTGAAAGACTGGACCAGTGTCCTTTCGAAGTCTGTCATGGAATACCCGTGTTATTTTTGAAATAAGATTCACTTAATATTATTAAAAATGCTTTGTCATCTGCGTTAAGTTGATGTACTTATCATTCAATTGTTCCCTGATGAACAAGAAACAACTTGAAATTATATACTCCATAGGCTCCGTAGCCCTGCTGACAGTACTGTTCATATTGGTACACCAGACCATGCAGCAACACCAGGAATATGGCTTCATGGGTGCACTCGTAGCTTTTATTATCATTACTTCACTTGTTGGTCTGAAGATCAATCAAATGGAATGATCCCGGGGGTCTGGTGTGGTAGTTGTCACTGAATACCTGGAATTCGATACTAGAGGAAATACGGATATAATTGATCTGACTGCTGATGTTTCCAGCCTGGTTGCCTCATCGGGTGTCATGGATGGGATAGTTATGGTCTTTGTACCGGGCTCAACCGCTGCTATATCTACTATTGAGTATGAGTCTGGCCTGATATCTGACCTCCAGGAAGCACTTGAAAGGCTGGTCCCTCAGGATTTCAATTACAGGCATAATGAAAAGTGGCATGATGGTAACGGTCACTCTCATGTCAGGGCATCGCTGCTTGGCCAAAGTGAATCCTTTCCTCTGCTTGGCGGAAGCATACAGCTTGGAACATGGCAGCAGATAATTTTCATAGATCTGGATAACCGTCCGCGTTCCAGAAAAGTACTTGTCCAGATATATGGTGAACGATAATTTTAAAATAGTTACAGGACCCCAATGGGGCTTGGGGTCTTTTTTTGTTTTAGTTATTCTGTTTTACAAGGAACTTAACGAAATCCGGACTGAGCCTGGTCTCTCTGATCATCTTGTCCTCTATCTCATCCTCGGAAAGCCCTTCTTGTCTGTATTGGTTTATGCGGTCGTAGACACCCTGCGACACTTCTGAATATTCATTAATATCTTTCCTGTGTCCCCATACGTCGCCTTCAAGAAGGTCTATCCCCTGCATTTCAAGATACATCTTTGCGGAATTTGATATTGTCCTTTTATATGAACTTGGGATGTGAAGCGCTTTTACACTTGGGCATTTCATTACTAGTGAAAAAATATCTGTATTAGAAGGCCTGAATGCAAGATGCACGATCTCTTCGTTTGGTCCAAGTGTGTTGATCTCTTCTTTTGAACTTACAACTCTTATTTTCATGTTAAATCTCCATTTATTGTTATGTAAATCTACTAATTTGCACTTATAAATACATCATTTTATACTGTGATAATTTACTGTATATACAAAGTTTTATTTAAAGCTATCCCGAAATATAAGATTATACTCATGGTATAAATTAGTCTAATCATATTATTAATATGTTTTTTTATTATATATTTGTCTATAATCGGATGCATGATGCAGATTTGTAAATAATAATCTTTTTTGCTTACTGGATAAATTACGTTATATAAATCACTTTTGATAATATTCGGTAAGTATTTGTCAGGTTAGATTTTATTATTAATTTCGTTATTTTAAATTTTGATACTATGTATAAATTTATTTGGAGCATTCGTGTACAGTTCATGCCAGGTGTATCTAGAAAAGTGTATTTCAGTTCCTGTAAATGAATATTTTCATCAAAATACTATTGCCGGATACATCAACTGCATTAACTGTAGTTGCTTTTTAAATTTATTTCAGGCTGGATTAAGACCGATTTGCAATGTAAACTTATATATAAATCTCTTTCATAGATTAGTTCTGCTATGACACCAATGTTATCGAAATTGAAAATAAAGGGAAATATCAGTTTTATCTATATTCTATTTGGTGTTATTCTAACTTATTTTTCAAGCTATCTGCCTGACCTTATGGGTGTCATAGGAATTGAGGGAACGAGAATAAGTTCTATTGTAGCATTCGGATCGCTAAATGGAATGCTTTACGGGCCTTTCTGGGGTGCGATCATCTCGGGTACCGGTATGCTCTTACACGAGATCAACAACACAGGTTACCTGAGCAAGAATATTTTTAGCATGCTCTCGCCTTTTTTCATAATGCTTAGTTCGGTAATATCCGGCCTGATAGTGAACAGGCAGCATAAAGCGGCTTTAGGCATATTTGGCAGTCTTATAGTGGTCTGGTACCTTTTTGATGTGGGCAGAAGTGCATTTTTTTACCCGTGGTTCCATATAGTCGTATTCGTGGCTTTCATAATATTTCAAAAGAACAGCATAAAGTCTATCCACTCCCGGACATTTGTTTTCGTATCGCTTTTCTTTGCAGCTTTGATAGGTGTTCTTTCCGACCATCTGATGGGCAGTATTGCATATTCTTATATTTTCGATCTGAGCACTGAAGCATTCAGATCGGCAGTTCTTTTATACCCTCTGGAGCGCACGATTCTGGCTTTGAGCGCTACTTTTGTTGCATTTTTCTTCTTTTCTACGATTAAGGATATAATTCTATCTTCAGAAGGTATTGAGGATGATGTTAGCAGGATGAGGTCCCGGAACATGGATGATTATCTGTATAACGATGTAATACCGATAATTGAGAAAAAGGACAATGACCGGTAAAAATAATGAATGGAATTCACATATAAAAATCTTCGATTTTGTTCTTCATGCTGCATATCGCCTTTGAGAATACATGATCCGGATCTGTCAGGGAGAGTATCTCATTGTTCCTTGTGGCAACATTGCACATACAGGGAATTTGTGCGATCACATTTATCCCGAACCTCTTTTCTTCTGAAGGCCCTAAGACATTCGGATGGCACATATTGTCGACAATGGCGCATTGTTTATTTAGTGGGGAGTATATCCCCTTGATCAGCTGATCGGTACAGTTGTGGCATGCGATTGAAGAATTATGTACTATCAACACTATGTCAGAAGCAGCAACTGCATTTATCGACTCATACTCTACTCCGGGACTGGTATCAAAGATAATTACGTCTATATTTTTACCTGAAAGCTCTTTTTTTCCTTTAATGATATTCTTCAATGCATTGGATTGCCAGCTCCGGTCTTTTCTTGCAAGTTCGCGTATCTGGTTAATATCAGGATTTGAATAACCTACAAAGAACTTACCTTTTGTCCCGAACCTTTCGCTGACATCATGTATCGTATCCTTTATTTCTCTATCTCCTGAGAGCATATCGTTTATCCAGAAATAGGTGTCCGGTTTGAAGATACTGCACAAAGAAGGGCCTCTGATATCCACATCCAGAAGACAGACATTTTTACCATCCAGGGCATAGGCTGCTGCAAGGTTTACTGCAATACTGGTTTTTCCTGTCCCTCCTTTGGAAGAGTGTACGGCCAGTGCAAAAGTCATATTTTCATTTCCTCTTTAGTTTTCGATCCATGTACAGTTGCAATATATCATATACTGGTCAGGATTTTGTCATATTTAAAAAGATCCAGTTTCATTTTTCGTTGATCCTGAAGTATACTTTTCTTCCTTCCCTGTATTTTTCAACATGTTCCATCCGGACCAACTGATTCAGATAGTTGCTTTCTACTGCCCTTTCTTTTAATGTTACCTTAGATACTTCCTCTGCAGTTGCGGGTCCTATTTCAAAAAGGGTTGTCGCTGTTGTACGTAAATGGTCAGGAAGGGAGAGTAGTGTCATGATATCCAGGGATTCAGCAATATTCCCTTTTTTTGACTGGTCGGGTGCAGTTTCTTTTTTTCCAATGAAACTATCAAGTTTTTCATTCATCTGCTGCAGATTTTCCAGTATCTCTTCAAGAAGCTCTTTTTCTGACATTCAGTCTCCGTTTGGTTTTAAGTCAAAATCCCTCTATAGAAGGATGAGTGACACTTTACTTCAGTCTCTCTGATTTATAACTTTCATTGGAAATAAATATTATCCTGCCTGCCTACAAATTTTTCGACATATACATCCCGTCGCGTTCATACCCGATCCTGCGGTAGTATCCTCGCACACCGATACCGCTCATTATGGCCATCCCGGTATAGCCGGCATCACGTGCAATCTCCTCGGCACGTGCAACAAGCTCAGCTCCGTACCCCCGATGTTGCCAGTCGTGACCTTTGGCCTTATCGCCAACAGGCACCATGGACCCGTATACATGTAGTTCCCTTCCAAGGGCTGCATTTTCCAGTTCCTTCCGATGGGGCATGTGAGGAAACCTCATCCTCATAAACCCGATCAATATATCCTGGACCGTGTCCTCGAATGAGATAAAGTGCTCTTTCCCTCCACAGCAATCATAACTCTGAACTGTGAGCTCTATATTCCCGACATCGGGTTCTTTTCCCTGCAGGATGTTATGCCCTACTTCACGGCACCTGATGCAACGGCATCTACCTCCCTGCTGTAGAAGGTGGTCCTGTGCAAGCTGCCTGATATTGCTCTTTCTGACTCCTGCCAGGATCTGCTGTGCAGGTATGTCCCGCTGAATGCGCTGCATCCGCACCCATTCCGGAATAAAGGACTTGATATTTGCGAGAAGCCTGACAGCATCTGCATCATTTATTGCCTGGTACTCCCCACGTGTCCACATATTGTTAAGCTCGGTGCCCTCTGTGACAAGCGTGGGATATATTTTCAGGTAATCCGGCTTGAATCCGGGGTCTGTGAACACTCTCTTGAAATTACGAATCTCCCTTTTCTCATCCATGCCAGGAAGTCCGGGCATCATATGGAAACCCACTTTCAGGCCACTGTCCCTGAGAATTCGGTTCGCTTCAATACTATCCGCCACGGTATGCCCTCTCTTCATACGGGACAGTACAAAATCATAGGTACTCTGGACGCCGATCTCAACCTTGGTGGCACCGAGCTCAAGCATCCTGTCCACGTGGTCGGCTGATGCCCAGTCAGGCCTCGTCTCAAATGTGATACCTGTGTTCCTTACCTCTGCAGCTTCGTTCATCTGCTGCACATCTTCCAGGGTCACATAGGGAATTTCTTTTCCTATAGCTCTAACCTCCTGGCGCCATTGTGTACCGTAAAAATCATTCATTGCTTCCAGGCAGCGTTTTGTGTACCATTCCTGGTAATCTATCGGCCTGGCAGAAAAAGTACCACCCATCACAATCAGCTCGGCCTTTTTTACCTCATGTCCTATCTGCCGGAGCTGCTTCAGCCTACCGGCAACGATCCTATAGGGGTCGTACTCGCACTGGATCGCACGCATTGTGGAAGGCTCCCTGCCCATATAGCTCTGCGGTGAACAGAAGTCCGAATCCGGTCCTCCCGGGCAGGGTATGCACACTCCGTGGGGGCATGGGGCAGGTGATGTCATTGCGGCAATGACAGCTACTCCCGAGATGGTACGTACCGGCTTGCGGCGCAGTATGTCCCGGACCATTTCCTGTTCTTCTTCATTGCCGGCTATGATAATGTCAGTGTTCTTCGGAAGGCAGGAAAGCCTGTATTTCTTGGCCTGTTTTTTCTTTACTTCATTTAACTGCCGGGTATCGGTGATCTTCTTTTCCATCACCATTTCAAGGATCTCTCTGCATGCCTTGTAAAAATCAGGATCAGGGTTTTCGTTTGCTGTCATTTGTATTAAAAATTATATTTACTTGTAGTAGGGCTGATCATAATCCTGATCTACTGGCAGAAGCGGACAACAAGTGCTTCAAGCTGTATCCTTTCGTTGGCCGCTTCTGTCATGTAAAAGTCAGTATCTGCCATCCTGATGACCCATTCTGTAATAACGGGATCGCTCTCGTTGGAATTGATCGCCATTTGATGTAGTTGCAAAAGTATTTCCTGTCCCGACATGCCTTCTTCAAGTATCAGGGCATCGATGGCTTTTCGCCCCTCTATTATATCCTTTGATACAGCCGCATTGAACAGATGGCTTATGTTTTCCGACCTATCCAGAAGAGTGGAATCGTATATCTCCTTTGCTCCGATAGTCTCGTCCCCGAAACTGACAGATGCAAGCTGCAACGTGTGAAGTGCCTTTGCAATATTCCCCTTTGCATGGTAGCCAAGTGCATCGACCCCGTCGTTTGTCAGGGGTAGTCCTTCGGCATCCGCAACATCTCTGATGAATGCTGCAAGTTTATCATCTGACACATGTGTAAAGAACAGCTGAAGGCCTCTGGAACGCAGGGGTGCGATAAGTTTTGAGGCCTGTGTGGTGGAAAGTACGAACCTGCAGGTTGCAGTGTACCTTTCCATCATTCTCCTGAGCGCGTGCTGGGCATCGGAATTCAGCGACTCTGCATTATCGATGAAGATCACCTTGTAATCAGCGTCAAGGGGTCCCATACTTGCATATTCATTAATCACTTCCTTGAATATGGAAATAACGCTCTTGTTAATTTTTGAAGGGTCATCGGTTCCGATTATGCGGGTGAATCTCTTATCCCTCACGATGTAACGTTTGCCCTGTTCAAAGAAGTCGGATGCATTGAAGTAAGTGAAGTTACGCTGGTAATCATCACCATATATCTCATTTGCCATTGCAAAGGCTGCTGAGGATTTCCCTGTGTTAACAGGTCCGTAAAGGACAAGGTGGGGAAGGTTCTTCGAGCGCAGGAGTTTTCTCATCGTGTCGATGGATCCTTCGTTGCCTACAATATCATCGAGTTTTGCAGGCCTGTACTTAACAGTCCAGATATCTCTCATTTCCCTCACCTGATATCATCCTTACTCCGGATTTTTACGTGCTCTTGCTTCCAATATCTCGTGGATGACCTTTCCATACACCGGTCTTGCGATCAGTATGCCTATCAGTACACCTACTATAGTGGTAATTGCGAACCCCTGCAGAGCGCCAAAGCCCATTACTACAAGTGGTGACATTGCTATGATAGTTGTCGCTGCGGCGGCAAATATGATGGTGAATGCTTTTGTGATCCTGGCAAGATATACTTTTTTTGGCGGAAGCTTGCCTTCATAGAGTACTTCATCGGTAATGATCACCAGGTGATCTATACCCGTACCTATGACTGCGATTATTCCCGCAATGCTCGGAAGATCCAGCTGCCAGCCGATGGCACCGGCAAAACCGAGTATCATTATAACCTCACTGACCGATGTGCCTATCATCGGTATGAGGATCTCGGGTTTCCTGTACCTTCTGTAAACAACGAATGCGACAGCAAGCAGTGTAAATATTCCTGCAAATATCGCCTGACCCTTGAATTGCTCTCCCAGAGAAGCGTCCACCTGGCCGGAGCCTATGATCTCCACTTTGACAGGAAGTGCCCCTGCACGTAAGTGTATCTGCAGCTGTTCAGCCTTTAACTTGCTCTCCTCATCCCCTCCAGTGGAAGCCTGCCAGGAGTAAATGGGGTTTCTGGCAAGTGTTGCTGCCGCAGAGGAACTCAGGGGTGCGCTGTAGACTTCGTTCTCATCGAGGTACATTATGAGATTGTGGGACATCGGGTCAGTGGTTGCTCCCGTTTCAATGGCCACTTTCTGGAGTGCGAGTGCTCCTGCATCGGTCAGTGTAAAAGGAATGTACCATTGTCCGTCCCTGTCGTTGTAACTTGCTATTCCGACACTCTGGATCTCATCTCCGTATAGTACATGCCTGGTAGCATTATCCTGTGTCTGCATCCGTATCTCGAACTTTCCCGGCCTTGAAGCGATGTCCTGTGCAGTTGCAAGGTCCATTCCTGCAAAGTCAATAAGGATGTAATCTTCGCCTACTACTCTGACTGGTATGTCCTTGAGCCCAAGGGTATTCAGTTTATCACTCAGGACTTCTTTTGTAAGGTCCCGTGTCTCTGTCCTGACACCTTCGCGATAGATTGGTGTGCCATCAAAATCGGTGACTATATTGCCTCCGACCCGGGACATGAGCTCCTGCAGTTCTTCCTGGGAGATGGCAGTCCTTATCTCATATTCCACACCACCGTCAACGGAGAGAGGAACGACCTCGGCTCCCAGGGAATCCGTAAGGTAGGTTGTGATAAGCGTGGCCTTTGAAGTGTATAGGATTACCTGTGTAACATTATCCGATCTTGTTATCGTAGATTCGCCCATGCCCTGTTGATTCATCTGGTTACTGGTGAGCTGTACAGGGGTTGTAAAGGTGACAGTAAGCTGGCCATTGCTTGTGTCTACCTGTTCTATCTCAACGGTATCCGAGATACTGTTCCGGAGTACAGTCCGGGACAGGGTTTCTGCATCGGCATCCAGTTGTGCCACAGCACCCTGAAGTTTAATCTGGAGCCATGAACCGCCTTCCAGGTCAAGTCCGTAGTTTAGACCTGTTGTGAGGCCTTCGTCTGAAGAGTATCCCGGCTGGATGAAGAATACTGATGCCAGTATTGCAAGTATGAATATAATGACCCTTGTATCTTTGAAAAGGCTTTTTTGCTCGTCATCTTCTCTCATGCTTTTCGCCCCCTTGGATTCCGGCCGGCTGCATACCATCTAAGGATGGAGGTGTTCAACAACCATGTGTTCATAAGGTCTGCAAGCAGTCCGAATATAAGCACAATGGATATGTCCGAGAGCAGTGTGATCTGCGTGAGGGACGGGCTGAGCAGGTATGAATATGTTGATACCAGATACATTACAACAAGTGCTGCAAGAGTTGTTGTCGTCATTGTGATGCCTGTATGCATTGCATTTGAAATGTTTTCCTGGGGAGTTCCCCTTCTCTTTAAGACTCTTGTTGTCAGCAGTATATCACTGTCTACTGAGTAACCTATGATCATCAGCAAAGCGGCTACTGTACCGAGCGACAGTTCGATGCCTGCAACATTCATGAATGCGGCTGCTATCAGGATGTCCGAGAGCGCTGACAGTACTACTGCGATGGATGGTATGAATGTCTTGAATAGCAGGAACACCATAATGGCCATTCCTATAAACGATAGTATGACAGCTTGGATCGCCTGTTGCTGCAGGCTTGCTCCATATAAGGGTCCTATCTGTTTTATCTCCACGCTGGAGTAGGTGGATGTCACATCTCTCACAAGTTCGCTCTGTTGTTCGTTGCTCATGGGTCCGAACTGCATAATTACACGTGACCCGGTTTCACGGGCGTCGGTAATCGGATAGTCGGCATACTTCTGTTCGAAGGACACAGCGGGATCCTGGCTTGATACCGAAATAAGCGTTCCTCCCTCAAATTCCATTCCTAGTCTCACAGGTGCGCCACTGCTTGCAAACATAATACCAAGTATGATTATTGCTACAAGGAATACGGCAAGCGGTATTGCCGCAAGCTGACGGTCGCTGTGAGCTCTTACAAACGAATCCAGACGTTCAGTCAAACCGACTTCCATTTTTGTATACTCCGTAATAATCTGTGTAATCTCCCGTTATTAATAAACTGGTTGTCCCTTCATACACTACAACTTATATATACTACTTACTGTTTCTCTTAACCGATGACTGAGAGACCCAGCATTGACGAATATTTTCTTGAGATCGCCACTGTTGTTGCCAAACGTTCTACATGTTTAAGGAATAAAGTGGGTGCTGTGATATCAAGGGACAAGAGGATTCTTTCCACAGGTTATAACGGTGCTCCGCGCAATATGGAACATTGCCTGGAGGTCGGCTGCATAAGGGAACAGAACAATATAGCATCCGGTACACGTCATGAGAAATGCCGGGCTGTCCATGCAGAGCAGAATGCCATAATACAGGCTGCACTTCACGGTGTAAGTACGGATTCAGCAACCCTTTACTGCACGCACCAGCCCTGCATACTGTGCGCCAAGATGATAATAAACTCAAATATAAAAAGAGTGGTTTACATCCAGCCTTATCCGGATACGGACGCAATAGGTTTCTTTGATGATGCAGGTGTTGAAGTTGTCATCATTCCTTTCTAGATTTCTTATAAAGACTGCTTTTCAGTTATGCCTGAGGCTGCGAAGCCCTTTTTTGATCAGGTCTTCTTTGTCAGGCCTGTACATCTCTTTTACTGATGTATCCTTTTCGGAACGCATTTCCAGACCTCTTACTATGACCACGGGATTGCCTCCGTCTCCTTCTCCCATCAAGAGATTTGCTGTGCCTGCAATTTCGTCTGCAACCGATTCCTGGGTGATCTCCAGGGTATTCCCGAACAGGTCCTTTTTCCCTATCCAATTCTTTATGGGATGTATTCTGTAAAGCCCTATGGCTATTCCTGTCTGTCCGATCTTAAAAGCCCTGCCATTGGTATCGGTCACTATCACACTGACATTTTTCCCGGAGATCTGCTCCACCGCCTTCCCGATACCTGCAGCGCTGGCATCCGGGTCTTCTGGCAGGTCTGCCAGATATCCTTTCTCTACATTGGATCCGTCGATACCAGCTTTAATACAAACATGGCCGTTCTTTGTTTCCACAAGTAATATTGGAAAGTCCATGAGCACCTCACAGCTCCTGTCAAGGACTGCCTGAATTAATCTGGGATCAGCCCGATGTTCATCCGCTATTCTCCGGGCTTCTTCCTTTGCTTCAATGTCTTCAAGCCTGAACATCCTGCCTTCTGCCTTAGCAACTATGGTCGAGGCAATGACAACAATATCATTATTTCTGATCTCCGCATTCCTGCAGATCATACCTGCAATGTTATCTCCTTTTTTTATCAGCGGTATGTTGTCAACAGTAAAGGCTTCCATCTTCATATCTCGTTCCTCGGAGGACTAACGGCATTAGGAATAAATATAGCTGTTTATTGTTTCAACCTGATTTTTATATACAAGTGCCACTTTCGCAAAAAAGGATTGCTGCAACCATTAATTAAATATTGACTCTGTGGAACATCCTTACTATCCAGGTAATCGTTCAGAATCTCTATAATATGGAATGTTTCACTGAGTTATGATCATGATATCATTATTAAGTTCAATGATCCTGATAACGGCAGGTTTTCTACAGAGCCCGATCAAAAGCATCAATATTAATGCAAAAATGGATTATCTGTACATGTGCATAGGTATTAATAATATTATCGTATACGATATTCTGCGGCGATGATGATAGTTACCCCAACTGAGCAAATTATGATGATAACTCTGACTGATGCCGCTACAAACAGTATTTACTAGTCTCAAGTAAAAAACGGCTGTAAAGGAAAATTTGCGTAAATAGGAAAAGTGTCGTTTTTCGTGAACATACGGAGGAAAACAGGATATTATTCTATCATGATCTTTTGCTTTTCCTCAAGCTCTGATTTGGGAAGGGTGACCGTGAGCACACCATCCTCTAGTTTGGCCTTTGCCCCTTCTTCAGTGACATTTGCAGGAAGGCTGAACGAACGAGCGAATCTCTTGAACGAGCGCTCTTTCATGGAGTATCCTTCTTTCTCTTCTTCGGATTCTCTATGAGTATTAGCAGTTATCCATATCCTGTCACCTTTGATGTTGATGTCCACATCGTCCTTGTTAACGCCTGGAAGGTCTGTCTTTACAACAATGTCGTTATCCTCTTCCTTGACATCCACAAGAGGGCGCAAGGTGTCAAGCTCCATCCAGGTGCCTCTTTCAGTTTCTCCAAACATCTCGCTCAGGCGGTTCTGCATCCTGCTGATCTCTTCAACAGGGTCCCATGCCGATACGGAAGATGGACTCCAGCGTGTTAATCCATGTCTCATATTCATCACTCCTCATATTGTAGTGGGTTTCACTCCCTGATGCCCACCATACAACTATTATCATTGGATCTATTTATAATTGATTCATAAGATTAATTAGCGGGCGCCTTCAGGGGCCGATCAGTATACTTACCAGGTCGGCTGCATAGACAGTACCAAGCGCCCCCTTCTTGACCGATTCCTCATCAAAAGCCTCGGATGCGTCCGGAAATGCTTCTGATGTCGAGTATATGGCAAAGGGAATAGGTGTGGAGGTATGGGTCCTGAGTGCGATGGGTGTGGGATGGTCGGGCAATACCATTATTGTGACATCCTCGCTGTATTGCTTCGCAGCTTTGAGCACAGTACCTACGACCTTCTCATCAAAGTCCTCGATAGCCTGTATCTTGGCCTGCACATCACCCATATGCCCTGCCTCGTCGGGTGCCTCAACGTGTACGAACACGAAATCATGGTCTTTGAGGGCCTCAATGGCATATTCTGCTTTGCCCTGGTAATTTGTATCCAGATAGCCGGTAGCTCCCGGGACCTCGATCACATCAAGTCCTGCGTAGATACCTATTCCTTTTACAAGGTCGACTGCTGATATAATAGCACCCCGGAGCCCATAGAGTTCCTTGAAAGAGGTGAATGCAGGTGCAAACCCCTGTCCCCATAACCAGATGGAGTTACCTGGGTTCCTGCCTTCTTCTATTCTCTTTTTATTGACAGGGTGGTCTTTCAGGATCTCCATGGATCTTTCGGTCAGCTCGCATATGATATCGCTGTCCTTGCCTTTTGGCATATGGTCATGCCTGTTCTCATCGATGATATCATGGGGGGGAACACATTCGGTATTTGCGCCGAGCCCTTTCTTTGTCACCATAAGGTGGCGGTAACTGATACCCGGATAGAAGCTGAGGCTATCATCACCAAGTGCAGAGCTTATACTTCCGATCAGCTCTTTTGCTTCTTCATTGGTAATATGTCCTGAACTATGGTCTGCGATGATGTCATCTTTGATGGTTATAAGGTTGCATCGGAATGCAACATCATCTTTCTCAAGTTCGACTCTCATGCTCGCAGCCTCAAAAGGTGCCCTGCCAGAGTAGTACTTTTTAGGATCATATCCTATAATAGACATGTTGGCGACGTCACTGCCAGGAGGCAACCCGTAGGGTACCGTTCTGGCGAGTCCTGCGCGGCCATTGAATGTTATATGATCCATATTTGGTGTCATAGCCTTCTGGAGGACTGTCATGCCGCCCAGCTCTTCAAGTGGTTCGTCTGCCATACCGTCTCCGATGAGTACTACATATTTCATCTTTTCACCTATATTCATAGAAATTTATAAAAACTATAGGACAATAATATGCCTGCAGGCTAGAAGAATACTCAGCCATTTTATCCCGTCCAATGATGTGAGGTTTCGATGAAATATATACATTTTGCAATTATCTGTGCCTGTGTGTTCTTCCTGTGTATCTCTCCCGCAGCGGGCCTGACTACAAAAGCAATGATACATTATTCAGAACCTGGCGTTAGTGTACGGGATGTGGTATCCCTGGAGCAGGGTTATTCTTTCAAGGTTCTGGATATGAACAGCAAGAGCGGTGATATTCTTATCGAGTTATACCTGGACGGAGAAAAGATAGAGCTGGAGGATAACTTTGCCAGAGTAGATGATTCTCTGGAGTATGTGCGTCCGGTAATCGAATACGAGGGTGAGGGTAATGAAAAAGATGTGGATCATCTCATCCTGAGTATAACTCCGGAGGGGTCGGTGAAAACTTCAGATGGAATATACCATTCCACTATTCTCATAGAACAATACCTTGATCCGCTGGAAAATATCAATGATTACCTTATCCTTGATAAGGACTATTCACTGAAAAGTGGTTCTGAACTTGAACTGACCGGTCTTTATACTCTTGAGGTCACAGGTATGGATTACGATGAAGTGTCCCTGGAACTCCGGTTTAGTGGCAGGAAGCTGAAAAAGGCAGATATTGAAGAAGGGGAATATTTTCACTATACGGTTTACTCTGACACCGGCCCGCAAACCATCTTCCTTGCATACGTGAAAGGTTTATTTGAGACGGATGATGGCATTACGGTCTTCCTTGATCATGTCTCACTGCAACAGGATCAGATCTCCGATAATATTGATTCTCCGGAAAGTATTGATATAGATATTGTATCTCCCTTAGGCGGCGGATTGAAGGCCGGGTGTATTGCCATTATCAATTACTGTCTGGATGATTCGTACCCAGAGGTTCGTATCATGGTTGATGGACAACTTCTGGATACTAGAAAAGATGTGAGTCCGGGAACTTATAAAGCAGTCACAGAGGAACTTTACACGGGAATCCATAAGGCAACTCTGATGACGATAGATTACAACGATGATCGCTCGTATTATTCAGAGGAATTCTCGGTATCGGTCAACATTAAAGACAATATCACAGGTTCAATAGCCGGCTTTGCAAATTCAGCAACAGAAGGTCTTGGAAAGGATAACAGCTCTGAAAATGTCTCTTCGAACATGAATGTACCTTCATTGCCTTCCAATCTTTCTAATACGCTCTCTCTTATTGTAACCGCCGGCGTATTCATTGTGCTTTTCTGGTTCTTTAGAAAATTCTTGTAGACAAATGTTCTCATCAATTCAGGATTATGGCCTTTACTCATAATCTTTATATTAGTCTGCACTGTTTATACACGAAATTAGCTGAAAATATAAGCGTGATTAAATATGAGAATCGTAATGAAATTCGGCGGCACATCAGTTGCCAACGGAGAGAAGATCCGGTATGTGGCTGAACTCCTAAAGCAGTATCATGAAAAAGGTAATGAGCTTATAGCTGTGACTTCGGCGCTTGGCGGTGTAACGGATGGCTTACTAAATACTGCAAAAGAAGTATCTGTAAGCGGTAAGGTATCTCATGTAAAAGAGTTCATAGCTGATCTTACCAAGAAACATTACGATGCCATACATGTTGCAGTAGATAGCGATAATCTTAGGTCCGTATGCATAGAGTCTGTCGATAAACGTATCGATGAGCTTGAAAAGGCCCTCATAGGCATCTGTTACCTGGGGGAACTGACCACGCGTTCCATCGATTATATATCTTCCTATGGTGAGCGTCTTGCGGCTCCGATAGTCAGTTGTTCGATATGTTCCCTTGGGATTGAGTCAAAATCTTTTACAGGTGGTGAAGCAGGGATAGTCACTGATTCAACCTATGGTGATGCCAAAGTGCTTGAAGACAGCTATTCCCGAATAAACGAAAGGCTGACCCCTCTGCTGGAAAGTGGTATTTCTGTTGTTACCGGTTTTATAGCCCAGAACCACAAGGGGATAATCACAACTCTGGGGAGAAGCGGTTCTGATTTCTCTGCATCTATCCTGGGTGCTGCAGTGAAGGCAGACGAGATATGGCTCTGGAAAGAGGTTCATGGCATAATGACATCCGACCCAAAATTCGTTCCTGAGGCAAAGTCGATCCCTCAGATATCCTATATCGAGGCCATGGAACTATCTTATTTCGGTGCAAAGGTTCTGCACCCCCGGACAATTGAACCTGCCATCAAGCATAAGATACCCGTGCGTGTGAAGAACACATTTGAACCCGACTTCGAGGGTACGCTCATAGTTGCTGAACAGAATCAGATTGAAGACGTTGTTAAGGCAGTGACCCTGATATCCAGGGTTGCCCTGATTAACATCTCGGGTGCCGGTATGGTGGGCGCCATCGGTACTGCCGCAAGGGTGTTTTCCGTACTTGCAGGTGCAGGTGTGAATATAATTATGATAAGTCAGGGCTCCTCGGAAGCTAACATGACCCTTGTGGTCAACGAGGAACACCTGGAGCAGGCAGTTGCTGCCATAAGGTCCGAGTTCAGCAATAATGTCATTGGCGACGTTGCGTACGACAGGGATGTATGTGTTGTTGCAGTGGTTGGTGCAGGTATGGATGGTATCCCGGGAGTTGCAGGTAAAGTGTTTTATGCACTTGGAAAAGGGGATATCAACGTTATCATAATCAGTCAGGGCTCTTCACAGCATAATATCTCATTTGTCGTAAGCTCTGCTGATGCAATTGAGGCTGTGAGAATACTACACAGGGAATTCGAACTGGACCAGCAAAGGTAATCACAATGAACGATAAACATCTCACCTATGCGGATTCCGGCGTTGACATTGAGAAAGAGGAAACTACTATCAGGGCCCTGACAAAAGATATGACATATAAACGTACGGGACTGGGAGCACCCCTTACGGGTATAGGTCACTATGCGGGCCTGATAGATTTCGGGGAATATGCACTTGCTCTGGCAACGGATGGGGTGGGTTCCAAGGTTGTGATAGCTAACGAGATGAAACGCTGGAACACCGTCGGTATCGATTGTGTTGCAATGAATGTCAATGACCTGCTGGCGATAGGTGCCGAACCTATATCCTTTGTCGATTACCTGGCCCTTGAAAAGCACGATGAGGGATTTGCCGCACAAATTGGTGAAGGGCTGCGAAAAGGGGCCGAAATATCCCGTATGTCCATTGTGGGAGGCGAGACCGCAACACTCCCGGACATAATCAAAGGTTTTGACCTTGCGGGTACCTGCCTTGGAATGGTAAAAAAGGAAGATATAATCACAGGTGAGAAGGTCCGCGTAGGGGATGCAATTGTGGGCATTCCTGCAGCAGGTGTTCACAGTAATGGGTATACCCTTGTCAGGAAAATAATAGAGCGATCTTCTTATTCTTATCATGATCCTTTGCCGTCAGATCCTTCTACGACTATAGGAGACGAACTTCTCATACCCACCCGCATTTACATGGAGGTCCTTGATGTTATCAGGGAATGCGATGTCCACGGACTGGCACATATTACCGGAAGTGGACTTTTGAAACTAAAACGTGTGACTGAACTCGGGTTTGATTTCGACGATCCGATCGAGCCAAATGATATTTTCAGCTTCCTTCAGGACGAAGGTAACATTGATGGTCTGGAAATGTACAGGACGTTCAATATGGGCATGGGTTTTGTTATAATCCTCCCGCCGGAGCAGGCTGTAAAAGCAGCTGAGATGACAGGGGGTAAGATCGTCGGAAGGATAGTGGAAAGTGGTATAAAGGTTTCCAGCCTTGTTATTGTTTAACGTAGAAAGGAAAATCAATAATGGCCTGTATAAGCGATCTTCCCTTTGAGATCCTCCTGAAAGGGGGTACACCGGCCCAGTGTGAAGCACTGGTCAGGGAAAAGTCCGATGAAATGTATCATGTACCCGGTGGTTACACCATACGCGGAGTGATGCTTAAGGGTGATTCCATTCCTATCGGTGTAAAAGGAGATGAGATATTTTTCCAGTATATCAAGCCATGTTTCGGACTTTTTGTTCTCAGACTGCCGGATGCTGCTGATGAGATCGAAAGACTGCATTCCCGGTTCGGGAAAGAATGACCTTTTCTGAGTATTGGCATCTATAACGGAAGTGAACCTGTGGAGAAAAACGATCAGGAAGATCCTGATTATGGTATTTACCTTGTCTGGGGTTTGATTGCCGGTCTTGTATGTGGTGCTCTAATTGATGATGCCGGACTTGGCATCGGTCTGGGACTGCTGGGAGCGAGTGCATGGTATTACTATCAGGTAAAGGTCGATAATCACAAAGATGGGTCAAAGAGGCTGGTCAGAAGCCGTGACGATCGTATGGTCGCGGGAGTTTGCAGTGGAATTGCTCAGTATTTTGATGTCAAACCCGCGCTGGTGAGAATAATCTTCGTAGCATTAGCATTGGTCACAGGTATATGGGTCGGCGGACTGCTGTATCTTATTCTGGTTATCGTGATGCAGGATGAGAGTTCAAAAAAGACCGGTTATACATAGGCTGAACATTCTTTTCATCAATATGGGTTGTGAGGCTCATATCTTTGTCCTTTTTGCAGTTTGCACTGCCCATTTCAGAAAGTCTCCTGAAGGGAATTCATGTATTGTTGTTGCAATGATCATTCCTTCACCGAGTTCTTTGGCAACCATGAGGGCATTTCCGCTCTCGTCCTTGAAAATGATGTCTCCTTCGGCGTCCGCAAAATATCCATCGAACTCTGCCTCAGCTTCAGTGTCATCCACAAGGCACTGTGCATTGTGCTCATTTGCCTTACAGATATTTGCAGACATCTGCTTTTGTACATACCGCAGATCCATGGGGAGCCATGGGTAGTTATATTCACTTACCATTGGCCCGAATATTACCAGGATCCCTCCTTTTTCCACAAATCTCTCAAGTTTCTTTTTGTTACGTTCAATGCCACTCAGGACTTTTGTATATGCAGGATTGGCAAAGCCGGTCGGGATCATCAGACATTTGCATGGTGGTAAAAAAGGTGTTCCCAGATTCTCCGGGGCGATTCTCTGGCATTTTATTTTATGCTCGAGGAACAGTTTCTCAAACAGCAGGCTCTGGTCCCATAGCAGCATCACATCGGTCATGCAGGAAAATACAATTTCCTGGTTTAATTGCTTTTCCTGAGAACTTAGATGCTACAATTAAATTATCATTCAGAATCATATATTTTAAATTATACATTTTAGTTTGTTCAAAAATACTTTTATATTTTTAATGTATTGTATGTGTGCGATACAAAAGAACACAATTTGTATCAATAATACTACAAGCCGGTTGGGGAGTGGATTTATCCATCCGGTTCTCTTTTATTCACTTTTTCAAATAGCCGGCAGGTTATGTGAACTCGCTTCCGATAAACGACTGATCAAAAAAGAAAAACAGAGCCGGTTTGTTTAAACCAGCTTGTTGATAGGGTGGTTCTCGTCCTTGACTTCAAGACCGAGTTCTTTTGCAGTCTCTGCCAGCATGATATCGACCATGGCTGTTGCAGGGAAGACTTTGTCTGTGTTCTCGATAGGTCCGAACAGCTGGAAGTTTGATCCGAGTACCTGGGGTACAAGGTTTGTTCCGATATCGGTTGGCATATAGATTGCCTGCCTCTGCTCTTTTGTTTCGAACTGTTTCTTGTATGTCTTCATCCAGTCCCATGCGGATGCCATGTTGTGGTATCCGCCGCCAACAGGCAGTCCAAGGTGTCCCTTGATAGCTATTACTGACCTGATAGATGCTCCAGAACCTGCTCCAAGTGGAGTTGCTGCAACATCGATCAGTGGTTTTGTGATTCCACATTCCTTTGCGATCTCGAGCATACCTTTGTCCTGTCCGGTTCCACCGGTCTCAAGAATCTCGAGCTTACCCTTTACGCTTGGATCAGTTGCATTGAATGCAAGTACAATGGATGCATCAATGTCACTGTCCCTGATAGCCTCGATCTCGTCTGCATGGACACTGGCATTGATGGAGTTGTAGATCGCCCTGTCAGCTACGCCGATCTCTGTGACGTATTCTGCAGCAGCTGCACGCACTTCACCTGCAGATGAGTCGATAAGGAATGGTGTCTTATCATCAAGTTCGACAAACCAGTCAATGTACTTTTTGATAGCTTCAGGTGTTTCACCGACAATCTGGTTCACATAAGGGTTACCAGTGACCTCCCCCATGTCAACGATGCTCTGCCAGAGCTTGTTTGCAGCCTCTACGTCGAAGACACCCTTATCTTCATCAGTCACGATCTTGTGCCTGTTGTAGAACATCGTTCCTATGAGTACTGTGGGGTATTCTCCTGGCTGGCCACCGAACTTGACTCCGCCTACCTCGAATACTTCTTGTTTCTTATCAAATCTGAACATAATAATCTCTCCATTTTAGATTCTAAGCATAGGTGCCAGGAACAAAAGGTATAACAGGAATATGATGATTCCGGCTACTGCTCCGTACAAAATTCCTATGTCTCTTCCTACCTTTTTACCAATGCGCTGAGCAACTTCACTGTTTACGAACTCGATCTTCTCATCTATTGTGTTGAGTTTGTCGAGTACCTGGTTGAAGTCTTCCGGATCTACGACTACGCTTGGTATTCTGTCGCTTTGTTCACTCATTATATCACGCTCCAGATGACCATCGGGAGTATGATCGTCATCAGTAAGATGAAGACGAATCCTGCAAGAAAACCGCTTATACCGGTTGCAGATACTCCTGAATCAAGTTTCTGGTTCCTTGCGATAAGTTGAGCCCTGTAACGGATGTCCTCAACCACGGCTTCAATGGGTCCCATATTCGGGTTGATGACCATCGGGACTCCTTTTCCATATTCTTCTTCTGCCATGTCAGTTACCTCCGAACAACAACATTCCAAGCAGTGTTAAGGTGATGGTAAGGCCGATCATTATTCCTTCTACCTTGCCTGCATGTACTCCTGAGTGGAACTTGTTCAGGTTACCGATGTTCATCATTTCCTTGTTGATTTCCAGTATCCTGCTCCTGATGGTTGCCATCTCAGCGGCCATTGGCTTAAGCCCGCCTATCTCTGCACCTTCTTCAGCACCGCCTTCTCCGACCACGATCTCCATTGGTTCGGCATCGAAGGCATCTGTGTCCTTGGATGCATATTCCTTGATCTTGGAAACGATGGAATTCATATCTTCAGTGCCGATGAAATCAATGATCTCAACCTGTTCCTGGAATCTCGCGATGGCTTCCTCGTTGAGGTTCTCGATGTAAGGAATAGCACCTGTTGCGTTTACGATCCTGTTGTCTTTTACACCATGCTGGTGAAGAGCAATGAATGCCTGTCCGGTGATATGTCCTTTGACTTCGGCTCCTGTTACTATGAAATATCTGATATTCGGGTTCGCTATGATGTGTGCAACGACCTTCTCAATACCGAGATTCTCCGTTTTACAAGGGCCTGTAATTGCTGCACCTGCATCAAGTTGAGGGCCTGCTTCAAGGTGTGAGCCACAGGTAATAACAGCTACACTGTTCTGGATGTCTCCAACGTCGTATTCACCTTTTAGCATCGGCCAGTTAGGAGAAGCATCTCTTTTTGCTGCCATTTTACATCACTCCTAATGCACCTATTACCAGAAGCATCAGTCCTGCAACTCCGAGACCGACAATTATGCCGTAGAACGCATTTCCGTAGAAACCTGCACTGTATGCGGAATTCTCACGTCCCGGGAATGAGCTGAGTAGTGCTTTGTCTGGCGATAGAGAGTTTATAAGGTCATCTGCTATTTTATCAAGTTCGTCAAGCTGTGTGATTATAGGATCCATAGAATAGGATATAATATCCTCTCTTTCTGCTGCCAGTAAAGAGCTGAGTGGATCCAGCACCAGATGTGCTTCGGGGGCTACGTGAACCATGCTCATTCCAATTCCTCCTTAGAAGGCAGGAGTCCTGAACCTGTGACCATGAATGCGTCTCTTTTTACACGCTTGTAGTATCCGCTGAAGGAAACATACCAGATAGCAATTCCTATCAGGATGGTAATACTTCCTGACGCGAATGGTGTAATTGTAGCGACGATTCCTGCAAGTATCATTGCGATTGCACCCTTTTCGAATGCACATGCAAGTGTACGGTCCTGTTTCTCATCAGGTCCGAGATTTGCATTGTATGGATGCAAGATCGCAAGGCCGCCTGCAATAAAGATAACTGCTATATATCCGGTTGTCATGACTCCACTGGCTACTCCCTGAGCAACGACCACGCCGTTGACTATCTCGTCAAAGAACATGAATGTCCCAATCATGGAAGTGCTGAGTCCAACAATAGTCAAAGCACCAGCGGCAGCGATCTCGGTAGTTGATTGCACCATAATGGGTATGCCCATGTTGAGCACCTTGTTCCCGAGCATGCCTACTACTAACCCGATAAGGGAAGCAAAGACAAGAGCGACCAAAGGCCCGGCAATTCCGCCGACAGCAAGTCCGAACGTAGTCGCAATAACACCGATACCAAGGGCAAGCATGCCAATTGAAGGTACGCCTGTACCCAGACCGTAGTTTGCAACTCTCCTGACTGCTGAAGCACCCCATACGATACTGCATATAGCACCAAGGGCACCTAAGAATGACATGGATGGTCCGATGATGTCGACAAGGAAGTAAGCAGCGTATATTCCTACTAAGCCACCTATTACTCCGAAGGCTATCAATTTATTCTGGGGAATTGCCTCGTGGGCTCCTCCTCCTCCTCCACCTGCTGACATTTTACATACCTCCGATAGCTACTACACCCATGATCGCAGCCAGGAATGTTGCGACAAAGGATGCGAGCACAGCTTTGGGGAATTTCTTGAATTTGGGGTCATGGAACCCTTCAATGGTCCCTCCGATGTTATATGATGGTATGACCGCATTAACAAAGAAAAGGCCAATTGCGAAGATGCTTGCAATACCAATGAAATTTGCTTCAGGCAATCCGTTCTCAATGCTTAATAGGGAGTAATATATGAGAGAACCGCCTAATCCGCCAAGTCCGGCGCCGATGACTCCGCTTATGAAGGATGCGGTTGGAATGCCGTGTCCCTCTGTACCCTGGGATACATAGAGATCCTGTCTGTCCTTGGTGATCGGGTCATACTTGACCTTTGCGGATGCGGGTGGACAACCGACACCATATACATACATCCACTGTCCTACTATCATTGTAACTGATATCATTATCATTGCACCGATGGTTCCGGAAGCAATGATAAGTGCCATACTCTCAGTAACGTTCATCATGAACCCTGCGGTCACAAGGCCGGTAAGACCTGCACCTGCAGCAAGCTGAACTGTACCTGTACCTACGCCGGTTGCCTGTGCCATAGCTGCCGGAGCTCCTCCGACCGGGACCAGGTGGACACCCAGTGCAATAAGCATTCCGCCGAGGGTTATTAAAAGTATATTAAGGAAATCCTCTGCTATAATTCCGACTATATCTATCAAGCTGCCACCTCTGCTTCTTCATCTTGCTTGTAAGGGCCATATGCATTACGTGCAGCGACTTCAATGTTCCTGTTCCAGATTATCAGTAACAGTACGATGATCGCTCCTGCAATGATCGATGCCCAGCCGAGTGCATCACTTTGTGAGGCATCGAATACCACGGTGATCCAGCCGCTAAGGAATACTGTCATTCCGAAGGCAATGCCGGTGGCCGGTCCTCCAAATTTGGCACAGAACCATGAATTGTCAATACCGTTCCTGAGGCCTGATTCTGCCTTTCTCACGATGTTCCCTGAGTTTGCAGCGTTAAGCCCGGATCCGAATTCAACATTCTGGAATTCACGTTCAGCACCATAGTGGACATCCCCGGTGGATGATCCGATAGCACCGACAGTTATTCCCCATATGAATGCCAGAAGCGGCAATGAGAACGGATGTTCCAGAACGGTTGTCATGAGGTATGCTACCACAAGTATACAGAAGGTTGTGATGAATGCATATCCCATCATAACCGGAACGTGCGATCTTACGATGTCAAGATAAATTGGTTGTTTGAAACGTTTCTGACTTGCTGATCTGCCTAAATAAGATGTTACTGAATAAGTGCCGTGTACTGTTGCTGCAAGAATAGCTCCAATTGTCAATGCAAGAACAGCAGATGCACCAGAGCTTATTAGAACAGAAGCGATAGTTCCACCGATAGCACATATCAGTGCGTTTGATGGTGGTTCGCCAGATATGGCTTTATTAAATATCCTGTGTGGATACATCATCTGGGGCGCTAATTGCACTTGAGAGTTCGGGTTACTCTGGGACCCTACGTCTGACTCGAGGTCTTCAGAAGCACCTGCAATAGTTGCAGCTGCTCCGATCAGTGCCATTACGCCCATGCCTGTGAGCGGTTCCATTCAGATTTCCTCCTTTTTTATTTGTATATGCGTAAATCGTGCCAAAATTATAATAATCGACATGAGTTCGATCTTTTTTATTTTATCATAATTGATATGGCGTAGACTAACGTCAGGTGGTTTGCATTATATTAAATACTTATTAAACCTTTCGAATGAAAGCGGACAAAAAATCCTTATTTATGCAGGATGGGCCGGGCAAAAGCTAATAAAAAATATATTAATTTCTCTATTTAATTTAAAAAGGAGTGATGTGTTCATTTTCTGCGATCAAGGCTAAGTATATATATGTCCGGACGTGGTTTCTTCCCGCTTCCTCTGGCGAAATCCATATAACACCGGTTGCAGAGCACACGTGAATTGAGGGATGCTATCTCTGAGGTACCGGGTATGATTCTCGCAAAAAGGAAAGATGGTTCGATATCCAGCTCAAGGGATGCTTCTTTCAGGTACTGTGCAATATGATCCTCAAATATCTCAAGGTCATCTGCCTGGAGCCCGCGCGCATTTGCAGTAATCCCGCAGCATCCGCAAGGCAGGGCAAAAGCATCTTCCTCTATAAGGAAGACGGGCTTTGCAAGCAGGTCGCGTAGTTTGTTTTCAAGAACACTCCGGTTCTTTGAGAGCTTTTGTGTTATATTCATGTTGATCCACCTGTACTTTTCAGGGGCTGAAGTGTCGATTGCATGTCATCTACTGAATATACCCGCACGATCCTTTCAGTCAGCCTCTTGCAATAACCGCAATCTGAACAGATCTTATTACATTGTTTCCACTGGTCCAGGGTACCTTTAAGCTCCTTGTTAGGTATGTAGAACAGGTCGCGTATATCCCTCGGGCAGTCGAGCAGGTCCATAAGATTCCCGTCGTAATCCCTGTTTGTGTATGCATGGACATTGTTAAGTATCCAGTTTGTGAAATGCGTCCTGCCGCCTATCTTGAAGGTGTCTGTGATATGCTCGTACCTCTTTGTGTCCTCAGGTCGTATCCAGGGTGACTTTATCAGTTGCTGGGGGTCATTGATCCGGAGTGACAGGCACTTATAATAATAATAGTCATCAAGTACGTTCAATTTCGGACCAGGACCGTTGGCATGGGAGAAGAAGTTGAAATGTGCATATCTGAAAGGACACTGGTAAAGGCAACCTTCGTTAACCAGAAGTTTCAGGCCGCATGTGACCGACTCTTTAATAGCTTCCAGTTTTGCGAAATCCCTATTGACTACAGGGTCCACAACGATTGTATCAGCACCCAGTTCCTCATAGAATTCTGCCTTTTGAGGGGAGTCAACAAAGGAAAGGACCGATACAACTACTTCCATATTGTAGTCTTTTGATAGCATTTCCACAAAATAAGGTTCTGCAACCGTGATGGAATCGATGCCAATGTCGTTGAGCCTGTCAAAGTACCAGTGGATCTTATTGAAGCCCTGCGGAGTCAGATGCTGCCCGCCCATGCAAGAGCTGTTGAGCACGATCTCCATCTTTACGCCTTTATCGTGTGCATACTCTGTCTGCTCACGTATCTCCTCTATCCCCGGTGCTCCCAGATTTGTCCTTCCGGTTCCCACATAGTCGGGAGTTCCCGCCATGTATATCGCATAGATGTTATCGGGGCCTGATAACAGGTCTTGCAGGCCCTCCATGTGTCCCACATGCGGTACGTAAAGTTTCATCATTTGGTGGAACGCTTTTACTAAGATAAAGATTTTGGTGAGACGAAACCAGAGGAATGCTGTCAAAATTATCTCATTTGCTGGTGCAGTGTCAGGTGTTGCTCTCGATCTGAAATGCCTATCTTTATGATGAGTCTTGTGATGAATTATATCCTGGGGGGACCACAAGAACCAGTACGTCAGACATCTGCAGCACTTTCTCGGTAACAGTACCCACTAATTTTTTTATTCCGTTCTTTCCCTGGGTTCCCATGACGATCCTGTCCACGTTGAACTGTTTTGCAACTTCAACTATCATCTCGGGTGCATTGCCACCCACGACTGTAGTCTCTATACGTCCTTCCTCACAGCCCATTTGTAGCAGCACGTCCCTGAGACCCTGGAGAATGTTCTCTGCACCTTCCTTGCGCCACGTTTTCCTGGTAAATCCCTTGTCATCCACAACATGGAGAAGTATCAAATGATAATCGTGTTCCATGGCGATCCTGGCCGCAACCCGGGCAGCATTTTCGGCGTATGCCGAACCATCGGTAGGGATCAGTATCTTCATTGTTCTAGGATAATGCTGCGCTATTATTAAATATTTGGATTTGCTTTTAGTCTGTACTATAGTGGCTGCAATACCAGTCGAATATATGCCCGGTGGAATGTTGGTGAATAAATATCGCAAATTCAAAAAGATGGACAATAAGAGTTATTCCGAAGTAACGCGCTTTCTTAAAGAGACAACTCACCTCACTGCGCGTGAGTGGGTCACTGCAAGATTATGTGCGGACTTTAAGAATCTTTCAAATCAGTCTGAAATGACCTGGATAGGTGAAAAACTCCCGGAGCTTGTTCCCTTTATGGATGAGGCATATTCAAGGCAGGAAGTATCAAATGCACGTGCCTCTTTCAAGAAAAAGGTCCAGCGTAGCGGCACTACATTCTTTTATGCCTACTATGCCGGTCTGATCACCCAGGAAGAAATGATAACTTTTATTCACAGGATCGTAATCGATATTAAAAAACTAATGGACACAGAAGGTACTGAGGTTCCTGAGGAGCATGCTACCGAGGTCCAGTTATTGATTGCAGATGTCCTGCGCAGGATCAATGAATCTCTGGATGAGGATTATTAACATCTCTCTCAAGGTGCCTGCAATACCTTTCAAGCATTCGCATCTCTATCTGCCGCAGGTACCTTGCCTGAACTCTGGATATGTACAAGGTGCTGTCCCCTATCTCGACCGTAAGGTCCGTGTCCTTTGGAGTGCTGTACTCAATAGGATAAATGACGGGTCCGCCACATGTTGTACACAGCCTGAAGTCCCTGGCAGCTTTTTTTATAAAATTTTCTACATCTTTTTCAATTTCTATCTCTCTTGGAGTATCTACCATGGGTCTAATGCAGTATCTTTTATACTTAACATTTATTGTTATTAATATTTCATATTAATGACCCGGCTTTCCCAAGCAAATTTAAATTGAATGAATTCCAATCTATGTCTCATGTTGATGAAGGATAAAGGAAAGCTTGTTATCTGGCCTGCATATATTGATAAAGCCAAGTCAAGAAGTAGAGGTCGTATCATTTCACGAAAGACGTCTATAAACGAACCTACTATCAAAGAGATTGGGCTTGCAGCTGAAAAGTTGGGTTTGAATCCGGAAACCGAACCTGATAAAGCCTATCCGAAGTCCTGGTGGGAATCAAAAGGAAGGGTCCTTATAGATAATACAGCTCCAAAGACCATTCTTTCCAGAAAGATCTCTTCCACGATCAAGGAGATGCGTGGAAAGTAACTTGAGCAGTCTGTAATGTTCAAAAACTTCTGAAATTGTTTGTTAAAAGGATAAAAATAATGAGCCTCTGTTTTCAGGAAAGAGGCCACATTCCATAATTTGCATTCAGTAGAAGTATTCCCAGGCCAATCACTATGCCTACGGTTACGACGGTTTTCGGACTGACGTGTATTGCCCTTTTGTCGGCCTCATAATAACGCATGAGACCTGCCGATGACATAAGTCCGCTGCCCTCTGATTTCTTTTTTGCCATGTTATCTCCGTATCAGTTGCTGTTAACAGTATTAAGGTGTTTTTCTTAGTTATCTGTTGCCCTTGATGTACTTATTGATTTAAAAGATTGTGCTCTCAGGCAATTAGCTCATCCAGCAGGAAAGGCGGATAGAACACTCCCTTCTCAGTTATCACAGCAGTCACATTCTCCATCGGTGTCGCGTCAAAGGCCGGGTTGTAAACCTTTACATCCGCAGGCGCTATCTGCAGATCCCTGAAGAAACGCAGCTCTTTTGAATCCCTTTGTTCAATGGTGACAGTGTCTTCCCAGTTATTAGGATCAAATGTTGAGATGGGTGCGGCAACAAAGAATGGTATCTCATGTTCTCTTGCAAGCACAGAGTGGGTGTAGGTACCTATCTTATTGAAGACTGCATCCCCTGTTATCCTGTCGGCACCCACGATGACCTTATCCACCATACCATTATTCATAACATGACCTGACATGGAATCGGTAATAAGTGTCACAGGTATATTGTCCTGCATGAGTTCCCATGTTGTTATCCTGCCTCCCTGGTTGAGTGGTCTTGTCTCACAGGCGATCACATTTATCTCCTTGCCTGCATCCACAGCGGAACGGATGACTCCGAGTGCCGTTCCCCAGTCCACACATGCCATTCTTCCTGCATTGCAGTGTGTCATGACAGTGTCACCATCGTCCAGTAATCTGGCTCCGTGTTTTCCCAGCTTTTTGTTGGTTTTTACATCCTCATCTGCGATGTTCTTTGCCTCGGCAAGCACGACATCTCTGATGCCATCGAGATTATATGCGTCCGGGATTGCACTTATGGTCCTGTCAACTCCCCATGCAAGGTTAACTGCGGTAGGGCGTGTGGCCTTGATCCTATGTGCTGCTGCTTTTAGTTCCTCTGTCAGGATGTCCATGTCATCCGCATTGCTGAGGGTTGCGGCAAGGGCGATTCCGAATGCTCCGGCAGCCCCGAGAGCAGGTGCCCCTCTGACACGCAGGGATGTGATGCCCTCACAAAGTGATTCAAGTGTCCTGCACTCGATGATCTTGTACTCCATGGGAAGGAGCGTCTGATCTATCATCACAATTGAATTTGATTCGTCATTCCAGTCTATGGTTCTCATGATATCTACCCGATAAAAGACATGCCTGGGATAAAAGTGTGAAGGTAGGTCCTATTAGATATCCTTCTGGTGGCAGGATATTCGCAGCAGGGTCATCCGGTTCCTGCATGGCCTAGGTTTCCTTGTCATCTGATTTTTTTTCCCTTTTATGATTCTCCTTCGAATTCATCAGTTTTGATAGTTCTTCAGTCTCTTCAAAGCTTTCCAATATGATCTTGATGGATATTATCAGGGGGGTAGAGATGATCGCACCAGCGGGTCCCAGTACGTAGGTCCAGTATATCAGGGATAATAACACGACAGATGGGGATAGCTCCAAATCTCTTCCTGCCAGCGAAGGGAACAATACCTCATCTGCTAGCAAATTTATGAAAAGGATGCTTATGATTAAAATGATGGCTCCGGCAGGCCCATATTGTAACAACGCAAGCAACGCAGGTGGAATCGATGCCAGGGTTAGGCCGATGAAAGGAATATAACTGAATATGAATATGACCACTCCCCAGAATATCGCAAACTCGATATTGGCTATAAATAAAATGACTGTAATCCCCAAAGCTGTGATTAAGTTTGTTTCTGTTCTTACTATGACGTATCTCATAACGACCTTGCCGAGATCGTGCAATTTTTCCAGTAATACAAACTCTTCTCCTAACTCTTTCTTTATCTTCTGAGAGGTCCCGGCAGAGTCCAGTAAGAGAAATGTCGTTATGAAGAGGATAAGTAGTATTGTTGTAGTGGCATTTATAATACCGTTGAGAATTCTCATACCAAAGCCTACAAGGGATGCAACGATATCCTGAAGAATTCCCTGGATCGAGATCTCTTCTACTGAAGGGATATACTGCACAATTGTTTCAGTATACTCTGTCAACTCCGTTTCATATACGGGTATCCTTTCACTTAACTGGGTTACAGTGACTGAGGTCAGAAGCCCAAAAACTGCTGTTATTAGGATGAAAAGAAGGAGGACCATACCAACACTAATTAGGGGTGGCACTCTTTTTCTCTGGAGCCAGCGAACAAGGGGAGCGAATATAAGTGCTGTGAAGAATGAAAAGAATAATATCAGCAATATGGAGGAGATCTCCTGCATCCCAAGTGTCAGCAATATAAAACCAATGCTCAGTAGAAATAGCTTCATAGGTGGTGATATTGTATCACTTTGCTCTCTTTCCGTTTATATGTGCCTCCTGATATTGATTTGGGGTCTCACTCAATCCTGATCAATCTTGGCATGTCGTGTAGTTGCTGTGGGATTCCCGATGATCAAGTGGTAGAACTGCTTACCGGGGCAGTAGTGATTATTGCTACACCAACACGTCAGATACTCTATTCTTCACATTTCTTTGATCACATGGAAACATGTGAACTGCCCTGCAGGCCGTATAACTATGAATCCCGATCCTCTCCGGAATCAGTGCCCTTCATGTATGGTCCAGTTTCTGCCAGTATTTACTGTGGTCGATATTTCACCTCAAAGAACTATAAATTTTATGAAACTATACGGAGGAGCAAAGTTCTGTCCAACTCCCGGATATGAGTATGATTCGGATGGGCTATGTTCTGTGGGATTGCTAAGGTAAGTGTGCGGTCTGTTTTCAATTTCAGCAAAAACGACTTGATTATGCCCAAATCACACAACAATATCTGTATGTCATTATATATAGACAGTTAAATATATATATATATATGTTGAATATCAGGATGATCCTTGTCGGTTCTGTTCTCCAAAGCAAGACCGTCTGTACTGGCCGGTTTCCAGCAGGAATCCCTGGGCTTGCTGATTTCTTACCTTTATATATTCAGATATACAATACTATATAATATGCAAAAACCTCTGCTCATTCATGACCCTGTGCACAAGACAATCATACTCGATGAGTTAGAACAGATGCTTGTCAATACCAGGCATGTTCAGAGACTCAGGAATATCCAGCAACTGGGACTTGTGGATAATGTCTACCCTGGTGCGAACCATACGCGTTTTGAACATAGCATAGGGACAATGCATATGGCATCTGTTATGGGAAGTTCACTGGAACTTGAACAGGAGGATATACGCAAGATACGGCTTGCTGGTCTTTTGCATGATGTGGGGCATCCGGCGTTCTCCCACGTAGTCGAAGGTGTACTCAAAAGGGATGTTTTATTGCAACCTGTTATGGACGGTGTACACTTTCTCGGCCACGAGGCTTTCACCAGGCAGATAATATCTGAACACATGCCAGAAGACATGTCCATCTCCAGCTATGTGGAAAAGGAATTCGGTGCTGACCCGCACACATTCTTCAGGGAAATATCAAAGATCGCCACAGGTGACACCTCCTCCATGGAAAAACCCTATCTTGCGCAGATAATCTCGGACGATGTGGATGCGGATCGTATAGATTTCCTGCTAAGGGATTCTTATCACACCGGTGTTTCCTTTGGCATGATAGACGTGGACCAGATAGTACGCAGTCTTATGATACGGAACGGAAATGTAGTCCTGGGAAGTCCCCTGGGTTCGGGTTACGATGAGGACATGGCCCTGACAGCAGCCGAATCCATGCTGATATCCCGGGCACATCACTACACTGCTATTATACACAATCCCAAGACACAAGCCTCACGCATGATGCTGTTGCAGGCGCTTGAGGATGCTCTCATACAGTTCGGCAAAAAGCACGGCACAAAAAGTGCCAGGGAGGAAGTAGTGCGCTTCTTCACGCAATACAACGATGACGACCTTCTGGGTTTTATCAGGTCATATGGGTCGGAGCAATCTTCCCGAATGCTCACTGACATCCGTGACGGTTTTATATTCGTGCCTGTTGCCAGGTTAAACCAGAAGACTATCCCTCCTTCAATAAGGATGACACTATCTACTATAGCCCGTCATGGTGTGGCAACAAAGAAACTTGAAGACCTGGTTGCAAGGGAGCTGGGTGATGTTCTGGTCGATCTGAGCGTAGCTTCCGGGGTCCCGAAAAGTATGCGTATAGTCATTGGGGATGAAGATGCTTTTTTCTATGATGAATCGGCACTTGCCAACGGCCTTGTGCGGGTTATATCAAGACAGCTGTCTCTAACGGCTTTCGCGCATCCTGATATGGCGAAGGATGTGGATAAAGGTAGTATGGCAGGAAGGCTCAGGGTGGCTGTGGATAGAATATCTCCAAAACTGCTGCATTTTATCCGTACAGAACATTATCTGCCGGTGGAAGGTGTCATATTGTTGTTCTTTGGAGTTCATAATGTTTTTGTGAAGGAAGAGGATGGTTTTGTTTCCATCCCTCGTTTAAGGCACATTACCTGGCTTTACCGGACCATCAGGCATCTGCGTGGATCTGTAAGGCTTAAGAATCTGTTCGATTACTCTTTCCATGACAAATACGGTTTCCCATATAGTGAAAAGCTCTTTGAGGACATACAGATACTTGTTGCCATGGGCATAGTTAACGAGGATCTGCGTTACTATGAGAAAGGAGGCAGGTTCCGGCAGAGTTATGAATATGTCCTTACATGGGATGGTGTCGAATATGCAAAGGCGCTTGCTGATGCCTACCGGCCGGAATTCGAAGAGATAATGGAGTATCTTGTGATTAACAAGCATTCCGTTCCCCGGGATATTGTCACAATTCCGGCTAACAGGTACGCGTCAGGAAAACGCTACACAGGTGTAAACTAAATGCAATCAGGTGAATTGGTTATGCTTAAGACCTCCCGCAGGGGAAAGGTCAGGGAGTTTATTGTGAATGTCTGCGATGACGAATTTCACACGGATTTCGGGATTATCGATCTTTCGGTGCTGCTTGAGAAGTCTCCGGGGGATAATGTGATATCTCACATGGGTCAGGAGCTCACAATACAGCGGCCACGTATGCCTGATTTCTTCAACCATGCAAAAAGAACAGGTGCCCCTATGATGCCCAAGGATATAGGTCCCGTAATTGCCTATACCGGGCTCAATAAGAATGATTCTGTACTTGATGCGGGCACGGGCTCGGGCATACTTGCAATGTATCTGGGATCCATAGCAAAACGTGTTCTCAGTTATGAGATACGTGAGGATTTCGTAAATGTTGCCAGGAAGAATGTATTGAGCGCCGGGCTTGATAATGTGGAGATCAGATGTGGTAATATAGTTGACGAAATATCGTCTGTTGAAGAAAGATTTGATATTGTCACACTGGATACACAGGACTCAAAGGATGTCATTCCTCATGTCCGGGAAGTTTTGAACCCGGGTGGTTTCCTGGTGACGTACTCTCCCTTCTTCGAGCAGACCAAGGATATCAGAAAAGCAATAGATGAGGCAGGCTTCTATGATGTCAGGACCATTGAATGTTCTGAGCGTGAGATCTCATTTTCCGACAGAGGTACAAGACCGGCGACCTCCAGGGTCGGTCATACCGGTTTTATAAGTATCGCAAGGATCTAAAATATTATCTGATGCCTTCTGAAGTTACTCTGAACTCACAGCTCTTTCCTTCGGGGATGGAGCGGTGCTTCCAGAGTTTTGCACGCCTTGTGCCTTCTCCGGTTTTCTCAAGCTGGATTATACTTTTGGAAATGTGTTCTATCCCGCTGCCACCGATGGGTTTCAGGGTACCTGTCACTACATCGCTGTACACCTGGTTTGTTATGACGACAGCCAGTTTGTGCTTGCGTGCGACACCATGCAGGAAACCTATCTGGTTGGCAAGTTCTCGCCTTGACCTGATGCTCGATTCTTCCTGGTCAAGCTCAAACCTGTAAAATGCTGTTGCAGAGTCAACTATTATCAAGCCTATCCTGTCTGATATTAGTTTTTCTATCTCTTTAACTGAAGCATATTGTTCTTCAAAACTGCCTGGCTCGAAGATAATGATCTCTCTGGCTATCTCCTTTGCGTTCTCTCCGGCGATCTGTTTGAATCTCTGGGGTGAGATGGCTTCGGTGTCAATGTAAATTACTTTTTTTCCGTTCTTGACACATTCCACTGCAAGCTGCATGCACAGGTTTGTTTTGCCACTGCCGGCCTCCCCGAATATCTGTGTCACAATGCCTGTTTCAAAACCTCCTTCAAGGAGTTTGTCTATACTCTGACTGCCGGATGATAGCTGCTTGGTTATCTTTTACACCTCTTGTTCTGGACTAATTGCTATAATAGGCTTCATAATATACATCTTTTGTTAAAGACGGTTTGTATTCAGATCTATAATCAGAATGGTTTCAACTCGGGCACCATAATTGATCTATATTTTCCTGTGTATGTTATCACGTCTATTTGCTATGTCTTCTATCATCCGGTGTTTTGTTACCAGACAGAGTTTGAAAAAGCATTATTAAGCTAGGAGGCATTTGTATAATTTACCTCACGGTGTAAAAGGCAACGTAAAAAATAATGTCAACTGTATATGCTTTTATGGTTGGCATTGTCGTTCCTCTTCAGGTGAGTAATTATATAAATAATTAATTATAAATAACAAGGGACGCGAGAAACATGGCTGAAGTGATTATATATACAACAAAGACATGCCCGAAATGTGAACAGCTGAAAAAGGTACTTAATTCAAAGGGTATTAATTTTAAAACAGCCGACATGTCCACTCCTGAAGCCCTCACTGAACTGAAATTCAATGGAGTTTTCACGATGACTGCACCTGTCCTTCAGATAGACGACGAGTTTTTAACTCATAAGGACCTCTTCAAGGGTCCTGACGTTAATATGGATGCACTGGGCAGCCTTGTCTGATCTTATTGTTGTGAGGTGGGAAAGATGGATATCTGTGCTACTAAAAATAAAATGGCTGGGGAAAAAAGGGATCCAGAACAGGCTGATCAGGAGCAGGATCGGTTCCGGATAGAAGAAAATAAAGGGGTATCGAATAATATGACATCGCTTACAAAACCACATGCCATTCAAAAGACGCTTGATGGTCACACGATCTCCATAATGCCCAAGGTGCGCACTACAGTGGGGCACATGGTTGAATGGGACCGCAGTATCATTATCAACCAGTTATTAAAAGAGACTAAGCTTGCCGAGAGGTTTCACGGGAAACCCGGTATAGAAAAAGACGAGGCCCAGGATATTGCAAAAGAGGTCGAACGCCGTATCAGGATCCTTGACCTGAAGTTCCTTTCGGGACCTCTGATCAGGGAGATCGTAAATATAGTTCTTCTTGAGAAAGGGCATATAGAGTGGAGGAATATCTCTACCAGGGTAGGTACTCCGGTATACGATGCATGTGAGATCGACCTTGGAAGCGGGTTTGAGGCCCGGGACAACGCAAACCTGCAGGAGAATGCAGAAACCTCTCATAAGAAAAAGGCAGATAAGATCTCCAAGGAACAGTACCTTCTCTTGCTGCCTCCCGAGACAGCTGACCTGCATTTAAATGGTGATCTCCACATACATGATCTGGAATATCTCGGTACCCGTGCGTTCTGTCAGGACTGGGATCTCAGGTATTTCTTCTACTATGGTCTTATGCCGGACGGGTCCGGTGCAAAGGCAAGTGTTGCCGGCCCTGCAATGAAAGCTGAAGTTGCTATACTTCATGCTGTCAAAGCCCTGGGAAGCGCCCAGACCAATTTTGCAGGCGGACAGGGTTTCTATAATTTCCTTACATTCCTTGCGCCTTACCTGGAAGGCAAGAACTACACCGACATAAAGCAGCTTATGCAGATGTTCGTTTATGAGATGACCCAGATGATGGTTGCTCGTGGTGGGCAGGTCGTGTTCTCCTCTGTTCAGCTGTCCCCTGGCATACCAAAGCTCTGGAGGGATAAGCCCGCAGTCTACAAGGGCAGGGTCCATGACGGTACAAATGGTACTGAGAAACGTACCTACAGCGAGTTCGAGCGTGAGGTCCGTCTGTCGTTCAAGGCCCTTATGGATGTCATGATAGAGGGTGACAACTGGGGCAAACCCTTCAATTTCCCAAAGCCGGAGATATCACTTGAACCTGACTTCATGGAAGAGGACGAATTCTTTAACAGGGCAAATCCTGACCTGCCGGGCTACGAGGAACTGTATGACATGACCTTTGAGCTGGCGGCAAAGTTCGGCACACCATATTTCGATAACCAGCTACCTGAATACAGGGGCGCAGGCGAGGGTATATCCTGTTATCAGTGCTGTGCATACCAGTTCTCAGCCAACGCGGATGCGGATGAAAGTTTTGAGGACAAACTACTGTTCAAGGATGGAAAGCATTTTTCCATGGGTTCCTGGCAGGTCTTATCCCTTAACTGTCCGAGGGCCGCATACAGGGCTAACGGGGATGACCAGGCTCTCTTCGCAGACCTGAGGAACCTCATGGACAAGTGTATCAAACTGTTCAAGACAAAGCGCAGCTGGATGGAGAGTATTATTGAGAGCAACAGAATGCCCTTTGCGACCCAGATGCCCAAAGATCCGATTACGGGCAAGAAAGGTGCAATAGCAGTTGATATCGATGCGCTTGTGTATACCATCGGTGTGATCGGCATAAACGAAATGGTGCAGTATCATGTAGGCTCCCAGATACATGAGTCCAAAGATGCTTTCAAGTTCGCTATCAGAGTTATGACCGAAATGGAGATGTACGCACATGAGCTCAGCGAGAGACATGGTATGGAAATAGCACTTGCACGCACTCCTGCAGAGACCACCGGTCAGAGGTTTGCCGTATCCGATCTCCTGCATGACGAATATAAGGATGCAGTGCTGGAAGTTGTCAAGGGCGACAAAGAAGCTGCCCTTGCAAAACTCGGCAAGGCCCATGATCTTCCTGTCTACTACACCAACGGTACCCATGTACCCCCGGGAGCAAATATATCTCTGATAGACAGGATCAACATCGAGCATGTGTTCTTCCCGATCGTGGATGGAGGCAATATCTGCCATATATGGATGGGAGAGGGTGCACCCGATGCAAAGGGGCTCAAGGAATTCGCAATGAAGATAGCAAGGAACACCCAGATAGGTTATTTCGCTTTTACTAAGGACATGACCGTATGTCTCAACGACTTCCATATTATGTCCGGTCTGAAGGATTGCTGTGAGAACTGCGGTTCCGATGATGTAGAGCAGCTTTCAAGGGTAACGGGATATGTGCAGGCGGTTAACGGCTGGAACAATGCAAAGAAGCAGGAGCTTGCAGACAGGATGCGCTACAGTTCAAGCGATATGATCTGATCATATGAACGTGAATTACGGTAGTTGTGTTCCAATCTCTACTATAGACTGGCACGGGCATGTGTCAGTCGTGCTTTTTTTGAGAGGATGTCCTTTCAGGTGTCCTTATTGCCAGAACCATGAATTACTTTTTGAAAGTAACATGACAGGGACTTCAGTTCCCGAGGCAGCCATTAAAAAGTCCTTGCCCTTTGTCAGCAGCATGGTACTTTCCGGTGGAGAGCCTCTCATGCAAAAGAAGGCGTCTCTGGATCTTGCACGCTATGCAAAGCAAAAAGGTCTGCTGGTCGGGGTACACACCTGCGGTTTCTATCCGAAGGTCGTGGCTGAAATGGTCAGGGAAAAGATCGCTGACAAATTCTTCATCGATGTCAAGGCTCCCCTGGATGATTCCGGACTGTATTCCAGGGCCATAGGGTGCTGTAGTTCACAGGATGCCGTTGATTGTGCCCGGGCAGATCCTGAACAAGTGGTGAAGAATGTGTCGGAGTCTGTTCTAATGGTCCTGAACAGCGATGTGGAACTGGAACTGAGGACCACTGTGATCAGGGACTTTATAGGTGATGCGTCTGACATCTCAAAGATAGCTGCTTCAATTCTTGAAATTACAGGGAACAGGAATGTTCCGTATGTCCTCCAGCAAGGTATCCCTGAGAATGCCATGCTTGAGAGTATGAGGGATATCCTGCCATATAGCAGGGACGAGATGCTTGAACTTGCTGCTGCTGCCCATGAGTTCCTGGATAATGTGTGGATCAGGACAAAGGAAAGGGGCAATGAGAAACTTAACTTCGAATCGTTTTGAAGCTTAGAATATTGTTTTATATGTCAGGTTCCAATCTCCTCTTATCTTGAAAAGGAGCGTGGTCCTATAAAAATAACATATTTACTATCTGTATTTTTCCTGATCGCACTTGTTTTGCTTGCAAGTGGTTGTGCGGGAATTGATGAATATCAGAGTTCCCCGTCTTCTGATACGGATTCAAAGTCCGTCTCTTCAGAGGATTCGTCTTACTCTCCTGAGGGGATGGCGGAAGAAGCTGGTTCAGGCGGAGTCGGCACACGTTCTGTGGAGCGCAAGACCATTACTACTGCGGAGATGTCTATCGAGGTGGAAGATGCTGCGTTCACCCTGGAAAGGATTGCAGAAATTGCCAGGGATGCAGGTGGTTATGTTTCCAGTTCATCCGTCTATGCTCTTAACTATGACACAAACGCCAGAAAAGATGGGTATATCACAGTCAGGGTGCCGGAATCGGAGTACCCTGCATTCATGGAAACTGTGGAAGAATTCGGGGAACTCAGTTCAAGGAGCGTAAGCGCCCATGACGTGACAGAGGAGTACATTGACCTAAGTGCCCGCCTGGAAAATCTTGAAAGACAGGAAACACGCCTTGCAGATGTTTTGAACATGAGTGTGACAGTTGAGGAAATACTGAGTGTGGAAAAGGAATTGGAACGTGTCCGTGGCGAGATAGACAGCCTCACGGGACGTCTGGAGTATCTTGATAACAGGATAGAGTTCTCAACAATCAACATTCATGTCACAGAGCCCCGCCCTATCAGTCAGTCATGGGGACTCAGGGATGCGTTCTCAGAGTCTGTACAGGGCTTTATCTCGATGGTGAACGCTCTGATAATACTGGCGGGTTATCTCCTTCCGATTGTCATCGCTATTATGCTTATGGGAGGACTGTTCATTGGTATAAGGCGGGTTACAAGGAGGTGACTGCTTACTAAGCATGGAGGATTATGCTACTAAACCCAACTTCCTTTTTACCATTGTTCTTATATCTGTGTTCAAATCATTGATTAATTGACTTCCAATAAAAATGCTATAATTAAACATAAATAAAGCGTCTTTCAATACAAAGGTTCATTGTAAAAAAACTGCTCAGAAAAGTTTTGAAATGTATGAAGTCTGTCTTAAATATTAATGGATACGGCCATGAAAATGACACAAGTCTCGGAAATGGGTGAAAGGTCTCTTGTTAACCTTCTCTCAGGAATGTTTAACAGTGATTTTAATACGGATCTCGTTTTAGGGCCGGGTAGTGATGACTGTGCAGTGCTTGACATTTCAGATGGCGATTATCTTGTCGTGACCACGGATATGCTGCACAGTAAAACAGATTTTCCTGAACAGATGACTCCGTGGCAGATAGGCTGGATGTCTGCGGCGGTCAACTTAAGTGATGTGGCCTCCATGGGTGCACGTCCCATCGGAATTCTGATGGCTATAGGTATGTCTTCAGACACGCCTGTATCCTTTGTTAAAGAAATGGCCAGGGGGATGTCGGACTGTGCAAAGGCGTGCGGTACCACTGTTATTGGCGGGGATATTGACACTCATGATGAGCTTACAATCACCGGGACGGCTCTTGGGCTGGTGAAAAAGTCAAGGCTGCTGAAGAGAAAAGGTGCCAACGCGGGCGATAGGGTATGCGTGACAGGCTTTACAGGCTCCGCAGGAGCGGCACTCCACGCTCTCCAGCATGGAATAGATGTTCCTGACTCCTTTTTGAACACATTGCTTGAACCCTGCCCGAGGGTCGCTGAGGGTCAGGCACTCGCACGTTCAGGTGCTGTGACCTGTATGATGGACACAAGTGATGGCCTTGCAATGTCCCTGCATGACCTTGCCGACATCAACGGCGTAGGGTTCCACATCTGTGAGTCCATGCTGCCTGTCTGCCAGGACATGAAAGACTACGTTACTTCCGAACCTGAAGAGCAGACCGACTTTGCACTTTACACAGGCGGTGATTTCGAACTGCTTTTCACTGTCTCTCCCGAAAAACTGGAAGAGGCAAGAAACGCATGTGATTTAAGTATCATAGGTGAAGTAGTTGGAAAAACAGCTGGTATTCGCATTGAACGGAATCACGGTACAAACCTGTCGATAAATCGGAAAGGTTATCTACAATTGGGGACTTAGAATTATACAAGAAGACTAGATTACACTATTCACAATTCAAGGATGGCTTAAAAATGAATAAAAACCTAAAAATGATCCTGTTTGGATTATCATTAATATTTTTGTTTAGTAGTGTGGCTTCGGCTGCAAATGTTACTGCCAATTTTACAGCTAACACGACTACGGGCGATGTTCCATTAACTGTTGATTTTACAGACCAGTCAGTGAATGCAACCACATGGGCCTGGGATTTTGGTGATGGAAATACTGCAATCGGCCAAAATCAGACACATACCTATACTTCAGCAGGTAACTACACTGTAAGTCTGTTTGCGGAAAACGGAACTGATAATGATACGGAAACAAAGGCTGACTTCATACAGGTCAACGCTGCTGCTGTTCTTCCGAATGCTGATTTTTCAGCTAACACTACTTCCGGTGAGGTTCCTCTGACTGTGCAGTTCACAGATGGATCTACCAATGCTACTAGCTGGGAATGGGATGTGAACAACGATGGTACTGTAGATTATACTATACAGAATCCTGTGCACACATATTCTAGTACAGGATCCTTTACAGTTAGCTTTGCAGCAATTAATGCCAACGGAACTGCTTATGAGAATAAAACCGATTACATTACAGTAAACGCTTCATCTTCGAATCCACCTATTGCTTCTTTCGACACAAATGTGACTGAAGGATCAGCACCTCTTACGGTACAGTTCAACGACACTTCAAGTGATTCGGACTCGTTGTCATGGGACTTTGGAGATGGTGAAACTTCAACTGACCAAAACCCTGTGCATACCTATGATTCCACAGGCACCTACAATGTTACTCTGACAGCCACCAATGGTGATGGTGATGATACTGCAAGCACGACAATAACGGTGCAGCCTGAGAACTATTACAGCGGTGACAGGATATGGGATGAGAATGCAGGTCAGTCCACCACCTATACATGGAACGCTAAAAGCTTCTCCGGTTTCTTCTATGAACTGGATTCAGGATTCAGTTCTGAGACAATGAAGATAACTGATATCAGTGATAGTATAGGTGATAGGAAACTTGAGTACCGTACTGAGTCCGTTGAAAGCAGTTTTGAACGCTCCGAATGGGGTAAGTACGAGGTTATAGGCTTCATGGCGGAGAAGTATTTTGCTGCATATACCTCAGAAACAAAAATTGATAATGTTGATTCTGTGAGTCTGATATCTTCAGGACAGCTCTCAAAGGTCCTCATAGATGATGATGACAAAAGATCCGTATATACGGGCTCATCGCTTATACTCAAGGAAGGATACAGGCTCAACATCGTTCAGGTTGACAGGAACGGTGATAAGGTCATGGTGACCCTTACACAAGACAGTGACGAGGTAGACACTGCAATTATCAGTGGCAGTGGTGATTACATCTATGAAAAGAATCTTGGCGACTCGGATGATGTTCCGATAATTGCCGTACATTTTGATTCCATATTCAGTGGCACTGAATCCAATGCCGTGTTCGTGCAGGGCATCTTCCAGATATCCGAGGACTATATCGAAATTGAGGACGGGGAAACCTTCGGTAAGATGAAAGTCACAGGATTTGGTAATGACTACATAGAAATGAAGAACGATGGAAGAATCACCCTGTCTCCTGGAAAAACCATTGATATAATGGGGAAGATTAACTTTATCGTAGCAGATTCAAGCACCCTGCGCTTTGCACCCTTTGTTGACATGTCTGACCCGGGAACTTACGAGCTTCGTGGTACTGTTGCAGAAGGCAGTGAGGAACTGACGTGGACACCGCTTAACTTTGAAGGCTTCTATTATGATATAGATGAGGGCATCCGGACAGAAACACTTGAACTGAAGTCTATTGATGATAGGAAGATACCAAAAGATGGACTGGTCTATACAAGCACTCCCAGGGAGGTATCATTTGAGCACTCGCCATGGAATAACTTCAATGTCATCGGCTTCATGGCAAAGAAATACTTTGCAGGCTATCCCGAAAATGCTTTTGGAAGCAGCAGCAGTGTGGATATCCTTTCCGACGGTCTGCTTTCAGAGGTTCTGATCGATGAAGATGATAAGAGGTCTGTCTACTCAGGCCAGTCCCTGATACTTGAAGAAGGCTATGTGCTTGATATAGTGGAAGTTGACAGAGATGGCAATCAGGTACTTATAGAGATTAGCAAAGATGGAGATCGTCTTGAAAGTGATGTAGTTTCTGCAGGAAGGACCTACATATACGAAAAAGACCTTGGTAACTCTGATGACGTTCCGATAATCGCGGTCCACTTCGACGAGATATTCAGGGGAAGTGAGAGCAACGCAGTGTTCATACAGGGTATCTTCCAGATATCCGAGGATTACGTTGAGCTTGAGAGCGGGGAAACCTTCAGCAAGATGGAGGTCACCAGTACAAGTGGCAGTATAACGATGAAGAATAAGGATTCCATCTCACTGTCAAGGGGTAAGTCTGTGGCACTGATGGGTGACATCAGCTTCAATGTTGCTGATGATTCAAACACAGTTCGATACTATCCTTATGTGGAGGTCACCACCGCACCTTCCCAGACGCTCAGAGTTGACCTTGACAGGTCCGTTGTGGCAAAAGGCGATGACGTTGTCATCAAAGTGAGCTCCCGTGGGGCATCCGTCAGTGAAGCAACAGTAAATGTCGAAGGCATTTCCATTGGAAAGACCGATGATGAAGGCCGGGCAACCTACACTGCCAGCAAGATAGGCACACTTGAGATCGTGGCCGAAAAGAGCGGCTATGCTTCCGGAAGCGATGAACTGGAAGTTATCTCTCCTGACGACGAGACAAAGAAAATGATCATCGAGGTATCACCTGATGATGTCTATGAAGGTACATCGGCAACTATCTTTGTTCTCAAGGCAATTGGGGGAGATGCGATCGAGGGTGCTGAAGTGACCCTTGACGGCAAGTCCATAGGTTCCACATCCCGTGATGGTACTATCACCTACACGATGACAGAAGCAGGTATGCACAAGCTCAAGGCCGAAAAATCCGGACTTCTCGAGGCGGAGCTGGATCTTGAGGTTCAGGAGCTTGCAGCAAAGTTCGAGTTCAGTAACCTGCGCATTGACCCGCTTGATGTGAAAGAGGGTAAGGAGACAACCATCAGTGTCGATGTCACAAACACAGGTACAGCAGCAGGTGAGTATACCGTTGACCTCAGGGTAGACGATACTGTTGTAGATTCACAGGCTGTAAGTCTTGATGTTGATGAAACCCGGACTATCGTGTTCAAGCACACTGAAGAAGAGCCCGGTGTCTATAGCCTCGATATCGGAGGTCTGAATAAAGAATACGAGGTATTCGAAAGTTCCGGCACAATCTGGTACATTCTCGGAGCCATTGTGGTTATCGGTGCCGGAGGTCTTGGGTATCTTTTCACTGCCGGAGGCTGGACTGTTGAGATCGCCCATGCAAAGGTGGATGAGTCGATACAGGCAATTCAGGAGTTAGTCGGAAATCTCCGATAAACTCCACTTAATTTTTCAACTTATTTTTTTAGATACTACTTCTATAGCTTCTATAAGACTGTTCTTTGGCATAATTGTTGCAACCGGGATTCTCAGTATCTTTTCCACTGTAGGACTAACAATGGGGGCACAAACAAGGGCTTTCGCACCATCCCTTTCGGCACGCACGGCTGCAATAATGGCTTCTTCCATCGATGTTGCGGAATACTCTCTTATCGTGCAGAGTGTTCCGCATATTTTCTTTTTTGTTTCACTCATATTATCCAGTACCGGACGCGCAGCTATAACTGCTATGAAATCCCCCCTCTCTGATCCCTCTATCTTCTTGATAGTCCGGACTATCTGACGAAGGGTCTTCATGTTTGGTTCTCTTTTACCAGACATGATCTTATACAGCGTACTCTGGGGTATATCTGCCTTTTCTGCAAATTCAATGGCAGTAAGTCCAAGATCTTCTTTAATTATCTTGGATAGAATCCTCCTGAAGTTTTCGTCAGACTCGAAAACAGCATCAATCACTTTATCTGCAGCATTCATTCATTACACATCACTGATATTGTTAAAATAATGTCCTATTAAGGCAATGTATACTTTAATATTAATACTTGTGGGAAACATTATCTGCTTTCAGGGCAATATATATAAAATAGATTGTCCTGAAGTTTAATTACTAAACAGTAAAAGGTGATAAAATGAATCGCATAAAATCTTTAAGATCATCTACGTTTTTAATATTAATTCTTTTCCTGGTGGCAGCAGTACTTGTATCAGGCTGCACTGACCAGGCAACAGAAGATGAACCTGTCACGGAACTCACATTTGGTTACCAGCCAAGCACTCACCAGATAGCCTACCTGGCAGCAGAGTCGAATGGATGGTGGAGTGATGACCTTGGTCCTCTTGGTGTTGAAAGGATCAGGGATAACGTGTTCCCCACAGGTGCTCCTGAAATGCAGGCAATGCTTTCAGGTGAGATAGATGTTGCATATGTAGGTGCTGCGCCTGTAGTGTCTGCTATTTCAAGCGGTCTGGATGCAAAGATAGTTGCCGCAGCACAGATACAGGGCTCGGACATCGTACTGCGCAATGAGTTGCCATATGATAGTCCCGATGACCTCAGGGGCCTGAGGATAGCCACCTTCCCTCCGGGAACTATCCAGGACACACTTCTGAGAGAATGGCTTGAAGCAAATGATATCGACCCGGAGAATGATGTGACGATTGTACCTATGGGTCCCGGGGACGCTATGACTGCTATATCAGCTAACCAGGTGAATGCAGTGTTCCTTCCGCATCCGGCACCGACCCTGATTGAAGAAGAAGGTGTTGGAAGATCAGTTGTATCCTCGGGCGAGATCCAGGATGATCATGCGTGCTGTGTTGTTGCTGTTAGTGGCAAGCTCATCCGCGAGCATCCTGAAATAGTGCAGCAGATTGTGGAGACACATGTACGCGCAACCGAGTATACCGTCGAGAACCCGGAAGATGCGGCACAGATATTTGCCGATGACCAGGATTGGGATGTTGAAGTTGTCAGGCAGTCCATAACTGACTGGGACGGGGTCTGGGTTGCAGATCCAAATCTTATAGTCAACTCAACAGTGGACTATGCTCAGGTACAGTATGAACTTGGCTACATCAGTATGCCACTTGAGCAGGAAGACCTATTTGATCTGAGCTTCTATGAAGCTCTTGATCAATAATTTTTCCGGCAAATGATAACTTTGAATAATGATTAAAACATTGACACATCGGTCTAAAAAAGTATTGCTTTTTAAATCCCGGAGGAATCATGGTCAGGGTAGGCTTTCAAAATTTAAAGAATAAAGGTGTGGAAATACTTTCCATAATATCTGCACTGGTGATATGGCAGTTGATAGCTGTTTATGTTGTGCAGAACAAATTCTTCCTTCCGAGTTTTACGGATGTCTCCCTGGCATTTGTATCAGTGGTATCAAGACAGGTGGATTTTCCATTGAGTTTCCTTTCGTTCTCTATGGATATACCGCTTCCAGTTCTGGTCGTGGATTTGCTGTTCAGTATGATGCACTTCCTCATCGGTCTGATAGCCGCTCTGGCAATAGGTATGCCCGTGGGGATGCTTATGGGGTGGTTCAGGTCGGTTGACAGGATATTTGATCCTTTGATCGAGATTGTACGCCCGATCCCTCCGCTTGCATGGATTCCCTTTGCCATTATATGGATAGGTCTCAATCCCTTCGGAGCAGGGTTTGTAATATTCATAGGGGCCCTATTCCCGATAATCATCAACACCTTCACCGGATTTAAGAACATACCCCGTATATATGTGGAAGCAGCAAAGGTTCTGGGATGCAACACCGACCGTGATCTGATAAGGCAGGTGGCACTACCTTCTGCCCTGCCCTCAATTGTTGCAGGTGTACGTATAGCAATGGGTGTCGGCTGGATGTGCCTTGTTGCAGCAGAGATGTTCGGTGTAAGCAAGAACGGCCTTGGTTTCAAGATATGGCACCATTACTATCTGCACAACATGGATTTTGTACTTGTTTACATGCTTGTCCTTGGTTTCCTTGGACTTTTGATCGATCGGCTGCTGAGGTACTATCTTGAAGGCAGATTCCTGAAATGGCGCACAGGGGTGGTGATGTAATGGGCAGGGTCAGCGTAAGGAACGTTTCCCGCAAGTTCGTTAAAGATGAAGTGACTCAGACACTTGCCCTTGAAAACATAGATCTGGAACTTGAGGATAAGGAATTCGTCTGTTTCATAGGGCCATCAGGATGTGGGAAAACAACTCTGTTGCGAATTATTTCCGGCCTTGATACTCCTGACCAGGGAGAAGTTTTCATAGATAATGAAAAGATTACTTCTCCCGGGCCAAAAAGGGGTATGGTTTTCCAGGAGTACTCTCTGTTTCCATGGAAATCGGTCATCGATAACGTGATATTCGGACCACAGATGGGCGGAGTCTCTAAAAAGGATGCTATGGTAGAGGCTGAAAAATATCTGGAGCTGGTGGGTCTCACACAGTTCAAGGACAGCTACCCCCATGAACTGTCAGGCGGAATGAAACAAAGAGTCGCCATTGCACGTGCGCTTGCAAATGAACCTGAGGTTCTTCTCATGGATGAGCCTTTCGGAGCCCTGGATGCCCAGACAAGGAACTCACTGCAGCATGAGTTATTGAGTATCTGGCAAAAAAAACATCTCACTGTTCTCTTTGTTACTCACAGTGTCGATGAAGCTGTTTATCTTGCTGACAGGATCGTGATGTTCACAGCACGTCCTGGCCGGATCAAGGAAGTTGTCAAGGTTGATATTCCGAGGCCCCGTGACAGGACAAGCATGGAAGTCAATCGACTGCGCAACCATCTTCTAAAACTGCTGTCAGAAGAGCAACAAAAATAAATGATGTTCTGCATCACTCGGAACGTACTATCACTTTCGTTCCGGTCTCTATTTCTTTTACATTGACCTGCCCGATAAGCTCGAGTGCCTCGCTGGCCCTTACAAACCCGACTGTACATCCTGGTCTTATAGACATGGTCTTGCCGGCTGTAACCGATCCGTCAACAGTAACCCTGTCAAAGATCTTCAGGTCGCTAGTTGCTTCTACATTACCTTTAATCTCAGACCTGGGACCTATGACTATGTTATCAGCCGTGATGTTGCCTTTGACTGAGGATCCTTTGCCCAGTTTGAGAGTTCCCCTGACATGAAGATCTTTCCAGAACCCTGATCCTGCTCCTACGATCAAATTACCGTCAATGTTAATGTCATTCTCAAAATAAGATCTTTTTCTGGCAATATAAGTATTGGATTCCTCATGGTGTCTTAACTCTTCACTCATCGCATTCACCTGTACTACCTTAATACTTTTGTAGCTATAAATCTACTCTGAGCCAATACAAATAGATTAAAGGCATTCACTATCATTTATATAATTAAGATTACTTAACTCTTAAACGAGTTTGACTTTAACGATTCTAATAAAAACCATTATATATTACAATCTATATACAATTGCATATGTTAAGATTTTAATATTGTACCCAATATGCGGCTGGTTTTCATGGATTAAGGTGTATGGATGGAATGTCATAGCAAGGATCAGGACTCTTCAGCAAATACAAGGCAAAATTGCTCTTGGAAAATTGATTCTGATTCTGTATTCACTGGTAATCTCACCTCTGATCAACTGGAATTAGCAAAAGGATTTTTCGACCTTGTGAACGCCTTTATCTTTGTTATTGACAATGAACACAATGTAGTTTGTATTAATCGGAAAGTAGGATCGGTATTAGGTTATAGTGAACAGGATGTTGAAAACAAAAGCTGGTTTGATATATTTGTGCCTGCAAGTTCACAGGGGATATTAAAAGAAAGTTTTCCTCGCAACCTCTGTGGAAAAACCGATCCGGGATATTCTCTTGAATGCCCCATCCTCAGAAAGAACGGCAATGAAGTGAGTATGTCCTTGAAAATCACTATGCTGAAAAATAAAGATGGCTCTCCGAATGGTTTTCTTTTGACAGGCACTGACATTGTTCAAACAGGTACTACTGAAAAGGAGCTTGCTGTCACGACAGTGCAGGAAAACGGAAATCTTCTCTCTTTCCTTGAATCTTCCTCATATGCAGTGGTCTTCTCGGACTCCAGTGGTCACATAACATTCTGGAACAAAGCTGCATGTGAGTTATTCGGGTATGGGAAAAATGAAGCTATGGGGGAACCATTAACCCTTATCATGCCCAGGCGTTACAGGAAGGCCCATGAAGGGTGGGGCCAGATCATATCCATCGGTAAATCTCCGGTGGTAGGCCGGATATTCGAGGTAACAGGTCTGCGAAAGGATGGCAGCGAGTTTCCGGTAGAGATATCAATTACCACTACACGTGTGAAAGGGGAAGTGTTCCATGGCGCTTTTCTAAATGACATCTCCCGGCGTAAGATGAAAGAACGCCTGATGACGATATCCAAGAACAAATATCGTATGATATTTGAGAAATCACCTCTGGGTATATTCCACTTTGATGAAAAGAGCGTGATCACACAGTGCAATGCGAACTTTGTGAAGATAATAGGTGCTCCTGAAGAAAGTGTGATATCTGCGATAATGGGGTTCAATATGCTCAGGTCCTTCAAAGACGAATCTATCAAAAAGGCTATAAGACAGGTCCTTGCGGGTATCCCTGCCAGGTATGAGGATAACTTCCATTCGCCTTTCTCAAACGGGGTCATACCCATTAAAGCAGAATTCAGCCCGGTGATATCTGAAGAGGGCAAATTGATGGGCGGCGTATGTGTCGTAGAGGATTTCACCGAGCGCAAGGTTGCGGAAGAAGCCCTGAACAATTATGCAGAAGAACTTGCAAAGGTTAATAAGGAACTCAAGTCCCTTGACAGGATGAAAGACGAATTCCTCTCAAACCTGAGGCATGAACTTACAACTCCATTGATCCCTATCAAAGGTTACAGTGAACTTATGTACGATGGTGCTCTGGGGGAGTTGACCGAAAAACAGAATGATGCCATGGAAAAGATCATGCTGAGCTCCGAGAGGCTCAAAAGATTGATCGATTCACTTCTCTATGTAAGTATAACGGAAGGCGGCAATGTGGATTATAGTTTTATCCCTCTTCGTTTAACAGAGGTGGTCGAATCCGCTATACAGGATAGGTCACCGGAAATAACAAGCAAAGGTCACACAATTGAAAAGGATCTTCCAAACGATCTCCCTCTTATAGAAGGGGATCTGGATTACCTCCGGAATGTGTTTGCTAACCTCATCGACAATTCTGTGAAATTTACTCCTGAAAAGGGAACTATAAATATATCAGCTACCAAAGAAGAAGATAGGATACACCTACAGATAGCTGATAATGGTATCGGCATCGGAGATGAGGACCGATTGCATATATTCGACAGGTTCTATCAGGTGGATGGTTCTTCCACCCGCAAGTACGGGGGTAACGGTCTTGGTCTCTACATCTGTAAAAAGATAGTTGCAGCTCATAATGGGGATATCTGGGCAGAGAGCAAACAGGGTATAGGTACTACTATGCATCTGACCCTTCCTGTTAAATGTAAGGATATTCAGGAGTATACTGAGGTCACATCTTCTCAAAAGAAGCAAGAGTGATAAGGGTCAAAGCTGTTGTATTGATGTCACCCTTACCTTTTCCCCATGATCCGTTGGCATTCATACTGTCCAGAAGCCATTGAAGAGCTTTTCCACATTTGTTGCCATATCCTGCAAGTATCAAAGCCTGTATAACAATATTACTTGTGGCAAGGTTTTTCCATGCTCCCTCTTCGACACGTTTTGAGAGTATCCATTCGGCACGTTCATTTATGAACCTGTTAAAACCGCTGCTATCTTTTTTGCTAAGTTTCCCCTGTTTTATCAGAGCATTGATCATCAGGGCAGTTGTTCCCGGATGTTCCCATGCGGGTCCGTAGTTTTCAATAAGCCACAAACAACCTTTCCTGTTATGAATTCCCATGTCAGCAAGAGCTGTCAGTACATATGCCGTATCATATACATCACTGTTCCATGCCATATCTTTCTGTTTGGACAACATCCAGTTGCTCACGTCCGGGGAAATGATGGCATCCGCAGCAAGAGCGGAAGCTGCCCTTGCAGTATCTCTCAAAGAGTTCTCCCAGTGCCCCTCTTCCTTCAAAGCTATCAGTTCACTAACAAGGTCTGTCCTTACATGCCAGAGATGAGCTGCCTGGATAACACGTGAAAGCTCTTTCACAGTATCGATGTCCCTGCAAAAAAGCCAGTTGAATGTTCTTTCACTTTGAAAACGCATACCTTTCAGATGCCATTCAGTTATTTATTTTTTTGCAGAGCAGTTGTATCTGTGGTGCTGCTTGTACTCCATAGGTTTTCCGGGATTCCAGCTACTTACGTGTCCATAGTAGCCGGTGATCCTGGATATACGATCAACCACTCTATCTCCGCAAAGCAGGCATTTTTCGTTCTTGAAGAGTGTGGTATGTTCGTTCACGCAGACAGAAAATCCGGGGACAGGCAAAAATATGCAAACCCTGTTCCTGTAAGTTTTCTGATGAATTTGCTCAGGCCGCCGGGGTCCGGCGTAGTCCCACTCTCATGATCAAATATGTGTATCGGGGCCCAAAAAGTACCCCGGAGAAAATCAGTTTAAATATTTGAAAACAAATATAGGAAAATGTAGGGAGATCTGTTCTCCCTTCTATAATGTTATTTTTTGAAATTCTCTACACTGTCAACTATTTTACTGAATTCCCGGGACCATTCAAGATCCTTGTCTCCTTCTAGATGGACCCTCCCCATATCCTCAATTTCTGCAAGTGCAGGGTCGATGGGTAATTCTCCGATGATATTTACATTAAAATCGGCTGCAGCCTTTTCAACTCCGCCTGTTCCGTAAATATCTATTTTTTCTTTACAGTGCGGGCATTTCATAGCACCCATGTTCTCCACAATACCGATAACAGGCACTTTGAGCATATGTGCAAATGTAAGGGACTTCCTGACACTCAGCAGAGCTACATCCTGGGGAGTGGTTACGACAACAGCACCGTCAAGTTTCTCGATCAGCTGTGCAATGCTCAGTGGCTCATCACCGGTTCCGGGAGGCAGGTCAATGAACAGGTAATCAAGTTTTCCCCATGAGACCTCTTCAAGGAACTGTTTGATAGCTGCCATCTTTGCGGGTCCTCTCCATATTATGGGTGAGTCCCTGTCCTCTACAAGGAGCGCTATTGACATAACCTTCAGGTTCTCGGTCACAGATATGGGGATAATGCCTTCCTCGTCCACGCCAGGTCTTTCGTTCTCTATCCCGAACATCTTGGGAATACTTGGCCCGTGTATATCAGCATCGAGGAGACCTACTTTGTATCCACGCTCCGCAAGGCGTGCGGCAAGATTTGCGGCAATGGTGCTTTTACCCACGCCTCCCTTACCGCTCATGACCATTATCTTATTCTTAATAGCTCTCATCTTTTTAACAAGCTTTGATTCCTTTGGTTTCTCAAGCAAAGCTTCGGGGCTCTGGATATTTTGTGCCATTTAATTTCCTCTTTGAAAAATGATGCTTTGTATTTGTCATGCTCATATTTGAGTGAATAACTTTTATGTGGATAAGAATCATTGATGTTCCTTTCCGGTGTTAATGTAATTACCACCCGCAATCTCAATGGCCTTGCCTGTTGTAAGCGCCAGTGCCACTTTCTTCCTTGCCTGCTGCAGGTCTTCCCAGAAAGCGCGCCTTGAAACTCCCATTTTAAAAGCTGCTTCTTCCTGTGTCATTCCATCAACATCGACAAGTCTTAGTGCTTCAAGTTCCTCTACTGCAAGGGATACGGTTTCAAGCTCTTTGAGTGGGACGCCTCTTGGTTTGAAGTAAAAGACTTCAGGGGAGCATTCAACTCTTCTCGGGGACCTGGGTCTGCCTCTACACTTCATTAGTTCTCCTGAAGGATATATCGATATTTAAAGTTTATCCGTAACTATTATGTACTTATTCTCTTATGCTCTAAATAGCCAGGTAAACACAGGGGATCTATTAGATGAAATATGCCAGCAGACTTAACAATCCCAGTACTATGCAGAATCTGGCAAAATCAAATTTCTGTGCTATTTTTATAAAGGCATCTATACTCAGTATCCCAAAGATAAAAGCAAAGCACAACGCAATCAGTGAATTCGCATCAATGGTCAACATGCCCATCATTGCAATCCCCACATCGGCTACCAGTACTGTAGGTATGCTCATAAGGAAACTAAGTCTGAGGGCCTGAGGGGCCTGAAAGTTTCTCAGTAGCAATGATGAGACTGTGATCCCGGATCGGCTGATGCCCGGGAGTGCGGCAAATCCCTGGGCGATTCCTGTGACAAGGGAGTCGCCGAATAATGGTATATGTTTTTTCGTATCCCTCGCTGAAGCGGTTATCTGCAGAACACCTGTGAATATCAGGAGCAATCCAATAAATGCAGTCGCAATTTTGCCTGAAAATTCTGTGATGTTAGTTGCAAGGACTATTAAAGGTAGTCCGACGAGGCCTGTAAGCAGAGTCGAGATGATAAGGAAACTGATCAAAGGCTGCTCTTGTTTGTTACCTGACTTCACATTTCTCACATACCCGGGTATGCCATACAGAATTTCCAGGAGATCCTTTCTGAAGTATATAGCTGCTGAGAAAAGTGTTCCGGTATGCAGCCATATGGAGATAGGGAGGGCTTCTGCGAACGTCTTGCCGAAAACATTGATCATTACAAGGGATGTCATGCCTTCGCTGCTTATGGGCAGCCACTCCGCCACACCCTGGACTATGCCCAGTACAACTGCTTCAAAAAGTGTTAACATCGTGCATTATCTTCTCTATTTGTATATATACTGGTTGGTTCTTTTAAATTTTGCTTTATTGAGTGGAAATACATAACTATTGTGGGTTAAGCTTTTATATTTTAACTCTTATGTACATAATAACTACTTAGAAGTGATTGATATTTGTATTTCGATCTCAATAAGAAATAACCCAGGTTCAAAGAATGGTCAAAGAAATGAAAGTGTGTATCACATCTATGTCAGACAATCTTGAGGCTTCGATAGACCCTCATTTTGGAAGATGTAGATATTTTGTCATTGCAGACCCCGATTCAATGGAGTTCGAGTCATTTGAGAATGCCGGCTCTTCAGGTCCGGGGGGAGCCGGGGTGCAGGCGGCGCAGCAAATGATCAACAGAGGTGTAACAGCTCTCATAACCGGAAGTGTCGGTCCGAATGCATTCTCACTTCTCTCTGCCGAAGGTGTTGAGGTATTAATGGCCGCCGAAGGCTCTGTTGCGGAAGCTGTTTCAGCTTACAGGACCGGCTCCCTGAAAAAATTAGAGGCACCAAATTCTCCTGGCAAAAAATGACGATGATTCCATGCCAGGCGCCTCTAAATGTGCATATATCCGGTATAATGGATATTTCAGTCAGTTAGTATCTATGCATTAGACTAAATTCATATTTTGACATAAAATAAATTATAAGGTGATATAATGAAAATAAGCATACCATCAATGGGACAAGGCGGAACGGATGATGTAGTTGGCCAGCATTTTGGAAAGGTGCCTGCCTACACTGTCTATGATACGGAAACAGGGGAATTCTCTGTTATCCCGAACACAAGTGAACACAATGGGGGCACAGGTCTCCCGCCGGAACTCATGGCTGAATCCGGCGTGGAATTAATGCTCTGTGGCGGGCTTGGTAAAAAGGCTGTTGTAATGTTCGAACAGTTCGGGATAGATGTTTTTGTCGGTGCATCAGGTAAGGTGGCAGATGCCATAGATGCCTGGAAGGCCGGCAAGCTTTCAAAAGCAACGCATGATAATGCATGTGGTGGTCATGATCATGATCACAGCCATGATCATGCACACTGCCATTGAAATGATTTAAAGGTAAAAGTGCATGAAGATTGCCGTCGCAAGTGGCAAAGGTGGCACTGGCAAGACAACAGTGGCAGTCAATCTTGCCTTGTCAATAGGCAAAGTACAACTAATTGACTGCGACGTAGAGGAGCCTGACTGCAATCTTTTCCTCCGGTCAGATATTGACAAGTATCAGGATGTGATCCTCCCAGTTCCCCGGGTGGACGGGAACAAATGTATTCAATGCGGCAAATGCGTACAATTTTGCCAGTATAATGCCCTTGCAGTTCTTTCCAGTGGTCCCATGCTCTTCCCGCAACTATGTCATGGATGCGGAGGGTGCATGCTTATCTGTCCGGAAAATGCCATAACTGAAGACGAGCGGATAACAGGTGTCATTGAGCGAAGCAGGTCTGATGCCAGGATCGATCTCTGGCAAGGTGAACTCTTCACAGGTGAGCCCATGGCATCTCCTGTGATCAGGCAGTTAAAGACCAATATCAGGGAGGGGGAGGGCGAAGTTGTAATTATTGATTCTCCTCCCGGGACTGCCTGTCCTGTTATTGCCTCACTCAGGGATGTCGACTATTGTATACTTGTAACAGAACCTACGCCTTTTGGTCTCAATGATCTTATGCTTGCAGTGGAGGTTGTAAGGCAGATGGGTATTCCTTTTGGGGTCATCATTAACCGTAATGGTATGGGTTATGACGGGGTTGAGGTGTACTGTAACTCCGGGGATATCCCTGTTTTGATGAAGATCCCTGATAAGAGGCAGATAGCTGTCCTGTATTCAGAAGGTATCCCGTTTGTAATGCAAATGACTGAATGGAAAGGACATTTCCTGAAAATGTTCGAGGATGTCTGCAGGCAGATTCTGAGTACTAAGGAGAACTGAGATGGTAAAACAGGTCACTATAATAAGTGGTAAAGGCGGTACCGGAAAGACTACAATCAGCTCGGCATTTGCTTCCCTTGCCGAGAATGCCGTCATAGCCGACTGTGATGTGGACGCAGCTGACATGCATTTGATCATGGGTCCGAACATACTGGAAACAAACGATTTCTACGGCCTCAAAGTGGCAGATATCAACCCTGATATATGCACTTATTGTGGCATCTGTCGGGAATCCTGCAGTTTCGGTGCAATTGGCCGGGATATTCGCGTGGATGTGTTCGGCTGTGAAGGGTGCGCTGTCTGTGAATATGTCTGCCCGTCCGGCGCTATCAGGATGGTCGACAGGAAAGCAGGAGAAGTTTTTAGTTCAGTGACACGGTTCGGACCAATGGCACATGCAAAACTGGGGATCGGTGAAGAGGCCAGTGGAAAACTGGTGTCGGCTGTCAGGACCACTGCCAGTGAACTGGCCATGAAGTATGGTAAGGATCTCATTATAATCGATGGTCCGCCGGGAACCGGCTGTTCTGTTATTGCTGCAATAACAGGTGTTGACCTGGTTCTTATTGTAACAGAACCCACTGTTTCGGGCATGCATGATCTGGAACGGGTGCTAGAAGTGGTGAACCATTTCCGGATACCTGCACTTGTCTGCGTCAATAAATATAACATCAACGAATGTAACACTCAGATGATCCGGGATTATTGCAGAGATCGAAAAGTAGGGATAATTGGTGTTCTTCCCTATGACCGAACGCCGACAGACGCCATGCTGGAAGGAAAGACAGTTATTGAATATGCATGTGGCGGCTTTAGTTCTAATGTCCATGATATGTGGGAAAATATCCGGGACTGCCTGTTTGCCGAAAAGTGTTCTGTGTTTCGGAGCTAAAGAACCTTCGAGATGAACTTGTACGGATGTGGGATAAAGATGAAATGTGCATTCTGTGATGAAAAAGAATGTTATGAAGGCAGGGATTGTGTAGGTCTGGCAGAGGATATAAGCTACGAGGGCTCTGATCTTAAGTCCATGCGAATCTCTGCCTCTATCGAAGCACGTTACTATATGCAAAAAACAAGACTCGAGGAAATGATCAGGTATTCGCAGGAAATGGGGTACGAGAAGCTGGGTCTTGCATTCTGTGTGGGACTTGAAAAAGAAGCAAAGATCATCCAGAGGATTCTCGAAAGGGATTTCAGGGTATTTTCTGTCTGCTGCAAGGTTTCCGGGATAGATAAAAGCGAATACGATCTCGAAAAACTGCGTCCCGGCAGTTTCGATCCTACCTGCAATCCCCTCGCACAGGCAATACTGCTCAACAACAAGAAAACACAGCTCAATATAATCATTGGTCTTTGTATCGGTCACGATATACTTTTCACACAGCATTCAACTGCTCCGGTAACAACACTGATAGTCAAGGATCGGGTACTTGCACACAACCCGGCAGGTGCGATCTACTCCGGCTATTACTTGAAGAAAAGGTTCGGCCTGGATGAATAAAGAGGTATAATTATGAAACTGACTGTAGTTTACGACAATGAGGCAAAAGACGATCTGCAGGGAGGCTGGGGTTTTTCCTGTTTCATTGAAACTCCCGGGAAGAACATCCTGTTCGATACCGGATGGGACGGCCATCTGCTTCTGGGGAACATGGGCAGGCTCTCGATATCTCCGCAGGATGCAGATGTGCTTGTACTATCTCATCAGCACTGGGACCATATGGGGGGAATGACTACTTTTCTTAATGCAAGCTCTGGTGTGGAGGCGTATGTGCCGGCAGGTTTTTCTGCTAACCTCAAAAAAGAAATTTCTTCAAGATGTGAAAGTCTCCATGAGGTAAAGGGTTCTCGGGATATATGCAAAGGTGTCTTTACAACAGGCGAACTTGGAAAAGAGATAAAAGAGCAGTCTCTGATCGTTGATTCTGGCAGAGGTCTTTTAGTTATTGCTGGCTGTTCTCACCCGGGGCTTGCTGCGATACTAGGTGCAGCATCTGCTTTTGGTGAGGTTACGGGTATAATTGGAGGTCTGCACGACAGCAAGGAATATGGTCTGTTAGCTGGGATGCAACTCATTGGTGCCGGTCACTGTACTGCACATAAGGACCGTATCCTTGAGCTGTATCCTGATGCTTTTACGGATATATTCGCAGGGTATGTCCTGGAGATGTGACCTGTCATCGGTTTTGTGGCAGATATTTTTTAAAAAGGGATCAAGGTGCATTTGCTTACTAATGATAGTATTTTTAATAGTGTGCTTTTCGTTTTTATATATGCAATTTTGAATTTACTGCTTATTTTCAATTACCTGTAGTGATTAATTATTATAATAAAAAATAGTGAAGTATATTCGTAATCCTTTTATCCGGGCAGAACAGATATTTCTACAGGAAAAGATATGGTACATTCAGCTAATGGAAGTCCGGGCACTTTTGCACATGTGGTGCAATCAATCCCCAATTATTCCGAAATCATCATCCTGATGTTGATCATGCTATTGTTGTGGATGTCCTCTGATGATATTGCGGACTTTGTGTATCTGATGCGTGATGTATTCTTGTACCACGGCGGTCCGTAAATATAATACTCAGATGCCATAAAATGGCATAAACTTCAGTCAATCCTGGAAAAGGTATATCATTTAAAACCATATATTCCAGTATTGGGGTATTTACGTGGTAGAAACTACTGCTTATATAAACAGGATAGGGATATTATCCCTGGGTAAAATAGTCGGACTAATATATGCACTTTTCGGACTTATAGTAGGGGGATTGATGGCTCTTTTCTCTGTACTGGGGGGTGTGGCCATGCAAGGTTTCATGAGTTACAGTGCAATGAATATGTTCTTTGGTATCGGCTCGATAATAATTTTCCCGATATTCTACGGAATAATGGGTTTTATTGTCGGGATACTGGTTGCATGGTTCTATAATATTATATCTGGCTGGGTCGGTGGACTCAAAATAGAAGTCCGGACCTGAGCAGCAAATGCAGTATGAAACAGAATGCTATCTGTTTCATGCCCCTCCTGATGGATATTCTCTCAAACTTTTTTTGCTCAAGTATGCTGCATCCATGCTTGACCTGTGTCCGGGGCTCTTTCCCGGGATAGTGTGTGCTTTTTTAAGATTGATCGATGGCCAGTACTTTCAGATAATGTATACGAAAATTACTTTAAGCCTTTTTAACAAACATTCTACTGAATTGCGGAGTTGCTGTAAATGGTGAGCATTGAGTATTTGGCATCGTTTGGCTCTAGTCTGCTGACACTGTTCGAAACGCTGTTGAAGGTCGTGGGTATACTACTGATTTTCTATGGCGGTGTACTTGCAGCCGGTGAGATTATTTTGTATGAGGTACGCAAGAAGCCTTATTCCTATGCACATATCAGGAGAATGTTCACTGACAGGATTCTGTTCGGGCTTGAGTTCCTCATAGCTGCGGATGTTATGGTCACTGTTAGAGAGCCCGAACTTGGGGAAATTCTGCTTCTGGGGGCGATAGTTGTGATAAGGTCTGTCCTTGGTTATTTCCTTACAAAGGAGATGTCGGAGTACCATTTTAAACAGTAAATGTGTGGAGTATTTTTGGGGTGCCTCCACAAATAACTCCTTTTTTTGGTATGGAGTCACAAACACTATATACTTCCTATGGTAATGTTATTTTCATGCAGGAAATCACAGGACTCGAGCTCTCTCCGAAAAAAGTGGAATACTTAAAGTTTCTCTTTAAAAAGGGGGAGTTGGTGCGGACTACTGATATATCTTCACAGTTAGGTGTGGATCCCTCTACTTCTACAAAGACTCTGGGTGATCTTGCTGAGTCTGGATATGTGGATCATATTCCTTACCGGGGAGTAAGACTGACCGATGTGGGCGCCCGATATGCTGAATTCCTTATCAACAGGCATAATATACTGAGTCTGATGCTGACTCATTATGGCCTGTCTTCTGAGGATGCATGTGAGGAAGCATCAAGGTTCGAGTCATTTGTTTCCAGGTCTGCGGTTGACCGTATATGCAGTTCCATGGGTCATCCCACGGTTGGTGTATGTGGTAAGATCGGACATGTTTCGTGTGATATTTCCTGATATCTTTATCTATCTTATATTTGGTATCTATCCAAACAATTTGTAGTGAGTAAAAACAAGAGGAAATCTGATGATCAGAAGAAAATTGGTATTTGTTATATTTGTGTCTATGTGCCTCGCATTCGTAAGTGGATGTGTTGATGGGCCGGATGTTTCCGCATCGTCTGCGGACAAACCTGTTGTGGTGGTAAGCATTCTGCCAGAAGCAGAGTTCGTAGAACAGATTGCAGGAGATCAGGCTAAGGTAATAGTTATGGTTCCTTCCGGGGCCGATCCGCATTCATATGAAGTGACTCCGGGACAACTCAGGGAGCTTAGTGATGCTGATATGTATGTTAAGGTCGGTTCAGGTCTGTCCTTTGAGAACGTATGGATGGACCGTTTAATTGCAGTGAACCCTGACATGCATATCGTTGATGCCTCAAATGGTATACAGCTGAGGACCATGGAATCCCATTCTCATGAAGAAGCCGAAGAAGAACATGAAGATGAAAGTGAGGGCGAACATGTGGAAGGAGATCATACTGAAGAAGCCTCCGGATCCAGGGATCCTCATATATGGACATCTCCTAAGAATGCACAGATGATGGTGGAGAATATCTATGAGGGTATGGTCGAAATAGATCCTGAAAATGGAGATATGTATGCACAGAACAGGGATGCCTATATTGCAGAACTGGAGGCTGCAGATGCAGATGTTCGGAAAGCACTTGAAGGAAAAGAAGGGAGTAGCTTCCTTGTTTATCATCCCTCATGGGGTTATTTTGCTGACGACTATGGTCTTGAACAGATATCTGTTGAGGTAGAAGGCAAAGAACCAAGTGTCCAGGATATGAGGAACCTGATCGATATTGCCAGGGAAGAGGATATCAAGGTCATATTCGTACAGTCGGGTTTTAGTACTTCGAGTGCGCAGACAATAGCTGATGCGATAGATGGTGAGGTTGTAGAGGTCGACCCGCTGGCAAAGGATTATATAGATAATCTTGCAAAAGTAACAGCAGCATTTGAAAAAGGGCTGGCATGAAATGGTTGAAGTGATCGATCTCAAGGATATCTGGGTAAGTTATGATAGAATTCCCGTGCTCGAAGCAGTGAATCTTGCCGTTGAGGACAAGGATTTCCTTGCCATCATCGGCCCCAACGGGGGAGGTAAAAGCACCCTTCTCAAGGTAATCCTTGGATTGGTCAGGCCTGACAGGGGTTCAGTAAAACTCCTGGGCGGCAATCCGAAAAAGACCCGGAAATATGTAGGGTATGTTCCTCAGTACATCTCTTCCAATCTTGAATTTCCGATTAGTGTGTGGGAGGTGGTTCTCATGGGTCGCCTGAGCCATAAAGGCCCTTTCAGCTCATTTAATGAGGAGGACAAAAAGGCCGCCGAAGAGGCTCTTAAAACAGTAAATATGCTCGAGTTCAGGGACCGGCAGATTGGCGAGTTGTCTGGTGGCCAGAAACAAAGGGTTTTTATTGCCAGATCACTTGTAACCCATCCAAAATTACTCATTCTGGATGAACCTTCGACCGGTGTTGATTCGAAGACGCAGAAAGAATTCTATGAACTTCTCAACAGACTCAAATCAAAGATTGCCATCCTGATGGTCACTCATGATATGAGTGCTCTTTCGGTCTATGTGGACAAGGTTGCATGCCTGAACAAGAAATTATACTATCACAATTCTAAGGAGATAAGTCCTGATGATCTTGAAGCCGTATACCAGTGTCCGGTCGAGCTGATAGCACACGGTGTGCCACACCGGGTTTTAAAGATACACTGAACGGTGCTGGAAATGCTGGAAATACTTCAGTACGGTTTCATGCAGAATGCTCTTGTGGGGGCCATTCTTGCCAGTATAGCATGTGGCATAATAGGCGTGTATGTTGTTGTCAAAAGAATCGTTTTTATAAGCGGTGGTATATCCCACGCCTCATTCGGGGGGATCGGTATTGGTTATTACCTTGGCATAAATCCTCTGTACGGGCTGATACCTTTCAGCCTGCTCTCGGCTGTTGTCATGGGGCTTGTCAGCAAGAGGTCAAAGGTTGCAGAAGACACAATTATTGGCATCCTGTGGTCGCTGGGTATGGCAATCGGTATTATCCTGATTTATCTGACCCCCGGATATGCACCTGATCTTATGTCTTACCTCTTCGGGAATATACTAACTGTGCCACGTCTGGACATCTATCTGATGTTCGCACTTGATATAGTGATAATCGTCCTGGTATATGCATTCTATAAAGAGTTCATGGCCCTGTGCTTTGATGAGGAATTCGCCAAGGTGGCAGGCATCGATGTAGAACGCCTGTACTTATTATTGCTTTGTCTTATAGCATTGACAATTGTCCTGCTTATAAAGGTGGTAGGGATAATTCTGATTATCGCACTCCTGACGATGCCTGCAACCCTGAGCCGTCATTACACAAACAATCTCCGGAAGATGATGTATCTTTCAATCTTCTTTGGCGCACTCTTTAGTGTCGTGGGACTGTTCCTTTCATACACATTTGATGTACCGTCGGGTGCAACGATCATCCTTGTTATGTCAACAGTATATATGTTGCATTTCCTGTACGACGGACTAAAACCAAGAAGAATTGGCTGAGCAGTCTTATCTGCTCATCAGTTCTTTTACTTTTTCCAGAACCAGTATGGCATCTTGTTTTTTAAGGTCTGTTTCTTTATCCCTGCAATAAGCCAAAAGTCGGGAGGCTTTTTCCCCTGAAATAATCATTTGTTTTGAAGCCTCTTCTGTTATCCCAAAGTAACTCCTTTCTCCGTAATGGGTCCTTTTGGCAAGATCGATCAGCAGCCTGCAGCTTTCCTCGTCGATGATCCCTTCATGAGATGCTGCCTTTAGGGTCTCCCTGATATTCACCATTGGTGATGATACCGGTTCGAAGGTATCGGGATTTGTCGCCACGGCCACTTCGTCATCATCTTCGATCACTCCGTCCCTGTATAGTCCGTAAATCTTCCCTACTCCGATCATGCCGTGGACATCAAGTTCGGAAGCACGCAGGGCACCCATGCTACAACCTCCGATGATTGTAACTCCTGCTTCTATGGCTCTGATGATCTCCTTATGTGCCACAGCGGACCTGCTGAAGAATACACCGTCAATGATGCCTATCAGCTTGTACCCTTCCCTGACTGCCTTTTCGACATTACCTCTGAAAACCGGGGGGTGAAAGGTGGCCTCGCCAAGTATATTCTTTGCATCATGGTGGCTGATGCTTGTACCTGTGAATACCAGTGTTTTGAGCTTGCTTTTGTTCATTTTCGTGTTCTGTGTTTCCAGGGACGTTCTTCACGCGTCATTTTCCGTTTTTTTCCTGCCTTTGCTCTCTGTCCTAAACGCTCTCTGTCGAGTGTATACATCTCAAAGGATGGGATGATGGCTCTCACTACGGGAACAGGGATACTCTCCCTTGAAAGGTCCACCACTATCACACTGTCAACTACTTTTCTGAGCTGGTCGAGTACGGTCTCGATGTCTTCGGCAGGGCTTTTTTTTGACAGGTCTTTCATCTGTGCTACTGTGGTCTTATTACCCTCTTCGTACCAGTACCTGTTCATGCGCTTTATTCTTTCATACCCTATTTCCCTGACGAACTTCTCTCGCTCGGTATCCTCCCGGGCACCATGTATCTGCACCACTCTGGACTGCGCGGCTTCTGTGAGTGCCCTTCTGACTGCTATCTCCGGTCTCAGATGTGAACCTGCACCCATTACAAGCAGTGCGGGGTCCTTCAGTCTTATATCATCGGTGGCAGCGACAATGGTCGTTATCTCGGTATCATGGGGTAGAAGCCAGAGCTTAACATCCACTCCGTTATCATTGAACTTTTGCAGCAGTTCATAGTTGTCTCCGTCCTCTTTGGAGAGGATGACCTTTTTCCCGGGGTACCTGTTAAATTCCGCAGTACTCAGGGCGTCCCTTTCAATGACCTCAAGCAGTCCGTGAAGTATCGCTTCCTCCAGAACATTTCCTGCGGCAAGGCCATTGGTGTTCGTCCTGAAGAGTTTTATTGTTCTGCCCGGTGCGTCATAGGGGTGGTATACTGCATTTGCAGGAACTGCAACCTCTTCTTTTTTCAGGAGGTCCCATCCACTGATCCATTCGACAAGATTTTCCTGGGAATATGTCTCTGACATCAGCAGGGATGCAGGGTCTACTGCAGGTCCATGCTCGGATATCTCCTCATATGTGACAATGGTATGCGGTGCAGAAATATCCTCTCTGACGTCCTTATTCAGTCCATTTCTCTCAGAAAGACATCTTTCATAGCTCTCCATCATGGCCGAGATCCTTGCCTGGTTCTCTGTAATACCCTTGCCGGAGTATACGGATATGGCTCCTTCTGCGGCACTTGGTCTTATTGTAGAGAAAACAGGTATGCCCAATCTGTCAAGGTCAGTGATGCCGGCCACCCTGGTGACTCCTATGCTGCTGAGTCCGCGTTTTGCTTTTTCCAGGGTTTCTGCCTCACCAAAAATACGTTGAGTGCCTTTAGTATATGAAAGTGATCTGTTAATTGTAATCTCTGGCATATTCAGCCAAAGTCTCCTGCATATATTATATTTCTTGCGATATCTCTGGTTTTAAGCATGCATTTCAGCCTTCTCCAAAATACATATATAGTTTGAACACTTATAGTTGTGTTTACCGGTAGAATGGCTATAAATATTCTAACAAGGTTATATATCTTGTATAAATTATCCGGTATATTTAAAGAAATGAGAGACAGGAGGATATTATGAGAGACAATAAATGCAGAAGACAGTCCTGCACCCACGAGCGTCTGAAAAAGGATTTCCATGCTGTTGTCGATGGAATCTCAAAAGACAAACTCAGTGCAGAGGAAATGGATCTCTGCCGCTTTATGGTAGGCGGCATGCAGGCAAAATAGGCCTGCAAAACTATTTTTATTTTCCAGACATAAGGACTTCCATGTATGATGTTCATTCCGTCAGGGAAGACTTTCCTGTTCTAAAAAATGTGATCTACCTGGATAACGCAGCCACTACTCAGACTCCTGTGCCTGCTGTCAGGGCGATGGAAGAATACTTTTTCAGGTATGCAGGTAATCATGGAAGGGGAGCACACAGGCTTGCCCGTGAAACCACTGATCATTATGAAGATGCACGGGAGAGTGTCGCACATTTTTTAAAAACGGATGCTAAAAGAACGGTTTTTACAGGAAATGCAACTGAAAGCATCAATATTGTATCCCGCGGCTTCCCCTGGGAAGATGGTGACCATGTTGTCGTAACTCTTGTGGAACATCACTCTAACCTGCTTCCATGGATGCGCCTGAAGGATGAGGGTGTGAACATTACTATCGTCAGGCCTGATATCACAGGCGTCGTTGATCCGGAGGATGTCAGATCGGCTATCAATGACAGGACACGTTTGATCGCGGTAAACCATATATCAAATGTTTTCGGCTCCAGGCAGGACATAACTAAGATAATCCGTTCAGCTCACAGGGAGGATGTAAGAGTACTTGTGGACGGGTCCCAGTCGGCAGGCCATGTTCCCCTGGATATCAATTCAATGGACCCGGATTTCTTTGCAACTCCGGGTCACAAAGGCCTGCTGGGTCCTCAGGGTACGGGCATACTCTACATAAAAGAACCGGATATGATCGAGCCAATGTTCGTAGGGGGGGGAATGGTTCGCTCAGTGACGGATTCCTGCTATGAGGCAGAACCATGTCCTGCTAAATTCGAAGCAGGAACTCCGAACATGCCAGGTGTTATTGGTCTTGGAAGGGCAGTGGAATATGTAAGGAATATCGGTGTTGACATGATCGAAAAGCATGAACTCTCACTTGCCAGGGATGCTGCATCACGACTTGCCGGTATCGATGGTGTCGAAGTGTATGGTCCCCGCGACAGGGCTTCTGTTGTCTCCTTTAATGTAAAGGGGATGAACGCTCATGATGTTGCCATGATCCTTGACCAGACTAAAAAGATATGTGTGCGAAGTGGTTATCATTGTGCGATACCTGGAATAGATCTTCTTGGCGTTGACGGAACTGTGCGGGCATCGTTTGCATTATATAATACTCAGGAAGAAGTCGATATACTTGTTGAAACTGTCTCAAACATAGCTTCGCTCGTTGCGTAAACTTTGATGCCATGTGTTGAATGCCTGTTTACTCATTGCGTTCAGCAGAGAGTATTTCAGGAGGAATAAGAGCACAAACTTATTATGTGCAGTTATTTATATATTAGTAAACCTGGTCGATTTACAGTCAGAACATCTATTTCATCAAAAAAAGGGGATCTTACGTGAGCAAGGACATGCTACTCTGGGATGAGACTTTGTTTAAGAACGGTGAAGTACTTGAACTTGACTATGTTCCTGAATACTTTGCGCACAGAGATTCCCAGATGCAGGCTCTCAAGTTCAGCCTGAAGCCTGCTATGAGGGGTATGAGGCCTGTTAACTGTCTTGTGAAGGGCCCCCCGGGCACCGGTAAGACTACTGCCGTCCTGAAAGTTTTCAGTGAAATGAAGGAACATGCTGGCAATGTTGTCTTTGTCAAGGTAAACTGCCAGATGGATTCCACGCGATTTGCAGTCGTATCCCGGATATATGAAAAACTTGTCAATATCAAACCACCCACCTCCGGCATTGCCTTCAGGAAGCTTTTTGATAAGGTCATAAAACAGCTTGTGGATTCCAATAAGATCCTTGTGGTAGCCCTTGATGACATCAACTACCTTTTCCATGAAGGGCATGCCGATGAGATTATGTATTCATTATTACGTGCACATGAACAGTATCCGGGGGTAAAGATAGCCGTCATTGCAATCATCAGTGATGTAGGAATCTCTCATCATTTCGATCCGCGTGTGGGTTCTGTTTTCCTGCCCGAGGAGGTCGAATTCCTCAGGTATGATGCGAATGAGATACGGGACATTGTAACCAACAGGATACAGCATGCCTTCTATCAGGATGTCGTGCCAGATGAGGTATGTGAGAGGGTTGTGGAATACGTGGATCTCACAGGCGATCTCAGGGTTGGTATCGATCTGCTGCGGCGTTCAGGTCTGAATGCAGAGCGCAGGGCAAGTCGCAAGATCTCATTAGAGGATGTGGAAAAGGCCTATGAAGCATCCAGGCTTATATATTTGTGTCGTAGCATACGTTCCCTTGCGGAACATGAAAAAACCCTTTTGGGCCTGATCGCAAAAGAGAATAATATGCAGGCCGGTGAACTCTACAAGTCTTTCCATGAGATCACGGGACTTGGTTACACCCGTTTTTATGAGATCATCGGGAAAATGAGCGATTCTCAACTACTGGATGCCGATTTTTCGGGAAAAGGTATGCGTGGCAGGACCAGGGTTATAAAGCCAAGGTATGAGCCTCAGGATATTCTGAAGTGCCTTGAGCAATAGCTCATTGGGATTTTGTTTTCAAGCTATACTTAGCTCGAGCTTATGCTTTATTTTTTCCAGCCCGGCATCAATGAGTCAAGCTTATCATGGTAATTTAAAATCAATATAATTAAAAAAGAATTAATGCTGCAAATAGATTTAGCAAAAAAAATGTTTAAGCGCAGATCAAACTGCGCTTCTTAAAATGTTATTTCTTTTGATGTGAACTTTACATCATGTCCATGCCGGGCATTCCGCCTGGTGGCATCCCTGGCACCATGTCTTCTGCAGAAGGTCCTCCGGGTCCCTGTCTGGATGCAATGATATCATCGATCCTCAGGATCATGACTGCGGATTCTGCTGCAGCGTTAACTGCCTGTGTCTTTACCCTGAGAGGCTCAACGACACCAGCTTCCCACATGTCTATTACCTCACCGGTGTAGACATTGAGGCCTGCTGTCTTCTGTCCTTTCTCGTGGTGTGCACGCAGTTCCATGAGCATGTCTATCGGATCAAGACCTGCGTTCTCTGCAAGGGTTCTTGGGACTATCTCGAGAGCTTCTGCGAAAGCCTTTACAGCAAGCTGCTCCCTGCCGCTGAGGGTTGATGCATATTCCTGAAGCCTGAGTGCAAGCTCGACTTCGGGTGATCCGCCGCCAGCTACAAGCTTTTCATCCTCTATGACTACACCTACTACTCTTAGTGCGTCATTGAGTGCCCTTTCGATATTGTCGATGACGTGCTCTGTACCGCCGCGCAGAAGGATGGAGACCGCCTTTGGATTGACACATCCTGTGACAAAGGTCATCTCGTCGCCGCCGATCTTCTTCTCTTCGACAACTTCTGCCTTTCCAAGGTCTGCTTCGGTGATCTCGTCAACATTGGTGACAAGTTTTGCACCGGTTGCTCTTGCAAGCTTCTGCATGTCGCTCTTCTTCACACGCCTGATGGCGAAGATACCTGCCTTTGCGAGGTAGTGCTGAGCCATGTCGTCAATGCCTTTCTGACAGAATACAACATTTGCACCGCATGCGACTATCTTTTCAACAAGGTCCTTGATCATCCTCTCTTCCTGGTCGAGGAAGGACTGGAGCTGCTCTGGTGACGTAATGGATATCTCTGCATCCACTTCTGTGTCTTTAAGCTCGATCGCAGTGTTGACAAGCAGGATCTTGGCATCGCTTACCTTCTTTGGCATGTTGGTGTGGACTCGCTCTTTGTCGATGATCATGCCTTCGATGAGCTTTGATTCCTCGATACGGGCACCGACCTTCTTCTCGATCTTGATGTTGTCCATGTCCACCTTGTTGTCTTCATCAACAATGCTTATGATGGCTGAAACTGCGATGTTTGAAAGTACTTCCTTGTTTGCTTCTGCACCCTTGCCTGTCATTGCAGTTCCGGAGATGTTCATGAGAATATCCCTGTTCTCCCTGGTAACTGACTTTGCAAGTGTCTGGATGATCTCTCCCGCCTTTTCCGAAGCCATTCTGTAACCAGAGGCAATGATCGTGGGGTGTATGTCCTGATCAATGAGTTCCTCAGCTTTCTTAAGAAGCTCACCGGCAATTACTGCAGCTGTGGTTGTACCGTCACCCACTTCATCATCCTGTGTCTTTGCGACTTCGACGATCATCTTTGCTGCGGGGTGCTCGATATCCATTTCTTTGAGAATGGTTGCACCGTCATTGGTAATGACAACATCTCCGAGACTGTCTACAAGCATCTTGTCCATTCCTTTTGGGCCAAGTGTTGTTCTTACAGCTTCAGCGACTGCTTTTGCAGCCATGATGTTATTGCTCTGTGCTTCTCTGCCTCTTGTTCTCTGGCTTCCTTCTCTTAATATGAAAATTGGCTGTCCAGCCATCTGTCCTGCCATTTGTTTCTGTCCTCCTAGTAATGGAAATTATAGAATAACTATTAATTCCGGTCGTTTTCTAATGAATGTAGTTCTATATAAGCGTATCGGTTATAGTCCATTTTTCTTGGAAAGGATTATGTGCCCGCAATGGTAGCGAATCCACTCATGGATCGTACGGAACAGGAATGATCTAATATAAAAAAGAGTGAGATAGACTCACTTAACAAGTGCCTTCGGAGATCTCTGAAGGAATCTTCTCTTAGCTCCGGATGAACTGTATCTCTGTGCCGGACCCGGGTGAGATTTTGTTGCCCTGGATTTCTGTACTTTTATTGTTCTACCTTTACGGCCTTTAACTTTGACCCATTCAATGCTGCCAGTTTTACCCATTATCAGTCCTCTGTATGATTCTAATATTCGATAATAATAACTAATTAAGGTTTGAGTTTACCAGTTAACGTAATGCTTCCTATTAAATCTTGCGGGAAATATCTTGATGTTTACGATGCGGTACCAAAATTGCTTTTAAGCCCGGGCCTCTATGCAGTTATCACAAAAGGAGTTGGTCAGCTTCAAAACATCAATAGATGAACAACTATCACTTGCAAGATTAGAGTTAAAGGAATTACAGGACTACCCGGATGAAGACCTCATTGCTACGATCAAAGAAGTTGGTTTTCATTGTGACCTCTGTGCACGCTGCTGCACACAGGAATTCAATGACCATGTGTTCCTTCTTGAGGAGGATGCGGATATTATCAGGCAGATCGATCCAACAAAGATGGAACCTGCACCATACTATGAACTATGTGACCAGAAAGGCAATTTCTATGTTTCGGGCTATGCGCTCAAGACAAAAGAGGATGGTTCTTGCACCTTTCTAGAAGGCAGACGCTGCACCATATACGACAGACGTCCTTCCATCTGCAGGCTGTATCCTTATATGTTGCATCTGGAAGCTGATGAGGAGGGTAACGTAGGGTGGAGGCAGATAAGCGGACTAAACCTCCATGGGTGCTACCATAATGATATTCGTGATGAGGAATGTAAAACAATAGCATCGGATGTAAAAGCATACGAGAGTTCTTTCCTGGAGCAAAAGATAGCATTCCTTGAAAAGGCAAGGCAACATTTCACGGATAAGAAACTCCGGCACGTACAGGGAGTATATGACCGGGAGATGAGGAGATTCAATAAAGGCGGGAATATAACTGTTTTTGTATTTTACGGGAAAGGCTTCAAAGATCATGAGGTTAAAACAGAGTAATCTCAGATGTAAATGAAGAAAACGAAGAGGTTATCCTGTCCGGAGGTATATAGTAGGAAAACAATTGACTTTTGAGGATCTGTCTGGTGAATTAATTGAGTCAGGATATTGTGCTAATACCAGACGAACAGGTCATTGTGCATGTACCAGGTTCATAATGCATAAACATTTAAAGCTTCAAGTTGCTTTTTTTTAAAATGAATAATCGGGAGCATTATCCGACTTATAATCAAAGTATGTAATGTGTGTGCTTAATTTCAGTTAAGGTATGCATAAATAGGCAGTAAAATAAATACATACTGCAATCTGGCTTGTCTGAATCATTATTATATTCTAGATGAAGGGCAGAAGATTGTAAGAGGGTTCACATACTTGAAAACGCCAATGTTCAAACTATTGGGTATATCAGAAGAGAAGAAGAATTTACTCTTGCTGTTGCATGAAGGCCAAAAGAAAAAAGAGACAATACTCCTGGCTATGGGAATGAGCCGACAGGCGCTGGTTCCTCATCTGCGGCTATTGGAGCAGAATGGTCTGATCACGAGTCAGGATGGTAGTTATGAACTGACAGGTGTGGGAAAAATAACTGTATGCGAAATGATACCTTTCCTTGAGACACTGGAATTCCTGGACAAGACTTCTAATCTCCTTGGAAAATACAAACTTGACTTCATTCCCTCAAATCTGCTTGAAAGATTCCATGAAATAGGCTCTTTGGAGTTGAAAGAACCTAAGCTTTCCGAGGTCCATGAGCCGGATAAGGAATTTATGAGTACGGTTTCGACCTCGTTTTCAGTCATAACCACTTTTTTGTATCCCACATTCCCTGATTTTACTTCAGAGATGATGGATAAGGGAGTGAAAGTATCTGTGATAATCAACCAGGCAATGTTTGAAAAATTAAAAACGGACAGGTATGCTGATTTCAAAAGGCTCGTAGAAAATAAATGTTCCGATGTATACCTGTATCCTGAAGATATTGGTTTCGTATCATTTTCACTGACAGACGCATGTATTATGTTCAGGCTATTGGGGGAGAACAACGGTTTTGACAACAAGCTGATTATGGCCTGCAATCAAAATGCAGTGGAATGGGGCAAGGAGTTATTCGAATACTACAAAGAGAGGTCAACTGTTATAACTGATGTCTGATTCGGGAAAAGCTATCTTTTTCCTGAATCTCATGACCATGAACCTGTAGCTTTTCCTTCCAACGCCATCTTTCCCAGCACCTTCTTGAAACGGTCACTTACAACGGAAGGAATGGCATGCTCATAAGGTGTTCCTGGCAGGGGTGTGAGGTAGTGTGCATGTACATTACCTCCTTTTTTGGATATCCATTTAATCATCTCAAGACTTTTGTCCTGTTCCTCTTCGGTCTCATCCGGGTATCCTACGATAAAATCAACCACCGGAATTATACCATGCTTAAAACACAGTTCTATTCCTCTGAAGGTATCTTCTGTGGTATGCCCTCTCCATATCTCTTTCAGGATGCGGTCACTTCCTGACTGTGCACCCAGGTTCAATCTGGTGTTGTCACAATATTTCGTTATCATTTCAATTGATTCTTCGGTAATGAACTCCGGTCTGACCTCGGAAGGGAATGTTCCGAAATAGATCTTTTTGCCGTCGATACGATGAAGAGATGAGAGAAGTTTCTCTACCTTGTCAAATCTTGGGTGTATGCCGTCACTTCCGTAGGCAAGTGCATTGGAGGAAGTGAACCTGAGATCATTATAGTATTGCGCGAACTTCACAATAGAGTCGATACTCCTGTGTCGGACCTTGCCCCCGAAAATACGTGGGGTCTGGCAATACTTGCATCGGAAAGGACACCCTCTGCTAATCTCCAGGGGGGCCATTAACCTGTCAGGATCAAAACACGGATACATATCAAGGTCAACGGGTCCCCTGTTTTCTGTGAAGACTGGATTGCCTGTTACATCTTTGTATGCGATTCCTTTAACTTTGCTGGTATCTTTTCCTGATCTCAGAGCCTTTACAAGCTCCGGCAGCGTTTGCTCGCCTTCTCCGATGACCACATAATCAAAATAAGAAAGGGTCTCCTCAGGTGCACCGGAAGGGTGTGGTCCGCCGGCTATGAAAACAGAGTCAGTGCTGGCATTTTCAACTTCCCTGAAAACAGGTGTCTTCTGACGGGAAGCAAAACTGTAGATCATTAACCCGTTTTCCGGCTTCTTCACCATTTGCGCATCCGGGAAGAGCGGTGTGAGTGCAGCAAGGCTATAGGAATTCTTCCTGTTCCGGCGAAAATTGATATCCATGTTCAGCGAAAGTCTGTGAGGATGGTCAATTGTCGGTTTCCACGCATCCGGTGCTGCCATCAACCTTTACGTGATCTCCGTTTTTCAGGATATCAAAAGGGTCCTTTTCCATCTTATCCACCAGAGGTATGCCCGAAATTATTGCACCTACTGCTACAATGGGTTCAGACTCGGTGTTTATCATGGCGGCCGGTGCGACATCATTCTTGATAAGTTGGTAAAGGACATAGGAGCCCACAGTTGATCCTTTCCCGTGAGGAAACACCAGTACCCTGTCCTTGATGCATTGTCCGTATAGTTCATGCTCGGTTTCCACGATAGTTCCTGTATTCGGATCGACGTTGCCAAGGAACGATATCGGATCATGTGTGAGGAGCACTTCACCTTCGGCAGTTCCTCTGGAAATGCTCCTGCATTTAATTCTCATGAGTAATACCTGCCTCTTTGATACATTGTTCGATACTTCCGTACCTTGCGGCAACCTTGCACATGCTTGGAACGTATGCAAGTGCTTTTCCTGAACTAACCATCATTGCCTGATAATTATTTGCCGCAGGCGATACTACCATGCATGTATCACACACGACTTTAGCCCCGCTCTTTTCAATAATATTCACATGGTCGGCACACCTTTGTGCAACTTCCCTGGAAGTGCAGACCCACATCTCTTTTTTTATACTTTTGCCCTCAAGCAGTTCTGCAATGTATTTCAGTTCCCCTGGTGAGCAATGCGGGCAACCAATTGTGATTATGTCCGTATTGAGTTTTCCTTGTGTAAATTCGGCCGATGCTTCATATACATCTTTTATCTGTTGCTTTTCGATAGTGATGTTCTCATGGGGCTTTTCAAAGTTCGACCTGACTGCTTCAGGTGTGACACCATTAACGTGATAAAGCGCAACGGCTCCGGAAGCTGCAAGTGCTGCACCCAGTGTTTTAAGTTCATCGTTTGAAGGTTCACCTTTCAAGAAAAAGATCGGCACCCGACTGCCAATTGCCTTTCCTGCTATGTAGCCCAGGGCGCCGTAATCAGAGTCGGAGAGTTCACAGTCTACTGTAACTGCGATCACAGGCTCTCGCATCTCATCAAGGTGGTACCCGTAATTAGCGGTTTTCCCGATAAGTGCAGCAGAGAGTGCGGAAGGTCCGCCCTCCCTATTAGTTCTCGCACCGATGACAGAATTTGCGTAGGAAACGGCGGACGATTCGCTCCATGCCAGATGGTCTCCTAGACCTGCATTGAAGCCCTCAAGGTAGTAGGGTGTACAGGTGCATTTTGTCCGGATGCCAAGGCTTTCATAGGCATTTATTATCTCCTGCTGCTTTGTAGCGAAATTCTGCTCAATTCCCATCTCTTTCCAGCGCAGCAGATCCATACCAGCCGGATTGAGTATTGCAGGGACCCTGACTTTGCCTTCAAGGTCGGAGATCCATTCCAGTCCTGCATCCCCGATGGTCTTGTAGGATACACCGGCAATCTGGGCGCTTTTGATGGGTATCAGGCTGTCAGCCCCGTATATGTCTCCCAGCGCTACAAGTATTTCAATTGCTTTCCGGAGGGTCTCTCCGTACTCCCCATCAAGGGTTCTTTGCTCTTCCTTCGTAAGGTACATTGGAATCCCGACCTTTGACTTTTATATTTTTATGATTTATTTAGGTAGGTCACTCAGGCATCTTCGCCCTTTCAAAGTTCTGTGCCTCGGCCAGCACCTTCGTTGCATCGATGCCGACCTTTGTGGTGGTCCCGTCCGGTGCTCCTCTGGGGTCAAGGGAACTTCCGCGGACATTGGGTATTATCATAATGTCCATGTCTCCCTTCACCCTGGTGGCAATGGCAAATTCCACGTCCTTCATGTCAAATATGTCAATGTCCTCATCAACCACAACCACATGCTTCAGGCTGGTGTGGCTGGCAAAGGCCGCCATGATCGCATTCTTTCCATCCCCTTCTGTCTGTTTCTCTATCTGGACGACAGCATGCAGGTAACAGCAACCGCCTTCTGTGAGTACTACATTTTTCACAGTCGTAACCTCGCTCACGGCATTGTATATCCGGGGTTCATAAGGTACCCCCATCATGAGCAGATGTTCGGGTCCTGCAGGTAGTATTCCATGGTATATGGGGTCCCTGCGGTGCAGTATCCTGGTGATGTGTATGACAGGTTCCTTCCTGACAAGGTCATATGTGCCGGTAATATCAACAAAAGGACCCTCATCCACACGTTCTTCGGGGTCTATGTATCCTTCAAGAACGATTTCTGCATGTGGAACCTTTATTCCGTTACTGCATTCGAATAGTTCGATGGTTTTGCCTTTGAGGGCTGCTGCATAGTTAAATTCTTTTCCGGTAGGCACTCGTGTAGTGGAGGCGTAGGTAATTGCCGGATCGGCTCCTAGAACAATTGCTACGCGCAGTTTTTCTCCATTTTCTGCAGCTTTCCTGTGCAGTACAAAAGTATGTCTGGGGGCTACCAGTCTTGCAGCGATCCTGGTCTTATCGACCACAAGCATTCTGTGAATAGCGGCATTCATAGTCCCGTCGTATTCGGTAACAACAACCCCTGCGGTGATATAGGGGCCTGCATCCTTCTCAAAATGTGTCATTATGGGTAGTTTTGTGAGGTCAATGTCGGTCTCCACAACCTCTTTTGTAGGGGAGTCATCTACCAGGACAACCTCGCCATCCGGACTGATCTCAGAAAGCTTCTGTATTATCATGTCCTTTTCCACACCGAACATAGCTGCGAGTTCATCCCTGGAACCGAGGACATTCATAATGGCACGGTTGCCATCTATATTATGGAACAGTACGGGAGCATTGGTCTGTTTTGCGATAATTGGAGCTTCGAACAACTTCGAAACAGGACGTGTGATCTCGACCAGTTTCCCGCTTTTTTGGAGTTTTTCGATAAATTCTCTCATAGTATCATCCATGTTACAGGTATATGGATAGATAAAGGAAATTGCTGCTTTAAATCATTATCTTAACTGTCTGACAGGGATGCAGGACTTATTCTAAAAAAATATCTTATTCGGTGTGCTGTTGTAATAAGCCTGTTTGAAAAAAAGATGTTTTTCTCCCAGGAATCTAAACTGAGATTATAATCTGTCTTCTTAAGCCTGATGTCTCACTTTTCAGCAGGCCTTATCTCTTCCGGAAACCACTCCCACATGTCCTTCGGCAGATTGGATCTGACATCCTTAAGCTCTCCGGCACCCATATGATTGTACATGACCCTGAGAACCGCCCGTATGATCATTCCCAGGTCCAGGTCGGGATCCAGGTCGAACTGTTCATGGACTTTCCTTGCAAACTCCACTTTTGAGTATTTCTCAGGCTTACCCACAGGTTTCCATCCGTCATAATACACTCCTTTTAACGGAAGTGGTAACTGTGCCGCAAGCTGGGCGGATTCTTCAATTGGCAACCTGTCCCTTAAAGCATGCAGAGTACCTCTCAAGGCCTGATATGCACTGATCTTGCTTTGCCATTGCAGTTGCTTAAGGATATCGTTGAGCCATATATTGGTTGTATCTATACTGTTGTCAAGGTTGCTTACTCCAGTAGTCACTTGTATCTCATCCCCGCTGATTTTCAATATCTATAGGCACATTAAACCTATGTTTGTTTACTCTATATAACCATATCTAAGAACAAAAATAATAGAAAAAAACGGAGTTCCTATGTGGCCTCAATATGTGGCATGATAATAACCCTTATTCCTGGTCAGCTTTACAGGCAGCCCGAAAAGGCCTGACAGATTCTCTTCGCTGAGAATCTCTTCCTTTCTACCATCTGCGAAGACCTTTCCATCCTTCAGCAATACGACCCGGCCTATCTCAGGTATGATGTCGTCCAGATCATGTGTCACAAGAACTATGCTCTTTCCGCAAGATACTATCTTCCTTGTCAGTTCTCTGAACTGGTGATGGCTTTTCATATCCAAGCTGTTCGCAGGTTCGTCCAGCACGAGGATATGGGGTTCGTGGACAAGAGCTCTTCCGACAAGTGTCCTTCTAGCTTCACCGGTGGACATTTCCGATATTAACTTGTCCGATAGCCCCGATATTCCAAGAAACTCCATAAGCTCATAAGCCGTTCTTACCATTTCCAGCGTGATATTGTGGTTGGGATAAATACCGATACTGCTGAAAAAACCGGACAGTACAACTTCAAAGCCGTTGATATCCCTGTTGTACTCGAACTGAAGGTCTCCTGAAACTATTCCCATAAGATCTCTCAGGTCAAAGATATTCCATGTTTGCTTTCCCATGATCCTGAGGACCATGTCCCTGCTGTCCGCACGTGGACGGTAGTCACCCGTGATCACTTTTATGAGTGATGATTTACCTGAACCGTTGGGCCCTATCAGGGCAATATTCTCTCCCCTGTTTATCTTGAGGTCCACAGAGTCCAGTATATTCCTGTCATTCCGGGATACCGTCACATTTCGCATCTCAATGAGGGGTATTTCCGGTTCGGTCATCTTTTTTGCTGGGGGCATTTTCAGTCACATTTCAGTTCTAAGAATTGGATTAGCTTAAGAATCGGATTAGCTTTTCTGTAAAATCTGCTAAGAGCAATAAACTTTTGTAAAAATGACAGGTGTGCTGTGATCACATCTCAGTGGATACTGTTCCTGATCAACTGTGAGATTAGGGACCAATTACAAAAAAACTGCTCTCCAGAAAAGCTATCAGAACCGATAGATACAAACAAAAAAGTAATTACGATCAAGATCTGGCAATATATCTGAGAATATTTTATATGCTTCATTTCGAATGTGAACATCGGGGATTTGCAGGGGCCAAAAAGCGTGCATTTATATAGTATCAGGTAGTGTATGTAAATAATAGTTCGATTGCTCAACGATTTAATAAAGGGTTACTAATTTTTGTGTGCTTCTTTTAACAATTGATGGGACAGTTAGAGTTAGTCGTATCGGAATGAGAGGCCTGATCATGATCAGGTAATACAAGTCATGCGAAAATTCTCAATCCTGGTATATGCCAGGGGAACTAAATAAAACTTAAGGAGATAAAAATATGGGATACGATAACAGAGGCGGAAAAGGTAGAAGCGGTGGCTTTAACTCAAGCGGTCCAAGAGAAATGCACAAAGCAACATGCTCAGACTGTAAACAGGAAACTGAAGTACCATTCAAGCCATCCGGCGACCGACCTGTCTACTGCAGGGAATGCTTCCAGAAGCACAGACCAGCAAGATATTAGATTCTATTGCAATAGAATCTTAAATATTTTTAGAAAATGGTAGGTGTCTGACGGTCAATTTGCTTTGATCGTTTCAGCCTGCTTGGTTTTTTTTAAATTCTTGTTTTTAAATGATTTCTGCAACTTAACCTGGAGAGGAATATAGATATGAAAATTGAAAATGTGTTATGTCCTGGCTGTGGTTCTCAAATCCTTGCAACAATACCTATGGGTCAGTGCATCGTTTGTGTTTCAATAAGTTCTGGTAATCCGGTTGATTTTGGAGCGATATATAAGTCCGCATCAAGATGTACCAGTTGCCAAAAGAGTTTTGCATGCTACACCCGGAATCTGTGATAAAGCAGACAGCTCATATTAATCATTTAACCAGTCTGCCGGTTGATGCGGTAAAACATGTGTTTAGTGAATCTCTTTTACCCTTCCTACCCTGCCATCTTCCAATTGCACTTTAATTCCATGCGGATGAGATGAGGATTTTGTCAGGATTCTCTTGACAACACCCCTGGTTATTTTCCCACTTCTCTGGTCTTGCTTTAAGACTATACCCACACTTGATCCGATATTGATGTTGCTTCTGTTACTGCCTGTATTCATGTTCATGTAGTTCCATGGTAATGTAAAAATAGATACCGGTTACCAGATTAAAAAAGTATTTGTGTTTCCCGTAAGCATTCTTCCAGTTCTTCAGCGATCTTCAAAAATTCCTTATATCCATATCCTGATATACTGCATTGACTGGTTATACTTTATTTGTATCGGTTTTTGCCGTCCTATCTGAGATTTTAATCGATCATCTGGATGTTGGTCATTTATTGATTATAAGGCAATATGAATATCTGATAGATCGTTCGGTCAGGAATACGACAAAAGTTGCACCGGAGGCATTTATTGTATTCTTAAAGAATGAGAAGCCTCGAGCGTGATTTGAACACGCGACCTAGTGATTACAAATCACTCGCTCTGCCGGGCTGAGCCATCGAGGCATATCTGATTGCGCATTCCACATCTTTTTATGGAAAGCATTCCCTTACATACAATAATAGCAGATAAATTTTATGGTAATATTGCCGGAGATGTTCCATGTGGCGTGAAATATCCAGGATAGGGAAAAAACTTGTAGATACCGGTCTGGTGGAATCCCACTTCGGGAACATCAGCGTGAGGATAGGCAGCAGGATGTTGATCACCAGGAGCGGCTCTGCACTTGATGAGATATCAGAGGACAGCGTTGTGGAGGTAGGGCTTGACAGGACATGTGCCCTTGACATTATCGCATCTTCCGAGGCTGTCGTGCATCGTGCGATCTACAGTAACACGCCAGCGCTTGCGATCGTACATGCTCACTGCCCATTCGCGGTAACTATGTCCCTGCTTTGCAGGAATGGTGCAATTGAGCCGGTTGATAGTGAAGGGCAGTATTTCCTGGGGGACATTCCTGTTGTCAGAGGTGGAATCGGTTCAAGTGAACTTGCAGGCAATATTTCTTTGGCACTTGCATCTCACAGGGCCGCCATAATTCACAGCCATGGGACCTTTGCCATCGGGCGCGTGCTGGATGAGGCCTATGTCATGACAACTCAGGTGGAGCATTCCTGCAAGATAAAGTACTGGTACGACCTTGCACGCAATCGCTGAAATTGTCGGTTCTCCTGTCATGCTCGTTCTTGCGCACCTCTTATATACTGGGTCGATCTCAGTTAAATCCCGGAAAACATTAAATCAGAAAAGAGTTCATTAAGTACAATACCCATGACTTCCAACGCTCTCAGACCCTTTGCCCTCAAATATCTGGAACCTATGGCAAAACTTACAGCAAACGCCGGTATAAGTCCGAATGCCATTTCCATACTTTCCCTTATTTTTGCCGTGCTTTCCGGTGTACTGTTCTATTACTCCGGGGAGAGCGTCTCGATAGTTATAGCTGCGGGTCTGATGGTTGCATTGAACTCACTGCTTGATGCAATGGATGGCCTGATGGCACGTCATCTGGGAATCTCAAGTCCGAAGGGTGATTTCCTGGACCATGTGATAGACCGTTATGCAGACATCTTTATCATATGCGGCATATTCTTTGGCGGTTATGTTCACTGGCAGATAGGTGTTGCAGCAATAGTGGGTGTTCAGATCACAAGTTACCTGGGCACACAGGCTCAGGCGCTGAACCTCGGGCGTTACTACGGTGGTATCATCGGAAGGGCTGATCGTCTCATCCTCGTAATGCTGGCATCCTTCATTTACGCGATATATCCTGCAGAAGTATACGGACTGTCATCTCTTGGATGGGTAATTATCATCATCGGAGTGGGAAGCCACATCACGGCGTTCCAAAGGATATCTCACATATGGAAACAGCTCAATGTATGATTATTAGTTGCCAGCCGGCACTTCTCAGTTGCCGTATAGATAAATAAATTCAGGAGTAAATTCTCTATTATGGAAGAAAGATTCGAATATCTGGAACATACAGCAGATGCAAAGTTCAGGGCGTATGGAAAAACTATCGAAGAAGCCTTTGAGAATGCAGCCTTTGCTATGTTCAATGTAATGATCGATACCGATACGGTGGTAAATGAGGTTTCCCAGGAGATTGAACTGAACTCTGAAGATATCGAAGCCCTTCTCTTTAACTGGCTCTCGGAACTTCTTTTCGTTTTCGAGGTCGAGAACCTTGTTTTCGGGAAATTCATTGTTGACAGGGTGGAACAGGATGAGGTCGGCTGGCACATATATGCAAAAGCTGTGGGTGAAGAGATCGATCTTTCCAAACACAAGTTCGACACTGAGGTCAAGGCTGCAACCTATAATGACATGAGGATTGAACAAATATCAGACGGATGGATGATACAGGCAACAGTGGATACATGATATCCTGAATTATTCCTCTCTGTTTCTCATAATAAAAGGGCCGCTTGTTGGCTGTATGCAATCTGGCAGGCAATATCTCTTTTTCTTATCATCAACACATTCATACGTACAGAACAATATAGTCCAAGCTATAATCTCATCACAGAGGAAAGATCAGATGTCAGAAGAAAATGAAACTTCGGTTTTCGATGTGCTTAAGAAAATCAATGATAATGCATGGGAGGTGCCCGTAGGCTTCAAGCCTGGGATGAACGTTCCCGGACGGATCTTTGTATCGGAGTCGCTTCTTCATCTTCTTGATATGGGGACTCTTGACCAGGTGGCAAACGTTGCTATCCTGCCGGGAATACAGAGATACTCGATGGCCATGCCCGATGCCCATCTGGGTTATGGTTTTCCTATCGGGGGTGTCGCTGCATTCGATAAGCATTCCGGGATAATCAGTCCCGGGGGCGTAGGTTTCGATATAAATTGCGGAGTGCGTCTGATACGCTCCAATCTCACTGAACAGGATGTACGCCCGAAGCTCTCAGGGCTGCTGGACGAACTATTTGAAGTCATTCCCACAGGTGTAGGTTCTAAGGGTCGTCTGAAAGTCTCGGATGCTGAGTTGGACGATATCTTTGTCCATGGTGTGCAGTGGGCTGTAGATAACGGCTATGGGGTCAAGGCCGATATCGGACACTGTGAAAGCAAAGGACAGATGTCAGGTGCCGACCCTTCCACGGTAAGTCTGCGGGCCCGTAAACGTGGGAGGCCCCAGATAGGCACTCTTGGAAGTGGCAACCATTTCCTTGAAGTGCAGTATATTGATAAGATATATGACGAAGAGGCTGCTTCTGCAATGGGTCTCAGGGAAGGGCAGGTGACCTTCATGATACACTGCGGTTCACGTGGTGCAGGTCACCAGATATGTACTGACCACCTGCAGGTACTGGCTCAGGCTTCGAAAAAGTATGGGATTCCTCTGCCTGACAAACAGCTTGCTTGTGCTCCGGCACAGTCTAAGGAAGCACAGGACTACTTCAAGGCGATGGTATGCGCAGCTAACTATGCCTGGGTTAACAGACATGTGATAATGCACTGGACCCGTGAGGTCTTCGAACGTCATTTTGCAGCCGATCATGGTGACCTTGGTCTTGACCTGGTCTACGATGTGGCACATAACATTGCCAAACTTGAAGAACATAAGATCAACGGAAAGAACACAGAGGTTTACGTGCACAGGAAAGGAGCCACACGTGCCTTCCCGCCGGGCCATCCTGACCTGCCGGAAGACTATCTTGTTGTGGGCCAGCCTGTATTGATCCCCGGGAGCATGGGAACACCTTCTTATGTGCTGTGCAGCACGGAAGATTCAATGGATATAAGTTTCGGCAGTGCCTGCCACGGTGCAGGCCGTGTCATGAGTCGCAAGCATGCTAAAAAGGAACTGATCGGTGAAGATATAAGGGATGAGTTAAGTTCCAGGGGCATCCTGGTCCGGGCAACACAACCTTCCCTGATAGCCGAGGAAGCTCCTGCTGTCTATAAATCAAGCAGTGAGGTCGTGGACGTTGTTCATGATCTGGGGATTGCCAGAAAGGTTGCCCGGCTCCTGCCTATGGGGGTAATAAAAGGTTAATCTCTTTTTCTTCTTTTCCTTTTTAAATATGAAATCTTAAAACAATATTTAAAAATATGAATCATACAACGGCTTTATTTTTAATACGATATAAGAATATTTTATAAGGATATGTAATCAGGATACATTCAGAATGAGCAATGAGGAAGCGGGGTTTGTTTGAGGGGATGAATGGTTTTGCTTGGTTACAATTACTATACTTTGAATACAGCTACAAGCAGTTAATCCGCTTCCTCAGCTTATAATTAGTCATTATTATATATAAATCTGTTCGATATTCTTTATATACATTTTCTGATTCTATGCGGGGTATTTTTATCCATGGACCGCTATCAATTTAATACTTATACTTTATTTAGCATCTATGACTGATATTGATAAAAATCTAAAAAGAGTCCGTATAATGGCTGATTTCCAGTTTGGAAAAGGATGTGGGGATGTCTTTTTTCCAGAAGGTGTGAGTTTCAGGCTTTCGAAGACCAAAAGAGTAAGGCAGGTCTTTAACGAGGGCGAACATATTGCAACGGTGCGGGCAAAGGACGGTATGCTGACCCTTGGTATGGAAGGTGCCCGCACACTTCATGAATACTTCTCTTCACCTGCAAGACGGGTAGTGGTCTGTGAAGATGCAGTGCCCTTTGTGGCCAAAGGTAAGACTGCATTTGCAAAACACGTTCTGGCCATTGATCCTGAACTGCGTGCGGGGGATGAGGTAGTCGTCGTAAGTGAATCTGATGAACTGCTGGCAACAGGACAGTTGATCTTCTCTCCCTTTGAAATAGGTTCTCTGGACAAGGGAGCAGCGGTTGACGTCAGGCGTGGCAAGGACCAATCCTGATATCATATCAACGAATATATCATAAATAATGTGCTTAAAGCATAAAATTAAAATAATAGCAAGCTGATAAAAATGGACTAATATAGCTATGCCTTCAAAAAAAGCTTATCTGTCTCCGGAGCGTGAAAACATAGAAGAGGAATTTTTCAAGACCTTTGTTGTTCCGGATAAAACCAGAATGGAAGAACACACGATCGTTGTAGACGGAGATATCATTGTTGGAAACCATTCCGAGATCAAATACGGCATAATTTCCAATTCATCCATACTGGGAGAAAGGGTACAGCTTTCGGGGGATCTGATCTCCAGGGCAGATGTGAGGATAGATATCTGGTCACAGATGGGCGGAAATGTAAAGACCGATTCAAACGCCTATATCGGTGAGTTCGTTACGATAGATGGCAAACTTGTCGTGAAAGGGGATCTGGATATCGGTAACGATGTCAGGATAAACGGAGGCTTCGAGGCAAGGGGCTGGATAGTTGTACGTAATCCTATTCCGGTAATGGTCTATCTTTTCCTCTACATAAGTGAACTTTTAAGGCTTGGAAAGGACGAAGAGGTTGAAAAGGCTTTAGAAGATCTCTTTGATGACGAGGATCTCGAATCAATAGGTGCCAACAGCATGATCATTCCCAATGGTTCCAGGATCTCCATGGATGCGATCAGGGTACCTTCAAAGGCAGTCATCGGAAATGATTGCCGGCTTGTTGGCAACATCCGTGCCACTTCTCTGGAAATGGCAGATCGGACAACCCTCTACGGAAGTATCCGCACCATTCAGGATGTAGTGCTGGGCAAAAATGACATAATCCACGGGAACATCATTTCAAGAGGAACTGTTTACATTGCCGAAGATACTCATGTATTGGGTGAGATAAATGCTCAGGCCATAAAGATACATGAGAGCGCACGTGTCGATGGTGTTATGCGCGCACCTGACGGTATCGTATTCGAAAGAGAGGAAGAGAGGATCCCGGGCGAAAAAGAACTGCTGGAACTGAATGTTTGAAAAACTGTTGAGATACCAACATAAAATGTATTCAAGGGGCTGGTTATGAATTCCATTGGTATATTCAATTTTCTTGATCTTGCAATCAGATTATCTATTGTTATAGTTGCGCTGTTACTCTCCAACTTACTGATAAGGATCGATGCGGACGTCATACGCTCGCGGATATATGTTTCTTTCAGAACGATCAAAAAGTACTTTGTATTACTGACTGTGGGCTTTCTGCTATATCTTGCTGATGCTTATATCAGTATAAGTGAACCGGTTGCAGTATCAGGCGGCGAGCACGATATATTAATAGGGATGACACTGACAACATTCCAGGTACTGATCCTTGTCTTCCTTGTTAATCTCTATGTGGTCATAAGGGTTCCTGACAGAAGGATACTTTGAGTCTGGAACCCTAACATCTTTTTCTAACTTTGCTTGCATTCAGGTGCTAAAAACTTTATATTTTCCCTGAATTTCAAGAGCCAGCTTTAATACTATATTCAATATTATAGTGCAAAAGGTGTTTTAATGACAGGGAATACTACTTTACAATCATCGGATCATGGATCTATCATCAGGAAGGACGCTAAATATGTAATGCAGAACTATGGACGCTATAAAATCGTACTTTCCAGCGGAAACGGTTGTGTTGTCCGGGATGTCAGTGGCAGGGAATACATTGATTGTGTCGCAGGAATAGCTGTTAACAATATTGGCCATTGTCACCCGAAACATGTGGAAGCTATCAAAGAACAGGCTGAGAAACTCATCCATGTTTCAAATCTATATTATACCGAACCCCAGGCCGAACTTGCGGAACAGCTTGCAGGTATCACCGGTATGTCCAGGGTATTCTTCTGTAATTCAGGAACAGAGGCAGTAGAGGCTGCAATGAAACTTGCACGTGTGACTACCGGCAAGACTGATTTTGTGGCGGTGGAACACTCTTTCCACGGCAGGACCATGGGTTCTCTTTCGGTGACCTATAAGGACATATATCGCAACCCATTCAAGCCGCTGGTGCAGGAAGAGATGTTCGTGCCGTATGATGATTCAGATGCAATCGCTGATGCCATCACCGATAAGACCGCAGCGGTCATAGTCGAACCCATCCAGGGGGAAGGAGGTATAAATGTCCCGTCGGACAGGTACCTTCAGGATATTCGCAGTATATGTGACGAGACCGGAACACTTCTTATCTTTGATGAGGTTCAGACAGGTTTTGGACGGACCGGTAAATGGTTCTGCAAGGAACACTCCGGAGTCGAGCCGGATATCATGACAATGGCGAAGGCAATGGGGGGAGGATTCCCAATGGGTGCCATTGCCGCACGTGAGGGTATATCCTTTGATAAGGGCCAGCATGCCGCCACCTTCGGAGGGAGTCCTCTTGCATGTGCTGCAGCCCTGGCCTCCATCAGGGTGATACGTGAGGAAGGTCTTATTAAACGCTCACAAGAAATGGGTGATTATTTCATGGGTCGACTCCGGAACATGTCTTTGGATGGTGTTGTTGATGTGCGTGGACGCGGACTTATGATCGGTGTGGAGCTTGATCGCAAATGTGCGGACATAGTCGAGTACTGTATGGAAAATGGCGTGCTTTTGAACTGTACCTCGGAGAAGGTGCTGCGTATCGCTCCTCCTCTGACAATAAACAAGGGGCAGATCGATTCGGTGGTGGATGTACTTGAGCAGGCCTGAACTGATCAAACCTGAAATAACCGGAATTGCCGAATATGTTCCTGGAAGGTCTATCGAGGAGATTGCCCGCAAGTATGATCTGGATCCGGCTTCAATCATAAAACTGGGTTCCAATGAGAATGTGCTGGGCCCATCTCCCAAGGCAGTCGAGACTATGATCGCCTGTGCAGAAAAAGTGAACATATATCCCTCTGCAGATGCATCCGAACTGGTGGATGCAATCTCTGTCTACACGGGTTTCCCTGCAGAGAACATATGTGCTGCAGGCCCGGGTATGGATGGCCTGCTGGACAACCTCATGAGATTGCTGATCTCGCCAGGTGATGAGATCATTATTCCGGTCCCGACATTCTCCTATTATGAGGTCGCTGCTCGCGCAAACGGAGCACTCCCCGTTCATGTGGACCTGGGTGAGGGTCTTGAGCTGGATGCTGATGCAGTGATAAAGGCCGAATCAGCGCGAACAAAGGTGATATTCCTGTGCTCTCCCAACAATCCAACGGGAAAACAGGTTACTGAGGAGGATCTTCGCCGTATACTGGAGCACACTCGGGGACTGGTCTTTGTGGATGAGGCCTATGTGGAATTTGCAGACCGCAATTTCGCACATTTTGTGAACGAGTACGATAATATTATTGTCGGCAGGACCTTATCCAAGGCATTCGGGCTTGCAGGTATGAGGCTGGGGTACGGTATCATGCCCGCATGGCTCAAACAGCAGTACATGAAGATCGCAACACCTTTCAATATCAGCGTGCCGTCGATAGTAGCCGGCGTTGCAGCACTGTCGGATAATGATTACCTGCAGGAGAGCATACTTTGTGCCAGGGAGGGGCGTGATTTTCTTAAGGAGCATATCCCTTTCAGGGTATATGGATCCCAGGCGAACTTCGTGCTGGTGGATGTTGCGCCCCTTGCGTCGGGTGATGTCGCAGAGGCCTTGTTGAAAAAAGGTCTGATCATAAGGGATTGCCGTTCTTTTAAAGGTGCAGGGGCTTCTCTAATCCGCGTGACGGTGGGCACAACCGATCAGAACAAAAAGGTAGTTGAGGCATTTGAAGAAGTTTCAGCTCTGATTTGAGCTGTAAACTTTATCTATTTTCATGAGTGGGTAGTCAAGTTCCAGGTCGTATGCAAGACTTACGTCTGCCATGATCGTCTTGTAGCAAATTGTTATTCTGACATCCAGCATGCGTCCTTCAAGTTCGCAATATCCGAACTCTCCGTTCACTTTTGAAGTAATGGCCTCCCTGTCAATGGACACAGTTATGTCCCTGGCGAATGGCTGGACTGAGATACTCTCCTGTATTGCCATTTCAAGGCTTTTCACGGTTTTAAGGTTGACAGGAGAACCTGTGAACTGGTGGTAAAGGGCGCCCAGTTTTATACCCGCCTCAAATAATGCATTATCTCTATCAGTTATCATGTCTGTATCCTTCATGCTTTCACAAAGTTCTTTTTATTGCAGGGGATATTACATAGAGCAACATGATCCCCAGTAACAGAGTTGCCATCGAATGCGTGTAAGTCAGGTCCACTATATAGGACAAGATGGCCACTCCAAAAAGCAAGGCTACCGGTGTTATAAGTTCAGGCTTTCTTACTTTCATGTATGTAAACTTGCTGATCATTAGTAATCCGATGACAAAAGCAAGTATAGTTGCAAGGTCAGCGTAAAAATAGTTTTCACCTGTCAGCACATACGCTGAAAGGATTATGCCTCCGGCGGTGATGGGCAACCCTTTGAAAGAAGGAAAACCCTGATGCGATGTGTTGAACCTTGCCAGCCTCAGTATCCCGCAGAAGAAGTAAAAGCAAAGTGCTGTAAGAAGCAGGTAGTTTGCTTCATCGCCTGCGAACGAGTATACTATGGCAACAGGTGCAAGTCCGAATGAGATGATATCGGCAAGGGAATCGAGGTTCGCTCCTATATCACTTCCTGAGAAAAGCCTCGACAGGTATCCGTCAATACCATCAGCTGCAGCAGCCGCAAGTATCAGTATGGGTGCCAGATAGGTAAAACCCTCCTGGATAAGGATCACGGCCAGCAGCCCGCACAGGGAATTAAAGAGTGTTGCGAGGTCGGCTAATTTTAAATTCCGGAATATATTTTCACTTCCCATTGTCGTTTGCCCGGGCTATCACCGTTATCCCTGCAAAGACCCTGTTTCCTTTTTTGCAGGCTATCTCGAAGTTCTCGGGAATTGTTACATCGACTCTTGACCCGAAACGTATCATTCCGAATCGTTCACCCTGGGTCATATAATCTCCTTCCCTGACATATGAGATTATTCTCCGGGTTACGGTTCCTGCTATTTGTATCACTTCCACCAGTCCATGCTCTGTCTCTATAAGTATGTGACTGCGTTCGTTCCTTTCGGAATCTTTGCAGAATGCAGGTATATATCCTCCTTTCTTATGTATTATCGAGAGTACCTTCCCGGTCATGGGTGCCCTGTTAACATGTACGTTCTGGAAATTCATAAATATGCATATCTTCCTTTCCCGGACGTCTACTATTTTTCCGTCTGCAGGTGCAAGCATGACATTATCACATTGTTTGATATTCCTTTCCGGATCCCGGAAAAAGAATAAAAAGAATACTGTGGTAGCTATTCCTAACAGTGCTATCTTATCCGTATGCGGCCAGCTTAAAAAAAAATGAGCAATGGTAGCAAATATACTGATAGCAACTGCAGTTGCTATCCAGGGAGCCGAGCCTTTTGCAAGCATCTAATTATTTCCTACTACTTTTTTTAATAAATTCTGGATAAATCCGATAACCAAGAACCATACTCCCTCTATAAGTTCTGCTAGTTCGGGAAGGATGCGCATGACCACATAGGCTATTGCAAAAAGGGCGATACCCGACCCTATCTTCGCAATGGTGTGGTGGGCTATATCAAAGCTGTTAGGACCGAACCACTGGTATGAATAAGCAACGATGACAAATACGTCCCTTATTATATTTAATCCGTATATAACAGGCACAGAGACAAGGAACGCCTTGGCATGCTTTTTAAATGGTGCATTCACAGAAGCTATAAGGCCGATGAAAAGTGCGATACTTTCAATAGCTGTACAGGCAAGTATGATCTCTACCTGATACCCGTTAAGTCCTATCTTATTCCAGGCTGTCATTTCTGCCGGCAGGTTCAGCAAATGAAGTGTCCAGAATACATTATCCGTAACAAGAGAAATTATCCATATATTGAGGGACTCCATCTGCGCAAAAGGGAAGTAGAACAATGAGCCCAAAGCTGTTGCGCTTGTGGCCATGGATGTCACATCGGAAGATATGTTTTTCAGGGCATCGGGGTCTCTGTACTCCTTGAACATGGTGTGTGCTATTATGAGGCAAATCAAAGCCACAGTTATGACCAGTACAACATTGAAGTAATCAGATATCTCTATATAATGCACTGGCTGGTAGAACCAGTGTATTGCAAAGAATACCCAGCCTGCTGCTCCCAGCAGTTTACGCAAGTTGTTTTTTCTGGACGTCAGTGAACTGGCGAGCATCAATGCCACCGCGACCCAAAGTACATTTTCTATCATTTACAAGCACCTTTAATAGGTATGCGCTCTATATATACGATTTAGCGTATTAAGTTTTTGTTCATATGGGCCCGGATACTCCAAAACTGACAGTTGACGCTGTTATCCTGTACAATGGCAGGATTGTTCTGATACAACGGAAAAACCCTCCTTTTCAGGGTAAGTTTGCTTTGCCAGGTGGTTTTGTTGATATAGGCGAGACTGTGGAAGCAGCAGTTGTACGGGAAGCGCTCGAGGAAACCGGCCTGTCGATAGAAATAGTTAAGTTGCTTGGAGTATATTCTGACCCTTCGCGTGATCCCAGAGGGCATACGGTAAGTGTGGCCTATCTGTCAATTGGCCATGGGGATCTGGAAGCAGGTTCTGATGCGAAAAATGTACATCTTTTCGATATTTCGAGCATACCAGAAATGGCGTTCGATCACAATAAGATACTAGAGCAGTCACGAGGTGAGATTGATGGAATTTTGTCCAAAATGTAAAAGTATGATGTTTCCGACAAAGGGTATTTCTCAATGCAGGAAATGCGGATACGTCAAAGAAAAAGAAGCGGAGGCCGAATCACTGATGTCCAGATCAGCACGGTCTGACAGGGAAGTAACAGTACTTGAAGGCCATGTCGATCAGGGACTTCCCACAACAGCTGTAAGATGTGAGCAATGTGGGCACAACGTAGCATATTGGTGGTTACGTCAACTCAGGTCTGCCGATGAGTCCGAAACACGATTCTTCAAGTGTATCAAATGTGGTGCAACCTGGCGTGAGTATGATTAATATATAATTAACATCTAATATCGAGCAGGTTGTTCAGACTTTCAGAGAATTTTCAAGAAAGCTTTTATTAGTAAATGTCTATAATGACTAGAAATTAAATTTATTTGGCGGAGAATCCAGATGTTCAAGGCAACAATCGATGCAGATACACTTAAGAGTTCCATAGAGGCGCTTTCAGTTCTTGTTGACGAGGCGAGGTTCAAAATATCTCCGGAAGGATTTACGGTCAGGGCGGTAGACCCCGCTAATGTGGCAATGGTCAGTTTTGAACTAGGTTCAAATGCCTTTGACGAGTTCGCTGCGGATGACTGTGAGATAGGTTTGGACCTGTCAAAGATAAGCGATATTTTCAGTGTGGCAGGAAAAGATAACAAGGTAAGCATGGAACTTGATGAGATGTCACAGAAAATGTCACTCCATCTTGGCGGCCTGTCCTATACTCTCGCATTGCTTGACCCTTCAACTATCAGAGCAGAACCAAGAATCCCTCAGCTTGAACTTCCTGCAGAGGTTGTCCTGAACGGGAAGGACCTCCAGAGGGCGGTCAAAGCTGCGGAGAAGATAAGTGACCACATGTTACTGGGAGTCGAAGATGATGCATTCTACATGGAAGCCGAGGGAGATACGGACCGTGTACGGCTGGATATTCCCCGTGACCAGCTGATAGACCTGAGAGCAGGTGATGCCCGCTCGCTTTTCTCCCTGGATTACCTTTCGGACATCGTTAAGCCCGCCTCAAAATCAAATGAGGTTACAGTTGAGATCGGTAAGGATTTCCCTGTTAAGATCGGATTTACGATTGCCAACGGCGTAGGCAAGATCGGATATCTGCTGGCTCCACGTATCGAATCAGATTAAGGACATGGATCACAAGGACCTTGCATTATATCCTTATGTAAGCGAGGCTTCCCGCTATGTGGCAAGCCTTGATTTTTCCCTCGACAGGCTGATCTCCTCAAGGGCCATGGAATCAGCGCGTCTGAGGGGTAAGGAAAGAGTGCTGCAGTCCATCGGGGGTGAGATACTTAAACCCGGTCTCCTGAGTTCGGATGATCGGAAAATACTGGTCGAACTGCTTTCCTACCCGTTCTCACGCATACTTGTTTCATGCATGGACGATCCTTTTCTGACAAGGAGATATTCCCTGGCAGAAGCTGTTTCCTCCTACAAGTCCCTCAAAGGAAGGGAGGTTCTTTTTCTCAAAACCTTTGCCATGGAATTCGATATTCATTCACAGGCAGATGATTCCGGTTTCAGGATGCACTTCACGGACTACATAAGGCTTGCCAACACGCTAAAGGCAACTGAATGGAAACTGGTGAACCGTAAACTTGACCATGGCTATGTAAAGGTCTCAAAAGATGAATTTGCGCGCCTTCTACAGGAAGGTGTCAGGAATAGGATAGAAGGTAGTCTTCCGGTATCAGTTCCTGATAATGTCCGGCAGGCATGTGAGCCCTATCTTGAAGAGATACGGATTGCACTCCATGAACGCAAGAGCGCATTCGGGGGGGGCTCGGAGTTTGGCTCTGTGGAGAGCGAACTGTTCCCTCCCTGTATCATCTATGCTATATCGCAGACCCGGGCAGGTGTCAATCTTGCACATTCCATGAGGTTTGCAATGACCTCATTCCTGCTTACAGTCGGCATGTCCGTAGATGATATCATGAACCTTTTTGCATCTTCTCCTGATTTTGATGTTGAAAAAGCAAGATATCAGGTGGAACATATCGCCGGTGCATCAGGGACAAGTTACAAACCTCCTTCGTGCTCAACGATGAAGACATACGGCAACTGCTACTCTGCCGATGAGATCTGCGATAAAATAAAGCATCCATTGGGCTATTACCAGCGTAAGATCTGGTTCAAGAACAAGGATGATAAAAAGCAGGCCGTTAAGCAATCATCTGTGAATGGTCCCGGTTCCGGCTCTTAACTTTTCTTAATTACGCTTATATTCTCTGCATTTGTCCACAAAACTCTTTACCGGGAATGAGGCAGGATGTGTATGGGTATAGCTTGCCAGGGAGTTGTGCTCTGTGATGCAGTCCATACCGTTCTCAATACCTTTTCCGCGTTTCATCTCATAGATGAATTTGGCATCGTTGGCACAGTATGTGACCGAATAATGGAATTCATGTCCTCTGATAGTTCCCTTTATGAAGTCACCTTTCGCTGTACCTTCGGTATAACCCAGTGCCTGCAGTTTTTTGGTCATCACTGTTTCTGCAGGGAACAGGTCTGCCATTTTGTATACAGTGTCCTCTATTTCATATGATGTTGAAAGGTACTGCAGCCCCCCGCACTCTCCGTAAACGGGCATGCCATCGGCAGAGAGGTCTTTCAGGGATTTTGTGGTCTTTGAGCCTTCCAGTTCGGATATATGAAGTTCAGGATAGCCGCCGCCAAAGTACATACCATCGACTTCCGGTACTTCTCCTTTTATCGGACTGAAGAATACTACTTCTGCTCCGGCCTGTCTGAAAGCATCGAACATATCCTGGTAGTAGAAGCAGAATGCACTGTCCAGTGCAATGCCTATTCTTACTTTGTCCTGGGAAGGATTCTCCACAACAGGTACGTCTTCAATCTTCGGGGCGGTTTCGGCGATGGAAATGACTGCATCAAGGTCGATATTCTCCTCTATAAAGCCCGCAAGCTGGGAGGCATCAAAATCCTGCTCATGGGCCATGAAAAGGCCAAGGTGCCGCGAAGGTACACTGACATCCTGGTTACGCGGGAGTGTGCCTACAACGGGGATGTCCGGGATGGCGTCTATTATCATCTGTGAATGCCTGGGGCTTCCGACCTTGTTGAGTATCACTCCGGCGACATTCACATTTCTGTCGAATTCAGAGAACCCCTTCACCAATGCTGCGGCACTGCGCGACATCCCGTGGACATTTATTACCAGAATCACCGGGACTCCAAGCGATTTTGCCACGTGTGCGGAACTTGCCACCTCGGAAGCTCCCATTCCGTCAAAAAGTCCCATAACGCCTTCTATTACATTGATATCAGCATCTTTTGAATGCCTGGCATAAGTGCTTTTAACTCCGTCAACCTGCATCATATAAGTGTCAAGGTTCCTTGAAGGCTTTCCGCAGATTGCGGTATGGTAGGTGGGGTCAATGTAATCCGGTCCCACTTTGAATGGTTGTACTTCCATCTTCCTTTTTTTCAGGGCCGCCATTATTCCCATGGAAACGGTTGTCTTTCCGACACCGCTGTTGGTCCCTGCCAGCAGTACAGTTTTTGTCATGCAGGTTAATTTGTCCAGTTTGTATATATGTATTGTTCCCTGCCGATTCACAATAGTTAAATAAGCGAAGTCTATCTACGTAGTATGAATTCATCCGGGGCAGGTATGACTTTGACAGATCCGTTCGGGCGAACGGTCCGAAGTCTGAGAATGTCCATAACCAATAGGTGTAACCTCAACTGTATCTATTGTCATAACGAAGGTGATCCTGGCAGTGTCAGTGAAATGTCAGTTAAGACAATAGCCAACATTGTCAGGGCGGCTGCAGACTTTGGTGTTGACCGCGTTAAGATCTCAGGGGGGGAACCTCTTCTCAGGAAGGACCTGGAAGATATCCTGACAATGCTGCCTCCGCTTAAGGATGTTTCTCTTACGACAAATGCGATATTGCTTCAGGAAAGGGCGGGTTCCCTCAAAGATGCCGGACTGAACAGAGTGAATGTTAGTCTGGACACTCTTGACCCTGAAAAGTTCCGGATGATCACAAACTGCAAAAAGAACATTCTCGGGAAGGTGGTTGCTGGCATCGAAGAAGCTGTCCGTGTAGGGCTGACGCCAGTTAAGCTGAATATGGTCCTTCTGAAGGATCTGAACGAGACTGAGATAGAGGACATGCTTTCATTCACAAGTCAGTTCAATGGGAATGTCATACTGCAACTGATAGAGCTTATGGATTTCAAAGATGTCGCGGATCTGCATGTCAATGCAGACGAGGTGGAGAATGCATTATTAAGTCGCGCCACTGATGTCAAAGTACGCCGGATGCACCACAGGAAAAAATACATAATCAATGGTGCTGAAGTGGAATTTGTACGCCCGATCGACAACACGGAATTCTGTGCTAACTGCAACAGATTGCGCGTAACTGCTGACGGGAAACTGAAACCATGTCTGCTCGTCAACGATAATCTGGTGGATGTGTCGGATGCTGATCCGGAAGAACTGCCTGCATTGCTGCAGCTTGCAGTGAGCAGAAGATTACCTTTTTACACTAGCAGGAGAGATTAAAATGGAAGTAGAACTGACAGTTGATGGTAAAAGTATCGATATCAATCGTTTTGTACAGGATATACTTGGGAGCACTGTCGTGGGTGCTACAGGAACTCTGCGCGGGGTAGATGAGGGCTGCACAGAGATACTCCTGAAAATAAAGAAATAGGATTCTTTTTTTTATTCTTTATTACTAATTGCTCAGAGTTACTACAGGAGATGCTCTATTTCCGAGAAATCAATAGGGGACGTGGCATCCAGTGATATTGGTGTCACGGAGATATGTCCTTTACTGATAAGGGCGTCTACGTCAGTGCCTTTTTCGTCTTCGTTTATGAGGTCGCCGGCTATCCAGTAGTAAGGCCTGCCCCTTGGATCATGTCTTTCCTCCACATCAGTCCTGAAGAACTTCCTTGCAAGGCGGGTTATCTCTATTTCTGTATCCTCTTCCACATGGTATGGTAAATTGACATTAAGCAGGTCCACTTTATCAGGAAGTCCGTGTTGCATTACTTTACTGGCAATCCTGTTGACCACTTTTATTCCGACTTCGAAATCATGCTTGTAATCTCTGTGGTCATCGAATTTATCTCCTTCCTCCTTCACCTGAACCGAGGCCGCTATTGCAGGGATGCCGTAACTTGCGCCCTCCAGGGCTGCACCTATGGTTCCGGAAGTGGTTATCGTATCAGTGCTTATGTTCTCTCCGATGTTGAAACCTGAAAGTATGAGGTCAGGTTTCTGTTTCATTATCGTGAACATTCCGAGTATTACAGAATCCGTAGGTGTCCCGCCCACAGCATTGACCTCTATGCCGTCGATCCGGGTAGTTGTGATCCTCAGGGGTTCAAAAATAGATATTGAGCGTCCTACGCCACTTTGCTGCATGAGGGGTGCGGACACGGTCACTTCTCCCAGGTCCGCCACGCTTCTGTACGCAGCCCTTATGCCTGCGGAATACACACCATCATCATTCGTAAGAAGAATTCTTCTGGACATGGCCTATTCTTCGTGGGTCAATGTCTTAAAACTAATGCCTGGAAAGAAGATATGGATAAAATCCAGCGAAACTATACGTTTGCAAAGATCTTTTTCCTTTCTCTGGAATACAGGTCTTGGTCGGATCCTTCCGGCAGTTCTGCCAGGGCCTTGATCTGTTCGATTACTTCAATGTCTTCACTGATGGTGTCAATCTTATCGATGATCCCAATGATCGACTCATTCTGTTCTTCGCTGAGGCACTTGTTGTCTTTTGCTATTTCAAGCAAAATCGAAGCGTCATCCAGCACCTGTGCAAGGATGGTCCTGTCCATATATTGCCTGGCAAGGGCAGAGTCGTTCCCTTTCATTGTTTGATTGAACTCGTTCAACTGAGTCTCAAAAAGACCGATGTCATAGTGTGAGCTCCTGAATATCTTTCTTACATAGTCTTCCCTGTAGACCTGCTTAGAATTTTTCAAAACTTTCAGGAGTTTTTTGTAGTCCATTCTCTCTCATCCCGTTCATCCCGTGTGCTGATTCCCAAACCGGAAATAGCTGTTTTTTGGTGCATGACCAATATTATTGTTTAGTAGCTGCCTTTCTTCTGAGCTCCATGTTTATCTCAGCTTCAAGAGGGGCAGGTGCAATGAGCTTCAATGCTTCATACATCTCTGTGAACTGTCCGCCGTTAACGTCGTAATCTCCTTCAATATCTATGCCGTATTCTTCTTTGTTTTCCTCAACAATGGGATCGCACAGGTATACCTGCAGATTACCACCAGCATCCATAAAAACGGAAGGTCTTGCTCCGGAGCTACTGTACTCTTCGACCAAACCTCTAAACACTAACGACATATATCGCATTGATTCCATCGGTCATCACCATTTATGCTAGTTTCTGAGCATCTATTTAAAGATGATGTACTCGATTTTTTAAGTATGTAGTTTTATCGATAGTTATATGTTCACAAAATAGTTGTAACCTGACACAAAATTTTACCGAATCACCATCTGTTGAAATTATTGTCTATGTATATTTATATAAATTCTCTAATTAAATTGTGTAATGAATTTCTATAAGAAACATTTTTAATCATTGGGGCATACTTGGAAGAATAAATTTCATCAAAGGATCATCTAGTTGGAATAATTATGCTTGAGGATGAATATCAACTTGATTTTTTCTATGAAAACGGTTTTATTCGTAAGCAGTGTTCAAAATGTGGTAAGTTCTTCTGGACACGGGATGTCGACAGAAGTACCTGCGGGGATGCTCCTTGCGATCCCTATAGCTTTATAGGCGATCCGGTTTTCAAGAAAAATTACGATCTCTCAGAGATGAGGGAATACTATCTTAAGTTCTTCGAAGACAGAGGGCATACAAGACTGGAAAGGTATCCTGTTGTGGCCAGGTGGAGGGATGATATTTATCTCACCATCGCTTCAATTGCTGATTTTCAACCGTTTGTCACTTCCGGTCAGGTACGACCTCCGGCCAACCCTCTGACAATCTCCCAGCCTTGCATCCGTCTTTCGGATCTTGATGCCGTGGGCAGGAGTGGCCGCCATCTGACAACTTTTGAGATGATGGCTCACCATGCTTTCAACAAGGAGAATGAGGAAGTCTACTGGAAGGACCACACCATGGAGCTATGTGATGAGCTTTTCAACTCTCTTGGAGCGGACCCACTGGCCGTGACCTACAAGGAGGAGCCCTGGGCCGGAGGAGGTAACGCTGGTCCGTGCGTTGAGGCACTGATCGGCGGCCTTGAGGTTGCAACGCTGGTTTTCATGGACCTGGAGCAATCAGGGCAAGGCAATATCCTGATAAAAGGTGATCAATATCGCAAGATGGACAATTACATTGTTGATACAGGTTACGGTCTCGAGAGGTTCGTGTGGGCTTCGAAAGGTTCACCTACGATATATGATGCTGTTTTCCCGAACATTGTCAATGAGCTCATGGGTCTTGCCGGTATTGAACATGAGCTGGACAATTCCGAATATGCCAACATATTGGCCCAGAATGCCCGTTTTGCGGGACTGATGGATGTCAGCGAGAAAGCGAATCTCTTCCAGCTTCGCAAACAAGTGGCATCCAGTATCGGCACCACAGTGGACAAGCTTTCCACTATTATGGAACCTGTGGAGAACGTCTATGCAATAACCGATCACACTCGCTGTCTGACATTCATGCTGGCAGATGGTATTATCCCATCAAATGTCAAAGAAGGATACCTTGCACGTCTGGTGCTTCGCAGGACCCTGAGGAAGATGAATGAGATGGATATCAGGATACCTCTGTCCGAGATAGTCGAGATGCACATTGATAACCTGCCGGAATATCCAGAGTTTGGCGAGAAGCTTGATGTGATCCGTGATATACTGGAGCATGAAGAAAAGAAATTTGCTGACACGCTTGAACGTGGAAGGCGCATGATCCGGAAATCTGCAAAACACTATAAGTCTGCAGGTGAGAAGATCCCTCTCTCAACAGTAATAGAGATGTATGACAGTCATGGTATCCCGCCGGAAGTATCAAAGGAAGCTGCCGCTGAGATGGGAGTCGAGACCGAGCTTCCGGATAATTTCTATTCGCTGGTGGCAGAAGGCCACAGCAGGGCAGAGGCTAAAGTAGAGAAGGTCTTCCCCTATGCGGATAAAGTGGATAAACTCCCGAAAACAAAGCGTCTCTTTTACGATGAACCTGCAAGGATGGAGTTCGAGGCAGTTGTGCTTGACGTTTTTGATAACCATCTGGTGCTTGAGAGCACCCTCTTCTATCCGGAAGGTGGTGGACAGCCTGCAGACCATGGTACTATTACTGTCTATGATGATGTACTCAACGTTGTCGATGTTCAGATAGTGAATGGTGTCGTTGTCCATACAATAAATGGCACAGAAGATGAATTCCATCTGCGAAAAGGTGACCTTGTTATCGCGAAAGTCGATGAGGAAAGAAGAATGGCACATGCCTGTCATCACACCGCAACACATATTGTAAACGATGCTGCCAGAAAGGTACTCGGTGATCATGTATGGCAGACCGGTGCACAAAAGACAGTTGAACGGGCCCGTCTTGATATCTCTCACTACAAGCGTATCACTCAGGATGAACTCAACCAGATAGAACTGATCGCAAACCGTACGGTGATGGAGAACCAGCGTGTCACTGCCGAATGGATGGACCGTGTCGATGCTGAGAAGAAGTACGGCTTCAAGCTCTATCAGGGAGGTGTCCCTCCGGGTAACAGGATCCGTGTTCTCAAAGTTGCAGATGATGTTGAGGCATGTGGAGGTACTCACTGTACAAGTACCGGGATTGTAGGGCCTATCAAGATGCTCAAGACCGAACGCATCCAGGATGGTGTGGAACGTATCGAATACGCTGCCGGTCTTGCAGCAGTTAGAGCTACACAGAAGCTGCAGTCCTATCTCGACCAGTCGGCAGAAGCATTGCGCGTACTTCCTGAACACCTGCCTTCGACCATTGAACGCTTCTTCGGTGAATGGAAGGACTTCAAGAAGGAGAATGAGAAACTCAAGGATGAACTGGCACACGTGCGTGTCGCAGGCATGATAAACGACGCCATCGACATAGGTGGCATCCGTGTGATAGCCAGCCTGGTTCCAAATGCAGATGCAGAAGAACTTGTAAAGATCGCAGGTGAGCTCACGCGGGAAAAGGATGTAGTTTCCATACTTGTAAGTGATGCAGAAGGCGTTAAGATCGTAGCTGCCGCAGGCAATGATGCTCTAATTGCAGGCGCGAATGCAGGCTCCATTGTCAGGGAAATGTCAAAAGTAGTGGGTGGCGGTGGCGGAGGTCGTCCGAACATGGCGCGTGGAGGCGGTGTCGATCCTTTAAAGGTCAACGATTCGCTGGAATGTGGAGTAGCTCTGCTAAAAGAACAGCTTAAGGTTGCATGAGGGGTGAATTATGATCCCGGGGGAGATAGAGCAGTTCTTTTCTTCTCAGTTCGGTAAGTCCCTGCTTGTCAAAGGCAAACCCGGTACTGGTAAAACCACGTTCATATTCGGGATTCTGAATGAACTATGTCCTGAGGGAAATTGTATCTATATTTCTCCCCGGATAGACAAGTCATCATCATACGGCAAGTTCCCCTGGATAGAGGGGGATTTCAGCAATAATGAGGATTTCCTGAGGATGCTTGCCTCCAGGATCAAGGTCATCTGGGAATCGGGTGATTCAAAACCCATGATAGTGGTAGATTCTATCGATTCCCTGAGCATTGCAACAACAAGGTCATCCAGATGGGAGGATAACAAGTTCGAGCTCGAACGTCTCCTGTCAGACTTCTCCAGAAAGGTTAACGCAGACCTTGTACTGATCACTGAACAGACTGAGGTCACTTCTCTGGATTACCTTGTCGACGGGGTGGTATCCCTCGAGGTTTCAGAGATATCAGATGCCGATGTCCGTAAGGTTCAGATGCTCAAGCTCCGGGGGGTCGGTATGTCCCAGTCGAGATATGTCTTTACGCTTGAAGGGGGTAAGTTCACAAGTTTTGATCCTTTCAGGGTCTCATATCCTCAGAAGACAGCAATTCCTGATTCCATGCCGGATCCCATGGAAAGTAAAATCTCTACGGGAAGTCCTGATCTCGATGAGATCCTCGGAGGAGGTTACCAGAAAGGCAGTTTCAATCTCTTTGAGATCACAAGCGGTGTAGGTGATTCTTTTTACAGCCTCCTGCTTCCGACATTTATCAATCATCTGAATCTTGGCAGAGGGTTGCTGAGTATTCCTTCCGAGGGTACGAGTGTGGAGACCGAGAAGCGGATGATCTCCCCTTTTACAACAGGGCCTGATTTTCCCGGGCAGTTCCGGGGGTTTGAGATACGTGACCTGAAGGGTCGGATCCCTTCATATATAGCAGCATTTTCGGGTAACGTATACAAGGACATGGATGTATTCTACCAGGCAAAGAACGAAATGATGCGTCAGCATGGTTCTCCACTTCTTGATTATATCGGGCTGGACAGTATGGAATACAATTACGGCTGGGAAAACATTGGTTCTATCATAGGACAAATGGCTTCGGTCACCAAAACGACTGATAATGTTGTACTTGCCGTTGCAAAGCACGGACAGAATATCACTGATTCCGTGGCGCATATGGCTACAACCCACTGGAAATTCGAGAACGTTGATAAGACCCTTGTTATGTATGGCATTGTTCCGAAAACAGGACTGTTTGTTGCTCAGATGGACTTCAGCTCGGGCTATCCGCAGGTCAGACTCACTCCGATCAAATAGGCGGTCAGGCTCTATAGTCTAAAACATCCCAAACATTAATAAGAAAATAGAACCAATCCTTACAAAAGACTATAAAGGTAAGGGACAATGGAAGATCGGACTCCTGAAATTCTGGCTACTTTAAGGAAGGAACTGGCAAACAAAAGTTCCCTGTTCTTTGCTCCAGTCGATAGTTTTGTCGAACGCCTTGTCTATTTTCATGTGTATGATATACTGAAGAATGATGCTGACAGGACTGTGGTCTGGCTATGCCTGAATTCCTCAAGGGATAAAGTCCTAAGCAAATTCGGGGATTTCGGGCTGGATATTTCCGGATTCATGGGCCGTTTCTGGTTCATTGACGTAGAAGTTCCTGGAAGGCCACCACAGCAAGGTACATTGTACTGCAGTTCTCCTGCTGATTATACCAAAATGGCGTCACATATAGCCAACCTGTTCGAAAAGAATCCGGGTTCGCTACTTGTGATCGATAATATGAATGTCCTTGCCAGCGATACCATGCAGGTCGTTGAGAACTTCATGCAGTTCATCGAGAAGAAGGTGAGCGAGAAAAAAGGTGGTATTGTCTCCATACTTTTGAAGGACATCCTTTCTAAAGATACTGAAATGCTGGTTAAGTCCTTTTTTGACGTGGTACTTGAAACGACCAATATAGGTGAGGTTCATACACAGGTCGGACTGAAGGATTTTGACTTCCTGTATACTGTGGAAGACGGATATATCAAACTGGAGTATTCCCGAAAGAAGATCAAACATGACAGGTTAAAGATATTGATCGTGGATGATGAACCTGATATTCCCGAACTTCTAAAACTTTCTCTGATGAATGAACCATACGATTTCCTGGTGGCATATAACGGTGAGCAGGCAATTGATATCGCCTTAAAGGAAAAACCGGACCTGATACTGCTCGACATCATGATGCCGGATATGGATGGTTATGAGGTTGTGGAAGAACTCAAGAAAAGCAGAACTGCCAGTGACATCCCTGTAATAATGATATCTGCAAAAACAGCAGTCGAGGACAAAGTAAAAGGTATGGAACTTGGTATTGATGACTATATCTCAAAGCCTTTTGACAAAAGGGAAGTAAAAGCTCGTATAAAGATGGTCATGAGGCGGCTTGGCTGGTCGGAAGAGGATTAATTATATATTTAAAGAGTATCTTATATTCTGTTCTGTAAAGATCTTTCTCTTTAAGGAGTTAAAAAATGTGTCCCAAAGTCATGGTCGTAGATGATGAACCCGATACCATCGACCTTGTGAAACTTATTCTTGAATCTGAAGGTATAGATGTCATCGGGGCAAGTAGTGGTTTTGAATGTCTCGAGTTCATAAAGGAAGAACTTCCGGATGCTGTTCTGCTTGATATCATGATGCCTGACATGAACGGATGGGAAACTTTCCACAAGATAAAGGAAGATAACCCTGCCCTCCCGGTTGCTATGCTTACTGTAAAAAGCCAGGAGTTCGATAAGATGCTTGGTTTACATGTGATCAAAGCGGATGATTATATTACAAAACCTTTCAGCAGACGTGAACTCATAAAAAGGACAAGGTCCCTGCTGAAGTTAAAGGGCCAGTAGTTTACAATGTCTCGCACAATATGGCAATTTCGCCCTTAAGGAACAGGTGCGCTTTTCTGTCTCCCCGAAGTCCTTTTTCAAGCCGGTTACGTATATCCCAGTATTCTTTCGGATCGACCGAAGCTCTTAAAAGCATAGTTCCGAAACCGTTTTCCCGAAGGTACTCGTTGATCTGCGGGATGTCAAACGCCAGCATATTCAGAACTTTATACTTCTTCTTGAACAGTTGGTGGTCAATCTGTTCCATGGATGTTAGGAAAATGCGTTTCTTATCTATCGGGAATAAACTGACATCTGATGCCTGTTCCCTTACTTCTTCAGCCAGCTGTGCAAGGAGCCCTGCCCTTTCAACAGATTCTTCCGGTTCATAGGCATATAAGGCCGGCTCTTCGGTTCTCCGGATATCCGGTATCTCATCGTCCGACTCTATTCTGGTTCCTGAAGGGAGGGCTATGGCCGATACCCCGCATTTCTTCAGGGTCCCAAAGTACAGGTTTAAGCGGTTCATTTTGCCTTCGAGTGAAAGATACTCTTTTTCACAGTCAAAAGGAACTCTTTCGGGTGTAAGCTGAGGGGGTGCTTCAAAGGCAAAACAGGATGTCTTTGTGCTATATGCGGTCATCACGTCAGGGATCGATGGCTGCAGGTTGCTGATATCCCTCACTTTTTCACTTGCAGGCCTGGCAGGGTCCGAGAATACGATATCAAGCTGAGGCAGACTGGCTATCACTTCAGGGGAAAGTGCATCTGCACAGATGAATTCCACGTTTGTGATCCCAAGGTGCTTGCAGTTTTTCCTGGCGTATGCTATCTTTTGAGGGTCTATCTCCACTGCATAGACATGCTCGCATTCCCTTGCGAAGTATATTGTCTGTCCGCCAATCCCGCAACTTATGTCGGCGATGGTTTTACATCTCAGGCGTTTGGCCCTGTAGATTGCTACGTCTTCAGGTGTTGCAAACCTCACTCCGTCCTTGTCGGAGAAGATACGATGTTCAAACTTCTTTTTGCGCGTCACTCTGATCTTTGAAGCAATGGTTGGTCAAATGATTTAAACCCACCTTTGCCTGCCCGGACCAGGCAAAATCATTTGATTCAATATTTTTATATATTATTGAACGTATATTCTGTTATCGATAGATATATCTGAAAGATCAGATCCTGCTATGTGAGACCATGTCCGGCTTAAGCGATAAAATAAAGAAGGCAACTTCTGCTATCCTTAGTAAAAAAGGAAAGAATAATGGGGGTAGTTCTCCTTTTGATTCAGATCCTCCTTTTTTAGAAGGGATTCCCGACCTTAACTCTGTGCCGGACCTGGCTTCAGGTATGCCTCCCGGAGGTCCTCCCGGCATGAGTCCACCAGGTATGCCTGGAGCAAATCCTCCTGCAGGTGGCCCTCCCGGCATGAGCGGCCCTCCGGGTTTCCAGGGGGGTTCTTCCGGCCAGTCTGGCTCTTCTGAGAACAAAGAGGCTATCGAGACAAATACCAAAAGGATCAAAGAGATCGAAACGAAGGTGTCCAAGGCTGACGTGACTCTTAGCATGGTGCAACGTGAGAACGAAGAGATCAAAAAAACAGTGGATAAGATAGATCAGAGTGTGCTTGAATTGCTTTCGCTCTATGAGATCGTATCCAATCAGGTAAATCCGTTTGTAGGTGATGATGTAGCTTCCAGGGCTACGATAGAACGATTTGAAAAGGTGGAGAAAAGGGCCACTGAGCTTGGGGACCTGCTGGTTGTCTTCAAGAACGACCTGGATTCGATCGACCACAAGTTGAACATGCCTGGAATCTCCAAGGAAATCGACTCTAAGATGCAGGATGTGGAATCCAAACTCACTGCGTTTGCTGATGCCATGTCCATGCTGCATGGGAGTATCGAGCAGCTGACCCTTAAAACCGAGGAGCTCACGGACAAGAACGAACTTGTTGACCAGAACATCCTTGAACTTGCAGAAACAACAAGTGCCATTTCCATAAGGGTCGATGAGATCGAAAGAAAAGGCGTTCTGATGTCTTCAAAGTTGCCCGTGGAGGGTATAGGAGACGGTTCCGGGGAAACGGCCACAGAGCATGATGCTGATGAAGGTACCCGCAGGAATTCCAAAGAAGTAGTTCCGATGGTACGTCTGGAGAATATAAGGACCGATCCCACAAGCGTGGTCGTACTGCTGAACTGGATAGAATTCTTGATGGAGCGCGTAGGCAGGAACAACCTGATGGACGCACTGGACTACTATGTGGACATCGGGTGGATAAGCGAAGATGTAAGGTCCGAGGTAATGGCATATGCCCGCGGTATAGATTACTATGTTGAGAAACCTACCTGGCGCCTGCTTCCGGAGGACCACACCAAATCCCTTCTCTTTGTTGAACGTCTGTGCGGACGCAAGATCGATCGCAACATGCTAAGCTCCATCGACCGGGAGATGTCAAAGGTCAAGCACGGCCTGGAGGAACTGTATGGGATTTGAGGTTTCGGTTGTTGTTGCTATCTTCTTTATTTCGGCAGTCATTGTAGGGACCTTCTCATACACAACTTTAACAACATCTTCTGAGATTGCCTCCGATGCGTCTGCAGAACAATACCAGATGCAGAATAAACGCCTGAATACCGGAATAGAGATTGAGGATTCGATAGCAGACGTTTTCAACGAAACCCACGACCTCACCGTTACCATGAAAAACACCGGTAGTGAGACTCTCAGTTTTGATGAGCTCAATGTGCTTATCGACGGCAGCCTCAAAGAATATACTTTTTCTGATACTGCAGTTACCTGGGTTCCGGAAGAGACTCGTAATCTGACCGTATCCGGTCTGGAAGGTACGGGATCCCATCGTGTGAAAATTGTCACTGAGAACGGTATTGCTGACTACGGGACCTATGTGGTTTGAGGGCACCTTGCCGGCTGGTACCAAATTTATATACTATTATCAATATATAATACTTCTAATTATAATTCCAATTTCAGACCTGATGGTACCAAAGTATGAAGGACAAACGCTTCGACCGGAGGCATCCATTTTCCGGATGTGAGAAGGCAGATACGGCTGTAACCCACATGATATTCTTCATTGCGGCCATAATAATCGCAATGGGAGTCGTTACTGTACTTTCCGCGGATATCCAGTCCATGGTATCATCATCATCTGTCAGCAGCAAGTTGCTCTCAGAGCAGATGAGGACTGACATAACGATTGTCAATGACCCTTCTGTCATCCCCTATGATGCCTCCGGGAATTATTATACCTTCTATGCGAAGAACACAGGCAGGACTGAACTGGTACCGGAATTCATAACCGTCCTTGTAGATGGTTCCATGATAGGGCCAGGTGAAATGGATATCGATCTCCCGGATGGAGATGTCATATGGCGTCCCGGGGATGTCCTGGTGATAAATGTGACAACAGACCCTTTTCCACTTAAGGCAGGTGACCATCGCATACTTGTTGCAGCAGAGAATGGGAAATCCGGTGGCATGAACTTTATAATTTAATGGTGAAATATGGCAAAGATCAACTCGTTCGAAATACCAAGAGATGAACTCAACGCCAAGCTGGGAGGAGGTTTTCCTGCAGGTTCCCTTGTAGTGATAGAAGGTGGGAGCGGAGGGGGCAAAAGTTCGATCACCCAGCGTCTGGCATACGGACTTAATGAGAGTGACGTCAGTGTTACCTTTGTTTCCACACAAATGACCACAAAGGGTTTTATTAACCAGATGTACTCAATGGATTACCCGATTGCGCCTTTTCTGCTGAACGGTAATCTGCTCTATATTCCTGTTATTCCTCTTGTACAGGCAGCTAAATCCCGTTTCGACTTCCTTGAGAGGTTAATGACAGCTGAAGAGCTCTTTGAGAAGAACGTAATTATCATAGATACCATTTCCTCACTAATAAAATACAGCGCAAATACTGAAAAAAGTCTTGATCTGATATCTTTTTTCAAAAAACTGAACGGAATGGGGAAGGTCATCATACTTACCATCGAGCCTAATCAGCTCAGTGAGGACATCGCTTCTATGTTCAGGTCATCCTGCGATGTTTACATTACCCTCAAGTCAAGACCTCTGGGAAGTGAGGTCAAGCGTACGATAGTTGTCAACAAGTTCACCGGTGCCAAAGGCCCGGTGGGCCAGATGATCGGTTTCAGGATAGAGCCGAAAGTTGGTCTTGTTGTAGAGATAGCTTCTGTGTCATGAAGCTGAAGAAGGCGATCGAATGGATCAGGAATTTGAAAAAGCCATACAGAGGAATCCGCACCTGGGCGAGTATGTCCGCAAGTTCATGAAAGAGAACGGCGCGGATGAACCAACATTCATGGTTAGCCTTTCAAAGGACCTTGACACTGAGAGCATTAATGTGATCTTACCTGTCGGGGATCCTGTATTCATTCACCTTTATGGTACTCCCGAACTTGGCGATGTCTTCTACTATGGTATTGAACCACAGCTGACAGATCCTGAAAAGAAGAAATATGATGCTGTACTTAGCATCATACTCGAAAAATCTGCGCGTGAGCAGATACCGGATTCAGAATCAGAGCTCAAGGACCTTATAACCAAGCTCCTGAACGGATCCGTCGATGTAGGTGCAGGCGGGGCTCTGGAGCAAGAGGTAAAGGGCAGATTCGATATCATCCAGAAATTGATGCCTGTCCAGAAAAAGGTGTTAATGACCCAGAAAGAGTATAACAAGATACTCTATCATATCGAAAGGAATATCATCGGTTCCGGTCCGATAGAACCCATCATAAGGGATCCTTATCTTGAGGATATCAGCAGTATAGGTGTGGATAACATCTTCATTGTCCACAAGATATTCGACACGTTGAAGACGAATCTCAGTTTCGGGGATGAGCAGGGACTTGACAACTGGCTCAGAAGCATGAGTGAGCGTATTGGTCGTCCTGTAAGCGATGCCCGCCCTATAGCCGATGGTGCACTTCCGGACGGCTCACGTATCAACATCATCTACAGTATAGATGTCAGCAGGCGTGGTAGCAGTTTCACCATGCGTAAGTTCAGTGAGGTTCCTGTGAGCATCATACAGCTGATCAGCTGGGGCGCTTTAAGTCCTGAAATGGCTGCCTATATGTGGATGTGCCTTGAGAACGGTATGAGTGTTTTCTTCAGCGGGGAAACAGCCAGTGGGAAGACCACTATGCTGAATGCCTGTCTTGCGTTCGTCAATCCCAAAGCAAAGATATTCTCTGCGGAAGACACGGCAGAGGTCCAGCCTCCGCAACCTGTCTGGCAGCAGCTTATCACACGTGAGGAAGGCCCTCCTGATTCCAGGGTGGATACCTTTGCATTGCTCAAGGCGGCCTTGCGTTCAAGGCCTAACTATATTATCGTTGGTGAGATCAGAGGAGCCGAAGGTAACGTGGCTTTCCAGGGAATGCAGACAGGACACCCGGTACTGGCCACTTTCCACGCATCTGCGGTAACCAAGATGATACAGCGCCTTACTGCGGATCCTATAAATGTCCCTGTGACCTTCATCGATAACCTGAATGTGGCAATGATATTGTCAGCGGTTTACCGTAAGGGTAAGTTCCTGCGACGCTGTCTTGCAATCGAAGAGATAGAAGGATATTACGAGGAGGTAGGTGGTGTTGTTACCAGGGCAGTATTCCAGTGGGATCCCGAAACGGACAAGCATCATTTCAGGGGCCTTAATAACAGTTTCATTCTTGAGAACAAGATCGCCACAAAACTGGGTTATGAGGACAAGAGAAAGATATACGAGGACCTTTTCCTCAGGGCCAGGATACTGGAAGAGATGCGCTCACGGGGTATCGATGATTACTATGATGTGCTCGAGATCATCGTGAATTTCTATAAGCATGGTGTAGATGGCCTTCCGTTCGTAGTATAGGTGAGTTCCATGAGTTATGAGAAGGCATTCAAGAATCTGGACATGGAGCCAAAAACCTACTTAAAGAAGTTTGCTTTGCCGATCATCGGATTTGGTGTCCTCTTCGCCATCCTGATGTACGCTGTTCTGCCGAATCTCTTTGTTGGCCCGACAAGATACATTCCAGCCCTTGTTACGGTAGTGTGTATGATATTTGCCTTCTCCTATCCTTTGTCCATACTTGGTGCAAAAGCTGCCCGTATCGACAACAACATGCACTACTACATAACTCAGATGGGGTCAATAGCAACAGCTGAGACCCCGAGGCTTGATATTATCCGTATAGTTTCTGAAAATGAGGATTACCAGGAACTTGCGGAAGAGACCCGGAAAATATATGACCTTGTGATTGTCTGGAACCTGAGCCTTGCGGATGGGTGCAGGTTCGTATCAAAAAGGTCTCCTTCCATTATATTCGAGGATTTCCTTGACAGGTTCGCCCATGCGCTCCAGTCGGGAGAGGATGTAAAGTCATTCCTTTTTGCAGAGCAGAATGTCGTGATGAATGAATATGAATCCATGTATAATGGTGCCCTTTATGCGGTAGAGGTCATCAAGGAGCTTTTCGTGTCCCTTGTGATGTCTCTGATCTTCATGGCTTCCTTTGCAGTTATAATGCCTGTTATCACCGGAATGAATGCGGAACTCCTCATGGGTGTCGTGGTTGTGGTCTTCCTTGTGACAGATCTTGTTATGGTCATGTTCACCAAGAGCAAGATCCCAAAGGACCCTACATGGAGTAATTCCAGGATCGTCACAAGCGAGAAACTCAAGTTGTACCGTTCCATTCCCATCTCGATCGCAGGATGTATCATTGTAGCTATAGCTGTTTCCCTATACGGTAAGATCGAAACATCTATCGCTGTTGCAATGGTATTCACCCCACTGGTATATACCGGATATGTTGCCACCAAGATCGAAAAGAGCATAAGGCGAAAGGATGAGAATTTCCCTGCTTTCATCCGCTCCCTGGGAAGTTCTGCAGGTGCAAGGGGTGGTGTGATAGATGATGCCTTAAAAGCCCTGCGAGCTCATGATTTCGGTCCTTTGACAAAGGATGTCAACAACCTTTACAAGATGCTGGTGACAAGGATCGATAAAATAACTTCATGGGAGGTATTCTCTGCCAACACAGGAAGCAATCTTATCCAGCGATTCAGTGTGATGTTCGTGGAGGCGACAAATCTCGGCGGTAAGCCTGAGGTTATAGGTGATATCATCGCAACGAACTTTCACAGGATAGTCGCCCTGCGAAAGAAAAGGAGCCAGTCCGCAGGCAGTCTGGTCGGTGTTCTCTACGGGCTGACCGGTGGTATCGGTTTTACAATGTATATTTCCCTGGGTGTTGTCGGACTGATGCAGGATATGTTCGCGGCAGTCGAAATGCCGGCTGGCATGTCCATGGGCATGGTGCTCTATACAAATGTGGGAAGTATGGACACCCTTGCAAACATGGTACTGGCAATAATGATAGGTCATTCCCTGATGTCTGCCATCCTCATCAGGGTCGTTGACGGAGGCCACATGCTGAGCGCAACAATTGATTTTGTGATCATGGTCTGGATCTCAGGAGCAAGTGCCGTGGTTACTATGGCAGCAGTATCATCATTGCTCGGGATAACCTGACAATAAAGAAAAAACAACCTTGAGAAGTCATGTAGATTGAAATTTTAAAGTCGGCTTTTTCAATACTGAAATTCTTTCTGTCAGGTTGCATAGTCCCAAATCGTGTATAACTTAAAAAGATGAACGAAAGTAGCCGCCACATCTCCTCAATTCAACATTCTTCAGTACACCAGCGACGGATTGTGCCGCCTTTGGCGGGTGGCTGCTTTTATATTCTCTGGCACAGGAACCACTTTATACAAACCAGGCATGTATAATATCTAATATTTCTTACACTAAAAAAGGACTAGGAATATAGAAAAATGCTAATTATTTATGCCAAACTGTCAGTACTTTGTATTTTTCTCAATGATTTACGACTAACGGGGCGTAGGGGTAGAGAAAGCCTACTGATTTAGCTGTGGGATGAATCGTACCACACCTTATAGATAATCACAAATGTTATATAGCTGTCAGACTTATAATACATTGTTATGGCAACAGAACGATGGAAACATAGCAATACAACAGTGTATAACATCGGTTTTCATTTAATATGGTGTTCTAAATATAGACGAAATGTTTTAGAAAATGAGATTGAGGCACGTTTAAAAGAGCTTC
>NZ_PGGK01000029.1 GCF_004745425.1 Methanolobus halotolerans | reverse complement strand
TAAAGATGGTGTAAAGCACAAAAGAACACCTGCTCAGCAATCAGGGATTGCTGAGAAGAAGTGGACTTTGAGAGAACTCTTGAAATTCAAGTGTTCAAAAACGCCAACCAATTAATACAGGACTACCCAAATTTGCGAGTAACGGGAAAAATAATGGATGAAGGAATGAGGTGACAGAGATTTAATATTCGGATTCCCGAGTAGTTTCAACTATATTGGTATCAAGTTCATATATATCTGCAGGAGAAGGATTGATTATCTCACACTTCCCGATCGCCCCATTCTGCTTAAAAGGTGAGATGGAATGAAATCAAGGTTATGAGTTCCTCAGTAATCCATGTCATCGGTAAAAAAGTCAATTAAACTAAGCAAAGGAAGCATTTCATCAACGATTAGTTTTCCTATAACAGAAGAACTTCTTTTCTCTTTTCAGAAGCAAATATGACATAAAGTAGACCTTTCTTCATTTACAGCACATCCTGTAGAGCACCACAATATCAAATAACTGACCACTTCAGATCAGGAGTGTTGGATACGATTGTGATATTAAAAAATCACTGCCAACCTCACCCCACATTTAACAGGACAAAGAAGATGTCCCGTCAGGGCTTCGAAAAATAAACTAGATTTCAATATGAATTGAATCTTTGAGGTAATATTCAAAAAAGTCGCTTGCCCATCTGATCGTATCTGAACCCGAACACAGGAGCTGTTTGTCATCAACCTCTTTATTATTTCTCAGCAGGCGCATTAGTAAATATTGATTGTTAAATCCAAAAGACATAAAGCCCATCTCTTCAGGATAAACGTAAAAATTGATCAGGCTGCTTTTTGCAATAAGTTTAAAACTGTCGTAGTGATCCTTTCGTATTTTATGAAGCAGATCATCAGAGACAATAATATATGTTGTAACATTATTGCCGATCAGTTCAGAAAACAAATTGACAAAGTTTGGAAAAAGGAATGTCGTTATTACAAATAGAGAACCAGACTTTTTGTATGCTTCATGAAATTCTTTATTAATCGAATACATTTCGGTAAGCGTAGGATTTATCACATTACATTTTCTGAGTTCACTAAGTCTTTTTAGTAAGCTGGCAGGAAGAAAATCAAGGTTATGAGTTCCCCAGTAATCAAGTTCGTTATCAAAAAGTTGAACAGTATCTAATAAAGGGTTAATCTCATTAACTACTAATTTCCCAATTCTCGTTAGTTGGTAAACGTCTTTTGAACCAGTGACTAGATGGTGTTCTTCCAGTATCCTGATTTGTGGAATTAAAGATTTTCTATTAGAATTAAGCTTATTCAGTATGGTTTCCATATTTTTTTTACCATCCTGCAAAAGCAAGAGTAAATCTTTTCTTTTATCTGATTTGAACAACACATCAAGCAAGGCTTTTTTCATGGTAGTCCGTCCACTTTGTAAATATTAGATTATATGACGCAACTAATATCATCTGATAGCAATAAAATAAGATAATAAACATATACAAATAGTTTATGCAAGTTATACCTGACAATTCTATCTTTGACACATTGTATTCCAATCTTTTCTGATTAAATGTAGGAAAATCTTTGTGATTATATTGAAGATGAACTGAAATTACAATGAGATTAAAATATACTTAGCCTATGCGAAATATAACAGTACACTTTATTTACAAGAGTCAAACTTAAATAAAAAAACCTCGTATTGTATTTATGTTATACATATAATCATTGTTGATGTGATTGAATGGCAAATATCCTTGTGGTAGAAGACAATCCTCTGCATCTGGAATTACTCATCTCTATCCTTGAAATAAAAGGATACGAAGTTGAAGGGGTGGGAGATGGGGAAAAAGCTTTGCATTCAGTAAAAATATCCAATTTTGACCTCATTCTGCTTGACATGCATCTTCCTGGAATGGATGGCCTGGAAGTTCTCAAAAGATTAAAGCAAAACCCACTTACTAGATATATACCTGTTATAGCCGTTACTGCATGTGCCATGAAAGGAGATAAAGAAGCAATCATTGGGGCAGGATGTGTGGATTACGTCTCAAAACCATTTGAGATAAGTAATATATTATATTCTACGGAACTGATCTTTTCTAATTTAATTGCTCACTAATATATTCACAGTAGGTAAAACTATTTAAGGGGTATTGCGAGCAGGAGTCTTGCAGCCTTTGGAGCGGATTGCAATTGATTATGATTTCCTGTAAATAATATTGTTATAATCATTCTGGTGAATAGCATTATTCAAACCTTGGAAATATATTCTATCGTAAGGTCTGAATATTTAATCCGATTAAAAAATAAATCCATATTTAAAATTAAGTTACTTTTATAAATTAAGCTCAATTAATGTTAAGTAGAAATACTTGTAATTACTTTCCTGAATTTAAATGCCTACAGGGTAAGTGAGCAAATCAGTTTAAACACAAAAAACATTTAAGAGGGCAAATTTTGAAAAATGAATCTTTATTGGATATTTTGTTTGAATCTGAAATAAGACTGGACCTTTTACTGTGTTTAAAGGGCGGAACAGAAAAGTTAGGAACATTAATGACGGTTCTGGATGCAGGCGAACAGACACTGATTCCCCATATAAATAAATTACAGGACTATTACCTTGTTACCTGCCAGAGCGGAGCATACGAACTTACCTCCATGGGAAAGATGATTCTTGACAAAATTACACATCTTTTAACTCTACTGGAAGAGGTGGAAAGAACGCTTAAATGTAAATAATAATAATAATAATAATGCTAATATAATTAAATATCTGTTAACAATAGTGAATCTTTTAAATAGCGTTCAAAGAATTCTTTGCCCCATTGACGTGCAGTAGGGTTGCAGCACATAAGTTGCTTATTATTGTACGTACCTGTTTTCATCAATAACCTGAATAATATGCCATAATCATTACATGCAAAAGAGACAAAATTCATCTTTTTAGGGTAAACATAGAACTTAATCCGTTCATCTGTAATAAGATCATAGAGATGTCTATCTGCCTGTTCCTTGACCTTACTATATAATTCTTCTGTTATGATAATAGAAACATTAACATTGTGTTTTATCCATCCTTCTATCAATGAGGGAAACCTTGGATGAAAATATGTCGTAATCTGATACACTGCATCGGATTCTTTAGTTTTGTCACAGAAATCCTGATTGATCTCATAGATGTCCGTTAAGCTGGGTTCTATTATTTTACAAGAGCCAAGCTCAGAAATTCTTTTTAACAGATGTGGATGGATAAAGCTAATGTCTCGTTCTCCCCAGTACTGGATATCAATATCCAGAACATCAGCTATGCCTACTAAGGGAACAATATTATCAACTATTATTTTCCCATAGTTGTCAACTTATATGTGTCATTTGAATGGGAAATCAGGTTATGCTTCTCCAGGACTTTAATTTGCGGGAGTAAAGCCTGTCTTGTTGTTTTCAAGGATTTAAGTATAGTTTCCATATCCTGCGGACCATCGTGCATCATCAGGAGTACATTTTTCCTTTTCTCGGAAGCAAATATGACATCAAGCAATGGTTTTTTAATCTATAACACACCCTGCTAACTAATTTATATCCTCATCTTCAAAATATGAGCGCTGCAAACTGCATTTACTGAAGTGAATAATGAAATATATATAGCTTACGAAATTGTCTCAAAAGAACCGAGTCTATATTAGAGTATATTCTGATCAAATTTCTGTAATTGGATTTGAACGCTTGAGATAATATTCAAATAGTTCCCCTGACCATTCAAGAGTATTTGAATTAGAACATAAAAGATAGCTGCTATCAGTCTCTCCATTGGTTTTGAGCATGCGCATAACTATATAATAATCATTGTATGTAAATGACTGCAAAGCCATTTCGTGAGGATAGATGTAAATGTGGAATAAGTTACTTTTAACAATCTTCTCTAAATCTGAATAATAATTATTTTTTACCCGGTCGAACACTTCTTTAGAAACGATAGCATATACATTTACTTTGTTCTTAATAAGTTCTGAAAATAATGAGGGGTAATGTGGGTGGAAAAATGTAGTAATTATAAATAGGGATCTGGATGTGTAGGATGAATTAATGATTTCCTGGTTAAGCTCATATATCGATGAAATTTGAGGTCTGATTATTTTACAGTTATCAATTTCACCTATTCTTTTCAAAAGGCGGGGAGAGATGAAATCAAGGTTATGAGTTCCCCAGTAATCAATCTCATCTTCAAATATGTCAATAGTATCTAATAAAGGAACCATCTCATCAACAATGAGCTTCCCTATAATTGTTAATTTATAGGAATCAGCAAAATGTGTAATTAAATGATTCTCTTCTAAAATCTTCATTTGTGGGAGCAAAGATTGTCTTGTTGTTCTCAATTGACTGAGTAGCAGTTCCATTTCCAGGGGTCCGCTCTTTAGAATCAGAAGCACGCTCTTTCTTTTATCGGATGCAAATATCACATCCAGTAAATGCTTCTTCATCTGAAACACATCCTTTCAATAATTTGTAATTTCATCGACTTTCATCCTAATATTATTAAATGGAGCTGCCAATATTAATAATAATTTATTTCTGGTGTTAATAAATAATACACAGTTGCAATATTACCGATAACCAATTGAATAAGGTCTGTTGTTTAAATAACCTTGTCGAAAAGGCTCTGTAGAAATCCTCATTTGAATCAAACAAACAATTTTGGCATACCTGCCAAGGTTGTTTACTATTAGCTTTATTTTAATCTCTTTTACCTGATTCCAGTGCTTCCTAGCCTTTATTTCCTCAC
>NZ_PGGK01000028.1 GCF_004745425.1 Methanolobus halotolerans | reverse complement strand
TGTCTGACGTTGGATTTGGCAGTTCGGTTAATTCTGACCGGTAGTGTACTATATACTACAAAAGGAATTAGCCAAACTAATGTGCAGAAAGGAAAATTCTCTCAAATAGAATTTCTCCGATCGATTCCTTAAATGACTTCCAAAGAATATACTTTTGTGTGTGATCAACAATTCTGGTTGATCCTGCCAGAGGTTACTGCTATCGGTGTTCGATTAAGCCATGCGAGTCAAATGTTCTTCGTGAACATGGCGTACTGCTCAGTAACACGTGGATAACCTGCCCTAAGGTTCGGCATAACCCCGGGAAACTGGGGATAATTCCGAATAGTTCATAGAAACTGGAATGTTCTGTGATCAAAAGTTCCGGCGCCTTAGGATGGATCTGCGGCCTATCAGGTAGTAGTGGGTGTAACGTACCTACTAGCCGACGACGGGTACGGGTTGTGAGAGCAAGAGCCCGGAGATGGATTCTGAGACATGAATCCAGGCCCTACGGGGCGCAGCAGGCGCGAAAACTTTACAATGCGGGAAACCGCGATAAGGGGACACCGAGTGCCAGCATATTATGTTGGCTGTCCATATGTATAAATAACATGTGATAGCAAGGGCCGGGCAAGACCGGTGCCAGCCGCCGCGGTAACACCGGCGGCCCGAGTGGTAGCCACTATTATTGGGTCTAAAGGGTCCGTAGCCGGTTTGATCAGTCTTCCGGGAAATCTGACAGCTTAACTGTTAGGCTTCTGGGGGATACTGTCAGACTTGGAACCGGGAGAGGTAAGAGGTACTACAGGGGTAGGAGTGAAATCTTGTAATCCCTGTGGGACCACCAGTGGCGAAGGCGTCTTACCAGAACGGGTTCGACGGTGAGGGACGAAAGCTGGGGGCACGAACCGGATTAGATACCCGGGTAGTCCCAGCCGTAAACGATGCTCGCTAGGTGTCTGGGACGGTGCGACCGTTTCAGGTGCCGCAGGGAAGCCGTGAAGCGAGCCACCTGGGAAGTACGGCCGCAAGGCTGAAACTTAAAGGAATTGGCGGGGGAGCACTACAACGGGTGGAGCCTGCGGTTTAATTGGACTCAACGCCGGAAAACTCACCTGGGGCGACAGCAATATGTAGGTCAGGCTGAAGGTCTTACCCGAATCGCTGAGAGGAGGTGCATGGCCGTCGTCAGTTCGTACTGTGAAGCATCCTGTTAAGTCAGGCAACGAGCGAGACCCGTGCCCACTGTTGCCAGCATGTCCTTCGGGACGATGGGTACTCTGTGGGGACCGCCGCTGCTAAAGCGGAGGAAGGTGCGGGCTACGGTAGGTCAGTATGCCCCGAATCTCCAGGGCTACACGCGGGCTACAATGACCGGGACAATGGGCTCCTACCCCGAAAGGGGTTGGTAATCTCATAAACCCGGCCTTAGTTCGGATCGAGGGCTGTAACTCGCCCTCGTGAAGCTGGAATCCGTAGTAATCGCGTTTCAATATAGCGCGGTGAATACGTCCCTGCTCCTTGCACACACCGCCCGTCAAACCACCCGAGTGAGGTATGGGTGAGGGCACGGACCTTGTGCCGTGTTCGAACCTAAATTTCGCAAGGGGGGTTAAGTCGTAACAAGGTAGCCGTAGGGGAATCTGCGGCTGGATCACCTCCTAAGCAGATCGGCATAATGCCGATCACCACAACCGGTCAGAAATCGATAAACTGCCAGATCCAACAAAATAAAGCGGGACGCTCAGGGGCTTGTAGATCAGTTGGAAGATCGTCGCCTTTGCAAGGCGAAGGCCCTGGGTTCGAATCCCAGCAAGTCCATTTATATCAGTGCACCAGGCAAGTAATTTTGCCCGGGAAGGATGAAGTGGTCAACAACCCCATGTTGGTCACAATGAGATCATGTATAAGCATGCATATATCAGACGCTCACTGGATAAAGTGAGGTGGACTCTGGTAATTATGCCTTCAGGTGGATGGCTCGGCTCAAGTGCTGATGAGGGACGTGCCAAGCTGCGATAAGCCCAGGGTAGGTGCATGGAACCGATGAACCTGGGATCTCCTAATGGGTCTTCCTAATGCGCTTTGCGCATTGATCAGTAATGATCGGGAACGCCCCGAATTGAAACATCTTAGTAGGGGCAGGAAAAGAAATCGAAGAGATGCCGCTAGTAATGGCGAATGAACACGGTATAGTTCAAACTGAATCCCGCCGGTAACGGACGGGAGATGTGGTGTTATAGGCTTTTCCTAAAGGTCCCACTTGGTCATGATCGAACTTCTCTGGAACGTGAGACCAAAGAGTGTGAAAGTCACGTAGATAATGATCAAAGGACCCGGGATGTAGCCTGAGTAGCGTGGGTCGGAATTCTCGCGCGAATTTGGGAGGCACCAACTTCCAAAACTAAATACATCTTGAGACCGATAGCGAACTAGTAGGGTGACCGAAAACTGAAAAGTACCCCAAAAAGGGAGGTTAAAAGTGCCTGAAACCTGGAGGCGATGGAGCGATATGGCGTGAAAGGATCTTTGACGCGAAGGAAACAGCCGCGAGGCTGCTGTACGAGTGTCATTGCCGATGTCATATCTTACGTTTTGAAGAACGGGCCAGGGAGTGTATCGAAATGGCGATGGCTAACTTTTTACTTAGGAAGCCGAAGCGAAAGCAACATGCGCGCAACCCTTGCGGGTGAGGCGCGACGTATACAAGTGCGTGGAGTCATTACGATACGACCCGAAGCCGGGTGATCTAGGCGTGGGCAGGTTGAAGCGTGGCGAAAGCTACGTGGAGGACCGCAAGCGGTATTGATCTGCAAATCATTCGCGTGACCTGCGTCTCGGAGTGAAAGGCTAATCTAACCCGGCATCAGCTGGTTCCTTCCGAAACATGTCGCAGCATGACCTGACTGGAGATCGTCGGTGGGGTAGAGCACTGATTGGAGATTCTGGGGGAGAAATCCCTCATCCTCCTGTCAAACTCCAAAATCACCGTCATCGTAGAAGGTCGGAGTCCGGGCTACTGGGGTAAGCTTGTAGTCCGTAAGGGAGACAACCCAGCCCGTGGTTAAGGTCCCCAAGTGTCGACTAAGTGTTAATACTAAAGGGCGTCCTAAGCCCTAGACAGCTGGAAGGTTAGCTTAGAAGCAGCTATCCTTTAAAGAGTGCGTAACAGCCCACCAGTCGAGGTTTAGGGCCCCGAAAATGGACGGGGCTCAAGTCGACCACCGATACCACGGAGCACCGAAAGGTGATCTTGTAGGAAGGCGTTGCGTTCGGGCAGAAGCAGGGCTGTGAAGTCCTGTGGACCGTGCGGAAACGAAAATCCTGGTAATAGTAGCAGCATAGATAGGTGAGAATCCTATCCGCCGAAGGGGCCAGGTTTCCTCGGCAATGATCGTCAGCCGAGGGTTAGTCGGTCCTAAGACTTACCGTAATTCGAGTAAGTCAAAAGGGAAACAGGTTAATATTCCTGTACCTCTTGACAACAAACTGACGTTTTTGGGCAGGTTGAGCGGCGCTGTCGCGCCGTCCAAGCACCGAAGTCCGTGGAGAGCCGTAATGGCGAGAAGCGGACGAATGTGTTATGGCGAAAGTCAGCTTCACCCGGGAACCCGTGAAAAGGGAGTCAAGAGTCCGTACCGAGAACTGACACAGGTGCCCCTAGCTGAAAAGGCTAAGGCGTGTCGGAATATTTTGGCTAAGGGAATTCGGCAAATTAGCTCCGTAACTTCGGGAGAAGGAGTGCCTGCTGTGTAGACAGCAGGTCGCAGTGACAAGAGAGCTCTAACTGTCTAATATCAACATAGGAGATCGCAAACCCGTAAGGGCTAGTACGATCTCTGAATCCTGCTCAGTGCAGGTACCTGAAAACCCGGTTCAACGGGACGAAGGGCCTGTAAACAGCGGGGGTAACTATGACCCTCTTAAGGTAGCGTAGTACCTTGTCGCTTAATTGGCGACTCGCATGAATGGATCAATGAGAGCTCTACTGTCCCTAGCCAGAGTCCGGTGAAGCTTACTTTCTAGTGCACAGTCTAGAGACCTCTAGGGGGAAGTGAAGACCCCGTAGAGCTTTACTGCAGCCTGTCGCTGGGTTGTGATCTTGGATGTACAGTGTAGGTAGGAGACATCGAAACCGGTGCGCCAGCATCGGTGGAGTCGCCGTTGGGACACTACCCTTCTGAGATTACGATCCTAACTCCGCGAGGAGGACCCCGATAGGTAGGCAGTTTGCCTGGGGCGGGACGCCCTTGAAAAGATATCAAGGGCGCGCAATGGTTGACTCAAGTGGGTCGGAAACCTACTGAAGAGTGCAAGAGCATAAGTCAGCCTGACGTTATTCAGCATAGCAGTGGATGACGAGACGAAAGTCGGTTCTAGCGAACTTTTGTGTCCCGCTTGGTGCGGGCCAAAAATGACAGAAAAGTTACCTCGGGGATAATTGAGTTGTTGCCGGCAAGAGCACATATCGACCCGGCAGCTTGCTACTTCGATGTCGGTTCTTTCCATCCTGGCCGTGCAGCAGCGGCCAAGGGTGAGGTTGTTCGCCTATTAAAGGAGATCGTGAGCTGGGTTTAGACCGTCGTGAGACAGGTCGGTTACTATCTACTAGAGGTGTACGTGGTCTGAGGGTAAGCTACCTTTAGTACGAGAGGAACAGGGTAGCGGCGCCACTGGTGTATCGGTTGTCTGACAAGGCATCGCCGAGCAGCTACGCGCTAAGGAATAAGAGCTGAATGCATCTAAGCTCGAAATCTGACCTGAAAAGAGACTGCATTAAGGATTCCGATAGAAGATCGGTTTGATAGAGTCGGGATGTAAGCACCAAGGCAACGAGGTGTTCAGTCCGCGGCCACTAACCATCCGTGCCTATCTACCTTACTTTGTCCAGGCGAAATCTGATATGTGCATGCATGTTATACATGACCGTAAGGTAAAGTATTTAATGTACTGGTCCCAATGAATAATCGCTCTTGGCGCCAAGGTGGCGGAGCGGCTACGCAATCGCCTGCAGAGCGATTCCATTCCGGTTCGAATCCGGACCTTGGCTTTACCTTTAACTTCATCATCTGTAAGTGAGTCTGGCGGCCATAGCGGCAGGGCAATTCCTGTACCCATCCCGAACACAGAAGATAAGCCTGCCCGCGTTCCATACTGTACTGAAGTGCGAGAGCCTTCGGGAACTACGGATCGCTGCTGGCTCACTTA
>NZ_PGGK01000027.1 GCF_004745425.1 Methanolobus halotolerans | reverse complement strand
TAAAGATGGTGTAAAGCACAAAAGAACACCTGCTCAGCAATCAGGGATTGCTGAGAAGAAGTGGACTTTGAGAGAACTCTTGAAATTCAAGTGTTCAAAAACGCCAACCAATTAATACAGGACTACCAAAAATTATATGATTCTAAAATTTACTTTTCGCTTTTAGATTTCCAGTCATTTGGCCTCTCACTTTCTCCGCGACTCTGCCAGTAGGCATCATTGTTTCTACGGTTAAAGTTGATGATATCAATAGAGAAATCCAAAATAAGCAGACACATATCCAAAAAAGACATCACATATCCATTGGTACTGTTGCCACAGTCATGTGCAGAACCTATTAGATAAACTGCTCATATCTACAAAATAGAGTGTAATGGCCATACTTTGTTTGTCCTGTAGTTGAATGATTATTTCAAAGGTGAACTGCGGGTTGTACAACCTAGCATTAATTCAGAGCTTGAAAAAAGAGTCGAAATGATGGAAAAACAGCTCTTGAAAGTCCAAAAAATCCATATTAAGCAGCGAAAAAGAAGTTAGTGGGCCCGTGGAGATTCGAACTCCGGACCTCCGCCGTGTGAATAAATCAGCATCAAGCGGCTTGAATTTACCAGTAAACGCTACGAATAACGACTATGCAATGAATAATCACGTGCAATGTACAGGGCTTCAGCATTTTTGGAACTCGAATGAGGTCGCTTTTAAAGACTGGTTGCATCACAGGGACATTTCAAAACCGACAAAGAACACCTATTATAATGCACTGGTGGAGTTTTTCAAAGACAATGATGTGCATAAGCCCAAAGACTTCAGAAAACTCCAGCTTAAGGATAAGGAGTCACGTGGCTTACGGAACCTATTCAATTATTGCGAAGATGAAGATATCGATATTTTAGCAGGACATCCTCTTGAAAAGTGGAGACGTTTTGTCAAAATTCCCAAGTCAGGTGTCACAGAAGTTTACATTACCGATGAAGAGGTGCAGGAAGGATATGTGTCCTGTCCTACCGAGGTTAAAATACTGTATAAGCTGTTAGTATGTTCAGGAAACCGACTGATTCATCTTTATCGAATGCTTCAGCTTTTTAATGAGAAAAAGGTTGTAATTGATGGTGACATTGCTCACTATCCATCTTCTGAGTTTTCATCTGGCAATAAACGAACCTTTCAGGTTTTCTTTCCAACTGCATACATCTCGGAAATAAAATCATTCCAGTCTCCAGATAAATATAAAACAGTAAGTAAGAAGCTGCAAGTTGGCAGAGTTTCGGCTAAAACTATCCGCAAGTGGCATCTCAATGTCATGATCAAAGAGGGAGTTACTGAGAGCTTGGCTGATTTTATTCAGGGAAGAGCACCTGCAACGGTGGGAAGTGCTCATTATTTGAATAAGGTGCAGCAGGCGAAGGAAGAGTACAAAAGAATTATAGAAAAGTTGGCTCTGTAGAGATCCTTGTAATTTAATCGTAAATGTTAGGATTTCGACAGTGTCTAAATTTCATTTTAAAAGTCTCTCCATATCTTCTTCCACGGTTGTGTTCGGTGTAATATTGAACTTCTCCACAAGCACCTTGAGGACATTCGGTGAGACGAAGGCCGGAAGTGTGGGACCAAGTGTGATGTTCTGTATTTCAAGTCTCAAAAGGGTAAGCAATACAAGAACAGCCTTTTGTTCGTACCATGCGATATTGTATGAGATCGGTGCCTCATTAACATCTGTAAATCCAAGTCTTGCCATAAGACCCTGTGCAATTACAATTAGTGAGAACGAGTCATTACACTGCCCTGCATCCAGTACCCTTGGAATTCCATCAATTTCCCCCAGGTTAAGTTTATTGTAACGATATTTTGCACATCCGGCGGTAAGAATAACGGTATCTTTGGGCAATGCTTCTGCAAAATCCGTGTAGTATTGCCTGTCTTTGTGACGTCCATCGCAGCCAGCCATAACAACAAACTTCTTTATCTTTCCTGTTTTGACAGCATCAACTATCTTGTCTGCATTAGATAACACGGAGTTGTAAGCAAAACCTCCCATAATGGTACCTTCTTCCAGTTGTACCGGTGGTTCACATGTCTTTGCCTGCTGGATAAGAGCAGAGAAATCTTTCTGACCGTCCCTAGCTATGATATGTGTAGCATCATCATACCCAACGGAGCCTGTAGTGTATAACCTGTAAATGTAGCTTTCCAGTGGAGGAACAATACAATTACTTGTCAATAATATCGGACCGTTGAAACTCTCAAATTCCTGTTTCTGATGCCACCATGAACCGCCATAGTTGCCTACCAGATGTTCATATTTCTTAAATTCAGGATACGAGTTTGCAGGGAGCATCTCACCATGAGTATAGACATCCACGCCTGTTCCTTCGGTCTGGTCCAGTAGCTGTTTCAGGTCCTTCAGATCATGACCGCTTATTAGAATCCCGGGATTGCCTCTTGTTCCAATGTTAACCTGTGTAGGTTCAGGATTTCCGAATTCGGTTGTATTCACCCTGTCAAGGTCTGCCATCACATCAAAACCTTTTTCCCCGCATTTCAGGACCAGTGAGATGAGATCCTTATCGTTCAGGCTGTCGTCAGTTGTTGCCACAAGTCCTTCTTCAATGAATGAGTTGACCTTCTTATTGATATTACCAAGCATCATAGCATGATGTGCATATGCTGCAATTCCTTTGATACCAAAGATCAACAGTTCCCTTAACGACCGGATATCTTCATCCTCTGTTGCAAGTATGCCTGTATTCCTGTCACTGAGGTTCTCTGAGGTCAAAGTTGCGATCTCGGGCAGATCGTTCTCATCAAGTGCATTGTTGTCCAGAAGTTTCTGCCTGATCTCATTCTGAATCTTGAATCCTCTGTCGATGCGCTCCTGAATTCCAGTAGCTCTGAAATCGGTGTTAGTTATGGTTGAGAACAATGCATCAAGCATAAAATCATCAGTGCTATTCTCAGAAACATTTGCACTTCTTGCTTTCTGGTTGTAGAATGCAATGCTCTTAAGCACATAGATCAGATCATCCTGAAGGTCTGCAACCTCCCCTTTCTTACCGCACATCCCATTCTTTGTGCAGCCTTTTCCATTCATTGTTTCTTGACACTGGTAGCAGAACATTTTATCACCTTTACTTTTTAGACATTACCTGTAGGAACCTGTTTACTTGTGTGCTCCCACATTTTTAATTGTTCCCTTAAACTATGCAACGTCTATGATACTCATTTCTACAGGTCCCCGGACATAGACGAGATACACTTTGAGAAATGGAAAGACGTTCTCGACATTGCCAGTGAGACAGAACAAGACAAAACCCAGACACAAGATGAGGCCATCCCATGCTAAACGTAAGCACTACCGACATAATCCTGTCCCAGAATCAGTTGTACGTTTCCGATCACTTCCTTGCACAATAAGTCCAGGCATTGCTCACAGTTGCCATCTTTTGCTCAATTGGTGGCTTTGGTACAGCCCTGATCTTTACTGACGTGATAGTGCCATACATGAGGTTCCGCTTACAAGATGAAAATAGTTAATAGCGTAATTCTGATGCACAAAAGTGTAGTTTCATACAGCAATTTCACATAACACCGTTAGCATTTCAGCACATACAACAACAAAATTTCAGATTGTTTTAAATAATATCATATGAGAGTATTGTGACGGGGAATGTTTGGTTTCAGGGATTGTGGGATAATGAAGAAACCATTACTTAATGTCATATTTGCTTCTGAGAAGAGAAAGAATGTTCTCCTAATGCTACAGGACGGATTCAAGAAAATGCAGTTTATCCTGGAGGCTCATAATACCACCAGGCAGACGATACTTCCGCAGATCAGGATACTAGAAGAACATCACCTAGTAGCCCAGCTAGACGATTCTTATGAGCTGACAACTATTGGGAAACTGATAGTAGATGAAATGAAACCTTTATTGGAAACAGTTAAGACTTTTAATATGGATATTGAATATTGGGGAACGCGTGACCTTAGTTTCATCCCATCTCATCTTTTCAAAAGACTGCGCGAGTTAAACCCTTACCAAATATTTAAACCAAGTATATCAGAAATCAATCATCCAAATAAGGACCTGATTGAAACAACCGCATCTTCAAAAAAGATGTTTGCTGTCACAAATATATTTCATCCAAATTTCATGAAATTGTTCACCCTATGGGCAGAGAATAATGTGGAAATACATATGATATTTTCACAGGAATTCTTCAAGAAATTATTAGAACATAACCGTGATGAGTTTCAGCAATTGTTAGATAACGAAAATTATCACTTTTACCGATATGACAAACTTTTCCATTCATTGTACTTTGCGGTGAACGATCATATGACCTTACTTGCAATATTGAGAACGAAAGGATGGTTTGACGAAAAATCAGTCACTTCATATAGCAATACTGCACGCAAGTGGACGAATGAATTGTTTGAATACTACCTGAAAGACTCCACACGCATCACAGAACTCTAAAAATAATATTCTTGCTGTGAAAAATTATTAATTTACGAGACAGCTTTATACGAGAAAAGCAATCTTGGACTTACATTAAGAAGGCAGGATGAGGCACCCGATAAACCACCACGCTCATGGTGCCTCTTTCCTTGCGAATCCGGGATGTCCCCACATCCCTTCAACCCCCACTCACTCAACCCCCATAGTTGAGAAGGCGGGATGAGACGCCTGACAAACCACCACGCTTTAAGGCGTCTCTTTCCTTACGTGTCCGAGATATTCCCCAATATCTCTCTTTAACTCCACTCCCAATAGCTTGCGAGCAACCCAATGCTCACGAGTCCTAATAGATTATTTTTGCATATAACAAGAATGGATTTTAATCTAAGGGCTTCTACTATCTTTTGTCTATAGGCGATATTTCAATGCCATTACAATTTCTATGAGTCTTATAATTAATACCGCCCTGATTTTTGTTGACGTGATCGTACCATTATTGCTGCAGTTTCTTCTTCAATTCATAGAGCTTGTTGACATTAATGTTTTAATAAGCAAAAGTTGAAATATTATATAATATAACCAATAATAAACACAAATAATCTTTTAATGAGCTGGTTTCAAAAATATAAATACCCCTTTCATCAATAGTATTATGGGGATTTGAATGGGGTTTAAAGAACTCTCAGACGAACAGTGGAAGTTTATTAAACCGTTTTTACCACCACAACCGATAACCGGTAGAAAGAGAGCTGATGACCGTAAGGTCATCAATGGTATTCTCTTTGTCCTAGCTACAGGTTGCAGATGGAGAGACCTGCCTGAACGTTATGGTTCTGGTGTTACAGCATGGAGAAGGCTGAAAA
>NZ_PGGK01000026.1 GCF_004745425.1 Methanolobus halotolerans | reverse complement strand
TTAAACTAAAAATTGCTGACTCAGATCATCTCAGGCTCTACCTAATGAAAGAATACACAGAACCTGGAACCTACGAGTTAAGGGGAAGTGTTGCAGGCGGTACAAAAACATGGACTCCAGCAAACTTCGCAGGTTTCTTCTATGACATAGATGCTAATATCGGTTCCGAGGAACTTGTAGCAAACCCGATTGTCAGTACCAGAACTATTCGTGAAGGAGATCTTGTATACAAGACATCAATCCAGCAAAAGGAGTACACTGCAAATTTCCATGATGATATAAGCTATCCAATAATTGGTTTGTTTGGAGAGAAGTATGTTGCTCTTGATGACAATAGTGTAGATAAACTTGTAAAACTGCTTGTTGACAACGATGATGAATATACGCTTAGAACCGGCTCAACCCTCGAGCTTCCAAACGGCTATGGACTTACTGTAAAACAGATCGATGTCGAGGGTGAAAAGGTCTGGATGGAACTCTCTAAGGACAGAGAATTCGTCGAGGACGAGGTTATTAACGTAGCAGACGACTCTGCAACATGGACTTATAACACTGTTGTCGATGACACTGATGGTGTAGATGTTTTCAAGGTCCTTGTTTATGGTGTTTCTGCAGATTCAGAGGGGAGTCTGATCACAGTTGGAGGTTTATACCTCATAGATTACCAGAACATACTCTCCATCGAGTCTGGTGATGAGTTCGGAACACTTCAGGTTGACACTGCAAGTGGTGATACCATCAATATGCAAAGCACTGGTACCATCATACTTGGAGCTGGTGAGATTGTGGACATTGCAAGAGGCATGAGCTTCAAGGTTTCAGATAGTGACACCTTACGATACTATCCTTTTATTGAAGGGAAAATAGAGGAAACTGTGCCCAATATAGCTCCTGAAGCAAATATAATCTCGATATCTCCAAATCCTGCCACAGAAGGAGAATCCGTTCTCTTTGAAGGAAGTGGTAATGATATGGATGGCAAAGTTGTGAAGTACACTTGGACATCAAATATCGATGGTCAGTTGAACAATTCAGCCATTTTCAGTACCTCATATCTTACTCCCGGAAAGCATATTATCTACTTCCGGGTCCAGGATGATGACGGAGTATGGGCTGATAGCGTTTCAACAAATTTGACCATAATAGAATCTGTCTCTAACCAAAAACCTTCGGCTAGAATAGTCTCAATATCACCAAATCCTGCTCAAGAAGATGATACCGTTTATTTTGCAGGTACAGGCAGTGACAATGATGGTCACATAAAAGGTTACAATTGGACATCAAGTATAGATGGTTATCTTAAGAATTCAAGTTCAATGAACGTATCTACACTTTCAGTAGGTAACCACACAATTTACTTCAGTGTCAAAGACGAGGAAGGTGCTTGGTCAGAGCCGGATACTGCCTATCTTAGAATACTTGAAGATAGCACTCCAACAGATAGCACTCCAGAAGCTATAATTGTCTCCATCCTGCCAAATCCTGCCATTGAAGGTAAATGCATTAAATTCAAAGGTATCGGCAGTGATACAGATGGTGAAGTGATCGGTTACAAATGGAGATCCAGTATTGATGGACATATAACCACTTTGGATAATTTCAGTACTGCTGGTCTTTCTGCTGGAACTCACACTATCTATTTCAAAGTCCAAGATGATGATGGATTGTGGTCTGATGAAATATCAGCAAATTTAACTATTCTGAACTCGACCTCTTACCAAAAACCTTCCGCCACAATAGTTTCCATATCACCAAATCCTGCTACAGAAGGGGAATGTGTTTCATTTGAAGGAACTTGTAATGATATAGATGGCGAGGTGATTGATTACAACTGGAGATCCAGTATTGACGGTAATATAACCACTTTAGCCAATTTCAGTACTGCTGGTCTTTCCGTTGGAACTCACACCATCTATTTCAAAGTCCAGGATGATGATGGACTGTGGTCTGATGAAGCAGTTAAGACTCTTACAATAAAAACTAAAACATCTACAGCAAAAGCATCTTCTTCCGGGGGAGGCGGAGGCAGTGGTGCTACTACTGGCGAGAAGTATGAGAATATCCTTTTAAAAGAAGTACAGAGTATCTTTATCAATGCAGATTCACACATCGAATACAAGTTCAAGGAAGATGAAAATGCGATCACTTCCATACAGTTTGATTCTTTGAAGAACTCAGGGAAGATACAGACTGTTGTTGAAGTATTAAAAGGCAGATCTTCGTTTGCAAAAATTGCTGCACCTGGGAATGTCTATCAGCAAATGAATATCTGGGTTGGTAAGGCAGGTTTTGTCAGTCCTGAAAATGTAAACAATCTTAGTATTGGTTTTAGAGTTGAGAGGTCATGGTTAGAAGATAACGACATCGAAGCAGACAATATTAAAATGTACAGGTATTCTGATGATTCCTGGAACTCACTCACGACTGCAGTTGCTGGAGAGGATGATGAGTATGTATACTTTGAAAGCCAGACTACAGGGTTCTCACCGTTTGCTATTATTACTGAAACTGATTTGACAGATAATAGCAATGTGGTACGTTCTAAATCTATAAGCGAAGAGGATACAAAAGCAGATATAGATTTAGAAAAGTCTGAAAAGGCAACTACAGAGAAAAGCAATTTAAGCTCTATATTACTAGTCCTTGTAGGAGCTCTGGTTGCGAGCATAGGTGCATATCTTGCATATAGGGAACTGAGGTAAAACTCAGTTCCTAATTTATTTATAATATTTAATAGAGCCTGTTTTAAAACTTAACTTATATATTTTTCCGACACATCATAAAACACGCAATATCTAACAGTCCTTTAAACACTACATTAAGTCTTTCATATCTGATCACTAATCTTCTAAACCCCATTTTCAGCCACCCAAAAACGTTCAATATTTTTTCCCAGTTATCGGTTATGGTGGTAAAAACGGTTTGGTATATTTCCACTGTTCCTCTGAGAGTTCTTCAAACCCCATTCAAATCCCCTACTACTATTGAGGAGAGAGGTATTTATATCCATGAAACCAGCTCGAAAACAGGTTATGAATAATGAGTTAAAGGAATTTCTCGATGACCAGATAAGAACAATAGCGGATTCTAAGGAGTAGGAAATACTTGAACTTGAAGTCATGCCTGAACATATCCATCTTTTCATATCTGCACAACCATTCATAGCACCCAATGATATTGTTAATATCATCAAAGGTGTTACTGCAAAACGAGCGTTCCAGAAATTTCCTGAATTACGAAAAAAAAGAATTTTGGGTAATCATCTTTGGTCGGCAAGCTATTATGTTGGTACCCATGTCAAGTATCTGCTGAAACGATTAAGAAATACATTGACGGTAGTTCTAACAGGGAACGTAATTCATCCACCTGTTCCATTTCATAGAAATGGTACTCCCATTAAATCTTCGATTTAATGCGAGTTTAAAAACGGTGGTATTCTTACTCCAACGGTGATAAAGGACCTTTGAAAAGATCCCATATAATGCCCTGATCGGATTTTTGGTTCTGTGGCCATCTGATCAGGAACTGCCAATTGTATTATCAACCACCTCCACCGCAATGATCAGTATACGATCGGCGTACTTTCTGTGTCAAACGGATTTGTCCGCATTGCAAGAGAGAACAGGCATGGATAATTCTTCTTGTTATATTTCATATAAGTAAACCATTCTCGCGCAAGCAGTGCATATACACGCTTGATGTCTCCTGTCAGATGATGTGTGTCCGTCTCCGGAAGACATGAGAAATCACCCCTGCAATCCAGCTCTTCTGTGAGATGAAAAACAGCTCTTAGCTTAGAGTTCGGTGAATTCCTCATGCTCGAGCATGGATGGATTTTCAGGCAGTCTGACAAGGAAGTCCCTTTTCCCTACAAGAAAGGTGCTTAAGTTTTCAAAATCGATCTTTTCTGTATCCACATCATAATTGATCCTGCTCATTGATCTGACAAGGTTATCGAAATCCCTGTCCGACCATTCAGAATCGATCATGAACTGATCTCTGTGCCTGTCCAGGTCAGAATCAGCATCCGATATATATTCCAGAAGCTTTATGCCAACTTCACTGAAAAACACACCGATCACCATGTTCAGTTGCCATCATTGCCATTTTTTCTGAAGACATTATTTTTCTTATTATTGAATGTTTTAAAGGTTACTCAGTTTCGATAACTGGACTCTGAATATATAGATCAAATGGATATTGCTAAGTATTTTTGAAAAGCTTGGCTAGGACTGAGCTAACTTCATGTTGTTTACTTTGGTTGATTTTACCTATGCTAAACTCTATGAACTTGGTCTCAAGAGTAAATATCTTGTTGATCCGTATCCAGCTTGGATATTTGATAGGTCCATATTCCATGTCAGCACTGGTCAACGTAACTGCGTAGTTATCCTGTGGTTTTTTTGTCGTAACTTGGCACAGGATTACATCATTTTGGATAGGGTCAGTGAGTACTAAAGTGGGCCTGAGTTTCTTACCTGACCCATCAGTAAAGGGATAATCAACCACTGCAACTTCCCATTTTGCTATCATGTTTTTTCTGCTCCCTGATTTCTTCCAAGTATTTCCATGCCTCATCATCTTCTGGTGTGTTCCAGGATTCAGCAAGTGATTCCTGGGATAAGATAGCACATTCTAGATCTTTTTCAATACTTGCAAGTGGGCGTATCTCAATACGGTCATCGTAAACCAGGATAGCAGCTTTATCACTTTCACCCAAATTCAGTTCCCTGAATTCACGGGGAAGGGTTATCTGCCCTTTCTTGGTCACGGTTGCACTTCGGACTTCTATCAATGGCATATGTTTACCTCTAATATATCTTACAAGTAAGATGTTATTTTAAGATTATGGTGGCTAGCAAACTTGTCTGCCTTAAAAGCATCCTGGTAAACTTCTACCAATACGTCTATTTCCATCATTGAAGGGTGAATATAGTTTAGTGATATGAAGAAGGATTCCTTTTATGAAACCAGCTCAATAATATTGATATTTTTCTCAACCAAGTACAGAAGTGCTATTTATCGGAGTTGAATCCTTCAGGCAGTGTTCAAAAAGTTCTTTTCCAAAATCAAGTGCCTCGGGACTTGAGCAAAGGACATGTTTGTTATCAAACTCACCATTTTCTTCTAGCAGACTTAGCACGATATGTTTATCATCATATGTGAAGAAAAGAAAATCCATACTCTTATTGTAGACATACATGCTGAATAAATCGTTTTTAAGGAATTGGGTAGTCCTGTATTAATTGGTTGGCGTTTTTGAACACTTGAATTTCAAGAGTTCTCTCAAAGTCCACTTCTTCTCAGCAATCCCTGATTGCTGAGCAGGTGTTCTTTTGTGCTTTACACCATCTTTA
>NZ_PGGK01000025.1 GCF_004745425.1 Methanolobus halotolerans | reverse complement strand
CCAACGTCAGACAGGAAATAGCTCCTGCCTCCACTTGTTATAAGGCGGTGATTGTAATTGTTTCCCGCATTTCGCGAGGACCCCTAAAAGACCACGATGCTATATATACCTTCCGACTGAATGGTCGGAAGACATGACCGGACCTTTTTTGAAGTCTTTTTTTCCGCGCACGAATACGCGGAAACATATAAATGATGCAATTGTATATATAAGTTTCCATTACAGATAATAGAAAAATACTTGCACCCTGATCAAATATCAATCGTTGAAATATTTAGTACTTCAACCATACATCTCTCCGAAATCATCTTCTGACGCACTCGTGCGCCATTTCCTGCAGAGAGAAGCAGCCCTAAAAGGATACTCTATTATATAAAGTTTTGTATGGTTGGTTTTAACTAATCCAGTTTTTTACATTTTACATACTAGAAGAGCATAAAGTCCCAGGACCCATACTAATCCTGTAAATGCGTTTTCGAAGTAATAATCAAAAATACCTACCACAAAGAGCCCTAAAAATGAAATAACAGTATATGGTCGCCATATGAAGAAAAACTTGGGATATGCCAAGCCCCATAAAAACATAACCACTCAGAGGACGGCTGGAAAATGTAACATGGAGACTTAAGTAGCACAACTGCCAGGAAGAAAAAAAATTATTTATTGATGCAAATGTGCATATATCCTAACATCCAGCTGGTTACATGCACCAGAATAATATAATCAACTCAACTTAAGTTCGGCTTCGGACCATCTGAACTATTTTAGTGGACTGGTCGGGAATTGAACCCGAGGCCTCTACCATGCCAAGGTAGCGATCTTCCCCTGATCTACCAGCCCAGTATTTTAGCACATAAAAGCACCATCTCAAATAAAGTTGTCGCTACAAGAAAGTATTCTTGTACGAACTTTAGAAAAATATTAAGTATCTTTGCGTGAGCAAGCGAAATATTAAAGTACCTGTATGCGTATTTGGAGTGTCGCTTGATGAATAACATCATCTCCTGACATAAAATCGCATTGGGCCCGTAGCTTAGCTAGGTGGAGCGCACGGCTGATAACCGTGAGGTCCTGAGTTCGAATCTCAGCGGGCCCATTACCATATTTTTCTTATTTTTTTCATTCAATTGAGCATTTAACTTTATTAATAACAACATAATCACTAAGAAAATACCGCGTCCACACAATAAGAACAGCGCTCATTCTATGATGCAAACAAATACCCAACAAGTGTCGGCCATCCAGTAAAAAGGAAAAAGGTTTTTGATTCTACTTTATTGATTAGTCGTTATTGTATTCACAGTGCCTTCTTCATCCACAATGGTCATAGTCCCGTCCTTCATACTCATCTCACTGACCAGTTTTCCACTTGCATCAAAGGACTTCCAGCTGAATATCTCGCCATCTTCTGACCACATATACTCGATCCGGGCTATCTCTTCCCCCGGATCATTGGAATTGAATTCTGCCTTGCACATCTCCACCCCGTCAATTACCTCTTTTCCAGTAACTTCCATGGAAACCTGTTCACCTGTGGCAGGATTGGATGACTGCCATGACGTACCAACCGGGCACCAGTCATCTTCACCGGAGGAGGTAACTTCAACATCTTGTCCACCTTCTGCCTCATGAATGGTACTATCGTCACTACAGCCGGAAGCGGCCACAACTATAAGTAATACCATAACTACTAGCATTTTTATTTTCATAATAATCCTCATTTTTTGATTTTCTTATTAAGATTTAAGCATAGCGATTTTATCCCCCATCAACAAAGAAGCCCGATTGTATCAGAATTCAGGAAAAAGAAAATTTAAAGCGCCCTAAGCTAAGGAAAATCCCATGAATTATTTACACAGAGAAATGAAGGATAATATCACAGAACACCATACAATCAATAATATATTATAAAAAATGCATTTTCCGTTTTCCCTATTATATTATAATATAGATTAATATATTATCGATGCTTATAATAGTTGAATAGTTATGATGTCCAGAACACACCAGCATGCTCCAATAAGTTAACGCTGGATAACGAAATGCAAACCAAGAGTATTTTCCAATGATCAATTCCGTTTAAACAACTTTACCTTCAAATGCATTTGGTGATATTATGAGAGAGAAGAAACCCCACAATATGAGTGAAAAAGAGTACGAAATTGTCGAACTGCTCAGGAAACTGGATATGAACAGACCTGTTGCATTGACACTTGCGTCGCTGTCAAGTGGGGATGAAATCACATCCAGGGAGATTGAATACATTTCTAATCTAAGGCAACCTGAAGTAAGTATTGCGATGAGATACCTCAAAGAAAACAACTGGGTTGAAATACGTGAAGAGAAGAAGACCGAAGGAAAGGGCAGACCTGTCAAGTTGTATAGATTGATAACACCTCTTGAAGAGATCGTGCGCAGTATTGAACAAAAAGTGATGCTGGAAAGCAGATCAGTGCTTGAGAATATCGAAAAATTAAAGAGGCTTGCCTGAATTATCCAGAGTAACTCTTTTTTGCGGACATACATCTTAATTCTTCATAAATTTTTAGTTACCAACAGCTATTTTAATCGAAGATTTTATAACTGCTTATTTAGTCTTCCATACTTGCAAATGCAAGAAACGGAGATATTTTTTTGAGCACCATAAGTGAAAAGATCTTTAGCCGTGCGGCGGGAACTGAAGAAGTCAAAGCAAATGAATTTGTGATAGCAAATGTAGACTATGCCATGGCCCACGACGGGACCAGTATACTTGCCGTACGGTCTTTCCGGGAAATGGAGATCAAGAATGTCTGGAACCCGGACAGGATAGTTATCCCCTTTGATCACCTCACACCTGCCAATACAGATACAACCGCCGCCCTCCAGCATGACACTCGCGAATGGATAAAACAGCAGAACATCAAGAACTTTTTTGATGTGGGAGAAGGCATATGCCACCAGTTACTGCCTGAAAAAGGGTTCACCTTACCAGGTAAGCTTGTCGTGGGAGCAGATTCGCATACATGCACCTACGGCGCATTCGGCGCATTCGGTACAGGGGTCGGAGCCACAGATATGTCGGAAATCTTTGCCAGTGGAAAACTCTGGTTCAGGGTACCGGAAAGTATAAAAATCACTGTACGTGGAAAGCTGCCCAGACATGTATTCGCCAAAGACCTGACACTGAAGATCATCGGAACCCTGGGTGTTGCAGGTGCCACCTACAAAGCAGCTGAGTTCTATGGAGATACCATTGAAGACCTTACAATATCCGGCAGGATGACACTGTGCAATATGGCGATCGAGATGGGAGCAAAAGCAGGTATCGTGCCACCCGATAAGAAAACATTTGACTATCTTGAAGGGCGCTCGGTCGAGGAATATGAGCCCCTGTATGCAGACGAGGATGCATCCTATACAAAGCAATACAACTTCTATGCAGATGAGCTGGAACCACAGATCGCCTGCCCCCATAATGTTGACAATGTTCATAACATATCCGATATACCTGCAACCAGGATAGACCAGGCATTCATAGGAACATGCACTAACGGCAGGCTCGAGGACCTTGAAGCTGCTGCTAGTATCCTCGGAGGAGAAAAGGTCGCAGTCAGGACAATAGTAGTACCTGCATCAAGGGAAGTACTACTCGAAGCTGTGAGAAAAGGTGTCATCGAAACACTCCTTGAAGCTGGTGTAACCGTCGGTCCCCCGGGATGCGGTCCATGTCTGGGAGGACATATGGGCGTCATAGGAAAAGATGAAGTGTGCATATCTACGGCTAACCGTAACTTCAAAGGCAGAATGGGCACAGGAGGATCAATCTATCTCGCATCTCCGGCAACAGCTGCTGCATCTGCAATAACCGGAGAGATAACCAATCCGGCAGATATTTAGAGATTCAACTGATATTTAATAATATGAAATAAGGGTCGTGAACACATGACAACAGACATAGATAAAGAAAAACTGACACATCTGCTTGAACACTGGATCGAACATAACCAGAACCACAGCAAAAGTTTCAGAGAGTGGGCGAACAGAGTGACAGAAGCAGGTCACGAAGAGCTTGCCGAAGATATAAAGGCTGCGGAAAAGAAAATGGACGAATGTTCCGATGTTCTTAAAAGAGCCAGGAACAAGCTCTAGTCCTAACCTCCTGCATTCTAAGGATGTGAGGAGCTAGGCCAGAAAGTTGAAAGATTAAAGTTGCCCCACCCCAAAACCTGGTTTTAACGACCAAGTTCGGCGTGTGCCCGGGCAAGGTGTCCGGCTGCCTGAGCACCTACAAGCGAAATCTCACCAGCCAACACGGCCGTGGCTACTATTTCTGCAAATTTCCTGGAATTCGTCCCCGGAGGATTACCCGAACCTTTGACACCCAGCATATTCAGGCAGTCACTCTGCGGACCAAGGCCCGTACCGCCTCCTACAGTACCGACAGGAAGTGCTGGCAGAGTTACTGAACAATAAAGATCCCCATATTTTGAAAGTTCCATTGTTGTGATAGCAGTGCTGCCTTCGACAACATGAGCTGCATCCTGACCACATGAGAGAAATATTGCAGCAATGACGTTTGCAGCATGTGCATTGTAACCGAGAGCACCGGCACGTGCAGAGCCAAGGAGGTTCTTTCTGTAATTAACATCAATCATTGTTTCAGGCTCACACTTCAGACGTTCCCTGACGAGTTCCTTTGACATGGTAACATCTGCAACAACAGTCTTACCCCTTCCCAGAATATTATTTATCGCAGCAGGCTTCTTATCAGTGCACATGTTACCCGAAAGGGATACCGGTATGACACCAAACTCATCCTCTATCAGGGTTGTCAGTGTGTCAGTAGCAATGGTAACCATGTTCATACCCATGGCATCTTTAGTGTCATAGGAAAATCGCAGATAGACAGTGTTTCCGGCAACATAGGGTTCAACATCGATAAGTTCACCAAATCTTGTGGTCTCTGAGGCTTTTGCTTTCATCTGGGTCAGTACATTCGGTTTTTTTACCCATTCCACAAATTCCTTTACCTTAACGACATTGTCCAGCTTGAACACCGGAGCTCTTGTCATCTGATCCTGAAAGATACGTACATTTGCCCCATCTGAATTCGTGATTACTGAGCAGCCACGGTTCACACTGGCAACCAGAGCGCCTTCGGTAGTTGCCAGTGGCAGATAGTAAAGTCCCCGGGCAAATTCACCTTTTACATTGAGAGGGCCCGCGACACCGAGAGGTATCTGAACAGCACCTATCATATTTTCGATATTGCGTTTCGTTACTTCATTTACATTCAATGAATGATCCTGTATATGTTCAAAGGATGCACCAGAGGATGCCTCCACGGCATATCGCCTGATTTTTACAGCGGTTTCCTTATCAGTCAACGAATCCAGCCGGTGGTATGAGATTTCCCCTTTAATCACTTTATCCAGCAGTCCTTTCTCATCCCCGTTCAAATCATCTGTTAATGTCATATTTATCTCCGAAAATAAATCGAATATAATAGATATAATAGCTTGCAGAACATCTCCTTTTCGGTAGAGGATATTATTTTCTATGATACAAATATTTCACGCCTTCGGGAAAGTGGATATTATCATTGTTCTGAAAGCATTTCAGCGTAGATACAAATAAATACGTGCGTTTTTATATTAGAATGGTATAATAAAGTATATTCAATAAATTGAGAGATCGATCAAAAGGTCACCATAAAATTTAAGGCAATTACGAGTAGCCTATTATGCAGAATACAGTTATTGAATTCGGGAGTAGAGTTAATATTTATTGAGATTTTGATTAGGTGGTATATGTGTCAGATGCAGATTTGCCAGAAAGAATAGGGACGGGAATACCCGGACTGGATGAAATGCTTCGCGGAGGTTTCTTCGTAGGTACTGCGAACGTGGTCTCCGGAGACTCCGGTACAGGTAAGACGATCTTCGGAACACAATTCATCGTTGAAGGAGCGAAGAATGGTGAGAATGTCATGTGTATTATCACTTCCGAAGAATCAAAGTCAATTGTAAGGGAAATGAAGACATCTTTCAACTGGGACCTTGAAGAGTATGTCAAAGAAGGTAAACTTACCTTTGTCGACATTACTGACCCCAGTCTCCGTCTTCAAAAAAGTGTGGAGATTGCACCATCAGAGCTTATAAAGAGTTTCAAGAAACTTGTGGAAAGCAAGATCGAAGAGATCAAGCCAACGAGGATCTTCATTGACTCTATTGAGGCACTCTTTTTGGCCATAGAATCCAATTATAAACTAAGAACGCTTATAGATGATGTTTTTAGTGTGTTCCGCAAGCACCAGGTTACATCGGTCATTACAGTTGGTTCGATGTATGATCTGGACGAGATGGTTGAATATGGAGCTGATTCTGTGATCAAGGTAGGTCGTATAATTGCAGGAAACAATCTTCAGCGTTCCATCTATGTCATGAAGATGAGAGGTTCCGGAACCATCAATGAAGTTCGCGTACTCAACATATCAGACAACGGCATGGCCGTGCTGGCACAATCCCCATACCTTGAATGAAAAGATAACAGCATAAAGCCATCTTTACTTTTTGCCAGGAACAAGATTAATTCAGGATGAAACCAGATCAGAACCTGAACCAGTCATCATCATCTGTGTTTTTCTCAGTCATGATATCAATATCCTGCACAGACCTGTCTGCTACCGAAGCAATTGCATCTGAGAGATCCCTGAGATACTTTTTCTGGTTAAGACTCCCATAGATGAACTTTTTATCAAGCTGCAGATTTTCCCGTATGGTCTCTTCCTTTGGGACCAGCGTCACCTGAACATCCGTCATTTCAAGAGCTTTTTCCATGGCCTGTCTGAAATCTCCCAGGCAATAGGCGATTCTATGTTTGTAGTTATGACGAGTCTTTTCGAGATATATTGCAAGGCGCTCACTTTCCATCTTCAGGAAATCACGCTTGACCATTGCAACATTACATTTTCCCATTATGAACTGATAATCCATAAAAGGATATTCCATGTCTAATTCCCTGGGAGTAATGCCACAGGTCCCAAAAACAACTATGTGAACATCTTCCGGCTTCAAGAGACTGTATATGAGCCGGTCGAACAACTTATGTGAAGGGCTTTCATGGTATGGTTTTTTCTTTGAGCAGGGAACGAATATACAAATATCCCTGTGAGGCGGCTCATATTCATTAAGTACCCATTCATTGGCACGTATCATATCAGGATGGTAGATAAGTTCATCCGTATCCAGCGGCTTACTGGAGCGTTCGTTCTCAGGTATTATAGGAGTCAAGGAATGCAAATATCCCGGCAAACTATATATATAATTGACGCAGACAATATACGGTTTTGCACAAAACATGCAAGGACGTTTGTTTTAGCGTTTCATATCATAAAGATTTATTAAGAGGACAGAGAATGGCAAGTTCGATTCCCGAGATGTTAAGAGCAGATTGCAAATGTGAAGATATGGCCAAATGCGTGCTTGGCCTGAAAGAACTTGACATAAGCACTTATAAGAGACTACTTGAAAATGGCCCCATGACAGCAGAACAACTCGGAGACCTCCTTGAAAGGGAGCGCAGCACAGCTTATCGTTCACTTCAGAATCTTATCGCATCGGGTCTTGTCTACAGAGAAACAAGGTCCATCGATATCGGTGGTTACTACTACGAATACGTTGCTATCGAACCCCTCAAAGTAAAACAAATGATAAAAAAGACTATTGACGAGTGGTATCAGAAAATGAACAGTCTGATCGAGGACTTCGACAAAGAACTCATGCGATAAAATTCACTGCTTTTTTCCGGATATTCTGATATATCAGACCTACTTTCAATCATTGACGACAAGACATCCTGCAATCATGTCATGCAGCCCTTGTTTTTTCTCGGTGAAGCCAATCATCAGGTAACCAAGGTAGAATACCACCGACGAAAGGATCTTTGCAAAATGTCTGAGTGTTGCCTTCCAGAAAGATATCCGATTCCCTGCCAGATCGGTGACCTTCATACCAATTAGTTGCTTACCGAATGTTGCCTGGTAGGAAGAACTTTCCATTATGGCAAAATAGAGCCAACGGATAAGCACATACAGTACTGTAATGAAAAAGAACAAAGTGGAGAAGAATGCGGGCATGAACCCTTCACGGGCAAAAAGCCCGACAATACTACCGGTGACACTCCCAAGAACAGTTCCCAGGAAAACAGCTAGAATACCTCCGATAAGGACAACTAACAGTGTATCAATAATAGCAGCCATCAATCTTTTCCAGAAGCCTGCATATGCAGGTGTCTTCAACAGATAGGCTCCGCAATTGCGGCATTGAATAAGATATTCAGGATTGTATTCACCGCAGTTCTGACAGTACGTTTGGACTCACCATGTTGAATTATGGTAACGGTGCTATTTAAAAAGTTTGAATAAAAAAATAGAAAAGAGCCTAACTAAAAATGGAACGTAGATAATACGTTTTATGCATATGTGTGAGAACGGAATTATGATGAAACATATGGTGCATCAACTGTCACAATAGCACACCGAAATTTGTTTCATACAGTTTCATACAGTTTCATACATATACACAAACATCACACCAACAATAGAATCTCATACATAGAAATAATAGAAATTCATGAGAAAAGTAATCTCATTTATTTCCATGAGTCTTTCAGCCAAGAGAACATTTGAACCCATTCCCTGAAAGTATAACCAAGTATGTAATTGCAAGAACTACAATCAGTACGGGCATTCTATAACGAATATATTTTACTTACTCTGTGATGATATTTATATAGCATAATGAAGTAAAAGAGAGAGAATGCAAACTTTCAGTAAAATGTCACAGGCATTGGTCATCCTTGCTGTGTTGACAGCTGTGCTTGCTTATGCACTTTATCCATATATCAATGCTTTTTTTGGAGCCTTCATACTTTATGTATTGTTCCGACCTTTTTATATTTTCCTTACATCCCGCCTAAAGATCAAACCAGGTTTAGCAGCAATTTCGATAATAGTTCTATCGATCGTCATAATTCTTATACCTCTTTATATACTGCTCACTATCGTTATAGTACAAGCACAGAATGTCCTTCTGAACATTGATGCAATAACATTGTATGTCGAATCGGTTAACGAATACATAGTCGATATCAGCAGCGACTTGCTACCGGTCGGAATTAATCCCCAAGAGAGATTGCTGGAGTTCGCTGCAAGTGTTGCGAACTATTTCAGTGTAGTGGCTCTGGATGCAATCCAGAGTGTAGGTAAAAGAGCTATTGAGTTCATTATCATGTATTTTTTACTCTTTTATTTATTGGTAGCCGGGAACTCGAAGTTCATAAGGGATCTTCAAAAGGCCTTCCCCTTTAATGATAAGAATACCACCCGGCTTCTGGACGAGTTCAAATCCCTTGTACAGGCCACACTGATAAGTACAAGCGTCATTGCCATTGTGCAGGGAGGGATACTTACAATCATTTTTATCCTACTGGATATTGAAGGTGCTATTCTGTGGGGATTCATCACTGCCGTCCTTTCATTCCTGCCGGTCATAGGCCCGCCTGTTATCTGGATACCTGCAGCATTATTCCAGCTACTACAGCAGGATTATTTTAGCGCCGCAGGAGTGCTTATCGGAGGACTGGTACTGAGTTCGATCGATAACTTCCTTCGACCGGCAATACAGGAGAAAGTAGGGAAGATACATCCACTGGCATCCCTCATCGGAGTGATAATCGGTCTGAACCTTTTCGGACTTCTTGGTATCTTTATAGGCCCACTCTTACTGTCATACGTCGTACTTATGGCAAGAATGTTCCATGAAGAATATCTGAACCCCGGAAGTAACACGGATAATACAGCCGAAAATGTACTTGTTGAGGGAAAATGAATTACCAGGATAAGCTATAAGCATTTAGAATTAATTACCACTTTATGACAGCAGCAATTGTATTGTAATCAGGCAATCCTTATTTAGATATGTCATCTGAAGATAAGACACGTGATTCTGAAGGATCCGATGGGGCATCTTATGCCTGTACATTGAAAGAGGATTCAGGAACTTCACGAAAAAGAGATCTTATAATTGCGGTCGCACTAATACTGTTCATTGTTGTGTGGACTGTTTTCCTGTTGTATCATCCCCCGGAAGAGATAGTCGGGTTCCTAGGTGTAAATAATACATACATGGTCGTTTTCCTGCTGGCGGCCACAGGAGGCGTATCTGCGTTCACTTCAACTTCATTCTACACCGCGCTGATCACAATATCCCTGGGAGGAGTGGACCCTATATACCTGGCACTTTTTGCCAGTGTAGGACTAACGCTCGGAGATATCGTATTCTATTTTGTTGGCAAGAAAGGAAGACAATGCTTTCCACAAAAGTATGAAAGGTACATTAATATGTTTTTCCAACTGGTAGAAAAAGTCAGCGACAGGACAATTATTGCAGTGATATTCTTTTACTCGCTTACACCGCTACCCAGCGACATACTTGCAATCGTACTTGCAATTCTTGGATTCCCTCTGAAGAAGATAGTTCCACCATTACTCATAGGGAATTTTGCGCTCATTCTAGTGCTGGCAGAACTTGCAAGATATGGCTATCGATTGTTCTGATAACCACAAAAGGCATGTTTATAATGCAAACTGCCCATTATTTAGTTTTACCGGGATCCGGAATGTGAAGTTACTCCCGTTTCCAGGTTCACTCTCAACTGTAATGCTGCCACCATGAAGTTGAACGAATTGCTTGACAAGTGAAAGACCAAGACCCGTACCTTCATACTGCCTGGACTGGCCCGGATCAATCTGGCTGAAAGGGGTAAACAGTTTTTTCTGATCCTCCTGAGATATACCGATACCTGTATCGACAACAGAAATCTCCAGCATGTCGTTCTTTACACATACAGCGATTTTCACAATACCATTATCAGGAGTGAATTTCATTGCATTACTGACAAGATTGTAAAGTATTTGTTTGAAGCGTACTTTATCCGCGCATATGGTCATGTCCTCTGAATCAAAATAAACTTCCAGAGAAATATTCTTTTTTTTTGCGATAGGTGAAACAATATCCCCCCACATTCCCCAGAACTTCACTTACGTTGAAGACATTTTGATTCAACTCCATTCTTCCGGATTCTACTTTGGACAGGTCCAGTATCTCATTTATAAGTTCAAGAAGATGCTTCCCGCTTGCAGAGATATGCCCGAGGGGCCTCTGTTGTTTCTTACTTAGCTCTCCGAAAATGTCCTCAAGTAGCATATCGGAGTAGCCGATAATAGCATTCAGGGGAGTCCTTATCTCGTGACTCATACTTGCAAGGAACTCACTCTTAGTCCTGTTCTCCATCTCAGCTGTCATCTTTGCACTTACCAATGCTTCTTCTGCTTCTTTTTGACCGGAGATATCCTGGAAGTTTTCCAGAATGTACATTTTTCCATCGATTGTTATCTTTTTGGCATTCTTAATGATTGGATTCTTCCTGCCATTCTTGCATTTAATTGTCGTGTCCATGCCCTGAAAGCATTCCATACCATCTACCCATATGGGACATTTCTTTGAAAATGACCCCTTAGGACACAGGATATCACATAATTTCCCCACAAGCTCTTCTCTGCTGAAACCGGTGATCTCACAGGTACGCTGGTTCACATCCTCGATAATATAATCCGTCCCGATGATCAGAGTTCCGCCAGGCATGTTGTCGTAGAGTGTCTGTAGGCGTTCCTCACTTTCCTTTAGAGTCATCGCTGCTTTTTTGCTCTCAGTGATGTCATTTATACTGAACATCACCTTGATATCTCCACTAATATTGATGTAGGAGCTTGAGATTATAACATTACGGGATGATTCAGAGCCATCCGGCAGAATAATTGTAAAATCACCTTCCTTTTTAGAAATACCTTTACAGACCCTGATAGTATCCATTGCAGAATTCCTGAAGACACATTTATCACATTCTTCACTGGTACCGCATTCATCCCCCTTGAAGGCATTAATACAGGAAAATGCATCTCCTGCCTTAAGACCTATCAGCTCTTGTTTATTTTTTCCCGTAACTTCAACGCATGCAATATTGATATTTTCAATGATACCGTATCTGTCCAGCAATAACATAGGCGTGGGTGCAAGGCTAAAGATCGAATCTAATGTGTCCTTTTGTTTTTGCAGCTCTGCCTCGTGCTTTCGGCGCTCAGTGATATTGCGATCAACTCCGGATGAAACCTTTATTGCGCGACCGAGTTCAGCTTCACTAAATGGTTCTTTTATGTATTCCGCAAGTTTTAATTTATCCAGGTCATTAAAGAAAGTTTCATCAGGATTTGAAGTTGCAATTATCGAAGGAATGCCATTTTCTCCAAGCGATGATGAGATATGATCAAAGAATCCATATTGCCCTGCATCCATATAACAACAAAAAAGATCAGGATTTTGCGTGGGAATGGTTTTTACAATATCTTCTACAGATGAGGAGACCACAACAGAATGTCCCATAGATACAAGCTTATTTCTGAAAACACTGCCGTTTTCACCGCATTCAAAAACCAATACATTTAAGGCTCTGTAGAAAACCGGTAATCCACTATCATTCAGTTGATGTTATGTAATATGAATTAGACATATTTTCATCATGGGGAAACGGGGACCAAAACCAAAATACACTAATGTTGCTTGTCCTAATGAAGACTGTGAATATTATG
>NZ_PGGK01000024.1 GCF_004745425.1 Methanolobus halotolerans | reverse complement strand
AGATGAGATTCAGAAGATTAGTAATCCGATATGAAAGACTTAATGTAGTGTTTAAAGGACTCTTAGATATTGCATGTTTCATGGTGTGTTGGAAAAAGCTATGAATGGAGTTTTGAAACCAGCTCAATAAAAACCTTGATTTATAAGTAGCCATTTATGTTTGCAATACTTTCAAATATACCTGCATATCCAGGTGATAATTCATCTTTTTAATCTGATTGTGTTGGTTTTGGTAGCTTTTCTACAGAGTTGTCTTTTCAGACATTCAAGAGCTACAGAGTTAGTGCAGCATCTGACACAGGCACAGATGGAAGCTCATTTAGGATAGAATGAACCTGTCCGGATCATTCCGGCCTGTGAAGGCGCCGGCCTGGTAGGCCGGGCGCCAGGATTCACCAGGCGGTATTAATTGTAAGGCTCACAGAAATTTTAACGCCGTTAAAACATTGCTTACAAACAAAACTTAGTAGCAACCTGTAGATTAAAATGCGTTCTGGTTATATGCAAATACAACATATTAGGAATTGTGAGCAGGGGTCGCTCACAAGCTATTGGGAGTGGAGTTAAAGAGAGATATTGGGAATATCTCGGATTCGTAAGGGAAGAGACGCCTTAAAGCGTGGTGGTTTATCAGGCGTCTCATCCTGCCTTCTTAATCTAAGTTCAAGATTGCTTTTCTCGTATAAAACATTCTCGTAAATTAATAATTTTGCACAGCGAGAATATTATTGTTAGAGTTCTGTGATAGGTGTTGAGTCTTTCAGGCAGTGTTCAAAAAGTTCTTTTCCAAAATCAAGTGCCTCGGGACTTGAGCAAAGGACATGTTTATTATCAAACTCACCATTTTCTTCTAGCAGACTTAGCACGATATGTTTATCATCATATGTGAAGAAAAGAAAATCCATATTCTTATTGTAGACATACATGCTGAATGACCCATTTTGAAGAAATTGATTAAAGTCACTACTATGCTCAGCACGTATTTTACCAAGAAGCTCTTTTGAGACAAGAAAGTCTACATGTATATTATTGCGTAGAATATCCGAGAAAATATGCTTGTAAAGGGGATATAGGAATGAAGTGACTATGCATACTGATTCTGACTTTATGTTTCCGTCATGAAATCTTTCATGAATGCTGAACATATCAGTAAGTGGAGGATCTATTATTTCGCATTCACTCAGCTTATGAAATTTGTGTAGTAGGTAAGGTGGAATGAAATCAAGTTTACGGGTTCCCCAGTAATCCACATCCTTGTCAATAACTTCAAGAAGATTCAATAAAGTTGATTCTTTATTTATTAATAATCTTCCAATATTTGTTAACTTGTAGGAATCATCATAATGTTGAATAAGATGGTTTTCCTCTAATATCTTCAATTGGGGAAGTAGAGCCTGTCGGTTAGTGTTAAGTATACTGAGAAGACGTTTCATTTCCTTGGGCCCATCGTGAAGTAGTAGAAAGACCTGCTTTCTCCTTTCAGACATAAACAAGACATCAAGTAATGGTTTCTTCATTATCTTTATCCCTGAAAATTCATAGTATCCTACGTTATCATATACGAGTCCGGATATTTATATAATTCCCAACATTATTAACACTGTTAACGTATACTTCCAGGTTGTTCTATCCTCTCTCTGTCGAGCTGTAAGCGGGACCTCATGTATGGCACGATTACATCGTTTAGCAGAAGGGCTGTACCAAAGCCACCTATTGAGCAACAGATGGCAACTGTGAGCAATGCCTGGACGTATTGTGCAAGGAAGTGATCGGAAACGTATAACTGGTTCTGGAACAGGATTATATCGGTAGTGCTTACGTTTAGCATGGGATGGCCTCATCTTGTGTCTGGTTTTTGTCTTCTTCTGTCTCACTGGCAATATCGAGCACTTCTTTCCAGTTCTCAAAGTGTATCTCGTCTATGTCCGGGGACCTTTAGAAATGCGTATCATAGGCGTTGCCTGCTGTACGGCTGAAGGGGACAAGTCGACTCAGCAATCATCTCTGTTACATGGATGCAAAGGGTCCTGTTATTAAAGAGCGATTGTGGTATCCACGTATTGCATTTAATGATTATCCAGTTGCACATGGAAGTTGGGGTTTTCTCAAATACTTGATCAGAAGGAATTACAAGTCATCATATACATGATGATAAACAAAACAGTACTGAAAATGAAGAAAAATAATGAGGTGATAAAGATTAAACTGAGTTAAACCTGGTATTCTATTTTAACAAGACTATCAATCATGAGATCATAAATTTCTTTGGTCATTTTTATGTGTCTCATACTGTGTTGCACAGTATTTAAAAATTATTTGAAGCGCTGTTTTTAAGTGTTTGTATAATCATTATTATTTTGATTATTAGTAGAATATCAGTACTATGCTAAAAATGAAATAAGGTTGGATTAAAATGAGAATGTTAGAAGAGTTTTTTCCGGAGTTTACAACTAAATTGGATGAAATAGACAAGTTGTATGCCGATGCCAGAACAATCGACGAAAAGACGTATCAATTCATCTGCTTCGCACTTTCTATCAAAGCCAGATCAAAGCCCTGTGTGCTTAAGCACTTCAAAGGTGCTCTTGAAGCCGGTGCTACGGTCAAGGAGTTATCCTACATATTTGCCTTGACAATGAGGGAGGCTGCGGGTGCTGATGACTGCTGGACACATGATGTGTTAGGTGACTGGAAAGAAATACTTGAAGGCAATGTCTCCTGTAGTTGCTGTGGCGATGAAGATTAAACCTTTACCTTTTTAATGAATCCATGTTTGAAAATGATATACTTTTTATCAATAAAGTAATTATTTTTGATTAAGACAACATCTACATTGGAAGTTGTTGAACAAAATGAGATGAGCACAGGAGATCTAAAGTAACTATCCTGCAATTCAATAAATACATTAACAATCAAGAAGGGGTCTTATGTACCTTTCAGTCAGCTGGTAATCATAGTCGTATATACTGAAATTTACAGCTGTCTCATTGACGATAAGTTCCTGTATTGCCATCTCGGGCAGGTGATGTCAGGTGGACGATCACTGCATCATCAGAAATGGTTTCGGCCTCTGTAAGATCATTCGAATAGAGAAAGACCACGCTCAGAACCAACAGTACAAAAACAGATATCAATACAATTCTTTTCATTTTCAATCCTACGCAATATCCTTATTTTACTTCTGAACTCCTACATATTAATATTTTCGGGAGTAGTAATGTACTGCTGAAAGCCTGCCTCAAAAAAAGTGTGTGTGACAGGAAAATCCCGCCACATGCTTTTCAATCTTTGTACACTCCATCACCCGTGACAAGATATCCTGTCACAGGAACCCACCCATCCCGGGAGCCGGTGAGTGTGGTACCCATACTATCCCGGTAATCATTCGATGTCCAGCCCAGAACCCAGCCTTCGTTGGTGCCGTACATACTCACATGGATCTCTACATTCGTATCAGGTAATGTCTCGTACTGCGCATAGATGCGTCCTTCATAATCATAGTACTGCGGATTTATATTCTCAGGAGGTTGTACTCTGTCTTCATCGTCCGATTCTGTAAGGTTGATCTTGGGTTGGAGCACAGGTTCGTTTCCCACGGGCTCTTTTGTGTTTATAGTATTATTTGTCATTACTATTATGGAAAAATCAAAAGGCATTAGTATAGGTGTTTCTTCCGAATATCTGTCAGACTCAGTGACCACTGCCTCTGCCGGCTCTATATCTTCATCATCAAGGGGTACAGGAGGGGAGCGGTATTTCGGTATGAGTTTTTCGGCCTCTATACTCAGCATCGGACCATACTGTGTATCTGCGATACTGAAATTCCATCCGGGAGCCTTGTTGTAGAAGTCCCTTGTGACCATCTCTTCTCCAATGGAAGATGACCCTTCAAGTACCGGGAGGGGCAGGTACAGAGTAACATTGTCGAGAGTTTCGTTCGTTCTTATGCTTACTTCATAATTGTAGCTGCTTTGAAAACTATCCTGATACATTTCATCGGTCTTGTTATCCCACCAGACCGCAAGCATGCCTGCTACAATTATTAGTAACAGTGCAAAACCAATCATCATTTTTTTCAGACTGCTCATGTTTTTATCCTCTATCCGGATTCCTCAATGTATAGATATCTGAAGTTATTTTAAATAACCTCTTATAACTAATTTCCACGTTTTTTTTTATTTCCTTGTTTTTGTCCAGATCATAACAGGTAGTCTTATATGGGCATCACCAGATTTATCAGTCCGTGCAACAATCATCAATGACAATGTCTGAAAAGGAGATAGTATCCGCATTGAAGTATGTCTCACGTATGAAGCCTGAGTTCATGCTGTCCGAGATGCGTAACTATATTAAAAGTGAGATGTCCACCCAGGATATCTACAAAACCGTAAGATCCTCTTTCTTTGATCTGGGCTTGGATATCATTCCGGTTGAGGATGATTTTAAGGTGATTCATGCTCCAAAGGGCTTTATCGAGTTGAACGACAGGGAACAACAGATCAATGAAGCTTTCTTTCGCACTGCCGGTGTCTCAAGGAAACTTGAAAGGCTTATTGAACAATACGTTGAGAAAAAGACCGGGAAAAGCTGGGACGATCCACTGGTCCTGGAAAGGATAAGGAAAGCTGTACTGTCCCAGAAAGCTGATTACTGGAAAAAAGGAAGATCACGCAACATAACCTACGAAAAAGGCTATGATATACTGGGATACCTGGCATATCAGTTTCCGGTATATTTTGTTCAGTTTCAGCATATCATGTATGGCATGGCACAGGATGGTCTGCTTAAAAAACGCATGAAAATACTGGATATAGGAACAGGGCCCGGAACTGTTCCACTGGCTGTCATTGACCTTTACAACAGACTGGACGGTCATAAAGCTCTCATCCATTCCATAGAGATGTACGATGAGAACATTGAGGCCTATGATTCTCTCGTGCCACAGTATGCGCAGATAAAGGAACAGGTCCAGGTTAAGGAACCAACGAAAGCTGATATAAGCAGCCTTGACACGGACTCACTTCCTGAAAAGATAGACCTGATGGTCTTTTCCAATGTGCTTAATGAGATCAAGTTTCTCTCGATCCGGGAAAAGGCCGGACTTGTTAAAAAGATGTCTGAGAAATTGAATCCGGATGGCAGTATCCTGATCATCGAGCCTGCTGACAAGGTCAATTCCACAGAAATGAGAAAACTTGCAGTCAGCCTTAAAAGTATGGGCCTTAGTATTTACAGTCCGTGTTCCTTTATATGGGGCTCGGGTTGCAATCCGGCTGAATGCTGGAGTTTCGAGCAGCAAAAGGATATCGCACCAACAAGACTTATGAAGAAGCTGGCTGAGTGTGGTGAACCTTATCGTTACATCAATACCGATATCAAGTACACATATGCAATCCTGCGTAAGGACAACCTTACACGTAGAAAGTACAGGGTACAACCGAAAGCGAAGTTTGCAAAACTGTCCAGGCTTGGAACTCATACAGACAAGCGTATAAATGTTATCGCTTCCCTGATGTCAGGGGACCTGGGCGATGAAAGACACAGCCTTTACAAGATATGTGACGGAACTTCCGTGAAATCAGTATATGCTGTCCTTCCTTCGCACAATCTCACCCCGGATAACCAGATCATAACGAACGCTAAGTACGGAAGCATTCTCTCTATCCAGAATGTGCTTGTCAGATTCAATGAGGCAAATGATTCATACAACCTGCTGATCGGCAAGGGAAGTATCGTTGAACTTGTGGAGGGATAAGGGCAGAAACAAAGTTTCAGGTTTTCCCAGCTCCAGACTTCGGAAGTAGAGCTAATTCCTTTAATTACATTTTTTTCTGGCTTTTACTCTGGAAGATACAAAAACAAAACTTACTTCAAATTTGTATAAATTCCCGGGAGATAAAAGTATATACTAGAACATTTGAATTACAGCGAAAACAGTACCTAAAAAAGAGCAACAATGAATATGCTGAAAACGGTGACATCATGATTGATATCGATCCATCTTCTATTCTAGTCAGATACAACGTCAAACTTGAAAGCCAGAGGTCCCCCGATGATGTGGCAAGAGAGATATTTCCAGAGGATGAACTGATCCGCAGTATAGTAGAAGCTGTTTTCGAAGGAGACGAAGATGAAGTGCTTGTGGCGATTCAGGAAGCTGTAGACCAGGGAAAGGATGCCATCGACCTGATAGATGACGCACTCATAGTGGGAATGGGTATAGTTTCACAATTATACGATGAAGGCCTGCTTTTCCTGCCCGATGTAATGATAGCTTCTCAGGCTATGACCGATGGAATAGAGTACTGTAAGAAAGTATCAGGCCGGAGCCATGAATACAAAGGGAAAGTTGTGTCATTTGTTGTGGAAGGGGATGTGCATGATATCGGTAAGAAGATACTTACTGTTTTTTTGCGATCGAATGGTTACGAAGTAGTAGATCTTGGAAGCGATGTCCCGATAGATGAGGTTGTCAGTGCTGTTGTGGAGAATAAGCCTATCATGCTTACCGGTACTGCATTGATGACTACGACTATGTATTCGTTCAGGGAAGTTAAGAACCGGCTTCTCGATAATGGGGTCAATATACCATTTATATGCGGGGGCGGTGCAGTAACACAGGATTTCGTAGAACGTTACGATCTTGGTCTTTATTGCGATGATGCAGCAGTTGTCCCGAAAATAGCAGATGAAGTGTTAAGAGATGCTACTATTGAGGATCTGCGGGCGAAATTCCATAGGAACTAGTGATTCGAACAACGTTCAGAATGCCGTTTCCTGGAGAATACAAGTTGCCCACACCCCAAGACAGATCCTTTTGTGTAGATTGGATAGAAGGAAGCGTCCTCATCGGATGTGAGCAATTAATATCTGTTTAACTTGTATTTAACCTCTTTTTTGCTTAAAAGAGAAAATGATTATTCACTACTATCCTCAAAAGGTGTAAGTGCATGGAAGCAAACGTATCCTGTAACAATCCGGTATATGGCCTGAACGACCCTTCCTTATCCGGGAACGATCATGTTCAAGGAAAATGTGATTGTTTCAGGACTATTCTGGATACTGTTGAAGAATCCCTGCTTGTGCTGGACAGTGATCTCAGGATCATCTACGCAAACCGCTCATTCTGTGATCTTTTTGCAACCACTCCCAATGAAAAGGAAGTTACCTCTTTATTTGAACTCAGGAACATACAATGGAATGAAAGCGAATCGAAGGCCCTGAAGCACCTTCTTGAGGATATCTTTAAGAACGGCAGCTCTATTAAGAACTTCAAAGCTGTGAATGTAGCAGACAGCAGGATGGCCGAACTGGTAATCCATGCCCGTGGTCTGGGTGCAGGTACAAGAAACAATAAGTATGTGCTTTTGACGGTAAAAATAATTACAAATTCTGAAAAAAGGGAGAATGCTGCCTTTATGCCGCATGAACATTATTTCGAGATGATTGAGAAAGGTAATGATGGTATAGTTATTCTTCAGAATGGTAAATTCAGGTTTGCCAACAAAAAATTCACCGAACTTACAGGTTACTCAAGGAAAGAATTGTTGAACACCGATTTTATGGGACATGTCCCGAAAACATATCGGCGTATGATCTCCAAAAGGTTCAAGAAGGTACTTAAGGACATGCATGGCCCCCACCGCAACAATGAGATGGAACTATTGACCATATCCGGTGATGTCATGCCTGCTGAAGTGAGTTTTTCCTATGTTGTGCATCGCTCACGGCCTTCAATCATGCTTAACATAAGGGATATAACAGAACGTAAACATGCAGAGCGGCAGCTTGAGATATCAAAGGAAAAATATTCCATGCTGGTTGAGAAAAGCAATGACGGAATAGTTATTGTACAGGACTGCATGCTGAAATTCAGCAACTCTAAATTCTCTGAACTCACCGGTTACTCCAGAGAAGAATTGCTGAACAGAAAACTCCTGGATCACGTTCCGGAGACTTACCAGCGCATGGTCTCCAAGAGATTCAAGAAGGTCCTGAAGGATATGCGTAGTCTGCGCCGAAGCAGTGAGGTTGAGTTCAACACAAAGAAAGGTAGTTTACTACCTGCGGAGATCGGACTTTCATTCATTCATCATGAAGGTGAACCTTCGGTCATGATGAGTGTCAGGGACATCTCTGAAAGAAAAAGGGCTGAAAAAAAACTGCGTGACTCCGAAAAGAAATATTCCACACTTGTTGAGAAAAGCAACGATGGGATCATCATTGTACAGGATGATATACTTGTGTTCGCGAACATGAAGTTCTGCGAGATCACCGGTTTTTCAAAGGAAGAGATTCTTCGGCGATCCTTTGAGGATTTTCTCCCATTGGATTACAGACAGGTTATCCTGAGGCGCTTCAGGAAGAGTCTGGAAAAGAACCGGGAGACCCCTCTGAAGTACGAGATAGAACTTCTCTCAAAGGAAGGTATCAACACCCCGGCTGAGATCAACTCCTCCATAATAGAACATGAATCAAAACCAGCTATCATGGCAATACTCAGGGATATAACGGACCAGAAGAACAAGGAAAAGAAGCTTCTTGAGCTCCTGGAGGTCCAGAAGGTCATGGAAACTGTAATCAAGAGCAGTCCGGCAGTTGTATTCTTCTGGCGGCCTGAGGATGATTGGCGAGTAGATTTCGTATCTGAGAATATCTCACAGTTCGGGTATGATGCCAATGATCTGATATCAGGAAAGATACTCTATGGAGATATAGTGCATCCTTCAGACTTGGAGAGATTTACCACCGAGCCAGAGATATGGGCGAAGGGAGTGGAAAACCTATCTTATGAATACCGCATTCTGACAAGGTCCGGTGAGATCAGGTGGGTGGATGAAAGATCAGTGATCAAACGTGACGGTGAAGGAAATATAGAGTATATCCAGGGTATCATAGTTGATATTACCGAACGTAAGAACGTCCAGAATTTTATGCACATCGTTTCTGATCCTGGCACTTTCTTCAGTCCGATGGGAGATCCGGGTGACATTTTCTATCAGTTACTGGAACTGACCACAGGAATGGAGAATCTTGATTGCGGAGCACTGTACCTGATAGATGAGCCCACAGGTGACATGAACATTGTAGCGCATAAAGGTTTTTCGTCAAGATTTGTAAAAAGTACAAGGCACTATGCTTCAAATTCCGTTCATGCAAGATTATTGATGACGGATTATCCGCTATATACGCGGTATTATGAACTTAATTCCATGATTCCGGGAAGCAATCTAAGTTACGAGGGACTTGAAGCTACAGTTATAATTCCAATAAAGCATAAAGAAGAGCTTGTGGCTGTACTGATGCTGGCGTCCCACAGTGCATATGAAATACCTTTCAGCACCCGTAATTCACTTGAAACGGTAACTGCACAGATAGGTCCTGTTATAGGTCGTATGAGAGAGCAAGCTGATGCTGTAAAGGATCTCCATGGCCTGCAGGTTATCTTTGATACGATCGAAGATCTTGTTTTTATGGTTGATGATGACGGCTGTATCCTTTATGTAAATCCTTTTGCCTGCAGGCTTCTGGGTTACTCCGAAGATGAGCTAAAAGGCATGAACCTGCTTAATCTGCATCCGCAAAAGAAATTACTGGAAGCAGCTTCCATGCTGGCGGATGTGATAGCTGGCAAGGTCCCTCTTTATGATATTCCCTTTGAGACTAGATCCGGGACGATGGTACCTGTAGGAACAAAATGTACAAAGGGACATCTGGGCGGCGGTGAAGTAGTGATATTGCTTTCAAGGATTGCATAATTAAGGATAGTCTTTGGTTTAATGAAAAAAAGATCTATGGTTTTAATTATATTATACTAAAATTATCTGGTTTTTAATAGTTTTGTTTTATTTATATGTTAATTTTTTGATCATAATGAAAAATATGATATGAAGCTATTATTTAAATGTTTCTCTATGAGCTCTGATTGTAAAGATTAAAATTATTATTATAAAAACAAAACAGCATCATCAGAGTATTTATTCACATACTTAATTTTTTTTATATACTCTACTATCTATATGCTTATATTTCAGGAGCAATTCACCTATTTTTAATTTTCATATATAACTATTTGCATACAAAAAAATTCATTTAAACTCTTTATTTGAGCATTTTATCTAGAAATAGGGCTGCATAGGCTGAAATATGTTTGTAACTGCATTTACTATTTATGGTGTTATCAATAGATAATTTTATATACTAATACTATATTTCCGCCACACTTATATAAAATGAATCTATCTTGAATTAAGAGGTTCACAAGAACCTTTTGTGTAGATTGGATTGAGCCCTCCGGGCTTAACTAATAGATAAAATCAATTGAAGGAGGTATAGAATGCTTATAGTAGACAAAGAAGGCATACTAATTAGATATAACGTGAAAATGGAAAAATCAATGACACCTGAGGACGCAGCAGCGGAACTCTATCCTGCGGATGAACTCATCCGCCCGATTGCAGAGGCAATCTTCGAAGGTGAAGAGGATGATGTCATTGAGGGTCTCGAGGCAGCAATCGCAGCAGGAAAAGACCCTGTAGCTCTTATCGATGACGCGCTTATGGTCGGTATGAAAGTTGTTACTGACTTATACGACCAGGGTGTCATTTTCCTTCCAAACGTCATGATGTCCGCAGATGCAATGCTCGACGGTATCGAGTTCTGTAAAGAACAGGGTGGATCAGCACCAAAACCAAAAGGAAAGGTTGTTGTCCACGTCGCTGAGGGTGACGTTCACGATATCGGAAAGTCGATCGTCGCAGCACTTCTCAGGGCAAACGGCTATGAAGTAGTCGACCTTGGCCGTGATGTACCAGTCGATGAAGTAATCGCAGCAGTCAAGAAGGAAAGCCCGATGATGCTTACCGGAACAGCACTGATGACCACCACAATGTACGCATTTAAGGAAGTCAATGACAGACTCATGGAAGCAGGACTCAACCTTCCGTTCCAGTGCGGTGGCGGAGCTGTAAACCAGGACTTCGTTTCAACCTATGCACTTGGAGTATATGGTGAAGAGGCTGCAGACGCACCAAAGATGGCTGATGCAATCCTTGCAGGAAAGGATCTGGAAGCACTGAGAACAGAATTCCACAAACATTAAAAGGTGATAAAAATGGCAGTTAACAGATTCACAACAATGGCATATTCAGATGCTGACGAAATGGTCTTCGGTAATGCAAAGAAACCTGTAAAGACAGGACTCGACCTTGAGATCGGTGCAGGTTACACAACCGCAGAAGTCAACTACGCTCCAAGGCCGGAAGCAGGAGAAACACAGGAAAAGCTCGTAAACGAGTACCAGAGAATCACAAAAGACATTATGTCAAGAATGGTCCAGGTCGGTTTCCCATCTGTAGTACTTGAGACAGAACACGTCCAGCAGATGACCAACAACCCTGAATGGGGAGCAGCTGTTGCACACGCACAGAAGACCATCATGGAAGAATACTATGAAGAATATGGTATCAAATGTGCACTCAGACACACTCCTGGTGACATCAGGGAGAACAAGGACTACATGGAACTCAGAGGCGACAAACTTAACGTTGTTATCGAATCCTTTGAGCAGGTTGCTGAAGCAGGCGCAGATCTTCTGTCTATCGAATCAATGGGTGGAAAGGAAATCTTCGACTATGCAGTACTCAGGAACGACATCCCTGGTATGCTTTACGCAATTGGATGCCTTGGTACAATGGACATGGATTTCCTCTGGCAGGAGATTGCAAAGGTCGCACAGCAGAAGAATGTAACCGCAGCTGGTGATACAGACTGTGCACAGGCAAACACTGCAATGTTTATTGCAGGTGGTCTCCTTGACAAGAACCTTGCACACACTCTCGCGATCATCGCAAGGTCACTTGCAGCACCAAGATCACTCGCAGCATACGAGTCCGGTGCAGTAGGTCCAGGAAAGGACTGTGGATATGAGAACATCATCATCAAGGCAATCTCCGGTATGCCAATGTCCTTCGAAGGTAAAACTTCAACCTGTGCTCACTCCGATGTAATGGGTAACCTTATCATGCAGTGTTGCGACCTCTGGTCCAACGAGTCTGTCGAATACCACGGTGAATTCGGTGGTACAACCGTACAATGCTGGGCAGAGTCCCTCAACTACGACTGTGCACTCATGAACACTGCACTGAAGTCCGGTAACGAGAAGATCCTCAGAGACCTCCTCATGGCTTCCGACAGGTTCAGAGACCCACAGTCCTATATCCTTGCATATGACAATGCATACAAGATCGGACAGGCAATCGTAAAGGATGGAGACGACATTTATCTCCGTGCAAAGAACGCTGCTGTAGAATGCTGCAACCTGCTGAACAACTCAGAAGGTCTCGACATGACAAAGTTCGAACTCGGTGCACTTGCAAAAGCAACCGCAGAACTTGATGGTCTCACCTCTGAGTCAGAGGCATTCATGAGCGAGTCCATGGAAAAATACAAGGCAGAAGTCGCAGTCTTCAAACCAGAAAACTACGCACTCTAAGTATGAACCACAAATAAGAAGTTTTCTTAAGGAAAACCGAAACAAATAGGGGTTTGCCAGATTGGTATAACTCCTATTATTTTAGTATTTACAATTTCCTCTGATAACAACCACTTCACAATAAAAGCACAGGCTTTACAGGTTAACGGGTCACACACCATTATTCTACCTCCATTCCACGATCCATATTATGGTATGTGCTTTCTTAAAACTGTAAAGCCTTTGCTATCCATATTCCTGGGATTGTTTCTCATTAAGATTGCTTTTGACATAAACCTTTACAATTGATGCAAAAATTAAATTTTAATCTGAGGGTCCTGTCCATACTGTTCCTGTATTACTTGGAAGACCCTCTTTTTGTCTGCATTCGTTTTTTGACAGCAGCCTTACATAATAGGTTTAATGGATAATTCTGGAATAAAATTATTGAATTTCAGTAATGGGAATTGAACTACTCTTATAATAGTTAAAAAGTTCATTTCCCATTCTAGTGCACTTTGGTATAGTATAAAAGATGTTTATTGTCAAATAAACCTTCTTTTTTCATTAACATGAAAAGGTTACAGTAATCGTTTTGTACGGAAGTTATAACTCAATTTCCTCGCAATAGACATAAAAGGTGATTTTCTCACTTTCAATAAGTTCGTTAAATTGATCATAGCTTTCTGACTTCAATTTTTCGAACAGGTCAGGTATTATAACCATTTCTACTTTTATTTTTTTTCTCAAATTTGGGTAATCCACTATCATTCAGTTGATGTTATGTAATATGAATTAGACATATTTTCATCATGGGGAAACGGGGACCAAAACCAAAATACACTAATGTTGCTTGTCCTAATGAAGACTGTGAATATTATG
>NZ_PGGK01000023.1 GCF_004745425.1 Methanolobus halotolerans | reverse complement strand
GAAGCTCTTTTAAACGTGCCTCAATCTCATTTTCTAAAACATTTCGTCTATATTTAGAACACCATATTAAATGAAAACCGATGTTATACACTGTTGTATTGCTATGTTTCCATCGTTCTGTTGCCATGACAATGTATTATATGTCTGGCAGATATATAATATTTATGATTATCTATAAGGTGAGGTACGATTCATCCCACAGCTAAATCAGTGGGCTTTCTCTACCCCTACGCCCCGTTAGTCGTAAGAATAAGACCCTCTTGCAGATCATATGTTTTCATGGCTTCAAGCAAACCATCAAGTTCTCTTTTCATGGTATCTGGATCTTCCATACTTTTGGTCACTTGGATTGCTTCCCTGATGCGATAACCTTCCCTTATGACAAAATCGCATTCTTTCTTGTCCCTATGGTAATATACTTCCTGTGACCTTCTTTTCAGTTCCATGAACACGTTGTTCTCAAGGATACGCCCATAATCCTCTGATGTTCTGTATCCCAGTATCCTTGCGATGGCCGTATCTACGAAATATATCTTTTTATTTGAATAGACCTGTGTCTTAAGGGATGGAGAGAACTTTGGCACCAGATAGCTGTTCTCTAGGTATCCAAAATATTCCTTTATAGTTGTTGCACTGGAGAGGCCTGCCAGGTTCTTGATACTGTTGAAACTGATCTCCTTTGCTATATTCGATGCAGCAAAGTAAACAGTTGTCTTTAGTGCCTGTTCGTTCCTGAGATTATATCGTGCTATTATGTCCCTGTAGAGTATATTCTCATATAATGTCTTAATGTAGAGGTCATCCATGAGCTTAACATATTCAGGTATCCCTCCTGTTTCAATATATTCATTGAAGTACCGCTTTATTGTACTCTTCTCGACTGTTGTCAACGTTTCTGGCAGGATGAACTATGTTCTTTGAAATAAAGGAACTCCTTGAACGAATATGGATACAATGAATAACTCAGGTGTCTGCCTGTCAGGTGAGTTCCAAGTTCACGACTTAGCATAGTTGCATTTGAACCTGTGATGTATACCTTTTTATTATCATCATGAAGGCGTCTTACAAATCTTTCTCAGCCCTTTATGTTCTGTATCTCATCGAAAAAAAGGATATCTCTTTCACCATACATCTCTATCAGCAATTCGTACATTGTCTGAAAGTCTTCTATTGTAAAATCAAAGAACCTTTCATCGTCAAAGCTCACAAAATAGCTCGCATTTAGATGGTCTTTTCTGATTTCATTTATAAGTGTTGATTTGCCAGCTCTTCTAAGTCCGGATACAATAATGATAAGGTCTGATCTTTTATCTGTTCTTATCCAGCAGTTCTCTTTTTACCAGGTCCTCAACTTCTTTTATTGTATCGTTCTGCTCTTTTAGTATGACCTTTAGTTTATCTTTGTCCATAATTCTTAGTTGTCTTTGTTGTTTATAATATATTTAGCTTGCAAACCAAATAATAACTATTTATATTTAATTAGTAAACCACTTACCTAAAAGTTATACCATATCCGACAGTTGCAGCAACTACTTCCACAAAGGTATGAACTTTATATCACTCTCTTCATCTGCAAGTTCCTATGTGAGGATTATCAGTTCTGCATATATGTTTTGGCGAACTCATGCAGACCTTCAGTTTTCCGGGCATCTATTTTGCTTGCGTACGGACTTACAGTTAAGGTCTCATATCAATTTCTGATGTAAGGTGCCAGATGCGGTAAATATGGCTGGTAAAAAAAAGAAGATGTTGCTCGCACGGGGCGAGCAGTAGTTTGTTCTTATCCGAAAAGTGCACCGAGACCGGCCATTCCGTCCTCTTCTGCTTCTTCTGCGGTTTCTTCTTCAGTTGCTGCTTCTTCCTCGGCGGGTGCTGCTTCTGCTTCTGCTGGTGCAGCTGCTGCTGCAGGTGCTGCTATTGCTGCTGTTGCCATTGCCTCTTCGATGTCAACATCTTCAAGGGCTGCAATGAGTGCCTTGGCACGTGCATCGTTAACTTCTGTACCTGCTGCCTGAAGTACGGCAGTAACTGCTTCTTCTGTAATGTCTTTACCAGCTTTGTGCAATAAAAGTGCTGCATATATGTATTCCATGTGAAATCACCTTTTGTTTATCAATGTAATTTATGTATAAATGTCTGATCTTATTCTCATCCAAAGAGTGCTCCGAGACCGGCCATTCCGTCCTCTTCTGAATCCTCTTCTTCCTTCTCTTCGACTGTTTCCTCTGCTTCGGTTGTTTCGGAAACTTCTGCTACAACAGCAGCTGTAGCCCTTGCGCCAAGTACTTCTTTCAGTTCATCATCAACAGCCTCTTCGTTATTGGCAGATGCTGCAGATGCAACCGAAAGCATCTGGGATTGTGCTTTTCCAAGCAGGGGGCCCATGATCTCCGGCTCGAACACGGTTGCGTTGATTCCCAGGTTGCGTGACTCTGTTGCAGCCTTGGAGATGATCGCAATGATGTTTTCTTTTGTCGGATATGTTGCATTGACTGACAGGTTGAATGCCTGGCGGGTTGCCAGAACGATGTCTGAGAAGTATTGGTTCTCATCAATTGCCAGGACGTCCGGTGTAAAGATAGCTCCGGATTCCAGGACTGCCCTGAGATCAAGACCTACCGTTACAGGGTATATCTCAAGTCTTGTGAGCATTGATGCTAATTTCTGCGAAACGACCTCACCTGCTTTTGCAACGGTCTTTTTCTCTTTAACGACTACTTTTCCACCGTCGATAGCTGCAGGTATTCCGACGCTTTGCAGATCGCCCAATATCGGCCCGGGTGGGAAACTTGTCGGACCTGCTTCGACTATGATGTCATTAGGTGCGATTGCTCCGCCTTTGATGGGAGATGGACTTTTGCTCTGCTCCATTACTTTATAAAGTTTGAATGGATTGTTCTCCGTGAACACCAGAGCGGTCTGTACGTCAATGTACTCTTCCATTTTATTGACGTCATCACTTGACTTGTCAAATGCTCTTTTAATAAGTGTGTTCCTTGCCACTTTCAAAACAGCTGTACCCTGGAGACTCTTTCTCATTTTCTGAAGCTGCTTCGCAGGTATTCCTCCGATACCTACTACTCCGAACAGGGGATAGTTGTCAATGAGTTCCTTTATGTCCTCAACTTCCTTTTTCTTCCACTGAGGCACATGTTCTGTGTGGTGAACTTCTTCCATTTACATCACCTTCACGGATTTTCCCATGGTAGTTGTAACATAAATCGACCTTATGTTATGTTTTCCCTTTTCAAGGGATTGCTCGACCCTGTTCAGAACAGTCTCGACGTTATCTGCAAGGTTGTTGATGTCCATATCCTTGCGCCCGATCGATACGTGAAAAGTAAGTTTGTCTTTGGATCTTATCCTGATGGAACTTCTTGCACTGTTAATAAGGTCTGCAACGTTCTTGCCGGGTGGCAGGGGCGTTGGCATTTTTCCTCTCGGACCCAGAATTGCACCCAGGTTTTTACCGATCTGGGCCATATACTGAACCTCTGCAATAAAGAAGTCACATTCATTGGCAATACTTCTTGCACGTGCTTTGTCTGAAGCGAGTTCCTCCAGGTCTTCCTCTCCGAAGACATACTCGACTCCTGCTTGCTTTGCCTGAAGACCAACTTCTCCTTTTGCAAATACAGCGATCTTCAGATCCTTTCCAAGGCCGTGCGGCAATAGGATACCTTCATCGACACGATTTTTGGGTTGGCTCATGTCAAGATTCTTTAAGTTGATTGCCAGATCCACGCTTTCTGCGAACTTACGCTGCGGTGATTCTTGCAATAACTGATTAATTGCATCTATTATATTTTCTTCTGCCATTCTTTACCTCCCGTAGTTTGAACGTAATGTTCAGGCAGGACCATTTCGGTCTACTACGGCTGTTTTGTTTAAATCCATCAGACAGAACTCAATCGTCTAATGGGCTCTCCTTTATTTAAGCAATAGTTTTAAACTTATCGGTTAAAGCTGATTTTGCCCGGGGTTACCAGGCCTCGTTTGCGAGCACGTCATCAAATTTGCCTTCTTCTACTTCTTTCTGGCATTCTTTTGCGTGCATTCCTTCAGCATTTACGCCCATTGGTACGCATGCTCCAAGGACTTCCTTTACAGCTGCCTTTAATGTATAGGAAAGTATGTCGTCCTTTTTCATACGGGCTATCTTTGCAGCCTGGGGTATGCTGAGGTCGCCTACGACTTCAGTGCCAGCCAGACCTGAGCCCTTCTGGATGCCAAGCTCCTGAAGGATCAGTGCGGCGGTTGGCGGGGTACCGACTTCTATCTCAAAGTTCTTGTTCGAATCAACTATTACTTTGACAGGGACCTGCATCCCATTGTAATCTTTTGTTTTCTCATTGATCTTCTCGATCACGTCTTTGACGTTAATCCCGAGGGGTCCAAGAGCCGGACCAAGTGGGGGTCCGGGATTTGCTCTTCCTCCGGGGACCAGTGCTTCAACAACATCTGCCATTTGAATATCACCGTTGGATTTTGATTAATAATAAATTTATCAGGAATTTTCCTCTTCTTCTTTCCTGAGGACTCTTACAGTATCACCACGAATAGTTATAGGTATCGGTACGACAGCATCAAAGAGCTCAACTGTAATCTCTTCATGACCTTCGTCCACTCTCTTGACACGTGCTCTCTCACCTTTGAAAGGCCCGGATGTAACCTCGATGATCGCTCCCTCTGTGATACCTGTGACAGTTGGTTTGGGTGTAAGGAAATGTGATATCTCCTCTATAGTCGATTTTCCTTTCACAACTGTCCTTGCATGTGGAACTGTCTGGATGGCCTGTTCCACTACGCCTGGCTCAGGAGCTTCAATAAGCACATATCCCTTGAGTTCATCGGGTGCAATGATGGCCCTGATGTCCAGATGGTCCTTCCGTGCAACCAGGGTTATCATATTTGCAACGGAACGTTCTTGATTTGCGGTTGTCTTTACAACGAATATTACCGATTCTTCGACCATGCTTACACCAATTGTGGTATCTCTACCAGCAATAAATATATAAGGAAACCGACAAAGCCGATAGCAAGAATCCCAATTCCGGCAACCTTTGCAATCATCTGGAACTCTTCCCTTGAAGGTTTCTTTGTCAACTTGAGGACCCTGAAGTATGTTTTAAGGGTCTGTCCCATGTTTCTGTTCAGTTTGTTTAGATCAAATGCATCTTCTGCCAAGTACATCACAACCAGTCATGACTGATGAATATATAAGAATGAATTGTTTGAGGTTGCTTTGAAATATAAGCATTTCTATTAAATGCCGGATTACAGCGCCACCAAAAGAACGTCAATAATAAAATACTTTTCGATTGAAGGGTGAAAGTATCACCCTTCAACCGTTATCCTTCAAAAGTGGTAATTTCATTTCACGAAATCTATCCCATATCTTCTGGTCACGTTCTTTGCGCCTCCGTGGCCATAGATCTGCGGGGATCTCACGCCGGTCACAACGATCATTGTGCGTACGGTCTGCTCAAGTGAGTTGTCGATCTGTGCTCCCCAGATAAGTCTTGCATCGGGGTCAATGCGGCTGTAGACTTCCTGCACAACACTCTCCGCCTCCGCGATAGTCATATCGGGCCCTCCGACGACATTCACAAGAGCGGATGTGGCACCGGAGATATCCACATCTAGCAGCGGGCTGCGAAGTGCTTTCTGTACTGATTCCACCGCTTTCATCTCGCCGTCCGCTTCTCCAAGGCCGATCATGGCGACGCCGCCGTTCTGCATAACAGTCCTCACATCTGCAAAGTCAAGGTTGACAAGACCTGGTTTTGTGATAAGTTCTGTAATACCTTTAACAGCTCTCATAAGTACTTCGTCAGATACTTTGAAGGCTGCCTGGAGCGGAAGTCTTGGGACCACTTCAAGGAGCTTGTCGTTAGGCACGACAATGACCGTGTCAGCCACTTCTCTCAGCCTCTCGAGCCCTGCCTCAGCGTTTGTGCGCCTGACGTGCCCTTCTACGCCGAATGGAAGTGTTACAACGGCAATCGTCAGTGCGCCTGCATCTCTTGCAGCCTCGGCAACAACAGGTGCGGAACCTGTTCCGGTTCCTCCTCCCAGGCCTGCAGTAATGAACACCATGTCACTACCGGCTACCGCATCGGCGATATCGTCTACGCTTTCAAGAGCAGCGTCCTCTCCTATCTGGGGAAGGCTGCCTGCACCAAGTCCTCTTGTCTTCTTCTTTCCAATGAGTATCTTCCTGTCAGCGTTTATGTTCAGAAGATGTTGTGCATCGGTGTTAAGGGCAACAAGCTCAGCACCCTTTATTCCTTCGTCTGCCATTCTCTGGGTACTATTGGATCCGCCGCCGCCGCAACCTATTACTTTTATATTGGTTTGCAATTCACGTAACAGATCCTCCAGTTCGGCATTGATATTCTTATGTTGATCGGCTGCAGCCGGACTGCGAAGTTGCGACTCCTGCTCAGATCTTGCCAGTGCCTCTTCTACTATGGATTTCATCTTTTTTCCCTCAAGTGAAAATCGTATTTTTAACTCCGGGTAGGGTTATTTGGTGAGTTGATTAATGGGATCTCTTTAATATTTCGCACATGGACCATTTCCGGTCCTATCATCTTTCCATTAACTGTAACTGTTTCCCTGTTTGCCAGTTTTCCGTACAGCGGACCGGGGTCTACGCCCATCTTTTTTGCCATTTTGGGACTGAATCTTTCGGTAACTATGTACAGTAGATTCTCCTGTGGGACATATTTAACTTCATAATGCTCTTTTAGTATTTTAATGCATTCATTTGTGATATCCTGCATCGTAATTTTGCTATGTTGCGAAAGGCCAAGCATATGATTCGATATAGTCCCGTTGTCCCTTTCCAGATAAACGACAGGGAATTCTTCCAGTGAATTCAGGAAAGCTTCTCTGCCTGTGGCAACAGTTTCCTGAAACAGCTTTTCGCTTAATCTGATCTCTTTTATATTATTGTCTTTTTGCATATCTTCCTGTATTCTGCCGGATTCTGTCCTGAATTTATTTGTTATCCTGAATCTCCCTCCACTGCATAGTTTTTCCGCTTTTCCTTTTATGTTAAGGAACAGGCTCCATTTTATGCCCTTTAGCTCCCTGATCTCTCCTTCGCGCAGCACCGGGTATCCGAGTTCCCTGATCATCTCCTGCATTCTTTCTCTCTCAGCAGAGGGTATCGACTTCCTGTCAAAATATGCAAAATCTGCTCCCGACTTCTCAAAAGCTTGTTCTGCCAGGCACTTATCAACATTTGCCAGCTGATAATCCGGGAAATTGTGGCCAAATGTGATGTTCTCTTCCAGCAAAAGTTTTGTCTGCCTGCTTGCATAGTGCCCTCCGCCAAAACCAATGGCTACGGGCACTTCCTCTTCTTCTGCATCCAGGATGGCCTTTGCGACGATCTCTCCTGCATTCGGATCTGACCACTGCTCTTCCCCACTGCCAATTTCCGCATACACCATCGGGGTTCGGATGTCTGTGGGTCCGTGATGTGTGGACTCCATGTTCACTTCATAGTCAGTTCCATGTGCCAGTTTTTGCATGTTCCGGAGGATGGAACGCATGGTATAAGGTGCGGGTACTGATAACTGGAAAGGATGTCCGCCAAAGTCCGCACTTTTCAGATTTCCTGTAAAATGTGCCGTCAGTACGGATCTGCCATCATTACTTTTATGCTTGGATGCAACGATTATGAGGTCCGTATCAAATCCGTATTCTTTCATCTTCTCATCGATACGGTCCTGGTAAATGTGGTGCTGGTCGATTTCTATTATGCGATATCCGAGGCTCTCATGAATACAGGCCAGGCAGTCCCATGATCCTGGTAGATTCTCCTGTTTTTCCCATTCACCAAGCAAAAGCAGATGCTCTTTGATATTCATGCCTGCTCTGTCTACTGTCGAACAAAGTATGTTAATCTTTTTTGTATTCATGATTCCAGTTAAGTGTGTAATTCATTTTATGGGTACGGCTTGTTCAGATGATTTTATATTTTTTCGGGTTATGTTATAATTTTCCCTTTAACGATCTGCACAACTTTATGGCAATGATCCATCTCAGTAAACTTAAAACATATATGTGCCATCTGTATGACTTGATATCAGAAAAAAATAAGATAATACCAGTGAAGTGATAATGTGGGTAATGTTACAATTGATAATGTACTTATAGATTGGTTAGGGCATGCAGGCTTTATGATCAAGGCGGATGGGCTGGTGATCCATATCGATCCTTATATGCTCCAGGATACTGTTTCCCGGGATGATATGGCGGATATCCTTCTGCTCACGCATGAACATGGCAGTCACTGCCACCCGGATTCGATTAGGAGAGTTCGTAAATCTGATGCGACAACTCTCGTCCCTGAAAATATGGGTCTGCAGTTCAGGGGGGATGCGAGAAGGGTTGAAGAAGGTGACTCCCTCACAGGTGAACTGGCTATTAAAGGAGTGGGTATCGAAGTAGTCCCGGCCTACACCAGGGACTCATCATTTCATCCCCGGGAGGATGGGGTTGGTTATATTATTGAAGTAGGCGGTTTGAGGATATACCACTCAGGGGACACGGATTTTATTCCCGAGATGAGCGATTTTTCTGCTGATGTAGCATTGCTCCCTATAGGCGGGACTTCTACGATGGATGAAGTACAGGCTGCTGAGGCAACAGCTATTATTTCTCCAAAAATTGTGATACCTATGCACTATAGTGCAGAAGATACTCTGGCAGACCCTGAAAAGTTCCGCGAGCTGGTTAAACAAAAGGCTCCCGGGACTGATGTTGTTATCCTTTGATGAGTGATATGGGCAGGATGTCTATGGCTAAACACAGGCGAAAAAAAAAGGCAGTTGCAAAGGAGATTGCAGCTGAGCGTATATCTTATCTCTTTGACATGGCTGGCAGGGAATATCCCTATAATCCTGGCAGGAGTGACAGGTATGTTTCCCTTGCAAAGAAGATAGGTATGCGTTATCGCGTAAGTATTCCTTCTGAACTCAAAAAAAGGATGTGTAAGGGCTGCGGTTCATTTCTGACTCCCGGAGGTAACTGCAGGGTGCGGTTGAAAAATGGGCTACTTATTATCACATGCATAAAATGTGGGAAGGTGCAGCGCTATTTCCTTCCGCAGGAAAAACTCCCTTCCGATGCATCAGCTAATAAGTGATAATATCCTGGTGATCAGGTAGGCGACAACAAATATCACGATGCCCATGGAGAGGTAGAGGAAGATATTCCTGAACACCTCTTCTTTTTCAGAGCCTGGTTTGATCCCAAACCCTCCGTGACAGCCGCCTGAACCGCAAGAGTTGCATGCCAGGTTCTTATTATTGGGGTCTTCTGATCTTTTGTTTAGAACAGGAATTATTATTCTATCTGACATTATTGGTCCGTTATGTTCTCATTTCATTTAGTCATTCCGAAACCATTACTTGATGCAAAAGAAGTATGGACGACGAGAGGGGGATTCGAACCCCCGAGGTGCATAGCACCACAGGATTAGCAATCCTGCGCCATACCGGGCTTGGCTATCTCGTCATTAAGCAAGTTCCTTCATAAAGGTAATTCACCTATTTAACGCTTTCCGAATTAATTGAAGTGACGGGCACGCCTCAAGTCGTTGTTTTTCACATCTCCAAATAATCTGTGACCTCTTCTCCACCCCGCAGCCCTGCAAGCGACGGCTGCCCATGGTCGGTCTGCTCCCTTCCGGGCCTGGACTGGTTCCCACGGTTAAGATATGAAAACAAGTTCTCCAACAAGCCCTCATATCAACACCATCCAAGCAGGACGGGGCTTCTTAGTTGAGATCACAGGTTTGGAAATGATCCAAACATCTCCTTTTGGCTTCGTCCCCCGCATATCGACGATTTCGGGTTACAGGTAACGCCGGCCTACCCGGACTAGCCCGCCACCACCTACATGCTCATAACTGCTTATAAATGTATCCTTTGCCGGCTCTGTAGAAAATCTGTCCAAACCACTATCGACAAAAACAAAAGTAGCAAATATGTTGTGTAGCTAACGGTGCATTTACAATTATTGATAACTCTCTTTTATAGAAAACAGCGTAAAAACTGGGTCTTTAGCTCAGGGTATAAGCGTATACACACTCCTGATTCTGAATGCAGTATTCTACGGATTCCTTACTAAGGTTTCCGATAGCAGGTATGAAATATATATTACTCCATAATGTATTCCCATCCCAAATAATGAATTGCAGTGTCCTGATTGTATGGCAATATACGACAGGGATATGAATGCTGCTACCAACATCAAGAAATCTGCTATCATCGGCCAGCACATAATAGGTCTTTGATCATCGCAGGAACTACGGGAAGAGCCTGTGGACTTGTGTACGATGGTTCAGGGGATGAAGCAGGAAACAACTCAGTCCTTAGCTGAGTAGTTTCACATCCCAATATCAATGATTCCTGCAGAGTCCTTCTGCCGCTTATAAATAAATGAGTGAGAGCCTGAGCAAGAAAACAATTATAGTATGCAGTTATAATTATAGTGTATAGTCATGTTTACAATGGGAGGTAAAAAAAATGGAAGACTTGATCGGATTTGTAAGCGGTAATAACAATCGTCAGAAATTACTTGCTCTGCTGGGTTCAAAACACAATCTGGATGCGGATAAGATGGCCAAGAACATGCGTATGGCTTATCCTTCAGTGAACAAGATAATTCAGGAATTGCTTGAAAAGGATCTTATAAAACAGGAGAATGGCTCTTACAGTTTAACAGAACTCGGAGAGACAGTGGAGAGGAGGGTGCAGAGCATTTGAACCTCCTCCTCTTTCCGGAAGGGTCAGATCAATGTGTCTGTGCGTAATTTTATTCCGTCTTCTGTGATCGCGTACTCTTTTACCGATCGTCTGTGTTTTGTTCCTCTTGATTTTATTATACACATATATCTGCGGTTCTTTGCTTTGGAGTTATTGAGGACTACCACCGAGTCCATCAAAAAAGCAACATCTATCCTCTCATTGCCCGGACCCCCGGAAGGAATCATCTCGGTTGTGAACACCGATGTTATGTTCTTACTTTTGAGGTGGCTTGTAAGGGAATGAATGTACGCCCTTAATTTCAGGTTATCAGATATTGACATCTCTAAATTGTTGATGCCATCGAAGAACACCCGGCGAGCATGTATTTTTTCAATGGTGTTCTTTATGCGGACGGAGTGCTCCGCAGGGTATATATTGCCGGGGTGGGTGCAGATGAACTGAAGCAGACCGCTCTTAAGGAAGGGCTCAAGGTCCCATCCAATTCTTTTTGCATCCATTAGCAATTGGTGGGGCGAGTCCTCAAAAGTGATTATGAGGCCGGGTTCGCCGTTCTCAAGTCCGTGGTATATGAACTGCATTCCGAATATCTTCTTCCCTGTTCCGGGTCTTCCTGCTATCAGGGTGCTGCTGTATTTGAGCAAGCCTCCTCCAAGCATTGTGTCAAGACCCGGGATGCCGGCCTCAACACGCAGGTCTTCAAGTCTGAAATCCTTTTCCGGTTTTATAGGCGGATAGACTGTGAAACCACCTGATGTTATATCATAAAGGTATTTACGGGATGTGATCTCTGACCGTTTTCCGGGATCGATGCCCCGCATTTTGATAAATTCCATGTAGTGGTCAGCCCTTGAGCCGCTGTCTCCTCTTGACAGGTAGATTATCCCGTCCGAGAGGTGGCTTACCACTGATCGGTGCAACTCTGACTTGACAAGTTCACCGACAAGCAAAGTAAGCATGTCCCTTTCCTGGAGCATTGAGTCCAATGTGTAGTAGAAACGCCTCCTTTCCTGTTCCACGAATCCGAATCCCATGGGTGTGATGGGGTCTATGACCAGTCTGTCGGGCTTGACCGATTCGATCACATTCCCAATCTCTATCAATGTTGTCAAAGGGTCCTTTTCAGATAGCTGGCGGTTTATTGGGTGTACCTCGAAGGAGTCATCAAAGAAATCAAGGGTGGAGTGATACATCCTTAATTTCTCTTTTTTAGACGTGGTTATCGGGATATACAGGGTCTTTTCGCCCAGTCCTGATGCCTCTGAAAGCATCTGGAGGGACATGATAGTTTTTCCGACACCTGTTGTACCGGCTATAAGCAGGATGGCAGGTGATTTGAAACCTCCCAGTAATTCATCAAGGCTTTTAATTCCGCTGGATACTTTCTTTAGCTCTTCCATTTTCTATCTTCTATGCTTTTTATATACTATGATTTCCAAAGCATTTTATCAGGGAATTGAAAATAAATCCCGGCAATATACATCTCAGGTGATATTATGAACTATCGATGTCCTATGTGTGAAGGGAAAATGAACCGGTGGAGATATCCGGTGCTTAAAAGGCATGATCAGTTCGGTCGTGCCCTTGCAATATATAAGTGCGTGGAGTGCGGCCATGAGGAAACATATCCGGATATGTAACTCTTATGTCTGGCTATTATTCCTGTCAGAACATTGAATATACTTCTTCGTGCGGATGTATAACAAAGCCTTCCGGGGTGATGTCATACGGATGGATCTTTTTGCTGTGGTCGGATCCTCGCATCTTGTAGATTTCCATGCTTCGCATGCGCACGTTCTCATGTCTTTTATAGTACAGGACGATGGTCCCGTCTGTCACGAAGTTCTCGACCCCGAACCTGGAGGGGTTCTCATCGTCTACCAATTCGCATGTCATCATGGAAGTGAGGCCGATCACTTCAAGTGTCGTGCTCAGCTTGAGCAGCTCTATCCTTATCTTTGCAGGGTCCTGGAGATAGAAGCTCACTGATGTGGTCGAGTCGATGAGTGCGCGCCGGGCGTTGATCTCCTCCTGGGTGGCAATGAGCTGGTCCATCATTGAGCGGATGTCGAAGGGCCGGACATCGACGTGTTTTTCCTGGGAGGGGATGCCGATCTTGGTTGAACATGCATCGATTATCACCAGTTTGTTCTCTTCCTCGAGCTCCTCAAGGTCCCACCCGAACTTCATGACGTTTTCCCTTATCTGTTCAGGTCTTTCTTCTGTGGCAACGATGACCCCGTTCTCACCGTACTTGGTTATGCCGTTGTAGATGAACTGGATAGAAAAATTGGTCTTCCCTGCTCCTGATGTGCCGGATATCAGGTAAGTCCTGTCCCTCATGAGCCCGCCTCCGCACAACTCATCAAAACCGGGTATGCCTGTCTTTACCCGATTAGCCTCATCTTCCATTGAGATCTCTTCAGAAACTGCACCATCGAACATTTTACTTTTTCACTCCTTGTAATCTCGGAAATTTCCTTCAGATCCACCTATAACAGGTGAATTATGATCATGATTTACATTATCGGATAAATTCAAACGCTATGTCTTTTATTGTATTGCGCATATAAATATATTGAGGTAATCTTCAGGTTATCCCTGTGATATTTCCTTATAATTTTTCTTTGTAACCCTCCTTGTAACCATTTCTTGTAACCCTTGTAACCCTTATTATTATCATTGGACATATCCTCTCAGCTCCCGGAACACCTGCTCTGGTCAGAAGACATTTTCCAAATCATTCTATCTTCTCTATCTTCTCTATCTATCTTCAACCCGTCTCTCTCCGTGTAAGTTCTCTTCAGAGATCATATCCAAAAAAAGCACCGACCGTGATCCGGGCATGAACAGGTATTTAAACTTCAAATCCAATCAGATACCTCTGGTATCTCTCTGTGGATACACCACCATATCCAACAGAATGAGCCACCAGCACAAGTGTTATGATAAGCATACAGGATGAGCATCGACAATAAGTGAAGTAAAATTGCCATCCATGTACGTTCTTTATTAACCGTTCCTGTGGCACTTCGACATTTCCCGTCAAATGCATCGATATTTGCCATTGCAACTTGATAATTACTCGAAATCAGACCACAAAAGATTTAATACGGCAATTGTTTAATAGAACACTTGTAATCCAATATGACGGGATTAGGAGGGTGATGAAGTCTCCTTCGGCAATGAACGAATTCGACATCATGTCGTGCTCGGCCGAAGAACATCTAAAGCGCATCTGCGTTTTATGAATGATTCTCACTCTTTCACAAATTAGAACTAAACGGAGGAAAAAAATGAATAGATTTACAACAATTGCACTCGTTGCTCTGTTAGCAATTGCGGCATTTATAGTGCCTGCAAGTGCTCAGATGGATGCTATCGAAGTGCGCAGTACTGTTTATAACGGTACAGATGCCGCAGCTGGTGTTTCAATAACACCTGCAGACTTTGCTGGCTTCTTCTATGACATAGATGACAACATTGGTTCAGAAATGTTGAATATCACTACAGAGGGTACAACATCTAGGACTATTGCAGAAAGTAACCTTGCCTATTCAACAACAATTGAACAGGTTGACTATGCAGCAGACTTTGAAGCTGAGGCTGGCACATCAAATAATGGTAGCTACCCAGTTCTCGGTCTCTTTGCAGAGAAGTATGTAGCTCTCGATGACAACAGCCCTGATGAACTTGTAAAATTGCTCCTTGACAGCGATGACAAGTACACACTCAGGACCGGCTCCGCA
>NZ_PGGK01000022.1 GCF_004745425.1 Methanolobus halotolerans | reverse complement strand
TGGTAGCTACCCAGTTCTCGGTCTCTTTGCAGAGAAGTATGTAGCTCTCGATGACAACAGCCCTGATGAACTTGTAAAATTGCTCCTTGACAGCGATGACAAGTACACACTCAGGACCGGCTCCGCACTCGAGCTTCCAAACGGCTATGAAGTGGTTGCAAAGCAGATCGATGTTGATGGTAACAAGGTCTGGATGGAATTTTCCAAGGATGGAGAATTCATTGACGATGAGGTTCTCAACGTAGCAAATAACGCTGATGCAACATGGACTTTCGAAGCAGATGTAGGCGACACTGAAGATGTAATTGTTTTCAGAGTAATGGTTACCCAGGTCTTCCAGGGTCAGGTTGACAGTCTTGCAATAGTCGAAGGTCTTTATCTTGTAGACCACGAGGATGTACTCCAGATCGAAACCGGTGATGAGTTCGGAGAGCTTGAAATCGACAGCATCTCTGGCGGCACAATTGAGATGTCCAGCACAGGTGCACTCACTCTCAGAAAGGACGACACCATAGACATTGGACAAGGTATGATGATCAATGTGGCAGACTCTGATGATATAAGGTTCTACATAATGAAGGAATATACAGAGCCAGGTACATACGAGATAAGGGGATCTGTAGCAACTGGCGCACAGACCTGGACACCTTCAAACTTTGCAGGTTTCTTCTATGACATTGATGACAATATCGGTTCCGAGGAACTTGCAGTAACATCACTTAATGGCAGGACTATTGCAGAAAGTAACCTTACCTATTCAACAACAATTGAACAGGTTGACTATGCAGCAGACTTTGAAGCTGAGGCTGGCACATCAAATACTGGTAGCTACCCAGTTCTCGGTCTCTTTGCAGAGAAGTATGTAGCTCTCGATGACAACAGCCCTGATGAACTTGTAAAATTGCTCCTTGACAGCGATGACAAGTACACACTCAGGACCGGCTCCGCACTCGAGCTTCCAAACGGCTATGAAGTGGTTGCAAAGCAGATCGATGTTGATGGTAACAAGGTCTGGATGGAATTTTCCAAGGATGGAGAATTCATTGACGATGAGGTTCTCAACGTAGCAAATAACGCTGATGCAACATGGACTTTCGAAGCAGATGTAGGCGACACTGAAGATGTAATTGTTTTCAGAGTACTGGTTACCCAGGTCTTCCAGGGCCAGGTTGACAGTCTTGCAATAATCGAAGGTCTCTACCTTGTAGAACACGAGGATGTACTCCAGATCGAAACCGGTGATGAGTTCGGAGAGCTTGAAATCGACAGCATCTCTGGCGGCACAATTGAGATGTCCAGCACAGGTTCAATCACTCTCAGCAGAGATGATACGGTTGACATTGCAGAAGGTATGATGTTTAGGGTTGCAGACTCACCAGACAATGAACTCAGGTACTACCCATTCGTCGAATGGACCATCGAGGGTGACGGCGTAACACAGCCAGACGATGAGGAACCAGTCGAGGAACCAGTCGATGAGACTCCAGCAGGTAACGAAACCGGCAATGAGACTCCAGTCGATGAAACTCCAGTCGATGAAACTCCAGTAGATGATGAGGAACCAGTAACTGAAGAGCCAGCAGAAGAATCCCCCGGATTTGAAGCTATCTTCGCAGTTGCAGGTCTCCTTGCAGTCGCATACCTTGTCAGAAGGAACTAAATAAATAAACAATAAATGAATGGAAGGGATTATCCCTTCTGCTCTTCTTTTTTTTGATACTTTTGATACATTTTATCTGATGCCTGATCCATTATTTCGCAGTTTGAGGTTTTACATATGAAGTTCAACAGGAATCTTTTAGTGTGCAGTGTGTTTGTGATCATGATGCTCACCTTATCGCTGTCGGGCTGTATTGACGGCGATGGCGGCAATGATATGTCCGAAGCGAGTGCTACTGAGATTGTAGTCGTTGAAGATGCTTCCGGCTATGAGTACCTGGGTTCAAGGTCCATGGATGTAAGTGACGTCAGCAGGCAGTATGTGGATGTGTCCGATGCGGATGCAGCGGAAGGACTCTATCAGGATGCAAATGCTGTGGATTACTATATTCACGCCATCGAACTGGAAAATAGCTCTGAAGCAGAGGATTTTGTGGAGCGGTACAAGGCAACATTCAGACCGCTTAACTCCGGGGAGCGCTTTACGGAAGAATCCTTTAATGACCATGAGGCAACCAGAATCAACACCTACACAACATCAGGCGCAACACAGACTGCCAGGTACAGGTACGTCTGGACCAGCGAAAACTTTGTGATGGTTGTCGGTGGAAATTCACAGGACCCTGAAGACATACGTACTCTTGCTGAAGCAACCGGATACTGATCCGGTTTCCTCTCTATTATTTTTTCTGCGGAGCATTGCTTGTGTTGCGCTTATTCCCGGGCACTGATCAAATGCCTTGCTGCTTTAAGTTGAGTCCTGCTCCCTGAATATTTCTTACTAATTCGCTTGGAAAGATCCCTGATCACAAATCTGGGATTTCGGCCCTGATGGATGCGATATCCAATCGACACGCTTTAATAGAACTTTACCCATGTACATGCTGTACTGCCCGGATAGCCTAGTTGGTTGGGGCGCCAGACTCATAGGGAATATTAACCGTGCGTCCAATCTCCTGAGAAATCTGGAGGTCGCGTGTTCGAGTCACGCTCCGGGCATTTTTGTTTTAATTGTGTGCCTTAATCTTTTATCTGGTCTGCATAGGACTGCTTATCTTTGATTCTATTTCAGACACATCAATACAGGATTAACACGGATCTGATGTGTTACAGTTCTCAGTTTCCGGCATTATCATGGATCCATGTAAAATCCTGTCGTGTCTTATCACTTAGTTTGAAGCCTCCTGGCACTCCGGCTTTCGATTTGCAGATTGGTGTGATTCTGTAGATGCCCGTTCCGGGAAAACTCCGGATGTACCCGGCGATCAGCTGATGGTTGTACAGTGACTACCTTGTAGGAGGCTCCAGGAATCCCGGTCCTACCGGGTTGTGGATGGTCTTCTTGACTATGTCCCTTACCTTATCCCTCGTTTCCGGGTCCGGCTTCCAGCCGAAGACATCGTTTACGGGTTCCATGTGCTCTGGTTTCCATCCGCCCCAGAGGGCGACGGTATTGTTGTGCCCGAGTATCCACTGGATAGCAAGATCAAGTACATTCCTGTCATGATCTTCCCTGACCAAAGCATCTATACTGCTCACCGCTTCCAGATATTGCCTGTATCTCGGGAGCTGGAACTTAGGGTCTGAGCTCTTGACAGGATGATCCTTGAAGTCCGCATCAGCGTTCATCTTTCCCGTGAGCAGGCCCTGGCACAGGGATCTGTATGCCATCAGGGTTATATCGTTCTTCTGGCAGAATGGCAGCACTCCCACCTCAACAGCTCTTTCGAACACATTGTAGGGGGGCTGGCAGACATTCACTTCCGCGTGCATGCAAAACTCGTACATCTGTTCGGAGCTGTAATTGCTCAGTCCGATAGCCCTTATCTTTCCTTCCTCTTTAAGTCCTTTAAGAAAACCTGCCGTTTCTTCTGCCGGTTGAAGCATATCAGGCCAGTGTACATGGAAAATGTCTATGTAGTCTGTGCCAAGCCTCTTAAGTGAAGCTTCTATCGTTCTTGCCATAAGCTCCGGGCTGGTATTTCTCACGCCTTTTCCCTGCACTTTTTCCATTCCGGTCTTGCTGGATACTATTATTTCCCCGCGGTCATAATCCTTCATGGCCTGCCCCAATATCTCTTCCGATCTTCCGTCCCCGTAAACCGGGGCTGTATCCATCAGGTTGATACCCTGGTCCAGCGCCTTTCGAATGGTCTGCATTCCCAGATCCTTATCAAAATAACCTATGGGCTGGGTTCCCAGTCCAATTCTGGATACTTTTATATCCGTTCCTGAAATCTCAGTATATTCCATTGCACTTCACCACTCTGGTTCTGTCATTCACCCGCCTGTCAGTCTGTAATCCCCTTTGACCTGGCCCACTCCCGTATCTCTACCCAGAAACCCGGATATTGGTCTTCATTTCCATAATCGATTAGTTCTTCCAGCTTCTCAGGGTCGACACTCACTTTATATATGTTCCCTCCACTTCCCTTCTCACCGTGCAGGTCTGAAAAGTACAGCCCGCCCGGTCCGAAAGCCAGGCCGCAAGGGCTTGCAGGTCCTTCTCCTGTATAGATCACGAAGTCATCGTATGAATTGACTGCTGTTGCCTGTGTATTCAACTCGATCTTGACAATTCTTTTCCCCTTCCCTTCTACTCTGCCTTCATTGTAAGTGTTCCCGAACAGGGCCACAAAGAGATGGTCATTGAACTGGGGAGGGAACTGTCCTCCCTGCATGAAGTCCATTGCCGTAGGGGCCTGGGTATGATGCCACCAGAAAAGAGAACCTTTACGCATATCGCCGGGCCATCCGTAGTTTCCGTATGGTTTGATCTTTGCAATGCGGTCATCCTTATGCGGACCATTGTCCGAAATGTACAGGTGATTGTCACTGTTTCTCCATACTCCTCCGAAAGGATTCCTGAGGCCCTTTGCATATACCGGGTTTTCAGGATATGGATTGTCCCAGGGTACGGAGCCATTCTGGTTCAGTCGGAGTATCTTGCCACGAAGGTCATTCACATCCTGGGATTTCCCGGCAGCACCGCCATCTCCTATATTTACGTATAACTTACTGTCAGGTCCGATAGTAACAGCCTGTATCTGATGGGACATAAATGTGGAAGGTATATTATCTATAACAGTTTCCGCAGAATCCATTTCCAGGCCATTCTTACTGCTTGTTCGCACAACCTTTGCTTTTGTCTCATCATTCTCCTTGTACAGCATTGACACAAACAGATCTCCGGTTTGCGGCTCGACACAGATACCTATTACTCCGGACTCTCCTGTACCGGGGAACTCATGGCTGGGTTCGTAATCCAGCAGGTTCTGCGCATAAGTATGCACTGCATAGTCATTTGTTACTGATTTTATCTGTCCGTACAGTTCTGTAACATAAAATAACGGATCATCGTCTTTATTTCCAGGTTCCGGTACAAAAGCGATATTCACTGGCAGGTCCAGTCCCGACAGTATATGCTCGATCTTAAATCCCGGAAAAACCCACCAGTAGTTTGTGTGCTCTTTGCTCATCTTATTCACCCACTCTTTATTGTATGTTTCAATACACTTTGATTCAACTTTTCTATGGCTTTATAGAAATAACTTCTCCGGGAATTCTTCAACCAAATCGGATCCAGTTAAAACAAAACCTATATGAATAGTACAACCCTAAGATAGGGCATGAATTTTCAGATACTGGACGCCGATTATATCCGTGAGGATAAAGGACCCGTTATCCGTCTTTTCGGAAGGAAGGAGGATGGGAAAAGTGTCTGCTGTTTTGTACCGGGCTTTGAGCCTTATTTTTATGTTAACATCACCGGTGATCCGGATTCTGCCGGGGAAATATTAAAAGAACGTTTTTCATCTGCTATAAAAAGAGTAGAAGTTGTCCGGAAATTAGAGCCCGTGGGATATCAGGTTTCCAAAAAGCCCATGCTCAAAGTGGTCACATATGATCCCGGCAATGTTCCTGAGATACGCGACGACATTTCGAATATCCCTGCTGTAAAGGGAATATATGAGACTGATATCCTTTTCAGGAACCGTTTTCTCATTGACAGGGAACTGCATGGTATGAGCTGGGTGAAAGCCGGACCTTTATCTGAATCTCCTTTTTCAGGTGAAGAGGCACGTTACTGTGACGAGGTATTCACAGCCACATCTCTGGAGGAGATTGAAAAGCTCTCCAATGCACCTCTCAAGAACCTTGCATTCGATATTGAATGCCTTCCCCTGGGCGGTTCGATGCCCGTGCCGGAGACCTCTCCTGTCATAATGATCAGTCTTTCCTTCAGTCCTGCCTTCAAAGGATACGATACGATGGTCCTTGTTTCCAAGGATGTGGAGGGTGTGGCCGGGAATGTGGAATGCCTCGGTAACGAAGCAACGATGCTGGGGCGCTTTTTCGAGATATTCCAGCAGTATGACCCTGATATAGTTTCAGGGTATAATGTCATTGATTTCGATATCCCCTATATTGCCGACAGGGTGAACATACTTAATGAATCAGGAAATAGCCTGAAATCTGTGGTGGGCAGGGATGGCAGGATTCTAAGTTACCGCAAGATAGGTAACCGTACCATGGTGTCAATACCCGGTCGTGTTGTTGTAGATGCTCTTCCTCTTATAAGAAGTCAGTACAGCCTCAAACGCTATACTTTGCGCAATGTTGCAAAAGAGTTGCTTGACAGGGAAAAGCTGGATGTGGCTCCCTCTGAGATGGAGGAGTACTGGCAGGATACCGGGGAAAAGATCCTCCACTTTATAGATTATGCCCAGCGTGACTCGGAGCTGGCTCTTGAACTTTGCATGAAGCTCAGGCTTCTCGATAAATATATCGCAATCGCCCGGGTAAGTGGCTCTCTGCTTCAGGAAGTAGTGGATGGCGGGCAGACGTCCATGGTGGAGAACCTGTTACTGCGCGAGTATGGCAAAAGGGACCGTGTGATCCCTCCCAAACCATCTGATGATCTGGTCAGTTTCAGGAATCGCAGCAGTGAGGGTCTTAAGGGGGGTGAGGTACTTGAACCCAAGAAGGGTCTGCTTGAGGATATAGTCATACTTGACTACAAATCCCTTTATCCCACCATCATGATGGCCCATAACCTCTGCTATACCACTGTTGTCGAGCACGACAGGCCGGACAGTGAGACAATAAAGCCACCCTCCGGTGGAGAGTTCGTGTCTGCGGAGGTTTCAAAGGGCATAATGCCATCGATCCTTGAGAACCTGTTGAACAGGAGGGTGGAAACAAAGAACCTCATGAAAAATGCTGCGAATGAGGGTGAGTATCGTGTGCTTGATGCAACCCAGCTCGCACTGAAAATTCTCCTGAACAGTTTCTACGGTTACTCCGGTTATACAAGAGCAAGGCTTTACAGCCTGGCACTTGCAAATGCAGTGACCAGTTTTGGAAGGGGAAACATCCTCAATACACGTGCAATTGTCAATGGCACCATAAACAAAGTGGTACTAAGGGACAGCACTGTCTTTTTCACCGAAGATATTGATGCTATCGGAGAAGATGACCGGATAGTTGCGCTCTCGGTTGTGTACGGAGACACGGACAGTGTGTTTGTACAGTGCAGTTCTGAAGATCCTGTCTCACTGGAAGATGCCGAACTTGTGGGTAACAAGATTGCAGGGAACGTCTCAGCTTCACTTCCGGACCCGATGGAACTTGAGTTCGAGTCAATTGCCCGCAGGGCTCTCTTCATAGCAAAAAAACGCTATGCTATATGGGTATTTGAACGCTCCGGCGATGAATGGAAGGATTCCATAAAGGTCAAGGGTATGGAAACCGTGAGGCGTGATTGGTGTGAACTTACCTCCAAGACCCTGAACAGGGTTCTGGAACTCGTACTCAAAGAAGGCGATGTCGATGCTGCTGTATCACATGTCAGGGAAATTGTCGATGGTGTGAGGAACATCGACGTTCAGAAGGATGAGGATATAATAGACGATCTTACCATGACAAGGATGTTCTCCAAAAGTGCTTCCCGCTATAAGAACAAGCAACCTCATCTCACGGTTGTGGAGAAGATCGAAGAAAGGACAGGTGCTCCTCCTCCTGTGGGGGAACGTATTCCCTTTGTCATAGTGGCAGGCAGGGATCTGTTCGTCAACCGTGCTGAGGATCCGGAATATGTCAGGGAGCATAATGTACCCATTGATGTGGATTACTATGTCAAGAAACAGATACTGCCTCCGGTCGAAAGGATACTTGGCGTTTTCGGTGTGGACATTGCCAATCTTGATTATGATTCGAAGCAGAAGGGCTTGTTCGATTTCTCTGATAAGCCTAAGGAAATTCCTCTGAATAATATAAAGAAACGGGAAGAAAAGCCATCGGATGACTCACAGGCAGGTAATGCCCAGAGTTCCCTGTTTGACTTTTAGTTGGGATTGACCGGATCCGGGAAATATTTCTTTCCCGGATCTAATTGAGGTCTGCTCTTTCACCTGATGCCACGTAGACAACACTTTCACAGATGTTGCATGCGTGATCTCCAATCCTTTCAAGGTAACGGATAACGAACAGCAAATAAGAGGCATTGTTGATCATCGACCTGTCCTCACTCATCATTTCAATGAGTTCCTTTTGTGATTCGTAGAATATCTTATCTACCTCATCATCCTTGGCTGCTGTTCTCCTTGCCAGTTCCTCGTCCAGTGTATCAAAGGCTACGATGGATTGGTGCAGCATATCCTTTCCCAGTTCAGCCATTTTCAAAACATTGGGAAATGGTTTTGTATGCTTCTTTTCGATACATCTTGTTATCTTTGCAATGTCCACTGCAAGGTCGCTCATCCTTTCAAGGTCCAGTGCCATTTTTAAACAGGAAGTGACCAGCCTCATATCTCCTGCAGTAGGACTCTGGCGGGCGATCAGCTGGCTAACACATTTCTCGATCATCAGGTCGTACTCGTCAATTATCTGATCACCCTTGATCACCTTTTCTGCAAGTCCGACGTCCAGTGAGTTGAGTGATGTCATAGAATCTGCGACTGACTGATATGACTTGTCGCCCATTTCAATTACGTATCTTTTAAGAGTATCCAGGTTATGCTGGTATTGTGTGCGCGTCATTTTGTTTCACCCGAATCTTCCAGTGATATAATCTTCAGTTGCCTTTTCTTTTGGACTCTCAAATATCTGCTCGGTCTTTCCGAACTCTATCAGGTCCCCCAGCAGGAAGAATGCTGTATAGTCGGATATTCTGGCAGCTTGTTGCATATTGTGTGTCACTATGACAATAGTATAGTTCTTTTTCAATTCTAATATAAGGTCTTCGATCTTACTCGTGGATATCGGGTCGAGTGCACTGCACGGCTCGTCGAAGAGTATCACTTCGGGTTTTACTGCAAGTGTTCTTGCGATGCATAATCTCTGTTGCTGCCCACCACTTAAGTCCAGGGCTGGACTGTTCAACCTGTCTGAAACTTCTCCCCACAGGGCACCTGCTTTGAGTGCATCCTCAACTATTCCGTCAATCGCATTTTTCTTTGCTCCATGAATGCGCGGACCGTATGCCACATTATCATATATGGACATAGGAAAAGGGTTTGGTTTCTGGAAGACCATCCCTACTCTTTTTCTGAGGTCTACGACATCTACATCTTTTGTGTAGATGGCCTGACCATTGATTCCGACGTTACCTTCGGTCCTGCAACTTGTGATAAGGTCGTTCATCCTGTTCAGGCACCGGAGGAAAGTAGATTTTCCACAACCTGAAGGGCCAATGAAGGCTGTAACACTATTCTTTGGGATATTGATCGATATGTCATGAAGGGCGTGATTTTCGCCGTACCAGAGGTTCAGGTTTGTGACCTCTATCTCTGTTCCGTTTGCAAAATTATCTGGCATTTAATGCGCTCCTGGAAATGGGTGTTATATTGTAATAAGAATGGGAATAGGGGTCAATTAATATCATCTTCTCATTTTACTCCTGTAATGTGATCTTACGCTTACGGCAACAAGGTTAACACATAGTACAATTGTAAGCAGTATCAATGCTGTACCATATTGTATCGGTCTTGTCTGCGCAATATTGGTTCCTGATGTAGCAAGCACATACAGGTGGTATGGGAGTGCCATGAATTGTGAATATACGGAATCCGGCAGTCTTGGCAGGAAGTACGCTGCTCCTGTCAGTAATATAGGTGCTGTCTCTCCTGCAACCCTTCCAATACTAAGAATTGCACCAGTTACCATCCCTGGAATTGCAGCAGGAAGGACAACTCTGCGAATCGTCTCCCATTTGGTGACTCCCAGGGCAAGTGAGGCTTCTCTGTATTCTTTAGGAACAGTGAGGAGTGCTTCCTGGCTGGCTCTTATTATTACAGGCAGTATCAATAGTGCAAGCGTTAATGAGGCGGAAATTATGGAAGGCCCAAAACCAAGGTATTTTACGAACATTGCAAGACCAAACAGTCCAAAGACCACAGAAGGCGTTCCTGCAAGGTTGTTTATCGCCATTTCAATTGCCCAGGTCGTTCTTCCTGGTTGTGCGTATTCGGTAAGGTAAATGGCAGATAGTATTCCAAGTGGCAGGGCGACAGCCATTGAACCTATGATCAGGTATGTGGTTCCCATAATGGCCGGGTAAATACCACCTTCGGTCATTCTGTTCCTTGGCATGTCTGTTATGAATTCGAGGTTGATTGCACTGTATCCATTGTATATTATGTAATACAGGATCACCAGTACAAAGGCAACAACCAGCCCTGTAGCTACCTTCAATAATGCAAAAGCTATCTTCTCATTGAGTTTAGCATTGGAAAACATGGTTATCACAGGTTAAACCTGTATCTCCTTTTTACGTAATTGGCCAGGATGTTGATTATGAATGTAGTTATGAAGAGAACAGAACCGACTGCAAAAAGTGCATGGAAATGGTCACTTCCCTGGGGAACCTCTCCCATTTCAAGTGCAATGGTGGCTGTCATGGTTCTCACCGGTGCGAACAGTCCTGAAGGGAATCCGGGTATCACGGCTGAGTTTCCTGTAACCATCATCACTGTCATGGTCTCACCAATGGCGCGCCCAATACCTAGCATGACCGCTGCAGATATGCCTGAAAGTGCAGCAGGTACTGTTACTCTGTATATTGTCTGCCATTTTGTAGATCCCAGCGCAAGTGATCCTTCTTTTATTGATCGCGGCACTGAGCTTATGGCATCCTCTGATATTGATATGATAGTTGGGAGTGCCATTATGCCTAACATAATGGAACCTGTTAATGCAGTCTGTCCGGTCGGTATTTCCAGTGTTCGCTGGACGACGGGGGCGAGTATCACAAGACCAAAGAAACCAAAGACCACAGATGGAATGCCTGCAAGAATTTCTGTAACAGGTTTTAGGATGCTGGATATTCTGGGGTTGGCAAGTTCGGATATGTATATTGCAGCTGCTATTCCCAACGGGACTGAAAACATTATTGCCCCTGCAGTTACTATTAATGATCCCAGTAACAATGGCAAAAGGCCAAAAATGGGAGGACTTGCCGTAGGGAACCATTTAGTATTGGTCAAAAAACTGCTGACCGGATAGTCTTCAAATAATAATATCCCTTCTCTGAACAAAAATATACAAAGGAGGAAAAGGGCTACTACAGCCACTGTCCCTGAAAGGAATAGCAGTGACTGGATACCCTTTTCTCTAATGTTCTTGCCTGACATCTATTCCTCTGATATCGTATCTTCTTACATTACTGGGAAATATCCGACATCTGAGGTAATATCCTGTCCGGTAGGGCTCATCACATAGTCGATGAATTCCTTTGTAAGGCCATCAGGTTCACCATCTGTGTAGTAATGAAGCGGCCTGGCGAGTGGATAATCTCTACTGATTATGTTCTGCGGAGTAGGTTCTATGAAACCTGAACCGGCATCAAGTGCAAGTGCAGTGGTACTTTCGTCAAGGTATGCAAACCCAATATATCCGATAGCTCCCCTGTTCTGAGCTATCTCCTGTACAATGGCGCCGGTGGCTGGCTGTACGAGTGCATCCTGGCGGTATTCTTCATTAAGGAGCACTTCTTCCCTAAAGTATCCATAGGTTCCTGAGCTGCTGTCACGGGTGATCGCTGTGATTGGGCGATCCTCTCCTCCAAGTTCCTGCCAGTTGCTCACACTTCCATCATAAATGCTTTTTAACTGATCGAATGTTAGTTCCTTGATCGGATTTTCAGGGTTTACTACTACTGCAATTCCATCCCATGCAATAACATGCTCCACGGGGTTAATGCCATTATTTTGTGCATTTTGGATTTCGGAATCCTTCATTGTCCTTGAAGCCATTGCAATCTCGACTTCACCATCAATTAGTGCTGCAATACCTACTCCGGATCCTCCACCGATAACGGTAACACTTGCATCAGGGTTCTCCATCATGAAATCTTCGGCTGCTGCCTGTGAAAGCGGGAGTACGGTGTCAGATCCTTTTACTATGATACTTCCGGAAACTGCATCTTCAGTAATTCCTGATTCACCGTCTTCGCTTTCCTGGTCTACACAACCGACACCCGCAAATGCTGACATCAGAATTACTAATACAATAGAACTGATAGCAATATTTCTTATGAACTGCTTTGACACGATATTTTTCTCCTGTTGATTCTATACTTATGGTTGATTTTATGTTCAGTGAACCAACACGGAAAGAGTATATGAAAATTATGTATGTATTATATATAATTAAATATGGTGTCGTGTATTAATTATAGTCTATATAGTAGCTATTGTGTTTATATAATGATGTTGATTGCAGTCTTTTTACTGCCACTTCTCAATGCAGTTCTTTTATCAGACTGGAGCAAGAAGACTGCTCATTTCAATGGGTGGATGGATTGCATCCAATGCCAAAAAGAACATATATTTAATGGAAGCAAATTAAACATCGACCAAGTAATATTTTCCCTAACAAGTGATTCGATAAAAAAAGGTAACGTATATCATCTATCCTACCGGAGGGCATCGTGCCTTATTTGAGAAGCATTTCGGAGCGACCAGATTCGTTTACAACCGTTCTCTTTTCATAGAGATTTCCTGAACAAAGAATTCATCGAGAACAACCTTGTAACAAAGAAAGTTAATGCTGAAATTATCCTTGATCAAAAACTAAACAGGGAATTCAATGTTCTCGAGACATCAACTGTTTCCAGAACATCAGCCGGAAGGTATCATGTGAGTATTTTAATTGAAGACCATGGGCCTTATCCGGAACCTGGTTTGTTCACTGAGGAAACAACCGTTGGAATTGATGTCGGGATAAAATCATTTGCTGTTTTGTCAACAGGAGAAGAAATCGAGAATACTTAATTTTTGAAAAGGTCGTTGAATAAACTCAAGAAATTACAACGGGGTGTCAGCAGAAAACAGAAAGGTTCAAAGAACAGAAAAAAAGCTATTGTTAAACTTATAAAACAACATCAGTTGATTGCAAACAAGAGATACGATTTTCAGCATAGGGTCTCAGCAAAGATAATTCGCGAAAGCCAAGCCATTGCTATAGAGAACCTTAATGTAAAAGGGATGATCATAAATCGAAACTTAGCTCAGGCGATCAGTGATGTTGGCTGGTCTGGATTTGTTTACAAGCTAATTTACAAAGCAGAATGGCATGGAAAAACTATCCTGAGAATCGGTAGATTTGATGTATTGTCAAAGTTGTGTAATGTTTGTGGATACAAGAAGGATGATCTGACTCTTGATATAAGGGGGTGGGAGTGTCCAGACTGCAAGACATTGCATAACAGAGATGTGAACGCTGCAATCAACAACAAGAAAATTGCTTTAAAAAACTTAAACACCGCAGGAACTGCGGGAAGAGCCTGTCGACTTACTGGCATTGGTCAGAGGTATGAAGCAGGAAGCCACACATTTTACGGGTGGTAGTTCACTTTGCTATCATAAAATGCATATACTCTGAAAAAGATAATTGGTGTCATGCCTGATATACTGATAAAGAATACTAAAGTATTCGTTGACAATTATCTCCAGCCTGCCGAACTGCTGATCGAGGATGGGAAGATCATAAAGATCGCAAGGCAGATAGATGTTCAAAGGCTTAATGAGGTTATAGATGCAAAAGGTGCACTTACCCTGCCTGCGGGTATTGATGTACATGTCCATTTCAGAGAACCCGGGATGGTGGAAAAAGAGGATTGGTATACTGGTTCTTCTTCTGCGGCAGCAGGTGGGGTCACAACAGTTATCGAGCATCCGAATACGCTTCCGCCCACAATAGACAAAAGGTCTTTCAAGGAAAAGTTGAAACTTGCAAACCGGAAATCAATAATCGACTTCGGGATATACGGGGGTGTAACCGGGAACATTGAAAAACTTCCTGAACTCTGGGGCCTTGGTGTGACTGCCTTCGGTGAGATATTCATGGCCGAATCCACCGGTGCGCTCAATATCAGTGAAGAGACTCTTGATGAGGCATTATCGGTTATCGCAGAACTTGGCGCAATGGCATGTATCCATGCAGAGGATGAGAAGATACGGCAGGAGTGCGAGTCTTTTCTGAAAAATGATTTCTCGCCGCAGTCACATTCCCGGGCAAGGCCTAATCTCTGTGAGGCTTATGCAGTTGAAAAAGCTCTTAAGCTGGCTAAAAAGAACGGAACGCAGACTCATTTCTGCCATATCAGCACATTTGAGGCAGTCGGTCTGTTGCGCAAGGAAAGGTACTCCGGGAATGGTGCTGATTCTTCTGTAAAAGTTACCAGTGAGGTAACTCCGCATCACCTCTTCCTTTCAACCAGGGATTGGGACCGGCTGGGTTCTTTTGGGAAAATGAACCCTCCTCTGAGAGATCGGCGCAATCCGAAAATGCTTCTGAATGCCCTGAACGATGGTACCATAGATATGGTGTCAACGGATCATGCCCCGCATACCGAGACTGAAAAGGATATTGAAATAAAGTCTGCTCCATCGGGTGTCCCTGGTGTGGAGACATTGCTCCCGTTGATGCTTGTTGCAGTAAAAAGGAACCTGATACCTCTTGGAAGGATGATCGATGTGACAAGCAGGAATCCTGCAAGGATATTTGGTCTTACACAACATTCAAAGGGTGTTTTTGCCGAAGGTTTTGACGCAGACCTTGTAATTGTGGATCCGTCAAAGATAAGCAAAATAAAAGGGGACAACCTTCATAGTAAAGCCGGATGGACGCCTTTTGAAGGTATGGATGGGATTTTCCCTGACTACACGCTAGCCAGGGGTGATATTGTATGGGATGGTGAAATACTTGCATCAAAGGGTCGTGGTAAGTTCTTGCCCGGAAAGGGGATGTTTTTTGATGAAGGTGAATAGATATGTACATAAAAATTTGCGTATGTACATAAAACCATAACATTTTAAATATATAAAGCACTATTAATGTTCATGGTGGTGTGATGAAAACAAAATTCCCCATTCATACTACATTAAGTGCAGATGCGATCAAAGTCCTTGAAAGGTATGAAAAAGAACTTGGTGCGAAAAACATCGTGCTGGAAAAAGCCCTTCTTAATCTAGATACTACCCGTTTCAAAGCAAAACTTGATACTCAGAACATTGACAAACTGATAAAACGCATAAACACTGGTATACCGGGACTTGATGATTTTCTGGAGGGTGGATTCCCGAAAGGTTTCGCTGTTATAGTGACCGGTCCTCCCGGAACTGGTAAAACAACATTTTCCATGCAATATCTCATGGAAGGTGTGAAAAAAGGAGAGAGATGCATCTTCTTTTCATTTGAGGAAAGAGCGCAACAACTTGTGCAGCATTTCGCCAGGTTTGGATGGGATGTAGGGAAATACATCGATGATGGTTATCTTGAGATATTCGGTATTTCCATGCTGACTTCCGAAGAGATGATAGAGATAATTGATTCACATAAGCCTGAACGTATTGTATTCGATTCATTGAACGTTTTCACAGCTCCCGGGGATTTCAGGACCTCGACAGCATGGAGGGGACTCCACAAGCTTCTGAAGAAGAACATGATAACGTCCCTGCTTGTTACTGAGAAGGCTCATGGAATTGAAAAGAAGGAGTTTGATGATTTCGATTTCCTGGGCGATGGCGTGATTTTTCTTGATTTCATCCAGACAAATGACATAGATACTACTCCGATGCCTGTTATGGCTGTACAGAAAATGAGGGCAACGCGGGTTGACCATACGCCACAACCATTCCGATTCACGAGTTCCGGAATTGCCAAGTACCGTGCGCTTAATATTCCGTCACAGGTTCTGCAGCAGAGAATCGAGAAGAGGAGAGCGGAAAGGCTAGGTTCATCTTCTTCAGACGAAGTATGAGAGAAGGCTTGCAAGGAGTGCAGTTATATAAATCGCCTTAAAGTTCCCCGCTCCGCCTATACTTATATAGGCACTACCACTGTTCTCTTTATTGAAGGCGATAATGGATGCTATTGTTCCCAGCAATATGCCTCCGATCCCTGCAATAAAAGTCACGGACCCCACATTCTGGGGTGCTGTAAGCAAGGAGAATGGAATTGCTATTATGCCGATGTATTGCGGGACTATTATGCCAACACCATTAACCATTTCTGATAAGAATGTCACGGCAACCACTATTATAAGCATCACTTCAAGAGCAGTAATATTTGACTGTGTTAAAAAAAGATAAACGATTGCTACCAATGGAACTAAAAAACCTCCGAGGTTCAGTGTGATGGTGGTGTCGAACACCCTTTCCTTGCCAGTATGGAGCTCCTTGACAACGGGGACTGAATATATGTCTTCTATAAGCGGTGCAAACCTGAAAAGCTGCTCGGATTTTTTGGTTCTGGTCTTCAGGACCGGTATCTCTACAAGTGAACCGGCGAACATCAGAACAAGGATTAACAGCAGGGGAAATGCCGTTATAGTACCGATGGACAGGTTTCCATTGTAGCAGAGGACTGCAATGGGTAATAGTATAAGCGTAAAAGCTGCATACATTCTGATTTCGGATCTGTTGATGTATCCTCTCATGTGTCCACCGGTGTTATATTCACTTCATGAAATTTAAATATTTTTATTTATATCATTATAGGTCTTATAATATCAAAATCAGTAATAATCTAGTCGGGACTGCAGAAGTTCCTGTCTTTTCTTCTCAAGGAAACTATATACAGTTCCGTGTGGTGCGCCTCCGATGAGCATTTCTATAGCTGTTCTTGCTATCTGGTTCTGCTCTGGGTCTCCGAGTATGCTGACAGTTTTTCCGTAAACTGATATCTTGACTCCGATGAGTCTTTCGGTTATTTCTCTTGTTTTTCCACCTTTACCGATAATGCGGCCTTTTAATCGAAGCAGGTCCTTTTGTGTATTGGCACTTTTGGAAAGGTCTATCACTTCAAGCATCAAAAGGTCGTCATCTAGCATGGGCATGGTCTTGTCCGGGTTGAATCCTCGTGCAATGGCGTTCACCACCTCTGCCGCCCGCATAGCACCGACCGGGTCGTCTCCCTGGATTATCTCCACAACTCCGCTCTCGCTGTCAATGTCAAGTTCGGCACTTGACTTGTTTTCGATCAATTCTTTAACGCTTCCCTTCGGGCCGATAATGGCACCTATTCTGTCTTTGGGAACTTTTACATGTGTCATATTGAATCTACCATTTAAGTAATTATAACGATAACCTATTGGTTCTTTTGTTTTATTTCCTTCATGGTCGAATAGAGCTCTTCTGCTTGACCTTCTATGTCATAACGTTTGAAGAAACGCATTATGTTCTCTATATCGCGCATCAGGAATTCTCTTGCTTTGGGATGTTCGAGCGTGACTGATTGGCCCATGTCGATAAATATGGGTTCCATTGTACGTGGGTTTACTATTATATTATATTCGCTCAGATCGCCGTGTACAAGGTTCGCCCTGACATAAAGAAGTTCTATGTATTTTATGACAGTATCATAAATAGGCTTTGCAGTTTCTTTATCAAGAGCAATGTCTTTTAAAAGAGGATATGGCCTCTCATCTTCACCCAGGAATTCCATGATGAGTATGTTGCGCTCTGTGTGTATGGCCTCCGGAACTCGTACGCCTGCTTCCTTTGCACGTGTAAGATTTCTGTATTCTTTCTTTGTCCATGCGAAAATGATGTCTTTTTTTGCATGCCTTATGTTGCGGAACCTTGGATCACCAAGGATGTATTCTTCCATTGAGTTGAATGTGCTTGAAGATATCCTGTATATCTTTATTGCGATATCTGCATCTTTCCCCTCTCCCAGGAATACGTTTGCTTCTTTTCCCGTACTGATAGAGCCTCCAATGGCATTGAGAAATCCCCGGTTGCATAAGGTGTATAGGGCTTTGAGTGTGGCTTCATCAAATACATTCTCTTTTACTTTGAGGGAGTCCGTATCTTTACGCCGCATACGCATTTTATCGACTTTAGTGTCAATCTTCTGTACCCTTCTGGCATCTTCTTTTTTCATTTGGTCTAACCTTTAAGGTATCCTTTGCGTTCCAGCCAGCTAACCTGCAGACGTGTGTATTTCCATATCACATCCGCTTTTTCATTCTGAAATTCCCACGGAACTGCAATCACAATGTCTCCTTCACGTATCCAGGTTTTCTTTTTCATTGAACCCGGGATACGACCCATTCTTAAGACACCGTCCATGCATCTTAGTCTCACATGATTTGCTCCGAGCATGCTCTCGACTATTGCAAGTACTTCTTTGTTCTCCTTGCTAGGGGTTCTTACTCTGGTGACGGCGGTTAGGTCCGCATTATCAACATGTTTTCTTTTCTGCAGTTGTGATTCCTCTTTTAAAGTTAATATTTTCTCGGATTTTAGTATTGCTATGTTTCATATGTTGTTAAATCTTGCGTACACGGTGCCGTTTTGTGTTATGATCTGTTTTTGCCTTGCAAATTAATTATGTAGGTTATCTTTATATGCTAGTATGTGTATCTAGATATCCCTGCAAAGGTCGCTTAGGTGCGTGCTTCTGGCACGACTTTGTGCTGAATTTTGCAGACTCGGAGGCTTTCCACAAGTCTTATATCGGATTAATTATAGAAGCTATAATCCGGGTGGGGATGTGGTTTTTGCCACTTACATTCATAAAAAGCTGATAATCATTACTTTCATCTTCCGGGGTGGAAGAATATATATATGATTGCAGCATTCAAGCGTCTCCGCGTATTTGTACACGGAAAAAAAGACTTCAAAAAAAGGTCCGGTCATGTCTTTCGACCATTCAGTCGGAAGGTATATATAGCATCGTGGTCTTTTAGGGGTCCTCGCGAAATGCGGGAAACAATTACAATCACCGCCTTATAACAAGTGGAGGCAGGAGCTATTTCCTGTCTGACGTTGGATTTGGCAGTTCGGTTAATTCTGACCGGTAGTGTACTATATACTACAAAAGGAATTAGCCAAACTAATGTGCAGAAAGGAAAATTCTCTCAAATAGAATTTCTCCGATCGATTC
>NZ_PGGK01000021.1 GCF_004745425.1 Methanolobus halotolerans | reverse complement strand
CAGCTACCAGTTCTAACAAACAGATAACCATACAGAACAACGAGTTTTACGATTATGGTTACGCTGGTGTTATGATCGGGAAGCAGGCAAGTAATGTATATGTTGAGAACAACCTGTTCAAAGACATTAATACAAGAAAGCTAAACGGGCTCTCCTACGGTGTTGCAGTTGCCCCGGGAAGCAGCACTTTCCAGTATTCCGAGTATATTTACATCAGGAACAATACTATCGAGAACAATCCCGTGTGGGAAGGTATCGATAGTCTCGGAGCAAACTATCTTTTCATTGAAGACAATGAGATAATAGACTGCAGGATACCAATATCAGTCGCTCAGATAAACGACGATGGAAAATACCCTGTGCCCGTCCATGATGTAACTATCAAAGGAAACTATCTGAAAGGCAATTTCTCTGCTGAAAAGCAGGATTCAGGCATCTACGTGCTCGGTGGACGCAACAGTGCCAGAACAGTGGTCCAGCCATATATAAAAGCACATATCTCCGACAACACCATTGTTGATGTCAACAACTGGCTTGTGTCAGATGACGGTGCGATTGTACTGAGGCACGTAAAATATGCTGTCGTTAAAGGCAATGACATCTCCGGAACAGGTGGAACAGGCATTAACCTGCAGGATGCCACTGAAGTGGTCATGCAGGATAACGAAATAAAGAACATGAAGCAGATCGCAGGTGATGTGATCGGCGTGAAGATGCTTCCTATCGTACAGGATAACATAATCATACTGATCAACAACACCTTCGATGGTTCTGCAACGTACAATGCCTATTCACATTCCAAGTTCGGGCATACATACCAGGTGAACCTGATGAACCAGGACACATCAAAGTTCTATACTCTCAATGGAGGCATGGACCTGGTAACCCCCAGTGAACCGGAAACCGAAGCTTCTCCAGCTAACGATGAAGAGGACGCATATCCGGTAGCTAAACTTGCTATAAGGTTCGTTCCCGGAGGGAACGGCCTCACCTTTGACGGTGGAGGATCTACCGATGACAACGGCATAGTCTCATATTCCTGGGACTTCGATGCATCTAACGGCATCCAGGAAGAGGCTACCGGAGAAGTCGTATCACACGATTTTTCGGTCCCGGGCAGATTCAAGGTCACAATGACTGTGACTGATACAAAAGGACAACAAGACACAGACAGTTTACTAGTAGTCGTGAACTGAAGCTGAATCACCGGTTGGCAGGTCATACCTGTCAGCCGAACTTTTTTATTTGCGAACTTTTCTATTTTCCAGCATTATCTGACCGGAATTATATTTCTACAGGCCCGACTTTTATGATATCTCAGAGCAGAAAAGTCTTAAATATATCAGAAGAGTAAGCAGGTCCGCCGGGAATGTGGCGCTGAACGTTTGAAGATAGCTTCGTGTCAACATACAACACGCGTATTACCGGAATGCTGTAAAAAAGGGATTAACGAGCTTCTTTTTCTGAAAAGAAGTATTAACTGCCAGAAATCATGCAGGCAGAACCATACATTCAGGAAAGCTGAAACTGCGAATAAATTTTTTATAAAAAGTCATCAATAATTATCACTAAATCTCTGATCAGAGGAGTCAGGAAAACAATTTCGGATCAACTTCGCTTTTTTTTTATGTCTGACAGCATATATATAGTTTAAAGTATACTATCCGTTAGCTTGTCACAATATGTCATGAAATATATCATATTATTCGTATAAAGCCATTGTCTGGAATAATATTTTATTCCAGGTTACTTTAATAATATGGTAAACCACATGCACATGTTTTGGACAGGTCGACCTAAATTACCATCAAAAAACACTTTTAATGAAAAACACAAGTTGAGAAGGTCAAAAAATGGATGTTACAAGAAAAACGACAAGCCTGTTCATGGTTTGTCTGCTCCTGGGCTTAAGCCTTGGAACAGCAATTTCTTCAGCGGCTGACACCACCGCCTCTGAAGAAACTAACTACACAATACGCATTTCTAAGGACTCCGGTACAACACTTGTCCAGACAAGTGAAGGAGCGGTGGTCTACAACGGAAACAGCGACGTAGGAGCCATAAAGGCCGCAGTTAATGCTATAAACCAGGGTACTATCCTGATAGACTCAGGGACATACATGATCAGCTCACCTGTGTCATTGAAGTCCAATATCGAGTTAGTCGGGAACAATGCTGTGCTTAAAGGTTACAAGATATTCACGATAAGTGGTGCGACAAATGTCAAGATCAGCGGATTTGAATTCACCGGTCCTGACCAGTTGTACGGGTCTGTTGGAAGCAGCTCCGGCCTCATCAATATCATGAACAGCAAGAACTGCTTCATAGAAAGCAATACATTCCACAATTTCAGGGATTATGGTGTTAATGTGGCCGTGGGTTCCACGTCCCATAGCAACGAGCAGATAACCATCAGGAACAATGAGTTCCTTGATTACGGTTATGCCGGTGTTATGATCTGGAAACAATCCTATCACATTTATGTGGAGGATAATACCTTCAAGAACATCAATACCAGGAAAGTGAATGGAAATGCCTATGGAGTCGCTGTTGCTAAAGGAAGTAATTCTTACAAGCACCCGGAGCACATCTATATCAGGCACAACTGGATAGAGAACAATCCTGTATGGGAAGGCATAGACAGTCATGGTGCAAACCATGTCTATATCCAGGACAACACAGTTATTGACTGTAAAGTGCCAATCGCCGTCTCCTACCAGACCAATGAGGGGACATATCCTCTGCCCGTCCACGATATAGTGATTACCGGGAACTATGTGAAAGGGAACATGGACTCTCCGGACAAACAACATTCAGGGATACATGTTCTGGGCGCGCGCAACTATGCTCAGCCATACACAAACATAAATGTCTCCGGCAATACCATCATGGATGTGAACAGCTGGCTGGTCAGCGATGACGGAGCCATAGTCCTGAGGGACGTCAACGGCGGAATCATTGATAACAACCGCATAATAGGTGTTGGAGGCACTGGCATCAACCTGTTGAACGCTGATAATCTGGTCGTTCAGAATAACGACATCCAGAGTCTTAAACAGATATCAGGCTATACAAAGGGCATAGAGATGTCAGCTGTCAGGAAGAGCTTCAGCACGACCATCAGAGACAATAAGTATGGCAGTTCTGTGGATAATCACGGATTTGCAAACTCCGGTTATACATACAGCGCAACGCTGGTGAACGAGATGCAGTCAAAGTTCGGAGGTTCTTTGAGCCTTAATGTTCTTACTGACACCACACCGGCCACATCAACAGTCGATCCGCCACTTACTCCGCCCGAGCCCCGTGCACCGGGAGATGCAGATGAGACTGTTATCGAACCGATATCCGGTGATCCCGGAATGACCAACTCGAATATCAGCATCTCCAGGGATGCAGATACCACAGTTGTCAAAACCGGTAAGGGAACAGTTATATACAGCGGAACCAGCGATGATGCAGCTGTCAGTACTGCAGTCAACGCAGTTGAGCAGGGAACTGTTACCTTCAACGAAGGTACATATTCAATCAACTCAGCTGTAGCCCTCAAGTCAGATATTGAATTGATCGGGGAAAATGCTACTTTGCAGGGATACAATATATTCCAGCTAAGGGATGTATCCAATGTCTCTATCCACGGGTTTACCTTCAGCGGCCCTGATGAGGAATATACGGCACGTGCCAGCAGCACAGGCCTCATTGATATCCGCAACAGTGAGAACTGCCTTATCGAAGACAACGTTTTCACCAATTTCAGGGACAACGGAGTAAACATCATAGCCTCATCCGCATCCGACCATAATAAGGAGATAACCATAAGGAACAACGAGTTCCTGGATTTCGGTTACACCGGTGTTATGATAGGAAAGCAGGCAAAGAACATAGTTGTTGAGGACAACACCATCAGGAATATCGATATCAATGACCTGAATGTGCATTCCTTCGGTATCGCTGTTGCCAAGGCAAGCAGCACTTTCCAGTATTCCGAGTACATCTACATCAGGAACAATACCATCGAGAATAATCCAGGATGGCAAGGAATCGACAGTCATGGAGCCAACTATCTCTTTATCGAGGACAATGAGGTCACAGACTGTAAGATACCAATATCCGTCGCCCATGTAAATGATGATGACAGGTATCCGGTACCCCTGCATGACCTTATAGTCAGCGGTAATCAGATCAAGGGCAACTTCTCTGCAGAGGATGAGCATTCAGCCATCACCGTATCCGGCGGGAACAACCGCGCCGACACTGTCAGCAAAGCCTACCTGAGAGCAACTGTTTCAGGTAACAACATCTCCGACAGCAACAACTGGCTGTCAGAGGAGACTGCTGTTTTGTTGCACAATGTTCCGAATGCTGTTGTTGAGAACAACACAGTCTTTGAAGATGATGGTTCTCAAACTCCTGAAGAGACCGCAGACCCTATAGAGGATGAGACAGAGACGAGCCTTGATGAGCCCCCTGTGGCCATATTGGGAATCGTATCCGTTGTTTCGGAAAGCGGTATTGAATTCGATGCCACGGGATCCCTCGATGATACCGGCATAGCCTCATATTCATGGGACTTCGATGCATCTAACGGTATCCAGGAAGATGCTACCGGAGAAAGGGTATCTTACATTTTCCCAGGTACCGGCAGATTCATGGTCACGCTGACAGTGACCGACACTAACGGACAACAGGATACAGATACTCTGAACGTAGTAATGAACTGATATGAACAACGGTTGACGGGCCATATGACCTTTCAACCGGCTATTTTTATTTTACAGCTTAAAGCTGGTGAGTGCTCCCACGCCTAAAATACGCGGGCTTTCTCTACCCTACACCTCGGCAGTCATACACATGATTAAAAATCTCTTTTTTCTGATATTCCGGCCCACATGACTGTCTGTTGACTGCTACGCGCCGGGGAAGGAGCCTTCTGCTTTAGGTACATAAAGGAAGTGAACAGAACAACCGATGTAAGTTCTGAAACTACTTAAATACAACCTGAATATCCGCATCAGGACTTATATATCTTCTTTAAGGCAACTCTAAAAAGCCTTAAAAAGGATTTTCAAGTTAACTTAAACCCTTTTTTGGGTCTGCAATCATATATATACTGTAAAGTATATTATCGAGGAGCTCGTCACAAAATACAGTTACCCCCACTCGACCCCATGATGAAATAACGAGCACTATCCCCATAGTGTTACCCGTGCTTTTCTTCAAGAGGATATATCGACCCATAGACTTATTTTTGACAGCTTGACCCACATAATCAAAAAACGGCTTATTAAACACTCAATAGTTGAGAGGTCTAAAATGGTTAATAGAAGAAAAACTACAAGCCTTTTATTGGTTTGTCTGCTCCTGGGCTTAAGCCTGGGGACAGCAATTTCTTCAGCGGCCGACACCACCGGCAATGAAGGGATTAACTACACAGTGAGCATTTCCAAAGACACCACCACAACACTCGTTCACACAGATGAAGGAGAACTGATATACGAAGGAAATAACGACGTAGAAGCCATAAAGGCTGCAGTGAACGCTGTTGATGAAGGTACCATCCTGTTCAACTCCGGAACATATATGATCAGTTCAGCAATTGAACTGAAGTCAAATACTGAACTGGTAGGCAGCGATGCAGTACTGAGAGGATACAGTATCTTCAACATAACAAGTGCTACTAACGTTACAATCAGAGGATTCGAATTCAGCAACCCTGACCAGTCCTATCTTCCGGTAACCGGCGGAGTCGGACTCATCGAATTCGAGAACAGTAACAACTGCCTTATCGAAGGCAATACATTCACCAACTTCAGGGATTACGGCGTATTCCTTGATGTCAACTCGCCATCCTACACTAACGAACAGATAACAATAAGGGACAACGAGTTCCTGGATTTCGGTTATGCAGGCGTTATGATAGGCAAGCAGTCAAGCAACGTATACGTTGAGAACAATACTTTCAAGGACATCAACACCAAAATGATCAATGTCAATTCATACGGTGTTGCCGTTGCCAAAGGAAGCAGTTCTTACCAGTATTCGGAATACATCTATATCAGGAACAACCACATCGAGAACAATCCCGTGTGGGAAGGTATAGACAGCCACGGTTCCAATAATATTTACATCGAAGACAATACGATAAAAGATGTGAAGATACCAATAGCTGTTTCTCACAGCACCAGCGATGGCAGCTACTCACAGACCCTGCAGGGCGTGAAGATCACCGGTAACTACATTGAGGGTTACACAAACGGCCAGAAACAGGATTCTGGAATCTATGTCATCGGCGGACATGGAGGAACTGTCCTTAAGCCCATATCACGAGTGATCGTTTCAGGCAATACTCTTGTTGATGTCAATAACTGGCTTGTGTCAGATGACGGCGCTATAGTCCTGCAGAGCGTAGAGAGAGCAGTCGTTGAGAATAATAACATCATCGGTGCCGGCGGAACAGGTATCAACCTGGAAAATACCGACAATATACTTGTGAAAGGTAACAGCATAACAGAAATGAAACCAATATCCGGTTCCACCAAAGGCCTGGAGATAATCTCCAGCGGCAGTAACCTTGTGTTCGAGAACAACAATTTCGATAGTACAGTACACATTCCGGGTATCTGATAACCCGGAAACAGAACATATATGTCCCGGCATACTTCCTGCGACCTCAGGAATAATGCCGGGACACCTCTGACACATTATCAGACACGTAGTTGGCGGACCTCTACTTATCCGCCAACCCAACCTCCTTTTCTTTATTCAGGGATCAATTTCCTGCTTTACCTGCATTAGCAATTATTTCCTATCAGATGCTGACATCCATTGTCTTATTACATTCCCTCATATCAAACAGCATTGCAAAGAGGAGGAACTGCAATCCTGCAACGATAAAGAGGGCATCTATCAACGGAAGACTCGGTGGCACAGGCCAGCCGGCTATGAAAGTCGCAGCCAGCGTATACAATGTCAGAAGAGCACCCACAGGTAAGAAGATCATCCCGAAAGCGTAAAAGAACACAAGGGGATGGAAACTCTGGATAGAGTACTTCATCTTAAGCCTCCAGAGGAACTTCTTTAAGAGCATGGTAGATACCTTGGTCATATACCTGCCATACTTTATACTCGACTTCTCATTACCGTAGTGAGCAGGCATGGAAATATCAATTGTCCTGAAGCCGAATGTATTGAGCTTCACCAGCATGTCATTGCAGTACCCGTAATAAGTGTAAAGGTGATCGATGTCTATATTGGACAGTGCGTGCTTTGAGATTGCAGTGTAGCCATTCTGAGGGTCCATTACATTCCAGTATCCGCTACTTATCTTTGTGAGCAGGGTAAGAATAGAATTTCCGAAAAGTCTCCAGGAACTCATCCCCCCACGGAACTCCTCTGATTTGAGACGGTTACCTTTTGTATAGTCGGCTTCCCCCCGGATGATCGGCATTAACAGATTTGGCATAAGTGCCGGGTTCATCTGGTTATCACCGCCCATGACAACCGTTATGTCCATGTCTTCCTGAAGAGCTCTCTTGTAACCATGAAGGATCGCGGCGCCCACTCCCTGGTTCTCCTTGTGATCAATAACTGACAGGCGCGGGTCATCGATCGAGTTCAGCACTTCGGCAGTATTGTCGGTACTTGCGTCATTTATGACATATATCCTGTTAACATAATCCGGGATACCGTCGACGGTGGTTGAAATCAGTTTCTCCTCATTATAAGCAGGTATCACTACACCAATCTTGTATTTGTGGAGGATGTCAGTATCTTCTTTCTGAAGTTTACTGACATTCATTTCCTTGATCCTCATTCCGGCATCCGATATATCCTTGATCAGGGAAAGCTCCATGGGCAAGGAGTCCGGCTCGAACTTCATGAAATTTGCGGACTGGGCCGAGAATGCCGCATATCCGATATTATCATATAGGAATTTAGTGAACTGCTGCCTGCCAGGATCAGAACCGTTTCCGTTTCCGTTTCCGTTCCCATTGTTATCCGTTATCAGTGACTGTATGTCGTATTGTGGCCCTCCATTCGACGGATACGGGCTGTAACCCACAACAGCATCTGCTTCAAGCCACATTACAGGGTCCAGCATTTTGGGTATCTCTTCAGTGTTATACAACTGACCCGGATTTATTACAAGTACTGGACCTTTCCCGAATCGTTCGGAGAACTTGAAGGCCGCCTTGAGGGATTCCATTTTCCCTTTGTGCGCTTCATGCCTTATTACATAGGCAGACATCTTTTCTGCGACATATGCAGTCGAATCAGTACTTCCATCATCAACCACTACTATATTATCAACATATACCCCTGCCTTTTTGATGATATCATGTATGTTAGCCTCATCATTATAGGCAGGTATTATACCTGTTATCCCCATTTTAACTCCCCTTCTTGCGGTTCAGAACTAAATCTGCATGTGTAAGCTAGCCACTCATTAGCATACCAGCAATGCTAATCAGAATTTGCTTACTATCCACTCCAAACAACAAAATGATCTCCCTATTAATAATATTATCGCATGATCGAGTAGAAAACGCAGAAAATGAAGCTAATTGGAATATTATATTCGCACAGATGAGCTTAATAGATAACAATTGTTTGTATTCACACAAGATAATCCCATAAGCTTTACGTTGATAACAACATATAATTAGTGCATTTAATTCAAAGGTCGTTCTCTTAGTATCCGGATTCAGGTCCAGGTCATGTTTATCCATAGATCGGGGTTGCGATAGGGCTTGATAGGGTTGCCATTCCTGTAAAGGATATACCGGAGTTTCATATCATTGCCCGTAACTTCAGGCACAAATGACAAGGGCTTCTCCAATGTTTCTTTATGGGCAAGTGATATATTGAGTATACCGTCCGGCATATCTACCGTTGTGTTGTTGAGCCGGGTCTGTGAAGGCTGTCGATTACTCTGCTCTTGATAGAGCATCTATTGTTCCGGATGTGGTGGTCATCGTGGCAGGGCCTCATAAGATGATGAAACGTTCACAGGCGGGCTCTCTAAAGGAGAGATGGTTATGGAAATGCCGTTCGCGCAGATGGGGAATGTGGTCGAGTCTTCCAGGCAAATGTTCAGGATGTTAGATTATTTTGCCTCCACAACTGTAAATTCTGACTATTTCCACAACTAAACAGGCTATCCGACAATTCAATTTCAGGGTAAAAGATAGAAAAAATAAGGCATATACAATCTTTAAAAGAGAAAAATAGAAATCCCAGTCCTTTTCGGGACTGGGTGTTGACATCCCTTAAGTCATTGATGGTGGTAATATCACCTGGTCTATGACATGAATTACACCATTGCTGGCCTCAATGTCTGTCTGTGTCACATTAGCATTGTTGACCATGACATCTCCATCAGTTACAAGGATGGTGATATCTTCGCCCTGTAATGTCGTCAGGGATTCCATATCGACAATATCACTAGCCATATATTCTCCGTCTACAACGTGATATGTGAGCACAGTTCTAAGTGCTTCTTCGTCTGCCAGCAGTGCATCAAGAGTTCCCTCAGGCAGTGCGTCAAATGCTTCGTCCGTTGGTGCAAATACAGTGAATGGACCTTCATCACTTAAGGTTTCGACTAGTCCTGCTTCTTGAACAGCCTGCACCAAGGTGTTGAATGAACCTGCACTTTCGGCAACTTCTACAATATTCATCTCTTCAGTTTCATCAACATCTGTTTCATCAACATCCGTTTCATCAACATCCGTTTCATTAACATCTGTTTCCTGAGGCTGTTCTGCACAGCCTGATAAAATTATAGCTGCTGTTATAATCAGCAACATCAACATTTTTATCATTTTCATTTCTAACTCTCCCGATATTTCCGTTTAATTTTTGTAGCTATTTAATTTTAGTACGTTGACATATATAAACCACTCCCTAAATAATTTAAATATATGCCTACATATATTGCCATATATATATCGACAAATTTATTTAAAATTTAAATTTATTTATTTAAAGTATGTAAATAATATTTTAATTTGAAATTAAAAATCATTTCAATTATCTTTCAACATTCAAGCAATATATTATATAGTCTTCAGTTCTGTATATAATCAGGGTAGGGTGCAGAAAGCGAGTTTCGTGCTCTGCTTGCAGGAAATAGAATCAGGAGGATTAAAATGTTATTCTTTAGTACAAGCACGTGGGAACCCGAGAACAGTAACAAGATCATTGAACACTTTAAGAAACTGAGGCCACCAGCTGGCGTAAAAATCATTAACCAATGGGTGGATATCTCCGGTGGAAGGTATTTCATACTCTACGAAACCGAAGATGCCAAATCATTTGCTGAATTCAACCTGCCATGGTCTGATATCTGCTATATAGAAACCAGTGTAGTAATGGAATCTACTGAGTTCATTAAGCTCATGAGTTCAAAGGGAGTATAATCTCTCTTTTTTTAATAAAGGTTCAACTCTTCTTCTCAAACTTTCCTTCTTCCGGTTTTCCAAACCGACGGGTTGCCACATTATGAACAAAACCTATAACAATTGGATACAGTATTATTAAATGAAGGCACTATTTCTTCCGGATAGCAACAATCCCAAGATGACCATCTACAGTGACCTTATCACCAGTTCGGATGATCATTGTTGTATCATGTATATCTGTAACAGAGGGATACCATATCCCCTTGCAGTGATGACCCCGTGTATCAGCATTCCACCTCTGCGTTCTACTGTCCCGCTTACGACATGTCTATCTTCACAACATTCTGGAACTTGCTTGCAACTATGTAGCTTTTGACTTCCATTCTCATCAGGGCGGATGACGGAGAGAGCAGGAAATCATGGAGATATGGATTTTTCGCCAGATATACATTTTTAATGTCATCTGTTTTCTCAGCCTCCATAACTTTCCCGGTCGCATTAACAGCCATAGCATCCTTGAAATCACTCTCATTATTGGACCTGTTATCGATCATCATGGATGCTTTCTGGGAAGTTATGAGGTAAGAATATTTCCTGGTAGCTACAGAGGTTACAAAAAATATGTATTTAAGATCTTCAGTGGCCGCAAATCCCACAAGGTTCGTATAAGGCACATCTTCATGAATACTTGCAAGTACAGCAAATTTTTGCTCTTTCAGCAGAGACTTCAGACTTTCCACTAAACACTTCTCTGACATTTCTGAACCTTCAATTAAATTTCTTTTTTATATTGGTTCTTTCATATTTATGCCTTTTTTGGATTGTTATGGAATAAACGAAAAATAACTTAAGGATAAGTTAAATGCCTGATCTGAGTATGACAGAGCCGAATAACAAAAAATATGTAATTGCAATAAATCTTATTTACGATTTAATTTTGATATATCGTTTTCACGGATTAACAGGTCAAGATAATAGATTAAAAAAAACCAATTTATCTTCTGGAAGAGCTGCGCAGGCTTGTCGATTTCCCAACTTTGCGCAGCCCTTTAGACCTGTAAAGTTTTGAGGATTTGTTTTTCCTTCTTTTCTTAGCGCTTTTTTCCAATAAAGAGTTGAAGAACCATAAGAACACATAAGCTACAATAAACATTACTGCAACTATAAGAACCAGGCAACTCCATCGGACATATCCATATATTTTCCGTCCTTTTTTCCTAATTATATTGGCTGATTATTATATACAAGTTTACTCTGTCTTCAAAACACCGGACATCGATCTGACCAAAAATTTCTGATGGTAAAAAATATATTCTCATTAAGAATATACGCTATGTCCTTGAGATAATCCTTTTTAATTACTCTCTTTTTCGGCTCTGTAGAAATCCTCATTTGAATCAAACAAACAACCTTAGCATACCTGCCAAGGTTGTTTACTATTAGCTTTATTTTAATCTCTTTTATCTGATTCCAGTGCTTCCTGGCCTTTAACTCCTCACCATATTTCCTTTTGAGCACTGAAAACATAGTTTCAACAAGGCTTCTGTTATGATAAAGTTCCTCATCAAACTCTTTTATCATTTTTCTACAATAATATCCTTTTATCCTTTTTCTCTTCCTGTGCCTTAAAGGGATCATAGCTACTGCTTGTAATTGCTCTCTTGTTAGCGAATGTATGGCTTCTGAATCATATGCTTTATCCATTACATAGTAGTTAGATCTGCGAGTTTTGTGATATTGTCTTAGCAATGTCAATGCATGCTTTGCGTCATGACTTGGTTTACTTCATATCTTAAAACCAGTAACTATTAATTTATTATTATCAACAGAAATACTTACTTTCATGAATGATCTGCGTTTCTTCTTTGTCCTGAGTGAATAATAGTAACTACAATAACCACTGGTAAATCCACTTGAATCAATAGTATTAACTTCTATCCTTTCCCCATATGAATAGAACAGATCAAGTGTTTGCTTTAATAATCCATTGAAGTAAACAGATCTAATTCTTCTAACGAACTTGTGCAGAGTGTTCCAGATTATAAATCTGGAACTCCCATTCAATCTATGATTTAATGGAAAGTGAAATGTGAAACTTGTTTTAATCCTATCTTTAATTTTACCTTGTCCATCAATTCGACAAGTTCTACAATACTTCTATAATCGGTTTTCAGGTACTCTTTCAGCAAAACCAGTGTCATTAGCTGGTGTTGGGTGTATTTCCCCTTAGAATACTTACAACTATAAATCTCTAAATGTGAGTTTCCTGATACAACTAGCGCTGTATCAACAAACTTTAAGTACTTGTCAGACTGACATCAAATCGAAGATTTAATGGGAGTTCCAGATCTTTGATCTGGAACAAAACACTAAACATCCCCTTTGTGTTTTTCGCTATCAAGTTAAGACTTTGGGATTTATCCTTTTTAAATGATTACGGACTAAATTAAGTAGAAAATAGGGTTTCTACAGAGCCATTTTAACCACAAATTAAGAGGTAATTAATTGATAATTATGATTTCATAGCATTTGAAGAATTGAATGTAAAGAATATGGTTAAAAAAAATTCAATACTTTCAAAATCAATACACGATGCATCATGGAGCAATCTAATTCAGATTACAAAATACAAAGCGAAAGAAGCTGGTAAGTTTGTAGAGTTAGTAAATCCATGCAATACATCACAACTTTGCAGTAATTGTGGTGAAAAGGTTGAGAAATCATTAGCAATAAGAGTACATAACTGTCCTCATTGTAGATTAGTTCTTGACCGTGACCATAATGCCGCTATCAATATTCTCAATCGTGCTGTAGGAACTACAGCTCAGGCTTGTGGAATCGAGCCGTTGGATTCGATAATGAAGCAGGAAGCTACCCTGTTTATAGGGTGGTAATTCACAGGTTCAAAACGGTGCGGTCAGAGAGCTATTTGCCCAATAAGAATAACTTTGGGACTTTTACCGGATGTTTTCACAAATCTTAAATATGTACGGAGTGGTTATTATAGCCACAGCATGTATATTACGATCATTCAGGGATGCCTGAATGAAACACCGGGTGCAAAAATGGCTGGAAGCGGAGTATCGGAACGAAAAGTGCTTGTCACCGGAGGAGCAGGATTTATTGGCAGCCATGTTGTCGACAGGCTTGTCGGGATGGGGAATGAGGTAACTGTTTTTGATAATCTGAGTTCCGGGAGGATGGAGTTCCTGGACCGGCGCATGGACCATCCGAAGTTCAGGCTTATCGAAGGCGACCTGCTCGATACTGATGCCATTGAAACTGCATGCAAGGGCATGGACCTGGTTTTCCATATTGCTGCAAATCCTGATGTCCGTCTTGGAGCAGTGGACACAAAGGTTCATTTCGACCAGAACATCAAAGCCACCTATAACCTGCTGGAAGCCATGCGTAAAAGCGAAGTGAAAGATATTGCTTTCACATCCACTTCCACTATCTACGGAGAGGCCACAGTAATCCCCACGCCGGAGGACTACGGGCCATTGGTGCCTATTTCATTATACGGTGCATCCAAACTGGCCTGTGAAGCCCTTATCACATCCTATTCACACACATTTGACATGCGGTCATGGATCTTCCGCTTTGCCAATATCATCGGTGAAAGAGGTACTCATGGCATTATCGTGGATTTCATAGCCAAGCTGAGGAACGATCCTGCTGAGCTGGAGATACTGGGCGACGGCAGGCAGTCCAAGTCCTACCTTCATGTAAGGGAATGCGTGGATGCCATGATGTTCGCGGTCTCTGAAAGTAATGAAGAAGTCAATATCTTCAATATCGGCTCAGAAGATGCCACCAATCCCACCAGTATCGGCGAGATGATCGTTGAGGAAATGGGACTCAGCGATGTGGAGTTCAAATATACCGGGGGCTCCAGGGGCTGGAAAGGCGACGTTCCGAGAATGATGCTGTCAATCGATAAACTGAAGGCGCTCGGATGGAAGAATGAATGGGGTTCAGAAAGAAGTGTCAGGGAGACGATACTGTCTCTACTGAGAAACTGAACCGGGCCTTTGACCCATCAGGCTCTGTTCTGTATGTCAATGCATCCCTGTAGAATTCCTTTTTTCAATATCAAGAACAGAAAAACGCAAAGAACGTGTCCTGGCGCCATTATGATTTTGTGTTTAGATCAGGAACAACTGGCGCACTAAGCCAAATACAACCATTCGCTACAGAAGGCACTTTCTCTTCTGCACGGAAAGTTTTCACAACACTTACGCGCGATCTGCAGAATGATCAGATTATCTCGTAAAGCGCATCAAATCCGGCTATATCACTGGCATCCGGATTGAACTCAAGTTCGAAGCTGGCACCATCTGTTGGTGTTATATTGTAGAGTCGGATCTCTGAGGAGTTCGGAGCATCTATAAGTATGTTACTGTCTCCGTTCTCGCTGAAATATGTCTGTGAAGGGTGCGCAGGCAGATGATAGGATAGTGTGGACTCAAAGTTCTCTGCCTTATGTATGTTGATGTCGGTTACCTGTCCTGTGTTCACCAGAGTGCCATCCAGATAGAATTCAACATCGAAGTCATAAGTTATGATCTTCCAGGTGGTACCGGAATAGTCTATACTTGCTGTACCTGATGTCTGCTGGCCGTTCATCACAAGCGTGACATCCTTATTCTTTACATCCGTCTCAATACCGTCCATAGCCACATAACTGTTACCTGTCATTGCACTGAACCTTATATAGTCCCCGTCCGCAATGTAACCACCTTTGCCAGTTTTCTGCAGACGCATATCAGTTCCCGGGATAGGATTGCCAGCCTCTCCGCCCGCTGTTACAGTCCATGTCCACTCAATAGAATCTGTCAGCAGAGGATCAGTAGTATTCCTTGCGACCAGTGTCAGGTCATAAGTGCCCTCTGAAGGGCTTGTATTAGTATATGAAGGAGATGTACCGTTGGACCATGCAAGGTGCCGGCCGTCCAGGAAGAACTCGTTTATGGATGACTGGCTGCTGGATGCACTGAAAGTCACTTGCTGGGAAGTATTGCTCTGGAAAGGTGATGCGGGGTTCTGGCCTGAGAGGACAGGAGCTGTGAGAGTCAGGCCGCCGGGAGGCGCTTGTGTAATATGAGCACTTCCAAGCAGGGTGCCGCTTTTGATCACAAGGTTCGAGTCGGTGCTGATCAGGGTGACAGCAATGTAGTCATCCTGTCCGATATCATAAGACCACAGGCGGGAAGCATTGATGCGGATGGTCTCACCCAGGACCCAGTGATCATTTCCTTTTATCTGTTCAACTTCAGATGGCGTGAGATCCTTTCTGGTCCCGTTGATGTCCAGCAGGACCCGGATCCGGGGGATATCTATAGTCTCCCCGCCTGCATGCCGCAGGTAGATGGTATCGGAATCCACACCTACCCAGCCCTGGATGTCTGCATGCACCTTTTCCTGGGGACCGGCATATGAGAATATGAACACTGCCACGACCGAGAACGCAAGTACGGCAATTGCTGTCAGCAGTACCTCTCCTATAACCTCGGAGACGGCATCGGTATTTTCCAGGAAGGGAGTTATTTTTTCAGCCATAGAGACCTGCAGGTTCTGTTTTTGAGAACATTTTTGTTATGATATTATCATCCTATATAATATATAAAATATTTGTTATTTTATTTGAGCATGTGCAAAGATGGCTCCAGAAAAATAGTGTTTGCGTACATGTTTATTCTGATAGATCGTAATTCCAGGCTTTTTACGGCAGAGTGAGCACATATGCCTGCCACTAATTGCTGAGAAAACTATATTTGGTAAATAGGTCCTTTTATCATATGGAAATCTTTCATTTACTTTTATCTGGTTTTGGAGTAGGATATGACTGACAGATGTCCGGGTACTTTTGAGATAATAAGGGCATACGGACTGCTGGCCATGGTTGTGCCCCTGACAATAAGCACAGCTATCGCCGTGATCGTGACAGGAGGATTTAACCTTTCAGGCCTGTTACTGGCAGCTGTGGTCGGGTTCAGTATCCACATCTCCATGAACGTCTATAATGACATATACGATACGAAACAGGGGTGTGATACCCTGGACTCCGGGGAAAGCATTTTCAGTGGAGGATCCGCGGTGATGGTGAAGGATCCCGGGCTGGAAGGAAAGTTATTCACAATAGCCAGAGCCGGTCTTGTCGTGGGTCTTCTGGGAACCCTGGGACTGTTGTATATCTCTGAGAGGGAGCTCTGGCCTGTTTTCATCTTTATATTCCTGGCCGCCGCCTTTTTGAGCAAGTACTACACTGCCGAGCCTGTGAAGTTAGCTTACAGGGGCCTGGGCGAGATATCGATATGGCTCGGGTTCGGACCCTTTGCTATCCTGCTGGGAGCGGCTGCCCAGGGTATTCCTTTCCATCCGCTGGTAATCACGATCATGCCTGCTACCGGCCTGAGCACACTGATATTTGCCTGGGGGGGACAGATTGTCGATATGCCCTATGACAGAAAAGCAGGAAAACTGGGGCTAGTTATCAGGCTGGGAGGATTGAAGAGCGGCACATACGGACTTATGGTCCTGCATGCAATGCTCATAACCAATATCATCTTTGCAGCGTATGTGTTCAGCAACGGATGGATCCTGATACTTGCGCTGGTGCCGTATATAGCACTCCTGCCGAAGGTATTTGCCCTGCTGATGACAGGAATGGAGATCAGGGAGAATGTCTACGAGGGAGCCAGACTGAACTTCTTTAGTTTCGTGGTCTTCTCGGTGACGATCATGGCAGGGTTTTTCCTTATGGCAGTGATGTGAGGCTGACAGGAGCGGTTCCTGTGTTATTCAAATAAGGATATGCCCGTAGATTGAAATAATTACCTATGACATCAGGAAGTACAAAGATTGAATCCTATTCTCTTTGCACTTATATGATCCCATCCTTTGAGGTGCAAGGATATGATAGCTGGGAAATCTTCTTTGTATCCTGTCAACCTTGCGTTGTTATGTCCGGGGTCATGCACAGCAGTAAAAGAGAGTGGGAGAGTGCCGCCTCAAGGCGGATGGTTGTATCAATGAAGAAGGAAAACTTCTCAGAAGGATTCACGATGCCGGCAACAGTGGGACTTACCGGCACATGCGAGATCCTGATTTCAGTACCATACGGCATACATGACTGCAAACAGAATTGAAGTTTAGACTATTCTTTAATATGTCCTGATACTATTATAACCATATTAGATATTTATTGGAAATAATAGAACAACGGAGGATGTAAAAATTGTCACAAGGAGATAGTAACAATAAGTCATATTTTATTATCGTTGCACTGTCAGTTGTTTTGCTGCTGATGGCAACAACGATCTATGCCAGTTCACAGAGTGTATCAGAAAATGGTGCAGTAAATACTATAAACATCAACGGGAACGCAGAGAAGATGGTTGAGCCCGATACTGCGACAATGAGCATCGGTGTTGTAATACAGGCCCCTACTGCAAAACAAGCAGCGCAAGAGAACGCGGCCATTATGAGTGAGGTCATGGAAGAGCTTAATGCCACAGGTCTGCAGGATGAGGAGATCCAGACATCACAGGTTTCCGTCTACCCGGTATACAACTATGACGGGAAAGCAACCATCGAGGGTTATTCAGCCTCCAATAACGTGCGGGTAACCACCACGAAGCTTGATATACTGGGAGAGATCATCGACAGGTCTGCAGCTGCAGGAGCAAATCAGATAGGAGGTATTTCTTTTACCGTATCCGATGAAATGGAAAAAGAACTTCAGGAAGAACTTATCAGTGAAGCCGTAGCAGATGCTTCATCAAAAGCAGAGATGCTTGCCAGCAGCCTTGGAGTTAGAATAAGCGGTGTGAAGACATCATCCATAAACGACAATAGCCAACCCGGGATATATTATGAAAGAGAGATGGCAATGGACGAGTCATCAGCCTCCACTCCTGTCCAGCCGGGCAAATCTCCTGTTTCATTGTCAGTCCATGTCACATATATTATCGTGTAAGCAACTGGAACAGTGTAACGCCAGGTAAACATTCACCGGGGTGGCATACTGGCACCCCGGTGTGATCCTGTCATTTATTTTAAGCGCTTCTTTGTCGCCCTTCTCTGAGTGTGCGGTAAAAGGAGCCATCCATTTACCAGCAGGCATCCGGTTCAGTTGCATAAATGCTTATCGGAGACATTGCTTACCTGATCACGTACCATGAATTGTCAATATAGAAGTCTCAGGCTGATCAATGAACTCAGAAGGACTGTCTTATATGGACCAGGATCAGAGATGTCGGTCCGGCCAAAAAGATAATATTTCTAACACTAAAAAAAGGCCTTATCACAGTTAGAACTACGTTACCTGGGATCTCTGGCCAGGTTTTTGGACCAGTACTGACAACATTCTGCTTTTTTTGTTTGGGACGCTTACATCCCTTTATAAAATGTTGGATGATTTTTTTATCCAGAAGATAGTGTTAATTGCAGCTCTGCAGCATAGTACAAACCGTTATACCATTAAACTAATATTATGCCGGAAATCTATTTATATATAGAAAGTACATTCTATTTTTGTTTTAAGGGATCACATCTGCAGATCCATGTTAATGACCGGTTGTTTAAAACAAATACAAAAAAACTGACCGATGTAAAGTTTAAGGAAGTGAATAAGATAAAAAGCGTCCTTGTGGTTGAAGACAATGCTGAGAACCTGGAACTGTTCCTTTGCCTCCTCAAGATAAAAGGCTATAGACCAGAGGTAGCGATGGATGGAGAAAAGGCTTTAGAGCTTGTTAACCGGTGTTGTTTTGACCTTATTATACTGGACATAAGACTCCCTATAATTGACGGCTTTGAAGTTCTTAAGAGGTTAAAGACCAGTAAGAACCCGAATACGCCGGTCCTTGTTGTCACGGCATGTACTATGACAGAGGACAAAATAGATGCTCTTTCAGAAAGATGTATAAGTTACCTTAGAAAACCATTTAGCATGAACCAATTCCATGAAAATATCTCAATGCTCCTTCCCGGGCATGACCTGGTTAAAAATGTGTGAACTGCCTCTCGGCTAAAGACTCAGACGCTTCCTGCTTCATTCTCCAGACCAGGGGTTTTACGCTCCCTTATAAACATTACCAAGGCTATATCATAACCGTTCATTACCCTGAAAAAGATAGATATATTGAATAAACTTCGGACCCTTATGGTGGTTCTTTTTTTGGAAATGGAACGCGCCGCCTGCGGCGGATGGTTGTGTCCATGAAAAATCAAGGCAATCTTATTTAAGCATAGCTATTTCTTTATTGCTATATTCAGAAATTTTGCCTATTTTCCTGGCAATATTAAAGATTAAGCTTAACTTGATTTCATTTCTAAAATATTTAATTTTATGTTAAAAGTTGTATATTTTAGTTATGCATAAAACTATTTTCGTAAGTATTTTATATACGTAACTCTATTTCTTATTATAGTGGTATAAAGTGGTGGAATAATGGTTGAAGTAAAATTTGTTTTGTTAGTGGCAACTATCATATTAGTGGGAATATTTAGTGTAAATTCCGTTTCTGGAACTGACTTCATAGAAGTAAGAGGAAACGTTGCAACAGGTCCGACTACCTGGGAACCTACAGATTTTTCTGGGTTTTATTATGATCTCGATGAAAGAATTGGTTCCGAGGAGCTGAGTATAACACAAATTGATACAAGAACTATTCCTGAAGGAAACCTTGTCTACAAAACTTCAGTTCAGCAAATGGATTATGCAGCAGATTTTGCCAGTGAATATGGTAACAGTGATCCCAGTACAAGTGAAAGCTATCCTGTTATCGGTTTGTTTGGAGAGAAGTATGTACCTCTTTCTGACACTAACCCGGATGAGCTTGTAAAGCTGCTTATTGACAACGATGATATGTATACACTAAGAACTGGTTCAACACTCGAGCTACCAAATGGCTATGAACTTGTAGCAAAGCAAATAGATATCGAGGGTGACAAGGTCTGGATGGAACTCTCCAAAAATGGCGAATTAATTGCAGACGAGGTCGTCAGCGTAGTAGGTGGTCCTTTAACATGGACGTATAAAACAGATGTTGGTACCATTGATGATGTAATTGTTTTCAGGGTAAACATTATAGATGTGTTCCGCGGACAGGTTGACAGTCTTGCAGTCATTGAAGGTCTATATCTTGTAGAATATCAGGATGTACTCTCTATTGAATCCAGCGATGAGTTCGGGGAACTTGAAGTTGCCAGCATCATTGAAGGAACCATCACAATGGATAGTAATAGTGGTATTGCTCTTAACAGAGATAGTACTGTGGATATCGCAGATGGTTTTAAACTAAAAATTGCTGATTCTGATCAACTCAGGTTCTACTTAATGAAAGAATACACTGAACCTGGAACCTACGAGTTAAGAGGAACTGTCGCAAATGGTACAGAAACATGGACTCCAGCAAACTTCGCAGGCCTCTTCTACGATATTAATGATGATATTGGTTCCGAAGAACTTGCTTTAGCATCACTCAGCGGCAGGACAATTCCTGGAGGTGAACTTCTTTATACCACTAGAATTCAGCAGAAAGAATACGCTGCAAATTTCAGTGATAATCTAAGCTATCCAATAATTGGTTTGTTGGGAGGGAAGCATGTTGCTCTTGATGACAATAATGCAGATAAACTTGTAAAACTGCTTGTTGACAACGATGATGAATATACGTTTAGAAACGGCTCAACCCTCGAGCTTCCAAACGGCTATGAACTTACTGTAAAACAGATTGCTGTAGGAAATAATCAAGTACAAATGGAGCTTTCCAGAAATGGAGAGTTTATAGAAGAAAGTACCATTAATTTAGCAAATAATAGGACCACCTGGACTTATAAAGCCGATGTGGGTAACACTTCAGATGTAATAATCTTCAAAGTATTGGTAACTGATATTTCTTTGGATTCACAAGACAGTCTGGTTACAGTTGAGGGTATCTATCTCATAGATCACCAGAACATAATCTCCATCGAGTCTGGTGATGAGTTTGGAAAACTTGAGGTCAACAGTATTTCAGATGGTACCATACAAATGTCAAACATAGACTCAATCTATCTTACACGTAATCAAATAATCGAGACCTCTCCGAATATACTGTTCAAAGTAGCAGATGATGAAACATTGAGATACTATCCGTTTGTTGAAAAGAAACTTGAAGAAAATCCATTATACCTGGAAATAGATTCCTTCAATCCATCAACTGATATCTCGAGTTATGAAGGTTCTTCACAGACATTCACACTCAACATCAATAAACCTGCAAACATTACATGGTTCCTTGATGGAGAACAAGTCCAAACCAACTCATCAATAAATACTGCCTCATACACCTTATCAATTCTCTCTTTTGGAGATTATGCTATCAAGGCTGTAGCTTCCAATGAAAAGTATAGTGTTGTTAAAGAATGGAAATGGAAAGTACAAAAAAGCCCTGCTACGGTGGATAAAGTCTATTTCAGAAGCCCCATCTATGATGATTCATCTTCCATAAGGATTAATCCATTGAACTTCTCTGGATTTTATTATGATCTCGATGAAGGAATCGGTTCAGAAGAACTGAGCATAAAACAAATTACCTCAAGAACTATTCCTGGAGAAGGTCTTGTTTACAACACTTCAATCCAGCAAAATGAATACGCTGCAGACTTTTATAATGAACCTGGTAACAGTGACCTCAATACAAGTGTAAGCTATCCTGTTATCGGTTTATTTGGAGAGAAGTATGTGTCTCTCAATGACAACAGTGCAGATGAGCTTGTAAAGCTGCTTGTTGACAATGATGATAAGTATACACTCCAGACGGGTTCAACAATCGAACTTCCAGAAGGATATGAGCTTACAGCTAAGCAAATCGATATAGACGGTGACAAGATCTGGATGGAACTCTCCAAAGATGGGGAATTCATCGAAGATGAGGTTATCAGCATAGTAGGTGGTCCTGCAACATGGACCTATAAAGTGGATTTTAGTACTACCTATGATGTAATTGTCTTTAGGGCACTCATTACCGATCTATTCCAAGGAGAGACTGAAACTTTCGCAATCATTGAAGGTATATATCTTCTAGATTACGAAGATGTACTCTCCATCGAATCCGGTGATGTATTTGGTGAACTTGAAATCAACAGTATAAGTGACTCAATCAGTATGTCCAACGATGATGCAATCACACTCAACAGAAGCAGTACTATAGACATTGCAGAAGGTTTTAAACTTAAAGTTGCTGACTCAGATCAACTTAGATTCTATCTTATGAAAGAAGACATCGAGCCTGGAATTTATGAGATAAGAGGAAATATCGTAACTGGCTCACAAGTCTGGACACCTACCAACTTCGGAGGTCTCTTCTATAACCTTGAAAGCGAATCAAATTCCGAAGAAGTGTTGATCACAGATGTCTCTGGAAGGACAATTCCAAAAGGTTCACTAACGTATAAATCTACTATTCAACAAGTAGATTATAATGCACACTTTGCTATTGAAGAGGCAATTTACAATCGATATACATATCCTCTGGTAGCTTTCTTTGGAGATGAGTATGTTTCTCTCTCAGACACCAACCCCGATGAACTTGTTGAGCTTTTACTTGATACAGGTGACAATCATACTTTAAGAGAGGGTTCAATTCTTGAGCTGCCAAACGGTTATAACCTCACTGCAAGGCAGATAGATGTGGGGAATAGTCAGGCACAGATGGAACTGTCCAGAAATGGAGAACTTATAGAACAAAATCTAATTGATTTTAGAAGTGGTGAAACTACCTGGACCTATAAAACCGATCTTGGTAACACTTCAGATGTAATTGTCTTCAGGGTGTTGGTAACGGATGTCTCTATGGATTCACAAGGTAGCCAGGTCACAGTTGGAGGTTTGTACCTTGTCGATTTCCAGAATGTGCTCTCCATACAAATTGATGATGAGTTTGTAGAACTTGAGGTCAACAGCATCTCCGATGATACTATCCATATGTCAAACATAGACTCAATCTATTTCAAAAGTGGAGAAGTGATCGAAATTGCTCCGGGTATTATGTTCAAAGTAGCAGACGATGAAGCATTGAGCTACTACCCGTTTGTTAAAAAGCAAATTAAAGATAATCCATTATATCTGGAAATAGATTCCTTCAATCCATCAAATGAGATCTCAAGTTATGAAGGTTCTTCACAGACATTTACACTTGATACCAATAAACCTGCAAACTATGCGTGGTTCCTTGATGGAGAACAAGTCCAAACTAACTCATCAGTAAATAATGCCTCATACACCTTATCAATCCCATCTTTTGGAGACTACACTGTCAAGGCTGTAGCTTCCAATGAAAAATATAGCGTTGTTAAAGAATGGAAATGGACTGTTCAAAAAAATCCTACAATAATTGATAAGGTTGAGTTTAGAAGTCCTGTGTATGATGGTTCATCCACCATAAGCATAGATCCAATAGACTTTGCTGGATTTTATTATGATTTCGATGAAGGAATTGGTTCAGAGGAGCTGAGCATAACACAAATTGTTGCAAGAACTATTCCTGAAGGAAATCTTGTTTATAACACTTCAATTCAACAGGTGGATTATGCAGCAGATTTTGCCAGTGAATATGGTAACAGTGACCCCAGTACAAGTGAAAGCTATCCTGTTATCGGTTTGTTTGGAGAGAAGTATGTATCACTATATGATAGCACACCAGATCAACTTGTAAAGTTACTTGTTGACAATGATGATAAGCATACATTAAGAACTGGTTCAACACTCGAGCTACCACATGGCTATGAACTTACAGCTAAGCAAATCGATGTAGACGGTGACAAGATCTGGATGGAACTCTCTAAGGACGGAGAATTTGTCGAGGATGAGGTCATCAATGTAATAGCTGGTCCTGCAACCTGGACTTACAAAACCGATGCTGGTACCAATGATGATGTGATTGTCTTCAGAATACACATTACAGATGTATTCCAGGGACAGGTTGACAGTCTTGCAGTAATTGAGGGTGTATATCTTCTAGATTATGAAGATATCATTTCCATAGGGACTGGTGATCAGTTTGGTGAACTTGAAGTTACCAGTATTGTTGGTAGTACTATCACAATGGACACTACTATTGGTATTGATCTCAACAAAAACAGTACTGTGGATATTACAGAGGATTTTAAACTAAAAATTGCTGACTCAGATCATCTCAGGCTCTACCTAATGAAAGAATACACAGAACCTGGAACCTACGAGTTAAGGGGAAGTGTTGCAGGCGGTACAAAAACATGGACTCCAGCAAACTTTGCAGGCTTCTTCTATGACATAGATGCTAATATCGGTTCCGAGGAACTTGTAGCAAACCCGATTGTCAGTACCAGAACTATTCGTGAAGGAGATCTTGTATACAAGACATCAATCCAGCAGAAGGAGTACACTGCAAATTTCCATGATGATATAAGCTATCCAATAATTGGTTTGTTTGGAGAGAAGTATGTTGCCCTCGATGAAAACCGTCCACATAGACTTGTAAAGCTACTTGTCGACAACGATGATGAATATACGCTTAGAACCGGCTCAACACTAGAACTTCCAAACGGCTATGGACTTACTGTAACACAGCTTGACGTAGGAAACAATCAGGCACAGATAGAGTTTTCCAGAAATGGAGAATTTATAGAGAAAAATACCATTGATTTAGCAAGCGGTGAAGCTACATGGACTTACGATGTAAATGTAGGTGGAACTGATAATGTAGAAGTTCTCAAGGTCCTTATCACTGGTATTTCTATGGATTCACAAGGCAGTATGGCTACAGTTCGAGGGCTGTACCTTGTAGATTTCCAGAATGTAATCTCCATCCAAATTGATGATGAGTTTGTAGGACTCGAGGTTGGCAGTATCTCAGATGGTACCATACAAATGTCAAATATGGACTCAATCTATCTTACACGTAATCAAATAATCGAGATAGCTCCAGGTATAATGTTCAAAATAGCAGATGCTGAAGTATTAAGATACTATCCATTTGTTGAAAAGCAAATTGATGAAAATCCATTATACCTTGAAATAGATTCTTTCAGTCCATCAACTGAAGTTTCAAGTTATGAAAGCTCTTCACAGAGATTTACACTCAATGTAAATAAACCTGCAAACTTTACATGGTCCCTTAATGGAGAACAAGTCCAAAACAACTCATCACTGAGCAACGCCTCATATACATTATCAGCTTCTTCTTTTGGAGAATACACTATCAAGGCAGTGGCTTCCAACGAAAAGTATAGTGTTGTTAAAGAATGGAGATGGACAGTACAAAAAGGTCCAGCTGTAGTGGATAAAGTAGAAATCAGGAGTCCTGCATATGATGGCTCGTCTTTCATCAGGATAGATCCACTAAACTTTGCTGGATTTTACTATGACTTTGATCAAGGAACTAGTTCAGAAGAATTGATCATAGCGCAAATTAATGCAAGAACTATTCCCGAAGACGAACTTATTTACAGAACTTCAATCCAGCAAAATGAATACGCTGCAGACTTTTATAGTGAACCTGGAGATAGCAATCTCAATACAAGTGAAAGTTATCCTGTTATCGGTTTGTTTGGAGAGAAGTATGTGCCTCTCAATGACAACAGTGCAGATGAGCTTGTAAAGCTGCTGGTTGACAGTGATGACAAGTACACACTCCAGACAGGTTCCACCATCAAACTTCCAGAAGGATATGAGCTGACCGCAAAGCAGATCGATATCCAGGGAGACAAGATCTGGGTGGAACTTTCCAAAGATGGAGAATTCATCGAAGAGGAGGTCATCAGTGTAGTAGTTGGTTCTGCAACATGGACATACAAAACAGATACTGGTACCACTGATGATGTAATTGTCTTCAGGGTACACATTACAGATATATTCCAAGGGGAGTTTGAAACCTTTGCAGTTGTTGAGGGAATATATCTTCTAAATTATGAAGATGTACTCTCCATCGAATCCGGTGATGTATTTGGTGAGCTTGAAATTGACTCTATAAGTGATGCAATCAGTATGACCAACACTGGTACAATCACACTCAACAGAGATGATACTGTAGACATTGCAGAAGGTTTTAAACTTAAAGTTGCTGACTTAGATCAACTTAGATTCTACCTTATGAAGGAGTGCACAGAGCCTGGAATCTATGAGGTAAGGGGAAGCATTACAACGGGGACACAAACTTGGACATCTGCTAACTTTGCTGGTTTCCTTTACGATATAGATGATGATATCGATTCAGAGGAAATCGTAGTAGAATCTATCTTTAATTCAAGAACTATACCTGAAGCCAGGCTTGTTTACAATACTTCAATACGGCAAAAACAATACACTGCAAACTTTGAAACAGAAAACTCATTGATCAATAGTGGAACTTATCCTCTGGTAACTTTCTTTGGAGATAAGTATGTTTCTCTCTCAGACTCCCATCCTGATGAACTTGCTGAGCTTCTACTTGATACAAGTGGCAACTATACCTTGAGGAGTGGGTCAGCTCTTGAGCTACCAAATGATTATAATCTCACTGCAAAGCAAATTGATGTAGGAAATAATCAGGTACATATGAAACTCTCCAGAAATGGAGAGGTCATCGGGGAAGATGTCCTGAGCTTAGCAAATGATGAGACCACCTGGACATATAAGGACGATGTAGGTAATACTTCAGATGTAATAATTTTCAGAGCTTTGGTAACGGATGTTTCTATGGATTCGCAGGGTAGTCTGGTTACAGTTGGAGGTTTATATCTTATAGATTTCCAGAATATACTCTCCATCCAAATTGATGATGAGTTTGTAGAACTTGAGGTCAACAGTATCTCAGACGATACGATCCAGATGTCTAGCACAGGTCAAATCTATCTCGCACTTGGTGAAGTGATCGAGGTTGCTCCGGGTATTATGTTCAAAGTAGCAGATAATGAAGTATTGAGCTACTACCCGTTTGTTGAAAAGAAACTTGAAGAAAATCCATTATACCTTGAAATAGATTCCTTCAATCCATCAACTGAGATCTCAAGTTATGAAGGTTCTTCACAGACATTTGCACTTGATATCAATAAACCTGCAAACTTTACATGGTTCCTTGATGGAGAACAAGTCCAAGCTAACTTATCAGTAAACAATGCCTCATATACTTCATCAGTTCCTTCTTTTGGAGACTATATTATCAAAGCTGTGGCTTCCAATGAAAAGTATAGCGTTGTTAAAGAATGGAAATGGACTGTACAAAAAAGTCCAGTGGTGGTAGATAAAGTAGAGATCAGAAGTCCTGTATATGAAGGCTCAGCTTCCATAAGGATAGATCCAATAGACTTTGCTGGATTTTACTATGACTTTGATCAAGGAATTGGTTCCGAGGAGCTGAGTATAACGCAAATTAATGCAAGAACTATTCCTGAAGGAAATCTTGTTTATAACACTTCAATTCAACAGGTGGATTATGCAGCAGATTTTTTCAATGAACCTGGTAACAGTGACCTCAGTACAAGTGAAAGCTATCCTGTCATCGGTTTGTTTGGAGAGAAGTATGTATCACTATATGATAGCACACCAGATCAACTTGTAAAGTTACTTGTTGACAATGATGATAAGCATACATTAAGAACTGGTTCAACACTCGAGCTACCAAATGGCTATGAACTTACAGCTAAGGAAATCGATGTAGACGGTGACAAGATCTGGATGGAACTCTCTAAGGACGGAGAATTTGTCGAGGATGAGGTCATCAATGTAATAGCTGGTCCTGCAACCTGGACTTACAAAACCGATGCTGGTACCAATGATGATGTGATTGTCTTCAGAATACACATTACAGATGTATTCCAGGGACAGGTTGACAGTCTTGCAGTAATTGAGGGTGTATATCTTCTAGATTATGAAGATATCATTTCCATAGGGACTGGTGATCAGTTTGGTGAACTTGAAGTTACCAGTATTGTTGGTAGTACTATCACAATGGACACTACTATTGGTATTGATCTCAACAAAAACAGTACTGTGGATATTACAGAGGATTTTAAACTAAAAATTGCTGACTCAGATCATCTCAGGCTCTACCTAATGAAAGAATACACAGAACCTGGAACCTACGAGTTAAGGGGAAGTGTTGCAGGCGGTACAAAAACATGGACTCCAGCAAACTT
>NZ_PGGK01000020.1 GCF_004745425.1 Methanolobus halotolerans | reverse complement strand
TCAGTGAAGTCCATTCCTGAAGTGAAATCTTCAATCTCATCAATCGCTTCAATAATGTCAGTTAAAAACAACCTGTACTCACGCATGAAAATCGCCTCAAGCGTGCGCATAAACCACTTCTGAAAAAGTCCTGTTCTTCAATTCATCTCTTACGGCACGTTTTGAGACTATATCCACTTTTGACCCGAACTCTTCTTCAAGAAAAATTCCAAGGGCTGAGAGATCAAAAAGATCTACACCCCTCATTTCCCCCGTAACAACAAAGATATCCCAAAATGAGAAAAGAAATTATTAAATATCATTAAATAGAATTATTAAACATTAATTAATCATAGTGATATCAATGGTACTAAAGACATTTAATGTGGATGAAGATACATATAATAAGTTCTCTGCCCTGTGTAAATCTCATGGGATGAGCATGAGCAAACAAGTACAGATGTTTATGGAGAGCATAGTATCCGAGGATCCAGAAGCAAAGCAGGAGTATCTGGAAAAACTCGACAACATCAGAAATGGGAAATTTGTCCGTGTTAATGATTTTTCTGAACGTTACGGGTAAAAATAATGGAATATGGTGTTGTTGTATCCGAGATTGCCGACAAAAAATTTATAAGGATCATTAAAAAGAATCCAAAACAGATGAGCATTATCGGCAAGAAAGTTCAACAAATCATCCAGAATCCATATCATTATAAGCCACTACGTGGTGATCTACATGGTGCAAGACGGGTACATATTGGCTCTTCATTTGTACTGATCTACGAAATCGATGAGGATAACAAAGAGATTAGGATTCTTGACTATGACCACCATGATGTAATATATTAATCCTTAGCTCCAGGATCAAAAAATGCAGATTGCAATGCTACAAGGAACATTGTTTCAAGGGCTGCTATCAACCAACCTATTGTACTCTGCTCAGGAAACTGAGAACTTGAAGTGCAAGCCCTGACTTCAGTCGGAGGTCGTTTACAAAATCCCATGGTGCTGTATATATATGCCACAACCAATCTTGGTAACTGCGAACTGTTATTTTCATAGTTAGGATGGATTGTCTTTTCGAATATCTATTCTATAGATATCTTCAAACCCTCCTTCATCATCAGTCTCTTCTCAATATCCTTATCCAGAATGAACTTAGATATCCGATATCTCTCATTGAACTTGTCTATATTCTCAAAAGCCGTCTCCACAACCTTTCATCAGCTAGTATCTTGATTTACAATTGTGAACGTAAACGTGCTTCCTTTTCCCTCTTCGCTCTTCACCCAGACATTCCCTTTGTGCATTTCTACATATTGCTTCACAAGAGAAAGTCCCAAACCAGTCCCACCATATACCCTTTTGTTTGATTCATCAACCTGCACAAAGGGAGTGAATATGTCTTTCTGTTTGTTAACCGAGATTCCGATACCTGTATCTGACACTGATACCTGTACCTCATTATCGTTATTTACTGCAGTAACAAAGACTTTGCCATTATCTGGTGTGAATTTAATTGCATTACTGAGCAGGTTGTACATAATCTGTTTGAATTTCAGTCTGTCAGCGAAAATATAAGCATTCGGGATTTCATTATCAATTCTAATACTGATATTTTTTTTCGATGCTATAGGAGTCATTTGTGCAGCAATCTCGTCTAAAAGTTCCCTAATAGAAAAATTCTCGCATTCAAGTACCATTTTTCCTGCATCTGCTTTTGACAGGTCGAGAATATCGTTTATAATCTCAAGTAGATGTTCTCCACTTTTATTTATATGACCAATATATCCCAGCTCTTTTTCGGTTAGCTTATCATGAGCATTCATGCTTAGAAGATCTGAAAAACCAATTACGGCAGTAAGCGGAGTTCTTAATTCATGGCTCATATTTGCAATGAACTGCGACTTTGCTCTATTGCCAGATTCAGCTTCAAGTTTAGCACGCAGCAGCTCTTTTTCTACACGTTTCCTCTCGGTGATGTCCCTACATACACAAAAAATCAGTTTCTGTTCACCAAACATGGCTGCATTTGTACTGACTTCAACATCAAAAAGTGTACCATTCTTGCGACGGTGTATGGTTTCGAAGTGGTCGCCTTTCTCATCAACCTTCCGATGTATTTCCATCAATTGTTCCCGTGTCCACTGGGCATCCCAATCCCACACATGTAAGGTAAGAATCTCTTCAGGTGAATAACCAAGCATTTCTGCATACTTCCTATTGGCCTCGAAAACTTTTCCCTTCTGATCAAGGATAACAATACCATCATGAGATTGTTCTATAAGAACACGTTTTCTGACAGCTTCTTCGGCAATTTTAATTTCTGCTTTCTTATTTTCTGTGATATCTGTCAAAAACAACGTGAGACCAATGATATTCCCTTCATCATCCTTAAGAGGACTGTACACGTTCTCATACCAACGTCTTTCGAGCAATGTATCTCCATACTCTTCGATAATTGTGAAAGCTTCACCTACAAGTGCCCTGTCAAAATTCACTTTTGCTTTTTCTCGATCTGAAGGGTCCTTAATGTAAGTGAGCATGCTAACGCCAACCTCTATCTTGACTCCCCATATTTGCTCCATTGTAATCTGGTGATTTTTATTGAAGACAAGATATTGGTAATATCTATCAAGAGCGAATATAACAACATTTGTAGGGCTCTCCAGTACTCCTTGCAAAATATTATGTGCCTGCCGATACTTTCTTTCAGCTTGTTTCTGTGCTTCCTGTGTTTTTTTATGTGACAACTGATTTTTTAAAAGGTTTCCTAATAATACCGTTCCAACTGGATAGATCAACATAACTGGTAAACTTATAAGTCTTATAACTTCGAAGGCATATGGCCATGGAAGCAATAACATACAGATAAGCATGATTATATGAACCAGAATACCAAAAGCGTACAGTTCGAACACACCAAAGAGCTTATGAAGTTTTTCATGATACTGCCGCCATAAAAGTCCTAATACCACAGAAAATATTGTTACAAATGTACCGATAACTGCTCCAACACCTCCTTGATAGAGACGATGAGAAATGATTATAAGTGCTCCAACGACTGCAGGAATAAAACCAAAGAAAAGGGCAACGATGCTAAGCAGAATAGAACGTGTGTCGTAAAATAATCCGGGAGAAAGTTCCCACGGGTTTAGCATCAAGGCGATGCCTATTATACCTATGAAAAAACCTGCAACAATGTTTTTCAAACGTGTGTTCATTTCAATATTAAAGGAAAGAACATCATACAGGACACCAATAGCTAGAAGTAAAGCCGCATTATTTACAAGAGCTATTAATATTTCAGTATTCATGTAACATCCGATATCAAAAAGAATAGAAATATTCAATAATTAGAGGTTTTCTGTGCCTAACATAATGCAAAATAATTATGTTTTATGTTATATATAATTTTTCTGATAATATCTCGATGAAAGTTCTATTAAATTCCAATAGAAACATTTAAGCAAAACTCTCTTGAAATCAAACTGATTGTCTCACACTTTATTCTAAACTTCAATGAACATTTCCAAACCCTCCTTCATCATGAGTCTCTTCTCAATATCCGTATCCAGAATGAACTTAGATATCCGATATTTCTCATTGAACTTGTCTATGTTCTCAAATGCCTTCTCTACAACTTGTTTATCAGCCAATTCCTTGAGTAAGTCCCCTCTCTGGCTTATCTGATGACGGAAGTCACGGTTCTCAAACTCTGCATCAGGATTAATTTCCCGGCTAATTGGCACTGGTTTTAGGCTCGATCGGCAGCTGTGATGGAGCGGAGGACGATACAGGTCCACGGAACCATTTGATAGGTCGAACACTGTTCCGTGCAAGGCCCTACACTGGTCACTTGTCCTGTCATCAAGTTCAGCATCAAATTCAACGTATTTAACTCCACGCTGGCGATATCGGTACACAGTTGTGTTGGTGGCAACATCTGCAGTGAAGGTCCTGGCAAATCTAACTGCTTTGTATCGTTCTCCTCCCCAGAGATCTACTATCATTTTGGCCAGCTGATTGGGATGCACCGTATAGATTGCTTCATCTTTGAGCATCTGGACGATAGATTCTGAGACATTGTCTGCCAGGTCCGTGGATATTCTCACAGCTTCTTCTGTTAGTACATATGAGTCTTCGATTGCAGCCGCAGAAATCTCCTTCAGTTGATTGTCAGCATACAGCAACGATTGTTTCATGATCTCGGTGATGATATTGTCCAGTTGCTTTACATAGGTCTTGGACCCAAATTCCCTGTGGACATTTCGAACAAGCTCTTGTTCATAGTCCATGGTCCTTAATGCAAATGCTCTTTCCATGGTGCGGTCTAAAAGCAAGATAAGCCGGTTCTGGGCCCGGATTAGTTTTGATGATTTCAGGAGTGAAATTTTATCACCTATCTATGAAGTCTTCAAGAAACACAATGCAACAAAAGCAAGGACAAATAACCAGAGTACGGTTACAACAAAAATAAGGCTGTTCTTGTACAGATCATTCCCCTTCCACAGGGAATCCACCCCACTTGAGAAGCTGTTCTTTTGTAAGAACTCCACTATTGTACCATTCAATCATATCACGTGATTCTAACTGTGGCCTGCTCAGCTCCTCGAACTCTATCCACAAAGAATCTTCCGTCTTGTTCATGAGTCGAAGGCGCATATTGATGGCACTGTTAGCAATGTTTTGAACAATGTGCTGCAGGCCTTCAAGAACGACCATACGGTCCTCTTCGGATACATATCCAGCAGCATAAGTAGATCCTTTTGTATCGCCCATACTGAGAGGGGATTGCAGCAGACCTATCTGGATATCTGTCTCCAGTGATTTCTTGAATGACATGACATCCAGGGATCCTTTTGCATCAACAGGAATAACATCCAGACCAACTGCAGCGATATCCTCGTTCTCTGAGAGGTACTTGTGCTCGTCAAGCCATGCGTCTATGACCTTCTGAGCATCCTCTATGCTGACGATCTCCTGCTCGACCAGTTTTTCCAGGAGTTTGAAGTCGATGAGATACCTACCATTGCCGTATTTCTTAACAAATGAAACATATCCGTGGTTGATATTCAACAGGTTACGGATGCTTAGTTCAATAGGCTCCATCATGGAAGCTCCATAAATGCCGTATGTATCGCGTTTAAGAGGATCCTTCAGAACAGTGTCCCAGGCATTGTAGGAGCCATAGACCACATCACTGATCTTCAAGATCTTTCTTTTGGCTTTGTCGCTTTCATTGATGACAACAGACCTAGTAGGCGGAGTAAGAATCTCCTTCGGGTTCATTTCACCAACAGTAAAATCCTCCGGGAGGATAGTTGTGTTCTGCATGAGCAGGGGTATCAGGGAAAAAGTCTCTGCATTTCCGGTTGGTGCTGCAATATATGTTCCGTCCCTGCAAAGTAGCCTGCCAAGCGTCTGCACCTGGTCAAAAAAGTTGACCTTAGTGGACCATCGCTCAAACTCTTTAACAGCCTTGGAACCGGTTCCATCGAAATGCATACCTTTTACCAGGGACAGTGCCAGCTTGTTAAGAGATGTGGAAACATGTGGAGTGCATGTTGAAAGCTGCTGGTAGTACTTGAAACGGTTATCAGTATCGAAGTTCTCATATCCTCCAAACTTTGTCGACGCATCTGTTCTTTTCACACCTGCAGAAGCCATAAGAGTAATCGGTTTATGTGAACCGGTGATTGTAGCATTTAGGTAGACCATGGTTACCTCACAAATGATTCTTGATCAGAGCCTTTGCTTCTGCAGCAGTGATCTTACCATCTTCCAGTGATTGCAGAATCTCGTAGACCAAGGATTTCCTCTCTTCTGAGGTCTTGTTCTTCCACCAGAGCTTTGCTCTTATAACTATGCCTGCACCAATTCCTATAAGGAAAGTAGCTGCTTCAGTTGCATGAGATTCTAACATGGTTTGCTACTCCTTGGTTCGTGTTGACCACACAACTCATCGGAGGGAACTACCGGAAATCCTACTTTCGCAACAGGAGACTTGCGTCTGCAAAAACCGTATGTTGAAGCCGTGAGTTTAAAAAAAGTGCATGTAGAACAGGTATCACTCATGCAATGAAATCTGAATGCTGCAATTATATAAGTTTAATACATACGTTTAAAAATTGGTTATGATAATTAATTAGTGCCTTTTTATTGTAAGGAATTTGCAAAATGCACAATCGTAGATTTGGACTGAAAATGGAGTAGAGAAATAGAGTACATTCTCTTTGACACCTTAAATGCTTATAGAGTAAACTATTCGAAATTACAGTTATAATTACGCTTTCTAAGATATTATATTATTCGTAAAAGAAAATATCTTCAATCGAACATTCGAAGAATCGTGCCATCTTGAAAGCCAATTTTATACTTGGATCGTATTTACCACGTTCTATAGCGTTAATGGTCTGTCTAGTCACCTCCATTTCCATGGCCAGTTGTTCCTGAGTGATATCTTTCTTTGCTCTCCATACTTTTAGACTGTTCTTCATTCAACATACATCCGGGATTACATTTGTCTTTTGTACCAATGGAAAAATCCTGCATAGGAGATTACTGTTATAACAAACAGTAGAGATACAATTGGGTAAGCTTTGATGTCAGATGCTGTAACTCCAAGAAATGCTACTAACGTACCTTGAAATATAATAAGTATTACCAGGGTTTTATGGCTGGCTTTTTCAGCGATATGAAAGATTCGTTCATCTTCCACTATAGTTCCTTTATTTCTAAGTCGGATTTCACGAAAAGTGATTATTATCAATACTACTCCCGCACCTATGAATGCACCACCGGCTCCACTTGGATTTATAATCCAACCTGGTTCAAAAATATGAAATCCTGTTCCTATCAGGGTTAATATGAACCCTACAACTATTCTACCTACATCTTTTGTTTCCATTTAAATCACAATGTAAAGTAAACATGACATTATGTATATATAACTTTTCATAAAGACAATTATCTACTACATATTGTCAAGCTCTCTTGCAAGAATTACCAATGATGAAAGCGCAATTTAAAATTGTATTAAGTTTGGACTCTGTAGAAATCCTATAAAAATCGCTATCATCAAGGCAAAACTTGTAATTTGTTCAATAACTGGCAGTGGAGAAGCTACAACGGACATTGAGAAGAAACGTTCTGATATCTCTATGGCCTTGATGGAGCTTGTGGAGAAGGATCCGGAGGTTGCTGAGATATTGAGAAAGGCGATGGAGTGATCCTGCCTGGATCTTTCCGGCCTGTGAGGGCGCCGGCCTGGTGGGCCGGGCGCCACGATTCACCAGGCGGGATTAATTGTAAAGCTCACAGAAATTGTAATGGCATTGAAATATCGTCTATAGACAAAACTTAGTAGCAACCCGTAGATTAAAATCCATTCTGGTTATATGCAAATACAACATATTAGAGGTTGTGAGCGGGGGACGCTCGCAAGCTATTGGGAGTGGAGTTAAAAAGAGATATTGGGAATATCTCGGATTCGTAAGGAAAGAGACGCCTTAAAGAGTGGGTTTATCAGGCGTCTCATTCTGCCTTCTCAGCCATGCGGGTTGAGTGAGTGGGGGTTGAAGGGATGTGGGGACATCCCGGATTCGCAAGGAGAGAGGCACCATAAGCGTGGTGGTTTATCGTGTGCCCCATCCTATCTTCTTAATCTAATTCTACAAAGGTTTTCTCATATAAAAGTGTTCTTAATATTGTTCAATAAAGATTTTCTCATATAAAAGTGTTCTTAATCTAAGTCCAAAAAAGATTTTCTGATATAAAAACAGTTCCCATTAAAGGGTTTCTTTGACTGATTAAGGACATTTTTTTAAAGCTTCTAATTATAGATAATATCCTAAATGGCTTTTTAAATAGAATATACTTCGCAAAGCAAAATTAAAATATTCAGTTATATTTTGTTGACAAGTTTCCCACTGCTCCATTTCAACCATACTTCTTGGATTCCACAAACATATACACTGCTTATGCTTTTGAAACCTATGAACAAAGAATTCTGGTCCTTGCCTAAAATTAATGACATTAAATTTAGCCGTCAATAAAATATCGTTTTGTTCAGTTTATTAAGAGCAGTTCCGCTTAAATAAAAATAAAACCTATTATGAATCGGGAGTAAGGGTTTGCTAAATTACTGACTGATTCGAAGCGCCCAGCAAACCCCCAAACTTATCTTGGTTGAGGTACCTTAGACGACAACCGATACTTTTTTGGTACCTCGGCTCTCCTTTATTATATTCCAGTTTCTTATAATAGATTTATTTTCTAAGATAACTAAGATTCAATAATGATATATTCTTTTTCACACAAGGTTAATTTGGTGCCCTTTTCTCTTTTTGGACCACTTTATAGCAAACTATCCACATATCCGGTCCAATGTACTGCCTCCAACCGGTAACACGGAATGAGGGCACCACTAAAATCAGACGTGATGTACTATAAAATTAATTAAAACATCATATCTCAGTTATTGGTGTTGAGTCCTTCAGGTAATGCTCAAATAATTCTTTTCCCCATTCACGTGCTTGAGGACTGGAAAATAGCAGATGTTTGTTATCGAAATCTCCTGTATTAGTCAATGGGCTCATAACAAACTGATAATCATTGTATCCAAAGGACATAAAATCTATTTTTCCTGAGTAAAGGTAGAAATGCATTAGATTACTATCCATTAAGTCCTTAAAACCCGAATACCTGTCGGTTTCCAGCTTGTTATATAGATCAGGGGACATGATTATAGTACTTTTTATGTTATCATGAATAAGCCGGGAGTACATTTCATGAAAATCAGGATATAAAAACGTGGTAACGGCAAAGATGGATTTTGATATGGCACAGGTTTCGTGGTATGCCTGATGTGCATTGTACACATTGGTAATATCCGGATCTATTAAACTGCATTCATCCAGCTCATCTATTCTTTCCAACAGATGAGTTGGAATGAAATCAAGCTTGCGGGTACCCCAGTATTCAATATCTGTATCCAGTACATCCACAGTGTCAAGTAAAGGCATCATGTCTTCGACTAGAAGTTTACCAATTTTTGTTAATTCACAAACATCATTTTTATGGCTTAAAAGATGATGTTCTTCCAATACTTTAATCTGTGGAAGCAATGACTGTCTTGTAGTTTCTAATAATTCTAAGACATTTTTTGTCTCTTTTGGACCATCTTTCAACAATAAGAGCACATTCTTTCTCTTCTCAGAAGCAAATATGACATCAATCAAGACTTTCTTCATTTGCAACACATCCCGCCTATAAATAAAATATTAAACAAGTTACTACTTTAAATCAAACGTGTCGATGCAGATAGCATAATAAATTAATCTTTACCAGCCTGAATATACCTTAAGCGAAAAGAATAGTTTTCCAGTATAAATAATTTTGTTTTTGAGAATTACTTTTACAATGGATATTTCGATTAAAGCTCTGTGATTGGTGTTGAGTTCTTCAGGTAATGCTCAAATAATTCTTTTCCCCATTGGGGTGCATTTTCACCGGAACAAGTAACTTTCTTACTATCATAATTGCCATCTTCTCTCAACAACTCTAACAAGATATTATAATCATTGATGGAAACTTGTAAAAAATCAAAATTATCCGCGTACATATACAACTTAATATTTTGATTTCTTATCATTTTTTTAATTATAACAAGGTGTTCACGAAGAAGTTTCTCACATAAATCTTTTGAAATAATTATTGATATAGAAACGTTATTTGCTATTAACTCATGAAGTGTCTTTTCAAAATTAGGGAATGCATATGAACTAATAACAAATACGGATTTTGACTTCTTAGCTTTTTTAGTGAATTGTTTATTCTCTGAGAATATTTCATGGGGAGGCACATCAATTGATTTACATTGCTTCAGTTCACCTATTCTTTTAAAGAGATAAGGTGGGATGAAACTAAGGTCACGCGTTCCCCAATAGTCAATATCCATATTAAAGATCTTAACGGTGTCCAATAAAGGTTTCATTTCATCTGCCATCAGTTTTCCAATAGTTGTCAGCTCATAAGAATCGTCTAGCTGGGTTACTAGATAATGTTCTTCTAGTATCCTGATCTGCGGTAGTAAGGCCTGCCTGGTGGTATTAAGAGCCTTCAGGATAAACTGCATTTTTTTGGATCCGTCCTGTAGCAATAGGAGAACATTCTTTCTCTTCTCAGAAGCAAATATGACATCAAGTAATGGTTTCTTCATTATCAGCACGATTCCTAAAACCAAACATCCCTTGTTATGATATTGACATGTTGTATTATTTAAAGCAATCTGAAATTTTGTTGTTGTATGTACTGAAATGTTAACTGTGCTATGTGAAATATCTGTGAAGCCAGCGAATGACCGGGAAATTATTATGTGGGTGAGGATAAATCGGATTCAGGAGAATTTTTTATCTATGAAACAGTCCATTACATTTCTCCTAGCCTGCCAAGGACACTTTAGGGCCAATTATCAACTATTGCAGTGTCTCTGGTTTTATAGAGTTACTAATTACTTTATACGTTTTGATGATATCAAAATAGTATTTCTTTCATACTATTCAGACCGGTTTTTGTTAAATACAAGTAAGTTTCATTTTGCAGGGGAGTAAGTTGCAAAATGAAGTAAAGTACAGAAAAGGGTTAAAATATAACAATTGTGGGGGGATTTGAAATGTTCGTTAACTTCCATTGTATGAATCCAGGATGCCAACGTTCCATTAGTAAGGATATTAGAAGGGACCGTGTTCCGTTCAAAGAAAATATAGAGGACGGAGAAAGCTTCAGTATACTTTCACCGTGTCCTGAGTGTGGTTATCCTAATGTATTGACAATAGGTTCAGTAGGTCAGGTAACTGGGACAGGAAATCAGCAAGTAGGAGCAGGAGATCAGTTAGTAGGTTTGGAAAACAGGCTGGCGAGATCAAAAAATCAGCTGGTAGAGGTAGAACATAAACTAATAAGTATAAGATAGGTGCCTGAAGCCAGGAAATGCTAAAATCAGTCGATAGGTAACCTTTAATTGATACATTACTTCCAGTGAGGGCACCAGAGTTAGTCTGCGCCAAATAAAAATAATATATTGACAGTAGTTATCTGGCGTTCTTCATGCTAAAGAATCGTTAACTTACGGATATTCTTTACTTAATCTCTGTAATGGGAACAGAGTCTTTCAGGTAATACTCAAACAATTCTTTTGCCCATGCTACTGTTGTTGGATTGCAGCTCAGAAGTTGTGTGTAGTCGTAAGCTCCCTCTTTTATAAGAGATTGCAACACCATACAGGATTCGCTTAATTTAAGCGAAACAAAAGATATATCTTTAGGATATCGATATAGTCTGACCTGTCTGTTACCAATAAATTCACGTAATACTTCAGGATTGTCTACTATAAGTTTATCATAGAAACGTGGATCAAAAATGATTGATAGATTAACTCTCCTATTTATCATTTCCCTGAACAGATCCGGAAAGTTAGGACGCATCGAAACTGCTATCATATCAAATGATTTTGAGCTTTTGAATGCTTCATGTGCCTCTTTATTATGATCGAAGATATCAGGTAATGGTGGCTTGAGTACATTGCAGATATCTATTTCATGCAGTCTCCCCAGCAAGTGCGGAGGAATGAAATCCAGGTTCCGGCTTTGCCAGTAATCACTTACATTCTCTACAAGTTTCCCGGTGCACAGATCATGATCTGATTCCTCAATAACCGCTTTTCCCATATCATTTAACCTGTAGATGTCTTCTTCCTTCGCTACAAGGTCATGCTTTTCTAGTGATTCTATGCTTGAGAGAAACTCTATTATGTCCATGCCTGAGGCCGTACAAAGTGTATCAGATCTTTTCGGTCCTTCATAAAGAGATAGAAGTATACTTCTATTTCTTGCTGTAATCACGGTTTCAAGTGATTTATCGTTCATTCAGCTCCCTCCTTTCGATTGGGAATGCTTAAACAAAAGTTGTTGTTAGAGGACTTTTTGCCAAAATTTTCCACTGTATACTGCAGTGTAATTATATACCAAAGTTTTTCTTGCATATATAGATTGCTAGTATAATATTAGTTCAATGGTATAATTGTAAACTGCATCTGAAAAGAGTTATTATGATGAAGCTTTTTAGGTATCGGTATTAACGGGTTTGTTATTGATATACCGTTTAGTCAAATCATTGAGAGCGCTGGAGCGGTCAGGTGAATTTCAGTTAGTGTCCTGATTTAAGATGATGCGTTGAAATTTTAACGCCATTAAAACAATAGTAGTGAAAAAAAGATAGCAACACCCATTATATTAAAATCCGTTCTGGTTATATGCAAAAACAATCTATTAGGACTTGTGAGCATTGGGGCGCTCACATCACAACTCTGGGGAGTGGAGTTAAAGAGAGATATTGGGGAATATCTCGGATTCGTAAGGAAAGAGGCACCATAAGCGTGGTGGTTTAATAGGTGCCTCATCTTGCCTTCTTATTTTGTTCAAAATGGTTTTTCTCGTATAAACCATCCACGTAAACTAATAACGTTTAGAAGAACAATATTTACTTAAAGTTCTGTGATTGGTGTTGAGTTCTTCAGGTAGTATTCAAACAACTCTTTTCCCCATCCAAGAGCGGATTTGGAAGAACATATGTAGTGCTTGTTATCAAAATACTCCTCTTTGTTTAACAGACTCAGCAAGAGATAGTTGTCATTAAATGCAAAGGACAGAAACTCTAGCTGGCCTGGATATTCATATGCATGAAACAGGTAATTCTCAAGAAGACCTTTAAACTTTTCATGATACTGAGTTACCAGCTTATCGTGTAATTCTGGAGTGATTATTGTATAGATGCTTACTTTATTCTGAATCAGTTCAGAGAACAAAATTTTAAAATTTGGATGGAAGAACGTAGTAACTCCAAAAAGGGATTTAGACCTTGCGGATGCTTCCTGAAATCTGGTAAGTAGATAATGTACCTCTTCAACAGGAGGGTTGACAGTATCACATTTACCAAGCTCTTTTATTTGCTGCAAAAGGTTAGAGGGGATAAAATCAAGTTTGCGAGATCCCCAGTAATCAATATCTGAATCGAATACCTTAATAGTGTTTGATAAGGGGACCATTTTCTCAACTATTAATTCTCCGATTTTGGTTAACATGTAGGAATCGTCTATTTTAGATACGAGGTGATGTTCTTCTAGTATCCTGATCTGTGGAAGTAATGACTGCCTAGAAGTACCTAGAGCTTCCAGGATAAACTTCATTTCCTTGGGACCATCCTGTAATAGTAGGAGAGCACTATTTCTTTTATCGGACGCAAATATGACATAAAGTAATGGTTTCTTCATTATCGCACAATCCCTGAAACCAAACATTCCCAGTTATAATATTGACATGTTGTATTATTTAAAGCAATCTGAAATTTTGTTGTTGCATGTGCTGAAATGTTAACGGCGTTATGTGAAATTACTGTACAAAAATACATTTTTGCGCATCAGAATAATGCTGTTAACTATTTTCATCTTGTAAACGGGACCTCATGTATGGCACAATTACATCGTTTAGCAGAAGGGCTGTACCAAAGCCACCTATTGAGCAAAAGATGGCAACTGTTAGCAATGCATGGACGTATTGTACAAGAGTAAGGACTCCGGCCTGGTAGGCCGGGCGCCATGATTCACCAGGCGGTGTTAATTGTAAGGCTCACATGAAATTATAATAGCATTGAAATATTGTTTGCAAACAAAAGATAGAAGCAAACCTTAGATTAAAATCCATTCTTGTTATATGCAAAAACAATCTATTAGGACTTGTGAGCATTGGGGCGCTCACAAGCTATTGGGAGTGGAGTTAAAGAGAGATATTGGGGAATATCTCGGACATATAAGGAAAGAGGCGCCTTAAAGCGTGGTGGTTTATCAGGCGTCTCATCCTGCCTTCTCAACTATGCGGGTTGAGTGAGTGGGGGTTGAAGGGATGTGGGGACATCCTGGATTCGTAAGGAAAGAGGCACCATAAGCGTGGTGGTTTATTGGGTGCCTCATCCTACCTTCTTAATCTAAGCCCAAGAAAGATTTTCTCATATAAAAGTGTGTTACTATCATTGATTTTGCTTTTCCTTTTGAGGGTATTTTGTTACGCTTTCACACCGATGTTTACCTTAATGGCTTCAAAAATGTATTTGTAGAGAGATTTTACAATCGCTCCAGAAAATACAAAGCCATTAAAATATCGCTTGTGAATTTAATATATAATCGTTCGCATAGTTATGAACAGTTCTGTTTATATACAAACATGGCTTATTATAGATTGCGAGCATGGGTCGCTCGTAAGTTTTAGACCGAAATTTACGGGATATGGGGATATCTCGGATTCGTAAGGAAAGAGGCACTATAAGCGTGGTGGTTTAATAGGTGCCTCATCTTGCCTTCTTATTTTGTTCAAAATGGTTTTTCTCTTGTAAAGTGTCTTGTAATTGAAAATATTTATCTGGCTAGAATGTTTTCATCAAAGTTCAGTTATTGGTGTAGAGTCCTTCAGGTAGTATTCAAACAATTCTTTTCCCCATTGAGGTGCATTTTCACCGGAACAAGTAACCTTCTTATTATCATAATCGCCATTCTCTTTCAACAACTCTAACAACATGCTATAATCATTGATGGAAACTTGTAAAAAATCAAAATTATCCGCGTACGTATACAACTTAATATTTGGACTTATTATCAGTTTTTTAATTGTAACAATGTGTTCACGAAGAAGTTTATCACAGAAATCTTTTGAGATAACTATTGATATAGAAACGTTATTTGCTATTAACTCATGAATTGTCTTTTCAAAATTAGGGAATGCATATGAACTAATAACAAATACGGATTTTGACTTCTTAGCTTTTTCAGTGAACTGTTTATTCTCTGAGAATATTTCATGGGGAGGCACATCAATTGATTTACATTCCTTCAGTTCACCTATTCTTTTGAAGAGATATGGTGGGATGAAACTAAGGTCACGCGTTCCCCAATAGTCAATATCCATATTAAAAGTCTTAACTGTATCCAATAAAGGTTTCATTTCATCTACCATCAGTTCCCCAATAGTTGTCAGCTTATAAGAATCGTCTAGCTGGGTTACTAGATGATGTTCTTCTAGTATCCTGATCTGCGGTAGTAAGGACTGCCTGGTGGTATTGAGTTTTTCCAGGATCAATTGCATTTTCTTGGATCCGTCCTGTAGCATTAAGAGAACATTCTTTCTCTTCTCAGAAGCAAATATGACATCAAGTAATGGTTTCTTCATTATCAGCACAATTCCTAAAACCAAACATTCCCTGTCATAATATTGACGTGTTGTATTATTTAAAACAATATGGGCTCTGTAGAAATCCTCATGGTGAAAATAATCTTACTTCATGAGTAGTTTGACTAGAGTTCTGTTACAGGTGTCGATTTTTTCAAATAATGTTCAAATAATTCTTTTCCCCAATTACGACCATCTTGATTGCAGCATTCAAGATGTTTGTTATCAAAGTCTCCTTCAACAGTTAATGGGCTTAACATGATGCAGTGGTCATTATACAGAAAAGATAATAATCCCATATTTTCAGGATAAACAAATAAATGAATTAGCTCATTATCAATAAATTTCATAAGCTCTGTTCTATTTTCAGCTCTTAATTTGTCAAACAATTGGCTCTGTAGAAAACCTACTGAAATCAACATTATTTGGTTAATTTGGATAAAACTAATCAACAATGAAAGCTACTTTTCAAAGGAATTCATGTTGCTATATTTCCCAAAATCTCTAGGACTTCTACAGAGCCAATTTTCCATAACAATATAAGGCAATACCTATATACAATTAATTACAATATTCTAATTAATAGTAAATTTAATGTGGTGGAAATATGCCAAAATTGCAGGAAACAAAAAGTAATCAGTTTATTCTAACAATTCCAAAAGATGTATGTGAGCTCAAAGGATGGAAAAAGGGGACTGAATTAAAACTAGTTGAAAGAAACGGATATGTTTGTCTGATAGAAGGTTAACTTCTTATCTCTGCTACTCTTAACCTTCATATAAGCCCGTAGAGAAAGAAAAAGAACAAAGGCATACTCTAAACTTTTTATTTTATCCGTCTTAAAGCGCTTTAAAATTAACACTCTTTGTTTTTACCCGTTGCACATTTCTGTGCGCCTCTGTCCTGCACTGACTGGAACAATACTTTCTCCTTCTAATAACAGGTGAAGACTCATTTTTGCGAGGCAGCATTTTTTCTACACGAAGCTAAATAATCCTAGTGTCATACAGATACCGTTATTCTAAAATGGATTTAAAACATATGACTAGTGCGAGGAATAAAAATACTTTCACTGGATAAATTGACAGAGTTATTTGAACAGGGTATCATTATTGTACTGACCGTGATGATGTCCGCTCTTGTGCTAATCACAACAATAGAATTAGGGGTACTCATTGTTCAAGACTTTGTGGCTTCGCCTATAAGCATGCCATCTGAAAATCATTTGCTGGAGCTATTCGGATTTTTTTTGTTGGTTCTGATAGGACTTGAGCTACTGAACACGCTTAAAACGTATGCTTCAGAACACGCGATTCATGCTGAAGTGGTCCTGTCCGTTGCGTTGATAGCTATTGCGCGTAAGGTTATAATTTTAGATATCGATGAAGTTTCATCTCTTACATTGATAGGGATAGGAGTTATTATACTTGCACTGTGTAGTGGATATTATTTTTTTAAAAAGGGATGATAATCGGGCTCTGTAGAAATCCTCAATATTCGGATAATAACTAAAGTAATAATAATTTATAAAGTGCTATCGGTTACTGATGGTATTTGTCAATTGTGTCCTGTAGTCGATGATTTATAGATGTTTTCTACAGAGCCGCAAACTGGAATATTGTTGTAAACTATGAAAGCTGCAGCGTTTGAAAATGTAAAAGTGATGTATCTATGATTGCCGTTTATACGTTTCTTTGAAATCTGGCATTGACCTTCATCAGATTCTATCAACTCCCTGTCAAGCTGTAAACGGGACCTCATGTATGGCACTATCACGTCAGTAAAGATCAGGGCTGTACCAAAGCCACCAATTGAGCAAAAGATGGCAACTGTGAGCAATGCCTGGACGTACTGCGCAAGGAAGTGATCGGAAACGTACAACTGATTCTGGGACAGGATTATGTCGGTAGTGCTTACGTTTAGCATGGGATGGCCTCATCTTGTGTCTGGGTTTTGTCTTGTTCTGTCTCACTGGCAATGTCGAGCACGTCTTTCCATTTCTCAAAGTGTATCTCGTCTATGTCCGGGTACCTGTAGAAATGTGTATCATAGGCTTTGCCTACTGTGCGGCTGAAGGGGAAGCGTTCTACGCAGTAGATCGCATGGGGGGGAGGTATAGCGTTGTGCAACTGCAAGCTCGTCCAGGAAGACATCTGCAGAGAACCACAGGGGCCAGCGGAGAAAAGGGAGTTTATGGCAATGCATGAGAATGAACTCCTCGGTTATCTCGCGGATTACCACATCGATCCTTGCAGGATTGTGGGCTATCAGGAAGATGTCATTGTTGAGGTGGCGGTTGGTTGCAAAGAATGTGTGCTCGTCCTTCTGGAAGGTCTTATAGTCCCGGCTGTTATAGTTCCTGTAGGCTTCGTCTATTACTATCATCGAGTCGGTGATGTTCTGCTTTGCAAGTTCTGATTTCCAGACGTTCGTGAAGCCTTTTTTGGGATGTTCTACGGGAAAGTTGGTGAAGTAATGCTTTTTGCGATCTCTTCCCATGGATTTTAAGAGCTTGAGGACGGTATAATAGGCCTTACCAGCTCCTTTTACATGATAAATAATAAATCACTATCATATTTTCATAGTAGATACAAAGGCACATAAAGAAAAGGACGCAATAGCATTATGTTTTAAGGGGATGATAAAATAAAAATAAAAACTATATTAGCACTTACATTGATTGCATTTGCTTTAATCATTTCATCTGGCTGTGTTTCATCAGAATCCGTTTATTCGGATAATAATCCAAACGAGTCACACCCGGATCTAAATGCAGATCCTATTCTTTCTAATGCCTCTGGACAAGAAGAACAGCAACCTTTTGAACCAGAGCCCACAACACCACTAACAAACCAGAGCTTTTTAACAGTTCATTTTATTGATGTTGGACAGGGAGATTCCATTCTAATTCAAATAAATGACAAGAACATGCTGATTGACGCCGGAGATCGAGGTTCAGGAGATAGGGTTGTAGAATATCTGAAAGACAATGACATTGAAGAGCTGGATACTGTTGTGGCCACACATGCACACGCAGACCACATCGGGGGGATGCCTGAAGTATTAAATAATTTCTATGTCAAACAGTTTATTGATAGTGGTAACCCACACACAACTAAGACTTTTGAGAACATGTTAATTGCCATCGATGAGAAAGATATACCTTTCAGCCTTGCAGAAGCGGGCCAGACAATAAACCTTGATCCATCTACCACCATCACTGTACTCAATCCTGCAGAGCTCACAGGTGACATCAACGATGACTCCGTTGTTCTTAGAATAACATATGGAGATGTATCCTTCATGTTTACAGGTGATGCAGAGACTCATGCAGAGGACAATATAGTTGCTGCAGAATATGATATTGACAGTGACATTCTCAAGGTTGCTCATCATGGAAGTGTATCGTCAACCAGTCCAGATTTTCTAGAACTTGTTAATCCAGAAGTCTGCATAATCATGGTTGGAGCAGACAATCGTTATGGTCATCCGCATCAAGAAATTATTGATAGACTCAACTTGTTTGGATGTGAAATATACAGGACCGATCTTGATGGTAATGTTGTTGTCAAGACCGATGGAAGAGAGTACAGTGTAGAGACTCAAACCAGCGGATTAGTAATTCCTATGACAGCTATGACCTTTGCAATGATGGTAGAAGCATAGGAGAGATAATAGTGAATAGCAATTTCAAGGTTTCACTGGATAGAGTAGAAGAAGATATCGCGGTACTGCTTGTGAGGGATGATGAGTCGATCAAGATCGACATTCCTTTACCCCTTCTTCCTTCGGGTTGCAAAGAGGGAGATATTCTGGATATCAATATTGAAAGAGATGAAAAAGAAACAGAGGATGCGAAGAAGAGAGTGTCATCTTTGATTGAGAAATTGAAGAACAAATGAAATTGATTGACTTCAAATTGCTGGTTATTCCACATTTTCACACTCAGGAAAAGAGTCATCAATTGTTTTTATGATTATAATTTACAACGTACTTATAAAACCTTCAAGCCCATTTTTAAAAAGAGGGGGAAGGTGATCACTCTTTCTTGTTCAATAAATTGTCACTGATGTGTTATCATAATGATAATGATGATGTATAGAATTAGATAAATATATATAGAATATTACCACTAAATATAGGTGGTTGGTAAGATGCATTGCTGTCTGTAGTTCTCATAACTAGTCAGTGCTGCCTTTCAACTAGGTGGTAAAAAAATGAATAAAAACAATGGTCTTAAAAGCAGTTCTAAAAAAGGGAAAAACTCATTTCTTATTATTATACTTTTTTTTACATTTATTGTTTCAATGAGTGGATGTATAGATGGTGTCGATGAAATAACAAATACTCCGGGAAGCATCGATGAAATAACAGATACAAATACAACTGAAGATGATGACATGAATGATCCTGAAGAGGAGACATACGCATCCCTTCAAGAACAAGAGCCTTTAGAAACAAAAGAAAATGAAACATTCACAGTCAGAGTGAGCTCAGGCAGTGGTTCAGGACGCAGCGTTACTCCTGCAACTCCGATAACATCCAGTGGTACACTGGAACTTGACCCTGTTTCTGCAAATAACAACACCGATCAGAACATAAAGATGGTCTACAGGGCAGGGGAGAACATAACAAACGGTATGGTCAGGATAGGCATACCAGCCGAATTCACAGTCAATGACACAATGGACACTCTCTCTGTTGCAAATGAGCCGCAAACAACTGTTGCAGACAACAACAACGCATCCTATGATGCAAACAACATACTCACCATTACCAACCTTACTATAAATGAAAACCAGGAGATAAATCTGACACTGGCGACACGAAGCCTTGACTTTGCAGGCACATACCATTTCACAGCTGGTGCAAAGAACTCAGACAAAGATATCAGCGATGTTATCTCTGCGGTCTTTACTATCTATAACGATGATGCATACCTGATAGCCCTGACAATATCATCAGAAGAGCTTGATCCTGCATTTGCCGCCGGCATAGGCAACTACGCTGCAAGTGTGGAATACAATGTAGAGCAGGTCAGTGTAGAAGCAATACTCTCAGACACAAAAGCAAGTCTGATAGTAAATGGAAGCAACACCTCCAGCGGTGATGCAACACCGGTCATACTGAACGGTCCCGGAGAGTACACTGAAATAACAATAGATATCCTGGCAGAGGACGAAGTAAGCTCGAACAATTATACCATCAATGTAAGCAGGGCTATCTCCCCGCACATACAAGATGCAAGTGTGAGCATAACAGAAGGCAGTGTTGTCTTTGGATACAGCTTCTACAACGAGACAGGAGTATTGATGACATATGCTGATGCAATGGCAAACCCATATCTGCTTGACAGCACAGCTTCAACCATATCCCTGGTAAACGAGACCGGAGCAGCCACAGGTGCAATTCCCCTTGACTCCCTGGAACTTGATCTATCCGGAAATACAACATACCAGAACCTGACAGAGCTTGCAGATGCATTCAGCATTGCCGATATCATGCAGTGGGGTCACCCGACAACTGTTGAGCTGGATCTGAGCGGCGGACAAGGCGAATATACCTGGACCCTGCAGGAGAGCATAGCTCTCAACCAGGACGATATCGCTGCCTTCACATCCATAATACCCGGTAGCATCGTTGGCCAGATCACAAGCACAACAGGTGCACCTCTTGAGAATGTACTCGTTCAGCTGGAAGGTATGGAACAATATAACGCAAGCACCAACTCCCTTGGTATCTACACCATCGGAAACGTCCCTGCAGGCAACTACAATGTGACGGCCGGCTTCGCAGATTACAAGAGCAGTACCAATGAGCAGGTGGCCGTGCTAGCAGCCCAGCCAACAATTGGTATAGACTTTGCATTGATAAGCACCGACCCAGGTCTTGCTGCTCTACATGTCAACCCGGGCAGCCTGTACCCTGTATTCGATGTACAGACCACCGCTTACAACGTGCCAGTAAGCCACACCGTGGATGAGATACAGCTTACAGCCATCCTTTCAAATCCACAGGCAAGCATAAGCATAAACGGTGATCCGTACATCAGCGGCGATACAAAGACAGTTGCACTGCAAGACCCTGCATCGTCAACTGAAATAAGCATCTCTGTGACCGCCGAAGACCAGACAAGCATCCGCACGTACAATGTCACAGTAGACAGGGCAGCGGTTCCAACATACACTGTAACTTTCAACGTTAGCGATGACACACATCCAATATCAGATGCAGATATACTCATTGACAACCAGGCCCTCACAACCGACGGAGCGGGTATTGCCAGCATTGATCTGATAAACGGTACCTATGAGTACAATATCACAGCCAGTGGCTTTTATACTGAGGAAGGTACTGCTGTGGTATCCGGAGAACCTGTTGATATAACGGTAAACATGACCACCGTACCGGTCATACAAGATGTCGGTGTGAGCATAACAGAGGGCAGTGTTGTCTTTGGATACACCTTCTACAACGAAACCGGTGCATTGCTCACATACGCGGATGTGACGGCAAGCCCATATCTGCTTAACAGCACAGCTTCAACCGTAACCTTGGTAAACGAGACCGGAGCAGCCACCGATGCAATCCCCCTTGACTCCCTGGGCCCTGACGCCTCAGGTAATCTTGAATACCAGAACCTGACAGAAGTTTCAAATGCCTTCAACATTGCCGATATCATGCAGTGGGGCCACCCGACAACTGTCGAGCTGGACCTGAGCGGCGGACAGGGTGAATACAGCTGGACCCTGCAGGAGAACATAGTTCTCAACCAGGACGATATTGCTGCCTTCGCATCCATAATACCCGGTAGCATCGTCGGCCAGATCACAAGCACAACAGGTGCACCTCTTGAAAATGTACTCGTTCAGCTGGAAGGTATGGAACAATATAACGCAAGCACCGACTCCCTTGGTATCTACACCATCGAGAATGTCTCTGCAGGCAGCTACAACGTCACGGCCAGTATTGCAGGGCATAAGAGCAGTACAAACGAGAATGTTGTTGTCCTTGCAGCCCAGCCAACAAGCGGTGTTGACTTTGAAATGGTGCCGGTATACACTGTAACCTTCACTATCAACGACGGCAGCCTCCACATCGAGGATGCACAGATAGACATTGCAGGTCAACTCCTGTCAACTAACGGGTCCGGAATGGCAACTATTGATCTTGTAGACGGCATGTACAACTACAATGTCACAGCCAGCGGATATTATCCTGTAGAGGATCAAAGTGTAACAGTATCCGGTGCGCCAGTTGATATAGCGGTCATCATGGACATCGTACCAGTCATAAAGGATGCAAGTGTGAGCATAACAGAAGGCAGTGTTGTCTTTGAATACACTTTCTACAACGAGACCGGTACATTGCTAAGCTATGCTGATGCAACGGCAGACCCATATTATCTAAACAACACCATCTCAACCGTTACACTGGTTAACGAGACAGGTGCTGCAACCTCTGCAATTGATCTTGACTCCATGGGACTTGATCTAGCCGGTAATACAACATACCTGAACCTGACAGAGATTGCAGATGCTTTCAGCATTGCCGATGTCATGCAGTGGGGTCACCCGACAACTGTCGAGCTGGACCTGAGCGGCGGACAGGGCGAATATACCTGGACCCTGCAGAAAACCATAACCCTCACACCAGTAGACATCGCTGCCTTCATGTCCATGGTAAGCACATCCCCGGAAGGGGACCTGCTTGATGCTGCTGCAGGTTCGGACTTTATCGGAGTGCTCTTTACCAGGGAAGGAGACCTCTATTATAAGCAGCTTGGATCAGATGAGACCTGGTCCTCTGAGACCCTTGTCAATGAATCGGCTAGTGAAGGGAAAATAGTTGTCGATAGCGTGGATAAAGCACATGTGGCTTATACCACAGTCAATGGAAAAGTAGCCTACAGAACAATGGATACTGGCGTGTGGACCGACACACTATACATAGAATCCAATAACGTAGGCGAATGTTATTGGCCAGATATAGATGTTGATTCAAATAACGATCCGCATGTAGTATATGTCGATACAATGGGAGATACTGCTGGAACAAGAAATCAACCAGACCTTATGTATGCTTCCCTGAACAATGGAGAGTTCAACAAGGTGCTCTTGAAAAGTGGAGAATATGATAGCTATTGGAAAAGCGGCTCTTACCCAGGTGAGAAAGCCCCACAAATAACAATGGACGATAATGATAATAGATATTATTTCTATCAATGGAGAACATATAGCCATGACATGTATGTATACCATGACAGAGGAATTAGTGTTGTAGGAGCAAACACTCAAAGCCTGGGATCTGTCGGTAGCAACACTAATAGATTCGATATCTACGACCTAAAGATTGTTGATGGCAAGCTCTACGCTCTCTACAGGAACGGAGCCCAGATAAAAACCAATGAGATGAACATCGATGCAGCTGGACAGATAACTTCATCCGTGGACAAAATTATCTTTGATGCAAGCTCTGCTTACTCGCTTGATGTCGCATCGGATGATATCATTATCGGCAGCAAGGACGGAGATAATCTGAGAGCCCATTACAACGATATCCCGCAGAAATTCACTGAGATCGATGTAAAAGGCAATGCTGTCTCGATCGTGCACCTGGGAGGAAGTTTCTATGCTGCCTACACAGACAATGAGGACGGCAGCATAAAAGTGCAGGCAATTCAGCAACCCGTCGGTTAAATCTCCAAACAACCCCATGGACATGGGGTTACTTTTTAATTTTACTTTTTTAATTTAATTGCCTAGAACCTTTGAAAGAGTGATAAATGATATTTGATATTCATTGACCGCGAGCAGTGAATTTAAAGGCTCTGTAGAAAACCGATCAAAATCACAATCATTAGATTGAAACTGGCAGATTCATTCAATTACAGATAATGCTTTTATAATTATTGTTAACTTCATTTTACGTCAGAATCTCGAGGATTTCTACAGAACCGATATTAATAAACATTAGGTATGAGCCTTTCAGATTCCTTGTTGATATGTATAATCAGTCTTATTGAATCCAAGAAGATGGATAAATAAGACTTTAGCTGGACTGAGAGCTATTCTCCCAGGTTAAAACCTTCTGGAGCAAAGAAGGTTACTGAAGAGTTCAATTTGTGGATGAACAAGAAAGTACCTTACACAACCGAAAAAATATTAGTTACAAATTTGACTTCATTCTTACATATATATATTATAAATTTTCCATTTAATTCAGTATAAATAGCAATAACCTTATAATCTATAATTAAAGATTTGAAGAAACAACGCTTGCTTGGTGTTCAATTGAAACAAACACTTCTGGATGTGATATTTGCCTCTGAGAAGAGAAAAGAGGTTTTATTACTGTTAAATGAGAGACCTCAGGAGATGGGACATCTTCTTAAGTCTCTTAATACTACTAGACAAGCATTACTTCCGCAGATAAAAATACTTGAGAATCATTATCTTATTTTCCATCAAAAAGATGTCTACGAGCTGACATCTATCGGAAAGCTTCTAGTTGAGAAATGCATTCCATTGGTAGGCGCAATTGAATTTTTTAGTGTTGATATTGAATACTTGGGAACTCAAAAGCTAGAGTTCATACCTCCTCACCTTTTCACAAGGGTAAATGAAATTGGAAGCAGTGAGGTTATAAGTCCTGAGATAGCAGAAATGTATGACCTCAACGAGGAGTTTCATGATACCTCAATAAAATCCAAATCCGCATTAATAATATCTTCCTTCCTATATCCCAATTTTTGTGAATTAACCTATGAGCTCATAAAGAATGGTGTAGAAGTGCACCTTATCATTTCCCCTGAATTAATGGATCGACTAAGGGTACATAAATATGTTAATATTAACATACTTCTAGAAAGTAAACTGATGCATGTTTATGTGTATTCTAAAGAGTTGAATTTCCTTTTTATGGGTTGCAATGACTATTACCTCATCGTAAACCCTCTATCGCAGGATGGAACAACCGATCGTAAATATATCATGTCCAATAAAAAAGAAGCTCTTACATGGGGACGTGATTTCTTTGAATATTATCTGAAAGATTCTACACCACTAACACAATTGTAGTTAGATTTATTTTACTGTATTCTTTAATTATTTCTTTTAAGTGGGCAATGAACTTTATTGAATTTACGATCAAATTACAAGGATTTCTACAAAGCCGAAAATATCTCACCGAAGACTAAGTGCTAATTGTTTACCAGCTTCAAATGCTTTCTTTAGAACCTCAGAATCTTTTGAAACTGCCCCCCTATCGAAATAACCAGTCACCGGAAGCTTTTCTATTACAGTATAGCCAAGGGCTTCAAGAGGCATCTCCATAGCTTCAAGTGCAAATCCCATTTCTTTAATGTCTAATTGCTCACAGATAGAAAAGACAATTGCTTTTCGATCCTGATCTGCAAGTTTACTTGAATACTTTCTGGGTCGGTCATCTGTGAAATTATAGTAAGGATATAGTCTGTCTATAAAAGATTTCATAGATGATGTTATGTTGTAGTTGTAAGTGGGAGATCCAAGAATAAGACCCTTGCATTCTTCTATCTCAGGATAAAGTAGTTCCATTCCATCATGGAATTTTGTACAACGTCCATCTTTTCTACAGGCTTCACAACCAATACAAGATTCAATGGAATAATCCCTCAACAAAACCTTTTTAGTTTCAGCTCCTGCCGCCTCTGCCCCTTTTAAAAAAGTATCAATCAGGATATCAGTATTCCCATTTTCCCGAGGGCTTCCACCAAGCCCAAGAATTTTCACTTTATTCATATTATAACCCTATTTAGTGATTTTATTTTAATTCGATTATCGATGATTTCTACAGAACCTATAATAATAGTACGAATTATATTTCATAATGGTTCTGGCACAGATCTCAGTGTTCGATCATTCGTAATATTCGTCCCTTGCACTCACTAAGGCTTTTATGTTTTTTGTAGGGGTATGTGGTGCAAGTCCACAACCGGGCGCGAGGATATCCACACCGTTCTCTATACACATCTTAGCTTCGCTTTTTATTTCAGAGGGTTTTGATAATAAAAGGGTACCAACAGGAGCTACATTACCTATAAGGCAAGCTCTGTCCCCTATAACATCTTTAGCATATTTGAGATCCACTTTTTCTTCAATGCTCAATCCTTCAAATCCTGCATTTGCCATTGGATCTAGAATTACAGTAACATCTCCACACATATGCAATATCAGGGGGCCAGACGTATCGCGACACAATTTTTTATATTTTGGTAAGAACAAGGATTGAAAAGAGTCTGGTGGTAACAGATCAGGACCTGATTCTGAATCGGGAATACATACCACATCTACACCTTTTTCAAAAAGAGCATTTGAGTAATCCGTACATACCTCTACCCCAATTTGAACAACTCGTTCTATGATCTCCGGATCAGTAATAGACCACATCAAATAATTTTTTATACCCAAAAGAAATGCAGCTATTGCCGCAGGACCAACCATTCCCGCAATAACAGGTACATCATCCCCTACTTTTTCTCTGACAAATACTGTAGCATCTAATATTGTGGCAATACGGTCAGATTCTATAAAATTTACAGGAATAGTATACTCTAGCGCATCTTCTTTACTCTGACATGGACCCTTAAGGACCGCTGGCTGGGAGTCTAATGTTCCTTCTTTGATAGTACAACCAAGAGTTTGCGCAATAGCAGTTCCATCAAAAGGATATCTTACTGCTTCTAAACCTGCGATCTTGTATCCTCCAATGGCAAGGGTTCCCATCATTTTAGCATCATAATGTGCATCCGGCCAAAAGGCACCAGTGGCTTCCATCAATTCCACTGTTCCTGTCTGAGTTACTGAACAAACTGGCACTTTATCAACATATTTTCCCATCAGAGAATCTAAAAATCTTTGCCTTAGTGATATATCTGTCATAAGATACCTCTTGGAATAATACTGAAGGTACATAAGGTGGTATAAATAGGAAGTTAGTCTGCATGTATTAAAATGATTTCACATAAACACTACTTCAAGTTGGCTCTGTAGAAAACCTATTTCCTATTTAATTTAATTCGGGCTCTGTAGAAAACCTATTGAAATCATTACCAGTAGCTAAAATTCGGCAAAAAGAATCACTATTCTGGATAACGTATAGAAGTTTTATTGACTTGCATAATCGCTCGAACTAGGAGGATTTCTACAGAGCCATTATTATACAAGCAAAAACATTACTCCAAAAGTGCTGTTTCTTCAACGAACTGCTCGATCCTCTTTTTTATTGAATCTCTCAATGATCGTACCTGTTCTATTTGTTCTTCCTCCGTCCCGGTAAATGACTCCGGATCAGGGAACGGCCAGTTTAATTGTATGTAAGGTTTGGGAAATAAAGGGCATCCTTCTTCATTTGCTCTGTCACAGACAGTGATCACATATTTATAGAGTCCCCCCTTTCTGAAAAGATGCCATGCAGATTGAGTCTTTTTCTTGCTAAGATCAAACCCATCTTCTTCCATGACTTTTTGAACTAAAGGATGAAGATTGGTAGGTTTTAATCCAGCACTTTCAACTTCAAATCTATCTCCTGCAATCTTATTTAAATACTCTTCAGCTATCTGACTTCTCCCACTATTATGAACGCAAATAAAAAGTACTTTACTTTTGTTACCATTAGATGCCATGCAATCTTTAGTAATAATCGAAACTAAATAAAGCTAATCTATTTAGTATCTATAGTAATATACAGAAAAAACCGAAACGACAATATGTTCCTGTCAAACAAATGAGCATTTAGCTCAAACCTTTGATACCAATTTTTTCAGCTTTAGTTTCTCAATCACAAGCTCGCAGTTGGCAGTGTAGCGAATTTGCTGTAAATTGCAAGTTAATTTTTTGTAGACAGTAGAATAACTAGTCTCTTGCTATTGAATTTTTAACTCTAAAACGCCTAGAAGTTTGTAATTTTACAGAACTTGTGTTACACTGCCGACTGGCAAATACTCTACTCCATAGTTGCACTTTTTTATTGGGCTTTATTATGCCGGGAAAACAGAAATAAGTGGATCAATGGCAGGTCTTATTCTGATAGCTTTGCTTGTTCCATTATACTACTTTGGTTTTCATCGTGTTAAAAAGTTTGAAGGACATCCAAGCATCGAAAAGTTTAGGGCAGAATTTGGAAACCATATTATTGAAAAGGAAAGGGAGTTATATTCTGAAAGATATTGAATGGATAATTTCAAACTATGAAATTGTAGAGGTTGAAATTAAGAGAAGGTTGGTAGGATTAACATGAATCAATACGCTTTATCGTAGTGAGTGAAGCTTACAAGAGTGATTATGTTGTTGTCGTCATCGATCTCATAGATCAGAACAAAATGGCCAACATGAGCCCTGCGATATCCTTTGAGAACATTACGTAAAGGTTTTCCGCACTCTGGATTATCACGAATACTAGTAGCAGTTTTCTTAAAACGGTTGAAGAGAACAGAATCCTTTTTGAAGAGAACTTTAGTCTCTTTCTCAAAACGAAGTGTTGTAACTACTCGGTATGTCATTTTTCATAACTGGCAAACAAGTCTTCAAGTGAATCGTACTTGGTACCTTTTCCATCTTTAACGTCTTGTATGCTTTGCTCAACTTCTTTGATGAACTCAGGGTTAAAGCATTTTTTAGGTGGACAGGATGCTTTCTTGCTTCGAGCTATCTTTCTACTGTTAAATTTATGAATTAAAGTATGAATGTTTCTCATAGAGGGTATCCTTATTTGGGCTCTGTAGAAATCATCGATATTTGGATATAAAAGTGATTTATCAATAATGTAAATGTACTGTCAGCTACAGAACTGATTTGCTACTTTTGTTTTGTTGATGGTGTTCTGGACAGGTTCTCTACAGAGCTCTTACTTGTAGATATATATGAGTGTTGATGACCTTGTTAGCTATTCTATGCTTACGCATGTAGATTGTTACACATCTTTGAGTTTGAGAAACTCAAAGGATATTCACCTTTTGTAAGCGTCGTCATGATGAGAGAAATGCACTAGTGAAACTGTCCTCTCTTCCAAATCCACGGTGAAAATAAGGACAAAACTAGTCATTATATGTACTCTATAGTGGCCAGCAAGTTCATTGCGTAGAGGTTTAAATCTGGTTGGATTTTCGAGAATGTCTTTGATTTTTTTCTCAAGAATATTCTCAAGCTGAACATTTTTCCTTGTAAGCTTCTTGATTTCCTTCTTACACTCCGATGAGATGAAAAGTGAATAACTCACATCGATCACCGAATAAATTATTTAAAAATATCAGATACATCTTCAACAGCTTCATATGACTTCTTATCTGCCTTCTTTAATTTCTCAATTAACTCTTGCTTTATTGGTAATTCATCAACAGGATGCCAATCAATCATTTCACAAAACTCAGCATCAGCCTCAGAAATAGTTTTGTTTCTGATATAAATCTCAAGTATCTTTCGTTTTCTTATCCCATCTTGTACAACTTTAGACCACTTTACCCATGAGTGAGCCTGGAGCCTATTATAGAGTTCAACATCAATTGGAACTGTTAGGGTAGGCATTATTTATCACAACTCCTTTCAAAGCGTTCAAATTCATCTAGCATCTGGACCTTTTTCTGGATACTTTCTTTGGCAACCTGGACCCAGTTAATGTCAGGTAAAGAATCCATTTCCTGTTTGAGATCTTCTGGAAGGGAGACAGTAAATCTTTTCATGAGAATCACCATTTACATAGGGTTATGCATGTGCATATATATTTAGTTATGGTTTATGGTTTATCAATTAAGTAACAATGTTTCTTACCTTTTTTATAAAACAAAGTTTTACTATTATTAGGTAAAAATTCAGAGTATGAGGTTGAAAGGTGTGGGAGTATGAAAAGACAGGTCAGTGTAGCGGTCATTGCATTAGTATTAATGCTATGTGTTTCGATTACGGGTGCAGAAGAGAACAATTCAGACAAGTATAGTTTTGAGCGTTATGGTGGAGAAGAATTCACACCTCAAGCGATGGAGTTCGGTGAGAATCTGAAGAACCAGGAAAAAAATGAGCTTCTATCCATCAGTACGAATGAAAGAAAACATGTATTACTCCAGTTCTATGCCAATCCAATTGAAAACCAAAGGAAATTGCGCTCTAAGAGTTTCTCCTTCAATGTGCACTGTCAACGGCCTGAGGATTCAGTAACAAACCTAGATCCACATAAAAATATACAGGTGTAAAATTGAATATCACCAACCAAATTATGGATAAAATTATTCCTGATATCAAATTATTTAAATTTGAAATTATAACAAAAATTCCAAAAGAAAATCTTGTTCATATTATCTGTGATTTCTATTGGAGTAAAAATTACAGATTAATAGATATCATGAAAGACCCAAAAAACTATGGAAATTTTATACATTATAATCCGTTGTTAAATATTGAAGATACAAGTGAACTCAAGCAGATCTCTGTTACAACATATAAAAAGAATGAAAACAAGCAAGTTTTTGATTCTGTAAATGTGATATTTAAGGAAGAGTGGCTAAATAAAACTAAAATGGAATAGCATGTCGATTTCGGCTTTAAAAACTGGCAAATACTCTACGCCATTGTTGCATTTTTTATTGGGCTTTATTATGCTGGGAAAACAGAAATAAGTGGATCAATGGCAGGTCTTATTCTGATAGCCTTGCTTGTTCCAATATATTTATTGGGTTTTCTCCGTGCTAAAAAGTTTGAAAAACATCCAAGCATTGAAAAGTTTAGGACAGAATTTGAAAACCACATTCTTGAAAAGGAAAAGGAAAAGGAATTATATTCTGAAAGATATTGAACAGAAATAGCTGAAGACATAATGGTATTGTCGGATTATCTGGCAGACTACTCTACCCATCAACAAAATGCAGAATTACAAACGCCCATACTTTTTATGCGCCTGCTCTGCCGTAAGAATATCAAAAACGTAGACTCTGTGGTTTTCCCGGTCTATCCGATAAAAAATTCGATAGCTTCCTACTCTCAACCGATATGCAACATCATCGGCACCTTTGATTTCCTTTTTATTCCCTCGTCCGGTTCCTGGAAAGGGTACATTCAGCTCTTTAAGTGATGATTTTATGTTCTCTTTGACCTCAAGAGGAAGTTTGGTAAAAAGCTCAGGGAGCACTAAAACTTTAAAGTTCATCTATGCTCACAAACTCATCCTTACGCTCAGCCACAACGTTACGGCTATATTCAACAAGTTCATTGCGATTGTGCTCTCTGATGAGTAATTCGATTACTGTATTGTAATCTTCTCCCATATGGCCTATGGAGCGTAATGCATCTCTAGTAATCTTTTTTACTTGAATTGTGGTTGTTTCACCCATATGCGTCCTATAGCTGCTATAGTAATTATAGCTTTCTGATCATCTCGGCAGTACCATTCTACTCATCAACGAGAATAACCTAGAAAAGTAAGTTTTCTTTTCAGTAGAATCCTCAATGTAGTTTTACGAAACAATGTTTCTTACCTTTTTTATAAAACAAAGTTTTACTATTATTAGGTAAAAATTCAGAGTATGAGGTTGAAAGGTGTGGGAGCATGAAAAGATAGGTCAGTGTAGCGGTCATTGCATTAGTATTAATGCTATGTGTTTCGATTACGGGTGCAGAAGAGAACAATTCAGACAAGTATAGTTTTGAGCGTTATGGTGGAGAAGAATTCACACCTCAACCAATGGAGTTCGGTGAAAACATAAAGAGTCAGGAAAAAGATGACTCACTGTCCATCAGTACGACGGAACGAAAGCATGTATATCTCCAATTTTATGATATCTTGACTGAGGAACAAAAACAAACTTTAGGACAGTATGATGTTGAGTTTATAAAAAGTTCTGGCGCTTATACATATATTTTCTCGATGCCTGCGGATATAACTCCTGCAGATCTTCCGGCTGAAAGTGGACTTCGTTGGATGGGACCTATACCTGTTGAGAATAAGTATGATCGAACATATGGTCCAGATGTTCCTGCCTGGGCAAGAGCAGAAAATGGAAATGTGAAATTGGGAATAATTTTCTATGAAGATGTTGCCCCAAAGGATTCAGAAAGTATTGCAAAAAAGTATTCTCATAATTTTTCAACTCCCCAAAATGGGAGACCATGATACTATGAAACAATAACCAATGAAACTAATATTACTTTAATTGCTAATGAAGATTCTGTTCAACATGTTGGTTATTATGGATATGAAACTGTACCTGCAGAAAGTGGTTTTGTAGATTATATAGAAAAACAGTCTGTTATGAGGAGTTATGCTCTATTGTTGAAGACTAGGGAGCTTGCTCAGTATCTTGTTGAGAAAAGGAAAACTCTTGATTTCAGTAAGCCTTCTTATTTTGTGGAAAGGCAGGATTCAGAGGAAATTAGGCAAAGGATATTGAGTATTTCTTATTCTGACTGGAAAAAGATGGGATTTTCAAAAGGGACTCTCCACTACATGAAGAAGAATGCTGAAGCTGATAAACCATTTACACTTAATACTCATGTTAGGGAAAGGTTGGAGATGTGGGAAGGGTGTAAATTATGGTTTAAAGGTCAACTTTGTTAAAAATATATTAATATTAACTGTCGAATAAAATAATTATAATTAGTAGTGACCATAGAAAGAATACTATGAAAGTTGAGTTCAATAAAATTACATGTAGTAAAGGAGGTATCCCCACATGAAAAAACCGTTAATTGATGTTCTGTTTATGTCTGAAAAGAGAAAAGAGACCCTCCTATTATTACAAGATGGAGCAAAGGAAATGGAAAACCTCCTGACTGCTCTGGATACAACAAGAGCAGCATTACTTCCACAAATAAGGATACTGGAAGAACATCATCTTGTGTCTCAAGATGGAGACACGTACGAGCTAACGCCTATGGGGAAGCTGATAGTTGATGAGATGAGCCATTTATTGAGTAATGTCGATGCATTGGATGCTGATATTGATTATTGGGGAAGCCATAAGCTTGACTTCCTCCCGCCGCATCTATTAAAGCGAATAGGTGAGATCGGAAAATGTAATACTATAACTCCTACTGTTCCAAAAACTCACTATATACTTAAACAGTTCCATAAAAGTTCAAAGAAGTCAGAGGTTATTTACAGCATAAACACTTTTTTCCATCCAAACTTTATAGAACTATTTGATGATCTGGTCCGGAATGATGTTGAAATACATTTTATCCTTTCCCAGGACCTATTGGATCACATGACAGAGGACTATAACAAAACATTTAATAGTCTGATTAATACTAATAAATTCCATTTTTACTTACACCCAAAGAATTTAGGTTTTATGTCCTTAGGAGTAAGTAAACATCATTTAATGTTAACCTCATTACGAAAAGATGGATTTTTTGATAATAGCCGAGTTTTATGTAATAGCCAGACTGCAGTTGAATGGGGAATAGAGCTTTTTAACCATTACCTGAATGACTCTACAATAATAGATGAAGTTTGATCACTTATTTTTTTTGTCATTTAATTTATCATACAGTAAACAAAACCTATAATTAATAGTATTTTTAAAGTTACTCTAATTAATGGGGATTGCTATCAATGGCTTATGAAGTTTATCCAATCTATGACTTAGAAATAGAATTTAATTCGATAGGTATCAAGCTTGATGAAACCGTTGCTTTCAAGAACAAGGTAAATAAAATTGTATATGTAGATATTGGAATTATTTTAGTATATATTGAGGAACCGACCGTCAGACATGTATTTATACCACTGTCTACCATCTCCAAGATCTCCTATAGAACACAAAATACAACATGAAGTTGGAAGAATGTCTTGTTTGGGCTATTATAATGAAACTATCCTAACTTAACTATTTTTCTTTGTATAGAAACTTGTAGCAAGTCATAGTCGTATTTATTTACAAAGTTTCGTTTTTTCTGCTTAACTATATCCCCACATAAAAGCGCGAGCTTATCATTCAGACATTTCATACTAACTTATTCAGTTTCAAATTCTTAATCGCAAGCTCCACAGTTTCTTCCACTTGTTTTTCTCTGAGCTTGTTCTGCGTTTTTGAATAACACCCTACATAAAATCAATCTAAGTTTAGGCATTTGCTTGTAATATATCTTATTCTGAATGGAAGGAACTGGAATTTTCAAAAGGTGCTCTCCATTATTGAAAAAGAACGCTGAAACTGATAAGCCTTTTACTCTTAATGTTCATGCAAGGGGAAAGGTTGGATTTGTGGGAACAAACATAAAGATTGAGATTTGTAGACAAACACACTTGTTAGATAAACAGGCATGGTTGCCTATATTTGATTTTAACAAAGTATGTATATAAGTTCCACATTAAGTGGCTCTGTAGAAAACATATCAAAGCCAGCATCATAAGATTTGAATCTGCAATGAGTATCGTCAATCTGAAGGGCATTGATAATTAGTTCATAACTTCTATTCTTGCCCGAATATCGAGGATTTCTACAGAGCCAAAAAAAGATAATTTTTTAAATAGACCTACAGAATGCTAGAAATATTATTTATACTAATAGTGCATAAGTTTTTGAAGGGAGGTTAGATAATGGCAGATAAAATTACATGCCACGATATGAAGAAAGGGGAGATTTACGTATGCGAAACATGCGGAATTGAGCTGCAGGTGCTCAAAGAAGGAAACCCATCCCATATGGGTGGAAAAGACTCTGAACATCCAGGATTCGAGTGTTGCGGCAAAGCACTTACATTAAAAAAGTAAATTGATATCCTATTTTTGAATATTGGGACTTTTGCAGGATGAAATATGTTTCTATTTTTTTTCAATCGAAAGTCGCAAGCATTTAGATGATTTCCTCAGGCATAAATAAAAAACTGTTATTATTAATCTAAAAGGTTCGTTTTTTTGGGCTTATCTATAACCCCACATAAAAGCGCGAGCTTATAATTCGAACATTTACACGAGTTTCTTCTGTTTCAGTTTCTTTATCACCGGCTCTGCGGTCTCTTCCACTTGCCTCTCCATAAGACTGTTCTGCGCTTTTTAATAACACTCTACATAAAATCGATCTAAGTTTAGGCATTTGCTTGTAATAGTACTGAGTATACCTTATTCTGAACGGAAGGAACTAGAATTTTCAAAAGGTGCTCTCCATTATTGAAAAAGAATGTTGAAACTGATAAGCCTTTTACTCTTAATGCTCATGCAAGGGGAAAGGTTGGATTTGTGGGAACAAACATAAAGATTGAGATTTGTAGACAAACACACTTGTTAGATAAACAGGCATGGTTGCCTATATTTGATTTTAACAAAGTATGTATATAAGTTCCACATTAAGT
>NZ_PGGK01000001.1 GCF_004745425.1 Methanolobus halotolerans | reverse complement strand
CATAATATTCACAGTCTTCATTAGGACAAGCAACATTAGTGTATTTTGGTTTTGGTCCCCGTTTCCCCATGATGAAAATATGTCTAATTCATATTACATAACATCAACTGAATGATAGTGGATTACCTAATTTCGTTAGAAGAATTAAATCTATTTACTTCAATGGATTATTAAAGCAAACACTTGATCTGTTCTACTCACATGGTGAAAGAATAGAAGTTACTGCTATTGATTCAAGTGGATTTACCAGTAGTCATTGCAGTTACTACTATTCACTCAGAACAAAGAAGAAACGCAGATCATTCATGAAAGTAAGTATTTCTGTTGATACTAATAAGTTAATAGTTACTGGTTTTAAGATATCAGGCAAACCAAGTCATGATGCAAAACATGCAAAGACATTGTTAAAACAATGTCATAAAACTCGAAGATCAAACTACTATGTCATGGACAAAGGATATGATTCAGAAGCTATACATTCACTAACAAGAGAACAATTACAATCAATAGCCATTATTCCTTTAAGGCAGAGGAAGAGAAAAAGGATAAAAGGATATTATCGTAGAAAAATGATAAAAGAGTTTGATGAGGAACTCTACCATAACAGAAACCTGGTTGAAACTATGTTTTCAGTCCTCAAAAGGAAATATGGTGAGGAAATAAAGGCTAGGAAGCACTGGAATCAGGTAAAAGAGATTAAAATAAAGCTAATAGTAAACAACCTTGGCAGGTATGCCAAGGTTGTTTGTTTGATTCAAATAAGGATTTCTACAGAGCCCGAACTTCCTAAAACTTTGAGTATCTATTTTTCAGGATACCTATTACCCGTTACTGTGCAAGTGGTTAAATTCGAACTTCTACACCCGCTTCTTCAACTTCAGTTTCTCAATCACAAGCTCTGCAGTCTCCTCAACTTGCCTCTCCCTGAGATCTTTCTGCATCTTCGAATAGTACTCCACAATGAAGTCAACCGCCCGGCTCTTGTTGCAATCCTGCTCTTTCATCACCCGATAGAGCACTGCGGTCGTATTCTTGCTCACGGTTGCATAGAGTCTTGGCCTCATAGGTCCCTCGGTCTTGTTCTGATCAATGCCGACATGTTCAGTCCCTGTGCTCCAAATCTTGATCTGCTAAGCTCCGACAATGCCCATACAAGAGCATCTACACGGTCCGGACTGCTTCCTTCTCCAGGAACCCAGTCACACATCTGGTCTTCAAGGACAGGAAGGGACCCCACGTGGTGAACCTTGCCTTGCTCATACAGAGCACTGATAGGCTCGGCCCTGGTCTGCTTTCCCCGGCTGGCCCTTACGGACCTATATGAAACGTTCGGGTCGATCGTCCGAAGCGTATACTCCACAAGCTCTCCACCGTTATTCACTTCCCCGATAACCCTGTCAGCAGAGTGTTTGTAGTAAGCTGCGATGATCTCCTGCGCCCACTTCTTCGGTGTTGCATGAATAGTGTAGTCGCCCAGGACATAGTACTCTCCACGTTCGTCCACAGCTGCAACAACTATGCCGGTGTCGGCTGAAGTCTCGCCGGATGTGACCGCTGGGTCCACACCAACAACTATACGTACAAGGTCCGGGGCTTTGGACACTCTGGCATCCTCTATCACCTGCCGGGTCCAGAGTGCATCTGGATTGTCATCCAGGATCTCAGCGTTGAGCTCCTGCCGTCCCAGCCGGGTCCCTTCATACCTGCTGATGATCACGTCGATAAAGGTTGGGGCCAGGTTTGAAAGGTTCTCATAGGTCGACCCTCTTGTAACATGTGTGCTGGCATCGTTGAGCAGGGTTTTGATGAGTGGTATTGGCCGCGGAGTTGTTGTGATCGCAGCCCTGGGATCATCTCCAAGCCTTAGGCCAAACTGCAGCATGTCCCATGTCCTGTCCGGGTACTTCCAGGCAGCTATCTCGTCACACCAGGCAGTGTCGTGCTGGGGACCTCTTAACCGGTCCGGCTCTTCGGCACTGAAGAGCAGAGCGATCGCACCGTTGGGCCAGGTAAGCCTGCGTTTGGATGGCTCGTATACGGGTCGGTTCCATGGCGGAGAAACTGAAAGTATCCCGGATTCTCCCTCCACCATCGTGTCCCTGGCATCAGCTGCGGTGGGTGCCACAAGAGCTATCCTTTTAGCTTTCCCTGACTCTACCCTATCCCGGACCCATTCGGCTCCTACTCTCGATTTACCCCAGCCTCTTCCAGAGAGCACCAACCAGTACTGCCAGTCACCTGCAGGAGGGAGTTGATTGGGACGAGCCCAGAACTTCCAGTCGTATTCCAACTGCTGGACCTCTTCATCGCTGATATCGGTCAGGATCTTCTGGCGCTCTGATTCTGGCAGCAATGCAATTGATTCTGCAAGCGATCCTCTCTTTTGTTTCATCGGTGTTCATCTCGATATTGTTCTGGGTATTTTTTCATCTCAACTATTGGGGTTGTTCACTAAAGGTTTGTGTGAACCGATTTTGATCTGTTGTATTTCTACAATGTCCTCTTGTTAAAAACTGTCAAAATTCAAGCCAAAAACGCCTCAAAAAATGCTGACCCATACTCTGGTACCACCTTGACCGCGTTCGTCGATTCTAGAGAGATTTTCTCACGCCTAGGCGTTGAATTATTGGAAAACTGAGCAGGGTTATTGCCAGCCATTATCTTTGATTTGCCAGAGTTAGGCATTGGATCCTTTCCAGATCTGTACGGATACAGTGCACAATCCTCAGATGTACACAGCTCAACTTCCTTCGGCGAACCACATACACATTCAAGGCAGTGTTTTCTGATCGTTTGTAGAATTGTTTTTTTAGTGGTCATCTCATTCCCTCTTTTTTGAATGTTAGAATACCGATTTTTTGTTTTTTGTTTTCAACTGAACTGACGGGTATCCTGGGTAGCTTTAGCTTCTTTCCTATGACCACTTTCATAACCTCTCCGCATGTATGGCAGGTGACCCTGTCAACCGGTTCTGTTATAATGATCCTCTCCCTGCAGTTGATGCATAAACAGGATACTGGAGTAAAGGCTGTACTCATCTCATCCCACCAACCTGATCCTATCTTTGGAAAGCATCACCACTTCCCCTATCTTCCTGAGTTTACCAAGTATCTCAAAAAAGTCGTTAACTCCAGCTGCAAGACATAGTTTTTGAATCTCTTTAACATCATCCGTTTGATGACATGCTCTTCTGAAAACGTCCATCCTTTCACCAAGAGAAAGTTTTGTCTTGCTTCTTTGATCGATATCTTTACCTGGACAAGATGAAATCGATTGCAATGGATGTACTTGTATGTCACTCCGTCCAGGTTTGGAGGGTTTTTCCCTATTGTTTACATATAGCATATTATTTTCTTCATTTTCTTTTTTATTAATGTCGTGTACTATATTACAATTAGAGGTAGAACCCGGGTTTTCGGACGGTGAAGTCGCCAAATCTTGGTTTTTATCGTCCGTGTTTTTTTGCGAACCTGGACGGGAGTTGACATCACGTATCGAGCAATTCTCCCATGTGTGTGCTCTGCTTCCAGTGCTCTCCCTGCCGGGAGTATACCCCAGAGCCTTGAGCCTTCGGGCAAATGAGTTTGCAGCAAATGGAGTAAGCTCATGTAACTTGCACCATTTCGTGTACTCATCGAACATGATCTTCTTCTGGGTGTCTCCATCGGAATATACGATCATCTCATCGGCAAACGCAGCTATGGGGTCTGAGTTGATCTGGTACATTAGCTGGACCTGCTCGGTGCTCAGATCGTAGCTGAACTTTCCCTCCGCAAGGACCTTTTTCAGTGCCACAACGCATTTGTTGAACAGACCAGACATCTCCTCAGGCGTGGTGATCTTGTTGATCAGGTTCTTGTCAGCTTTATCGCCTTCAAAGATGTTGGAAAACTTCAGTAATATCCACCTGCGAAAATAAGCGAAATCATCGTTTGGAACAGGTGGTAATCTGTTGGCACTGAATACTAGACGGGCCGTGTTCCTGAAGGCGAACGGATGTTCATACTTGCGCTGACCTCGTATCTTGCGTTCATTACCACTGATGGTCTTAAACGTGCTGTTCTCATAGATGGCCTTGGATGCCAGGTCCGGGAAGATGTTTGCAAGCTTACCGTATAGTTCAGCAGTCGAATATGGATCATTTTCAAGCATATGCAACGATTCAGTGCTTACATTGGCGGTACCCAGGAAATCTATGAACAGGTTGAGCATGACCGATTTGCCATTTGCTCCCTTCCCAAGGAACATGACCGACTTCTCGATGCTTGTGTCAGGGACCATACAATAGCCTAGTATCTCATAGATCAGGTCTCCGTCCTTTTCATCCAGAACCTCTGATATGAACTTATCTACCAGGGGACAGATGGCCTGCGGGTCATATGTCACTGGCAGCTGTACGATCGAGATATAGTCTGGTGAATGCGGCTCGAGCTCATCCGTATCAAGGTTATAGATGCCGTTGAGGACATTGATCCTATGTGTATCATGGTTGACCTTGGACCTTGATATCAGTGTATCCAGCTGGACGTAGTTGATCACCTCTGCAATATGGTTCTTCTTTGACGAATCACCAAGTGCATTCTGAACGATCCTGGCGATCGTATCTTCTCCGTTTGGAACATACACCCCATTGCGGTACACGTATACTCGCTTTGTATCATCGAATGTAATAAAATGGGCAAGCGACATCGCATACTCAGAAAGTCTCTTCACGTTAAGCTTACCTTTGCTGCTGAAAAAGTCAGTATCGTCCCCTGGGGGATCCCTTTGTTTATCATCCTCCCACTTGATAGATCTCATGATCGTATTGATATCGGTCCTTGAAAGCTTGAAATATTCACGGACATCGTTCCTGATGAAGATCTTACGCAAGGATGGGTCCATTTGCTTTAGATCTTTGAGAATGAATCCCTTTGCAGACCTGGCCCTCTCTACATTACCATCCGGAACATGCTGAGCCAGCAGTTTCATTTCCCATACATTTTTTGAGTTCAGTTGCTGGAGCTGCTCTTTTGAGTGTGTCTGCAGGTATTCTGCCAGATCGATCTTGTCAACGCCCTCTGGTCTTGGCAACTCCACTACTCGAACAGGTACACCTTTTGATTCAAGGTACTCTGCGGTTGCCATTGCACCTCTTTTGCCGGTCTGATTGTCCTCATTGTCATTGCATATGATAACTTCGGACTTGTTCTTGAGCAGCTGATATGCATACTCCTTCTGCTCATCCTTGATGCGGACCGTAACAGGGGATATGCAAGCCAGACCTTCCTGGTGGGCCTTGATACAGTCGGTGATACCTTCTGTGATCATGACAGAGTCTGCCTTTTGGATGGAATCCTCTCCATAGAACACAGAATTGTCTATAACCTTGCTGACATAGGGCCTGGCCTCGGAGTGCACCATCTGCTTGAAGTACTTCGGTGATCTGCTCTCCTTGGTCCAGATGGGGTCACGTCCAATGAAGTAGACCACCTTACCCTTTTTCCAGTATGGGAAGATTATCCTACCACAGAACACATCCACTAACGTATCATCATTTGTGACATTGAAAAGACCAGACCTCTTCATGACATCTTCAGGGAACAGGTCTCCAAGCTCTCTTTGCAGGTGACAGTCCTCGTGAGCCCAGCCGATCAAAAGCTGATCGATCATCTTATCGCTTATACCCCATTTGCGATGGATGTATGCCCTGTGCTCATCGGTTAGCTGGTCGTGATAATATCCGGCTGCAGCACGCAGGAATGAGTGGACTGCGGCTTTTTCAGAAAGAAGCTCTTTGCTCTGATGCTCAAGTACAACACCTGCTCTCTCAGCAGCGATCTCAAGTATCCTTGGAAAATCAGACCCAATATCAAGACCCTCACGATAAGCTATCCAGCTGAGCACATCCCCACCATTATCCTCGGCGAAGTTGTTATACAGCTGCATGTGCGGATCCACTTTTAAGGATGCACCTGATCTTGAAGAAGATGAGGTTGCACCTACATAGACACTCCCCTGTCTTTTCAGCTTGACAGATTCTGCGATGAGGCCAACGATGTCAATTTTAGATTTGATCTCCTCGATCATCTCACTGCTCATCGTTGGCCTCCTCGAATGACCTTTTCAATGAGCCTTATCCAGCAGCACATCATGTCTGCACCTCCACACCACTGCTGCTGATCCTCATGTCCGCGATCTTGGTTCTGTGGCCGACACTTCTGCTCCTGAACGCACTGATACGGATATTGGTGTAGGCAGGCTTGCGGTCCACGATCTCCGTTTTCCAGATCTCCTTGGCAGCAAACTGTGACTTGTCACCGAAGGGTCGGAGGATATGGTTCGGTGCCTTGTTGAACTCGGACTCCGGCTGGTTTGTCACAAGCACTGTGCCGTTGTTCTTGTAGGCCCAGCCCTTGAGATCACCGAAAATTGCGATGAGCTTTAACAAGGCATCCCCTTTCTGCTTGACACTAAGCCTTGCGTATGATGTAAGGATGGGAAAGCCGATGGAATCAACTATTACCACGTCCACTTTCGGGAGCTTCTGGCATATGGAATCGATCTCATCGATAATGGGCGTGTACTTGTACTCACATCCTTTCAGACCTGCAATGTCTGTTTCAGTGAGATTTCTCTCGGTGTCGAGATAGAACACCTTCTTGCCAGATGCAATGACCTCCTTTGCAACGGCCATGGCAAACTTTGATTTACCACTGCCCGTATCTCCGAACACCTCGAGTACATCGTTTCCGACATAGCCGTGGATGAGGTCTATTAAAGCGTTATTTTCATAAGCTTGTAATGCTTTGTCTTTGTTGGTGGACTCTTCCTCGGACTGCTCACCCTTCGTACTTTGGTCGGTGCTTTCGGGGGCATCTGTTGAAGGTTCACCACTTTGCTCTTCAATACTTTCTGCAAGGGTCCTAAGCTCCATGAGAACAGGATCTGCGTGTGCGTCATACTCCCGATGGTCTCTTACCCATTTGAAGACCTCGTTCTTCTTGAAGTCCACACCCCAGAATATGGAGTCTTCCGGGTCTTCACTGGCCTTTTTCCATACATCGGTGTTACCGATCGTGTTGTACCCCAACGTTTCAAGAACAGGTACAAGTCTGTCTTTTTCAAGCTTCATTTTCTTACCTCAATGCAATCTATATTTCTCTCCACACAGTTTTGCACCATATGGAGCATTTGATCACAATACCAGATCACCATCACTGAGCACCTCTCTTGAGAATATCATGAATTGCGATCATTACCTCCTCGATACCCCTGGAAATGTCGGCATGTATCAGCTCTTTGATCTCATCCCCGCTCTCAAGCCTCCTGCATATGCTGATCTGTGCATTTGGCTTGATGTTACCCTTGGAATCAACCTCTGCACCAACCTTTGTAAAGATCTCATAGGCTTGGGTGTAAGCTATACGCGTTTCTGTACCGCTCATCAAACATCTCCCCGGAGATTTCCTGGTAAGACCTTTTCGTTGCATTCCGGACAGTAGACAGCCTGCTCTCTGTATTGCCAATCAACGTTGAATATGTACCCGCAGCCGTCACATACACATTTGGCCACTATACTGCCCTCTACAAGAGCCATGTTGTTGATGGTCATAGTGTGACCTCGCGGGTATTGGATTCGATCATCCTTTTGAGGTCCTCTGCATAGTATTGGGCCATCTTCTCAGGGGTTATTGATCTGGTGAACTGATGCCCACAAACACATCTCCATCGCGATCGTGCACCAAGGGACTTTGTGACACCTGCCTCGATACATTTTGCAGTTAATTGATTACAGACAGGGCATTTTGCGGTCTGGCCTACCGTCAGCTCGCAGAGGTCCATGGCATGATTGAGCCTGCGTTCCTGATGACATTCACCTAGCCAGTATCGGTCCTTTGTGGATCCTATTGGCCTGCCTGCATAGCCTCCGCTCTTAGCTCTGCCCATACTCAGACCTCCGTAAAGATTTTAATCATATAGTTCGTTTTGCCCATCGAGTACCACAAGGGAAAGGCTCCACACTTTTCCCAAGGTGCCTCATTCTTGATGGCCAATGCCTTCTCGCCTGCAAAGTTAGATGGCATTGGTCATCACTCCAAATATTTAGCAAACTGCTGATGTATTGTCTTATATTTCTTTCTCAATCTTTCACCTCATCGGTCTGCAGACCAATCCTAACTGATGGCCTGCAGTTTAACTGACATAGAGATACTTTCCCGAGTCCACATTTTGTAGCATATTTTCATAGCCACAGGAATGTACTGTTATGTTATAAGCTTATTATCTCCTAATTATGACATGAAACTCTTAATATATAAAAGTGGCTATTATGACATAATTAGGCCATTGTTTTAAGAAAGTGTATATATGTAATAAGTAGTACATCATGATGTAATGGCTATTCAGTACAAGAAAGAATCAATTCACGCAACTGTGAGCCCGTATATAAAAAAACAGGCAGAAGAGCTTGTAGCTACAGGCGACTTCAGCAGTATGTCAGATCTTGTTAGCATCGCACTAGCGGAGTTCATTGGTCGCTACAACAGAGAGCAAAAGGAGAAAGAAGCAGTTCTATCTAATCAACCGATCACAATAGAGCACATTTACGAGTGAAATAAGATGATTGATACCTGAAAGTATCACTCAATTATTTCCCCGAAGCGGCTTGCAACCATGGACAGATCCTGGATGTTCACGATACCGTCCTGGTTGACATCCCACCCGGGAAGGTTGTCGGTGTAGGTGTTACCATAGTTATGTCTCACGAGAGTCATATCGAGGTCGTTCACGACCCCATCCTCGTTTACATCCCATCTTGGGTGCATATCAGTCACTGATACGGGAGCGACGGTCATGCCGACAGTTACAGAGTCGTTAAGATAGCCGTCCGTGACATCGAACACAGCACTGTATTCTCCTGCATCCCCTTCCTGCGTGTTCCAGGTGAAGAGCTTGGTTGTCTGGCTGAAGGTGGCCCCGTCAGGCAAAGATGTACATGAGTATGTGAGCGGGTCACTGTCAGGATCTGTTGCATTGACCATGAACATAATGGTATCTCCCTCAGTAACAGGCTCAGCGGAAATCGGATCGAACACAGGAGCAGAGTCCACCAGTACCGTCGCATTTGAGACCGTATACGGAGCAGGAGCTGAGTCCGCGTCGCTCAGTAAGACATCCGGGAGCGCCAGCTCAAGCATCCCGGTGCTGCTTCCCGCAACCATGTCCACTGTGGCCATGGAGCCCGGATTTGATATTGTCCCGGAATCCACTATTGCGGAATACACAGCACTTAGTAAAGAGGCCAGCTCGTCAACCTCACCTTCATAGAAGGTGGTGGACAGGCCACCGGATGAGAACAGACCGCCCTCCTGTACAGAAATTACCGAAGCAAGGCTGCTGTACTGAAGATCGAACTGCGAGCCCGACAGGGGTGTCCCGGGGTCGATGTACACGTCAAGGGAGAAGGTATCTCCCGGAGCTACAACTGAGGAGGACGGCGAGATGCTGATGATCGAGGACCCCACCTCAGACACGACCACTGTCCATGTGTTCGAGATAAGATCCTGCCCGGCATCCCCTTCAAAACTTATAGAGTGTGTTCCGGGTGCAACCCATTCCTGTGTATAGCTCATAGTCCCGCTTGCCACAGGCTCCCCGTCAAGATACCAGTTGAGGCTTGTGAATAGCTGGTCGGTAGTGATATTGAAGGTCGTGGATTTACCCACTTCGGCTGTAAGGGAGCTTGCGGAAGGGGTGAATGTGGTGTCGTTGGGGGAGAGGGTGGGGTCTTCAACAGGTTCTTCCACAGGAATCTGAACACCCTCTGTTACTTCCCATGACTGGGTGACTGATCCGTCGGAGTTGGAACCTGCGAACATGATGGTATGTGAGCCTTCTTCGACTACCCAGTTATATTCCATTGACCCGCTTGACCTGAGATTGCCATTGACATACCATTTCATGTTTGTAAGTTCTTCATTTGCCCATACCCTGAACTTTTTGGTCTCTTCTGCATTGAAGGGATTGTGCTCACTTGGTGCAAAGCCTGTTATGTGTGGTCCGGTGGTGCTGTCGTCTGGAATTATGGCGGTGATGGTATAGGTGGGGACGTTGGGGTCCTCGCGGTACCAAGAGGGATCTGGAGTTATGTTAGAGAGGGTGACAATGTCGCCTGAGAGAGTGGTGATTGTGGCCTCATGGATTAATGTCAAATAATCAGCGCCTAATTCTTTATACATGCTAGTTAGTACAGGAGACTGAATCCGATTGACTTGTGGTAGATATGTCCTTCCGTTTGAATCAACTATAAAAGAAGCCATATCATTACCCAGCCCATTTAAACATCCAGCAACCGAACTTACTTCATTTTTAGTTTTGATGATTGACTCAGGAACAGGATTCTCATTGGAATCAAGAATTATCATATCCAGATAATAATTTGTGGAAAAGTAATCACGATCCAAACGGACTGTAGTATAATTCGTATTAATTATCTTATTTACACCGTAATTAAACCATAAATCTTTCCAATTATTATTAGAAAACTTACCATCGATTATTTTTAGGTCCTCTAAATATGAAAAGCTAGTACCTGAAACAATTGTAGATAGATATCCTACACCTGCAGAGCCGGTCCCAATTGCATCCTTTTGCACGATATTAATAAGAGTTATATTCTTTGAATTCGAAATATAAGGACCTTTGCCTACAAATGTTGAATTTGAAATAATGGTGTCAAAGCTACCTTCAGTTATGCATGCTCCATATCCAATATTGGGATTAATACTAGTGATATTTTCAAATGTGTTGTTACCTCTAGTAGCATTTTTTTCCACTTTTCCAACTTGAAACAGATTGTGTCTATGAGTATCTTTAATTAAAATATCTGTGAATCTTGAATCATTTACCTCAACCTCAAATCCATTATGACCAGCATCTATTATTGTTATATTATAGGCAGTTAAATTAGTACCACCCGTAAAGCTTGTACCACTATATGCAACATAGTCTATGTAAACATCATGTATCAGATTGTTATTGCCTGACAACTGTACCCCATAGGCCCCAGTTACATCTAAGTTCTTTTCGCTTGCATTGATAACTTGGACATTGTATATATGAGAATTTTCCATCTGGCAGTACAGCAAACCGCCACCATGTTTTCTATCACCATCTTTTATAATAATATCATGCGCAGTAATGTTATCAGCTTTTTGGAAACTGAGTCCATACATAGTTTCTTCTAATGTAATATTAGAAAAACTTAAATCGGATATATTTTGCCCATGTTTGTAACCAAAATAAATATTCTTGAACTTTGTGAAAATAACATTATGTGCTTCGTAATATGATGTTCCATATCCGGGGTTATCAGGACTATTGGAAGATATTAATGTTACATTTTCAAACTGAATGTAGCCATTATATGACCATCCATTTTTACTAGTCTTAAAAACAACCTCTTCCGCATCAGTATTGTTGATAAAAAATGTATCAGGAGTTGTTACATAAAGAGTGTGTATATACCAATGTTTTGGAGTTGTTTGATATATTACAGTATCAGCAAAATCTTGACCGAAGGTATCAATAACTTTTTCTCTCAGTTGAGTAAGATTTTCTATAGTAGGTTCATTTGAAATTGCAAGGTGTTCATAATAAGTGTTATAGGTAACACTTGCATTTACACTGGTGGATAGCAATAGCAAACTAGTCAAAAACAGTATAGTCCTTTTTACGTTTTTACAATTAAAGCGCATGATGTTACCTCAACTAGCCTTAATCATCTTAGTATATGCACAATTATATAATTAACATGTTCACAAGCTTTCAAAGCTTGTACATGAAATAATTGTTACATATTAAATATATCCGGGAAATGTTGATTGTTTAAATTATATATACTGAAATGATAAAAGACATAATATAACACGAATAAAATTATATACTTTGATAGAGCTTCTAGCTTAAGAACCTGCAAATTATATTCAATGTTAGGATACTATAGATTAGTGGCATTGTTACTTAAGCATAGCTATCTCTATATTCCTATACTTCATCAAAAGAAGGACAGAGTATTTTAGCATTTCAAGACTCTTGGTGTTACATTTTGTTTTTCTTCTCAGTCTTGCCAGAAAGTGTCTGAATATACTTTTATATCCTTCAACCGTATATGTTTCTGCTTTTGAGCGTGTGTGAACATTCTCTGGAAGAAAATCTGCATATGCTTTTCAGTTATCAGTCCTAACTCTCACGATCTTCTTTTTCCCTAGTTTTCTCCAGAGCTTTCGTCCTGTTTTTGTTCCTCTGCTGCCAAAAGAGCAGTTGATGAATCTTTTCCCAGTACTATCAACAGCAATCCAGATCCAGCTATTTTTTTTTTGGTTCCGATATAAGTATGCATTTCATCCAATTCAACAATATCTATCTCACTTTCGCTTTTTAGATCCTCTAGCTCCGGTCCGAATTTCTTTATCCACTTTTGAACAGATACATGGCTAACCCCTAAAAAACGTCCTATTGAACGAAATCCCAATCCTTCAAGATATAGCTGTAAAGCTTGTCTTTTAACTGATTGAGGAAAAGCAGTTGATTTAAGTTCTACTGTATAATTATATCCGCAATCATGGCATTTATAACGCTGCCTTCCGTTGATTCTACCATTCCTTTTGTTACTAAAACTATTGCACTTGGGGCAATCCATGCTTAAATATAAGTTACCATATTATATAACAATGTTTGATTACCAATTTCAGATTAGTAAATATTAGTTACAATAAAAATAAATAAGATCAATAATATAATATATTAACCAAAATAAGGTGATGTATACACGATCAAACATTTTGACTAAAGATAAATAGAAGTACATTAATATCTATACAAAGTGCATGATGAAAATAAATTATTCCAAAAAAGCAATTGAAGCGTTTAAATCAATCAGTCATAAGTTTAAAAAAATAAAACCTAAAATTAGTAATACTATTTTATATGCATGTCACAAAGACAATATGTTAATTGCAACTTGGTGGGTTGGTGAAGGAGGTAAAAATTGGGGGGATGCTTTAAATCCAGTAATAATAAACAAAATATCCGGTAAAAAAATTATAAATTATGAATATATATATAGTTTCAAAGAAACTCCAGTGTACTCTGTCATTGGAAGTATACTAGGAAGATATAACAGTAGTAATCTTATTGTGTGGGGTTCTGGATTCATATCAACTTCTTCAATTATTAAAAAGAAAGTAACAGTATGTGCCGTAAGAGGACCTCTTACGAGAGAAAAATTGTTAAAACAAGGCATCGACTGTCCTGAAATCTATGGAGATCCAGCCTTACTTTATCCGCTTTTTTATAATCCAAAAAAGACTAATAAATACAAACTTGGAATTATTCCTCATTTCGTTGATCAAAAAAATTCTGGAATAAGTAAACTTGAAGTATACAAAAATATTATAATAATTGATATTTTAAGTGATACAAACAGTGTGGTTGACCAAATATGCTCTTGTGAAATGATTGCATCAAGTTCTCTTCACGGAATCATTGCAGCAGATGCATATAGAATTCCTTCTATATGGATTGAGCTCTCTAATAAAATACAAGGCGATAGGTTCAAATTTTATGACTACTTTTCTTCTGTAGGGAGAGAATTAGAAGAACCATTATTTATTTCTGAAAAATCTACTCCGGAAGAAATATATAAGAGTTTTAGAGAATACACTATTACCATTGATTTGTTAAAACTCTTAAATGCTTGTCCTTTTATAGATGAAGAAAAAAAACATCTATTAGAGGTTCGTTTGAACAATTTACATTCAGAAGGATAAATAACTAATAACAACAGTTTTAAATAAAGAAAATATTTTTACTACAAAACAAACTATTGGTAATTTATTCTTACTTTCCACACTTATTAAGGTAAAAATAATCTAGATTTTAACGGATTTACTCAGAAAGTTTAGGGAGTGATTCAACACCGAAGCGGTTAAAAGCATTACAATTATGCCAATTATAGTCTTCAACGTGATTTATTACACGTATTAATGTTTATATTGCTTTATGGTCAGGAAAGAAGAAACTGCCATTAAAGTAGGAGTAACTAAGAAAACAGGATATTACTGGCAGGAGTCTTGGAATAAAGGCGGCTATGCCGCCTTAATACCAAGTTTGGTGGAGGTAGGAAATCCAAACTTACTGATGAATAAATAAAAGACTTAAGAAATCTATTAGAAAATAAAGGTTATTGGACTACAAGAGAAATTTGGGAATTAATAAAGGAAAAATATGGTGTAGAATATTTACAGAAACAAATAGGAGTTATACTCCACAATTTTGACCTGTATCATTCAAAACCATATTCTTTTGACTACAGAAGACCTAAAGACGCTGAAAATATTCTAAAAAAACTAACGGAAACAGTTCCAGAATATATTGGTCAAGATAAGCAATATATCATAGGTTTCCTGGATGAATCTTCACCTAAACAAAGGCAAATACACAACGTTTATGATCATTTACAAAACCTTTGATAATAAAAAATACAGACTATATCAAAGCAAATGCATTTGCATTTTATTCCATAAACAATAACAATCTCATTGATTTCATGGAAAGCTCAAAAACAGAAGATGTGTGTAAATTCCTGGAAAACATTGTAGAACAAAATCCAGGAAAAAGAATAATCCTTGTTCTGTATAATGTAAGATCACATCATGCAAAAAAAAACTATAAGTAAAGCCAGAGAATTAAAAATAAGGCTTGTGTTCCTGCCACCTTATTCACCAGACCTGAATCTGTAGAATTCACCTAGAAAACAATTAAAAGAGAAATTTCAGCCAAATTCGCCAGATCAAAAGAACATTTGAGGGAAGTTATCAAAAATGAATTTATGAAAGAGGAGAACTCATTATCATTTACAAAGAAATAGATAGAAATATTCATTGCACAAATTAAAAGTGTGATTTATTGAGTTAAAGACTATAATAAGGAAAATTATCAAATCTGGCGATATAATGGAGATATATAAACCCAATGTAACCTACCTTGAAGACAAGGTTATCATATCAGCTCCCTTTAAGCATAACAATAATATGATGGAGTTATGGTATTCTTTTGATATAAAATATTCGAGATTCCTAACTGTCGAGAAAATTGATGGTTTTGTTGTAGGATTATTATTATTGTCGATGAAAAATGGAGAAAATATAAATCTTAAATGGCCAATCTCAGAGCGACTATATTATAATCTATCAAACTACTATATTGGTTTATTAAATATGTGTATCGATGGATTAAAAGTAATAGAAATCCTACCAGATAAACTCGATGATGGAACTTCATACCCATGTTTTAATTACGTTGGAACAGGTTTTTCAGGCGGAATTGATTCCTTTTGTACCATCTATGAACATATTTTTAAAGAGAATGTTCCCAAGAATTACAAAATCACACATTTTACTTTCAACAATGTTGGATCTCACGGAGATTTGAACTCAGCAAAAGCAAAGATATTGTTTGAAAAACGTTACATTCTTTTGAAGCAGTATGCAGACGAGATTAATATCGATTTCTTAAAAATAGATTCAAATTTAAGTGATATTTTAATGATGGATTTTGAAATCACACATACAATAAGAAATATATCGAGTATCTTACTACTACAAAGATTATTTTCAAAATATTATTACGCTTCAAGTACAACTTATGAAGATTTTAAGGTCAGCAAAGAAGGAAATATATCTTCAGTTGATTCAATATCTGTAAATTTGCTTTCAACTGAAACGCTTGAATTTATTCTAAGTGGTCCTCAATATACTAGGACAAAGAAAACAGAACTAATTACTGCATATGAACCTAGTAAAAGGTATCTAAATGTATGTACTGACGAAGTGAGTACAACCAACTGTTCCGTCTGCTTTAAGTGTCGAAGAACGCTTTTAACTCTAGATATACTAGGGAAACTGGAAGAATACGAAAGAGTATTTGATATTAAAAAATATAAAATAAACCGTGATAAGTATATTTATCGAACTATCCTTAAAAGTAAAATAGATCCTTTCAATAAGGAAATAATTGAGTTTGCAAAAGAAAGAGAATATCCATTTTCTAAAAAGCAAAAAGCTGTTATAAATGTTCTTTTTTTAATACCCAAATTTGTATTTAACAGTAGAAAAAAATATAAGAAAATCGAATAAACCAAAATCTTAAATTCAACTCTGTAGAAAACCTATCAAAATCGACATTAAAAGGATAAAAAGCAATTATTATCAATTTTGTGCAATACACCTTAAACATTGCAAATCTGATTGACTATTTGAATATCGAAAATTTCTACAAAGCCGAAGAATTACAATAATTGAATAAGTTTAATTAATAACAGCCCATTAGGTAAAACAAAATGGATATAAATATCAAAAAAAAGACTATTAATGGTCTTTTTTGGTCTATTAACTCAAAATCTCTAACGCATTTATTTAATTTAATTATTACCGCAATACTTGCTAGATTATTATTACCAGAAGATTTTGGCATTGTAGGAATGTCATTAATAATCATCGGACTCGTGTCTATTATTAATGAAAGTGGATTGACAACAGCACTTATTCAAAAAAAAGATTTAGATGATTCGCATCTTCATACAGCCTTCTGGACAAGTATATCTACGGGGATCGTGTTATATGCAGGAACTTTTTTACTATCTCCTTATGTCGCAGATTTTTTTAAAACCGACTTAGTCGAGTTAATTATAAAAGTTGCATCACTCAGTTTTCTTATATCATCAGTTACAATTGTGCATCGATCTTTACTTGCCAAGAATTTAAACTTTAGATTGGTGTCAATTACTGAAATCTCGGGTTCTCTTATTTCAGGAACATTTGCTGTGTATCTTGCAATATCCGGATTTGGTTTATGGAGTCTTGTTGCTAAGAACTTATTGAATGACTTAATTGTTGTTTTGCTAACATTACTAATGTACCCTTGGAAACCGGCTTTTAAATTCAACAAAACGAAATTCAATGAGCTTTTTGGTTTTAGTATATATGTAACAGGGGGTAATATACTGAAATACTTTAGAGAGAATATAGATTATATTATAATTGGACGTGTTCTAGGTGCAGAACTGCTTGGATATTACACCCTAGCATATACCTTAGCTGTTTTCCCTGCGACAAAAATAGTTCCCGTAATCACAAGAGTAGTGTTTCCTGCATTTTCTCTTTTACAAGATGATATTGTACGATTTAGAAAAGGGTACAGGAAATTGGTGTATTCTCTATCATTAATAACAATACCATCCCTTATGGGTCTTGCTGTCGTCGCTCCTGAACTAATAATACAAGTCTATGGTAATAAGTGGACTCCTGCAATCGTACCATTGCAAATATTGTGTATACATGGGCTTCTTGAATCAATATCGCGTACATCAAGGTCCGTGTTTTATGCACAGGGATCTCCAGAAACAGAGTTAAAACTGAATTTGTTGAAAGTCGTTATATCATTTCCAATAATATACATAGGCTCCTTTTATGGAATTCTTGGTGTAGCAACCACAGTAGCATCTCTTTCTTTATTCTATTTACTTATTACACAGTCCACTGTTAATTTGATTTTACAATTAAAGTGGATAGAATATTTTACAGATGTAAAAACATCATTGTTTGCATCTTTATTAATGTGTATTAGCATAATTTTATACAAACATTGGATATACCCAAAGTTCTTTGAGAGTAACATAAATATGCTAATAAGCTCTATAATAATTGGAATAATCTTATATATAATTATTATATACGCGTTTAACCAAGATTTTAATAAAACAATTAATACCAATTTGAAAAATAGAATATCTAAATATAAAAATTACATATATGAAAAAAATAGGTCATAAGTTATCATTGTATATAACTAAATATAATTACCAATGTCATTAATTCATTGTTATTTAGTTTTGTCACTAAAGTTATGTTTTTTAGCTAAGTTAGTGTATGCATTAAACTGTTTTTCTGCAGCAACTTTCCATGAATATTGATCTACAATTAATTTTGCCTTTTGTGCAAGTTCTAAATAGTATTTATTATTATCCAATACTTCAATAACACCATCCACAAATTTTGAAGGATTGTCCGGTTCAACTAAAACTGCAATATCTCCTACAATTTCTGATATTGCCTTAAAATCAAAAGAAACAATTGGTTTACCGGCCTTTAGGTATTCAAAAAGCTTTGTTGGAGGGTCAAGTTCTGTTTGTAGACACTTTGAATGAGGAATAAGCAGAACGTCAGCCATATGCAAGTACATGGGAACTTTCTCTGAAGGTATGTATCCAGTCAAAATAATATTTGTGAGCTTGTATTCTTTGATAAATCTTTCAAATTGGTTTTTTAAGGGACCTGTACCAAGTACCATAATAAAGATATTCGGCCTTTTAATGCTTAACTCTAAAGCAATTTTCATCAGATAAGGAGTACCGTGTAATTTTGATAATAAGCCTACATACATTACAATAGGCTTTTTATGTGGCAGATCAACCAGCAAATCAACAATTTTAAAGCCAGTAAAATCTTTTGTATCAAGACTGACCCCATGTGGAACAACAGAAATTTTATCCATCTTAATATTGAAATGATCTGCAGCAAACTCTTTCAATATTTCTGTGTACACAACTACACTATCACTTTTTTTAAATGCCTCTCTTTCTAGGAAAGTAATTATTGGGCTCAAAATTTTTACTTTGATAGAGCCTTTAGAACCTACTATAGATTCTGCATAAGCAAGACCCATTGATTCAAATAAAATAAGGTATCTACTTTTCCTGAAAAAATTGACAAAATTTGCAATAAAAAAAGATTGATAATTTAAACAATGTAGAATATCACAATCTAATGTGACTAGTTTAGGTACTGAGAAAATCAAAGAAAGCAATTTGAAACCTTTTCTATTTATAAAAAAGTAATGATTGTAACAAAGATTGTTGGCACCTATATAGTCCACATTTGAGGACATAGGACTTAGAATTTTGAGATTTACATTCTTGTTGCCAAAGTATCTGATTCTTTCAAGTAAATATTTTTTTCGCACATCACTATTATTCTTGTCAAGCGAAATGACACCTGTAAATATACAAACATTCATGCTCAAACCAATCTAAATAATATTAAAGATATCGAAGCTCGTAAATCTCATGTATACCGTTGGTATAAATAATTTCGGCACTGTTACTATCCAATCCCTGTACCCTCTTATAATATGTTCTAGATTGTATTAAATAATCAAGTGAGTATACATTCTTTATGATTTTGATATTCTTATTGTCTACATACCAAGTCATACTTCTGTAAATGTCCCTTTCTTCAACACGATAGACTCCCTCGGAATAGAAATAGCTACTCGTAACAGGAACCCTTTCCAAACTATCAAGATATGAATTATTAATAAAACCATATGTAAAGCCTTGAACCCCGGCTACAAGTATAGGCAATCCCTCTTCCTGAAGTGCAATAGTACGGACATAATAATTATTTTCAGCAACCATGAAAACGCGACTATCCCTGTCAATCTGATCATTGACCCAGTGTGCAAATTCATAGGTCCTTTCATCCATATACCATAGATACTGATAATCACCTGTTCTGCTATAACTATAATATGCTGTGAAAAGTGTTGAAACAAGGATTATACTAACAATAAATATGGAAATAACTTTGATAGCATGTTTGTTATTTCCTTTACTATTGCACAAAGAATTCTTGAAACCGACGCTAAGAAAAACAATAGAATAGAGAAGGAGAAGGTATACACCATAGGTTAAATCATAAATAAAAGGAAGGATAAATATGAAACTTATCAAAAAATACCACTGCGCAAAATTTTTCCTTTCTGATAACGATAAGGAAACTATACCACCTATTGCAAGGAGTATTGCAGGTCCAATAAACCTTATATTAATTACTAATAAGTCTATAAGCCAGTTATAGCGTGAACCTGCCGTAATCATGGAGTGAGTAAGAAATGGATACATAAATGAACTAAATATCAGAAATAAATACAGATAATTGGCTTTTCTTGAGTGCTTATTTAGCGATGAGGAAAAATTATAAGAAGAATTGAACTTAAAAATGACTCTAAGAAAAATGTATACTAAGGTAAGAACAAATGCAAAAATAGCGTAATGATGAAATGAAAACAGTAGAAGTAGGGATAATGAACCCAATATTATTTTTTTAGGGAATGAGATTTCTTTTAATAATACAAAAAACAAAAGAGGTAAAAAAATCATAAAAGGACCTCTAGAGCTTGCTTCCCATGTTGTAAAAAGCATGATTCCAGGAGAAACTGAGAAGAAGAAAGCCATAGCATATTTGAATATAAAATTATTAGAGATAAGCCCCGCTAATGTAAAAGCCAAGAATACAGTTAGTACACCAAAGGCTATTGAATATATTAAAATTGCCTTTTCTATGTCGATACCAAAGAGTTGTGACATACCAGAAAGAGTGAATGGCAGACCACTTGCATATGAATATGGATAATATCCAAATACAGAGAGCCAATGATCCCACCATCTTGCTTCACCAAAAACGCTAATAGAACTAGCTAGGGAGTGAATGAAAAAGGAATCCCTCCCTTTTGCATGTGGAATTGAAGGTATGCGTAATATTATATTCAATAAAACAAGAAGTCCTAAGGACGTTATTTTGAACTTTTTGGACGATTGAACACTGAACATAATATCTCCTTAAGCCTGTTCTTTCTGTAATAGTCAAGCACTTCTTGATCATCGATACGTGGCTTTTTTAAAATCAAATCGTGGAAATAACCTGCAACATATGCTATTCCTACACCATGCTTGAAATATCCATTTTTGCTATAGAGTAGTTTAATTCCTTTAAGGCAAACATGAATAGCCGAATAACCTATAAAGTAGTTATTAGAACCTAATCTCCTGTAACCTTTCCATTGACCTTGCGCACTTGAATAAGGACGAGTTGAAACAGCTTTTGTAGTAGCAAAATTTCTTGTCTTCCATCCCTTTAGTTTAGCTTTGACATTGGAAACACTGTCCGGACTGCATGTCAGAAGGTAACCACCAGTATCTTCAAAACATTTTCTATTCCAGATCCTGGCTCCACCGGATGGTAGATTCTTTTTGTCGTTGGTCCAAATTATGTTTCCATTAATTATATTTCCTATTTGCCCACTACATATTCCAAGTTTTGGATCTACCTCAAATTCCTTAATTAGGCATGAAAAATAATCAATATCAAGGATTATATCTGCATCAACACTTGCAACATAATGGTAATCAATACTATTACCCTCACAGTGTTTGATAGCAGCATCAAAGCCGGTCCTATATACATGAGACACATGTACACCAAGATCACGAGGCTTTTCGCTTAAAGTTATTGTTTGGATCCACGGATATCTTGAACCTAAATCACGAAGAATTTCAGGAGTCCTATCTGTGCTTCCATCATTTACAATAACCCACAAAAGAGGAGTGATTTCTTGCCCAACTATAGATTCTGCAAGTTTTGGAAGACTTTCTTCTTCGTTCTTACATGGAGTTACCAATATGTAACCGTTCATATCCATAAACTATCATCCATTCTTATAACTTCGAAACACTCGGCATACTCATATCCTACAGCCCAGCCATGTGTTTTTGACATAGCTCTCACTCTTTCAATAAGCTCTTCAGATCCAAACTTACTGTACTGAGTTTCATATGCCCTTATAGCATCCATTTTGATGTCAATCGTGTCTGTGATATCGACAAAGAATTGAGGCCTGAATGCAAATACGTTAGGCCTGTATGGAAGGGTCGAACCACTGAGAACATTCTTAACTCGGCCCTGTCTTGAAACAGCAAACATTATATCGGCAGCTGCTTTGTGGTCTTGATGAGAATCAAAAGGATGGTGAGAGATGAACACATCAGGTTTGATACTGTCAACTATTGAGTCCACTTCCGAAACTATCTTTCCACCAGATGGAAGCTCAGTGGTATTATAGTCAAAGAATATTACCTCTTTTACACCAAGAATTTTGGAAGCATTCAGTGCCTCATTCTTCAACTGCTCATCAAAGTAAGTATTTCCTTTCATATCGGTGTAACCACCGGATGTGAGAATGAGAAGATACACATCATAGCCTTTCCTGATGAACTTTGCCAAAGTTCCCCCGGCCTCCAGTTCCATATCATCCGGATGTGCTCCCATTGCAAGTATTTTTGGCATAGTTAAAATCTCCGTTATGTGAAAAAATCTCCATTTTTAAGAAGTATGGATTTTATAGTTTTATCAGCACTGATTATCTCATATTCTGTAATTATAATTTGACCATCTATAGTACTGACTGATATATAGTCATCATCAACATTAATAAGTTTTCCATGAGATATTTCGCTTAGATCAGGTTCAATATGAGCTTTCCAGATGACCACTTTATGATTCTTGAAGTAACTGAAAGCTCCTGGCCATGGCTTCGAAAGTGCCCTGATAAGATTATAGATTTCAACACTACTTTTACTCCAGTCTATATGTCCATCTTCCGGCTTCCGTGGCTTGAAAAAAGTCGCAACCGAGGAATCCTGCTTTTTCCCCTGCAATTTATCTTGCTTATTATAATACTTGAGAAGTTCTTTAAGCAGGCAACAAGCTTCTTTATATATCCGGTCATGCAATTCTTTAGCAGTGTCTTCGAAACAAATTGGTACAGATTTCTGAACAATGATATCACCCGTATCCAAGGTTTCTTCCATGAAATGCAGAGTAACACCTGTCTCCAATTCCCCGTTTACAATAGCCCAGTTGATTACATGTTGACCCCTGTAGCGAGGTAACATAGAAGGATGTATATTTATCGTACCATTTCTGGGTATTGAAAATATCTCTTTCGGGATAATGAACTTGTAACCACATACTATGATTATATCTGGGTCAGCTTTCTGCAGGAAATCTGCATGATCATAAAGCTCTTTTTTGCTAGGTTGAAATACAGGTATGCCTGAAAAAGCAGAAAATTTCTTAATCGAATTTACATTTTCATTTGACCCATCATCAGGTCTTGTGAATACTGCAACGATATTCGAGACAGAATCCAAACATTCAAGCACTTCAAGATTATTGCCAAAGAACACCACACTCAAAGGAAAAACACTCATTTCAATCAAACCTGTAACCATTGAACAATGCATCTATCGCAGACATGTTAGCCACAAAGCCTTCATATTGTTGTTCATAGACAGGATGCTTGAAATCCTGGAATATAACTTCTATTCCGCAGGCTTCAAACATATCAATGTCAAGATAATTCCTTCCTGCAGACCCAGAAAGATATGTGTCACCGTTCACTGATTGAACGAGTTCAATAAGCCTTTGAGTAGAAAAAAAACTGGAAGGCGCTTCACTTGAGTAGCTTATTTTGGTATATATATCAAAAGATCTATTCAGAAACGCAATAAGCTCCATATTAAGTTCTGCCAAATATTTATGTTCTCCCTGATAAATTCCGGATAAGCCATCAAAATAATCAGCAAAACAAGCAGACTTTTTGTAATTATCAACTATCTGCGATAAATGGTGGTTGTTCCAATTTTCATTTTTGACCATTGCGTTATTCAAAATACGTATTTCATTTATAGGCACATGTTTTTTTTCCACCGGAACTGTAAGCCACTTTGATCCGTGATGTATTCGAATCCTGTTTCTGTGCTGGAAATCACCCTTATTGAATTGTGCATCATCATAAATAATGAAGATATCTGATTCTCGCATCTTATCAAAGAAACCTAAATATGGAAGATAATTAGGCTGGTGCACTCCAACAATCATACATCATTTCAATAGTTCTCCTAGTATTTATATATTTATTTTAAGTGAAACCTATAAAATATGTTGGAAATAGCATAATATATCGTAATCATCAAGCGTTGATATGTCATCATTTCTTTAAAATCGACTTTATCATTGTTATTTCTTGTTTAGACAAGCTCTTTGTAAGCCACAACAATGTAACGTACGTAAGGACACATGAAAGAATGAGTATTAATAAATTCGATTTCGGATTTAAATAAATAATTGAACCCATCAAAAAAGATGATATTATTATTCCGGAACTGCTCCTATTTAAAGATAAAATAGAAAGTGTTTGCTTAATGAATAATAACTGTATCAGGAACAAAACGATCACCGATATCAAAGTTGCAATTGCTGCTCCATTATAACCATAGATTGGGATAAAAATGAAATTTAGGACCACATTAAGCACACAACCAATCCCTATAGACAAGGTATTGATCTTTTGTCGATCAGAGGCTATTAATAACGAGTTTTGTATGGAGTTCATCGAGTTGAACACAAGGGTCAACGACAGTATCTGCAATGTGATAATACCGGGATAATAATCTTCAGTATAAAGTAAATGGATCACATTTTCTGAAAGAAGGAACAAAGCAATAGTCAAGGGTAGCATCAATATAAGAATATACTTTGACCCTGCAGAATATAGTATCCTGAATTTTGTGAGATTATGCAAATATTCTTTTGACATGAGAGGCATCAGAGTCGAAGCCAGGGCAGCAGGTATGAATAAAATCGGGTCAACTAATCTGTAAGCTGATGAATATAGGCCAACTGCAAAGATTCCATCCATTTTTGATAACATTAGAATGTCAATACGGTAATAGATAATAAATAGTGCATAGCTTGCAATAAACGGTAAACACTCTTTAAAAAGCGATTTCCATAATTTCCAGTCAATATCTAACTTTATACTAACAAAGTTTTGGGAATAGTAAACTGCAATCAATGTCCTGATCATCTCTGCAACAATATATAAATATAAAAAATCCAACAAAGTTCTGTTTAAACATATTAAACCAAATGCTGCAGCAGAATAGAACATCTTTGATACAATCAGGCCAATTGCAGAATAATACATTTTCAAATTTGCATGAAACACTGATTCAAAAAGATAGCTTATCCCTTGAAACAATAAGATGGCAGACAGTACAGAAACATATAATATAGTTTCGTTCGGATAGTCAAGAAGCCGGACTAATAAAATTGCAAGAACTATCGACAAGAGAGATGTCAATACTCTGATCATCAATATATTTGATGTCAGATGGTCCGTATTTGAACCAGGTCTTGAAAGGTTCCTTATTAATATAGGATCAAGTCCGAAATTCGCTACAAAAATAAAAAAAGTCAGGTAGGTAATTACGAAATTATATTCTCCAAAGTACTCCACTCCAAAATATCTAGCAAGATAAACAGAAACTAACAGAGCTAATATTTTTACAAGAACATTTCCTACTAATATAAAAGTTGTATTTGTTGCTATTTTTTTAGCTGTGCTCATGAAAATACCTAATATAATACAGTATTTTTTAAAAAATATTTTTTATAAGTAAAATATTTAAAAGAATTATAATTGACGTCAAGTTTCCTTTTCGATTGCATCAACTATGAACTCCACAACATCAATTTTATTGTCTAGCATTTTCATTCTTTTTTCAGCCCATAAAGACTTCACATTTGGTTCGAAAAGACTAATAGCTTTATTCAAAGCTTCTTCTTTATTCACTATTGTGTAGCATAACTTGTATTTATTCTCAAGTTCTTCAAGATAACCTCTTGTTGTATTTGAAATATAAATAGAAGGAACACCTAAAATTGCAGCTTCTGCAGCCATTGAAGCTCCTTCACCAACATATAATGAAGAATAAAATAAGAAACTATGAAAATCAGTCGCTGAGACATTCGGCTTATATTTTTCAAGGGTAGGGCTAAGTTTTATTTCTGTAGTTAAAAATACCTTCGCATAGGCACTAAGATTTTTGATATAAGTTAAGATTTCTTCTTCGTTTCTGAAATTAAAACCCTCAGCCCCAATATCGTGATGAGCATTCAATGCAGAAAAGCGAACTACTATATACCTATCTTCTGGCGACAAACCTAGTTTAAACAATACATCAGGATTGGGTTTAAAGTAAAGAGGATGGAGATATGATAGCTCATAATAACCATTGAATTTTTTTTGTTTTTTGCCCCTATCAATCCTATGACATTCTGGAACATAGTCCACCTTTGAAAATAATAAAGTTGTCAAAACAAATTGGTTTATAGTAGCTTTATCTGAATCAGTATCAGAAAATGAAATATGATCTTTCCCTAATATTCTACTGACTTGGGCAGCATATGGCGAACCGAAACTTGCAAAAATGTCAGCATTGAATTTCATTGCAATTTTGTACAGCCGATAATCGTTTTTAACCATTCCTACAATTTTATTTACTAATCCATTGTAATGAGGTTTCGTTTCATATTCAAAACCATAGGAATCTAATATGTCAACCATGTTTTCTTTATTAGCGGCAACTATTTTAATGGAATGACCATCAAGTATTAGCCTATGAATAACATTGCGGAAAATATTGATGTCTTTAGGATGGTTCAAATCAATCAAAATACGCATTCATAACCTCCACATAATAGAATGTAATAAATGTTTATGGGAATAAACTTTTTTACCATCATATGACTTTACTATTTTTTTAATTGCTTCTTTTTTGTTATTATTTTTTAATAAGTAACTAGAACATGAAGGAATATCTTTTAGTATATTAATATATTTAATGTCGTGTTTATAATTTGAAGTTAAATTAATCTCATTCCCAATCGAAACCTCGTGCAGCAAAAAAGGAAAATCAACACCACACGAAATTGGAAGTTTCAAGTATTGCCAAAACCGAGGATTTATTTCGATTAAATTAAATTCATTGGTACGTAAATCTAATTTAAACTCTATTTCTGCAACTCCGTACCAATCAAGAGCACTAAATATCTTTTTTGCATACTCAAGCAAAACAGGTTCACTGATACTAGTACCACAAGAAGTGATTCCCCCGCTGGGAGGATATTCTCTTATTTTTTTAGCCATGAAGTATGCTGATAAATTATGTTTTTTGTCAAATAGTATATTAACCATATACATTTGCTCACTTGATCCAGGTATATATTCCTGAACTAAGGGTAGGCAATTCATAGATAGATAATCTAAATAGCCTTTTATAAGTTCCTCTTTTGATTTAATTATACGTAGGTACCTTGAAGCTCCTCCCCCCATCCGAGGCTTTATAATCAACGGATAAGATGCAGTTTTCGAAAAATCACTTAACTCATGAATATCTGAAAAAATAAAAGTTTGTGGTACAGGAACGCCTAAGGATTTAGCCATCTTATATGTTTCAAACTTATCATGTGTTTTACTAAAGTTTTCATAATCTGCAATTGGAACTTCACATATTTCACTTAAAAGAGATTTATTTAAAGATAATTGGACAGCTAACTCGTCACTCATTGGAAATATTACATCAACATCGTTTTTTAAGCAAACATCATAGAAATTCTCAATAAAATCTTCATGACTAGGAGGAGAATATTTTACAAACTTTGTTCTGGAAAACATATTTGTAATTGGAGAATTTATGTCGCCTGCAACAGAATCAATATTATGTCTTCGGAGAGATTTAATGGCTTCATTTGTAATGTTCCATGATGAATTTGTTAAAAAAACAGACATATAATCTTATCCTTTCATTTAACTGAACTTATTTTTTTTGCAGGGACCCCAGCAACTACTGTATAGGGGTCAATGTCTTTTGTAACAACTGCTCCAGCTCCAACAACTGCCCCTTCACCAATAACTACATTTGGCATAATTATAGCAGACGCTCCTATCCAAGAACCTTTTTGTATATGAATGGTACCACTGATTGTTGAAACCAATTTACCATATTTAGTAATGTCATCTTTTGGATGAGTGCGAAGAATCAAAATTGTATTCGGGCCAATATGCACATCATCTTCGATAGTAAGTAAAGATGAATCTGAATGATGAGTTGCCCATAATAGACAATATGGACTTATTACGGAATTATCCCCGATTACATAACCACATTTCCTCCACCAAAAAGTGGGCCACTTGTAGGATATAGGATAACGAGCTAATGAGCTATATAACTTCAACTGTATTTTACGGAGAATTGATAATATGTTCATAACCTACCCTTTCGCAATTATAATTTTTGAAGTTATCTAAAATGACTTATTTAGAACAGTAAATATGATTACTATGCACATATATTTTATAAGCATTCATAGCTAAAATCTTTTTAAATTGAGAATGCACTTTCTCATATCTCCCAAAATTGACCATCTTCCCGCCAAACCTTCTCTTGAACTCCCTTACACCATATGGCTTATCAGGATGGCCAGCCCCTCCGAAGTCAAATACTTTGTACTTGCCGGCATTCTCTTTCAGGATGTGCCAGACAAGAGCCTCGTCGACATAGTCAACACCCGGTTTGGATCCGGCATACCAGTCATAGACCATATCCTTGTAATTCAAGGTTATCCTTGTACCCACAGGTTCATCGTCCTTCAAGGCTATGAAAAAGTCTGCGAGATCTGTTGATGCCAGTTCCTCCCAGGCTGCTTCAAACAGGGAGATATCAGCAATGGGGACCTTGAAGCGCTTGTACGTATCAAGTACTAGGTCATAGCAGGATAGCAGTTCTTTCCTGCTGGCAACCTTTTTGATCTCGATACCGTTTTTTTCTGCCCGGTTTATACCTTTTCTGCGGGATTTCTGGATATTACTCCATATCTCTTTTTCACTACGATCAAGGTCAATGAGGAAATCAAGATGTTGCTCATATTCATAATCAATTAATCCTAGCATCTGACGGGAGGTTTCTGTATCCCACATATTCCTTATCTGAGTATACACTATCTTGCTGCCCACCAGCTTATCGTAATGCTCCATCAAGATCCGGGCAGCTTCTCTCCCTTTATCCGAATCTGGGAAAAGCGGCCCTCCCTGCAAAATAGCACGGGATGAGAATGAAGAGAGGATACCCGGCATCTCGCATATCAGGATACTTTGCATCAATGCAAGTATTTCCCCTGAATTTGCATCTCTCGCAGCAAGGCTGACAGGTTCGTAGTTTTTGGTCCTGCTTAATACACCGGCCATTACAGAACTCTGGAAGATGTTTCCATTGGGATGAGCGGAATTAAAATCATCCCATTCACCCTTCTCAAAAATATCAGTTATGAGCACCATGGTATCTCACCCCCTCATTTCCCTGTACCTGATGATCCCCGCCTTCCCAATATTCTTCAAATTCTGCATGACCATCTCCCGGGTCCATCCCGGGATGCTGTCACACCACCTGTTGGGATGGGCGAGTATACATATCCGGTCCACTTCTTCCCTTCTGATCATATCCATAACATCGTCAGTATTTCTTATCACTTTACAATAACTTGCATTGAGGCAGTCAGCCGGGGTTTCCAGGACATCCTTGACACGTATATTGCGGTCGGCCCAGGTCCTGCCGGTGTCCGTGAGATAGAGTATCCGGGAGTAATCCAGGGAGAAGTACGGTTCACCTATAATACCGAAATCCCTGAAATCATGATCGTCCCACAGGTCCCTGTTGGACCAGGATGCTAATGGATTGCCGTGCATACAGGCAGTTGTCACATCGGCATACTGGCGAAGGTCCTCAAGCTCTTTCCCGAATATCTCAAGGGCCTTTAACTTGTCACCTTTTGCCTTGTCCATGACCTCATAGTGAAATCCCACCTCATGTCCCAGCTCAGCCACTTCCTGGATCGCACCAGGGATGAAAACATCCCTTACATGCCTGAAATAATATGTAGACCTGATACCGTATTTGGCCTCAAGCCTTGCCATTGCAAGGTTGCGGTCCACTGCACGGTCCACATCATGACGCAGGATGATGCATTTGTCCACAGGGGATACCAAGTGCTCACGCATGGTGATAGTTTCATAGCTTGTTGACCCTATGGTCTCAAGCAGTTCCCTGTATTTGGACAATGTAAAATCTCTCAAATTATAACCTCAATTTTATATTAAAAGTCAATAATATTGTTCATTCTATATAACGGCCTTGTGAGCTCCCATTACATTATCACGGCCCTTATAGCATGATCAAAATATAATTGCAGTGCAACTATATATAAATACAGCACCCCGGCACAGAAATGATGATAATGATGATTTCAGCCGGTCCCGGTCAACTATATATAGTAATTGAATGATTTAAATTAAAGGTTAAAAAATGCAGGACGAAAGCAAAAACATAATTCTTATCCTGATAGTACTTGCACTTTTCACTGGTGCAACCATCGAGCTCAGTGAGGGGTCAACTACTATCGGTATCGTGCTGTTCATCATTGCAGCGGGAGTGATCTCAAGAATAAAGCTCACAGGGGACAATGCAGCCTTCAGGAGCTCGAAGACATATCTCTTTGCCGGGATCTTTATAATGGCTGCAGTTTCCACATACAACCTTGCCACCAGAGATAACATAGGTACCCTGGACTCCATGACATTTATAATAGGTGCTTCCCTTTTTGCTATGGGAACATCTAAAAAGGATCTGCGCCAGCTTGGGGAATTCGGCCTGTATATATCCGCTGTTTTCACAGTCCTCTACCTTATATTCTACTCTTTCTTCGGACACTTCAATATCGATTTCCTGCACCTGTTCGACCATTACTTCGTACTAATGCCCACAGTTGTGGCTCTCAAGGTCGTGGGAATCCCCGTGGAGATCGTTGCAATTGAAACGATAACCTTGTACGGAGAAGAAGCAATGACGATAGTTATAGGCGGGCCATGTTCGGGTCTTTATTCCATGTTCCTGCTCATAGGCATAGTGGCCGGATATTCCAGGATCGAGAGAATGGAGCTGCGCAGATCATTGTTGATCCTGCTGTTCGCCATATCCATAGCTTATCTGGCAAACCTTGCAAGGGTGTTCATCCTGTACCTGACAGCTTATTTCTACGGTCTCGATACAATGTCAGTGGTCCATACGCATTTGGGATGGATCATATTTGCAGGGACAGCAGGGATTATAATGTACCTTATGAATATGAAAAGAAAATGACAGCAGGAGTATTCTCCTCTGTCTTATATTCAATGATAATTACTCTTCAATAAGCCTTTTTTTGAACATCTTCCTGGCAACCAGTATACCTACAAACAAAGTGGACATATATATGAAAGTAAGACCTGTTACCACCAGGAAGTTAAAATCCTTGAGTATGAAAGTGATCGCCACAATGATTCCGAACAAGAGCATCGCATAAGAGACAAAACTGAACAGGAGTGCTTTCTGCCAATGTTGCAGGGCATTATAGATATCCGTTATTAATGCGAACATGTGCTTACCTTTTGTATTTTTTATTGACTACTTTTTAAGGATTTACCTTTTTAATATTCTCAAGGTACATAACACGCTGCCTGATATCAGGCTTTGTAAGGAACATAGAGGAATACACATCAAAGATGGTATTTGTCTTAAGCGGGTTCACTGAAAAAAGATGGGCATGCCCGGGATTAAAGCCACCTGTAACATGGAGTTTGATATAGGTCCCTGTTCTTTCGAGAGCTTCGGCGAGAAGGCAGGGTTCTGCCATCATACCTGCTGCCATCCGGTCCGCTTCGACTGTAGAGTCGATAGTAAAGATGTGGACAAGGAGTGCTGAGGGCAGAGATACCATGCCCATTGCAAGGAAGCTGATAGTTCGTGGTGCCGGGTCATCCTCCTGGCCAAAGCCTGTTAGCATCGCCATCCACAAGGCAACTGTCGAAAGTGATGCGATGCTCCCTGCAAGAAGGGCTACTACGGTATTGGCACCCACGGAACCCTTTGAAACCTTTGTGACTTCAAGCGTAATTATCGATTTCAACTCATCCTTATCCAGCATATCCAGTGAAGCGGTCGAAACCAGTAAATAATACCTATTATTGTTCCCGACTGTGAACGTTATGGGTGCGGCCGAATCAAAGACGTAAGGCTGCGGCATCGGCACATCAAGATCGGAAGAGATCTTTGCCAGGTAAGGATAGATAAATGTATACGTTTCCCGGGACATTTTTCTGGCACCGTACCATCTAAGCAGGACCTTGGGAGACATACGGTAGACCGCCACGCCAAGTATGACACCCACCACAGCTAAGAGCGCACCTGCAGCAGGCCCTCCAAGGTAGTAAGCAGCAAGGACCACAGGTATCAGGGGTGTGGCAAACAAAAGATATATCCGTTTATATATGTTAATACCTCCCATATCTGGTGGTTGTAATTTTTGAATGAATATAATAGTAACCTTATGTTTATATATTTTAGCAAATAATTAGTTACAGTCAGCGTTCATAAAAATGGAAAAAAAGGAATAGTAAGTAAATGTCCGAACCCAAAAAATGTCTGTATACACAGGACCTGATGTTACTGTTGCTGTTCTCATTACTCTCTGTTATTTTTATTCTTGTAGCACCCCTGAACGACACTCCCCTGAGAATCCTTTTTGCGCTTATACTTATATTCTTCATCCCTGGATATGCATTCATTTCAGCCTTGTTTCCCGGCAACCGGGAGATCTCAGGCATCGAGAGATTCACCCTGAGTGTAGGTTTCAGTATTGTGATCATGGTCTTTGACGGGTTTATTATCAGTGTAACTCCCTGGAAGTTCAGGCCGGATTCGATCACCATCTCACTATCCCTTTTGACCATATTGTTCGTAGTCCTTGCATACCTGTCACGGAGAAGGCTGCCGCAAGGCGAGCAGTTCAGTTTTTCATTCAATGGTTTTATAGATTCCCTCACATCCGAAGATGTTGAGCCGGAAATTGTCGAAGACTCAGAGGATATAAAGGAATCCGACAATAAAAAGTTCCGGGCCACAAGCAGGAAGAAAGTGTCTGCTAAGATGGCACCAGGGGACAGACCACCCAAGAAAGATAAGAAAGAAAGAAAGTCCCAGAGGATACCCCCTGAGATCACAAGAGCCCTTATGATCGCAATGGTGCTTTCCATAATAATTGCCAGTGCAATGTTCGCCTATGCCAAGGTCACCAGAGAAAAGGAAACATTCACCGCACTCTATATCCTCGGCCCTGATGGAAAGGCCGAGAATTATCCTAGCGTTCTATCAGTATCCCAGCCCACAGACATGATCGTGGGAATAGAGAACTACGAACTTACAGACGTGAACTATATACTACAGATCAGGCTTGACGGAAACACTCTGAAGCAGATGCAAATTTCGCTGGAAGATAAGGAGAAATGGGAGCAGGAAATAGCGATTAAACCCATTCGCTTTAAACAGGGCAGGCAGAAGCTGGAGTTTGCAATATATAAGGAAGATGTAAGTCCCGTCCCATATCGTTCGGTCCACCTCTGGGTAACCCAGGAACTTAGTACGGAAGGACTGCCTGAAACGGACATAGAGATCATAGATTTCATTGACATTGATAACCCCTCTATGGAATCGTACAATGGCTGGATATTCACATCCACCAACGAAAGCCATGTAACCGGTTCGTACACCAACGACTCCGGCATCCATTCCACCGGTGCCTATGTGATAAACAGCACATATGAAGGTATGACCGGTGGATCTGGTGTCGATCAGCATTCGATCAGTCAGGAAATACAGAGCGACAGGACTGAGAATGTAGTGTTGTCGGCATATCTGAAGGATTCTTACACAGCAGGTACGCCCGGCACGGATGAAACGCAATTCAAGCGGGTAATTTTGAACGGAGAGGTTGTATGGTCCGACGGAGTGAACGGTGATGAGGGATGGCAACGCTTACAGGTACCTGTTACCGTTATGGAGGGAACCAACACCCTCACATTTACACTGATGCAGAACAGGAACCTTGTCATCCATCCTGTAGAAATGACAGTCGATGAGATCAGCTTCCTCCCGCTGTCACAGCTTTCCCCGTACATTAACGATGACAACACAGTAGAATCGATCCCCCCCACATCAAGGGTGCTTCCTTTGCCGCCTGCTGTCAGCGAGGATAAATTCACAGTGAGCTGGAACGGAACGGATGCAGAATCAGGTATCCTTTATTATGATATAGATTACAGCACCGACGGAACCATCTGGAAGAGATGGCTGAGCAGGACAGTGGCAACATCAGCTCAGTTCGAAGGTAAAGAGAGCATTACCTATTATTTCAGATCAAGGGCTGTAGATAATGCCTTGAATGAAGAGACGGAACATGCAGTTGCAGATACAAGTACTACGGTGGACAGGACAGGACCCCAGATCAGCCTTGAGATCAGCCCGAACCCCACCAGTGAAACAACATATCTGACAGTCGAATCAACCAAACCGCTGCAGGACCTGACATGTCTGGTAACACCCCGCACCTTCGGAAGCACAGAGAATGTCAGGATGACAAGCAAGGACAATCTTGTGTGGACAGCTAAGTACACGGTAAAGTTAAAGGATACTTTCGATGTGGAGATCACCGGAAAAGACTATGCCAACAACACAGCGTACACATTTGGAACCATCTACACCGACACCTCCCTGGAAGACCTTGACATCATCATTGAACCGGAAAAGACAGCCAATGACGTAACTATAAAGATCGTGCCTTCGATAGCACTTCAGGAGAATCCAACTGTAACGGTCAAAGACAGGTACGGAAGAAGCCTTGATGTGAACTTCGAAAGCTCATCGGATGGTGAGTACAGCTACACAGCAGAGATAGATGATGATATCAACGATGGTGTTGCCCGTGTCACAGTCAAGGCAAAGACAGTCGACTCCGAGAACCTGTATGAAGAGAAAACGTTCATAATAGACAGGATCGAGCCAAGTGTTAACAGCATCAGTCCGATGAAAGATGAAACCGTTGACAGTCCAAGCATCATGGCATCGTATTCTGATGACAGGTCCGGCATTGACAGGGACAGGACAGTCCTTAGGGTCAATGGTATTGATGTCACTGCAGATACGGAGATAGGTTCCGGGTCACTTTCATACAACGCAGAAGGACTTGCAAGTGGCAGGGTGGATGTTTACCTTAGTGTGACCGATCAGGCAGGTAACACTGAGAAGGAAGAATGGTCCTTCTACATATCTTCCTGATTATTGTTTCTAAATCATCATAATGATGATAATTACATTCGAGTCTTTTTACAAATGTTTATATACAAAGGCGAGGAAGTATGACATGACCAAAAATTTCCTAATTAAAATAAAGGTGGTACAAAATGAAGAAATTAATAATAATGGCTATTATAGCGATAGTTGCTATGATGGGAACCGCAAGTGCCAGTTATGGAGCCGATCTTGCAGACAGTGATGGAGTAATTTTGCCGGTCACAGTTACACAAATGGTCGGAACTCCGGTAGATTACAGCATCATACTTGAAGACTTTACTGGCGAAACCGTATACTATGTAGCTGTACCGTTCGACGCAGGCTTAGAGATGGAAATCCTTAAGCAAGGAACAGTTGTTAATTCAAATTCATTTGTAGACTACGACATGGTTCGTGTTACAATTGAAGCCGGAGCAGAACAGGGACAGACATTCAGTGGTAGAGTAGATGTATACAAAGAAGATCCAACACAGAACCCTGAAGCTGTTGCAGTTTTACAGGTTCCGTTCGTATGGGCATCCGCATCACAGAATTTCAATGCACAGATTCCTGAGTTCCCAACCGTAGCACTTCCAATAGCTGCGATCCTCGGTCTGGCATTTATCTTCCAGCGCCGCAAGGAAGAGTAAGTTAATAACTCACTCTTACCTTTTTCTTTCTTTTTTGTTCAAGCTCTTTTTTTCGTTACTCAAAACTTATATTCCTGCAATTCCATTCTTTCCTGACTAAAGTTAAAAGATGATAACAATGGAAGAACTGATTACAAAATTATCCAATGCTCATGGCATATCCGGTAGTGAGGGAAACATACAGGCCATTTTAGAAGAGGAGCTTAAGCCTTATGCAGACGAGATGAGAACTGACAAGATGGGGAACCTCATTGTTGTCAAGAAAGGTGATGGTCCCTCCATTATGCTCGCGGCCCATATGGACGAGATAGGGCTGATGGTAAAATATATCGATGAAAAGGGCTTTTTGAGGTTCGTGACGATCGGAGGCTGGTTTGACCAGACACTGCACAGCCAGAGGGTCATCGTGCATACCAGCAAAGGCCCGATCCCGGGGGTCATCGGTTCCAAGCCACCCCATGTGATGAAAGAGGAGGACAGGAAAAAACCCATCAAGTCAGATGATATGTTCATCGACGTGGGAGCCAGCGACAAGGAAGATGCTGAAAAGATGGGTATCGAAGTAGGCACCCCTATATCCATGGACAGGGAAGTTAAAAAGCTTGCAAACGGCAAGATAACAGGAAAAGCCTTTGACAACAGGGCAGGCTGTGCCATCGTGATCGAGACAATGAAGCAGCTCTCTAAGATGGACTTAAAGGCAACCCTCTATGTTGTGGGAACCGTACAGGAAGAGGTGGGACTCAAAGGCGCACGCACATCAGCCTTCGGACTAAATCCGGATGTAGCCATAGCCATTGATACGACCATACCCGGCGACCATCCCGGTATTGAGAAAAAGGATTCTGTGCTTGAGACCGGAAAGGGAGGGGTCATCACCGTCGTAGACGCTTCCGGCCGTGGCATCATTGCATCACCCCGGGTGATCAAATGGCTGAGGGAAACTGCCGAGAAGAACGATATTCCCTACCAGCTGGACGTAGGAGACGGCGGTACCACCGATGCAACTGCGATCCATCTTACAAGGGACGGGATCCCCACAGGTGTGCTGAGTGTAGCAACCAGGTATATCCACTCACCCGTAGAAGTGCTTGATCTTGCTGACCTCAAATACTCTGCAGACCTGCTTACAAAGGCAGTGCAGAACGTAAACGACTATTTCTGATCCTGATCTGGCTGACGGGGCTCTCCCCGCCATACTTTTTTTGTGTACAATCGTGATAGATTCATCGCTATACATATATAGCACTTCGTAATATCCCTGTAGGCTGTTATTGGATAACAGATCAGAAAATGTGAGGGATTATATTATTTGAAAATGTCCGGTTTTTAGACACAACTCTCAGAGACGGCGAACAGACACCAGGCGTAGCACTTAGCAGCGAGGACAAGGTGGCAATTGCCACAAAGCTGGATGAGTTAGGCGTCAATGTGATCGAGGCGGGATCCGCCATCACATCCGAAGGTGAACGCGAGTCGATAAGAGCAGTGGTCGCTGAAGGGTTAAACGCAGAGATATGCAGCTACTGCAGGATCATGAAGCAGGATGTGGACCATGCACTTGCCTGTGATGTGGACTCGATCCACCTTGTAGCACCCGTATCCGATCTCCATATAAGCGTTAAGTTACGCAAGGACAGGGAAACCGTTAGGCAGATGGCTGTGGACACTACCGAGTATGCCAAAGAGCATGGCCTGATCGTAGAGCTCAGCGGCGAGGATGCCTCAAGGGCGGACCTGGAGTTTTTGAAGTCCTTATACATCGATGGTGTGCAGGCAGGAGCTGACAGGTTATGTTTCTGTGACACGGTCGGATTACTGGTTCCTGAGAAGACCGATGAGATGTTCAGGGATATCACATCTGCCGTAAAAGCACCCGTAAGCATACACTGCCACGACGATTTCGGACTTGCCACCGCCAATACCATTGCAGCCTTAAGAGCAGGTTCAAAGCAGGCACATGTAACTATGAACGGCATTGGTGAGCGGGCAGGCAACACGTCGCTGGAAGAAGTCGTCATGACCATTGAATGGTTATACAAATGCAATACCGGCATTAATACAAAGGAGATCTTCAAGACATCAAGGCTTGTGAGCAGGCTGACAGGCATACCTGTGGCTCCGAACAAATCTTTAGTGGGCGGAAATGCTTTCACCCACGAGGCAGGCATTCACGTACACGGCCTGTTGGCGGATACATCGACCTACGAACCCATCAAGCCGGATGTTATCGGCAGGGAACGTAAGATCGTGCTAGGCAAGCATGCAGGCAAGAGCTCTGTAACACTTGCAGTAAAAGAGATGGGATTTGAGGTTGACGACATCGAGCTACATGAGATACTTGCCCGTGTAAAGGAGCTCGGAGACCATGGAAAGAAAGTCACTGACGCAGACCTGCAGTCCATAGCCGAGACAGTGCTCAATATCCAGAGAGAGGCCAAGGTCATCCTGGAAGAATACACTGTTGTTTCCGGGAACAAGGTCACTCCAACAGCATCCGTGAAACTCAGGGTGGATGGCAGAGAGGTTGTCGAGGCAGGTATCGGAGACGGACCTGTGGATGCGACCCTGGCAAGTATCAGAAAAGGTGTTGCAAGCATTGGGGATGTGCAACTTGAGGAATACCATGTGGATGCTATCAGCGGAGGTACCGATGCTCTGGTAGAGGTACTTGTGAAGCTATCAAAGGATGGAAAGATGGTCACTTCAAGAGGAGCCCGTACAGACATAGTAATGGCATCCGTAGAAGCTCTTCTCAACGGTATCAACCGTCTTATATGAGCCGACCAGGATATCTGCAAAAAGATAAAGATCATTGTAAAACATATTATATAGAGGATTTATATGACAGGATCAACTGAAAAAATGACAGGTGCAAGAGCCCTCATAGAGTGCCTGTACAGGGAAGGCGTTGATACTATTTTCGGATACCCCGGAGGAGTCCTGCTTCCCATTTATGACGAACTGTATGATTCGAACATACGCCATGTACTTGTACGCCATGAACAGGCCGCAGCTCATGCTGCAGAAGGGTATGCAAGGGCAACGGGCAAGACCGGCGTATGCCTGGCAACATCCGGCCCGGGCGCAACGAACCTGGTCACAGGCATTGCGAACGCTTACATGGACTCCATACCCATGGTGGCTTTTACCGGCCAGGTGCCAAGTTTGATGATCGGTAACGACGCATTCCAGGAAGCGAACATCACAGGCATAACAATGCCGATCACCAAACACAATTATCTTGTACAGGATGCCAGGGAGCTCCCCCGGATAATCAAGGAGGCATTCCATATCGCTTCCACAGGAAGACCGGGACCCGTACTTGTAGATCTGCCCAAGGATATCACAACGGATGAAATAGACTTCTATTACCCGGACAAAGTGGAGCTGCGCGGGTACAATCCCACTTACCACGGTAACATCCAGCAGATAAAGAAAGCTGCATCTGAGATCAAAAGATCAAAGAACCCGGTAATATACGCAGGAGGAGGAATTATCAGTTCTGACGCGGCAGGAGAGCTTACAAAGCTCGCAGAAAAGATCCAGGCACCTGTTACCACCACCCTGACGGGAATGGGAGGATTCCCTGGTGACCATCCGCTGTTCATGGGAATGCCGGGTATGCACGGAACCAAGTACGCAAACTATGCGATCCAGGAATCAGACCTTCTCATTGCTGTCGGCGTAAGGTTCGATGACAGGGTCACGGGTAAGCTGAAGTCATTTGCAGCCAACGCAAAGATAATCCATATTGATATCGATCCGGCAGAGATATCAAAGAATATAAAAGTAGACATTCCGATAGTAGGCGATGCAAAATGGATCCTTTCCCACCTTATGAAATATGCTGAAAAAGCTCAGTCCGAAGAATGGCTGAAAAAGGTGGAGGAATGGAAACAGCAATATCCTCTGCACTACATAGGACCTGCCACAGGAGATGGCATCAAGCCCCAGTACATCATCGAGCAGATAAGAGAGGCTTGCGAGGATGCTATTATCGTTACTGAAGTAGGGCAGCATCAGATGTGGGCTGCGCAGTACTTCAGGTATAAGGAACCACGGACCTTCATATCCTCAGGCGGGCTCGGGACCATGGGATACGGCTTCCCCGCAGCCATTGGAGCCAAGATAGGCAGACCCGACAAGGTAGTCTTCGATGTTTCAGGAGACGGCTCTTTCCAGATGAACTCACAGGAGATGGCTACGGCTGTGCAGGAGAATGTTCCGGTCATAATAGTTATTTTCAATAATGGTTACCTCGGGATGGTCAGGCAGTGGCAGGAGCTCTTTTATGAGAGAAGATACTCGTCAACCTGCATTCAGAACAGTGTTGACTTCGTAAAACTTGCAGAAGCCTATGGAGCTCTGGGAATAAGGGCGACCAAACGTGATGAGGTGCGCCCTGCAATAGAGGAGGCAATTGCATCGGGAAGACCTACACTGATCGATTTCATTGTCGAATGTGAGGAGAACGTCTCACCAATGGTACCTGCGGGTGCTGCGATCAACGAGATACTTGACCTGGAGAGGAAAAAATGAGGCATACACTTTCAGTTCTGGTTGAGAACAAACACGGTGTACTCACAAGAGTCGCAGGCATGTTCTCAAGGAGAGGCTACAATATTGACAGCCTGACAGTAGGAATCACTGAAGACCCCACGATCTCCCGTATGACCATTGTTGTAAAAGGAGATGACGATGTTCTCGAACAGGTCACAAAACAGCTCAACAAGCTCATCGATGTGATCAGGGTAACCGACCTTAAATCCGAAGAAACGGTAGAAAGGGAGCTGGCGCTTTTCAAGGTTAGCTCTGATGTGAACAACCGCTCGGAGATCATGCAGATAGCCGACATATTCCGTGCCAGGATCATTGATGTTGCCCCGCGGTCAGTGATAATAGAGGTTACGGGAGATGAGACAAAGATCGATGCTATCGAGCAGCTATTCCGCCCCTTCGGCATAAAGGAGATGGTGAGAACGGGCAAGGTCGCCCTGAGAAGGGGGGCGAAAGGTGTTTCAAGCTGAAAGTACAGTTAACAGCAAATATTTCATAGGTAGTTATTCCATATTATTCCAGGAGAGGTACTAGACAATGGCACAGATGTTCTATGATAACGATGCAGATCTTGACATATTGAAAGATAAGAAAATAGCAGTGATGGGTTACGGAAGCCAGGGACATGCACAGGCCCAGAATCTTCATGATTCGGGACTTGATGTGGTCGTAGGTCTGCGAAAGGGCAGCAAACGCTGGAAACAGGCAGAAGATGACGGATTGAAGGTCATGACAGTTTCTGAGGCTGCAAAGGCTGCGGATGTCGTGCAGATACTTCTGCCCGACGAGGTACAGTCAGATATATACTACAGCCAGATCGAACCCGGTCTTGAAGCAGGGAATGCCATCGTGTTCTCACATGGTTTTAACATCCACTACAATCAAATCAGACCACAGGAAGACATAGATGTTTACATGGTAGCTCCAAAGAGCCCCGGCCATCTGGTCAGAAGGACCTACAGGGATGGTGCAGGAGTACCGGGCCTTATAGCTGTGTTCCAGGATGCTACAGGCAATGCTAAACAGATGGCACTCGCACATGCAAAGGGTGTCGGATGTACCCGTGCAGGAGTTTATGAGACAAGCTTCAGGGAGGAGACAGAGACCGATCTCTTCGGAGAACAGGTTGACCTGTGCGGTGGCGTGGCCTCACTTATCAAGACCTCCTTCGAGGTGCTTGTGGAAGCCGGCTACCAGCCCGAGATGGCATATTTTGAGACCTGTCATGAGCTGAAGCTCATAGTTGACCTCATCCACGAGGGCGGACTTGACAAGATGTGGTACTCAGTATCCAACACTGCAGAATATGGCGGTATGACCGTGGGCCCGCAGGTCATCAACGAGCTTTCCAGGGAAGCCATGTATGATGCTCTTGAGAGGATACAGAACGGTGAGTTTGCCCGCGAGTTCGTACTTGAGGGAAAGGCAAACAGGCCCGTGCTCACTGCCATGGAAAGACAAGACAGGGAGCATCCACTCGAAGTTGTTGGTAAGCAGATCAGAGCAAAGATGCCCTGGCTAAACAGCGAACTCAACGAAAAGTAGGCCTGAAGGCCTGCACATCTTTTTTATTTCTTATTAACGTAGTTTATTACATTATAGTTACATCATAACCGGAGGTATTGAACTGCCAGCAACAATAGAGACTATACTATCAAGAAGAAGTATAAGGGAATTTACTGAAGAGAAGGTCAGCCGCGAGGATATAGAGACCATTGTCAATGCCGCAAGATGGGCACCCTCGGGCCTGAACAACCAGCCATGGAAATTCATTGTCATCCAGAACAGAGATACCATGGAGAAGATGGAAGATTGCACCCATTACGCAAAAGTGATCAGAAGCGCTCCTCTGCTGATAGCGGTATTTCTTGACCAGGAGACCATGTACAATCGGACAAAGGACATCCAGGCCATAGGTGCTGCCATACAGAACATGCTTCTTTCATGCTGTGACCTGGGGCTTGGCGCGGTCTGGCTGGGAGAGATATTGAATAGTAAAGAGAAAGTTAACTTGATTCTTAGTTGCCCCGGGTCAATGGAACTTATGGCAGTAATTGCTATCGGCCATCCTGCACAAGAAGCTTCCGGCACAAGCAGAAAAGGTCTCAAAGAGGTATGTTTTGAGGAAAAATGTTCAAGAAAATGGAGGTAGAGAGACGAAGATGATCATTGTGGAGATGAATTGGAGGTATAGCAGACCCAACCAAAAGGATAAATGATTGCAATTTGGTTGTAGCTTATCTTCGCCTCTAATTCACTGAATGTTTTCCTCATATATAAATATGTGTCAAAAAATACTAGTTAATTCAACAATACTTGCCTTGGCATTAAATCAAGTTTGCCTTATTAACTTCTGTTTGGCCTTCTCGAGGCACACCTCAGATTTATGCACATTTCCGTTGCATCTTTATCCTTAGCCTTGAGACGGATTTGTTTCCAGTCGCACTGGCCGCATTTCTTCTGTATCGTAAGTCTGCCCTCCTTCGGAAGGGACTGTGTATACCCGCACCTGTTGGTACAGGCCAGAAACCTTGTATCCTTGGTGGTCAGTATGAACATAGACCCATCACACTTAGGACATGGTCCGACCACATCAGGGGGAAAACAAACCTTTTCCGAATCACACGTAAAACACGGACCCATACCAACAGACCAATGATATTTGTTACCCACCTTGACGATGGCAACACCTTCTTTTTTGCACTCTTTTGACCGCATCACAGTTAGTGCACCGGTCTTCGGGAGAGAGTAGGTCTTCTTGCATGTCGGATAACCGCTGCAGCCTACGAACCTGCCCTTATCCGTATTAATGATACGAAGCATCCTTCCACATTCCGGACATTCGCCGATGAAGTTCTTTTTATCCGACGATATGTTCTCATCGGTTATGGTCCCGGCCATCTTCATGACTATCTGCTCCTTGCCCGAAGAGAGCTGGGAGTACATCTCTTTGATCAGATGGGAGCCTTCCTCCAGCGAATTCTCAAACGTCTTTTGCCCGTCCTCTACATCCTGTATAAGAGCCTCGATACGAGCACGGATATCAGGCTTGACCAGGATCGGCACAGTGGAATCCAGCGATTCCATGAGAGTAAAACCTGTGTCAAGGATCGCAATGGACTTGCCCTTCGTTTCAAAATAGCCTCGTTTCTTATTGGTCTCAATATGAGAGGGAGCAGTGGCTTTGGTCCCGATCCCGTTCTTATCCATCAGCGTCAGCAGTTCAGCCTCGGTCAGCCTCTTGGGAGGAGTTGTCCTGGACTTGGTATTGCTGATCTTTTTGACATCGACTTCCTTATTAAGTTCCACATTTGGCAGGAACTTATCGTTCTTGGTCTCGAAAGGATATACGGCCAGCCAGCCGGCATCCTTCATTATCGAACCCGTGGTATCGAATATCTCATCCCTCACATGAACTTCCAGACGGGTCTTATCAAATACTGCAGGGGGCATCAGGTTAGCAATGAAATGCCGGACTATAAGGTCATAGACCTTCCAGACATCCGGCATCCTTACATTTTTCTCGACTTCCTGCCTGTTTGCAGCTTTAATGGGATAGATAGGAGGATGGTCATGCCCGTCCCGCGTTCCGTTCCTGCATCTAATCTCAGGCTGGGAAAGTATGGCCAGGACCTGTTCACGGAACTCGCCAGAGCTGAAACCGATCAAACTGGCCTTAAAATCAAAATCATCTGCATATTTGTTGGTCTCGGTCCTCGGATAACTTGTGAAACCGGCAAGATATAACTGTTCAGCGACCTCAAGGGCAGTATCAGGACTTATTCCCAGAAACTTGGAGGCTCGTTTGAGAAACTCGGTGGTGTTCAACGGATAAGGAGGATTAATTGCGGACTCTTTCTCGCTCTTCTTTGCAACAATACCTTTCTTGCAGTCCTTTATACGCCTGAATATACCATCGGCCTTTGCCTTATCATAGATATGTCCGCCCCGATGTGTTCCCATAAAGTCCTTACCTGAATAAGAGAACAAACCCTCGATCTTCCAGAAATCCTTAGATTCAAAATCCCGAATCAGCCTTTCACGTTCATAGACGAAGCCACATGTAGGAGTCTGACAGGGCCCGATTGAAATAACGCCCTTGGTGTGAGCCCTCTCCCGGACAGCAAGCGTCAGAAACCTTGTGAAAGCAGCACCCATCCTCAGGTCGAGTATCTGGCGCGCCTCGGCAGACATTGCCAGGTTTTCATCAGGCTCCAGAAGATTTTCAAATGCCTGATTTATCTCACCTGCAGACAGAGAAGAGAAACGTGCCCTTTTTACAGGAGCCTTTGAAACTTTTTGTGCTATTGACCTGGCCTCAAAACCAATGTTTTCCCCTTCCCTGTCAAAGTCGCACGCAAGGATAAGCTCATCTGCATGGCCCGCAAGTTTTGAGATGGCGATAGCATATGGTTTTTTTAGTACATTCTTTACAGGGTCAATATCAAGGAGTACTGCAGGGTCGCATTCCTTCCAGTTGTTGTACTCAGGAGGGAAATCATAGCCCATTATATGCCCGGAAAGGCCCATTATGCGCCATTCTTTTCCATTTTTTTTGAAGTCGTAGACCGGAATACCATCTATTGATGCACGGTTGAATCCGCCTCCGCTGAGAATTCCCGCAATTTGAGCAGCTGCCTTGTTCTTTTCCGTGAATACGACTATAGACATGTTGGACCTTAATGATTTGATATTAGATAAGAATTGAGCTTGCGGAGTGAAAGTATTAAGAGATACAAAATAAGGCAGAAGACTGCTATTCAGATATGAAAGGACCGCCTTTGTCAAAACCCGCCCAGATTCCCATAAATAAATCACATTTGTGAAACATATATATGGGCTGAGATTATATTGCAGCCCATACAGATGCAGCAGTGAAGGAGTAATTAATGACATTAATGGAAGATGCAAAACGCGGGATCATCACACCTCAGATAGAAGCGGTTGCCAGGGATGAGGGCATTGACGCCAGAACCATCTGTTCATGTGTTGCCAGAGGACTCATCAGTATACCCAATAATCCTGCCAGGGATTGCAGGGTCGTAGGCATAGGAAAATATCTCAGTACAAAGATAAATGCCAATATAGGAACGTCACGTGACCATATCAACATCGATGATGAGATAGAGAAAGCAAAGACTGCAGAAGCTTTCGGTGCTGATGCGCTCATGGACCTGTCCACCGGCGGGGATCTGGACCTTATAAGGAAAAAGATAATGGATGCTGTGAACATCCCCATAGGTTCCGTTCCCATATACCAGGCTGCAGCTTCACAGGAAGCTGTTGTGGATATGACCTCCGATGACATGTTCAATGCCGTACGCAAACATGCAAAGGATGGAATTGATTTTGTCACCATACATGCAGGTGTGAACCAGGACTCCCTTAAGAGGATCAAGCAGGGTAACAGGATAACAGATATTGTCAGCAGGGGAGGTTCATTCACCCTTGCGTGGATGCTGCATAACGGAGAGGACAATCCCTTCTACTCAGAATATGATTACCTGCTGGAAATAGCACAGGAGTATGATATGGCAATAAGTCTCGGAGATGGCATGAGACCGGGATGCATACATGATGCTTCTGACGGACCTTCATTTCTGGAATTCATAACTCTCGGAGAGCTTGTAAGACGCACAAGGGAAGCGAATATCCAGTGCTTTGTAGAAGGCCCCGGACACGTTCCGATCGATGAGATCGAGCTCAGTGTAAAGGGAATGAAAAGCCTCTGTGATGATGCACCCCTCTATCTGCTGGGCCCCCTTGTGACCGATATCGCCCCGGGCTATGACCACATAACCGGAGCCATCGGAGGAACCTTTGCTGGCATGTGCGGCACTGATTTCCTTTGTATGACAACACCAGCCGAGCACCTTGCGCTCCCGACAAACGATGACATCCGGGAGGGTACCATTATCACAAAGATAGCAGCCCATGCAGCAGACCTTACCAAGGAAGGGCAAAAAGAGCGTGCAAGGGCGGTCGATGATAAAATGGCAACAGCCCGCAAAAACCTTGACTGGGAAACACAATACAGCCTTGCGATCGATGGTGAGCGTGCAAGAAGTATCAGGGAGAGCCGCATAACAGGCAGTGATGCATGCTCCATGTGCGGAGACCTCTGCGCTATGAAAATAGTTAGCAAGGCACTTGAGGAAGAGAAGGAAAAGAAACAGAATTGACCTTTTTCCTTGTTTTTCAAATTTGAAGAGCTAAAAATCTTATTAATACCGGACACCTTCTTTTACCTATGAAACTGACCGTCCTTACGGACAATAATACCCTGATAGACAAGTACTACCTGGGAGAGCCGGGGGTTTCATATCTCCTGGAAGAGAATGGATCAAAGGTGCTTTTCGATACGGGATACAGCGATGTATTCATACGGAATGCACAAAAGATGGGTATCGACCTGCTTGAACTTGACTATATCGTTATCTCACACGGACACCTGGACCATACAGGAGGACTCGAGCCTCTGTTACGTCTTTTCACAGAAGCCGGTCTTGAAGGCAGACAGTACAAAAGACCAGTACTACTGGCACACCCCCTGGCATTTAAAAGAAAATACCAGCAAGGAGCAGGAGAGATCGGTGCTTTGGTCTCCGAAGACCGGCTTGCCACCTGCATGGAGATCAGGCACTCCCGGGACCCCATGTGGATATCCGAACAGCTGGTTTTTCTGGGACAGATCCCCCGCGTATTCGATTTTGAGGCAAAGGAGACGATTGGCTGTATCATTGAAGATGATCACAGTAGCCCGGACAGCATTTTAGATGACACTGCGATGGTCTTCAAGACCGTCAGCGGACTGGTGATCATCACCGGTTGTTCGCATTCGGGCATATGCAACATCATCCGTTATGCAAAGGAAGTGTGTAAAGAGGAGCGCATAGTCGACATCGTAGGAGGGTTCCATTTGCTCAGGCCTTCCACAGAGCGATTGGAGGGCACTATGGATCACCTGGAGAAAACAAAACCGCAGAGAGTTCACGCCTGTCATTGCATCGACCTTATGTCAAAGATCGCACTCTCACATGCATGCAACATAGAAGAGGTCGGTGTCGGGCTTGAAATTCAATATTGAGCCCGGCCACGGATCTGCTGTGACCCCTGCTTATGAAAAAAAGTATTGTGGACCGTTTCCGGTCCTTTGATCAGATCATCCTTTCTTGAAACACATGAACCAGTCAAGGCAGTACTTTGATTCCTCTTTGGCTTCCATCCGTTCCTTAGCAGCCCCGCAGGAGCCAGGCGGAGGGATTATTACATCATCGCCGGGTTGCCAGTTTGCAGGGGTTGCAATACCTTCTGCATCGGATTTCTGCAATGCCTGCAAAAGCCTTTTTATCTCGTCCATATTCCTTCCGTTGGAGAGCGGATAGTAAAGTATCGCCCGGACCTTGGCCCTGGGATCGATCATAAATACAGCCCTGACAGCCTGGGTGTCCGATGCACGTGGCTGCAGCATACCATATTTCCTTGACACTTCCATTTTCAGATCTTCGATCACAGGGAATGTGATCTCCACATCTTTCATTCCCTTATACTCTATCTTCTCCCTGATCGTCCTCAGCCATGCAATGTGTGCGTATATGCTGTCGATGGACAATCCGATAAGCTCGCAGTTGAGAGCCTTGAACTCATCCTGCATGCTCGCAAATGTCATGAACTCGGTCGTGCACACAGGTGTGAAATCCGCCGGATGGCTGAAGAGTATGACCCACTTATCCCTGTAATCTTTGGGGAAGTTGATCTCACCGGCTGTCGTTACCGCAGTGAAGGAGGGAGCATCGTCACCTATCAGTGGCATAGAATGTCCCGTGGTCTCACCAGTGGTCGGATCTGCCGTGCCACCCCTGAACTTCTTGATGTTCTGGTCCACGTACTCGGTGATTTCCCTTGCCTGTTTATCGAACTCTTTTTCCAGTTCGAGGTCTCTGACATTTCTGGAAATATAATCACGCATCTCACGGAACTGATTTTCAATATGCTTTCTTGTATCCCTTTTCTCATCCATTGATATCACCTTCAGGCTAAGTGTGAGGAACACCCCTGGCTGAGCAGGTAGAACTATCATCCTTTCCCCACATATTACCCGCTACTAGGAATTATCCTAGTTTTATTGAATAAGTACTTATCCGTAAACTACCCCTGTAAATAATGGCCTTTTAATCTGTTATGAAAAATAGTCCGCACAGGGCCGGACAGCAGGAGGAATAATATGATCAGGGAGATCGGCATGATAATCCAGCTAAGCCTGCTGGAACTACTGGCCTTTGCAGGACCGGTATTATTGATAGGGCTCCTGCTGGGATATATGGAACGACTTTCGAATAATTACCTGCGCCAGAGTTTTGGAAAGAAAGCGATTCTCCTGACCGCATGGATCGGAGTACCTGTGCATGAGACAGGACACCTGCTCATGTGCTGGATGTTCAGGCACAGAATCAGGAAAGTAAAATTGCTGGATCTTAAAGCCAGCGACGCCACCCTGGGATATGTACAACACAGTTATAGCAGGACTAGCCTTTACCAGAGCATGGGCAACTTCTTCATTGGCATCGGCCCCATCCTGAGCGGGAATGTTGTTCTGATCGGTAGTATGTATATATTACTACCCGAATTGTTCAGCAGCTTTTCGGGCCAGCTGGCGGTTTTTACCGGCAGCACCCTGTCCGGCTCCTCTTTTATGGCCTCCGTAGCCACTTTCCTGACAGGACTGCTCGCAAGTCTGGCCGATCCGGCAAATCTTGTGAACATTAACTTCTGGATCTACATTTTACTGTCCATTGGAGTCTCATCTCATATAGCCCTGAGCAGGGCGGACCTGAAAGGAGCCACACGAGGACTGCCTGTTATCTTCATTGTCCTGATTGTTGCCAATACCCTTGCCTTTGTGATATATGCCGACCCCAGGAATGTAGCGGGAGAAATATTGAGATATAACATATATCTGCTAGGGTTTTCCATATTGTCGATCATTTTCTCAGGGCTTAACCTGTTGTTAAGTTACTTTGCATGGTCACTCAGAAAAAGAATGTGATTGAGATCAAAAAATGGCTCCGGGTGGAGACCGGAGCCGTTCTTAGCGGGATGAGGCTTTTGAAGGAGGTAGTATAGATGGATATAGACCCCATGCCACTAATACCAGAGTATTATTTTATTCTGGTTGACGGCGTTAATAGGATACATCATATATAAAGATAACTATATAATGCCCAAAACAATCAGAACTATAATTCAAATATGTTTGTCTTTAAACGATTTTCAGCACCATAAGGCTTTTACTAAGTGAAAAGTAAATACAGTTATACCTGAGGATTCAATGCCAGAAATTTCAATAAAATAATAAAATGTCTGAAGGAACTTCACTTCCGGCAGTATCAGCACTACCACAAAAGTTATGTAAGCCCCCATCTATTGGTATGGACCAAAGGAGGTATCACTTTTGGACGACTTGGTTTTCTTTCTAACTGCTTTTGCATCTTTGTTTGCGATAGTAAGCCCTCCGAGCGCAGTGGTGACCTTCGTTTCACTGACCAACAACGTAACCTATGAAGAAAAGAACATAATTGCTAATAAATCGGTCATCCTTGCCAGCGTCATAGCCATATTCTTTGCAGTTACCGGAGAGATGATACTGGATTTCTTCGGCATAACCATAGATTCCCTCAGGGTTGCAGGTGGTATCCTCCTGTTTGTCGTAGCATTTGATATGATACTTGCAAAGGTTTCCCGTGAGAGTATAACCAAGGGTGAGATAGACAAGTCCATAGACAGAAGTGACATATGGATATTTCCTATCGCACTGCCACTGTTGACAGGTCCGGGTACCATAACCACGGTCATTGTATTAATGGGAAGTGCGGAATCGATGATGCAGAGCGGCTTTGTAATTCTTGCAATACTTGTCACTTTCGGGATTGGCCTGGTCCTGTTCCACTTCTCAAGAAGGATATATAAGTTCATGGGATACACCGGAATGCTGGTATTCACCAGGCTCATGGGACTCTTACTTGCCGCACTGGCAGTGAATTTCATTGTCATAGGAATATGGAATATCTACATCTCTTTCAGTAGCATGTAAAAAATATCCTAACCCCGGAGCAACTCTTTTATTGCAGCTGTGCATAAGCTCATAGGGGTTAGGGATATGGCATCTGAAGAGGAGGACTTTCAATGTACCTCCAGTGGTGATGAACATACCATCGAGCTTAAAGAATTCCTTCGCAGACTGAACACAAAAGCAGAGGGACTTTCTTCTGAAGAGGCACTGAAACGCAAAGATGTCTGCGGAGCTAACGTTCTTGCAAAGAAGGAAAAGGAAGGTCTGCTGAAGAAATACCTTAAACAGTACAGGAACTTCTTTGCCGTATTATTACTGTTTGGCTCATCATTATCGTTCATCGCCGAATACCTGGATCCCGGCCAGGGTAATATTTTCATCGCCATCGCCCTTCTGGGTGTGGTCATACTTAACTCGACCTTCACATTCATCCAGGAATACCAGGCCCAGAGGATAATGGAAAGCTTCCAGAGCCTTATGGCCCCCACTGCAAGGGTACGGCGTGACGGGAAGATAGTGGAGTTACCTGCCTCCGAACTGGTACCGGGGGATGTTATCTATCTTGAAGAGGGTGACAAGGTGCCTGCTGATGCCAGGCTCATCGTGCAGAACAGCCTGAAGGTCGACAACTCACCCATAACCGGTGAAGCCGAACCCCAGTTGAGAGCTCTGGAATGTACGCACGATGAAATGCTGGAATGCAGGAACATGGTGTTCTCCAGTACACTTGTGCAGACAGGTAACGGAGAAGCTGTCATTTTCAGCACGGGTCCTGATACGCAGATAGGAAAGTTATCCCTGCTTACCGAGGAAACGATCTCAGTAGAAACTCCCATCCGTAAGGAACTGAACCGTTTTGTCAAGATTATATCCGCAATTGCTATTTTTCTGGGAATAGTATTCTTTATTATAGGCTACTTCATCCAGGACGCATATCTTGCCAACCTCATATTTGCCATCGGCATCATCGTTGCCAATGTCCCGGAAGGACTTCTGCCTACAGTAACGCTCGCTCTGAGCCTTGCATCCAAGAGGATGGCTAAAAGGAATGCCCTGATAAAGCAGCTCGAGTCCGTGGAAACCCTGGGTTCGACCACGGTCATCTGTACCGACAAGACAGGTACCCTTACACAGAACAAGATGGCAGTGAATTCGGTTCACACTGGCTCGGGATACATTGATGTGAAAAATGGTGAGAAACCACCCGAGATGCTCCTGCGGGTTGCTGCGGTCTGCAACAACTCACGACTATCAGATGAGTCTCCGGGATACAGGGGCGACCCCACCGAAGGTTCATTGCTGGCCTATGCGGATAATTTCAAGGATATCAGGAAAACCCAGGAAAGGTTTCCCAGGCTGGCAGAGTATCCATTCGATTCAAGGGTAAAGAAAATGCAGGTTATATGCAGGACCCCTGAAGGCGATATGGACTCCTATCTCAAGGGCGCTCCGGAGGTACTCCTTAAGCTGTGTAACCGCATAATGCTTGATGGGGAAGAGCAGGAGCTAACCGGCCGGATGAAACGCGGACTTGAAGATGAGTACCTCCAGATGGCAGAAAGGGGCGAGAGGGTATTGGCTTATGCTTTCAGGAAGGCCGATGAGATAAAGGAATACGAGGAAGGGTTCACATTCCTGGGCTTCTCCGGTGCCCTTGACCCTGCACGCCCCGAGGCGAAAGAATCTATCAGGAGATGCTACCGCGCAGGCATCAAGGTGGTCATGATAACAGGAGACCATCCGGTAACTGCAACATCCATATCGAATATAGTAGGGCTCAATAGTGAGAACCGGGAGCCGGTTCTGATAACCGGTGCGGAACTTGAAAAGATGCCGCCAGAGGAACTGGAGCTTAAACTGCAGTCAGATAGCATAATATTCGCCCGTACTTCCCCCCTTCAGAAACTCAAGATAGTAAGAAACTTTCAGGCGGCAGGCGAGATCGTCACCATGACAGGGGACGGTGTCAACGATGCCCCCGCGATCAAGAACGCGGACATGGGCGTTGCCATGGGCAGCGGTACCGATGTTGCCAAGGAATCCGCGGACATGATCCTGCTTGATGACAATTTTGCAACTATTGTGAATGCCGTGGAAGAAGGAAGGACAGTCTTTGATAATATCAAGAAGTTCATTGCCTATATCCTGACAAGTAATATACCCGAGATATTGCCTTTCATAGCCTTCGTGCTGCTTGCCATACCCCTGCCAATGAACGTACAGCTTATCCTTGCCATTGACCTTGGTACTGACATACTGCCTGCAATCGCACTTGCCATCGAACGGGGAGAGGGAGACATTATGAAACGTCCGCCGCGTTCAAGAGAGGAGAAACTGCTCACACCACAGGTATTGCTCACTGCCTACGGCCTAAAAGGACCCATCGAGGCAGCTGCAGGCTTTGCATCTTATTTCGCGGTCCTTTATGGCGGTGGATGGGTATGGGGACAGCAGCTTGACCTATCAGATCCTCTTTACCGGCAGGCGATAACGGCTTTCTTTGCCGCAGTAATTGTCTGCCAGATCGCAAATGTGTTCACTTCAAGGACCAGGAGGCAGTCCGTCTTCACAAAAGGTGTGTTCAGTAACAGGATGGTACTCATCGGTATAGCCAGCGAGCTGATAATACTTGCTCTTATCATGTACCAGCCATCCTTTAATGCAGTATTCAATACCACCCCTGTTCCACTGGAATATGTCCTGCTGGCCATACCGTTTGCCCTGTTACTGTTTGTGGCGGATGAGTTAAGGAAACACTTTGTAAGGAAGGATTCAGCTACCGTCGGCAAGCTGTTCGGGTGGTGATCTTCAGGCCTTCTGCCTGAAGTAGCCTTTTTGGCAGGGACGAAAGGTTGTGCGGTCCGCAAGAAGAGAGACCACATAACAGGAACCCAGGTCCTCCCGCAGAAAGCGGTTTTTCGAAAGAGTATCCTTCAAAATCTTTTCAGATATTCTCATATACAATCGGTAATATAGAGAAAAGACGAGAAAATGGGAGCTGGATGATGCTGGAAAAAAAGTTCATCGTAATAGCGGGTGAAGAAGCAGGACCAAAGTCTAACAAAATGGGCGGTATCTGGAATGTCATTGATGCTGAGGCCAGAAATCTTGCAAAGCTCATAAGCGATGGCGTCATCAGTGAAGAGAGACCACCTGTGATCATTGTTGCAGGCCCTTATTACGGCCACAGTGGTGCCGACTGGAACAAAGGGCTCAATCGTATAACGGACCTGAGTGAATTCGATGAATATGCAGCCGAAGGTGAGTTGCTCACAACACTTGATACCCTCCGGTCGAAGGGCATAGAGACACATATCAGGTCAGGGAAGGTACGGGACACAGATATACTTTACCTGATGTTCAAAACAAAGGATTTCGACCGCCTGAATACAGAATATAAAGGCAAGACCATGTCCCTGGCAAGCATGATCAAATCCGAGGCATACGATTTTCTGGGACTGGACTCCCTTCATTATGAGAACATGAACAATGGCATGGAGTACACCCACTACCTTAATCTTTCCTATGCGATCTCCGAGTTCATCCGGATCCTTGTGACTGCAGGAGAAAAGATCGCTGCCGGATATCACGATAATGCGGTATCGGAGTTTGCAGCCTCCCTGCTCCCGTCCATGCAGGTTTCACTTCACTGCCATGAGTTCGGAGTATTCTATGCCGCTGCCCGTCTTCATAAGATCGGTGTGAATGTCCAGACCGTTGCAACATACCATGCAACGATACCAGGGAGATCCTCAGGCCATCGTTCTATCCGGAAGGTGAGAGAAAAGGACAGCTCATGGGATAGTGGAGTACCTGCCAATTTTTCAAAGCTTGAGTCGCTGTCATCCCATGCTGATGTGGTCACTGCTGTCGGAGACTCGACCCTCAGGGAAATAAAGCTGTTCTACGGGATCGATTCCATAGTCGTGCGCAACGGCATAGACCTGCACCCGGATGATATCGAATGGGAAAAGAAGAAAGCATACCGTAAGAAGATACAGAAATTCCTTTCGGAGAAGATATACAGTGTATACGACAGCAAAGTGATCCCTCCCGACAGGATAGTACCCATATTTTCCATTTCCCGCATCGAGATCGAGAACAAAGGATATCCGGACCTCCTGGATTCGCTGGTCATACTTGACAGAATGGTAAAGACACAGATAGATGCAGGTTATCTTGATGAGGATTACAGGATCATCTGTTTTATTGTAGCAGCCCACGGCCCAAAGACCAATACACCTGACAATTTCCCGATATACCTCCCGGAAGAGCTACTGATAGGCGAGGAAATAAGATTGCAGCAAATGATACAGGCCAGGGGGCTGGAATGTTCCCGTATTCCCGACGGGAGCCGACATGTGGCTGCGGTGCTTTATCCTCAATGGTTGTCAGACCATGACGGCGGATTGAATATGAAAACAGACGAGTTCATGGCAGGGTGTATTGCAGGTGTTTTCCCCTCCAGGTATGAGCCGTTCCTCCTGACAGGCCTCGAAGCCGGAAAAGAAGCAACACCGAGCATAGTCAGCAAGGTATGCGGTTTCAGCGATGCCCTAGGCACCCTCCAAAGGCTTGTTATGGGCATGGGTGGTGTAATAGTCGTAGACAACATCAATCTCCCCTATCTTGAATCGATAACCGATTACGCACTTGCAATGGATTACTTCATCGACACCTATACCGATGACAGGGTCAAGTACAATCTGCTCTGCCAGGAAGCAAGCCTGCTCGCAGGGGATATGAACTGGGAAGCACCCACAAAGCAATACTATGAACTCCTTACAGGTACAAGGATAAAATAATATGTCAGAGATCCGCAAACACTACTTCCTTGACGAGTACTGCATAATAGCATCCGACAGGGGAAAAAGGCCTTCTGCAGCAGAGGCGCGTGATGTAGGCAGGGCCTCTTCAGGTTGTGTTTTCTGCCAGGGAAATGAAGACCGTACCCCTCCTGCAACAGCAGTATACAAAGGCGGAGAGATCCTCAGGGATGGTGAGGGCCAGAGAGTGAGCGGATGGGATGTAAGATGTATCCCCAACATGTTCCCTGCACTCTCACCTGACACGGAAGAAGTATCCTCCCCGGATCCTGAGATCATGCAAGGTTATGGTTTTCATGAGGTGATCGTGGAAAGCCCCCGCCATGAGGACAGACTGAACCTTTTCAGTGATGAGAAGATGCTGTTCCTTATGCAGGTGTACAGGGACAGGGTAATGTACTATCGTTCAAGGGATGGTGTGAGATATGTATCTCTTTTCAAGAACCTGGGCAAGAAAGCTGGTGCATCCCTTGGGCATACACATTCGCAACTCATCGCGATCCCATTTGTGCCTCCCAGCCTTCAGAAGGAGATACGGGCAATAGAAGGCCTTGATAAGTGCCCTTACTGCGTTATCGTTGAAAAGGAAATAGATAGTCAAAGGCTGGTCTGCAGGAATCAGGATTTTGTCGTGATAGCGCCTTTCTGCTCGAAAGTACCATATGAGCTATGGATACTTCCGCTGGAACATGTGAACCATATCTCCGGCTTCAGCGATAGGTTACTTCTCTCTCTGGGAAAGTGTCTGAGATCTGCCATCTCAAGACTGGATGCAACAATTCCGGAGCTTGCATACAACTATATGATATTTCAGGCCGAAGAGCCTGACTATCATTTCAATATAAGGATACAGCCTGCCACATCAATTGCAGCAGGCTTTGAAAAGAATACGGACATACATATAAACTCAATACCCCCTGAGCTGGCAGTTAAGCATCTGCTGGACAGGGAGTGAACTACAAGATCTAAGGGAGGATATTTTATGGAAAATCTAAGAATCGCGATGTTTTCATGGGAAAGCCTTTACTCGGTAAAGGTTGGGGGACTTGCTCCGCACGTTTCCGAACTTGCAGAAGCGCTTGCATCAAGGGGTGATGAGATTCATATATTCACCCGTAATCAAGATATGACCCCCTATGAGATGATCAAAGGAGTGCATTATCACCGTGTCAACCATTCCCTTAACGGAGGCATAGCTCAGCAGATGAATAGTATGTGCGATGCAATGTTCTATGCTTTCCTGGACAGCGTCACACGATTTGGCAGTTTTGACATCGTACATGTCCACGACTGGCATCCTGTGAACGTGGTCACAAGAATAAAAGACGATCTGGGAATCCCCTTCATCATCACCTACCACAGTACCGAATGGGGCAGGAACGGCAATGTTCATGGAAGCTGGTGGGAGGCCACCGAGATAAGTCACAGGGAATGGAGAGGAGGATATGAATCAGCCAAGGTGATCGTCACTTCCGAGGCCCTCAAAGCAGAGATACAGTACCTATACCAGATCCCTGAATACAAAATGGCGATCATCCCCAACGGACTCTATGAGAACAATATGAGGATGGAGGTTGATGCCGGGAAGGTCAAATCCGCTCATGGCATACATCCCTATGCACCTGTTATTCTGTTCGTGGGACGGATGAACTACCAGAAAGGGCCTGATCTGCTGGTACAGGCAATACCAAAGGTACTTGAGAACAGATGGGATGCCAGGTTCGTACTGATAGGGGAAGGGGAGATGAGACCCGTTTGCGAGAAACTTGCATCTGAGCTGGCAGTCAGTGACAGCTGTCATTTCCTGGGTTATGCCAGTGAGATGGTCAAAAAGGAATGGGTCAATGCCTGTAACGTCATGTGCGTCCCAAGCCGCAATGAGCCTTTTGGCATCGTCCTGCTGGAGGCATGGGATGCCGGCAGGAATATCGTAGCAACTGACGCCGTTGAACTTGTTGACAATTTCAAAAACGGTGTTACCGTGTACAAAAATCCCGAATCTATCGCATGGGGGATCAATTATGTACTGGACAACTATGCTGACGGAGAGCTTGGAAAAGCAGGAAGGGAACAACTCCGGGATAAATACAACTGGGACAGGATAGCTGAGAAGACAGTAGAGATCTATCTTGATGCAAAGAACTGAGAGTGTCCGGCGATGTAATGTTGCTCCTCTTGAAAAATTGATAACATCAGGCGATATGGATGAAAAACTTGCTCAATGGATATTCAAGAAAAGCAGGCCTTGCGCCGGGCACTATTGTGCATATCGGTGACAGGAAAACTGAAAGGCCGAAGATCACCCTGATAAACTACGACCAGGACAGCTTTGAGGAAAAAGTCGCAGAGAGAATAGAGGACTGTTTTGAACAGGACCGCAAAGGTGTGACCTGGATAAACGTTGACGGCATACATCAGATAGATATCATTGAGAAGCTGGGAAAACACCTGGAACTGCATCCGCTAGTGATGGAGGATATCCTGCATACGGACCAGCGTCCGAAAATTGAGGATTACGAGTCATACATATACCTGGTGCTCAAGATGCTGCGGTATGACGATATTGATAACGACATCAAGGCCGAACAGGTAAGCCTTGTACTTGGCCGGGATTTTGTTGTTTCCTTCCAGGAAGTCGAAGGTGATACATTCAATGCCGTGAGGAAGAGGTTAAGGACCTCAAAAGGGCGCATCCGCTCCATGGATGCCAGTTATCTTGCCTATGCCCTGATGGATTCCATAGTTGACAATTATTTTGTTGTGCTGGAGAGAGTCAGTGAGATTATAGAAACACTTGAAGACGAGCTGATCCAGAACCCCGTTTCTGAGACACTTGAAGATATCCATGACCTGAAAAAGGAGATCATATACTTCCGCAAGTCCGTGTGGCCGCTCAGAGAAGTGATCAGCGGTCTGGAACGGACCGGACCCCCGCTTATAGCAGATACCACACAGATATATCTGAAGGATATATATGACCACACTATCCGGGTGGCCGAGAGCATCGAAACATACCGCGATATCATTACCGGAGTAATGGACCTTTATCTGTCCAGTATCAGTAATAAGATGAACGAGGTCATGAAAACATTAACTATAATAGCCACTATATTCATACCACTTACCTTTGTTGCAGGTGTATATGGCATGAATTTCGAGTACATGCCCGAACTGGAATGGAAATGGGGATACCCGGCTGTGTGGATTATCATGATAATGGTATCCGCTGCAATGGTCATGTATTTCCGCAACAAGAAATGGTTATAAAACAGTAAAGGACCCTATAATGTTCAATAAATATACTCCACCTTTCACAATAGAGAAAGAAGACATCACAATATCAGTAGAAAAGGAGAATGGCAACCTCGTCTACAAGAGAGTTCTGAATGGAGACGATACAGTTGAAAAGATCCTCCTTCACAATGGCTGTGAATTCCTCATAAACCCCATTGAACCTGTGAACATCCCCAAGGCCCTGAGTTCGTTCCTGCTTATAGAGTTCCAACGTCCAGTTATGATCGCTCCTTACGAGAAACAGACGGTACATCTGAAATTCCCGGTAGAGATAGGTATATTCGTATCAAGGAAAAGAGGGGAACATGAACTCATAGACATACTGACACTTGCTCCCAGTAAGTTCACCCTCTATGGCGATCCCAACCGGGGAGTTATATGCAAGTACTGGGAAAGCGAGGTCCATTCTTCATACCCCCATCCGGACATACTTCGTGAAGGAGATCTGGAACTGGAGATCATTAACGACACAAATAACTGGATGGAATTGACCAGGGCCGTGTTCAACGCTTATGGGATGAAGATATACTACGGTTCGGACAGAATATCCATGAGGGCTCAAATGAAGATAATAAATAAGAGCCTTGCAGAAACGGAATTCCAGACATATGCCCTGTCACCTGGTTTCCACAGATCGGTTGAACTGTACACATCACGCAAGATACTGCTTAACAGCACAAAGAGCATAATGGAGTTCGGCCTATGAATGTTACCGGAGTGATGGACTCGGTCCTGACTTTCCAGGACATGATACTTAAGATCATAGGGGTTGTGCTGATCCTCTTTATAGCAATTGCCATCGGAAAAGGAATCAGCATATATATGCAGAGGTCCCTCAAGGACAAGATCGATTCTGAGCATATGAATATTATGCAGAAGGTAGCATATTATGGCGTGATCGTACTTGCTATTGTGGTCTTTATTTTCCCTATCCTTAACATAGAACCCTCAGGCCTCCTTGTGGCCGGTGGTGTCGTAGGTATCGTTATAGGTTTTGCAAGTCAGAGCATTGTCGGGAATTTCATATCCGGCCTGTTTCTGATGACCGAACGGCCTGTCAAGATTGGTGACCAGGTCAACATCAACAACCATGCAGGGTATGTGGAAGACATAAACATGATCTCCACTATCATCAGGACTTATGACGGCCTGTACATGAGGATACCGAACGAGACTGTTTTCACGACCGACATAACCAATTACGTTGCAAACGTGGTAAGGAGATTCGATTACGTCGTTGGGATACGTTACGAAGATGATGCCGATCAGGCAATAGAGATTATTCAGGAGATACTGGATAAGGAACCCTTTGCACTCAAGGACCCACCAGCGGGAATATTTGTTGATAACCTTGGAGATAACTCGGTCAATATACTTGTAAGGATATGGGCGCCCATAACCGAGTGGTACGAGCTGAAGACAAGGCTTCTCTGGGTCATCAAAAAGACACTTGGAGAGAATGGTATAGAGATCCCCTTCCCACAGAGAACCGTCTGGTTTGCCAGCGAACTGCAGACAGAGAGGATACCTCAGATCGGGAGTAATGAGAATGAGATCAATGAGACATTTTGAGGAGAGAGCTGATGAAGACCGTATGCGTTTGTTTTGAGGTGCACCTTCCATTGCCCGTCAGATGGTACTGGCCGTGGGAAGGATACGCTTCTCCGGAAATTAAAAAGTACTTTGATATGGAGAAGGCTTTCCAGAATTTTACAAGGCTGGAAAAGGATATGACAGACATCAACCGCGCCCTGGCAGATTCTATGGATAATGGCGGGAAATATGCTTTTGATATATCAGGTGTCTTTCTGGAACAATGCAAATGGACACCCGGCATACTGCGTAGCTTCAAGGAGCTTGTCAGTATGGGTGCAGGCCTTATAGCATCTCCTTATTATCATTCGGCCTGTCCTTTGTTCGATGATCTAAAAGAGTTTGAAACACAGGTGCACATGCATGTCGAAACACTGGAGGATCTGTTCGGCATGAAACCTGTATCCTTTGCAAACCCGGAACTGCTGCTTGAGCAGAAGGTCATGGGTTCTATCAGGGCCATGGGATTTGAATGTTTCATAGCAGAGGGTTCACAAAACCTGATCAATGGTAGTGAGCCTGTATGTGTATATGAAAATGAGGTCCCGACCCTTTTGCGCCACATCAATCTAAGCGAAGACATCGAAAGGATGTTCTCCGACAGGACATGGCCCGGATTCCCATTGATACCTGAAAAATTCGCTGCATGGGTCGCAGGTGTGCAGGGGGATGTGATCACACTGTACATAAAGTACGATGCACTTCAAAACCATCTCCGGAAGAACACAGAAATTCTGCAGTTTCTCAGGGACCTGCCGGCAAGTCTGGCGAAGCAGGATATTGAAATGCTCTTACCGGAGGAAGCTGCAGGAAGATACAGCACGGAGAAACTGCCATCCCTTCATTCTAAAAAGACAGCACGTTACGGTATGCATAACCTCTTAGGCAACCATGCACAGCATCTTTACATGTATGAGCTCCAGACTATTGGTGACGAGCTTGCCATTTGTGGCCCTGATGAGAAAAGTGAAAAGCTCAGGAACATATATCGTCACCTGCAGCAGACTGATATTTTCCTTGAAATGAATGCAGAAGGACGTCGTATGGGATATGAGAGAGCGGTCAATAATTTTTCTATACTATCCGATCTGAAACGATCTTTAGTGGAGGGTTGTAAATGAAGTCTCTTTGCTTTTACTTTGAGCTTCACCAGCCACACAGGCTAAAATGGTTCTGGCCTGATAAAAGGTCAGGCGGATTTGAGAGATATTTCGATAACGATATCAATAAAGATATCTTTCGGAGGGTTTCTGAGAAATGCTACCTGCCCGCAAACCGCACTATACTGGAACTTATAGATACCACTAATGGTGAGTTCAGGGCAAGCATGTCGATTACAGGCACTCTTTTGAGCCAGTGTGAGAGCTGGGGCGAGGACGTGCTGGACTCTTTCCGTGAGCTTGCAGATACAGGTTGCGTGGAGTTCCTTGATGAGACTTACTACCATTCTCTTGCTGCACTTTTCGAGTCAAGGGAGGAATTCATCGAAGAGGTCAGGGAGCACCGCAGAGCAATATCACAGATGCTGGGTGTCGAGCCGCAAGTCTTCAGGAACACAGAGCTCATGTACAATAACACCATAGCCGGGTTAGCTGCGGAAATGGGTTATAAGGCAATACTGACCGAAGGTATCGAGCGGGTACTGGAAGGCAGGTCCCCGAACCATGTATATAAGGCAAAAGGCAGCGATATTGCAGTGCTTCTCCGGAACTACAAGTTGAGTGATGACATTGGATACCGTTTCTCATCTCCCTGGTGGGAGGAATATCCGCTGACTGCAAACAAATGGGCAGACTGGATATCCAGCAGTTCAGGGGAGACAGGCAATATATTCATGGATTACGAGACATTCGGAGAGCATCAGTGGACAGATACAGGGATATTTGAATTTCTCAGGGCACTGCCCGGAGAGATCACCGACCGGGGTGTGAGATTTTTCACCCCTTCCCAGACTATCAAAAACTACTCCCCTGCAGGCGAGATAGATGTCGGGGAGTTCTCGACGATCTCCTGGGCCGATATTGAAAGAGATACCAGCGCCTGGCTTGGGAACGATATGCAGAGACGATGTTTTGAGGAAGCAAAGATGCTTGAACCATATGTAAAGGCAACCGGTGATAAAGAGCTCATAAAGATATGGAAACATCTGCTGACATCGGACCATTATTACTACATGAGTACAAAATGGCTGGGTGACGGAGATGTTCATTCGTATTTCAGTATACATTCCTCGCCTTATGACGCTGCAGTCAATTTCATGGCAGTGATGATGGATCTTAAGGAAAAGGTTTTCAGGAAGCTAAGAAAAACGGAATAAGGTTTTACTTGCTACAATTATATTCAATTTACAAGGAGTTCAGATCATGGTACGAGACCTTTGCATGTTCTCAAAAGCTGACGAAGAAGCTGAAGTCATCTGGTTCAGGGTAGCCTATAGGAATACCGTACATTCGGAAGCTGACATTACATCCCTGTTTGCAGAGAAAGGACTTGATATGAGGTTTGCATATCTTGATAGTCTTGAAGACCCCTCAAGAGGCAAATATGTCATCTTCACGGAAGTTGAGAAGGGAAAGGATGTAAGCAGCATTGTCAAAGAGCTGGAGGAACTTGATGTGGTACTGAATGTGGAATTCGGGATCTCAAGGAACCAGGTCATGCAGGCTGTAGATTTCCCTTTAAGCCTTTTCGGAGAAAGGGCCATCATTTTAAGGGCTAGGACATTTGTCGATATCCTGAAAATATTGAACGAACACGTTCAGCAAGCTGAAGGGATTCAAATGCTTACCGGAATTAAAAGCGGTACCATTGCAGTCAAACTTTTAAGAGAAATTATCAATATTAATGAGAATAACTGTTTTGACCTGTTAAAAGAGCTTTTCATGGCTGCAGGATGGGGAATACTGGAATATGATATCGACATCCACAGCCTTAAAGGTACTATTACGACCAGAGATTGTTTCATTTCCGATTCATATAAAGAGAGCGAAGTACCCGTTTGTGCATATGTCAGTGGTTTTTTTGCAGGTTTCATATCGGAAGTTACCAAAAGAGCGGTACGAGTACGGGAAAGTCAGTGTCTGACCACAGGACACATTTCCTGTGAGCATATAGTGTCTCCTGCGCCAGAGGGTACAAAGATAGAACACGTTCTGAGGAGAGAGCTGGATTGATCAGACAACCCAATTCTATCCTGGGTAACCGGCAGTTACTGGTCACCATGGGTAAAAAAGGAGAGCTCTTCGGTTTTTTCTACCCTGGCAGGGACTTCGCCCAGCATCTGGAAGAATCCCAGTCCTGTTTGTATGACGGGCACAGGCTCATCTGGTCCAACGATCACGAATGGCACGTCAGTCAGAGATACTTCGAGAACACCAATATTGTGAATACTGAACTGGTGCATCCCTGCGGTCTGAAAATGCATATCAGGGATTTTATCCATACGGACCAGCCCATAATGGTGCGTAATTACAGTATAACATCCCACGGAGGATTTCACGGGAAGTTCTTTTACTACTCCAATTTCAAGATTGGCGAGATGCAGAAAAAGAATTCTGCATTCTGCGATCATGATGCCGGGATGCTCGTTCAGTACTGGAAGGACTACCACATCGGGATCAGCTCGCGACCTGTATTCGAAGAATGGCAGATAGGAAAGGCGCTTGACACTATCTGGTGGACCAATGCCAAGTACGACATGGAAGATGGTGAACTTCAGAACAACCGCGAGGACATAGGCAACATAAACAATGCCATCGGATGGAAACTGGACATTGATGCCGGTTCTACAGCCGAGATAACCATATTCATCAGTGCTGCATCCACAAGACTATCGCTTTACGGAAGAATACGCGACATACGCAATCAGACTATGGAAAACATGCTCAATGAGACTCAAGAAAGCGGGATTAAGTGGCTCTCCAGAAAAACGCTACTGGAACTTAAGGATCTGCCGGGATTTGAGTCTGTCAGGCTGGAACTGATGGAAGCATTCAACCGTTCATTGCTTACACTAAGCATCCTCAATGACCCGGTCAGAGGCTCCTTTGTTGCGGCACCTGAATTCGACCATGATTTTGAAAAAAGCGGCGGATACGGTTATTGCTGGAACAGGGACAGCTCAGAGATTGTGATCGCGCTTCTAAATGCAGGATACCCCGAATACTGCGAACGTTTCTTCAGGTGGTGCAAAAAGACCCAGCTCCCGGATGGTTCCTGGTTCCAGCGATACTGGCTTGATGGCAATGCAGGTTCCTCATGGGGAAACTTCAGTCATTCCACCCAGATAGATGAGACCGGCTCCACGCTCTTTGCAATGGAGAGTTATTATAGCAGTCTGGAACCTGTACTCAAAAGAGAGTTCCTTGACAGGATCTGGGCGACTGTCCTCTCAGCAGCTGAATACCTGATGAGAAGAACTCCGGAAGGGATGCATGAACCCTGCATATGCCTCTGGGAAACCTATTCCGGCATCTTCACCTATACCAATGCTGCGATCTACGGCGGGCTGGTAGGTGCTGCACAGATGGCAAAGGACTATAACGAAATGGATCTTGCCAGCAGATGGCTTGAAAGAGCTGAACTGATCAAACAACAGACAATTAAACAGTTGTGGCTGCCGGAGGAAGGTTACTTTGCAAGGGGAATAGCCCATAATGGCAGAATCGATAAAGACATCGATGCCAGTATCCTTGGTACTTTCGTACCCTTCAATATGCTCTCTGCGGATGATGAGAACGAACGGGCAATGATCCATTCGATGATCGGCAACATCGAGTCCAGGCTCAGGGTACGGGTTAATGATCATTTTGGTATCAAACGATATGAGGATGATACGTATATTGACGGTAATCCCTGGGTAGTGACAACTCTATGGCTGTCAAAGGCGATGCTCTCACTTGCGGGATCGATCAAGGGCGTAAATGATGGTACTGAAAAGAATGAAGAATGGAAAATAATGACAACTGAAGCACTGGAATACATCCGATGGTCACTTAGGGGGACTACCAGTGCCGGAATGTTACCTGAGCAGGTGAACAAGCACACTGGCAGGCCGGCATGGGCCATTCCTTTATGCTGGAGCTGTGCCCTGATGCTGGAAAACATCGTTCTGCTTGATGGACTGAAGTAGCCTTTTGGCAGTGCTTTGATATGGTAAGATATCACTATGAAGAACACTACTTATACGCCCGGGACCGGATATGGCATAAAGGAAGAGTTGCTGAGCAAGGAGTGGATAATTACCAACGGTCTTGGAGGATACGCTTCATCCACTTCCCTGGGAATGAACACCAGAAAGTACCATGGATTGATGATAGCAGCCATGAACCCTCCGGTGCAACGAAGATTGCTGCTCTCCTCACTTGACGAGGAAATCCGTATCGGAGAGGAAACATATTACCTCGGAGTGCACAAATATCCAGGTAATATCCATCCTCATGGTTACCAGTACCTTGAAAACTTCACCACAGAACCGGTTCCTTCCTTTAACTACAATGTCAGAGATATCAGTATTGAAAAGAAGGTGTTCATGGTCTATGGAAAAAATACGACCGTGATAATATACAACATAAACAACCCCCTCAATACTCAAGTGAGGTTCAGGGTATTTCCACTTGTGAACGACAGAAATATCCACCATCTGACCAGAGCCGATGATATCAGTTTCGACCAGCAGGCTGCAGAAAAGAGCACAGTCCTGAAAAACGGACAGAGTACACTATACCTGAGTTCGGATATGTGGTACACACCACAGACTTACTGGTACTACGATTTTGAATATGATATGGAACTCTCAAGGGGTTATCCTTACATAGAGGATAATTTCAATTCGGGATATTTCGAAACCAGTATTGGAAAAGGAAATTCATCTGTTTTTATTGTTGCATCCACAGAAGATACGGATCTGCCAGATCATTTTGATATCGGATATGTCCGGGAATCGCTTGACCGGGAGATCGGGCGCAGGGTAAAGCTTGTAGAACAATGCGACAAAGATGATGCTTTTTTCGGGAGGCTCGTCACTGCAGGAGACTCTTTTATAGTCAGTCGAACTTCCACAGGCTCAAAGACCGTTATAGCCGGTTATCACTGGTTTGCGGACTGGGGAAGGGATTCTATGATATCACTGCCCGGATTAACACTTGTAACAGGCAGGTTCGATGTTGCCAGGGATATACTCTCGACCTTTGCAGACAACTGTCGGGAAGGCCTTATACCCAACGTGTTTCCCGATAACCCGAATGCATCGCCGCTTTATAACACAGTGGATGCATCCCTCTGGTTCATTCATGCTCTGGGAAGATACTTCGACTACACAGATGACACTGAATTTATCAATACCATGTGGAACACGGTCGAAGCTATACTGGCCCGTTACCGCGAAGGCACGGAATTTGATATTATAATGGATGAGGACTGCCTGATATCCCATGGGGGACAGCTTACCTGGATGGATGCGAAGGTTGGTGACCTGGAGATAACACCCAGAAAAGGAAAAGCCTGTGAGATAAATGCCCTCTGGTACAATGCCCTGAGATATGCAGAGTACATGGGAGAACGCCTCGGGAAAGACACAGTTGCATTTACCAAGACCGCCGAAAGAGCCAGAAGTAGTTTCGAGAAAAAATTCTGGAACAGGGAAAAGGAATGTCTCTATGATACCATCCCGGGACCGGATAACGGGTCTGATGAAAAGGATGCTTCTGTAAGGTCGAACCAGATCCTTGCCGTGTCACTCCCGTTTACCATGCTGCCCCGAAGAATGGAGAAGAGCATCGTTGATGTTGTCACAAGGGAACTGCTGACACCTTATGGCCTCAGGACCCTTTCCCCGTCTGATGCAAAATATATAGGGAACTATCAAGGAGATACCCTGAACAGAGACCGCGCATATCATAACGGTACAGTTTGGGCATGGTTGCTCGGACCGTACATAACGGCATACAGGAAAATTAAAGAATACTCAGAGGATAGCAAAACAGAGATGGAACTGCTCCTTGAAAGCCTCAGAAAACACCTTGATGAGGCAGGTATTGGCACTATTTCAGAGATATTTGACGGGGATGCTCCCCACATACCGGGCGGATGCATTTCCCAGGCATGGAGTGTTGCAGAGATAAGCCGTATCCAGGCAGAGGAGATACTGTATCAGAGTAATGTTGTAAAGCATCAGAGATAGAATAGAGAGACAAAAACATGAATTAGAACTAACTGTCATATTAGCATAAGATCAGCCCGAAATATTATTTTGACAGATCTCATTAGTCAGTCCTTTCTTTACATTACACCCATGTGTTTATCCGGATGCATGAGCCACAGCTGTCTGCATCCGGAAGTTTTGTTAAGCCGGTTGCTATCTCTCTTAAAGCAGGGTCATCAAGATCTGCCATAATATAAGAAGAACAATCAAAGCTACCAGGACTCTAACGATCCATTCTAACATTTGTAAATCACTCCCCTTTAGGAATTTGGTCATTATCATTCTTATACTTTATCATTTTAGTTAAACATGCCTTTACCTGTTGAATCCGGACCAAACATCGGAAAGCATATGCAGCTGACCGGAGAAGATATCATTAAAATCATGCAAGGGCATTTTCTTCCCCTGAATCCAGCGCGAACAGACATGAAGAACCTGTCCGTTCGACGGCACTGCGGATAAAATCAAAGTCAGGGTCGGGTCCCATACTGAAAATATTTATAGAAGCCTGCGGAGCTTTGGATATATTGGACCTTATATCACCAAGCAGGACCTTATCCTTTACATTCGGGATCCTTGCAATCTCAGCAAGGTTCTCCAGATACTCCTTAGCTTTGTAAACATTGTGCTGTTCCTGTACATTCGTGATCATCCTCAGTGATGCTTCCCAGTTCTTCTTAAGCTTATAGGATATGAGAATGGCCAGGTCCTGATTGCCCAGGTCCATGCTGATGTCCCAGTCAGGACTGTGATCATCTATCCACAGGTTAATGGAGTTCATTCTCCCAAAAACAGCATTCCGGTGAACAGCCAGTATCAGCACACCAATGTTATGCTGTGAAGCCTTCTTGACCACATTCCTGATCTTATCATCCTGACCGTCAAAACTGTCCATATGAATGAACAGCACCCTGGGTCTGAAGAACGAACCACCCAGTGCTTCCATCCCTGCCACCAGGTTCTGTTCGAACGTCTCGGTGTCGATGATAGTCCAGGAAGAGAAGACCCCCCTCTTCCTGAATGAGCTGGTCAGGTCTATCAGACGGGATGTGAGCTTTTTATCATCGACCTTTCCTGTCAGGCCGAGTATCTTGATAGAACCCTTGGGATAAGTGATATCTTTCAGAAAATGGAAGGCGCCAGCCAGTATATTGGGGTCCTCCACAGGTACCAGCAGATTTGCCTTCCAGGTCCTTTCATTCGAAGGAGCGATCTTATTGCTCTGTTTTGCAGCCCATTCCGCAATTGCTACGAAAAGACCGCTTCGTACATCCCCGAAAGGTGCCTTCAGATGTTTTTTCAGGAGATAGGCATGTATCAGCACCACAACCACAACCGCCAGCAGGCTGAATATGGGATTGATTATGAACATTACAAAAAAACTCCCAAAGGCCCCTATAAAAGAAACGGCCTTGGGTATCCTGAAAAGAGGCCTGAAGCTAACCAGCTGGAGATTCTGTTCTATCAGCACGACCATATTGATCATTGCATAGGTCAGCAGAAAGAACATAGCAATAAACGGAGCAATTGCGTTCAGGTTACGCAGCAACAGTGCCAGGAAGACTATGATACCGGTCATTATCATTGCATTGCGGGGCTCTCCTGAGCTTGATCTCTGTGCCAGCCAGTCACTTGCGGGAAGTATCTTATGATCACCAAGAGCCTGCAGGATACGTGGCGCACCCACTATGGACGAAAGGGCCGATGAGAATGTGGCGCCCAGCAGACCTGCAACAATAAGCTGACCCCATGCAGCCTTTTCTGCAATTACCGTATAATTGCTCACCAGCTCTTCATTGCTTGCGGAACTTGCAAGCCAGAAAGCCAGCAACATATAGATGACAAGACTTAGGACAATGGCTGAAAGCGTACCAACCGGGATGCTACGCCGGGGGTTTTTCAGCTCCCCGGACATGTTTGCACCAGCCATTATACCTGTGGCTGCCGGGAAGAATACAGCAAACACACCCCAGAAACCAATTCCTGAAAACTCATTCTCCGGAGAACCTGCAAAAGAGCCCCACCACGTAATAGGCTCCTGCATAGAACCCGAGTATGCAGCCCAGATGATAGATATGAAGGAAGAAATAATGATCGCCAGAATCACGTACTGTATCCTGAATGCCATGGATGCGCTGATGTAGGCAACAACAAACAGTATAGTAAAAGCCAAAAGGTCTACGACTATAGCCGGATGGTCCGGAAATATCCAGAGCCAGCCAGCACGGAAACCGAATATGTACATTGCCACTGCGAGGGTCTGGGAAAGATAAAGAGGAATTCCGATACTGCCACCGACTTCAAGGCCAAGGGACTGGGATATTACAGAAAAGGCACCTCCCGCACCTATTCTGATATTGGTCGTAATAGACGATAGAGAAAGACCCGTGGCAAGAGTAATGCTAAAGGAGATAAGTATAATAAGCCATGCTCCGAGAAGACCTGCATTACCGACAACCCACCCTTCCCTCAGATACATGATCACACCAAGAATCGTCAGGAGTGTCGGGACGAACACACCTCCGAATGTTCCGAAAAGTTTTTTTCCAGGTACAATGCCTTTATGCTCTTCAACCTTGTTTTGCAGGTTTTCTCCTTCCGGAGGATCATCATTACCTACAGACATGAACGAAATTCCCCGATAAGTTTCATAAACAAGAGTATATAACCGTTCCTCTATGTTCTGGATAATGTTTATCTGTTCTTAAACGAAAATTAAACTATCCATGCCTAAGTCGGATAATCCCCATTTGATCGGAACATATGATACCTGCAGAAATAACACCTGGTCTGGATCCTTTCCTGTTAGACATCTTAACGAAAATAGGCCTTTCACTCCTGATAGGAGTCCTGATAGGCCTGGAGCGGGAAAGCTGGAGACAGGACAAGAAGATCTCTGCCGGGGTCCGGACATTCACCATTACCTGCATTCTTGGAACCCTTTCCTCCTTCCTGGCCGACTATGTGGGATATGCGATACTCTTCATCACTGCTGTGTTCGTAGGGATCAACTGTGTTATTATTGTATATGAGGCAAATGTCGTAAGGGGCAGATCAGGTCTTACCACCGCAGTAGCTCTTTTTTCAACCTACCTTCTGGGGATACTGGTAGCAAAGGGATTCTTCCAGATTGCGATAATCCTGGCAGTGATCATTACATTTCTGCTGATAGAGAAAAAGCCTCTCCATTCACTGGCTGAGAGTCTTTCAGAGAGGGAGATAATCGATGCTCTGCAGTTCATAGTTATTGCATTCATACTCTATCCCATTGTACCTGATGAACCGGTCTATGATGTGGTTAGCCTGAAATCGGTGATATTGATTGTGGTACTCGTATCTGCTGTCAGTTTCATCAGTTACGTACTCCTGAGAAAAACAGGTGTAAAAGGAGGAATCGCTTATTCCGGTTTTCTTGGAGGACTCGCCAGCAGTGTGGCTGCGATCGTTTCCCTGTCAAATATATCCAGGACGAAACCATCACTTATCGAACATGTTTACGTCGGTTCGCTATTAACTGTTGTATCTATGATAATAAGGGACCTGATCATTGCTTTTCTTATCGACACATCAGGGAGGGTAACATTTTTGATGATACCTCCTTTTATTATAATGTCCCTGGTGACGTACCTGATGGTACGTAAAGCAAAGAACGTGCCTCCTGTACAGGAGACTATTTCCCTGAAGTCTCCGTTTGCCATTGTTCCTGCTTTGAAGTTCGGCATACTGTTCACAATCATACTGGTAATCGCAAATATTACCTACTCCATCGGCGGACCTCTTGGTACATATGCGACCGCTCTCGGAGGTATTGCCAGCAGTTCAGCTGTAACGGCATCCATGGCTTCCCTTGCAATCGAAGGCAAAGTTTCTTACCACACGGCCGCCCAGACTGCTGTTGTTGCAGGCATTATCAGTACACTTTCCAAACCCGTGTATATGAAGATCACTGGCGCAAACCGGCTTTTCCGCAAGGTGGCATTCTATTTTGTACTAATCACACTATCAGGCATCGCTTCCCTTGCGGTATGGAACTACTACATAAGTTCAACGATGATCTAGGACGGATCCCGCAGTCTAAGCATATTTAGCAGATTTTCATGGCTTCTTCCGCCGGGGCAGTAGTACATTTATATGATTGTGAACACACTATTTATCACTCATAATCTGTTACAGGGTTAATTGGGATTATAATTGGATTGGGGAGACATATATGGAAGAATTGGGAGATACAGGCTACCATGAAGAACTTGTAAAAGGAGACAGGGTACGTGCTAACACACCTCGTGAAATAAACGAGAAAATCAACCGGGATATCCGGCAGAGCCTGTTCTCTTACGCAGGGAAGTCAGACTTCGAAATTGGCGAGAGGATCGATGAACTGGATAAGGAATGGGATATCGATCGTATGTTAGAGACCAATGCCAGCGTGCTCGCATTTACAGGAGTAGCCTTTGGATTTACGATCAACCGGAAATGGTTCCTTCTGTCAGGGGTCGTTACGGCCTTTTTGTTCCAGCATGCTGTACAGGGATGGTGCCCCCCAGTATCGCTGTTCAGAAGATTCGGCGTACGCACCCGCAAGGAGATAGATGTCGAGAAATATGCTCTTAAGGCCCTGCGCGGGGACTTTGGGGCTGTTGCCGAAGAAGACAGCAGTATGGACCGCGCGATCGAAGCATTATGTGCCAGCAAGAACATTTAAGTATTTTTCTTTAACCAGATTAAAGTGAGGGACCTGCATATGAGCGTATGACAAGATTGAAAAACAGGGAAATACTCCAGATACCGGGACATATCTCACTTATTATCTGACTGCAAACATCAAAAGGGATGAAAAGACAGGGATCAGGAAATTATCATTCAGGAAAAATTCAGATAAAGCTTTCAGGCTTGCTTTTCTAACGGTATGCAAATCAATAGTGCTCTCAACAAGCATGCCGCCTACTGACCCCAGAAATGCCTGCAACGGTGTCACGAACAGCAGGGCTGCCCCTAAGGCGAAAGCGATTCCGCTAAGTGTCCCTTCCAGGGTCTTGTTCTCGGAATATGGAAGGTTATGTTTACCTATTGATACACCTACAATGGTTGCGATCGAATCTCCAAAGGTAACTATAGCTACCGAAGCATAGACAATATCCCTGGGGAAAAGAAGTAAAATAGTAAGCACCCCAAAAATCAGTAATATGGTTCCCTGAAGTTTTACTGTTTGTTTAAAGGGCCTTCCAAGCCTGCGGAAAATATCCGGTGCTTTTTTAGGAACGGGAAACTCCTGAAACAAAAATGATGTGAAGATAACTGCAACAAGCAGAATTGTGAACACCAGGGCTGCATAACTACCCGATAAGAAAATGATAAAAAGAAAGATAAAACCTGTAAGTATATGTATCAGCTGGCGCCCGATCTCACCTTTCAGGAAGTATTTTTTATCACTCATATTCGTAAAGGATTTCCAGGCAATTATCTGTAAGCAAAAAACAGAGTTCAGTTTTGATTCTGTATCATGCCCGAACCCATATGCTGTGTGTCATCTTCTTCTCCCGGATCTCCTTCTCCCGAAGAAATAATAGAGCACAACACCTATTATCCCTAGCAGAAGTACAACAAGTATCCAGAAGATCTTCATTGCTGTACTTATTGACCTGTTGTATGTGAACAGATCATATATGACCCAGATCTCTGAGATAAGTACCAGCAAACCCCAGGTCGTTTCAAGTAAACTCATACGTACACCTACCCCTTATTACCCATTTAAAATCTAACTTTAAAATACATAACTATTTGGGCCCTGTAGAAAAAACCCGGAAATTTCCTGAGTGCAGCACTTTCAGAAAAATAAACCAGGCCCGAAATGCTTCAGGGATTTACATTATAAATGCCGGAGTGTTTTTTTACCAGTGCCTAAATCTTAAATACGGTTGAAATCAATATAAAATTAAGTGTTTTGAGTTCATTATTATGTGGGGGATCAGTATTGGTAAAGTTAGGCTTGAAAATAGCACCGGAACAGTATACACCTTCCGAGATGCTCAGGCAGCTGGTGACTGCTGAGAACAATGGTTTTGACACTATAAATGTAAGCGATCATTTTCATCCGTGGAGTGAGGACGGGCAGGCATGTTTTACCTGGACATGGCTCGGGGCTGCAGCGGTAAGTACTAAGAAAATAGAACTTGGGACAGGTCTGACATGTCCTATCCTCAGGTATAACCCGGCAATAATCGCTCAGGCCACTGCGACATTATCCTCCCTGGCAGGCGGTCGTACTTATCTGGCCGTGGGGACCGGAGAAGCTTTGAACGAGTATCCCGTGACCTGCGAATGGCCGGAGTTCAGTGAAAGGCAGGATATGCTTGAGGAAGCAGTAAGACTGATCCGTGAGCTATGGACAGGGGAAAAGATAACTTTTGAGGGTAATTACTATTGTACCCATAAAGCAAAGATCTATACTCTACCGAAAGAGGATATCCCGATATACTTCTCCTCCCTTGCTCCGGCAAGTGCCCGGTTCGCAGGATATTACGGAGACGGCCTACTGACAGTAGGTGACTCCCATATCAAGAAGTACAGGCAGATACTGGAAAAATTCGAAAGCGGTGCCAAGCGTGCAGGCAAAGATGTCAAAAATATGCCAAAAGCAGTGGAACTTACAGTAGCATACGGTGAACGCCTGGAGGATTCGATAGAAAACCTGCAGAGATACTGGGCAGGTTCCATGATACCTGCTTTGTTCCTTAATAAGATATATACACCAGAGATGTCGGCTGAAAACGGTGCAGTGGTGGGCAAGGATACGATCAGGCAGAATGCATGCATTTCCTCTGATCCGGAAGAACACATTCGATATGCACAACAGTTCATAGATGCAGGTTACACTCATATTTATTTCCATTATTCAGGCCCTGATGAGCTCGGGTTCATCAAGGACTATGGGAAGCAGGTACTACCACATCTGAGGAAAACGGCATGATGGAACCTTTATAATAAATCTCTGAAAAGTAAGTTTATTTTAACTAATAAGGAAGGAAACTAATGAGAAATTCGCTTCAGATAGCAAAGATATTTGGCATACCTATAAAGATACATATCTCTTTTCTGCTAGTACTACCGTTCTTTACATGGATCTTTGCCATACAGCCGGAACCCTTCGGCTTTGCGGGAATCGAGTCCGAACCAGTTAAATATCTGCTGTCACTTTTAACAGCGATTCTGCTCTTTGCCTCCGTACTCGCTCATGAACTGGCCCATTCTTATTTTTCTTTAAGGTATGGAGGGAGCATCAGTGAGATCACACTTTACCTTATAGGCGGGGTCTCATCCATGAAAGAAGAACTGCATGACCCGGCAAGTGAAGCTAAGATGGCTTTTGTAGGACCTTTTTCAAGTATTGTTATCGGAATCGTACTATTGGCGTTCAATTATCTTTTCAACCCCACAGTATCACCATCAGAAGGAGGACCTTTCTTTCTAATGGTCTTTATACTGGGTTACATAAACATAATACTGGGACTGTTCAATCTGATCCCGGCATTCCCCATGGATGGTGGACGCATCCTCCGTGCCTTTTTTGCACAACGCATGGGTTTTGTAGAAGCCACGGAAAAAGCTGCTTCTATTGGGAAGATATTTGCTTTTCTGATGGGTATTATAGGTTTGTTCATCAGTTTCTGGTTAATTCTGATCGCTTTTTTCGTATATATGGGTGCCAGCGGAGAAGAACGACAAGTTAAGAACAGATACGGAAAACTCTGACCCTGATATATAAAAATGTGTCACGGGTATATTTAAAATGTCAAAGAACAGGTTTTAATCTCCGGACCGGCAGATATAGCGAGAGAGAACAAGTATTATTGGTTAAACCGCAGAAGTTATAGTCAGGATTGAAGGATATACACATGCATAAGCTATTTGCTGGTACAATACATGTTTATACCAATTATACCACACTTTGGCACTCTTTCCCTGCTTCCCTCTCGCAAGTAAAACTGTATATATGTTCATATAAATACTAGTATGAAATCATGTTGCGTAAGTAATTTTAAGATTATAGGTAACTATAGCAGACCTTAATGACCTGGTGTATCCTCACAGGAACTACGTAACGCCCATATAGCCTGAAAAATGGGTTTTAAAAAAGAATATATAAGATAACTTCCAACGTTTTACTATATCCATTTGTGGGTTGGATAATTTATTTGTGAGGTTTTTATCTGAGACACACTTACTCGATATGCCCTGTATGTGGACATTTGATCGAAGCTACTCTTTTCAAAGAAGATGGCAGGATCATGATGGAAAAGAATTGTGTAGATCATGGTATTTTTCGGGACATCTGCTGGTCTGATGCAAGTATGTTTGAAAGATTTGAAAAGTTCACATGTACTGGCTCAGGTATTCTTAACCCGAATATCAGCTTTAATACCGATTGTCCTTTCCAATGTGGTTTGTGTGTTTCCCACCGGACGAGCACCATCCTTGCAAACATCGATGTTACGAACCGGTGCAATATGTCCTGTCCTATCTGTTTTGCAAATGCCAGGAACTCTGGACGGATATATGAACCCAGCAAAGAGCAGATATATGACATGATGACAATGCTCAGGAACCAGCAACCGGTACCCTGCCACTCCATACAGTTCACCGGAGGGGAACCGACAGTTCGTGAAGACCTTCCCGAACTTATTAAAATGGCCAAAGAGCTTGGCTTTGTCCAGATACAGATAGCTACCAACGGCCTCAGATTTGCACAGAGTGTCGATTTTGGAAAAGAGCTTGCCGAAGCAGGGATGCAAACATTGTATCTGCAGTTCGACGGGATATCTGCAGAGCCTTATATCAAAATGAGGGGGTTCAATGCATTTCCCCTGAAATTAAAAGCAATCGATAACTCCCGAAAAGCAGGATTACGCAGTATAACACTTGTTCCTACGCTTTCAAAGGGTGTCAACGACGAGCAGGTAGGAGATATTATCAGGTTTGCTGCGGAGAACAGGGATATTGTCAAAGGTGTTAATTTCCAGCCGGTATCCTTTACCGGACGAATATGCCAGCAGGAAAGAGAAAAGAACAGAATCACCATACCTGATCTCACAAGGCTTGTAGAGGAACAGACAGAGGGAGAGATATCCGGAGACGCCTGGTACCCTGTACCTTTTGTGGTACCGATATCAAGATTCCTTGCAAAAGCCCGTCATAAGGCCTTACCTGAGATGACAGTGCATCCCCATTGCGGAGCAGCAACATATCTCTTTGTAGACAACGGCAGGATCGTACCCATAACGGACTTCGTGGATGTTGAAGGCCTTATGGAAATGATAGATGAAGCATCATATGAGCTTAATGATAACGGCCACAACCTTCTGGTAATCGGAAAGGTACTGAGCAAAGTACCGGGTTTTATTGATTCCAAAAAGGAGCCAAAATGTGTCAACGTCACAAAGATGCTGCTCAACGTTTTAAAAGAAGGAGAATCAAACGTAGTAAAGCAATTCCACAGAGAAAGCCTTTTTCTGGGAGCTATGCATTTCCAGGACATGTACAACTTCGATATCAAACGTGTTCAACAATGTGGCATACATTATGCGACACCTGATGGAAAGGTCATACCCTTCTGCACATACAATACCCTGCACCGTGAGAACATTGAGACGAAATTCTCAAAGCCTTATATACCGGGGAAATACGAGCAGAAGTCAGACCTTGCTGGCCTTACCGATGAGAGAGGCAATTGACCAGGGAACTTAAAAAAAAGGGCAGGACACATCCTGTCAGCAGGTATAATTCCTGTGACAATTACCTGTGTCATAAATATGCCTCTGTGACATACCTGCGCATCATCCTGTGACAATTGAAGTAGTAGGCTATCATCTCTACGGAATTCCTCATTATGGCTATCCACTCATCTCTCCTGTCATAGTACTTCGGTATTATTATGTACTCCAGTTTGTTGTAGAGATCATCACGTTCTATCCTTTCTATTTCTTCAGGAGAGCTATCAGGATCTATTCCCGCCCCGATCGAGTAACCTGTAACTCCCGCAACGCAGCCCTCTATCCACCAGCCGTCCGGCACACTTAAGTTCACAACCCCGTTATGAGCTGCCTTCATACCACTCGTACCGGAAGCTTCAAAGGGCCTTTTTGGCGTATTGAGCCAGACATCCACACCTGAGACCATTTTCAGGGCAAGGTCCATATCATAGTTCTCAAGAAAGGCGATCTTTATCGTATCCTTAAGGTCTTCAATATAACCGAATATCTCTTCTATAATCTCTTTACCCCGTGTATCGGCAGGGTGAGCCTTACCTGCAAATATCAGTTGGATTTTACCTGCTTCATTGACCTTCATGAGCCTTTTAAGATCGGAGAAGATAAATGCAGGTCGTTTGTATTCCGCCATTCGCCTTGCAAAACCGATGGTCAGGGTGTCATGGTCCATGCCAATTCCTTTTTTCATGTTGACATGATCTATAAGTTCCTTTTTTGCATTCTTGTGGGCATCCCATATCTCGTCTCCGGGCACATTTTTCACCCTGACTAGGAGTTCGGGCTCATTGGCCCAGCCAGGTATGTGCCGGTCATAAAGTACCCTGAAGTGAGAGCAGACCCAGGTATAGGAATGCACCCCATTGGTAATGGACCTGAACTTGTAACCGGGAAACATCTTTTCCGATATCTCCCTGTGCCTTTTAGCCACTCCGTTTATGTAATCGGACAGGTTCAGGGCCAGGACGGTCATATTTAGCTCATCTTCTCCTCCGTACTTCCGGAGTGCTCCGATCTCCTGTTCCCCCTCAATAAGTTCTCTCACCAGATCATAGGAAAACCTGTCATGCCCGCTCGCAACCGGTGTGTGGGTGGTGAACACGCAGAGTTCCTTCACCCTGCCCGGGTCCATTTCGTTCCTGCGTAGCAGTTCCATTGTCAGGAGGCTTGAATGCCCTTCATTCATGTGATACTTGCTCATATGCAAACCAAGCTTATCAAGCATCTTTGCCCCGCCAATACCAAGTATTATCTCCTGTTTCAATCTGTATCTGCTGTCACCTCCGTACAGGTAATCGGTGATCCCCCTGTCTTCCGGGGAGTTACCATCGACATCCGTGTCCAGCAGGATCACAGGAATTAGTTCCTCTGTAAGACTTTTATGTTCATAGAGCCATGCCCTTACCCTAACATCCCGCTGCTGTATCCGAACAGTTACTTCCGCAGGCAGCAATTTTATGTAATCTTCCGGAGACCATTTTTGCTCATCTTCCGATTGTCTTCCCTTTTCATCCAGATGTTGTGCAAAATGGCCCTTTCTGCTGACCAGAGTGACACCCACAAGCGGAATACCCAGATCTGCACTGGCTCTAATAACATCTCCTGCAAGTATCCCCAGGCCTCCGCTGTAGGTCGGGATCTCATTCTGTAACCCCATTTCCATTGAAAAATAAGCTATCTTCTTCCCTTTGAAAAATTCATTCAATTCATCCATATAACCCTGCTCCTCCTGATATACTGACCACTTCACGAGCCTTTTTCAAATCCCGCAATTAATAGAATGACCGAATAAATATTATGACGGCATCAGATATTAATGCATTTTTAACATTAAGCCAAAATGGTTGTGGATATTTTACTAAGTGATAAGAATAGAATCAACATATTCATGTCATGTAGTTGGAAATATCCTGTTCTTCTTTAACACTGTTTAGGAACATAATGACAATTGTTTAAACATAAAGAAGATTGATATACCTTGACCAGGTATAAATTTATTTGCTATAACAATAAGCCACAATTCAAGTTGGGGGTTAAACATGAATAAAGATATTAACTTAGTTTTACTGGTAAGTCTGTTGTTGTCAATTGCTGCCATGTCGACAACGGCTCTTGCTCAGGACAACACTACAGGCAACCGGATATGGGCAGCTGATTCGAACGTGTCCCTGGAATACACATGGACAGCGCAGAGCTATCCTGGCTTCTATTATGACCTGGATTCCGGAGAGGGGTCCGAGACTTTGACCGTGACGCTGCAGAGTTACAGTGACAGGTCCATTCAGGAGGGTGACCTGCGATATTCCACCGTTCCGATTGAAACGGATTTCGAACACGATGACTGGGGTTCTTATGAAATCATCGGTTTCATGGCAGAACGATACTTTGCAGGTTACAACGGAAATACGACTTTTGCAGATGATCCGATAAGCCTGATGGGAAACGGGGAACTCTCAAAGATCGTTATGGACACGGATGACGAACTCTCGGTCTTCTCGGGTTCTTCCATAATTCTGGAAGAAGGTTATGAACTTAACATCCAGGAAGTGGACCTTGAAGGTAACAGCGTACTTATCAGCCTTGAGAGAAACGGCGATGTGATAGAGACCGATGTAGTTGCAGGAAATGATGATTATGTATATGAGACTGACCTCGGTTCGGAAGAAGACGTACCTGTCATAATTGTTCATTTCAATAATATATTCAGAGGAACCGAGACAAATGCAGTATTCATCGAGGGTATATTCCAGATATCCGAAGAATATATAGAGGTGGAATCAGGTGATGATTTTGGCACAATGGAAGTTGAGACCATCAGTTCCGACGAGATCAGCATGGAGAACTCCGGTTCGATATCATTAAGCAGAGGAAATACTGTCAATATAATGGGTAATCTTGATTTTGTCGTTGCTGATGATGAGATACTCAGATTCGGTCCCGAGAGGGACATCTCAGAACCCGTCACGTACGAGCTAAGGGGAACTGTCATAGAGGATGAAGCGTTTACCTGGACCCCCCTAAACTTCGCAGGTTTCTATTACAACATTGATGAAGGGGTCGGTACGGAGTCACTGGAGATCACGGAACTCAATGGAAGATCGATCCCTGATGGCAGCCTGATCTACAGGAGCGAACCGCAACAGGTCAGTTTCGAGTATGATGACTGGGGTACATTCAATGTCATCGGTTTCCTTGCTGAGAAGTATTTTGCCGGCTATTCAGATGACACTGCATTTGCAGATGAAGACAGCCTGCTCTCAGGTGGCCAGCTCTCGCAGGTACTGATCGACAGCGATATGGAAACATCCCTGTTCACAGGTTCCCGGCTTGTGCTTGAAGAAGGATACGAGCTGATAATTGAAGAAGTTGACCTTGAAGGTGATTCCGTACTTGTGTCCCTTGAGAAGAATGGAGATGAGGTTGATACTGGTATTGTGTCCGGTGAAGGCGATTATGTATACGAGACAGATGTCGGTGATACTGACGATCTTGCCATAATAACAGTGCATTTCCAGAACATATTCAGGGGAACTGAGACAAATGCTGTATTCATCGAGGGTATATTCCAGATATCAGAGGACTACATAGAAGTTCAGTCAGGTGACAGTTTCGGAGAACTGGAGATAACTTCATTCTCAGCCTCTGAGATCGTTATGGAGAACGACGGTTCAGTTACCCTTTCAAGGGATAATACTGTAGATGTAACCGAAGAGATCTCGTTCAGGGTAGCAGATTCCGGTACTCTGAGGTACTATCCGTTCGTCGAAGTAACTACCGAAGCAACCGAACCTCTCACTATCAATATACCCAGAGCCATCGAGCAGAATGATACTGTTACCATCGAGGTAACTTCAAGGGGCACTTCGGTAGCTGAAGCTGTAGTGATGTTTGGAGATACGAATATTGGAGAAACCTCTGAGAACGGTACCATAGAATATGCACCTGAAGAGGCAGGCACTTTCACTGTCACGGCAGAAAAGGAAGGCTTTGCCCGGGGTAGTGTTGAAGTTGATGTGATATCACCGGAAGATGTCAGCAGGAGACTTGCCATAGAAGTCTCACCTGAAAGCATAACCGAAGGAGACACTATCAACATTTCAGTTGTCACCCTGATCAATAGTGATCCTGTAGAAGGTGTGGAAGTGCTCTATGATAGCAGAAGCGTCGGTACCACGGACGAGGAGGGCGTTGTCACTTATACGGCACGTGATCCGGGCATGCACAAGCTGACCACCTCTTCGGATGAGTATCTATCTGCTGAGCTGAATATCGACGTACAGGAATCACAGGCAAGATTCGCATACTCGGACCTGAACATCGAACCGCTCCTTGTTCAGACAGGAGAAGAGGTCACAATAACAGCGAATGTTGAGAATACCGGTCTGGAGGCTGGTGAGGAAGAAGTAGAACTCCTTGTCAACGGCGAAGTGGCAGATACAGAGAATGTCACAATTGATCCTGGTGCTAACCAGTCAGTGGAGTTCACTGTAGTCGGAAATGAAACAGGTACCTATAATGTGAGCATCGGAACACTTAATGGTACTTTTGATGTTGAAGAGCAGGGAATTCCCTTCCCAGGAGTAGCATTCACCTTGCTGATAATTGTCACAGTAGGATTGTGGATGACCAGAAGACGCACCTAGAACAGGTAACGGCTTTTGAGTACCTGCTTTGTGGCAGGTACTTTTCTATTTTTTACTAATTAATGTGTCTTGTCTTTAATGGTGCATTTATCAGGAACACAGACCCGTACATCCAGTATACTGTCGACTGCAGCTTCATATTCCTTGATACCCCAGAAAGGATCCCATATACTAAGGAACCTGTCACACAGGCATTTAGCGAACGTGTCGAAATCTTCCTCGTTCATATTGGCTGTAATGCGTTCCAGTGACCTGTATATCTTCTCGAAATCCCTGATGTTTGCTGTTGTGCTGTGTGTCACGGCAAGCTTGCCGGCATCATAGGTAAGACCAGTGTATTTTTCGGACAGATATGCAAGTGACTCGTCCAGAATGTTGCACAGGCTGAAGGTCATATTCCGTACCATCAGATCATCTTTCATGATGTCCAGTTCAGCAATGTCGTCCATACAAAAAACGACAGAATTGATAGATTCTTCACATACCGTTTTTTTGAATAAGTTTTCAGCAGAAGGTTTTATTTCAACCGGTATTTTCCAGCGGAGGAATTGCTCAACTTCTTCCATTTTCAGCGCTTTGCCTGTGTAAAGATGTAAAACAACAGAACGAACATTGTTGATAAGTATATCCTCCAGCTCATCTTCTGACAAGTATGTGCTCTGCGGGACATGCCAGGCTTTGATGATGGTATTAAAGCAGGATTCGTGGGTAAAGAAGTGTGTGAACTCATGTTGAAGGATTGATCGGATATCTCCCCACGCACTGCCGTCCATAAGAAGGATCTTTATTCTCCCGGATGAAGTCTGATAAAGACCATTGGCATAGCTAGCACTGTTAGAATGTCCATGAGTAGATCCCAGGGAAGCTTCTGATCTCCGGAGCAATTTCAGCATTTCCCTTTCTTTTAGGGAGCATCTGTTTTCCAACATATTCAGAATCAATCTTCCCGTGAGAGGACCATTAAGAGAATCTACCTCCTGCATACTTTCCACAACCCCAGGTGACTTTACCCTGTGCTCAGAGCCTTTATCATCCAGCATGGTCTTACATATCATTTTAACAAAAGCAAGATATTCATCATCTGTCCATCGTTCAAACTGGAACAGCAAATCTTCCTGAATATCAGCAAGCAGAACATCAATGCATTTACCATCCATGCCATAACTGACAGCCCGTCTCTTTAACTGCGGACGTAGCCCGGCTATTAGCGAACCAAGCCGGATCTCAAACTCTTTTTTGTTAAGATCAAGCTGAAGGTACCTTTTGTACATGTACCCGTAGTCCCGCAAAAAAAGAAAACGTGAAAGTCTGTACGCGATATCCCATATCTTAGGAATACTATTAGCCAAGATAACTTTGCTAATTTTTAACTTCTGATCTACTCCAAGATACCTCACAAGATCAACCCTATAGTCCCTGATAGGTTTTTTATGTGTACCGGAATATTAAAGTACCGGCTTTTTCTGAACGGATAATACTTCAATCTGAAAGTTGTAATCGCCGATCAGAAGTCATACTGTACTATAAGTGTAGCATAACTTAGAATCTTCCGGACAATAACATGAAAGTGATCCTGGGAATATTCAGGAGTCTCCTTTTTAAAGCAGTTTGAAACGAGACAAAAGGACCTTTCATTCCATATGTCTGTACTGTCCTGTAATCCCAGACCAGGATGCAGGCTCCGAAAAGTATGAATATGCATCCCTGGACGGTCTTCAGTATAATCGGTTCGTGCAGGAAGAAGAAACCGAATATTATACCGCTGACCGGCTCAAGTAATGCCAGAACGCTCACAGTCTGGGCGTTTATCTTCGAAGCGCTGTTCAGATATAACAGGGAAGCGAACGCCGTTGTCATAAGTCCGAACATAACAAGTATAGGCAAATTCGGTAAAAGGATGGCTTCCGGCACATTGCTGGCGAAGGGCACCAATATGATCAGACTGATGAATGTAGACCAGAAAAGCTGCGCTGTGCCTGAGTAGTCATTCTTCAGGTGGTTGACTGTCATGATTGTCCCACTATAGGAGAGACCTGATATCAAGCCGAATATAATTCCTGTAAGTAGGTGACCGTTCTGTTCAAGTGACCCATTTGAAGGTATCACTACCATGGAGATTCCTATCATCGAGACAAAAAGTGATATAATACCCCGCAGAGTAATCTTTTGTTTCAGAAAGAGTGGTGATAGAAGAGTTACGTATATAGGTGCAGTATATAGAAGTAGTACTGCTACTGAAAGACCAGAGTATTTGATGGAAGTGTAATAAGAATAAGTAGTAACTACGTTAAAAATACCTATCAGAAGTAGAAAACGCTTTTTTTCACCTATTCGAAAGACTTCATACTTTTTTGAGATAAATAGGTAACCTAAAAGTAATGTAAACCCGAATAAAAGCCTATAAAATAGTATGGATCCTGTTTGCATGCCATATATATGGTTTAAGAAGATACCACTGGATCCAAAGATAGTACATGATATTATGAGTTCTAAATAAGAGTTATTATTGTTTTTAAGTTCTAAATTCATGGCCGCCATAGAATAGGCGCTTAATTTAAATAATTATCTATAATAAAAAGTTATTAATGAATATTAATGCATATAAGAGTTCTAAAATTGATTTTTATCTTTATAAAGCTCATATACAGTACAAATTAGGTTTAATTGTATTCTAAACAAGGTAATGTCATTATAATGACATTTAACAGACCATAACAAGCAATCATACTATTATTTATGATTATATCAGGTTTAAACATAGATAAAGTAGTAATTACCAGAGAGAATATATTTATCCCGGCAATCTTTTGTTAGTTTCAGAAGGAAGGAGACATCGAAAAAATTATCGAACTATATGATAAGAAAAGAAATAATAGGATTTATATTATATCTGTAACATCCATAATTTAAAAAATCAAGTTTAAGGAATGAAATATTGTGTTCAATTCTCAAAACGAAGCAGCCATTTTCAAAGATCAGCGAGTGGCAGTGCTGGCCGATGTACAGAACATGTTCTATTCTGCCAAGAATATCTATTATGACAGCAGACTGGACTATGATAAGCTGCTTGCCACTGTGCTTGGAGGCAGGCAGCTTGTCAGAGCAATTGCCTATCTGGTCGAGACAGAGGAAGTGGACCAGAGCGGATTTAAGTATCTGTTAAAGACCTTTGGATGGGAAACAAGAACAAAACAGTTGAAGATAAGGCCGGATGGGTCCACAAAGGGAGACTGGGACATGGGAATCGCCATTGATGCCATATCGATAGCTTCAAAAGTTGACACTTTGGTACTGGTCAGTGGCGACGGCGACTTCACAGCCCTTGTAAATCACCTTAAAGCATCAGGAGTGCGTGTTGAAGTATATTCCTTTGAAAGGAACACAGCTGCCGAACTTATCAATTCAGCCACAGAATACTACCCGATGGATGAAAGCATACTACGCAGGAAATAGATACCAGGCATCTTGAAAAATATCTGACCCCGGTCCAGACACATATCCTTTCAGTCCTGCGAGAGGTACCCATTCTTATACAAATACTTCTCAAATTCTATCAGGAAAAATACTGTGCTCGATACAAGCATTATGATCAGCCAGTCAACAGCCAGAATAGGAGCTGTGGAAAAAATATAGTTTATGGCGGGTTCATAGGTGATCACAAGCTGCAGTATTAACACGATAGCAATTCCCAATAACATGGCCTTGTTTGAAAGAATATCCCTCAGTACATAATCGTGCAGGGATTTGGAATTGAAAAGATAGAATATCTGGAAGAACACTATTGTATTCAATGCAACAGTACGTGCTGCATCAATATCCCCCCCACGTTCCATTTTCAGGAAAAACGTCAGATATGCACCTGCAACGATAAGTAAGGAGACGAAAACCACCCTCCTCCTGATCAGCTGCGTCAGTACAGGTTCACGCGGAGGCCTTGGCGGCCTTTTTAGTATACCCCTTTCCTTTGGCTCCATAGTTATGGGAACCCCGAGCCCGATGGCTGTGACAGTGTTAAGCCATAATATCTGCAGTGGCACCAGTGGCAGTGTCAGTCCCAGAAGTACCGCAGCCACTATGGAGAGGGCCTGCCCGCCGTTTGTGGGAAGTGTCCATAGCAATATTTTCTGTATCTTGCCATAAACATCCCTCCCTTCCTCGATAGCCGATACGATAGAAGAGAAATTGTCATCTGCCAGCACCATATCCGAAGCCTCTTTTGCAACCTCTGTACCTGTAATGCCCATTGATATCCCGATATCGGCTGTTTTAAGGGCAGGTGCATCATTGATCCCGTCACCTGTAACCGCAACCACCTCCCCCATATCCTTGAGAAGCCGGACTAACCTGAGTTTATCCTCCGGAGAGGTCCTTGCAAATACAGATACCGAATCCAGGCGCTGCCCCAGGTGCTCATCGGACATATTCCCCACATCTTTTCCGGAAAGGGCACCCTCTGTTTCTATACCCACTTTCGTGGCGATGGAATAGGCCGTTCTCAGATGGTCCCCTGTGATCATTATGACCCTGATACCTGCGGTTTTGCATTTTTCAATGGCTTCTGTGACTCCTTCCCTGGGAGGGTCCATCATACCCTGAAGACCAAGAAATACAAGTTCTTTTATATCCTCCGCTTCTATACTTTCCACATCTGCAGGCACATCCTTGTATGCCATTCCCAGCACCCTCAATGTATCTGAAGCCATCTGTTCAGATGCCCCGAGTATACCTTCCGCATCCACCGGACCTGCACGCTGCCCGTCGAACTGAGAGATACACATATCCAGGACCTTCTCGGGAGAACCTTTTACATAAATGCTCTTAGAACCATCTTCATTTTCGTGCAAGGTGGCCATAAATCTCTCTTCCGGCTCGAAAGGTACGATATCCTTCCGTGGCAGATAGAATTTCCCGGCTTTGAGGCCAGATATCAGTAACGCACCTTCCGTTGGATCACCATCAATATCATCCACACCTTTAAAAGAGGCATCATTACACAGGACACCTGCCTTTAATGTGTTCATAAGGGCTTTGTCAGCCATTGGGTCGATACTTACCCCATCCTGCAGGAAATCACCTTCCGGAACATAGCCCGTGCCAGTGAGCTCATACCAGCGGCTTGCGGCATATATCCGGGTCACGGTCATCTGATTCTTTGTGAGAGTACCAGTCTTGTCCGTACAGATCACAGTGGCGCTGCCAAGGGTCTCGACGGCGGGGACCGTGCGGATAATTGTATTCTTTGCAGCCATCCTGTTTACACCGATGGCCATTGATATAGTTATGACCGCAGGCAATCCTTCAGGAATAGCCGCAACGGCAAGGCTTACAGAAGCCATAAATATCTCAACTGCTCCGTAACCTCTGAATAGACCTACTGCAAAGGTCAGCGCCGCTATAGCCACGATGACTGCAGACAGCACATAACTCATATGGTCCATTTTACGTAGAAGAGGAGTGGACATCTCCTTACTTTCCCTGATGAATTCGGATATCCTGCCTATCTGAGTCCGATTACCCGTGGCAACTACAATGCCTCTCCCCTGACCCTGATTGACCAGAGTGCCGGCAAAGGAAACATTCTTCTGGTCACCAAAAGAAACACAGCCCGTCGTTATAGAGTCAGTGCTCTTTTCCACAGGTACTGATTCACCTGTCAATATAGATTCATCAGCCCTGAGATTTTTCGCATAGAATATCCTCACATCAGCAGGGACCCTGTCCCCGGCCTCCAGCAGTACAACATCCCCTACAACAAGCTCCCTGCTTGGCAATACCTTGCTCATTCCACTCCTCAGGACCCTTGCTTCGGGCACCAGCAGCTTTGAAAGGGATTCAAGGGCATGCTGAGCCTTCCCTTCCTGTATAAAACCTATTATTGCATTTGCCAGTACAACTAGCAGTATAACTATCGCGTCGACATACAGTTCCAGAATAAATGTAATAGCAGCAGCTGCGAGAAGCAGATAGATCAGGGGACTTGCAAACTGCTTAAAGAAACGGTAAAAAAAACCATGCTCTTGTTTGGAAGATACCTCATTATATCCATCCCGTGCAAGCCTGATCTCTGCCTCTTCCGGACTCAGGCCGTCGGGATGGCTATTTAGCAAGTTGAAGACATCGTCTGAATGTATACTGCACCACTGCTCTTCACCCATAACAAAAAGAGATGCCTGAAATGATAAATAACTAATCATTGCAGGAACACATTCCTGCCCTGATCACACAAAATCCGGAGGAAGCAAAAATAGTATATAAGTTACCGGACAAACTTGACTCGTTGCTTTTTAGAATATATCCTGCAAAGCAACAGGAGGTTATCTTGTGTCGGCTGCCATGATCGGAATGAGTTTTTTAGTGCTTGGAATTGTTTTGCTTCTGGGTAAATGGATAAGACTCATGTCACCTACCCTTCAAACGCTTTTTATCCCAAGCTCGTTGATAGGAGGATTCCTTGCTTTGTTCCTGGGTTCCGAGGTCATGGGCAATTTAATTTCATGGGCAGGATATTCCGGCACTTTCCTTTCGGAGGGAATGTTCCCGGAAGAGATGCTTAATGTATGGAAAGCTTTGCCCGGCATTTTCATCAGTATAATATTTGCGACACTCTTCCTTGGAAAGAAGATACCCGGTATCAGGGAAGTATGGCACATAGCAGGCCCGCAGATAGCTCACGGACAGACCATAGCATGGGGACAGTACGTGTTCGGGATACTGGCGACCATCCTCATCCTGAGCCCTCTTTATGGGATTGACCCTATGGCAGGTGCCCTCATAGAGATATCATTCGAGGGAGGACATGGTACTGCGGCAGGCATGGCCACAACCTTTGAAGAACTTGGATTTGCAGAGGCGGCAGATCTGGCTTTAGGACTTGCAACCGTAGGAATTCTCTTTGGTGTTGTATTCGGGATAGTGCTTCTGAACTATGGTGCCAGGAACGGCAAAACACAAGTACTTAAAAATCCCTCCCAGATTTCCCTTGATGAGAAACGGCAGACCGGCATCATCGACTTTGATGCAAGGGAGTCTGCAGGGATGATAACGACAAGACCCGAATCTATTGAGCCCATGTCGCTGCATTTTGCATATGTGGGTGTTGCCATTGGAATAGGATACATGATCCTTCAGATATTGATCAAAATCGAGGAGGCGACCTGGGGGCAGGCAACAGGCATGTACCTCCTGGCCCATATACCGCTCTTTCCCCTGGCAATGATAGGAGGGATCATCCTTCAGGCATTCCTTGACAGATTCGATGTGCATCAGACACTGGACAGGGGGCTTATGATGAGGATCCAGGGGCTATCACTTGACGTACTGATCACCAGCGCAATCGCCACACTGTCACTGAGTGTGATAGGCAATAACCTGATGCCGTTTGTCGTCCTTGCGACGGTTGGAATTGTGTGGAATATCGTAGCGTTTTTATTCCTCGGACCAAGGATGATGCCTTCATACTGGTTCGAAAGAGGCATAGGTAATTTCGGACAGTCCATGGGAATGACTGCCAGTGGCCTATTGCTTATGAGAATAGCAGATCCCGACAATAAGTCCCCCGCTCTTGAGGGATTCGGCTATAAACAGCTCCTTTTCGAACCGATAGTTGGCGGTGGCGTGTTTACGGCAGCCTCGGTACCACTCATATTCTACCTGGGCCCGACACCTGTACTCATATTAGCAACATTCCTCATGCTACTATGGGGAGGGCTGGGAATCTTCTACTTCGGCAGGAAATGACAGGGCGAAGGCAACATCTTATGACTTGATGCCTTACTTCCTGCCCTTCTTGCGACCGGGTGCGGAAATAAGATGCTTGTGAATAAATACAGCAACTACAATAAGGGCCATTGAGATCCAGATAAGCTGCATCACCGGGTTCTGAAGGTCGGTACCGATGAGCCATGCATGAATGAAAACCATTAAGAATGCAAGATAGTTCAATGCATGGACGGACCTCCAGTTCTTAGGGATCCTTTTCCTGTAAATGCCTGCCAGGACAGCTATAAGAATAATGTAGAAAGCCGGCCTTCCTGCAAGTCTGAGAAACTCTGCCAAAGGATAGAAGACTGGCAGGAACGCACTCAGACCAAACTGGTAAGCCACGGTTATGGGATGGACCAGTACGAGAGCAACTCCCACCCTCGCAAGGTGATGATGTACATTGATAAAAGATCTGCCGAACGTTTTCCTTATGCTTGCCAGGTATTCAGATGACAATATTGCAAGGAACAAAAAAAAGTACCCGAGAAGCCCTGCTGCCCTGGCAGTCATTCTTACTGCGATGTCGCTTTCCTGGAACAGGAAGTACAATATTATCCCCAGGACTATAACCAGAAAAGATATGATTACCCCACTTTCATATTTCATATTTGTAATATTCCCTGATCAAACAATATGTATTTAACTGATTTTTCCGGGTTAAAATAGACAAAAAGAAAAAAATCAGATACGTTTTCAGGCATTTCTTTGTAGTCTTTCGGAGATATACATTTAACCGGCCATATTTGCGAAACGTACTCCATCAAGCCTATTTCACAGAATGATTAAAATTATCCCATACACAGTTAAGCGTATATCCATACTTTCTTAGTCAAATATCCATATTCTTTACATTGCTGAACACCTTTTTCAGCTTCTAATAACTTTATACCACACCAGGGACAGTTAATTAAAACTTCCACAGGATGTTACCTGCACTCTTTTTGATGCAAGTTGGCATGAAGACAGCAGCATCGCCAACTCGCTGAGATGCAGTCACTAAACAACATATCCTGCAAATCCGCTATTATCGCCCGTCTTTGCAACCCCGTGTCATGAATGTCCACCTGGATACAAACCAAACCCATAGAAATATACCAGGGGACCGGATGCCCGATAATCATTATAGATCAACAACAATGACCTTATAACACAAGCAATTATTTTTGTTGATCTTTACCTGATATGACAGAAACAGTAAACAACTTTAAAATAGAAAAGGTTCCCTGCAACCCTTCACTTGTGACAGTAGATTCAATGCCTGCTGCCGGCATCCTGAAAAAAAGAAAACGAGTAAACGGAAAATATTACAAGCAATCTACTTTTTCTGTTTCCAGATCGCCCTGATGTCGTCTATATCTATGTGAGTGTAGCCCTCATCAGCTATGTCCCACATGAGGCTAAGTATCCCGTCGTTACACTCTGCAACTATACCCCGGTAATTATCTTCTCCTCCGATGTCAATTTCAACATCTTTGTCCATATAGTACTTTTCAATAAAAGCTTGCTTCATTCATTACATCTCCCCGGGCCAAAACGGATCCCAATTAAATGTATTATAGTATCCGTCCCCCCTTTAGAAAGGATACGTTATTTTATTTATACCTTATCAACCACCACAACCGGCCCAACACTATTTCCCACTCCAAGTGACAGATTCTTCCCTAGAATCAATTTAAATACCTGCACAGAATAGATTCCTTACCCATTTTGGACCACTTTCCATGGAGAGAGAGATGTTAGAGTACAAATTATACGTAAATCGGGAAAATGATGAAAAAGAAACGGTGAAGTATACAGATTTGCTTGAAAGCCTGAAGGAAAAACATGGCATTAACTACGAGCGGATATATATTGAACAACTTACCGGAACTGACAAGGAAGAACTGATAGAATCTATTCGCCTGATCAGCAGGAAAAACGGCATAGGCGTCGTCAGTAAAGGTGGCGGTGCCCTTCCGGTCTCCCGTAATAAGAAAATCAGCAAGAATGGAATACTGATTCAGACAGAGGATAAGCGACCCAGAAATGTGTATCCTCATGAGGTTAATAAAAAAAGGATCGATATCATATCCCACCTGGAAAGTATGATAAAGGCCGACGATGTGAGCCATGTAACCGACCAGGAGTCCATTTCTGAACAAGACATCTCACACATGATCTCTACATTTCCCGAACTTATTGAAGAAGGGCTGGTATTTATGGATACCGAAGTTGAGACCAGCGGTGGAAGGATTGACGCGGTTTTCATAAGCAAGGATGAAGAACATCTCCTGATAGAAATCGAAATAGAGGCCAGGGACAACGCCATAGGCCAGGTACAGAGGTTCGTTACCTACTCGGAAAAATTCGGGATAACCAGAGACAGGATAAGATTAGGTATTGTCTGCGCAAAGATATCAGAAAGCAGGCTTAATGCCTGCAAGGGTGCAGGAGTAGAAGTTTATACACTCAGCCTGGAGAAAAAAGCGTAACCAGAAGTGCCTGAGTACAAGTGTGCAAGATACAGTGATGTCACAAGTTTAATAAGAAATAGCATACATCAGCCGGGATTCGAACCCGGGTTCGAGCGTTGGCAACGCCCGGTGATAACCGCTACACTACTGATGTGCTACTGGATCGAGGTGCCCAGACCCGGACTTGAACCGGGGACAACTGCCTCTTCAGGGCAGCGCTCTCCCAACTGAGCTACCTGGGCCTTCAGGGTCAGCAAGCACCTTAATGCTGCTTTCAGATTTAAACTTAACTGTCATTTGACAGTTTTGATTTTGTGGTGGGCCCGGGGAGATTCGAACACCCGACCTCCGCCATGTCAAGGCGACGTCATAACCAGCTAGACCACGAGCCCATCGATTTGCAATTGTCTGTAAGCACTGATTTTTATATGTAAATCCGTTCCCGGACATTACCGCAAGCATCAGGCGCTTAACAGCATCCCTCATAATGCATTATTGTTGATAAACCTTTTGGGTTGAAAAGAATATTTCATGCTTCTTTATATACTAAAAATGAATCGAAGAACTTCATACTGATAATTACCCGAAATGGTGATATCCGGCATACCTGCATATTGACATATGACCAGACTGAGTTCGCGTACAGCCCTGTGTCTTGCTCAGTCATTGCCATAGAAAGTGTATGGAGTTGATATTGCATAAGGTACGCTTCTCGATGAGCCGTCAGGATAGATCATTGTCAGCACATCCACAGTTGCCCCAAGGTCATGTGAATCGTGCAGATAATACTCCGAATTCTGCCGGGATATATCTTCCACATAAAGGACTGCACGATTGTTCCCGATCTCCATCACACTTACATCCTCAAAATCGAAAAAAACGTTTTCCAGTGTAGACTCAAGGTTATAACTTCCAAGCAGCAGAACATATAAACGGGAGAACATATTGAGGTCATAGTACACAGTCACTTCTGCATCCGTCCCGTCAAACTCCACAGACATCTGCTTAAAGTGTATATATTGCCCTTCAGTTGAAAAAGCATATCCTGTGATGGATAATGAGAAAATCAAAGTGATAACTGTGAAAAATAGCAATGGAGCCGGTTTCATGATACCAGATATACCCCTGGGATAATAAATAGGTTCTTATAGCCGGAATGCGTTAGTATTTATAAGTTTTTACTTGCAGGTACATTCATATAATGATATTTACAAATTACTTAAAAACCGTCAAGTATATATTTTGTACGTACCTCAGAACAAACCATAAACTTTGTGAGTAGACTATGGAGAACGATATAACTACTTCTGGTGAAAAGATAGAACTCTATGGAGAGACTTTTGATACAACTGACTCCATAGATGTACCTGAACTGATGATCGACCAGATCATAGGACAGGAGCATGCAGTAGAGGTTGTTAAAAAGGCAGCCAGCCAGAGAAGACATGTAATGATGATAGGGAGTCCCGGAACCGGAAAATCACTGCTTGCCAAAGCAATGGCAGAGCTTTTGCCAAAGGAAGAGCTGCAGGACATACTTGCCTATCCTAATCCGGAAGACAATAACAATCCCAAGATAAGGTTAGTTCCTGCTGGCAAGGGCCGGGAGATCGTGATGGCTCACAAGATGGAAGCACAGAAAAAGGTCCAGTCGCGAAATATGCTCATGATGATACTGGTATTCGGTATCATCATATATTCATTCTATGTCGGCCAGCTCCTGTGGGGAATCATTGCAGCGATCATGATACTACTTCTTACACGCCAGTTCATGCCCAAGGAAGAACAGATGATCCCAAAGATGATCGTTTCCAATTACCAGAAAGAGCATGCTTCATTTATCGATGCCACAGGAACCCATGCAGGCGCACTTCTTGGAGATGTAAGGCACGACCCGTTCCAGTCAGGAGGGCTTGAGACCCCTGCACATGACAGGGTAGAGAGCGGAGACATCCACAAGTCACATAAAGGTGTGCTCTTCATCGACGAGATCAACACTCTGAACCTTGAGTCCCAGCAGAGCCTGCTGACAGCACTTCAGGAAAAGGAGTATCCTATTACAGGCCAGTCAGAAAGAAGTTCGGGTGCACTCGTAAAGACCGAACCGGTGCCTTGCGACTTTATCATGGTTGCGGCCGGAAACCTGGATGCAATGGAAAAGATGCATCCTGCCCTCAGATCCCGTATCAAAGGATACGGATATGAACTGTTCATGCGCGAATCCATGCTGGACACGCCTGAGAACCGTAAGAACCTTGTCAGGTTCGTTGCGCAGGAAGTAATGAGAGACGGCCACATCCCGCCCTTTGATAAGGGTGCGGTGGATGAGGTCATACGTGAGGCACAAAGAAGAGCCGGGAGAAAAGGTCATCTTACCCTCAAATTGCGTGACCTCGGTGGTCTTATAAGAGTGGCAGGAGATATAGCACAATCAGAAGAAGTTACAACTGTCACAGAGAAACATGTGCTTGCAGCCAAGAAGATGGCAAGGTCCATAGAGCAGCAGCTTGCTGATAATTATCTTGAACGCAAGAAGGATTACCAGCTCTTCAAGAAAAAGGGCGGAGCTGTGGGAAGGGTCAACGGGCTTGCAGTCATGGGCGGAGATTCGGGAATAGTACTGCCCATAATGGCAGAAGTCACACCTGCACAGTCCAGCTCCGAAGGGCGCGTTATCGCCACTGGTATGCTCAAGGATATTGCAAAGGAAGCCGTGCAGAACGTGTCAGCTGTGATCAAGAATATCACCGGGAAGAATGTCATAAACCACGACATCCACATACAGTTCATAGGTACATATGAAGGAGTTGAAGGTGACAGTGCGTCAATCTCGATTGCCACAGCAGTCATATCTGCAATTGAAGGCATACCTATCGACCAGTCGGTGGCAATGACAGGTTCACTGTCAGTGCGCGGAGACGTATTGCCTATCGGTGGTGTGACATATAAGATAGAAGCAGCAGCACAGGCAGGTATTAAAAAGGTGATCATTCCGAAATCCAACGAGGATGATGTCCTGATAGAAGAAGCTTACAGGGACAAGATCGAGATCATACCTGTAACAACTATTGTAGAGGTCATTGAGCACAGTTTTGTAGGACCTGAAAAGAACCGCATCGTGGAAAAGCTCCAGAACCTGGCTAATTTCAAGTTGAATCTTGATCTGCCCGATGTAGTCCCTGTCTAAACAGGGACTTTACTTTTTACGGGAGTGTAAACATGTTTGAAGTAGACTTTTTTGATTCGAAGATAATTGAAGGAACAACAACATCCATTATTCTTGATAACGGGAATATAAAGGAAGTATCCGTGAACTATACTAAAGGAGCAGGCATTCGAGCTCTGAGTGGAGGATCATGGGGAATGACCTCAGCAGACGGAGATTTCGATCTCAATAAAGCGATCAGAGCAGCAACAGAACTTGCCAGGGGCATGAACGAGAGATCTTCCAAAGAAAAAGTAGAGATGATGGACATTGTAAAACCTGTGGTCAGGAACCTGCCTAAAGTGAAGATTGATCCAAGGGACATTTCCCTTGAAGAAAAGGTCAGCCAATTGAACGAGATTGGAAAAAGAGCGAAACTTGATAATATTTCAAGTGTCAGTGCCGTTTACAATGAATCTACCTATAAAATGATGTATTCCGATTCGACTGGTATCGAAGGAGAATATGACATAACCAGAACCGGTTTTGCCATAAGTGCCGTTGCATCAAAGAACGGCATGTACCAGGCAGGGCGTGAAAGCAGATTTGGTGTTACGGGATATGAACTGTTCGAGAAGTATGATGCTTTCGCACTTGCAGAATCAGCAGCCAAAACCGCCCTGGAGCTCCTTGAAGCAAAGCCGGCAAAGGGCGGTAATATGCCAGTGATACTTGATCCGGAACTGGCTGGCGTCTTTGCACATGAAGCCGTGGGACATGCATCCGAGGCTGATCTTGTGCTGGAGGGAAGCTCCATACTGGAGAACAGGATAGGTCAGGAGATCGCATCACCACTTATCAATGTCATCGACGACCCTACATTACATGAATACGGCTATTATCCTTTTGACGACGAAGGTGCCCAGTCAGAAGAGACCGTTGTGATCAAGGACGGAGTACTTAACTCATACCTGCACTCCAGGGAAACAGCTGCAAAACTCGGCGGCAGGCCCGGACATAGCAGAGCACAGGGACATTCCAGACCAATCGTCAGGATGAGCAACACTTACATCGATAGCGGTAAATCAAAGTTTGAAGAAATGCTTGAGGAAATCGGTGACGGTGTATACCTCATTGGCTCAAGAGGCGGACAGGTGAATACCGGCGAAGGTGTGTTCCAGTTCAACGCCGAAAAAGGTTACCTCATTGAGAATGGAGAACTTAAGACCCTCCTCAGGGACGTATCACTTTCGGGAAAGATCCTTGAGATACTCAATAATGTGAAGATGGTAGGAAATGATCTCAGTATGAACTCCGGAAGATGCGGCAAAGGCGGACAGCTGGTACCCGTGACAGACGGGTCCCCGCATCTGCTGGTATCAGAAGCTATGGTAGGTGGTGCATGATGGACATGTATGAACTTGCAAGAAAAGGGCTGAAGGCTGCAACCGATCGCGGGGCAGACGAAGCAGAGATCTTTATTATGGAAGACCATAAGACCTCAGTAGACATCCGCAAAGATGAGATCGAAGGTGCAAAGGAGAACATCTCACAGGGATTGGGTATTCGTGCCATTGTCAATGGAGCTGTCGGTTTTGCCAGTACTAATATCATCAGTCGCATAGAGGATGCAGCAAAGAGTGCGGTAAGCTCTGCCAGGGTTCGCGACAGTGACCCCGACTGGAAATCACTGCCCTCCAATGGAGAGTATCCACGCGTATCAGGCATAAGGGACCCCGAACTGGAGCAAATGGAACTTGATGACTGCATATCCTGTACCGTGAAAATGTTAGAAGGCGCGAAATCGATAAGGGGTATTGTCGTAACTTCCGGTAGTTTCAGCCGTGGCTTTGGGAAGCGTATGGTAATGAATACCAATGGAGTCGAAATTGAAGAGAGATCCACCGGCATCTCCGGATTCACAGATGTCATTACGACAGGAGGCAGCGCCTCAACAGCTTATGACTTTGCCATATCACGCACGAATGACATTGATTTCTTGAATATTGGTAAAAATGCTGCAGATCTTGCAGATAGTTCAAAGAATGGCGTATCCATTGAGCCACAGAAAACCAATGTCATACTGCATCCGTTCGCATTCTCCGATCTTATCGGAAATGCATTTATGCCTTCCATAGATGCTGATAACGTACAGAAAGGCCGCTCGAATCTTATTGGCAGGATCGGGGAGAGTATAGCTACCGAAAAGGTCTCAATTATTGATGACGGCCTGCTTGAAGGCGGAATTGAGACCGGCCAGGCTGATGATGAAGGCGTACCTTCACAGCGGACGACAGTCATAGAGAATGGTGTTTTCCAGTCCTACCTCTATGATTCATACACTGCAGGCAAGGATGGTGTTAAAAGTACCGGGAATGCCTCAAGAGGATCATATTTCTCTACACCTTCAGTAGGACCGAGGAACTTTATCGTAGACCACACAGGCACAGACATCATTGCAAAAACAGATACAGGAATACTGGTTAACTCTGTCATTGGCGCCCATACCGCAAATTCCATATCAGGAGATTTTTCCGTTGAGGCAAGGAACGCCTTCATGATCAAGGACGGAAAAATTGACAAGCCCATCAAATCTCTGATGATATCCGGCAATATATTCGACATGCTCACAAAGATGAACGGGGCAGGTAAGGATGTACGCAAGGTCGGAGGGATTGTTACACCTTCTGTCAGTATAGAAGGAATGAATGTGGTAGGATAAGTAGACATACGTATCCTGCTTTTCATGATTATTATACTTTTTTGAATTGTTTTTCTGCTTTTATACTTCTGGCTTAAATAAAAGGATAATAACGGTTTACAGCTTCCAGCCAGCTTGTTAATGACGTAAATTATATATAATTTACAAATCCTTTTTTTATTGAATTATATAAATTCCGGTCAATGATAATTATACTTTTTCCTGCTGATACTCCGGAAAGTGTTACTAATGACCTCGCTACGAAAAAAGACCCTGACAATCATTGGTGCCACCATTGCAGGACTGATAATTATTCTGTACATTAGCTCCCAGACAGTTATAATGAACAGTTTTGCTTATCTTGTGATATTTTTGCTATCCGGAAGCCTATTCGGGGCTGTAACATTATTCCTGCTTGAGAACACATATATCTCGCGCCTTAACAAACTCAACGATGATATCAGACATATTGGAGAAAGCCAGGATTTCTCAAGGCGCATATTTGAAGAAGGTGACGATGAGATCTCAAAACTCATAGTATCCATGAACAGGATGCTCGAATCCCTTGAACGGTCAGGAGAACTTATATCAAAAAGGGATGCAACCATAAAAGCGATAATACAGGCAATGCCTGATATGGTATTCCAGATCAAAAAGGATGGTACTATCTGCAATTATAAGCTCTCCACCGACGAATGCCTCTACGAATCACCGGATATGCCTCTGGACATAAAGATCGAAGATGTACTGCCAAATGATATTGCAGCACAGGAGCTTAAGATTATCAAAGAGGTGCTCAGTAATGGAAAAATGCAGATAATGCAATACCAGTTGCCCGTAAAAGGTGAGATTCGGGATTTTGAAGTGCGCATCGTTGTCAGCGGTGAAGATGAAATAATGTCCGTGGTGAAAGATGTCACCGAGATAAAACAGGCTGAAGAAGCACATAAAAAAGACATCCTGCTAAAAGAGATACATCACCGGGTAAAAAACAACCTTCAGGTCATATCCAGCCTTCTGAGACTCCAGTCCCGCAAATTCAGGGACCACGAAGTTATCGAGGCTTTCAAGGAGAGTCAGCACAGGGCACGTTCAATGGCATTGGCCCATGAAAACCTATACAATTCACAGGACCTGGAAAAGATCGACCTGAAAACTTATATATCAACACTCGCAGAATATCTATTGAGTTCATATGGTTTTTCACGAGACAATATCAAAATCCATATAAATATTAAAAACATTACATTTAGTATAGATACATCCATACCACTCGGATTGATCATTAATGAACTCGTATCAAATTCCCTGAAGCACGCATTCAGAGAAGGTACCGGAGAGATAGAGATAGAACTGTATCCTGAAAAAGATAAGTTCATCCTTAAGATCAGTGATAACGGAATCGGTTTCCCGGAAGATACAGATTTCCGAGATACAGATTCACTCGGACTTCAACTTGTCAATTCCCTTGTAGAACAGATAGAAGGAAAGATCGAACTTAACAGGAATAACGGTACCGGATTCAAAATAACTTTCAAGGAACTATCCTACAGAAGAAGGGACTATTGATGACAGATGAAAAGATAATGATCGTCGAAGATGAAAAAATAGTTGCTCTAGACATAAAGGATAGTCTCGAGAGTTTCGGATATAGTGTTCCCTGCATGGTCTCGACCGGAAAAGATGCGATTGAGATGGCAAGAATTCACAACCCTGACCTGATACTTATGGATGTGGTCCTGAAGGGAGACATGGACGGCATCAAGGCAACCGAGATAATACATGATCATTGTGATATTCCTGTGATATACCTGACAGCATACTCCGATGAAAAGACAATAGCAAGGGCTAAACTGACAAGCCCCTTCGGACATATATTAAAACCTTTTGAGAACAGGGAACTAAGAACCAATATCGAAATAGCCCTTTACAAAAGAGCGCTCGAAAAGGAAAAACTGCTTGAGAACGAAAACTGGATAAATTCCCTGCTAAACAACATAGGAGATGCGATCATTTCCACTGATGCACAGGGAAAAGTGAAGCTAGTTAACCCACTCGCACAGGCCCTTACCGGGTACAGGCAGGAAGAAGCATTTGATAAACCGATCGAAGAGATCTTCAGGGTAATTTGTGAGGATACAGGAAAGACAGTACAAAACCCAACACAAAAGGTCCTGAATGAAGGCGCTTTTTATGGGCTGCATGATAAAACAGTATTAATTTCCAGAGAGAACAACCACACACCCATAGATGTGATCGGCTCCCCCATTAAAAATTCCCGCAATGAGATCATGGGTACGATCATTGTTTTTTATGATATAAGTGAAAGAAAGGATATTGAGAAATCCTTTTTAAACTATTCTTTCAGCGGTGACAATATCCAGAAGACTAATCATTAGATGGCTCCGGATCCCGAACCACTGCCAGTACCAGTAAAAAAGATAGCAGGATCAAAGCTCCGCACAGATAGAAAGGAGCCCTGAAAGATACATATCCCGCAAGCAATCCTCCAAGCAATGGTCCCAGGGCCATACCAGCTGCCTGTGAAGCGGTTATGGTACTTACCTTTGAACCTACACCGGAACCGCCGGTGAGCTCTACTGCCAGAGCCATAACAGGAGTTTCCACTGCGGCCATGGCTATGCCCTGGAATGCACGCAGGGATATAAGCTGAACTATGCTCTCCACATATCCAAGACCTACGACTATCGGGACATTGATGAGCAAACCCATAGCTACCATTCTTTTTCTACCAATCCTGTCCGAAATCTCACCCATTGGTGTCTGGAAAACGATTCTTGAGAGTACATAGGCAGAGACTGCAATACTAAGAGATAGCTCGCTTGCATCAAGCCTTGTCCTGTATTCAGGCAGAAAAGCAAATATTATCATTATGCCCACCATCATCATGAACATGGCAGATGCAAGTACCGGGAACTGGAGGTCCTTTACATGAGCGATTTTAGCATAACCTCCCTTCACAGAAGTATCCCGGGTCTCATTTACAAAGAAGGATACCGAAAAGGTGCTTATCAGGCCCAGTAGTGCACAAACGTAGAACGCCGAGCTAAAGTCATAGTAGTTTACAATGATGCCGCCTAGCAATGAACCAGTCCCGAACCCGAAACCCCGCAAGGAAGAATATATTCCTATTGCCTTTCCTCTTGTATGGCTTGTAGAAAGGTGTGTCACCATTGCAACAATAGCAGGAACTGTCGCACCTACGGTAATTCCCTGGATGAAACGGAAGAACACAATATACTCGAACTCGCCGGTGTTGGCGTATATGAACGAGAGAACTGTGAACCCAAGCATCCCCGCAACGATAAAGACCTTTCTCCTGTCAAGCCTGTCGGACAGTCTTCCCATTAAAGGCTGGGAGAAGGCATTGGATATACCGAACACAGTTGCGACGATACCAGCTTTTACAACTATAGGAGTATCTGCAAAAACAGAACTGTGCAAACCAACTATGTAGAGCGGGATCAGGAAAGCAAGCATCCCCGTACCCAGATCCTTGAACAACTTTGAAAATGACAGAATATATAATTGTGGATCCAGTTTCCTCTTTTCAGGAACATGTCCTGTATCAGATCCGTTGGATGGCTCTTCCATTAAGGCACTCCTTCCCATAGAAATAGATCATCAAAATATAAAAGTGAACATAGTTCAGGTAATAATCATTAACGAATCCTTCCGACCCTTCTCTTTTCGATGGATGTGAGAAGTATGGTGATTTTTTGAACAATCATCTCCCTGTACCGCGTAGCTACATAATAGCATAGACCTGCCAGCAGGATGCCCCCGATAAAGTCAATTATCCAGTGTATACCAAGATAGAAAATCGTGAACTGAATCAGTAAAGCCAGTATGACAACGACTGCCTTCAGTTGCTTGAAATCGGTCCTGAAAACGACAAGTAGCATGGCAATTATAGAAAGTGCTGCATGCAGGCTCGGGAAACAGTTATCAAGATATGGGTCCACGCTTCTTATACCATTACTTATGACCGGGCTGAGTTCATAAAGCAGAGGAATGACTGTTGGCAAAGTGTAGCCAGTCACCTTCACAGGCATAAAAATATAGAATGGGAAGGCTATCAGATATGCCAGAACGACTGCAATGGAATACTCCTGAAGAACTGTTACTTTACCCGTACATACCAGTACCACAAAGGTGAATATCAACAGGAATGAAAAACCAAACAGGTAGATGAAAGCACTGAAATATGTCAGCTCCGGACTCATTATCGCCTGAAAAGAGCTGACTGTACCCCCTTCTATCAAAAAAATAAACTCTGCAAGCCGGTAGTAAGGAGTTATACCAAGAGATTTTGCAAGCATCCCCTCTGATCTCACAAGTACGTAGACACAGGAAACAAGCAGGAAATAAGGCAGTACACCATATGAAAAGAGTCTGCCGGATTTACCGGCGTAAGCATAGATATCCTGCCACCCCCTGTTTTTTTTTGGAATAAGTACATAGTATGCAATCAGATTAAGCAATACTACGACCGGTACCATTATTGACATTAATGCAATAGCTGTCATTCTATCCTTGCACATCAATTTTTCTTTGGAGTTATTTATTAATTAGTGCAAGTCGTAAATAATGTTTATGCCTGAGCTTTTCATGGAAAGGTATTCAGAAGTAACTGTTAACAAAGTTCCAGCCGGAAATAATATCTTAAGATATGTAGATGTTTCCTTTGAGAAGAACCTAACGGAAAAAGAATTATGGAACATACATGATGAAGGGATGCAAAGATACAGAGAGCTTGAACAGGATCCATTCTTAACCAGAAGCCATATAAGCCATCCGGAGGCTGGAAAAAGCCTGCTGGATCTTAAAATAGAGTTATCCGAGAGGATCATGCAAGCATGCCATCTTTGCCAGCATCGTTGTATGGTCGACCGCCATGCAGGCAAGAAGGGATTTTGCGGACTGACAGATGTATCAAAATATGCATCCGAATTTCTGCATATGGGAGAAGAATTGCAGCTTGTGCCATCACATACCATATTCTTCACAGGATGTGTATTTTCCTGCGTATTCTGCCAGAACCAGGACATTTCCACCCATCCTGAAAGCGGAAAGATTATAAGGCCGAAAGAGATTGCAAGTATTGTTGGCCATATGCATGAAAAAGGTTCAAGAAACGTCAATTTTGTTACACCCACACCCCACCTTACGAATATCCTGAAAGTTATCAGGGAGATCAAGGTCAATATACCCATTGTATGGAACTCGAACATGTACCATTCTCCCGAGTCTGCAGCACTACTTGAAGGAGTCGTGGACCTGTACCTTGGTGATTTCAAGTACGGTAATGATATTTGTGCAGACCGGTATTCCAGGGTCAGGAACTATACACATACAGTAGAGAATAACTTCAAGCTTGCAAATAAACAGGCGGATATCCTGATCAGACATCTCGTCATGCCCGGACACCTGGAATGCTGTACAAAACCCATAATGAAGTGGATAGCTGAAAATACCCCACATGTAAGACTGAACCTGATGTTCCAGTATACACCTCACCACATGGTCTGCAGGTATCCTGAAATAGATCGTTTTCTGACACAAAAAGAAAAAAGAAGAGCCCTTCAGATAGTGAAAGAGGAAGGGCTTGAAGACATACTGATCTGAAAAGGCAGATAATTATTCGACTGCAATTATACCACTGCGGGTCCAGGGATGAGATATCAAAAAGTAATTGTAAGTGCCTTTGTCCTCGAAAGTATGACTGAAGCTGTCACCTTTCCTCAGAGCCGGAGACTGGAATGAATTTCCCCTTATCACAGATGCAGCAGAATCATTATTGATCCATTTGACAGTGTCGCCTTCTGATATGACGACATATTCAGGATGGAAGGAAAAATTATCCAGGTAGACAACCACCATGTCCGATCCACCGTTCTCCCCATCGACTGCAAGCTCATCTATAGCAGGTATATCCTCCACACAACCCGCAAATACCAGGAATGCAGCCATCAGCAGGAATGAGAGCAATTTCATTTTCATAGAAGTTGAGACTCCATTATTTTGAGATCTTTGACCCGGTTATTCGTATGAGCACAAACTTTCAATTCCTTTCCCTCTGCAGCCGATACATTTCCCCAAGCCTCCCTATTGTCTCGACATCTTCCAGAAACTTGTCATCCCTTACATTTACAAGCCGGGGAAACCGCAAAGCGTAACCGGATTCATAGTTGGTGCTTTTCTGGATCTCCTCAAAGGCGACCTCGAAGATCACTTCCGGCCTGAGCTCTACTTTTTTTCCAGCATCCATTATTATAAGGCCAGAGAACAGTGCGGTCAGTTCAGCAAGCTGTTCATCGGAAAAACCGGTGGCAACTTTACCCACGGGCAAGAAACGGCCTGTTTCAGGATCATGGCAGGCAAGAGCAAAAGAACCCATAACACTGGTCCGCCTTCCATAGCCCCATTCAGCACCTATAACAACCAGGTCAAGTGTTTCCATCACGGGCTTCTTCTTAAGCCAGTTCTTGCCTCTTTTTCCAGGGGAATATGGAGACTGCGGGTTCTTTATCATTATGCCTTCGTGACCTGCCCTCAGAGCCTCTGTATAGATAGCATTGACTTCTTCAGGGTCATCTGTAATTACCTGCCGGTCCACCCGGATAGAGTCTGCGCTCTCCACGCAGTTCCTGAGCAGTTCCCGTCTATTGATGAGAGGTTGATCAAGGAGATTTTCCCCGTTAAGGTACATAATGTCAAAAATATTGATATTGAGGGGGATCTGCTTTGCTGTTAATTGCACATCGTATTTTCTACGGAAACGTTTCAGTATATCCTGAAAAGCCCTTGGCCTTCCGTTCTCATCCATGGCCACAGCTTCACCATCAAGTATTGCCGAGTCCGCATGGACATATTCCCGAATGGATGCAACGATGTCCGGAAGTGAGCTGCTGATGTCCTCAAGACGACGGGAGTAAAGTCTAACGTTATCACCGTCCTTGTGGATCTGCACCCTTGCACCGTCGAACTTCCACTCAATGGCAGGCCTGCCTATATCCGCAATTGCGGCTTCCAGCGTAGGAGCCAACTGTGCGAGCATCATCCTGATGGGGTGATTGAGCCGCATATCCAACCTGGAAACTGCCTCCGTACCGCCTTTTTTAGCAGTGCTTGCCACGAGTCCCAGATCGTTAGTAAGCATGAATCCACGCTCCACAACTTCGACAGGGATCGAAAAAGCGGATGCGATAGCATTTCGTACTATGCCCTCACCTACTCCTATCCTCAGGTCCTCCACTGCAAGCCTGGCAATATAGCCCACCTCCTCAGGAGAAGCTGAATTGAAAAGATATTGCAGGTTCTTTATTTTTGCTGCCTGCGAGCCTTTGCCGGATGCCTTTGATATGTCCCGGAAACGCTGAAAGACCTCGAGTACGGAGATATCATCGGACTCACTAAGAAAAGACGAGAATGTTGCCTGCTCCTTTGAACTCTTGCCAAGCGCCCTGATAGCGGTCTCACCAAGGTCACCTGTCTCTTTCACAATGCCCTCGATCTCACTCACCGGGATACCGGAGGATCTTGCAAGAGCAGCATAGAGGATACCTGCACCGACACCCACTTCCTCACTGCTCCAGGCAGGGAAGACCTCGCCCATCACGAAATGCGTGACCACTGGAAGTTCATCCGGGCTGGCCCTGTCCAGCAGTTCAGCAACCCGTGAGGTCATCTCAAGAGAGCCAGGAGTATCTTCGATTACTTTACAGGCCTGTGCGAATTCTCTAAAGTTCATCATAGCAATATGTCAGTCTGAAAATACAGTCAGATCATTGTTTATAAAGAGAGATAATATCACTCAGGATAGCACTTGCTGTTTCTATGGAGCCAGCACCCCTTCCTGTGATGGTTATAGGACCGGATATGTCCGTCTGCACTGAGAACACGTTCAATGTACCTCCTACGGCAAGAGGATGGACCAAAGGTACCAGCTTTGGTGCTACATTGATCTTACCATCGTTCACCTCGCCGATCAGTTTGATAGCATATCCGTCAACGTTTGCAAGAAGAAGAGCTTCAGGAGTTATCCTTGTGATACCTGTCACTGTCACATCCTTATAGCTGGCATTCATCCCGAAGACCGCATTTGCGACTATAACAAGTTTGGAAGCTGTATCTATACCTTCCACATCATATGAGGGATCTGCCTCGGCTATACCCAGTTCCTGAGCCTCTGCAAGCATCTGCTCATATGATGCATGCTCTTCGACCATGCGACTGAGGATATAATTACATGTACCGTTGAATATGCCTTCCATACTCAATATCTTATTACCTGCAAGAGTTTCGCATGCGAGATTGATGACTGGCATGGCACCGCCAACACTTGCTTCGAACTTTAAACTGGAGCCAGATATATTAGCAGCTTCAAAAAGCTCAACGTATTTCAGAGCAAGTGGTCCTTTGTTAGAAGTCACCACATCCATGCTCTTCTCAAAAGCTGCAAACATGTTGACCAGTCCCACACCACCGTCATTGATATTCGTGGGAGTTGTTTCGATTACAAGCTCATGATCAACACTTTTTATGATCCCGGTACCGCTGATCTTCTCGGTTCCTACTACTCCCTTTTCTTTTTTAGAGGCAAGGACTGCAGAAAGATCCACGCCTTCGCCATCAATCACAGCTGTCCTTGAATCAGCTATGGCAACAATCCTGATGTCTATACCTATGCTGCGAAGGTAATCGTTCTTCTCCAGAAGGACTTTAGCGACACCCTGACCCACCGCACCGAAACCAATTACAGATGCACGTATCGTTTTCACTTCATCAACCTCAGTTGGCTCTCTATAGGTTCTATTACCAGCAAATCCTTCTCTCTGGCAATTGATTTGAGCAATTCAACTACAGCCTGCAGATCTTTTTTGCTCACAGCATCTATTTTCAGGGAAGCCGATGAGGGCATATTGATCTTTGGCATCGACAGGTTGAGGTCAACTACCTCGGCATATCCCGTATTATCGATCTGGTCGATGGTATCCTGTATATCAGTGTGAACTATATGGCCGATCAGTATGACAGCACCATGTTCAAGATATCGCTTCTCGTCCATGCTTACAACACGGACACCCCTTTCTTCAAGGTCGGAAATCAGATCATCGAGATGATCCGGCTTGACCTCGAACAATACCTGCACCGGGATCGTACCTCGAGGTGTTTTCTTTTCGTGGTGATGTACCACAGAGATAAGATTACCTTTGAAATCGGAGATCGGCTTCAGTGCAAGGAGTAATTGTCCGGGGATATCTTTTAACTCAAGATCCATTGAAACTCTCATGTATACCCTCGTCTATAGATTAAAGTAAATTCTGTGATTTTTCTACCAATACTCATTAGATACAGTTATACATTTTGGTTTACTTGTTCCGACCCGACAAGAATTATAACATTGCCACGACCTTTTTTCAACTTCTGAACCAGACCGCGGTTCTCAAGGTCCGATATCATGAGGCTGACCTTTGCCTCGGAGTGCTTCAGCCGGCTTCTCAGGTCTTTCTGGGTAATGCGCCCACCATTATTTGAGATTATACTCACGACCTCCTGAAGGTCGGCAGGCAGGCCGGCAGATCCATCAGAAAGAGGTAAAAGACCATCATTTTCGAGATACTCACTTCCATCCGGTGATCTGCCCACAGCATCAGCTTTTCTCTGACTGGCAAGAACGTATGCACCTGCAAGCACCATAACAAGAACTATCGCCACATAGATCAGAGTGGAAAACGAACCGCTCTCTTCGGCAGGCATGTCGCTTTCAGCGAGGTCTGCAAGTTCATCCAGTTCATCGAACCCGGATCCGTTCATTTCCCCTTCCTCATAGTAGGTTGGGAGAAAGATAATGTCTATTACATAGTCCCCATCATTAGTTATCCGAATCTCTTCTTCTGCATAATATCTTAGAGTTGAACCCTGATAATAGCTGGCGGACAGAAGGTAATTCCCGGGCGCCAAATCAAACGTATAGATTCCGTACCTCGCAAGCATTGACTGAGTCGGGGTGGAATTCACTTCAACTATGACATTTTCCAGAGGTTCGAAGGTATCCCATTCATAGATGACACCATGAACAGTAGCCATATCAGCTGCCCCTGCAACAGGTATAATCGTCGTCAGGAACAATAAGATCAGAACACATCGTTTTTTTAGAATTGACACGGATGATACATTTATTACTACATGCATATAATATTTTCTTATATATTCCTCGTGATCAGGAAATAAAGTCAAATAAGCCATTATAAAGCATTATGAAGTAAAAGAGCCACCATTAAGGCATTAATAGCATCAGATATGGTTTAGTTTTCAGATAAAGTAAAGTATGCTTATATGCTCATCTGACAATCAGGAGATTGCAGGTGCAAGTCGCGGGAAAGGATCCCGGGATTGCAAATGCAGAACTCAAGCTGATAACAAAAACATAAAACTGAGGTAAAAGTATGAAAAAGACAGGAATAAAAATATTTGCATACCTTTTTGTTGTGCTTATGCTGGCCAGTGTTATTCCGGCAGTAGCATTTGCAAACCCGGATAATGGACAGAAGAAACTAATTTTAGAATCTAATAATACTGGTCAAGAAGACAATGACAGTATTGCCGGCGTTCATGCGCAGGACCAGGACAGAGACAGGGTTAATGCAAATATGGATGCACCACGCAACGCAATAATGAACCAGGCCAGGGATGTTAAGAACCGGCAGGCCAGTTATGCCGAGGCAAAGGACAAATTCATACAGATAAAAGCCAAGAACAATGCCCTTGATTCCGGGGAAGCTATTGAGGCTGCTAAAGAGTATCTTAACAGTACAATCGATGTGATGATCGATTCCCTTGATAATGAGGAATATATACAGGACCTGACCGAAGAAAAAGAAGATATCGGAGCAGCAAACACAAGAGCTGAACTTGCCGGATCAGCTAAAGACATCAGAGATATCTGGAAGGATGCACGCAAGGAGAAAGTCAGCTCTTCAGCCAAGACGGCCACTAACAAGTTGAATTCAGTCATACAGGCATCTGAAGCTATGAAACTTCGCCTTGAGAGCGAGATTGCACGTATGGAGCAGAAAGGTGAAGATGTGACCGAGCTTGAAGAGATGCTGGAGGAATATAACGCACTTATACTTGAAGCGGAACAGCATCAGGAACAGGCAAGAAATGCATACTCCAATGACACGGGCCAGGATGAGATTGTCCGGAACATGAATCAGGCAGGCCAGAGCATCAGGGATGCAAATGCGGTCCTAAGGAACATGCTGCAGGTACTCAAACAGAACCGTGAAGGACTTATAGTCCTGACCGGAGAAGATACATTGAGTGCTGACGGAAATGGGACCGCAGTGATTTCCGGTAATTTCACGCTAAACTTTACTGCAGACAATGCCATGCTTGTGATAAAGGACATGGCCGGGGATGCAGAGATAAATACAGAGAATGCCGATTACGAGTCATCTAATGTCAATTCAGGTAACAGCGATAACAATAACAGGGCACTTGTCTATCACAACCTCACCGGAGATATTACTATCGATGGCAGTCGCCTAACAGTTATGCTGCGTGGAACAGACATATCCCTTGATGCGGACGGTACAGGCACAGTTATGCTCACCGGAGACGGGACCTATGTAATGAAAGGTGTAGAGAATGAGTGGGCAGTTCCTGATATGGACGTTGATGACGAGAATGAAGAAACAGAATCAGAAGATGAGGACGAAGAAGACGACTCTTTGGAAGATGAAAACACAGATGATTCAGGCGATGGATCCGGAAACGAAACCGACGGATCTGCAAACCAGACAAGTATTTAACTGAGAACATTTAATCAGGCAGATAAATAAAAATAACTAAATAAATATATTTGAGGAGAGGGATGTTCATGTTAAGACGAAAATACATTGTGATACTGGCCATCCTGGTCATTGGACTGGTGGTGTCGGGTTGTACTGAAGATATTTCTTCCGAAGATGAGGTGGTTTCAGGAGATACAGGGGTTGATAGCTCCATTGCTGATAATACTCTTAATCAAGAAATGGTCGGAATCACCGATTCCGAGATCCAGGACCTTGAAGCACAGATCGCAGAACTTGAAGCATTGATAAGTGGTATGGACCAGGAAGAGAATATATCCGTCGAAGAGATGTGAAACAAGTTCATATTTTTCTTTTTTTATTAAAATTCATATCAACATAGAAAAGTTTTATATAGAATAACAAACAATCAGATATTGCTTATTATAGATTTGCAAAAATATCATTACGAGGAAAATAATGGGGAATATGTTAAAAACCACAATTCTGCTGGCATCTCTTACAGGCTTGCTGGTCCTGGTCGGACGCCTTGTTGGTGGAATGTCAGGCATGATAATCGCCTTTTTGTTCGCAGTAGTCCTGAACTTTGGCAGTTACTGGTACAGTGATAAGATCGTACTCAAAATGTACCGTGCCCAGGAAGTCACATCTGCAGAACATCCGCAGTTGTATGGCATTGTCCAGAAGCTTGCAATGCGTGCAAACCTTCCTATGCCAAAGGTCTACATAGTCAATACATCCATGCCTAATGCATTTGCAACCGGCAGAGATCCGCAGCATGCAGCTGTTGCTGCAACTAGTGGGATACTTGACCTCCTGACCGCGGAAGAGCTTGAAGGTGTGCTTGCGCACGAACTTGCGCATGTAAAGAACCGTGACACACTTATCAGTGCAATCGCAGCAACCATAGCAGGTGTCATTACAATGATAGCTACATGGGTTCAATGGGCAGCGATATTCGGAGGAATTGGCGGAAGGGATGGCGAAGGCAACGGTATCTTAGGGTTCATTGCACTTGCGATAGTAGCACCAGTAGCTGCTACAATAATACAGCTTGCTATCTCAAGGTCAAGGGAATTCGCAGCCGATTCAGAAGGAGCAAACATATCACAAAAACCATGGGCTCTTGCAAATGCGCTGGAAAAGTTAGAATACGGCTCTTCCCACTACCAGGAAAGAAGAGGAGATGTGCAGGCATCTGAAAGTACAGCTCATATGTTCATCGTGAATCCCCTGAAAGGAAGCAAGTTGATGAGCCTTTTCAGAACCCACCCTGCTACAGAGGAACGTATTAAGCGCCTGCGCGCAATGTAAAATCAGTCAAAGAACTTAAAAAGGCTCATCTGCCCGGGTTCGACCAGGTGGATGACCTCTACACTGTTTTCTTCGAGTTTGTTAGAAAGATAATACCTGTGACAGCCCTTGGGACTTTTCTCAGCACACATTAAAGCTATTTTCCCGCCATCCCTGTTCACCCTCAGGATAAATCGCTGCAACCTCTCAAAGTCACCCCTGAATTCATCGGTACCCATGTATTCGGTGTATGTCGAATCACGCATGCCTCCAACCCCTTCGCAATGGACGTAACGAATTCCATTTTTAGGGAGGGCTTTTTCAAGATATTCCTTATTGAAATCTTCAAAAGTTGACTGAGGGTACCTGCGTATATCTACAAGGTCCGTAATCCTGTTCGCAAGAAGCATTTCAAGTAGCTCATCAAAGGACCGGTTGCCATATCCTATGGTGTAGCAGTTATTTTTTCGGGCAGCTGGTAAAGTCAACAGACAAAGGAGGGGGTTCATATAAATTTGACACCTCAGTTCTTCAGATGTTATAGATAGTGCATCCGGAAAACAAATTCTGGCTCGATATTTACCGGACTTATCCATGGATATGACATGTAGGGTTTATTTCTTTCGTTTGAACGCCAGTTTGACCCATGCATTTATGCGGATACAGAGTACTAAGATATGGAAAACGGTTAAAACGATTGTAAATGTTCCAATCACTGTCCCCCACATAAAGTTATTCGCACCAGGAATCGATAAGAATATCATTCAGAACGTACATTTTTCTCATACAGAATGAGGTAAAAATGAAAGTAGCAGTCAATATTTCGAAAATCAATGGTGAAGTATTCGCACCGTCCTCAAAAAGCTATACTCACAGGGCTATAACAATTGCTTCATTATCGGATGAATGTGTGGTTCACAGACCACTTATGTCTGCCGACACATTTGCAACTATCCGTGCATGTGAGTCTTTCGGTGCAAATATTGAAAGGAAGGACGACCGGTTAATTATTCAGGGGATGAACGGAAAACCAAAAGTTCCCGGGAATATCATAGACGTTGCAAATTCAGGTACGACCCTCCGGTTCATGACTGCCATTGCAGCCCTTACAAAAGGAGTGACTGTACTGACAGGAGACAGTTCCATAAGGACTCGTCCGAACCAGCCTCTTCTCGATGTGCTTAATCGATTGGGGGTTGAAGCATATTCCACACGTGGCAACGGATGTGCGCCTCTTGTGGTAAAAGGAGGACTAAAAGGAGCCATTACTACCATTGACGGATCAATCAGTTCCCAGTTCGTCTCTGCGCTGATCATAGCATGTCCCCTTACTACTAAAAGTACGACTTTGTCAATCAAAGGGGAAATGAAATCAAAGCCCTATGTGGATGTCACAAAAGAACTTCTTGAACAGGCAGGCTGCGAGATCCTCACTGAGGAAACAAATAATATAAAGTTCATCATCCCTGCAAACCAGAAGTATGACCTGAAGGATTATACCGTCCCCGGGGATTTCTCTTCGGCTTCCTATATCCTGGCGGCTGCTGCAATGACAGGATCAACTGTTATTGTAAAGAACCTGTTCCCGTCAAAACAGGGAGATGTGGAGATAATCGAAGTGCTCAGGCGCATGGGCGCAGATATATCATGGGACAGGGTAAAAGGCGTGGTCAGAATCACAGGAAATGGACTTCAGGGAACTACATTCGATGCAGGTGCAACTCCTGATCTTGTACCAACCATAGCAGTCCTGGCTGCATGCGCACAGGGTGTGACAGTAATAGAGAATGCAGAACATGTACGCTATAAAGAGACAGACAGGCTTCACGCGATGGCACTCGAACTTACCAAAATGGGCATCACTGTGAAGGAAGAAACTGACAAGCTCACAATAAACGGCGGAACATTGAAAAGTGCCGATCTGCACGGCTGGCACGATCACAGGATAGTAATGGCACTGACCATTGCAGGCATGGTGGCCGGGAATACCACAGTCGATACAATCGAATCGGTGGAAATATCCTATCCTAACTTCTTCGAGGAAATGCAATCGCTGGGAGCTGAACTGAAAATATTCTGATCCTTTTCCGACAAAGATACAGATATTTAAAAAATACAGGAGGGGAAGTTTCCCCTCACTTTCCTGAATATGAGTGTTCAGCAGCTTTGCGGGAACTGAGCGCTTTCTTCCGCATATAATCTGGAATCACATCTTTTTCCACAACGATCTTCGACGTACCAACACCCACAACAATGACCTTTGTCTCCACCGGTTCTTCATTTTCCCTGATAGAGAGTTCCTTCCTGGTCACCTCCAGGTCGACCTCACTTTCAGAATAACCTGCTGACTTCATGTAGTCCATTACGACCTGTTTAGCAGTAGTTGTTGCAAAATCCACGGCTTCAAGGTATTCAGAGAACATCTGTCTTCCTCCGGAAGCGAAAACAAAATACCTGACAAGCTCTTTTGTATTCTTCAGTTCTTCATTTGTTACATTCTCACCTGTTATCGGAGAGAAGTCCCGTTTTACCAGGATTTCCACACGTTTGATACCCTTACCTACAAGAGCTCCAACAGCATTGCCAACACTGGCGTATTCGGGAAGCACTATATCGGTATCAATGAGTTTCTCCATTTCCTCCTTGAATGCGACGACCGGACCACCCAGAAGTACTACAGGGGTTTCTATCTTGAATCGAGTGAAGTTCTCACCCGATAGCATTTTCTCCACGACCGACTCAGGGATACCGGCCACCAGATATGATACAAGGTCAGATGCCATATTCCATGCCACCTTACGTTTGATCTCGTTGCAGAGTTCCTCCTTTTTCATATTCATGAAGCGGGCCAGTTTTTCAGCACCAAGTACCGATGCCTCAGCATCCCACATCTGGAAATCACCAAGCACATGGAGTGCATCCGTAGGTGTAAAACCTATAGCCTGAATAAGACGCTTCTGTATCAGACTGTCCAGTGCCCTGACACTTGGCTGTTTTTTAAGCCTCAGGAAAAGTTCAGTGTACGATACAGGCATGCCCTGAATAGCATCATATACTTCCTCTTCTGTTCTGCTAAGGTCCATGGGCAAAAAACCTGTCCTTACAAAGAACTTGCTTGGCTGTACATTCTCACATAACAATTTCCGGGAAGGATTCTTGCACTCCCCCAACTTGGCCAGAAAACCAGTATACTCCACTGCAGCACGACACAGCGGTATCACCCTCCTTGGCCCGACATAGAATCTTTGGTCCTGTGTCCAGATATGACTATCACCACCGGTTGCAGACGTTTCCATTCTGATCGCTTTCACCATGGTCTTCCAGCCACCCACTACAGCACCCTGGTCACTTAACTCGGGGATACCATTCCTGATCAATGCGACATCCGTGCTGGTGCCTCCCACATCCACCATGGCACATGTATCGTATTTGGTTAGGTATGCGGCACCAACAAGACTGGCTGCAGGGCCTGAGAATATGGACTCGATCGGCCTCTCCAGAGCTTCTTCCATACTGACTACCGAGCCATCACATTTGAGCATAAGGAGATTTGCATCGATTCCCCGGGAACTGATATCCTGCATGATGGACTTGATAAACCTGTGTGTTATAGGCAATAACTGGGCATTCAGGTAAGCAGTAATGGAGCGGTCGTATGCACCGACCTCCTGGGAAAGCTCGTGACCGCAGACAACAGGCAATCCGGTGAGTTCCTTTATGATGTGTTTCACCCGAAGTTCGTGCTCTGAGTTCCTGTTGCTGAAAAATGAAGAAACTGCAAATGCAGAAACCTGATCCTTGATCTCGATGGCAAACTTTCTTACGCCTTCCTCATCAAGAGGCGCTGCTTCCTCCCCGTTGCTCGTATGACCGCCGTTCAGGCGGACATAGTACTTCGCAGGAAAACCTTCCTCAGGTATCACATAATCACCCACCAGGATCACACCAACAGGAAAACCCGTATCTTCCAGTATTGTATTAGTGGAAAGAGTCGTAGAGACAGAGACAAGTTTTACAGATCTGACATATTCGGGGTCCAGTTCATCGATTGCTTTTTTTATACCACCGATCGGATTGGGATAGGTGGTAAGTACTTTTGTGCTCCCGACTATCGCACCATCCGAATCACGGATGATAACCGCATCAGTAAACGTTCCACCTGCATCAATTCCCAGACTATATTGCATATCGTGTCACTCCTTGAGAACAAAGATCAAATTTATTAATGGTAGTGCAAAAAAGAATGGTTTTGCAATATTTAAGCATTACCATGTCATGTCGAAGAAAATAAACAGTAGAACAAAAGCAGGAATTTCAAAAAAAGAGTAAGTAGCAGGCTTAGAGCCTGCACTTCTTTTAAAATTATTTTGCCGGGATGATGAGTGATCTCTCACCAGCAGGCTCGAACTCTCTGAGAGCTCCTCTACCGAACTCCTTCCTTGGCTGTGTGAAGTCAAAGGGCAGGAGGTTGTCTGCGAAACAGACCTTGATCAGTGGGTTGACTGCAAATGCGTCTCCACGTCCTGCGTGTGCACCGGATGTGATCGCGGCGTATCCACCCTGGTGGCCTACGTTCATTGCGTAGTTGGGGTAGTTTGGTCCACGCAGTTCAAGAGCCAGACCTTCGTCGGACTGGTATGAGAATACGTTTGTTGCACCACACTGGTCCTGCAGGTCGTATCCGAAGAAACCGAGTCTTCCGAGTGCTTCCTTGTGCAGGTACATTGAGAGATACCATCCGGACAGACCGGCGTTTCCGTTACCGGTTGCAATTGATACTGCAGAACCGGCTGCTGCGGAAAGGCTGGTTGCTCTCTGGGAACCTCCGAAGTGGTCCTCGAGTGTTGTTGGGTATTTCTCATAATTCTCGATACCGTAAATGGTGGACTCTGTTGCAATGTCCTTTACGACATCCAGATTTGCCTTTACCTTGTTGTCAATACCCTTGTTTGCTGCACCATCGTACTTGTCGTTGATGTAGTCAACGTTGTAGTACAGGTTGTCATCAAGGATGTTGTTACAGTATGCTGCGGTTGCGTACTGTGTGAAACCGACACCACCGGACATGTATGATCCGAGCCATATCTGGTCATAGAGCATACATCCCGCACCGACTACCTCAAGGGCTATATGTGCTGGGTCTTCCGGATCTACACGGCTTGTCTGTACCATATCTGCCATGTGGCCGAAAGGTATTCCACCAGGCTCGTTAGGACCACGTGCACGTCTTGCAGGAAGCATTTCGCCCATCTGGATAACACCAGCGTGCTTTGCTGCATATGAAAGGTCAGCTACTGCTGCTTCACCAGCACACATGCTGTATGCTGAAATGAATGACATACCGACCTGCATAGCCATCCACCTGGTTGTCTGAGCACCGTCTGTGGTTCTGCTGACAATGGTTGGAATGTGAGCTGCCTGCCATGATGTCTTTCCGATAGCTGCTTTGAGCTGCTCTGCCTGCTCTGCAGGGAATTCCTTGTTGATGTCAATGAGGAACTGCTTGTCAATCTCATCTGCAAGTTCATCGTCACCGGTGAAGATCTTTACGTAACAGTCATCTACAAGTGCAGGGTGGGTTTCGACCATGTGCTCCTGGACGACTGCTCCACCGGGAAGTGCGTGGTTGAGTGTCTCAAGGTAGTGGTTGATCGTCTCTGGTGTGACTTCGATACCGAGCCTCTTCTCAAGGGTCTCGTGTGCCATGTCCATACCGACAACACAGGTTCTCCTGATGTCGTCCCACATCTGCTGCATTGCAGCATTGTTGACGTAGTGAAGGTCATCCATCTCGACCATCATGTCCGTTCCGGACAAAAATGATGGAGTGAGTGCTCTCTGACCGAGTGGGATACCACCACAGTGCATCATTGGGTTGTAGCCGACAAGTCCTCTCTTCTTTGAGATTTCCTGACCTGCCTTTTTCATCTCTACTTTTCGAGGGTTCTGATCGACACCAAGCCTGTAGTATGTTACATTCTTGTCTGTGATCTCACCGCCTTCCATCTTGTTGGAACCATGTTCTTTAGTGAACTTGATTTCCATTTGTTTTGCAAACTTCCTCTGTCTGTCATCTGCCATTATCATCACCTCAATTCTCTGGCTTGAAGCCGTAGATGGTCCTTTGGTCAAATACTCTGTGAACCCATTCAATGACTTCTGCGTCGTCCCTGAATGCAACGTTGTCAGCACGGTAGATTGTTGTTCTCTTTGCTGCTTCTTCTTCGGACATTGGCTTTCCAAGACTGACCTTCCTGTCAATTGGCCTGCCTACCTGATCCTTGTGCATTACAATTACGTCGCCTTCTTTTCTTACTCTCTCGAGCATGTCGAACATTACACCGTCTTCAGGAAGCCTGAGTGAGTGACCGTGGACTGTTGCGCCTCTGAGACCAGCAAGTGCCGGGTCGGTCATTTCGGTCTCGATCTGGAACTTTGCGAGTTCTTCCATGTCCCTCTCACGGGCTTCAACTACCTGACGACCGGAGAGTGTACCTGGGTCGACTCCTCTGAAGTTGATAGCTGCGTTGTAGGATCTGAAGTAGGGGGTTGCCGGTGCGTTGTACATTGAGTCAACGAACTGTACATACCTTACCCTGTCACCGGCCTTTGCGCCCGGTGTTGCTTCTACGAGTTCCCTGATAGAATCTTCCGGTTCACCCATTTCTGCGAGTGGTGGGTGTGTACTTGGGTAGTCACTGCCTGGTGCACGGTGACCAAGTACTAATGTCAGGTCTTCATCGGAAATGTCTCTGAGCTTCTCGACCTTTCCTGACATGTGTTTCCTTCTGTTTTCTGCAACGGATGTTGCTCCTGGATAATACTGTAGTTCATATGCCATAATTATTCACTCCTGATTCTCTAATGATCGCATTGTGGTTTTCACGGCTTTCACGAGTTCGTTCAGCTTTTCCCTTGAACATGATTCTCCTCGTGTAACTCCGCTCACAATTTCCATTACCCTTCCTTTGGTTAAAATATCACTTTCCTGTGGTTTTACAAGTCTTGTCTTTACCCCTGCCATTGCGAAATCCTCGAAATCCACGGGAGTCTGGCAAACAATTACTGCAGGAATACTGGCTTCTTCAAGTATCGCCTTCACCTTCCTTACTACGTGTTCCCGGATGTTCCCTGTGTGGATAACAGCAACCTTGTGCCTGTTTATCTGTGCGATCTCTTCGGGGCTTATACCAAAAGAGCCGGAACCCATATTGGTGTCCGGAACACCTGAACCGGTGTTCAGCACGAGCACACTTACCTGGATCTCTTCCCTGCGCATCCCGTACGTGAGTTCACAGACGGGTTTTGTGATATGCCTTCTTCCGGGACTCATGGCAACTGCAATCACATCGGTTCGTCCTGTCTCTGAAAGAGTACCGCGTTGTGCAAGTCCTCCCCCTCTGCCAAGACCCATACCGTGTCTGCAGTCTACAACCTGTGTTTCCCGGTCAAACATGATCATTCGTCCCTGGATTCGGATTTCAGGATGCATACAGGATAATCTTTGAGCTTTCCTTTGGGATCGGTCATTCCTATCATCAAAGGATCCGCACCGGGTCCGCGCTTAGCGTAATCCGTCACAGTCTGCTTTGTCGGTATGAAGTGACCTTGCCTGAACTCAAAAGATACAGGAAGGATCTTTTCACAAACTTCCCTGACCTGCTCTTTTACGTCAACGTTGATAACTTCCATGCGGATGCCACCTACGCAGACAGCAAGTTCCATGGCCTGACCTGCAACCTCGATGACTTTGTTCCCGGGATGCTGCACAGGTTCACCTTTTGCAGGTCCGTAAGGGACGTTCTGAGGAAGCCTCGGGCCGTGGACAAACAACCTTGTGACACCTTCGATCTCAGCGATCTCGTTCAATAAGTTCTGGGCTGTTTCCGGTCTTAGCAATCTTGAAGGAAAAATTTCAAGTTGCACAGCGTTTGTGTCTGATGAAGAATCGACCATTTGTAATTACCTGTGATATTTTAGGAGGGTTTTGGGTCTTAGAGAGCTCCTGCGACTGCTTTGATTGGGTCCTTGAACTCTTTAATAGATCCAAATACGTTACCAACAAGTGATGATGTCTTCTCGACAGTGGACATCTGTGTGCCTGCGTCAAGTGAGACAGCTGCACATACACAAGGAATTGCGAAACCTCTGGAGTGCCTGGTCACAACGTGGTTACCGTTGAAGATACCTGGTCCACCGCCACCATATATTGAATGGCTGAAGAATGAGAAACCTACTGCAGTACCCTGTGCTCTACCCATGTCACAGCCTGGAAGGCCTGTTTCCTTCTCAAGGATGTCGTTGAAGTAGAGGATGGTTGATGAAACATTCTGAGCTGCCCTGCCTGCACCACAGTTCACCATGGTTGCTGCAAGCTGACCTGCTGCTGCACATGCATTCCACATGGAGACATCGTTTGCCTTGTAGAATTTGTATCCGGATGGTGCGGTCTTGTCCACTGAGATAATACCTGCTTCAAGAGCCCTGTCCACTGTTGACTGGATAACAGTACCGATTGTACCTTCCTTACCGTTCTCCTTTACAATGTCGTAGACGAAGTTACCTGCGTTAAGACCCTGATATGCAAGGCCAAGTAACTGGTGTCTCTCGAAAGGACCTACAGCATTGCCCATCTCGTACATACCTACCTGTTCGAAGATGGATGAGAGTGCGGCTGCGTTCATTGCCTTCTTGCCAGTAATGGCTGCAATGTGGTTTGTGGTTATGTTCCTCAGGGAGTAACCGAGACCTTCGTTGTTCTGTGGGATACTTAGGATCGATGCGATATTTGCACCGGACATGTCCATTGTCTGTGGGTAGCTTCCCCATACAGCGGACTTGATGATAGGTGCGTCGAACATGTCAGTGTTAAACATGTCGATGATAGTCTGGACAACTGCTGCACCGGTTACGGTACTTGCAGATACGTAGTCAGCACCGACCTGTGCCCTTACGCTTGGTACCTGGACGATCATCTGTTTTCCGCCACCAAGCTCTTTTACGTTGGTGTCGTCGTCTTCGCTTACGCTTACGAGTTTTGCAACTGCATCCTGAATTGCACCTGCATTACCAACAATATCGTAATCAAGTTCTCTACCAAGGATCTGTTTCTTTTTGCCGCCCATTGCACCTGTTTTAAGTGATTTCTCAATGCCGGCAAGATTTACAGCAACAGTTCTCTTGGTATCTTTAATGATATTTTGGATCGCTGTGTTTCTTGTTGGAGCAATATCCATTAGATCGACGCCGCTTTCCAACAGTTTACCTCTGTCGTCGTAAATGTCTATTTTATCAGACACGTATATTTTCCTCCTATGTTTCTATGCAGAAATAACCCTTCTGGAAGCGCACATCCGATACGATGATAATCAATTGCTCTGTACCACATTACATATGTCTGCACGCAAAAGTTTCCAGTGGGAATTCTCGGGAGTATTAAGTAACGATGATGTTTAAACCTTTTGCATCATGCAACCCGAGTTCAGTATCCGCCGATAACTGAATTAATTTAAAAAAAATAATATGCAATGTTGATATCTCTTTATTCGACATCCAGATATTTACCAGGGTCCGGGGATTCACCACAAAAGTTTAAGTAAGACAGATATTATGTAAAAAACATTATGGAAATCACGGCAGATGTAGGCGGGAATCCAGGCATAGATTGTAAGGGTTTTTGTGCCTATTGTTATTTTAAGAAGGTCACAGAAGTACCACCCTTTGGTTGTAAGTACTGTTTTCCTTTCCGGAAGGGGTGCGACTATTGTACAAGAGGCGTAAGGGAAATATATTCCGGTTTCAAGCCTGCGCAGTTCGTATTCCAGGAGACTTACCAGAAAATCAACTTCAGCTCAGATAACATTGATAAAATAACGATCAGTGGTGGTGGAGACATCAGTTGTTACCCTGAGCTTATGCCACTAGTTGCCAACCTCTCCCAGTTCGGATACCCCATTCATCTGGGATATACCAGCGGAAAAGGTTTCAGTGAAGGGAACGAAGCGGAGTTTTATATCAACTATGGCGTAACTGAAGTCTCGTTCACTGTCTTTTCAACTGATCCGCAAATAAGAGCCAAATACATGCATGACCCCGAGCCTGAAGCATCCCTGCAGGTACTCAGAGATTTTTGCGCAAATTGCGACGTCTATGCTGCCATCGTGGTGGTTCCCGGAGCAAATGACGGAGAAGTACTCGAAAGAACACTCGATGACCTTGAGGAAATGGGTGCAAAAGGAGCAATACTCATGCGTTTTGCCAACAGATGCGAAGAAGGGCTGATACTTGGAAATGCACCCGTCATGGAAGGGATAAGAACCCACAGCATTGAGGAATTCACCGGTATTGTACGTAATGCGGCAGAAATGTATCGCATGAGGATCACAGGAACTCCACTTGAAGACCCGCAGATCGGTTCACCTTTTGCCATCAGGAATGAAGAGGAGGCACTTGCCAGACTCCCTCCTGTCACCAAAGAGGCAACACTGCTGACAAGCAAGGCAGCAGCAGACAGAATCGGGCTCGTTTTCGAAAAACTTGGAAGCACTGTCAATGTGGTTCCTGCAGGAAAAGATATCGCCTGCCTCATAACAGTCGAAGACCTGCAGGCACTTGACCTGTCTGAGATCAAGGAAACGGTAATAATCCCGGGCAGAGCTTTTGTGCATGACCCTGAAGCAAAAAAGGTGCTTTCAGAAGATGGTATTGACAGATTTGTTCGCAGGGGACCGGACATGCTTTCCTATGACGGGGAAATGTCCATAGGAATGACAAAGCAGGAAGTTCTTGATTTTGAGATAGAGCAGTTTACCGAGCTAATTCATGAGATAAACGCATGTGGACTTGCACCCGAATGAAAGTGCGGGTTCATCCTACATGAATTCCAGCAGGTCCATCTGTTTGGCCCTGTCATTCTCGAAAAGTGACTTCATATCCAGGCCTACAAGATCGATCCTCTGTTTAGTATAACTGGAAACATTGTACTTTTCAGCAACTAGCTTGGATACCGCCAGATATTTTTTAACAGCTCCTTCATGGACCGTCAGTATAACCCGGCCACCACATTTCGGACAGGTTCCCGTAAGTGGCGGTCTTCTGAACTTGGCTGCACATTTCACGCATCTTGTACCCTGTCTGGAAAAAGCTCTCAGATTACCGAACATGTCCGGAAGGAAATGGGAGACCAGCACCCTTTCCGCTACATTGGAAGCATCCACAGCACGTATCTTGTCCGCAAGTGCAAGCTGTGCATCCATCTTTTCCACCATACTGCCAAGTGTCTTATAAGCGCAATGAAGCGGACCAGCTGCAATATCGGTTGTATGGTGTGTGAATTTAAAATCGTCATATTGGAGAGGAGTTCCGAGCCTGCCGCTTACCAGGTCCAGTTTATCCTCGAATTCCTTTGGATTGGTATATTCGAGCGTGGCCTCGTAGAATTCAAGTGGATAGTGGTCACAGACATCAATATTGTGCGCTTCTTTGTCGACCTCACTCGGATCTATCCTGGTTGAGAGCACCAGAGGTGCGTCCATCCTCCCACCCCTTTTCTCAGGCAGGTAATCACGGGAGAAGTTCAGCAAACCGTCCAAAAGCAACATTACACAGTCTTCATCTCCGTCGCAGTTGCGCCTTTTTGCCGCATGGAAGAAAGGATGGGCATAACCCACGGATGCCTTGGTAAACCCTACCAGCCTGCCGAGTACTCCTGCAGAGGTGTGAGGTGCAAGTCCCATGAGCATGGCCCCTACCATGTCATCGATACTGTCAGCCTTATAATATGGCTCTTCACCATAGTATCTGACAAGAAGATCGTCAATATAATTCATTGTGCGTAAAAGGTATTCCCCACAATCATATGAGACAACAAGATCCTGTACCTTCAGGCATAATATCTGATCATCACGCTCCAGTGGATTACCATACATGTCTTGGGTATAACCGAGTTCTTTCAGTTTTGCCACAGGCACACTGAGCTCGTCAGGCCGGATATGTGTCAGAGGAATATCCGACATATCATACCGGACTGTGCCATCCTTGAAAGTGAATATATCATGTTTTGCCCTGAGGACACCTTTCTCGAGAGGTTCGGGAGTCATGTGCCGGGACATCATGCGCTTGACACCCTTCAGTTCGATATTGTCCCTCTCACCCAGTTTTTCGAAAGCCTTCTGGTAGATACTCTTAAAATCGAGGTTTTGCATCTTCACACACGTGGTCTTCGTACCACACTTGGGACATTCCTCCTTCTGGGACGCAATACCACATCTGGGGCATGACAATCTAGGGACTGTGAACTCCCCGCAATCACACCTATGTTCATAGCTATCCTTTCCGCAGGAAGGACAGACCCTGTTACCAATCTCAACACGGATGAGACCTACCTTGCCATTCATAGAGGATTTGTAGCCGGCAGCTGTTTCCATTTTCCTTGTATTGCCACCGGTCTCTCCTATCGGGAACAGGACATGAGGAGCAGGAGTCATCTTTCTCTTATTGGACTTTTCAGGACGCCCCATCCTTGCACCGATCCTTATAGGAGCCCTGGCACGAACTTTAAGACCACTAATCCCGCATACAGCCCCCAGAGCGTCATCCGCGGGAAGATTGTCCCATGTTCTGCAGAGACTCTCATCCAGCCCAAGGCACCGGATAAAAGGCAGGGGCTCTTTTATGGTTATCTTACCGTCCCTCACCGTATGCTGCACCAGCAGATTTTCAAGGACTGGTTTTATCTCCTTCTCAAGGACCAGATCATACGGAAGTGTGAGGCAGGACATTTCAGTATCCACAGAACCATATTTCTCAACGAACAACGATAATGCCGTCAGTTCCTCCGGTATGATATCATGCCAGAGATATGTGAACTTTGGATGCAGAGGGACAGCATATTTATCACATAACCCGAGTGCAAGATCCTGAGACGGATCCCTGAGAACAGATGCATCCAGCCTATCTTCCCGAACCAGGTTCTCATACTCCTGCACCCACCATTCAAGACAGTAGGAAGCAGGAACTAGCGGATGGTTATTCTCGAGAAAATCACCATAATTTATCAGTATTTCACCTATATCTATTATACATTCTACTTCCGGATGCATCTCAATGGCAAGCTCTTCATCATCAATTCGCATGACATCCCCGGAATTCAGCCGAACGGTCGGACCCTCCAGGGAATCCACCGGAGCCATTCCTGCCGCTTTTCCCGGACGCTCTACTTTCAGCTGAGTGCCTGCAACTATAAAGCTATCCAGCAGGACCATGCTTGCAGGACTTATCCCGGATGCTGCAAACGATGTGTTCCTTGAACGACCGTACCTGAGCCTGAAACCACCCGGGCGCATGGGGTGAGAGAAAACCGGCCTTCCGGCTATGAGGTCTGCGAGATATTTCTCTTTGGGTTTTACCCCCTTTGAATCTTCCTTTGAATCTCTTTCACTGCTCTTTGAGCCGGAAATCATCTGGTCAAGCCATTCCCAGCCATCCATTTCCAGTTTCTTTACGTGCTTTTGGACCTTCGGAGCTTTCAGGGCAAGACCTTCTGCAAGCACAAGAGCCATTCCTCCGCGTACCCTGTTGGTCGGTATCCTTTCCAGGTTACGGTAACCTTCCACCTCTTCAGCCTCGGTGGGTTCTCCGTCCAGGCATATAGGACAGTTCTCAACTATTAGACGGATCTCAGCTTCGGTAGGGGTATACTGCAAGGTAGCCACACGCCTGTAAAGAATGATCTCCTCGACATACCTTTCGACCTCTTCCTTACGAGGCTTATATCTGTCGATTCCCACGGCACGCCTTACATAATCTCCTACAAGTACGGATAACGCCTGTGCCGTCCCTCCTGCACTGCGTATTGGTCCTGCATAGTATATCCTTATGAACTCAGTGCCGTCGTCATTCTTATTGATGTCCACGCGGTCTATACCTTCAATTGGAGCAGCCACCACACCTTCGGTGAGCATGGCAACAGAAACACGGATAGATGCCTCTATAGCCTCAGCTTTTGAAGAGAACTCACCAACAACACCTTCCGCAACCGCTTTACCGATTGCGAGCGCACCTTCCTCACGAGACATTGTCTCTTCGAACTGGCGTATCAGCTCGGCAACTCCTTTGACGCCGATGAGGTTCTCAACCCTGTCCGCAAGGTCCTTGGCAAGAGGGATTTCTATTACAGGTTTTGGATCCTTACCCTTTGAACGTGCCCGGTTGGCTATATCTATCTCCTGCTCCAGCCGGGATTCAAGCACTTCGAAATAAGCCTTCATCGAGTCACTAACTACTATCTCACCCATTCAGAACCTCTGTTTTTACCCTATGATTATTATGATCTATGCATGTACGCATCCGAAGATTAAAAGCTATTGTTATGATATTAAAATTATAGATTGCTATTTAATATATAATACATAAATAAATATATACTAATAATGCTTTGATAGAATGAGATGAAAGATCTGAGAGGAATGAGATGAAAAAAATAATAGTGTTTTTATTGCTTTTACTGACTATCTTTATGCAGCCTGCCAGTGCTGAGATGTTCAATGACCTTGATATGAAAGTGAACGAGTATAATGAGAATGCCAGCCATGTTCCTTCCCTGCTCAAAAATATGCTTGGAGATGAAGTAATACATCTCCTGATAGAGATGAATGATGGCTCAGAGCTTCATATCAAGGCAGTGACAGAAAAAGCCCTGATCACAACATTTGAAGAAATCGATTCTGAAGACTATATCGGAGCTACGGTCAAAGTAACTTTGGAAGAGAATGCCGTTCAAGAATTGCTGGATTCCGGGAATCCTGTTGAGGCTTTCCTTAATGCAATGAAAAATAAGGACATTAATATCGAGCCGGTTGGCCTCGCAGGCACCATTAAATTCAAGGTAGCAAACATTCTGCTTAACTTATCAGATATATTAGGACTTACATAAGTTAAGTTTTTAAGCCGTTTTTTATTTCAAAAATATGGCCATAAGACTAGCGGACATCCAGTTCGCTAGCCAGATCTTTATATACCCGTCCTTTGTCAGTGGTAATGAACATATTACCCTTCTGTTCTATCAGTTGCTTGTCCTCCAACCTTGTTAGATACTTGTTTGCTATTGTTGAATTCAAATTCGCCCCGTAAACGATTTGAGTCTTCTTTGCGCCGTTTGTAGCGATTTTTAAAATAGCAAGTGTAATATCCAGTCTACTTCTCCTAATAAGAATGCCCCCCCGCATCTAAATTCATACTATATGCCCAGTTCTGTTTTATTCTGGTTGATAAAGAATATTGCAACACAAATATTTAACCTAATCGTTTTTGAATATTCTTTCGTAATAGAAATCGCGAATAGAAAAATAATTTTCAAATCCTTTCATAAAAAAGAATATGGAGATAAAAGGCGATAGATAGGTTTATAATAAATACCGCTGTACAAAGACCGAATACTCAAATGCGGGAGTAACCAAGCGGCCAAAGGTGGCAGACTCAAGATCTGCTCGCGCAGGCGTTCGGGGGTTCGAATCCCTTCTCCCGCACCACAAGGTGATTTTTTTTGCAAGGAAACATTTCCTATGACGATGTAGTGTTTTCCGTGGCTGATATATTAAAAAGGTCCGAGACCAGCCTGCCACACGATGTTATCAATGCATTGCGGACAGCAAAGGCAAATGAATCCTCCCCTGTAGCAAGGGAACAGTTAGAAGCAATCCTCAAGAATATAGATATCGCCAGCAGGAAAAATATTCCCATTTGCCAGGATACTGGCATACTCATATTCTTTGTAGATATAGGAAGGGAGGCCAGGCTTGATTTCAACCTGGAGGAAGCGATAGCAGAAGGTGTCAGGCTTGCCACCGAAAAGATACCTCTGCGCCCCAATGCAGTTGACCCTATTAGCCGCAACAACAGTGGGAACAACATCGGTGATGGCATACCTGACATAAAATACGATCTCACGGAAGGCAACGGTATAAAGATAACCGTAGCCCCGAAGGGGGCAGGTTCTGAGAACATGAGCACCCTGAAGATGCTTAATCCCACAGAGACAGGAGAGATCAGGCGATTCGTACTTGAAACGGTCCTGAAAGCAGGTGGAAAACCATGCCCGCCAATCGTTGTCGGAGTTGGCATCGGAGGATCTTTCGACAAGGCAGCAAGACTTGCAAAACTTGCCCTGCTGGAAGATACGGGCAAGATGGATGAGCTTGAAAGAAGTATACTTGACGACATCAACTCTCTCGGCATAGGGCCTATGGGACTTGGAGGAGATACAACCGCCCTTGCAGTACACGTGAAAAAGGCATTCTGCCATACTGCCTCCCTGCCCGTGGCAGTTAATATCCAGTGCTGGGCCAACCGCCATGCATCTGTTACACTCGGAGATGGTGAATAATGGAGTACCACCTGAAGACACCTCTGCAAAAAGAGGAAATTCTCAAGCTTGATATCGGTGATGTTATCTATCTCACAGGGACGATACTCACCGCCAGGGATGAAGCCCACGCACGCATACTTGAACTGACCGAAAAGCAGGAAGAGCTTCCCTTTGATCTTGAAGGTGCGGTCATTTACCACTGCGGGCCCCTGGTACAGAAAAAAAATGAAAAATGGGAAGTAATTGCTGCAGGGCCCACCACCAGTGCACGCATGTCAAAGATGACACCATTACTCCTTAAGAACTACAACGTTTCAGCCCTTATAGGTAAGGGTGGTATGGACGGTGTTACCGATACACTCAAAGGAAAATGTGCCTACCTTGCATTTACCGGAGGCTGTGCGGCCCTTGCTGCAGAGAACATAAAGAATGTCACAAATGTCCACTGGCCAGACCTTGGGATGCCGGAAGCGGTGTGGGAGCTAGAGGTGGAGAACTTCGGCCCGCTAGTAGTAGGCATTGATGCAAAATGTAACGATCTTTTTTCAGAAATAGAGGAAAAGGCCGGAAAAGTAGTCGCCGGCCTTAGATGAAGAATGTGAAAACTATCCAGGCAATCATTGTCATGATAATGGAGTGCTTCAGTCCCCTGGAAACTGCACCTTCTCCCATCTGACCTGCAACAAGCCCGCTCATAAAACCCTGTATTACTGCAGTGTGAAGCATAAGCCGCGTATACTGGGCAGGATCGAATGCACCTATGAACTGGCTACCTGCACCTGCTGCGGATGCAGCCTTTCCTGCTTCTGCCATGGTGGGAACAAATGATGATGTAAGCATGGCTATTACAAAAAGGAACACAAAGAACGACATATAAATGATCACCACATAGACGATCATGTTCCCGTTCCTCTCCTGTTGAAGCAGTTTTACTTCTCTTGCATCACGGGCTGCTGCTTCCAGCACAGATGAAACACGTCCTCCGGCCCTGCTTGCCTGGGTGATCAGAGATACAGATCTCGTAATAATAGGTGTTGGCACCCTGCCGGCAAAGTTCTGAAGAGTCTGTTCAAAAGAAACACCCCATGAAATTGACAGGTCCATCTTCTTGACTTCCGGAGTAAGAGCCCCGTATTCTCCTTTTGCAACAGTGTTAACTGATCGTGGAAGTGTCAGGCCGGCCCGGCTCATTTCAGAAATGTCCCGAAGGAAAGTTGGCAGGTACTCCTCGATCTTGTCAGTATTCCGTGCCTTTTTTTGATAAGCAATCGCAGGAGGTGTTATAATAGTTAATGCTGTGAAAATTATCACATCGTCTATAAGCGGTGTGCCCCATGTCATGAACATTCCGAAAGTAAAAACCAGCAAAGCAGCCGGAACACTTATGAGAAATGTATATTCAGGATTCCTGAAGAGTGTATTCCCCGGATTCTTGAGAAACTCCTTCAGAAGTACATTTTTCTTTGATTCCTCCATCTTCTCACTGACCATGGAGTCTTCAAGTACACACAGCTCCTCCTCGGTAAGGTTCATATCGGAATACAGGTTTTTCTTGAATAATTCCTTGATCTTCATATCAGGTCTCCGGGGTCATACTGCTTATAAGGATAACATACATAATGCTGCCGACCGGGATCAGTGCGTATATTATCAGGTACAGGAACACCATTTGCGCACTGCCCATTATTGACATTATAGATATAACGACTATCAGGAAAAGAGGGCCGGCTACAAAAGCAGTGACATAGGTCTCGCCCAGAAGTCCGAGAGTCTCCAGGAATTCCTTCTGACGCTGCCTGTTCTCCATCAGATACTGCTCGGTCTTTATCTGGAAATAGGTTTCAAGCTCTCCCCCGGAAGTCACAACTGTTATTGCCCCCTGAAGGAAATCCTGCAACATTGTAGAAGGAGTGGTCATTGAAAGATCCTTCATAGCCGTTACAAGATCGGTACCAAGAATTTCAAGATCACGTACCAGATAACGGCATTCCACCGCAACCTCACCATAGATAGGGTTACTCGCAAGGGACCTGAAAAGATCCACAGGCAATACACCTGCTCCGGACATTGCAGACATATAATTAACGGCATATGGGAGCATAATGTCGATCTTTCGCTTCCTGTCGCTTGACATCAATATCGGGTACAGCATGAATAATTGGTAGATTATCAGGAAAACTATTCCCATGACAAGAATACCACCAATTATGGCGACCACGAAGGATTTGTACTCCATATACGGGGCCACCCATGCAGGAAATGTAAGTCGGGTGGCCCTGAAAGCAGGAACACCAAGGAACGCAATTATCAAAGAGAAACCCATAAGAGCAACAACAGAACTTATGATCGAAGTCAGCAATGCACCTGAAAGATAGGTATCATATGCCATATCCGACCTGTTCCTTAACAGGTTACGGCGAAGATCGAAATACTTGAGCCTTTTCTCCGAATAATACTTACCGAAGATGTTGAACGCAAAAGTAAAATATGGATTAACCATAAAGATCCTGCCTTACGATTTTCATTAATGTTTCAGGTTCACGGTTGTACGTAACCACGATCTTTGCAAATTCCTTGAAATGGGCGATATTTTTCTCACGGGCCCATTCCAGAATGTCCTGGCGACGTTTCAGTTCCTCACGCACCCTTTCTTCAGTCCAGCCCCTGCTCTCCATGACATTTTCTACCACATAGGACCTTCCTGAATACTGGAACATATCCCTTGCAGCGTCCCATGAGAATACATCATTGGTAAGCAGTTCACCTGTCCTCGGGTCGACACCGACTATCTCGGTCAGCGTCTTACATCTTCTGACACGCTCATCACCGACCTTTACCTGGACCTGGATAGCTACAAGGTCAAGCGCCTGGATCATGATCCTCGGGACATTTATAGGGGGATTCTCCAGCCTGTGAACGACCGACTGTACGGAGTCAGCATGCATGGTGGAGAAGGTAGTGTGGCCTGTAGACATTGCCTGGAAAAGTACATAGGCCTCGGCTCCCCTGACCTCACCCACAAGTATGTATTCAGGCCTCTGCCTCAGGGATGCCCTCAGAAGTTCATACATCTCAATGGAACCCTTGCCACCGCCTTCAAATGATTGTCTTGTGACACCGGGTATCCAGTTGGGATGGGAAAGGTTGAGTTCCCTTGTGTCCTCTATGGACACTATTTTCATTTCCGGCTGTATGAAAAGGGAAACAGCATTCATTGCAGTCGTCTTTCCTGATGCCGTACCGCCTGCAAAGATAAGACTTTTATTGGATTCGACAGCAAGCCACAGATAGGCCATTATCGCCGGGGAGAATGTATGGAAATCGATCAGGTTCGTAGGTGTGATAGGATTATCCTTGAACCTCCTGATAGTAAAAGTACTTCCACGCGTGGTGATCTCCCTGCCAAGTGTCATCTGTATACGGGAACCATCAGGCATTGTAGCATCCAGGAGAGGGTTTGCAATGGAGACATGTCTGCCGCATATCTGTGCGATACGTATGGCGAAGGAATCCAGTTCATCGTCACCTCTGAACTCTATGCTGGTAGGAATAGAATTATACTCCTTGTGATATACATAGATGGGAGTATCGGGACCGTCACATGAGATATCCTCAAGGTAAATATCCTTCATCAGAACATCGATCTCACCATATCCAACATAATCCCGGATAAGGTGATACATTATCCTTTCACGTTTTTTAGGAGATATATCGATCTGATATTCCCGGAGATATTCCATTATATTATCACGCAGGTAAACCTGTGCATTCTTTCTGGATATCTCTTTAAGATCAATGTCAAGTGTTTCTACGAACTTCAGTTTGATAGCATCCAGAAGTTCCTTTTCTTTCTCCCGAAGTATGGGCTCCAGTGCCTGATACTGAAACTCATGCGATATTGGATCATAGGCGATCCTTACATATGCATAAGGAGGATTTACTTCGTATAACTCTACTTCCTTGTAAGGACTATCCGCAGGAATTGTAAAATCAACAATAGGACCATGCTCTATCATGTGATAAGGGTCAACATTGATCTTCTTCCTTGCAAAAAGCTTGTTGATGCGATCTTTAAGGGTCTCGGAATCTTCGTCGTCCTCATCTGTTTCCTCTTCAACAGGTTTCTCTCTGAAGATCTCCTTTGCCACCTGTTCCCACTTAAGCTCCATCTCATCAGATATCCCATCATCAAATCCGGAGTCAAGGGATGAGGCATCCACCTTGCTTTTAAGTTCCTCGATGCTCACAACCTCATCGAAGGGGAGGACCAGATCAGCAAGCTCATCCACAAATATATCCTCATCAACAATTGGCACAAGCTCATAGGTATTATCATCAGCCAGACTCTCTGTTGATTCACGGATAACAAAAGAATCCCCTGGCAGAGAGGCAGGAATAGTATATTCTTCAGAAACCAGCGTCGTGATATTATCGGTCTGCACCTCAGCAGGAAGTTCTTCTGTTCCTGCATTATCTGAGGGCAAGACGTCTTCGGTGCCTATCGAAGATCCGGCTGTTTCAATCGCCTCACCGCCATCAGGAAGGTTTGGGATATCCTTTTTGCCGTCTTTATCTCTAGATGTCTTATCATCCATAATTACCAGCTCCTGTCAGGATCTAATCTCTTATTCCGGGAACTGAACAATTCATGTAATTTCCTGGCGTGCACACTGACAGACCTCACTTCCGGTTCATGGACAACAGTGTCCTTTTGCCTTTCTTTTGCTTGCTCTTATCCTCAACAAATGTTTCAATTGCGGGAACCTTGATACCTGCGATCTCCGCAGAAAGCCTGTTGAAGCCTACCGATACAGGAGAACCGGGATACTTGACCACGATCGGTGCCTTGAATGCAACCGAGTTCTTTACATTGGGATCTTCCGGAAGGTTCTCAAGGATCTTAAGGCCCAGAGTGGTCTCTATTCTTTCGTTGCTTAGTTCATTGTTTATTACGCCGGTCCTGTTCACCATGACCCCGAAGAACTGTTTACCCATTGAGTCAGATATCGCTTTGACCTTCATTGCACCTGCAAGAGATGCAATATCAGGGTTCATCAACTGTATTATCTCGTCTGCAAGCGACACCACCGATAATGAGTTCTTGCTGATACCAGTAGGAGAGTCGATCAGTATGAACTCGAATTTCTCTCTGATACTTTCTATTAAATCTGCCAGCTTACCCGGGTCAGTGTTCATAAAACTGTGCAGAGATATGCTTCCTGGCAATACCTTGAGATTGTTAGGTCCGTCATAGATAGCATCCCTGACATCAGCATCACCTGAAAGAACATCATGCAGTGTCGCCTTTGTCTCAAGGCCCAGCATAAGCCCTATAGTGGGCATACCCAGGTCCGCATCAACAATAAGGGTCTTTTTTGCAAATCCTGCAAGAGCGGCTCCAATACTAATAACAGCAGTGGTAGAACCTGTACCACCCTTTCCTGATATGATTGTGTATATTTTTGCGGTCATGAAACACCCCAAGATCGAGTATAGTGAGATATAAATATATTTAATTAAAAAAGGTATTATAAATATAAAAAGATATGCATAATATTTTTAGAGTGGTACTGCCAAAACAAGCAATTTATAGGATAACGCCAAGAACGAACTATGGATCGAAAAGACATCAAACTCTTCATTTACCACGCAAGCCAGTGTGATCCCAAAAAATGCACAGGAAAGAAGATGGCCCGGTTTGAGCTTGCAAAGATGTTCGAAAAAGTAAACCGGATTCCCAGGGAATCGATCTTACTGGACCCAATGGCCGAAAAAGCCCTGTCTCCACAAGATAGTTCGGGGAAAGGTATCACAGTACTTGATTGTTCATGGGAGCATGTTGAAGAGGTGTTCCCGAAGCTTATAAAGCTCAATCTACAACATCGTGCACTTCCCTTTCTGGTTGCAGGCAACCCCGTCAATTTCGGGAGACCTTTCAAGCTCACCTCAGCAGAAGCCTTTGCTGCAGCATTATACATACTTGGAAACAAGGAACAGGCACAGGCAGTGATGAGCAAATTCAACTGGGGACATACGTTCCTGGAACTGAACCATGAACCACTGGAAGAGTATTCTACTGCGAAGGACAGTAAAGAGATACTAAGTATACAGAGCGAGTACATTTGAATTTCATCTGCATAAAGTACGCAAGGTCATATCATGAAAATGCAGATTGGAGTCATTGGTGCCTGTATATGTGATGCGGACCTGTACCTGATGGCTGAGGAAGTCGGGTATGAGATCGCAAGAAACGGTGCTTTTATTATTTGCGGAGGGCTCGGAGGAGTTATGGAAGCCGCACCAAGAGGAGCGAAAAAAGTAGGTGGCACGACCATAGGAATACTTCCCGGAGACAACCGGCTAAGTCCGAATCATTATATCGACATCGCAATTCTCAGTAACATGGGCCATGCACGAAATGCCATCATCGCCCAGTCATGCGATGCTCTGATAGCTGTGGGAGGAGAATACGGAACCCTTTCCGAAATAGCTCTTGCCCTGAAAATGGGAAAAACAGTCGTCACCCTCGAATCCAGATGGGAAATCGAAGGAACTATAAAGGCTGACAGTCCCCGGGAAGCCGTTGAACTTGCCTTATGTGCCGCAGGGACAGGACAGGATCTTAGCTTCTTCTAAGTCATATCCTGAGGTCCAGTCCGATGGGGCAGTGATCCGAGCCTGTCACATCCGACAGAATGTAGGAGTCAGATATATTATCCATGGCATTCTCGCTGGCGTAGAAATAATCGATCCTCCAGCCGACGTTGCGTTCTCTTGCCCGGGTGCGCATGCTCCACCAGGTGTATTGACCGGCTTTCTTGTGGAAGTGTCTGAACGTATCAACATAACCATGGCTAAGTAATTTATCTATCCATTCCCTTTCCATCGGGAGGAAACCCGATACAGTTTCATTCTCCTTCGGGCGTGCGAGGTCTATCTCCTTGTGGGCAGTGTTTACATCCCCGCATATTATCAGTTTCTTACCCTTGCCTTTCATGGTATCGGCATATTCCAGGAAAGCATTATAGAACTCCATCTTGTAGTCCAGCCTTTCTTCGGATGCTTTTCCATTAGGGAAATATATATTGAATAATAAGAAATCTCCGTAATCTGCTATCTGCACCCTTCCTTCGCTATCGAACTTCTCGATACCGAATCCGCACCTGATACTTTTCGGCTGTAGCTTACTATAAATTGCAACACCGCTGTAACCTTTCTTTTCTGCCGAGGCAAAATAGCTGTGATAACCATCAACCTCTGTCAGACCTTGATTCAGTTGCTCCTGTTGGGCCTTTGTCTCCTGAATGCATAGAATATCGGGCTGTTCACGCTTCAACCATTCAACAAAACCTTTCTTTTGAACCGACCTGATGCCATTGACGTTCCAGGAAATGATCCTGATCTTTTTCATTGTTTACCTCTGTGAGAATTACTTTTTATTTATTGCAGATGTCACTGCTAATTAAGTTTCCCCTGTTAATCATCAGATCACCGATGCAGATAATGTTGCTACCCCTGCAAAATGGCAACCCGGAGAAGATGTCAACATTCCACCACCAAGGTCATGCTGAACTTCAAAGGAAAGGGTCTAGTCAGAAGAAGACAGCAAGTACTGTCTTGACTGGTTCATGTGCTTCAGGAAACAATCATAATCAGCCTATGTGAAAGGCAATCTTCGGGAAATCTCTGAAGAGATCGGGTTTGCACATAAAAAAAATCGTACAGATTGATTAATCCACACATTCCTGACTTTAGACTGTTTCAGGGAATGTATACCTTTTTCATTTACATCCACCTTTTCCATAATAGCCGAATCATCCCGGGGACCTCAAATTCAAAAGCAGATAGTCGGAGATTCGTGGCCTACGGTCGATCCGGCCAGTTAACTTTGATTGCGATAGATATATTTATCAGAATGTTTTTAAAATAGAACGATAAAAAGCCGTTTTATGTAATAAATTTTATTATGTTTCCGGCCGGAAATTTCTATCATTGATTTCATGAGGGACTTTGGAGATAATATGCATCTCATCATAGCAGAAAAACACATTGCAGCAAAGAGGATAGCAAACATTCTTGCACCCAATAAGCTGAAACAGGTACGTGTTAGCGGTGTTGATACCTACGAGTTCGGCTCGGAGGAAGATAAGAAGATATTCATTGGACTTAGCGGCCATATCGTGAAGCTGGATTTTCCGAAAGCCTATAACAACTGGCAAAAAGTAGAAGCAAAGGAACTCATAGACGCAGATATAATCACCGCATCCACCCAGGTAAAGATTGTATCCGCGCTTAAGAAACTGGGAAAACAGGCCACAGAAGTAACCATAGCCACTGACTATGACAGGGAAGGGGAACTGATAGGTGTCGAAGCTCTTAAAATACTGGAAGAGGTCAATCCGGATTTAAAGTTCGATCGTGTACATTACAGTGCCATCACACCCAAGGAGATAGAGGAAGCATTCTCAAAGCCCTCTAAGATAGATTTCAACCTGGCAGATGCGGGACACTCAAGGCAGGTCATCGACCTTATGTGGGGTGCTTCCCTGACACGTTATATTTCCCTTGCTGCCGGACGTCTTGGAAATATGTTCCTTTCTGTCGGAAGGGTGCAATCCCCGACACTTGCCCTGATAGTTGAAAGGGAAAAAGAGAGGGATATATTCGTACCCAAGCCTTACTGGGAACTTTCTGTAAATCTTAAGACGTCAACAGATGAACTATTCCAGGTCGAACACAAGACAAGCCGTTTCTGGAACAAGGAAGAGGTAGACGAAGTACTTCAGAAGATAGGCGATAAAGCTATTGTTTCAAGTATTGCCACATCCACCAAGACCGACAAGCCACCTACACCATTCAATACTACAGAATTCATCGGCGCGGCAAGTTCTATCGGATTCACGGCTGCAAATGCCATGAGGATCGCAGAATCACTCTATATGAACGGTTTCATATCATATCCCAGGACTGACAACACGGTCTACCCCGAAAGTATAGACATGAGGGCACAGATAGAAATATTCAGTAAAGGGCCTTTCAAGGAATATGCTAAAAAACTTCTTGAACAGAAAGAACTCAAACCCACAAGAGGTAAAAAGGAGACAACTGATCACCCACCTATCTATCCAGCATCCCTTGCAAAGAAGTCCGAGCTCAACGAACAGGAATGGAAAGTCTACGAGCTTGTTGTCAGACGTTTTTTTGCAACCTTTGCCGAACCTGCACAGTGGGAGACGATCAGAGCAAGGTTCGATATCAATTCAGAAGAATTCAAAGCAAATGGTGCAAGGCTGATAGTTCCGGGATGGAGATGGTACTACCATTATAATTCCCCGGAAGACAGATTGTTACCTAAACTTCAGGAAGGGGATGAGCTTAAAGTCCTGGACAAAAAAGTAGAGGACAAGGAAACACAGCCTCCCGGACGATACGGCCAGGGCAGGCTTATCCGCATCATGGAGGAGCTGGGACTCGGTACAAAGGCAACACGCCACGAGATAATAAGCAAGTTGTACTCCAGGGCATATATCCACGGAAACCCGCTTCATCCTACCAAGACTGCTTATGCTGTGGTGGAGGCACTGGAGAAGTTCGCGCCCACCATATCAAAACATGATATGACAAGCAAGCTGGAGGCGGATATGGACAGGATAGCCGAAGGCGAGATCCCGGAGGAAGAAGTCCTGAGTGAATCGCGCGAAATGCTGTTCTCTATCTTCAAGGAGCTTGATGAGAATAAAGACAGTGTCAGCGAAGTACTTCGCGCAGGCTTAAGGGAAGATAAGATAATTGGCAAATGTCCGGACTGCGGCTCTAACCTGATGGTGATGCGTTCGAGAAAAGGTTCCAGATTCATCGGATGCGAAGGGTACCCGGACTGCAATTTCGCATTGCCACTGCCAAGAGGTGGCAAGGTCATCGTTACGGATAAGATATGCGAGGACCATGATCTCTACCATATAACCATCATCAATTCCGGGAAAAGGCCATGGAACCTCGGATGTCCTCACTGCAATTTCGATGAGTGGCAAAAATCCCAGGAAGAAGAGAAAAAGAATAACAATGGCAAGATCAAACCAAAAAAGATAACAGACATATCAGGAATTGGCAAAGTAACTGCAGAGAAACTTGAGGATGCAGGTGTATCCGGGGTCAATGACCTTGTCGAAATGGATGCCTTTGAACTGGCGAAGACCACGAACATCCCCGTTAAAAAGATCAGAAACTGGCAGGATGCCATTGCCTGATGAACAAAAAGGTGATCTAGCTGAACTTAAAATTTAAAGGAGCTTGCAGGGAAGTAGGTCGTTCGGCAGTTCTTGTCGATGACAGGATCATGCTGGACTACGGATTAAAACCGGGCGAGAATACCCTGTACCCACTCAATGGTTCAAGGCCGGAGGCTGTACTTGTATCACATGCACATCTTGACCATGCCGGTGCCGTTCCCAATCTGATGGACATTGCGCCCGAGGTGTTCATGACACCCCCGACATTCGAACTTGCAAGTATGCTTGCAAAAGATACCCTGAAGATAGCAGATAAAAAGAGACAGGATGCCGCATTTGACACTACGGACCTGTCCCGGTTCATGGAAAAGACAAAAAGGCTCGATCCGGGGATTGAATTCCATACACATGGATACAAGGCACAATTCTTTGACGCTGGCCATATACCCGGGGCTACTTCCATATATCTTGAAGGGAAGGATTCAAAGAGCCTGTTCTATACAGGCGACATAAATACCCTGGACACCAGATTGGTATCCGGTGCCGCGGATTTCCCTGATGCGGACACCCTTATTATCGAGAGCACCTACTTCGGAGAGGAACACCTTCCGCGAAAAGAGATCGAAAAGGCGTTCATCGACTCACTCAGAGACACCCTTGACATGGGAGGCAACGTTATTATTCCGGCCTTTGCGATTGGAAGGACACAGGAGATACTCATGCTCCTTGATGCACACGGCATCAGGGCGTATGTTGACGGAATGGGCGTGGCTGCCTATAAGCTCATGATGAAGTACCCGCACTATCTGCGGAATCCTGCTCACCTCAAAAGAGCTTTCGGCCACGCCACCATGGTAGCAGGCATCAAGAGGAACAGAGTACCCCTTGAATCTTCGGTGATAGTCACAACAGCCGGGATGCTGAACGGAGGACCGGTTATGTACTACCTGAAAAAGCTCTTCAAGGACCCGAAATCCAAGATCCTTATCACAGGCTATCAGGTAGAGGGAACTAACGGAAGAATGGCCCTGGATAATGGGGTCATAGAGAATGACGGTGTCATCCAGCAACTGGGAATCAAGGTGGAGCAGTATGATTTCTCAGCTCATTGCGGGGACCGGGAACTAAAAGCCATCGTATCCGAGTTTTGCAACAGGGGCACCGAACATGTCTTTACCATGCACGGAGAGGACACGGAATGTTTTGCCGAATGGATAAGAGCAGAGACTGGTGTCGATGCGCATGCACCTGAACTTGGAGAAGAGTTCACAGTCTGATGATCAGGCACGTATCAGCCTGTTGTTTTTCTTTTTGACCTCTTCCATGGCAATCCTGAGATGTTCTATTGCTTCGGTGTTTTCGGGATCGATATTGAGCACCTTTGAAAAACATTCGGCAGCATCCTCATAGAGCCCTATTCCGAAATAGACAAGTCCTTTTTTGTTCCATACAATAGCGAATTTACTGTCAAGTTCGATTTCCTTGTGAACTTTGCTATAACATTCTATGGCCTCGTTGTGCCTGCCCATATACTCAAGAACATCACCCATATTGATCCATGCATTATCATTACGGGAATCGATTGTAAGAATCCTGTTGTAGCATTTGATAGCTTCTTCGAACCTTCCGAGCTGGAAAAGAGTAACACCTGTATTGTACCAGACATCAATATCATTCTTGTTGAGATCCAGTGATATCTCGAAACATTCCAGCGATTCACGATACATTCCCATAAATGTATACGCAATGCCTTTGTTATTCCATATGAGCGCAATGGCCTCATCGCTCCAGAGTTCCGGATTCCTGGTCTCACATTCAAGTATAAGATCGAAGTATTCTATTTTCTCTTCCGGGTACTCAGCTTCAAAAGCCAGTTTGAACCACTCTTCAGGGGTATCGTATTCCATCCCGCCAACCAACTCCGAGATTACGACAACAGAATGACGGACCATGTTTGATTCCGGAATATGCCATTGCCATTTCAAGATCCTTCTGTGCATATGTCCCAAATAGCAGACATCCTCATTCAGCAACCACCGAACAGATTACAACTATGATCTTATAATAATTCAAGCATTAGTTTGATACAATGAAATATATTTAATTTGATATAAACTTTAGGATTTCAGGCTGACAGTAAAAAGCATAGATCAGTCATTTATTCAGCCTTGCCGGAGGGCTTTCTGATATCATCTATATGAATGACTTTGTTTGCATCAATACCAACAAGACACATGCCTTTTTTGTCCATCGCCCATACATCATATTTACCTTTGATGTCATCAGGGATCCTTTCAGAGGGAAGGTTTCCCACATCCAGATCGCATGAGGACAGACAGGGATAAGCATCCGGGTTAAGCTCCATGATACTGACAATTCTTTTCAGATCCGCCAGAAGAACGTTCATATCCTCTTTATCCCAGTTACTGACCCTTGAATATATAGTGGATAAAAGGTTTTTAGAAACATCCTTATTTGCAAGGATCTTATTAGACAGGCATATAGATGCATTGTCATATTTTATTTCATTGTCGGGCCCCCTGAAACAGAAAATACCCTCATCGACCATACTCTCAAGATCCAGCGGTCCTTCTGGCTCATATATTGCTTTGCTAACAGTAGAAACATCAATATCATATGTATCTGCTATCCTTTTGATGGCTTTCTCTATTACAATAGTGCTATCCATAATGTTTTACCTCCATAGGATCACCCGGACCGGTCCGTTTCGAGCATATCCAGATCATGAGGAGTATTTATATTAGTGAATGTCATGAGTCCTTTATCTATCTTCGATATTTCCTCACTCCCCAGGAACAATACATCATCCAGTCCGGATACAGGGGACATTACAGACCTGATGCCCTTACTGAGAGAAAACTCTATTGCATCGAACATGGCCCTTTTCCGGTACACTGCATGCAGGGGTTCTTTTTGCCCGGAGGGATTTACAGGAATTACGGCATCATGACCATCGGAGATATCGAACAGTAATTCGACTACTTCCCGGTTAAGATAAGGCATATCACACGCAACAACAAAGACATACGCACCTGATGCTTTTTTGAATCCTTCCAGCATACCTGCAAGAGGACCGGCATTCCTGAGCTTATCAATCACTATTTCCCTTCCACGGACATACTCCTCAAAGAACCGGAACTGTTCTTCGTCCCTGAACGAGACTATAACCTCGTCACTGACCGAATCCAGTATCTGCAAGGTATTCTCTATGAAAGTTCCATCTTTTAAAGGAAGTAGCGCTTTTTCATACCCGTTGAGTCTTGTCCCAAGACCTCCGGTCAGCAGAAGTGAAGATCTCATCATAAGCAAAAGCCTCCGGACACTGGCCGCATGTTCATACAAGACCCCTTCTGCGCTCGCTTCTGTACTCATCAAGCATTGACTTGAACTGCTCATGCTCTTTTTCTTTACGACGCTGCCGGGCTTCCTCCTCCCATTCGAAGACAGCCCTGTCCAAAGCATCCGGCCCGACGGTAGCAAAATCATCTACTCTCTGCAGTTTCAGACCCTTAAGTACGGGAATACCGGAATCGTAGAACTGTTCAAGAGCTGCATAGGGCATATCTTCCGATATTATAACGGCTCTGACACCAGACTCCACAAGTATGGATGCTGTTATCGGTCCACCGCCACTTGGGTCCTCAAGATAGACAAGGTCACCTTTTTTCAGACCATATGTATCTTTAGTGTGCTGTATTGCCTCTTTTGCAAAGGAGCTGATGATCTTCACAGGCAGGCCTTCACCTTTCATCTCCTTTTTATGTATCTGCTTGATACGCCTGGTTTGCATACGCTGTTTTTTGAGTGATTTGCTAACTTTACGGATCTCTTTTCTGAGCCTCTCTATCTCCCTGTCCCTGATACCTATTTCCTTATCTTTACGGACTTTCAGATAGTCGGCGCCCCTTATTTTTTTTATACGCATCTCCAGTGACTCGATGGTGCGTTCCTTCTGGCCAGATTCATATTTGAGTTCGGCCACATAGTCCTTGAGCTGTTTTATCTGAGAATTTTTCTGGCTTACCTCTTCCCTGAGTTTCCGGACAAGCTCATTTACATTTGCCCCTTCCTCTTTTTCGGGTTCTGATCTGACCTCTTTCCGGACTATAGGCGAAGGCGTTATTTTTTCGATGGCTTCCTCGATCGAGGCGCCACGGATCACGTGGAACTTTACTTTATCCACATCAAGATGCTTAGGAGCCCTCTTTTCAATCCTGGAAAAAACATTCTTGTAGTTCTTATATGTTGTAAGCGCGGCTGCAAGGGCATCCCGCTCATGGTCGTTGGAATAGCCGAACGGGCGTGCCAGAGCGATCTTTTCCTCGGCACGGATCTCCCCTCCGGGAGTACCAACAACCGCACTGAAGCTGCGACGTACCTTTTCCACAGCAGAAGGAATAGGAAAAACATCTGTTGCGATAACTGCGGGTTTACCGTACTCTGCTATCAGCTTAACAACTTCATCATGTGATATACCACGAATACTCTGCAGGAAAAGCAACTCCCCTTCAAAAGAAAGTATGGCGATACCAACTGTTGTTCCCGGGTCTATGCCGACGATTGTATATTTGCGCCCTTTGGTTTTCAGGGGCAGATATTTTATCTTGTCCCTTTCGACACTTTTCACTGTCACCTGAACATCAGCACTAGAAGAAGGCTTAACAGGCACCCGATCCCTTCTTGCGTTGACTGTGTATTCTGCCCTGACATAACCCCCGAAACCTTCTGTGACCTTGGAAGTGTAATCAAAACCAGTACTCAGGGAAAATTTACGCAGTATGCTTTCTATCTCCCTGCTTCTTTCCTTTACGGCGCCATGCACTTTTCTTCGATAGCGGTTCTGACTCCAGCCTCCCCTGCCAAGAGAGCGTGCTCTGCTGACCTTTATCTTTGTCAGGTCCTCAAATAATGAGACTTCACAACCCACACCAAGACTTGCCAGTACAGCACATGCCTCAGCCTCCTCATTCGGGTTGAACTGGTTGAATGTAAAGTGGTGTTCCCGGGCAAGCCGGGTCAGGGGCCTCTGGTGGATACCCCCGGTAACCTGGACCAGTTTAGTACTTTCGGGAAGCTGATCAAGAAAGTGAATGAGATCCCTCTTATCTGCCGCCAGTTCATAGATATTGTCCACAGCAATATAGACCGGACGGTCCTTCTGTACCATGCGCAGTATCTTGTGCCGGCGAAGCATGGAATAATGGGTGACTTCACCTTCTTCCAGAACAGCCACGGCATATCGTGGTGCTTCCTGGGCCCTTGAGGAGCCCTTTGCGATGTCGATTCCGTAAATAACCCCATTTTGCATATAATTGTAAATTATGTCAGTGATGCAATATAGTTATGCCTCTTCAGATGCTTTTATCACAGCCAGGACATCTTCAGGTTCCCTGATAAGATTATATTTACGCTTGAAATGTTTCAGAAGGTTCCCGACATCCCTCTCAAGCAGCTCATCGGCATGGGGATGACCTGTATCGACATACTGCGGCCAGTCAATTATCTGTATGCCTCCCTCATGTACGAATATGTTATACTCGCTCAGATCGGAGTGAATGACACCTTTTTGGTATATTTTCTTCATCTGATCGATTATGCAATCCAGAAACCATGCAGGATCTTCAAGTTTTGTCCTGTACAAAAGGTTTCCCTTTGCAATTTCCATGACAAGTGCATGCCTGTTGTTGTCTATAAGTCTGGGTACTGAGACATCAGGATACATTTTGTTCATAGCCTCAGCCTCTCTTTTAGCAGAAAGCCTGGCTGCATATATCCATGAGAAGTGCTCCTTGTCCTCAAGGTGAGAACGCACACGTTTCACAGCTTTGAAACTGGTCCTGCCTTCCCTGTGAAACTTTATTACAACTCCCTGCGGCTCACCTATACCAAGTTCAGGCTCTTTCACAGCCTCAAGCACAACTGACTCCTTGCCAACACCGACCTCATCGCCAATGGCACTTATGGTACCTCTTTTGACAAATGTGTTAAGTGCGAGCGCATCGTATGCATCATAGTATATCTGGTAGCCTTCATAAGGTATGTTGGTTACCACTACAAGATTCTTCTTCTTGAGCGCCCTTATCCTGTACACCAGTGTGGAATATGACAGACGGGTGATCTTCAGCAATTCCTCTACGGGCACCCACTCATAGTGCTTCATACCGATCTCGATACTCTGGATTATGCGAAGATCCTTACTATCAAGTTCTCTGAATATCTTAATGACGTCGGCTATCATTTGCTGTGTAATAGTTGGGATTGTTTAGATGGTTTGTGGTATGGACCTGAAGAATATGGCTTTTGGAAGAACAGAAGATATAGCTGGTTTACAGGAATCTGCCCCATGCCTCTTCCTCAACTCTTCTTATGACTTCCTTCAGCGGTAATTTTATTTTTTCGGCAACCCTGCGGCAGTCCTCATACTCTGCTGACATATGCAGTATCTCGCCGTTCTTATCCTGTGCTATCTTGACCGAGACCTCGAAATGCTGTGAGCCGAGGTTGATACTGACACGGTCCATCCTGCGGTCTGCAACATAGCGGTGCCTTGTGGGAATTACACGTATGCCAAGTGTGCCCGTTTCCTTCATGAGCTCCCTTGCCACGCGGTCGCTGTTCTCGGGTTTTGTAATGACCTTGATTATGTGGCCGGACCTTCCTTTTTTCATGGTTGCGGGTGTAATCGTTACATCTCTTGCACCCACGGACAACAGTTTTTCAAAAAGACTGCCCAGTATCTCCCCGGTCACGTCGTCCACATTGGTTTCCAGTATCTCTATAGTATCCCTGGAAATCGTATCCTGCATTTCCATTATCATCGAGCGTAACACATTCGGATCCGCAGTATCTGCATCTCCTGCACCATAACCAACTGAGCTGACCGTTCCGCGAGGAAGGTTATCCAGGGGTTTTGCAAAATATGCAAGTATGGCGGCACCTGTGGGAGTCAACATCTCCATGCAGCCATGACCATAGAATACCAGATCGCTCTGACGGAGTATCTCGAGAGTTGCAGGTGCCGGCACTGCCATCACACCATGAGCAGACTCGATCTTCCCGCCACCAACGTTAACAGGTGTGCAGAAGACCGCATCCGCTCCAAGCTCATGAATAGCAAAACAGGAGCCTATGACATCCGCTAGTGCATCTTTCTGTCCGACCTCGTGGAAATGTAGCTCTTCAAGAGATAATCCATGTACCCTTGACTCAGCTTCTGCCAGGATGGCAAAGACACCAAGAGCGCTCTGTTCCACAGCAGCAGGCAGCCCTGCGCTTTTTATCACATCGGTAAGTTCGCAATAGTGCCTGGAATGAGTCTCGTGAGGAACATCGATCCGGACATTGACAGCTTCAATACCACGTTTGTCGACCTTGTCAACAGACACTGATACGTCAACGGCAGATTCAATCACATCGCGCACTTTTTCACTGTCAACACCAAGACCTATCAGGCTTGCAAGTATCATATCGCCGGCGGCACCTGAGAACGGTTCGAATATAAGGGACCTCATAATCTCACATCTGCTGAATTGATATGTTCGTATCCTGAAATATAGTATTATTTTGCATTACCAAGAATCCACACCAGCAACTACTGATTATTCCTTGCCCTTGCAACTGTGTTTGCTATCCTTGCAGCGAAGGAACCAGCCACAAAGCCCCCGTCAATGTTCACAACCGAAAGGACAGAACATGACTGTAGCATGGAAAGCAGGGCAGCCTCACCCCTGGCACCTGCACCATAACCGGTTGAAACCGGCAGGCCTATGACAGGCACATCCATAAGGCTGGAAACCACAGTCGGAAGAGTACCCTCCCTGCCGGCAGCAACTACTATGGAATCTGGTTTATTTTCCTGCAGTTTCAACATTTCCCCCACAAGCCGGTGGAAACCCGCAACACCCACATCATAAATGGCAATGGTCTCGCATCCCATCTCATGGGCCACCATCCGGGCTTCCTCAGCAACGTCTATATCAGCGGTCCCGGCTGTGATGATAGCAACAATACCCCCGGTTATGGGAGCTGGCGTGCCGTCGTGGACTACAGCCAAAGTCCTGTGCAGGCCCCATTCAAGATCATCCGGGCTGAAAGAAGACTCAAGTGCCATCCTATGATCTTTTCCAAGACGGGTGATCAGCACGCGGCCGGTTGCAGCAACCTGGGCTTTTGCGATCTCCACAACATCCTTCGGGTCCTTCCCTTCTGCAAGTATTGCCTCCATGATACCTGTTCGGTGTTTTCGGAATATATCAATCTTGGCAATATCGGACACCGGAACATAACCCATGCACCTGATCTGCGCTTCTGCGGCCTCAAGGTCCATCTCGTTGTTCTTTATCTTGTTGAGTATGCTCTTAAGTTCCATCTTTAACTCCGGTATTTAATAGATTCATAGGAATGAATATTATTTAGTTGATTTGATATATCAGCTGCAATTATACATTAATATGACAGCAAACACATATATTAACACTATTAAAAGTAAAGAGCTCAATAGAAAACTATAATATGAATAAAACTCTGTTCCCATTATGGAAGGACCACTTGAAAAAATATATAGCTTGCCAGCCGTACTACTGATGGTAATTGGTATTTCACTGAGCGCCTTTTTATTTTACAGCATGATGAGATCTGCAGAAAATGGCAATGTGGTTATGGTAATATTGCTCGCTGTCGCTATTTCGATTGTTGCGTTCGTAGTCACACAGGCCATGAAATTCCACAGGTATAAAGACCTCTGAAGGTCATTGCATCCTTTTTCTGGATTCTTCAACCTCATCGATGATTCCAGGATATTCCCGGAACATTGAAAGGATATCAAGGGCTGCAACCAGGTCTACCACGCCAATAGCTCCGATGGCCTCACCTTCGACGGTTCTTATGGGAGCAACTACCACGGATTTTCCCTTGTACACGCCTTCCACAGGAACTGTCCTTACCACTGTATTGGTCCTGATAACCTCTTCGAGTACAGGTCCCGTATAATCTCTGTCAACGATAACTCCCCTTTCCATACGTATCCCTTTATAGTTCATACTACGGATAGTAATAGGGATACCTAAAAGACTGTGTATGGCAACTGCTATCGGAGCGACATCGTCGGCGGTGGAATCCACACATATTTTCAGACAATCTGCCCCATTGTTCTCATTCTTGCATTCCATCTTCCATCATTCCATATTTTAAAACGGGATATCTTTTTTGATATTCATTCAAGGCCCATGATATACTTGTAAGCAGAAACTGTTGCAACCGCACCATCCGAAACAGCAGTAACGACCTGCCACAGGACAGTTTCACGGCAATCACCGGCTGCATATATGCCCCGGGCAGAAGTTTCCATTAAATCAGAGGTCTTTATGAAACCGACTTTATCCTTATCGACATCAACTATCCCTGTCCTGGGAGTGATTCCTACATAGATGAATACGCCGTCAATACTCATTTCGGTTGTTTCCTTCGTCTTCACATTCTTCAGACGGACCTTCTCTACAAGCTCTTCACCGAGGATCTCCTCGACAGTAGTGTCCCAGATAAACTCGATGTTCTCTTTCTCAGCAGCCCTTTCCTTTAGCAGGTTGCAGGACCGGAGTTCTTCCCTCCTGTGAACAATATAGACCTTACTGACAATACCGGAAAGTATCAGGGCTTCAGTGATAGCCGAATCGCCTCCGCCCACCACAATGACCTCCTGGCCGGCAAAGAACGGGCCGTCACATGTTGCACAATAGGAAACACCCCTTGCCAGGAATTTACTTTCTCCGGGAACTCCGAGACGCCTTGGCTCTGCACCTGTTGCTATGATCACGGCCCGGGCCTCGATCTCCTCATCAAAGGTGGAGATAATTTTCCTGTCCCCACCATCTTCTACCTTTTTGACTTCTGCAGCTTTGGTTTTTACACCAGCAGCAGTAGCATGGGCCTTGAATTGCTGCATGAGCTCACCCCCTGAGATGGAGGCAAATCCCGGATAGTTCTCAATAACACTCGTCAGTGAGATCTGTCCCTGCACTATAGACTTTTCAAGCACCAGTACATCCATGCCATACCGGACAGCATATATACCTGCTGACAGCCCCGCAGGCCCTCCTCCCACGATGATCAGATCATACATGATACCGACACACTCAGGTTACTACATTGCTTGCCTTATCTCTGTCAGGCACACCTACAAACGCGATCTTATCATCAATGATGGTCGTTGGGATGGACCTGATCTTGAACTTCTGGGCAAGCTCTTTCCCCTCAGGAGTATCCAGCTCGACTTCATTATAATCAAAATCATATTTATCTTTGAGATCCCTCCAGAGGCTTTTTGCTGCCGGACAGAAATGGCACCATTCCGAATGTACCAGAGTTACTTTTACCAATTTTACCACTCCTTTACATTTCTTGATCTAATTCAGTAATGATATATCTCGTCCCAGATTATATAAATTTGTAGGCCCGTAAAGTATAATATTAATACTAGCTACAATATAAAAATATGATGAGCAATATGCAAGGAACAATATGAGATTCAAGGATAGGAGATAATTTGCCATGCCACGATATACAATAGAAGAATTCATAGAGAACACCTCACAGAAAGACCTGGGGCAGGGAAAGTTCGAACTGGAACGCGAAAGGATGCTTGAAGTCAACCTCGACGGTAAAGTATGGACCAAGAGAGGCACTATGGTAGCATACCTTGGAAATGTCAGGTTCACACGTGAGGGAGTACTTGAGCACGGACTTGGGAAATTTGTAAAGGAAGCGTTTACAGGAGAAGGTCTGTCCCTCACAAAAGCGGAGGGTACAGGTAAAGTATATCTAGCAGACAGCGGAAAAAAGATATCCATTATCAACCTTGACAATGATTCCATATATGTGAACGGTAATGATCTGCTCGCTTTTGAAGAAAGCATCAACTGGGACATCAAACTAATGAGAAAGATGGCGGGTGTGATGTCAGGAGGACTTTTCAACATCAAGCTTGAAGGAAAAGGTATGATTGCCATAACCACACACTACGACCCCCTAACTCTAAAAGTGACCGGGAACACACCTGTATATACCGACCCCAATGCAACAGTTGCATGGTCGGGCAACCTCAAACCGGACATCAAGACGGATATATCCCTGAAAACATTCATGGGAAGATCAAGTGGTGAGAGCATACAGATGGCCTTCAAAGGCGAAGGTTTCGTAGTCATCCAGCCCTACGAGGAAATCGCTTTTGTTACAAACACTTCCTGAAGATACCTTAATTTCGAACTTTTTTTAAAAGCAAGCACTCTTTTCTTTTTATTGTTTCTTTTTCAGGCCTTAGTGATATAGTCATACCTGACATCAGCCTTTGTAAGTTCAGGGATGTTGCCCCAGAAACCAATGAACCCACCCTGTATCACAATAGCTCCTTCTATCCCGGCTATATTTCGCACGGTATCAAATGCTTCTTCCACAGACTCTTTCCCGACACCTGTTGAGTTTCCCAGGGCCGTTGCGGCAGAATCCGCCAGGGAGACATCATCTGAGAAAACAACCGCTGCATCAGCCATACCAAAACTGATCGAAGGCCCCACCGTGCCTGAAGATGTGCATATACCTTTAATGGCGTCCCCCGGCTCCAGAGTGAAACCAAGGTTTTTCAAAGGTGATTCACCTGCATAGATGCCAATGACAACCGGCCGGTCGTTGATAATAGCGATATCACCTCCATTATCCACCACAGCAAATGATGCCCCTGATCTCACCATCGATTCCGCCGCAAGAGAGGATATCGTACCGGCAACAGCACTCATCGGACCTATATCCATTGTATTTCCGGCTTTCATCATCCTCCTGACGACTTCAGGAGCATCGCCCTTAAGATCATAAGGCTCCAGGCTCGTCTTAAAGAAAGGATCTGCAGATATGTATCTCTCGAGCTCATTGCGATGATAGATTATAGCCTCTTTGGCAGCTTCGATGTAAGACCGTTCATCCGCCTGGATAGTGACAATGGTCTCCTTTAAGCGATAATTCTCTTTCATATTAAATAAAGAAAAAGGTGGGCCTTAAAGCCATATTTTATCGGTCTGCGGATGTATTTCATTTATTGTTGATCAGAGCGAGAGCATTATGCGGGCACATTTCAACACAGGTACCACACTGTATGCATTTGCTCTTGTCCACAAGAAGACTGTAATCTTCATCCAGTGAGAAGACCTTTGTCGGACATACAGATATACAGGCACTGCACTCGACACACTCATCCTCATTCCATTCAATGGGAGTGTCAAGTCTCCTGACAACAGCACCCTTTGATACCAGCGCGGACCTTATCCTTTCGAAAACCTCTTCCGGGACATCTGCAACAACCTCCCCGTGAGAACGATCGAAATGTGCCTGTGACACGTTAAGGAGGACACCGGTCTCAAGGATAGCTTCGGCAAGGATGGGCTTTGTGACAATCTCAGGTAATATATTGATCTTTATTTTCATATCAGCGCCTCCTGGCGAACAGTTTACTGATGTCATCACTCGTGATGATACCGATTACGTTATCTTCGTTATTAAGAACAGGTAACGCAGATACACCTTGCAGGTCAAGACGCCTGGCGACCACATCCACGCGCTCATCGGCCTTTGCGGTTATTACCTTCCTTGTCATCATGTCTTCTACAAGGTCGAACTTATCCTGGGAAACAGCCTTTGAGATATCCCATGCTGTTACAATGCCCACCAGTGAATTATCCCTGCTTACCACAGGAAGATGATTGAATGCGGTCTCCATTATGATCTTTGCAGCCTTGTAGACACTTGCATCCTTGTCAATTGTCACAACACTTGTTGACATTATCTCGGACACAAAGGAAACCCCTTCAGTCTCTTTCATTGGCCTTGCTGAAGTATCAACGGGCAGATTCTCCACCGGCATTGTCACAAAGAAATCACCCTTTGCGATCCAGTCTTTCAGTTCGCCTGCTATTTTCCTGGCTTTCTTGAAACTTGAAAGTGACGATGCAGCTACCTCTTTCCCATTGAGTTCAATACAGCCGGACTTCAGTTCTGCATATGTTACCTTACGCAGGACAGGGCGGTCCCTGCTCGGGACACTATAATCAAGTATATTGGTAGTGATATCAGCATCTGTCACGGCGGCAGCCTTCGCGATATGCTCATCAAGTACAGGGATAGGGATACCCATTCCGACATATAGTGAAGTACCATAACCTGTAAAATTGGCAGCCCTGATGTAATCAGCGCTCATTTTCTTCATATCACCCTGTACCATGAGAGTTCCGAACTTACCGGCAGATGCATGCTGGGTACCCTGTCCCACAATATAGCCCTGTGATCCTCCCAGGAAAATACGACTTCCAGTACCGATTGTCCGGTAATCAGGATCGTTTGAAAGCGGAGAGAGTACACCTGCACCTGAATATGTCACATTCCCGAACCTCGGGAGCAAGGAACCCATATAGGTGTGGATGGTCTGTTTTGTGCCATTGGTTGCTGCGTTATATGTCTGGTATGCATTCCTTGGATTGACCATTATTGCCTGGTTCACATCATCAAGAGTAAGTGTAGTATCCAGTACCTTGCGCGGATAGCAGTCTGTCCCGTGGGAGGTTGCATGCAGATCCACTGACTTCCCTCTTATGAGATCTTCCATAACATGTGCTCCGCCGTATTCCATTCCAAGGGATTCGGAAAGCTGAGTTGCCCCCAGAAATGCATCGACAGCAGCTACGCCGGTATAAGCCTCAACATCATTCATCCAGACTTTCTGCATTTTGATAGGTGGATCGGAGTGACCGAAATTGAACCAGACACCGGATGAACACATGGCACCAAAGGTACCTGTTGTCACTACATCGACATCCCTGGCAGCACCCTCCGGGCCAAGTTCTGCAACAATGTCCACCATTTCCTCAGCGGTGACAACATTGACACTGCCATCCTTTATTTTAGCGTTGATCTCGTGAATTGTTTTTTTTACCATGCACTATACCTCAGATACCATGAAAATGAATAATTTGGATTACTATAAATTACTTGTGGTTATTTAGACATGAATGCAAGCTAAGTTAAAATGCATATCAACTACCATTTTCATATTCTTGATAAGCTACCTGCATTGATAATGGAAACAATGTTCTGCAGTCACCCGGAACATCAAATCAGAATAAATAGAAATAGGAGATATGACAGGCAGGCATAGTACCGTCAATCTATCTGTACAAGGCGTTTGTTACCAAAGTCCTTTATTGTCAGGATGACCTCCAGAACACCGTTCCGGTAATTTGCCTTTGCGGTATCCGGGTCAACTGTGACAGGGAGTTCGATATTCTCACAGTATTTCTGTTCCTCATTGGAAGCCCTGAGTTCCATTGAAGATTCTGTAGCGCTCACTTCAATATCACTTTTATCGATACCGGGAAGTTCTGCAATAACATGTATCATGTCATCGATCTCAAAAATATCTATAAGCGGGCTTCTTTGCTCTATCCGTACCTGCTGCCTTTCTGAGTCTACATCATCCTCGTAATCAGGTATATTGCCGAATTCTCTTATCTCAGGCTCTTCCCCGGGGCGTTTCGATATAGCGAAAGCATAAAAGAACGGTTGTTTAGAGATGTTATCCAGATCTATACCAAACTTTTCCATCATATGTTCGATGATCTCTTCAATATCTCTAAAGTCCTCATCATCCGGAAACTTATCAAAAAAACTTCGCCTTCTTCTTTTGTCAGACATTGAAACACCACATAGCTTTAGGAATGAGTCAACAATAGTTAAAGTATTCACAACTATTTTTCTCTTTTTGTGTCGTGTAATCAGAACTTGTAGAATCGGGCATCCCATATAAAATAACTCGTTGAAAAATAATGTCCCATGTTTTTTCTGTACTATGAGGACGATATCCTGCCCTGCTAATCGAAATGATTATAATGCATAGGGCCAGAGTTTATTATAATGGCAAAGAGTCCCGTTACCCCGAAGGAAAACGGAAAGGAGCTCTTCCCACTGTACACCGTCACGTTCATCGGAACTCTGGGTTTTGGAATCATACTAACTTTTCTTGTATTCCTGGTAACAGAATATGGAGGAAATGCGCTTGTCTATGGTATACTCGCCTCGACCTATCCTGCCTTTCAGCTGATTGGAGCTCCCATACTTGGAAAATGGTCCGATATCCATGGCAGGAAGAAGATATTGCTTTTGAGTCAGATAGGAACGCTTATTGCATGGATCATCTTCCTTGCAGCCCTGTTCATGCCTGTTACCGAACTGATAGATGTGGATTCTGACATCCTGGGAGTTTTTGCAATCACTCTGCCACTGGTAGCGATATTCTTTGCCAGAGCACTTGACGGCCTCACCGGAGGCAATGTTTCGGTGGCTAATGCATACCTTGCCGACCTGACATCCGAAAAAGAGCGCAACAAGAATTATGGCAGAATGTCTGTTGCGTCCAATCTGGGTTATGTGGTCGGACCGGCTCTTGCGGGCATTCTGGGTGCAACCGTCTACGGCGAGATCCTGCCGGTATCCGCAGCCCTGGCAATTTCAATAGTCGGTACATTGATAATCATATTCTTCCTCCCGGAAACGTCTAACTGCACCATGGAAGAGTACCCTGATAAAGAAAACATCAGGAAGATACTCGGACAGGAACAAAAGGAATGCTACCAGGTCGAAAATGAGAAGAAAGTAAAATTGCAAGATGTCTTCAAACTAAAATATATCCCTTTCATGCTGATGCTATACTTCCTGATATTCCTGGGTTTTAACATATACTATACGGCCTTCCCCGTATTTGCCGTGAATGCCTTAGGGTGGAGTCCGGCTGCCCTGGGCATATACTTTTCGGGAATCAGCGCCATGATGGCATTTGTACAGGGTCCCGTACTTGAAAAACTCACAGACAGATATATGGAATCGGCACTGATAGTTGTTGGCGGATTTATACTTGGAATGCAGTTCATTCTTATAATCCCGGGTAACATCTACCTAATATACCTGGCAGCTGCCTTTTTTGCTTTTGGGAACGGTATTATGTGGCCATGCATCCTTTCGGTCCTCTCCAAATTCGCAGGAAGTACATATCAGGGATCAGTCCAGGGTTTTGCCATGAGTACCAGCAGTTTCGCCAGTATCCTGGGGCTGCTTGTGGGGGGCTTGCTCTATACTCAGATAAAAACAATCTCCTTTCTGATAGCCGCCATCATAATATTCACTGCGGTCATCCTTTCATTAAGGCTTATCAGTATAGAGAAACAGAAAACATGAAAATTAATATATAGAATCCAGAGAGAGTTCTTACGACCATTCATCAGTTAAAGTTCATGGAAGGCTGATGACACGGGTTTATTTAAAAGGTGGGGAAAATATGGAGAAATATTATGATGCCATAGTAGTGGGAACCGGTGTAGCTGGATCCGCCATCGCACACCGGCTAAAAAGTGCAGGCATGAAGGTTGCTGTGACCGATATTGAAAGATATGGAGGAACCTGTGTCCTTAAAGGATGCACTCCAAAGAAGATACTCACAGGCATGGCAGACATCATCGATTCGAATAACAGAATGGCAGGAAAAGGCGGAGCGAAACCGCATCAGCAAATAAACTGGAAAGAGCTGATCGAGTTTAAGAATGATATAATTGACAGATATTCTGCTGCCAGGGTCAAGGGATATGAGGAAGCGGGCATAGACACCTACCACGGAAGAGCGCATTTCGCGGATGGTTCCACCCTCATGATAGAGGATGACAGGTTAAGGGCAAAATACATTGTCCTAGCAACCGGTGCAAAACCTGCTGATATAAGAATACCGGGAATGGAGCATATTACAACAAGCAGCGACTTCCTCGACCTAGAAGAGCTCCCGGAGCGTATTATCTTTGGAGGTGGTGGTTTCATCTCCTTTGAGCTTGCCCATGCAGCGGCCCGTGCAGGTATAAAGGCAACGATATTGCATAGAAGCCAGAGAGTACTGAAGAATTTCGAGCCAGACCTTGCACTGATCCTTATTAAAGCGTCGGAATATGCAGGTATCCATGTAAGGACCATGCAGGAGATCCGGAAGATAGAGTACGACACCAAAACCCTTGAGATCACAGTTACGGCCCTGGACAGAAACACTGATGAAGAACTGACTTATACATGTGACATGGTAGTACATGGTTTGGGCAGGACCGCCAGGATAGAGGGACTTAAGCCGGAGGAAGGAAACGTTGCAACTAAGGATGGTTACATAGATGTTAATGAGTATCTCCAGAGTACATCTAACCCCCGGGTGTATGCAGCAGGCGACTGTATCAAACCGGGACTCCCCCTGACACCGGTTGCAACTATGCAGGGAAAGGTGGTCGCTTCGAACATACTTGAAGGTAACAGGCACAAACCAGATCACAGTACAGTAGCTTCGGCGGTATTCACCATACCGCCCCTTGCAGGCGTGGGTCTGTCCGAGAAGGAGATGACCGATAATCATGAAGTGATATTCAATGATATGTGCCAGTGGTACTCAGTCATTAGAACGAATATGGAATTTGCAGCCTCGAAGGTCATAGTTGAGAAAGGTTCAGGAAGAATAGTGGGTGCACATATGCTGGGACCGGATGCTGAGAACGTCGTCAATCTCTTTTCTCTGGCAATACGCCATGGAATGAGAATATCAGATGTTAAGGATGTTCTCTATGCTTATCCGAGCATCACCTATGACATCAATAGTATGCTGGGTTAGATCGACTATCCTTTAAAACCGGGATCATTACAGTTCATCAGATTGGAAATTAAAAGGAGGAGTTATATGGATCTGAAAGAAATGCTTTTTAAGGAAAATGTGGGTGGCCTCGATCTGTACGTAAGGGCACTCCTGGGTTCACTTGCGATCTCAGCTCTGGCACTCGGCATCATGAGACAGAGCAAGTTGAAATGGCTTCTGGCACTTGTTGGATTCACAGGCATTTTCACTTCCCTGACAAGGCATTGCACCCCATATACATTACTGGGGATCAGCACGGCCAAAAAGGATGTCAACAGATGCCATTCCCCGGATACAGCTGATCAGGAAGAAGCATATTAAATAGGAACTGCTGGTCTCAGATCGCTCTTCGGTTGACAGCTTCAAAAAAAAGCAGCCTGAAGGACATGAAAAGAAGCGAGTATACCATAGACAAGCGCATTTCCCCATATTCCACAACAAGGAAGATCAGGAAAGGAAGCACCGGGCTTAAGCCAGGTGTACCTATGAAATTCACAGTCAGTATAGGATAGACGGGAATATTGCGGTCATTGGTTTCTGACATCGTTCATCAAGATTAAAAAACGGATACTATTTGACTTTTTCTAAAAGAAGTGGAAGTCTTTCCAAACATATCCGGCAAAAAGTATATTTTAAGCAGATATGTAGTCAGATGTATGGAAGAACTATACTTGAAAGACTGTTATCTTCGGGAGTTCGAGGCTGCGGTTAAGAGTGTAAAGGACGACAGATTCGTAGTACTGGACAGAACGGCTTTCTACCCGAACTCAGGAGGACAGCCCCATGATACAGGAACACTTCTGCGGGATGGTGAAGAGTTCCCGGTGATATCTGTCGGCAGATTCGATGGAAAGATAGGTCATGAGGTCTCGAAACCCGGACTTCGGGAAGGAGACAGGGTAAAAGGCATCATCGACTGGAACAGGAGGCAGCTTTTCATGAGCTATCACACCGCCTGCCATATATTAAGTGCGGTCATCCATAATGAAACGGGTGCCATGATCAGCGGGAACCAGCTTGCTGTGGATAAGACACGGGTCGATTTCAACCTTGAGAACTTTGACCGGGAACAATTGAGATCCTATGAATCCAGGGTCAATGATATAATCGATCTTGATATCCCTGTTGAAATAAGCCTGTTACCAAAAGATGAGGCTTTCAGCATACCTTCGGTCGTCAAGCTCAAGAATGCATTCCCCCCGGAACTGGAAAAAATAAGGGTTATAGACATCCGGAATATTGACAGACAGGCCTGTGGCGGGACCCATGTTTCCAGCACGGGAGAGATACCCCACATAGAGATCTTTAAGGCAGAGAACAAAGGGAAGAACAACAGAAGAGTATATTTCAGGTTCAGGACCGGTTAAAATACAGACAATGCAAAAGATCTTGCGGACTGCAGCACAGCCTTAAATTACATTCCCCATCAGGACATTTTCCACATTGTCATTCTTCTCTACATATGCAGGCAGCAGTATATGGGCCGTAGTGCCCACTCCTTCGGTACTTTCGATCCATATCCTTCCCCTGTGCACCTCAACTATGTTCTTGGAAAGGTAGAGGCCAAGTCCGTTGCCACCGTAGCTTCGGCTCATTGAACCGTCAACCTGATAGAACCGCTCGAATATCCGTGGAAGGTGGTTCTCAGGTATACCAACACCGTTATCCGATATTTCTACATGCATGTATTCACCTTCCTCGAATACGGATATCTTTACCTTACCTGATTCAGGGGAAAATTTTATTGCATTGTCCAGAAGATAGGCAAATAGCTGTTTCAGAATCTCCGTGTTACCAAAAACAAAACGCATATTCTTTCCATATATCTTATCCAGGAGCATCCTTTTTTCCCCGGTCTTGAATGAAAGGCTTAAGATAGCGTTTTCCAGTACATCTGTTAAACAGAGGGGGGAAAAGACATGTTGTTTTTTGAACTGGAAAGCATTCATATGCAGAAGCGACTCTATCAGAGTGTACAGGCGTTCAGAGTTTGAGACGATAACCTTAAGACCATGCAATTGTTTCTCATTCAATTCACCCAGCATACCTTCATACATTATCTCACTGTAGCCTTTTATGGATATCAGCGGAGTTTTGAGTTCATGGGTCACATTGGAAACGAACTCATCTTTCATCTGATCGAGGGATTTCAGTTCATCATATGCTTTGGTCGTCTTTTCCAAAAGCCCTATGTTCTCGACAGTAATACCCGACAGCTTACCCACGCTCTCAAGAACGCACAGGTCCTCTTCATTCAGCTGGCAGTCCTGCTTTACAGAGAACATGAAAAAACCGATCGCCTGGTTGCGTGCTATCATCGGGAAAGCAATAAAGTTCCCGGAATCTATTTCAGGATGAAGCTCCGGGCCCGTAGTGATGACAGGAGCTGTACCGGTCTTTTGGGACGAATCCCTATCCTGCAGGATACCGGATGCCAACGGATGATCAAGAGAGATGTTCCCGATCGATCTTTTCATCTGTATAGGAGCTTCTGCATCCGCGACCATAACAGCCTTACCAAGGTCATGTCTGATCATATGGATAAAGCCATAGTTTGCCCCCAGGTAAGAGATCAGTTCGTTTAGCACATCATGTAAAAATGTCTCGCCATCAAGAGAACTGGCAGATATCGAAGTAGCTGAATGCAAGATCAAAAGGTCCCTGTCCTTTTTTGATGCCCTTCTCTCTGCAACCTCGCATTTTGTTGACATCCCTGCAACAGTGATACCGGAGAACATGAACACTACGAAAATAAAGGATGGAAGGTAAAGCTCATTAGCAGATATATCTGTCAATTGGCTGAAAAAACTCCCATTTCCCATTGCAAAGTTATTTATTAAGTCACAACAGGCCAGTATGAAAAAAGCAAGAATTGCCGAGACCAGAATAACAATTAACTTCATATTCATGTACCGCCTGCAAGAACAATGTAAGTTTTCAACAATTACCAGTTATTGTTTTGATAGTGAATATACAAAATCCTCATATATAGGATATATATGTTCCGATTTTTAAGTGGACTTCTCTCAAGAAAAATGGAGAATGCAGTGAGTATAACTGATACGTTATTTGATGCTTAACTTTTTAAGTAGTTAGCTATATCTAAAGTTGCTATTTCAAAGTTGTTGTCCTTTAAGACAAAATATAAGGCTTATAGACAGCATGCGGACAATTATAAAACATATGGTTACGTTAATTCCATACCGTAAAGATAGAGATAACAATTATAGATAAATTATTAATAATTATATCAGGAATTATATTGATCTTGTGGAGATAAACAGAATGAAAGTATTGGTCAGCGATCCGTTATCCGAACAGGGATTGGCAAAGCTCAATCAGCATTTTACAGTTGACGTGTTAACCGGACTCTCGGAAGAAGAACTGGTGGAAAAGATACCAGATTATGAAGCCCTTGTTATCCGTAGTGGAACACAGGTTACCAGGAATGTTATTGAAGCTGCGGATAAAATGAAGATCATCGGAAGAGCGGGGGTCGGAGTTGATAATATTGACGTGGAGGCAGCCACTGAAAAGGGAATTATTGTTGTCAATGCCCCCGAGGGTAATATGCTTTCAGCTGCAGAGCATACAATAGCAATGATGCTTGCACTATCCAGGAATATCCCACAGGCCAATTCATCCCTCCGGTCGAAGAAATGGGAACGTAAGAAGTTCATGGGTATTGAGGTAAACGGGAAAACTCTTGGGGTAATCGGGCTTGGGCGCATAGGTGCAGAAGTTGCGAAAAGAGCACAGGGACTGGAAATGAATATTCTGGCGTATGATCCTTTCATCTCCGAGGAGAGAGCAAAGGAGCTCGGTGTCAAACTCATGTCAGTACAGGAGATAGCAAAAGAGGCTGATTTTATTACTGTCCACACACCCCTGACAAAGGAGACAAGGAACATCATCGATAAGGCAGAGCTTGACATGATGAAAAGTACTGCAAGGATAATCAACTGTGCACGCGGTGGCATAATCAATGAGGAAGCACTTGCTGAAGCTCTTAAAACAGGGAAGGTCGCCGGTGCTGCAGTAGATGTGTTCGTGAGTGAACCACCTTTTGACAGCCCCCTTTTTGACTGCGAGAATCTCATAGTCACCCCACATCTTGGCGCATCCACTGAGGAAGCACAGATTAATGTTGCAGTATCGGTTGCTGAAGAGGTTATTTCGGTCCTGACGGGAGGGACTGCAAAGAACGCGATCAATATACCCTCCGTCAAACCAGAAGTAATGACAATGCTTGCTCCATACATCAAGCTTGCAGAAACCATGAGCAGTGGCTGTGCCCAGTTGATGGGAAAGAATTATGAGAAGATCGAGATCAGCTATCATGGCGAGATCGCAGAAAAGGATACAAGACCAATGACCGTTGCTGCACTGAAAGGAATGCTCCAGGTAGCACTCGGTTCAGCGGTCAATTACGTCAATGCACCTTCCGTTGCAAAATCCAGGAAAGTGGAAGTCGTCGAAAGCAAATCGGAGACATCGGAAGAATATGCATCTACAATAAGAATCAGGATCACAAAAGGAAATGAATCAGAATCGATCACAGGTGCCGTTATAGGCAATGCAGGAAAGATAATCAGTATCAATGATGAACATGTTGATATAGCCCCGGCAGGATATATAATTGTTGCAAATCACATCAACAAACCCAATGTTATCGGACCGTGTTGCATTCTACTTGGTAAGAACAACATCAATATCTCAGGTATGCAGGTTGGCAGAGTGGAGATTGGCAGAACAACCATCATGGCCCTGAACGTTGATTCCGAAGTCCCTGAACCGATCCTCAGGGAGATGAGGTCTGTAGAAGGAATCATCGATGCCAAACTCATTAAGCTCTGAGGACACCTGTAGTAATATATTTAGCAATATAGTCCCAATATAGTCAGTAATATAGTACAAAGGCGGAAGATGATCGTTTAAAATGATGAGAAAGCGAATATATCACCGGTTTCCTCACAGGCAGGTAGAGTTCGAACAGAAGTACCGTTACCATTCGGATCTACCTTTTTTTATAAAGGTCATGGCAAACATGGACGGGAAATTCGGGATGTTTGTGACTGAATCCGTGACTCAGCGAGGACACAGGATACAGGCAAAAAGGGAAATACGCGTAGAGATCGTAACCAACGGTATAGATTTCGCCTCATTGAACTATGATAATGTTGATGAGATAATCGGAACCATAGAAAAAGAAGGGATCATTGACTTCAAGATCTATCTGAACTATAGTTACCTCGACGGCAAATATAACAGGGTACCCTTCAGAGGTGACATCTACCTGGTGCGCGCAATCCTTGAGAATGAATTAATGGTCCTTCAGATAAACCACATCGACGGGCAAAAACGTACTGAATGCGGCAGGGTTGCAGATACCATCATTGATGAGCTAAGACGTGGTTCATAAATGGATGAACTGACACTGGTTGTTGCAACACCCTTCAAGAAAAAAGCAACATCCTCTCTTTCTATAAAGGATTTTGAGTTCGCGCTCTCCTTTGACCTGAAATGGATGGCCCCCGACCTTGCATCCAGAATAAGGGACAAAGCCATTCGTTCCAGGCTTCTAAGACTTGAAGGAAATAGGCTGATACCTGCTTTTGCAATTGAGAAGATAGAGCTGCCCCAGGGTTTCAAGCCATCCGGTAATATCTTTTCGGAAAAGACCCCGATAGAAGAACTCATTACCATGATCGCTGCAAAGACAGGCAAAACTGAAAAAGAAGCTATTGCTGAAATAAATACCCACCAGGAACGGCTGGGAGACCTTGTGGATATAGAGATAACAGCCCTCGTTGTTGCAAAAGAGAAGGGATGTGACATAGAGAGTATCTATCAAAAGTTATATGACAAAGTCTTTAATAGAGAATGAGTACATAACCTTTATGTAGTAGTAATGTCATTCAGAGCCACGAATTTATTATAAATAGATTCCATGTTCTTACTTTACTGGCACCTTAAGGATGTTCGAACGCATTGAATGCGTGAGTGAGACATAATCTTGCGGAGGAACATTATGAGCAAGAAAACAAATGCAAAAATAGTCAGAAAGACAAATCCACGGATACCAAAATTGATCACATATTTGAAACAGGTATCCTATGATAACGATGTGCTCATCTGGAAAGATGTAGCAAGCAGGCTGGAAAAGCCAAGGCAGAACTATGCTGAAGTAAACCTCAGTAAAATAAACAGGTATGCAAATGAGAATGAAACTGTTCTTATACCTGGCAAGGTACTGGGTTCGGGCATGATTGGCAAAGCAGCAACTGTGGCGGCATTAAGCTTCAGTTTGACAGCAAAGGAAAAAATCACCGGCCTTGGTGGGAAATGTTTGACGATTGAACAGATCATTGAAGAGAATCCCAAGGGATCCGGAATAAGGATTCTGCAGTAAAGGTGATCATGATGACAATTATCGATGCAGATGGACTTATTATGGGAAGGCTTGCAAGCACAGTGGCGAAAAGATTACTGGCAGGCGAACAGATAGACATAGTAAACGCCGATAAGGCAGTCATATCCGGCTCCAGGCTGAGTACCCTGAGGGAGTATGACGAGATATTGAACATTGGTAACCGTGAATTCGGACCTTACTTCCCCAGAAGACCAGAGAGGATACTGAAGAGAACTGTCAGGGGAATGCTTCCTTACAAACGTTCAAGAGGAAAAGATGCAATGTCACGCCTCAAGGTGTACATCGGCGTCCCTTCAGAGTTCAATGACAAAGAAATAATCAGCGTGAAAGAAGCAGACATGAATCGTCTGAGCTCGAACAAGTACATTACCCTTGGACAGGTCAGCGCAAAATTGGGTTCCAAATTCTGAGGAGAATAAGAAATGTCAACTAAAGTTGTAACTTCATCCGGTAAAAAGAAGACAGCAATTGCACGTGCAACTGTCAAGAAAGGAACAGGAAGAGTGCGCATTAACAAGAAACCTCTCGAGATATACGATCCTGAGTTCGCAAAACTGAAAATAGACGAGGCAGTCATGATCGCAGGCGAGACGGCAGCTACTCTTGATATCGATGTCACAGTCAATGGAGGCGGCATCATGGGACAGGCAAGTGCAGTCAGAACCGCTATCGCGAGAGGCATAGTGGACTGGACGAATGACACAGATATCCGTGATACCTACATGGCATATGACCGTAACCTGCTTGTAAACGACTCCAGGCAGAAAGAGACTAAGAAGTTCGGCGGACCTGGTGCACGTTCAAGATATCAGAAATCTTACAGGTGAGATTTAAGCAATGATTCCAGTCCGGTGTTTTACCTGTGGAAAGGTAGTTTCAAACTATTGGGAAGAGTACAAAAGACGTGTTCAGGAAGGCGAGAATGCAGGCACTGTGCTTGATGATCTCGGGATCACAAGATACTGCTGCCGCAGGATGATCCTCTCCCACGTTGAACTTGTAGACACACTGGCTCCATACCAGTAAGGGACCGTAGGGTAGCCTGGACCATCCTTCGGCGTTCGGGACATGAGCAGATCATGCGGATCACGCCGGTACCTGAGTTCAAATCTCAGCGGTCCCATTACCTTTCAGGTAAACACTGGAGGAGCCTGTTGTAAGACATGCGACCACATTCGGAGGGATTCCGAATAGAATTTATTATTCAAGTTAATCCAAGGACCATAATAAGGTTGTTTGCTAAGAAACTGTTTTTATGCTAATAGTCATTATGGTCGAACTATTTTAATTATTATTGCTACGGAATTGTACGTTAGGTGATCGATTGAACACAGAACACTATACAAGGTATGAGAAAGCAAGGATCATTGGAGCAAGATCATTACAGATTTCAATGGGAGCGCCAGTGCTGGTCGATGATCAAAATACAAATTCCCTTTTTCTTGCCAAAAAAGAGTTCGAACTGGGAATCATTCCCATTACAGTAAAAAGAGACAAAATCATAAGGTGATAGAATGGATACAACCGAAGATATCAAGATTACAGAAGATAATAACACAGAAGTTGAGAGTGAAGTGAGAAACATAACAGAACCAAAGGAAGGAAGTGAGGGAGAGAAGACCACTTCGCTTGTTCCTATAGATGAGTATCTTGCAGCAGGAGTACACATCGGTACCCAGCAGAAGACCGAGAACATGATGAGATTCGTGTACCGTGTAAGGACCGACGGACTCTATGTACTTGACATCCAGGCTACAGACGAAAGGATCAAGCTGGCTGCAAACTTCCTGTCCGAGTATGACCCTTCGAGGATACTTGTAGTATCTGCAAGGCAGTACGGACAGTTCCCTGCAAAAATATTCGCAAAGGCAATCGGCGCAAGATCCATGGTCGGAAGGTTCATCCCCGGAACACTCACAAACCCAACGGTTGAGCACTTCTTTGAACCGGATGCAGTCATTGTCACAGACCCTACCGGCGATGCACAGGTAATAAAAGAGGCAAATGATATCGGAATACCAGTAGTCGCATTTTGTGATACGAACAACATGACATCAAATGTAGATCTGGTCATCCCGACAAACAATAAAGGCAGAAAAGCACTTTCACTTGTCTACTGGCTGCTCGCAAGAGAGATTACAAAATCCAACAACACAATGTTCAACTACGAACTCGAAAGTTTCGAAGCAGGCATCTGAACCAGCTAGCTGTACAGGCATACTACAAATAGAAAAAACCCGTATATTTCATGGGGTGAATAGTAGTATGAGACAAACAACAGTTGCCGGCCAGTTCTATCCATTGGGTCCAAGGGACCTCAAGAAAGAACTGAGCAGATGCTTTAAGAACATAGACATCCGGGAAAGGGAGATCACAGGGGCTGTGATTCCCCACGCCGGATATGCTTATTCAGGGGAGGTTGCAGCGCACGCTTATGCCTTGCTCCCGAAAGCAGATACCTATGTATTGTTTGGTCCCAACCATACCGGATACGGATCAGCCATTGCTCTTTCCCAGGAAACGTGGACCACACCACTTGGAGAAATAGAGGCTGACCAGGAAACAGGAAAACTCCTTGCCGGAAGCATTGTGGATTATGACGAACTGGCACACAGGTTTGAACATTCCATAGAGGTACAGTTACCTTTTCTTCAGTACAGGTTCGGAGATGATTTCAAGATACTCCCTATCTGCATGGGACTGCAAGATGAAGAGACTGCTATTGAAGTCGGACAAGTGGTTGCAAATGCTGCAAAGAAAAGTGGCAAGCGGACAGTCTTCATAGCTTCCAGCGATTTTACACATTACCAGCCTGCAAAAGTAGCACATGATAATGATCACTATCTTATAGACTCGATTATCAGGAAAGATATTGAGGAGTTCTATCGAAGAAGGGAAGAAAAGAATATCACAGCCTGTGGTTTTGGCCCTATTGCAGCTATGCTTACAGCAGCAATGGAATTTGGTGCAGGCAATGTAGAGCTGTTGAAGTATGCGAACAGCGGTGATGTGAGTGGTGATTATTCGCAGGTAGTAGGATATGCGGCATTGGTAGTTGAATAAAGTATGTTGGTAATGATGAATTGGAGTTAATATGATAACGTGCTCTGCGCCCGGAAAAGTATACCTGTTCGGTGAACATGCAGTTGTTTACGGACAAAGTGCCATATGTTGCGCCATCGATCTGCGTACAAGGGTGCAGGCAACAAAACATGATTCCATAGTCATTGAGTCGGTACTTGGAACAACTGCCCTGGATTTCGAGATACATCCCTATGTATCCAGTGTAATTGAAAAAATGAAAGGTCATGCGAACATCGAAGGAGTCAGGATACAAATCCGGTCAGAACTTCCTGTGGGTTCGGGACTCGGCTCTTCTGCAGCTGTTACCGTTGCAACGCTGCAGGCATTGAACCAGCTTTACGCATGCAACCTGCAACTGGAAGATATCGCAAACATAGGACATACTATCGAAAGGGAAATACAGGGAAATGCCAGCCCCACTGATACCTATGTGAGTACAATGGGTGGAGTAGTCCTTATCCCGGAACGCCGCAAACTCAAAGACCTGGACTGTCAGCTGGTGATTGGAAATACCAGGAAGTCCTCATCAACGAAGGATCTTGTGTCAAATGTGGCACAACTGCGCCAGGAATTCCCCGATATCATAGATCCCATACTAGACAATATAGGTAAAATGGCGCACCTGGCTGAAGAACCTGTCAACCGGTATGACTATGAGACCACCGGTAAACTGATGAACGTAAATCATGGACTTCTCGATGCCATCGGTGTCGGAGGAGCTGAACTGTCAGCACTGGTATATGCGGCACGGAATGCCGGTGCGATCTCCGCAAAGATCACAGGAGCAGGCGGAGGAGGATGTATTGTTGCACTCGCAAACGAAACAAGTGCCAGTGCAGTTGCTAGTGCGATAAAGAATATCGGTGCCGAAGCCATCCTCACAAGAAACACTCATGAAGGTGTCAGACTGGAGCCATAGCATGAAAAAAGGACAAGGCATTACGGTTTTAAAGATAGGCGGAAGTGTAATCACCGATAAAGGAAAAAATGAAGGCGCTGCCAGGTATGAAGAAATAGAACGAATTGCCAGAGAAATATCAGAATTTGATACAGGCCTGGTAATCGTACATGGTGCGGGTTCTTTTGGACATCCCCAGGCAAAGCGCTATGAACTGAATGGGAAGTTCGACCCTAGGGGAAGCATTATAACCCATCTGTCCGTAAAGGACCTGAACAAACTGGTAGTCAGTTACCTGAACGATGCAGGGGTCAACGCCATCGGAATTCATCCTATGAACTGCGTTGTTTCTGATGATGCAAGGATAAAGAGTATGTTCCTTGCCCATATTCAGGAAATGATAGATAGGGGTTTTGTACCTGTTTTACATGGTGATGTGGTAATGGATGAAAGACTTGGCACATCAGTACTCTCGGGAGATCAGATAGTACCTTATCTTGCATTCAAGTTAAAAGCAGAGCGCATTGGCATAGGAAGTGCCGCGGAAGGTGTGCTTGACGGAAGCGGCAAGACAATTGGAAGGATAACGCCTGATAACTTCGATCAGATAAAGCAGTTCATCAGCGGTTCTGCCAATACCGATGTTACAGGCGGGATGCTGGGAAAGGTACTTGAACTGTTAAACCTTAGTGAATCATCGAATATCACTTCATACATTTTCAACGCAGGTCAGGCTGGAAATGTCTCAGGCTTCTTAAGCGGAGAGGACATTGGCACTGCGATCTCAAAAGCGGAATATTAAGGACCAGTATCATGACTACTTCACAGAGAAAGATAGAACACCTTCAACTATGTGCTACAAGCCCTGTGGAATCAAGAAGAATGGGAGCGGGATTTGACGATATTATGCTTGTGCATCGGGCACTCCCCGAAATGTCCATGGACGAAATCGATTTGTCTGTGGAGTTCCTTGGAAGTAAATTGAATGCACCTTTCATGATAGCCTCAATTACAGGCGGGCACCCCGGGACCATACCTATTAATGCAGCTCTTGCCAGTGCTGCGGAAGAACTTGGTATAGGGATAGGCGTTGGCAGCCAGAGAGCGGCCATCGAAGATCCTTCACAGGAAGAGTCTTTCAGGGTTGTCCGCGATAAGGCACCCAACACTTTTGTTTATGGAAATATAGGTGCTGCACAGATAAGACAATACGGTATTGAAGGTGTTGAGAGATTAATAGAGATGATAGATGCCGATGCTATGGCAATACACCTGAATTTTCTGCAGGAAGCCATACAACCCGAAGGTGACAGGGACGCTTCCGGTGCACTTGACAGCATAAGGGAGATCTGCAACCTGAAAACACCCATCATCGTTAAGGAAACGGGAGCAGGGATCTCACTGGAAGATGCCAGGCTGTTAAAGGATGCAGGAGTCGCAGCTATAGATGTCGGAGGTGTTGGGGGAACTAGCTGGGCAGGTGTGGAAGTCTACCGTGCAAGAGAAAGAGAGGATATCATGTCAGAACTGCTGGGTGATCTCTTCTGGGATTTCGGCATACCTACCGTTCCAAGCATTGTCGAATGCAGTAGCTTACTGCCGGTTATTGCCACCGGTGGCGTAAGGTCAGGACTTGACATAGCGAAATGCATCGCTCTTGGCTCATCAGTCTCCAGTGCTGCATTACCTTTCGTAGAGCCGGCCATGAAAGGTGAAAAGCAAGTTGAGGAAAGCATCTCTCGTTTACTTGATGAACTGAAGGTGGCAATGTTCCTTTGCGGTTGCAACGATATCAAAAAACTGCGTTCGGCCCCAACGGTAATAACAGGATGGACAAAAGAATATATCGAACTTAGGGGCTTTGATGCAAAAGAGTTTGCACTACGTTCTGATAAGAGTGATTTTCAGATAGTTTAACTGTCATTCAGAAAGATTTGTTAAAACAAATTAATTTTTTATAAACATAAAGAGGATAATATATGACTGAAATAGGTATTATCGCAGTAGGCGGATATAATGAAATGGGCCGCAATATGACTGCGGTCAGGATAAATGAGGATATAATAATAATCGACATGGGACTTCGCCTGGACAGGGTCCAGATACATGAAGATGTGGACATAGACCGCATGCATTCCCTTGAACTAATAGAGATGGGAGCCATTCCGGATGACACTATAATGAATGAGGTCAACGGAAATGTACGTGCAATAGTCTGTACACACGGACACCTTGACCATATCGGTGCAATATCCAAACTCGCACATCGTTACACTGCGCCCATAATAGCAACACCTTATACTACCGCACTTATAAAGCATCAGATAGATTCTGAGCGAAAGTTCGGTGTTAAGAACAATATAGTTGCGTTAAAATCAGGCGATACGATGGAGATCACAAAAGACATATCCATTGAATTCGTGAATGCACAGCACAGTATCATTGATACCGTGTTTTTGGCAATCCACACACCAAGTGGAAGTATTATATATGCATGTGATTTCAAGCTGGACAGGACACCAACCATAGGAGAAATGCCCGATTTTGAAAGGCTTACGAAGCTTGGTCAGGAAGGAGTCATCGCACTTATCACCGAAAGTACGAACGCAGGAAGGAATGGGAAAACACCTTCCGAGATGATCGCACACATGATGCTTAAGGACGTGCTTCTTGGCACCGAGGAATCGGATGTGGGAATGGTAGTCACAACGTTTGCTTCCCATATAGCCCGTATGAATTCCATAGTCCAGTTTGCCAGTGAAATGGGCAGGATACCCGTACTACTTGGAAGGTCCATGGAACGATATGTAGGAACCGCCCACCAGCTCGGATATATAAATCTGCCCGATACTGTGGAAATATACGGCCATCGCAGGGACATTGACGGTGCGCTGAAAAAGATAATGGAAAAAGGCAAGGACAAGTACCTTCCCGTTGTCACAGGCCATCAGGGAGAACCAGGTGCAGTACTCAGCAGGATCGCAAATGGAGATACACCTTTCAAGATAGAGACCGGTGACAGGATCATTTTTTCAGCGAACGTGATACCAAGCCCGATGACACAGGCAAACCGTTATTCACTTGAAACAAAACTTAAGATGAGGGGCGCAAGGATATACGACGATGTTCACGTTTCCGGACATGCGTACAGGGAAGACCACTGGGAACTGCTCAGGATGTTGAAGCCAGAACATGTCATTCCTGCACACGGGACAATACATATGCACAGCGAGTATATCCAGATGGCAGAAGATGCCGGTTATTCCCTTGGCGACACATTACACCTGCTAAGGAATGGAGAAGAACTCTATATAGAAGAAGAGTGATGTTTATAAAAACCAGAAAAAACAGTGAGAATGAGTATGGACTTAATTGGAGAGATAAAAAAGAGGTCTGTGCATGTTGACAGAGGCATTGAGGACTACCTCCCTGTCTCCAGACCCATAGAACTTTACAAGGCAGCCCGCTATCTTCCGGACGCCGGTGGTAAAAGACTTCGTCCTGCCATCGTGATACTCACTGCTGAAGCAGTAGGTTCGGACCCGAAAAAAGTGGTTCCTGCTGCCGTATCCGTGGAGCTGGTGCATAATTTCACACTTGTTCATGATGACATAATGGACAGGGATGACATCCGCAGAGGAATGCCGGCAGTACACGTGAAATGGGGTGAGGCAGGAGCCATTCTTGCCGGTGACACCCTTTACTCCAAGGCTTTTGAGATACTTGCACATGCAGAAGGAGATCCTGAAAAAATACTTAAGTGCATCGATATTCTGTCAAAGACGTGCAGGGACATCTGTGAAGGACAATGGATGGATGTGGAATTTGAAAACCGCATGGATGTCACTAAGGAAGAATACCTTGAAATGATAGAGAAGAAGACCGGAGTACTCTATGCTGCTTCATGTCAGATAGGTGCGATTCTCGGAGGAGCATCCGATGAAGTTGCAGACATTCTTTATGAATTTGGACGACTGATAGGCATTGCCTTCCAGATATATGATGATGTCATCGACATGATAACTCCTGAAGAGATACTCGGTAAGATAAGAGGAAGCGATCTGATGGAAGGTAAGAAAACACTTATCGCGATCCACGCCTTAAACAACGGTGTTGAACTCGATATCTTTGGCAAGGGAAATGCCAGTGATGAAGAGATCAACAACGCGGTCCACATGCTGGAAGATTCAGGATCTATTGAATATGCAAGAGACCTTGCACTCTCATATATAGCAAGAAGCAAGGAATTGCTTGATGTTCTGGAGGATTCTGAATCAAAAGACATACTTTGTGCTATTGCAGATTATATGATCCAGAGATCACATTGAACTTGCTACAGATCAAAGCAAGTTCATCTCTTTTTAAGTCGGCTGTTGAATTTCGTATATTTAGAGGCCCATTATCTACATCCATGTTCATATCAGCATAGTCGGACTATATGAATTGATATTCATGGAGATCAGCCGTATTGAAATAAAACAGGGTTTCAAAAAAACCGAAAGCGGCTGTCAGAATCAGGACAGCCGTTCAAACTGAACTAATGCGGATGAACTGTATTATCTTATTCTTCCTTCTCCTCAAGAACAGCCTGTGCTGCCGCCAGTCTGGCTATCGGAACACGGAATGGGGAACAGCTTACATAATCCAGTCCGATCCTGTAACCGAACTTGACTGAACTTGGCTCTCCCCCGTGTTCACCACATATACCAATTTTAAGGTCCGGCTTTGTGGAACGGCCCTTTTCAATTCCAATCCTGACGAGTTCACCAACACCTTCCTGGTCAAGAACTGCAAACGGATCGTTCTCAAGGATGGAATCTGAAACATAGAACGGGAGGAACTTACCCGCATCATCCCTGCTGAAACCAAAAGTCGTTTGTGTCAGATCGTTCGTACCAAAGGAAAAGAATTCAGCTTCATGTGCAATCTGGTCAGCTGTCAGTGCCGCCCTTGGAAGCTCGATCATGGTACCTACAAGATAGTCCATCCTGACATCCTTCTCTTTAAGCACAGCCTCGACAATGTTTACCACATGCTGTTTGACCGACTTGAGTTCATTTACATGACAGATCAGAGGGATCATTATCTCAGGTACGATGTCTATACCTTCCAGCTTGAGCTCACATGCAGCCTCTACGATCGCCCGAACCTGCATCTCATAGATATCAGGATACGTGATACCAAGACGACAACCCCTGTGCCCGAGCATGGGATTTATCTCTGTGAGGGATTCGACACGTTCCATTAATCTCTTAAGATTCCCTCTCTCGCCTATGCCAGTCTGCGAGACAGTTGCCTCAAGGTCCCTTAGTTTAGCAGCAAGTTCTTCATGTTTTGGAAGGAACTCATGCAATGGAGGATCGAGCAGACGTATGGTTACCGGGTAACCTTCCATCACACGGAAGAGACCAATGAAATCCCCTCTTTGCATTGGCAGAAGTTTATTGAGAGCTTTCTTTCGAAGGTCTTCATCCTCTGCCAGGATCATTTCCCTCACAACAGGTATCCTGTCATCACCAAAGAACATATGTTCGGTTCGGCACAATCCGATACCCTCTGCACCGAACTCCCTTGCAACAAGCGCATCATGCGGAGTGTCGGCATTTGACCGTACTTTCATCTTCCTTACTTCATCAGCCCACGTGAGCAGTGTTTCCAGCTCCCCGGTGACGCCTGGTGTAATAAGATCGACTTCCCCCATAATGACGCATCCTTTTGCACCATCGATAGAAATATATTCCCCTTCCCTGATGATAAAATCACCAATTGTAAAGACCTTTTCATGGATATCGATACTGAGTGCGTCACATCCTGCAACACAGGGTTTTCCCATTCCTCTGGCAACAACTGCAGCATGTGAGGTCATTCCACCACGAACTGTGAGTATGCCCTGGGCCGCATTCATACCGCCGATGTCTTCAGGGGATGTCTCGGTCCTGACCAGAATTACTTTTTTGTTCAAAGCAGCCATCTCTTCAGCATGCTCGGCAGTGAAAACAACTTTACCGACAGCAGCACCAGGTGACGCCGGCAGACCTGTAGCAACTATCTTATATTCTGACTCCGGATCGATCATCGGATGTAGTAACTGGTCTATCTGCTCCGGCCTCAATCTCATAAGAGCGGTTTCCTTGTCGATCAGACCCTCATTGACCATGTCCACTGCTATGTTCAAGGCTGCTGCAGCAGTCCTCTTACCATTTCTGGTCTGGAGCATGTACAGCTTACCTTCCTCAATTGTGAACTCTATATCCTGCATGTCCTTGAAATGGTTTTCAAGTTTCTGGTAGATCTCCACCAGTTGAGCATATGCATCGGGCATTGTTTGCTTCAGGGTCTCTATAGATTGCGGAGTCCTGGTACCGGCCACCACGTCTTCGCCCTGTGCATTGATCAGATATTCACCGAAGAATACCTTCTTACCAGTTGCCGGATCTCTTGTGAAGGCAACACCCGTACCGGAAGTTTCACCCATATTCCCATAAACCATTGATTGAACATTGACTGCAGTTCCCCAGTCCCTGGGAATGTTATTGAGCTTCCTGTATGTGATAGCTCGCTGATTGTTCCATGAATTGAAAACCGCATCAATTGCCATCTGAAGTTGCTCACGTGGAACCTGGGGGAAATCTTTGCCGGTATTCTTGCGGATTATACCTTTGAACTCTTCGACCAGTTCTTTGAGAGCATCGATATTGAGTTGCGTATCCAGGTTTACACAGAGTTGTTTTTTCTTGGCTTCGATCGCTGATTCGAATTCCTCGTGCTTTATACCCAGTACCACATCCCCGAACATTGTAAGGAATCTGCGATAACTGTCGTATGCAAACCTTTCGTTACCTGTCTTCCTTGCAAGCCCTTCAACTGTATCGTCATTGAGGCCCAGGTTAAGAACAGTATCCATCATACCTGGCATGGAGACACGTGCACCCGACCTTACTGAAAGCAGTAAGGGATTCTCGATATCCCCGAACTTCTTACCATTAACCCTTTCAAGATTCTCGATCGCATCATTGATCTGATCAAGTACACCGTCAGGATATGCTCCCTTTTCAAGATAGAGCACACAAACCTCAGTTGTTATAGTAAAGCCGGGAGGAACCGGAATTCCCAGGTTGGCCATCTCTGCCAGGTTGGCGCCTTTGCCACCCAGCAGATCTTTCATGCTATTTTTACCGTCTGTATCTTCGTTCCCGAAAAAATATACGAATTTTCTATCTGCCACCGAATTTCCTCCATGCATAAGATATATGATGGATCGTATTAAATTATTAAGTATAAGTCGTGCCAGAATGGACCTGTTATAACTTTAAGTTTGTGGTCTGCTACAACATAAAAAGGCCATGTACGAACTAAAGTACGGGAGATTTATTCCCGGAATAAACGATATCTTTTTGTAATGATTAGCTTAGATATTAAAAGTTCTGCGAAAACTATATATAGAATAGAGTCGAGATAAAGACCATAAAAACAGGGAAACAATAGATTCTAAACATACACAACATGAAAAGATTGGGTAAAGTATTACATATTTCGAAGCAGGATGGTATTATCATCAGAGGGGATGAAAAGAAATACTCCGGATCCATGAGAGATATGCCTAGAATAAATTCTTTTGTTCTTGATAAATCAATAAAAAGAATAGGGAGGATCTCCGGCACCTTCGGACCTGTTGATTGGCCTTTTTTTATTGTGAAACCGAACAAGGGATCTACTGATTCTGATCTGAAGAACTTGATCAACGACCGGGTATATGTTCAGTGAGAGTAGAACTAGTTTCAAAATACAGACAGAGTGAGCTTTGATTGAACGATATAAGACTTGTGGAATATATTTAAGTTTATTATGAAAGGTGATTGAAATGGTCGAAGTTGAAAGGGTACGTTATTCCGATACTTCCGAAAGGGAGAAGATACGTGCAATGATCAAGGCACGTAAAGAGAAAGAAAAGGACACTGAAGTTGAAAAAGCAAAAGTCCAGTGTCCGGAATGTGGCAGCCGAAATCTTGTACAGGACTATGAGAGAGCAGAACTTGTATGCTCGGACTGTGGACTTGTAGTTGACGCAGAGTTCGTTGACGAAGGACCAGAATGGCGTGCGTTTGACCATGACCAGCGAATGAAGCGTTCCCGTGTGGGCGCACCTATGACCTATACCATTCACGATAAAGGTCTCTCCACTATGATAGACTGGAGGAATCGTGACTCTTACGGCAAGTCAATATCATCCAAGAACAGGGCACAGCTTTACAGGCTGAGAAAATGGCAGCGTAGGATACGCGTAAGTAACGCAACTGAGAGGAACCTTGCCTTCGCACTTTCTGAACTCGACCGCATGGCATCGGCTCTTGGTCTTCCAAGGACCGTACGTGAAACTGCTGCTGTCGTATACAGGAAAGCTGTCGACAAGAACCTAATCCGCGGAAGGAGCATTGAAGGTGTTGCAGCAGCCGCATTGTATGCAGCATGCCGCCAGTGCAGCGTCCCAAGGACACTTGATGAGATCGGGGAGGTGTCAAGGGTAAGCAGGAAAGAGATCGGAAGGACATATCGTTTCATATCAAGAGAGCTGTCCCTTAAGCTCATGCCTACATCACCCATAGACTATGTCCCGAGATTCTGCTCAGGACTCAACCTGAAGGGTGAAGTCCAGTCCAGGGGTGTTGAGATCCTCAGGCAGGCATCAGAGAAGGAACTTACCAGTGGCCGCGGCCCTACAGGTGTAGCTGCTGCAGCTATCTACATTGCCTCCATCCTTTGTGGCGAACGCCGCACCCAGCGAGAGGTCGCTGATGTTGCAGGTGTGACCGAGGTCACGATCCGTAACAGGTACAAGGAACTTGCGGAAGAGCTGGATATTGAAATTATCCTCTGAACAAAAGGATACCAGATAAACAAAACAAAGGAAGACCGTACTACCTCTTCCTTTGTCCTAGATGCTTTTTTTGCCAAAGCTTTTTTGCACTTGACCTGATTATGCAGTGTAGACTATGTTAGAACTGCTGGAGATGCTGGCCATAGGATTTGCCGTTGGAATGACAGGTGCGCTCGTACCCGGACCAATGCTTTTCGCGACAATAGATACGTCCCTGAAGAAAGGGTGGCGAGCAGGCCCGGAGGTGTTCCTGGGTCACGCTTTCCTGGAACTCCTAGTATGCATACTTGTGATATATGGCGTCACTGCAGTCAGTGACAACACAGTCATGACAATATCCTTCATAGGAGGAGCCACATTGATCATCTTTGGAGTCCTTACATTCAGGAACGCAAAGGGTGCTGCAAGTTCAATGCATGAGCACGGAACCACCGGCTCGAATCCTGTGCTTGCAGGGATAGTTACCTCCGCTTCAAACCCTTATTTCTGGCTGTGGTGGCTCGCTGCCGGCAGTGCACTTGTCCTGCGCGGACTTGAGATCAGTATATTGGCTGCCGCAATGTTCGTGATCGGACACTGGATCGCCGACCTGGGATATTTTACGCTGGTGTCAACTTCCTTCAGCAAGGGGAAGAAGTTCATGTCCCCAAAGCTTTATGAAAGAGTACTGATGTCTTGCAGTCTGTTTCTCGTCCTGTTCGGATCATGGTTTATTATAGGTATGTGAACATGATTAAGAGTTGCATAAGAGTTTTGAAGAAAAATGGAGAACCAATACGAAGAGAGTTATTGGAGATGGACCTGCTGGACAAGTCTGTGCGCATAAGTGCGCAGAGAGAGTTCCTTTATTTACCCCTTACAGAAGGACAGCATGAAGACATCCTTAAAGAACTGCCAGGGGAATTTGAGCTTAGAGAATACGAATTCGAGGAACAGAAAGGACAGTTAAAGCTTGAGAACATCCTTGATGAAGTACCGCATATTGAAGTGATCGGCGATATCGCACTTATCGAAGATGATGTTGCAGAACCTGAAAGGGTTGCTGATGCCATTATGAAAGTGAAGAAGAACGTCAGGACGGTACTTGCAGCCCTGGGACCTGTTGAAGGGGAGTTCAGGACCCGCAGGTTCAGGACTATTGCAGGAGAGGACAGGACCTCAACCGTTCACACAGAATATGGATGCAGATACTACACAGACATGGAGAGAGCATATTTCACCCCCCGCCTGGCAACGGAACGTTCGCGAATACTCGCACAGGTAAGTGAAGGCCAGACCGTTGTGGATATGTTTGCAGGTGTGGGGCCCTACAGTATCATGATCGCAAAGAAAAGCCCTGATATCCGCGTGATAGCAATCGACAAGAACCCCGATGCTGTGGATTTTTTGCGCCGGAACATAGAACTCAATTCTATCAGCAATGTGGAGGCCATTGAAGGAGATGCCAACCAGGAAGCTGTAAGATTTGCCTCAACAGCCGATCATGTGATAATGAACCTCCCCCACAACGCCCATGAATTCCTGGATGCCGCCATAAAACTATGTGCACCCGGAGCAATTATCCATTATTATGATATCACACCCGGGGACGACCTTTTCGACAGCTCCCTGAATCTTATACGAAAATCAGCATCCAGGGCCGGCAGGACAATCCAACTGACGGGATCAAGGGTCGTCCGCTCCTACGCCCCCCGCCAGTTCAATGTCTGTATCGAAGTAAAAGTATCGTGATTTAAATAAATAAATAATAAGCGAAATCGTTAAATCACCCTATACAAGTATAAGGTCGTTAACATTCGCCTCTGTGGCTTAGGGGTATAGCGGCTGATTCGTAATCAGCAGGTCGGGGGTTCAAATCCCCCCGGAGGCTCTAATTTCTAAATCTTAAGTTGCGGAATTATAGGGATTTACAACCACGAAAAGAATGAGTGGCTTTTATTACTGTTAGATATGCTTATAGCTTCTTGAAAAATCCGGAAAGAAGTTTTTACTGGAATGGTAGTATAATTTATTGCTTTAGTGGGTTTTGAGAGATTAGCTGCCGCCGCAGCCAACTGGGCTTCGGGCCGGGCATGACTGCGGTGCTTACGATCGTCTCGATTTTTACTGTTTGTAGTTATTCTTCGTCATCTTTTTTTGTAGATCACAATCCTCTCAAATATTCAATGAGATCATCCAGGTCCTCATCTGACATATGCCATCTTGGCATGACCGGATCAAGTTCATCACCTGACGGATCAATACCTTCCCTTATGGCTATCTTGATTGTCTCGTTAGTGTATGGAGGATGGCCTTCACCTTCTTCCATATCGTGCTCTTCGGATGTCAGTGACTCATAGGTAATATCCGAAGGTATTTCATAAGCCATCATTACCGGAACACCGCCTCTGCCGTCTACTCCGTGGCAGCTGACACAACTACCACCGCGAACGGAAAGCCAGGTAGGACCGTATGAGAAAGGAATCTTCTGTCCGCTTTCATTATATCCCGTGTAATATATCATCTCACCGTTTGAGTCGAAATCTGTTAACTCAGGATCAATATCCGATACCCCATATGGATAGGCATATTCCGGACCCATCCGGCCACTGGGACCACCCATCATTCCACCAGGCTGACTGTATCCTGACTGATAATCATATCTTGAGACAGGATTGCCAAGCATACTGATGACCACCACCAGAAGGACAATTATAACTAACCCCATAATTGCAAATAAGTACCTTTCGAACTTATCCATTTTAAAGCCCCAAATATTAGTCTGGATTGAAGCGATATAATACTTTGCAATTGACCGGAAACACGCAAGCTTTGCAGGTATTCTACTTCAACCAAGTAAGACTGTTATCCATAAGCTCTTAAATCAAATATGACAGAGTTGTCGAGATAATTCTAATAAAATTTGTAGTTCCAGCAATCTCATTTGATCAATGGACATATATTTATATTAATAGTCTTTATTAAAATATAGGCCGGGTTCATAACGTACCACCAACCAACCAATCCTATCCGGCCAATCTTTCTTCTTCTCACAATATCTTAATCGGTAATGAACAGAAAGCGTGGGTTCCGGGGACATTATACTATCTGCAGAATATTGAGAATACCATGGCAGTTACATGTTGTCGCTATAAAGAAAGACCTCTCTCCGGTACCATGGATTGAAGGTTCCCCTTTTATCCGACGTATATGCTTCATTATCGCTATCAGATTCTCCCTGAGATCCCTGCCACGTATTCCACCGATACCAGGCGCCATCTGACAGCTCTCAAACACCCAGCCGGCTTCACTCCCGGAAAGCTCAAGCACATAGCTGGTTATCGTTATTGGTTTTATCCTTGTGAAAGTGTAGCAGTAACCTTCCTGTCCCTTACAATTGCCAGGACATATCTCCCCAGGGCGGGCATACGATAGGAAAATAGTACCATGTTCCGGAAATTTTCCTGCCACGATGTTATCAGGAAAAAAGGAAACGATGTTCTTAAAGAGCTGCATTGAATCCTCATCATCTTCGTCTATGCAAACTTTGCGTATGAATGCTCTCTCATTCTGAAAATTCAGAAGATCTTCAACAATATCAACTGCGGCATGAGTGGGAACGGCAGGAATTATGTATTCAGGCATCCCATGGTTCAGAAGATAAGGTATCTCTTTTGAATCCATGCAGTAAAAAAAGATATTACATCCATGAATTGATGGGCCTTTACATGAGACATAGCAATCATCACTTTTTCCACTTGCAGTCAATGAATCGAGGACATCAACAAGATGCCACCTGTCCTTAAGCACCGTCACATTCCCAGAAACCAGTGCCTCACAGTCAATGTCAATCACAAGTACAAAAGGTAAACGGGATTTTCTTGCATGCTCCACAAATCTCGTCCCTATTTTCCCGCCGCCAATGACAAGGTAATATCCATTGATGACAGGGAAAGAACTAATCTGATCGATTTTCGAGTCCATCTTTTTGATGAAGTCAGGATTCATGTCATCAAATTCTCTATTGATACGTTAAATATACCATGCTATAATAACATCAGGGATCTATACAAAATTAGTAAATATTTATTTTCATAAAAATTTTTTCTTCCATATTGTACAAATAGGAGATTTTAGAATAAGTTTAAATAACAAAAGGAACTAATTTTTTTTTGTAAAAAGGGGTTGGAGCATTGCTTGATACAAGCATCTTTATTGGTGAATGAATTAGAAAGGGGTACGTCATATGGCAAATGGATCGTTAACCAGTAGTTTATACGATATAGCGAATGATATAATTAATTTCCTTCCGACCTTATTGGCAGTTATACTGCTTATCATTGTTGGGTGGATCGCAGGAAGAGCTTTAGGGAAGATAGGAGCCAAGATCCTTGATAAGATAGGACTTGACGATCTGATACTGAGAACATCCCTGGGAACTATGTTTGAACGAGCCCAGGTGACAGTCGTTGAGTTTTTCGATGCGGCGATAAGATGGTTCATCTACATTATCTTTGCAGTTATTATTATCGACCTTTTGCAAATACAGATCGTAGCGGATTTCATCACAACCATTATCCTGTATATACCAATTATACTCTCTGCACTGGTAGTCTTAATAATAGGCTTGCTGATTGTTGATTTCCTTGCAGATCTTGTGAAGAACATTCTTATTGCGTCCGGAATCGATGAACGCCTTGAAAGGACATCCTACGGAAGCGCCATGAGAACCAGCGGACTAACATTTTCCGGAATAACATCCTGGCTCGTGAGGCTTTTCGGATACCTGATATTCATAGTTGCCGCACTGGACATTCTCAATCTGTCCATGATCGCGGTAGTCGTCGGACAGATATTAGCCTACCTGCCAAACCTGTTTGCGGGAGTAATCATACTTGTGATAGGCCTTCTGGCAATCGACCTGTTCGCAGACTACATCGGAAGCATGATGAAGAGTATGGATGTCGAAGGCAGCGAAATATGGATACCTGCGCTTAGAGGCTTCCTTGCACTGATAATAGTGCTTCTTGCCCTCGATACATTGCTCATAGACACAAGTATATTCTATATCCTGCTAAGTCCGCTTGCATGGGGAATTGCAATCGTTGTAGCTTTCCGCTGGGGTATAAAAGAAGCTCTTGTTGCTTATGCAAGGGAAAAGAAATAAAACCATATTAAAACCAGGCTCATAAGCCTGGTTATTTTTTGATCTGACACCTTTTTATCTGATGAAAACTATTTTATATTTTTAAGCGTTCCTGAACCTATAGAGCAGATTACGGAACGTGCATCGCAATGAACATAAGTCTATCCGACAGAATTGTGAACATGCCCCCATTCCATGTGATGGAGATCCTGGAGAGGGCGCAGGAACTTGAGAGAGAAGGCAGGGAAATAATACATCTTGAGATAGGAGAACCGGATTTCCCCACAGCACCACATATTTGTGAAGCTGCGACTGCTGCCATGTGCGCAGGTAACACGAAGTATACTCACAGCCAGGGTCTGCTGAAACTCAGGGAAGCCATAGTTGAGAACTACAGACAGAAATTCGATGTGAATATCATCCCTGAGCAGGTGGTGATCTCTTCAGGAACCAGTCCTGCAATGCTTTTACTGTTCATGGCGCTTATAAATCCCGGTGATGAAGTAATAATGTCAAATCCACATTATGCATGCTATCCCAACTTTGTAAAGGCCGTAAGCGGAGTTCCCAGTTTTGCCTTTATGGACAGTTGCGATGGATTTATGCTGCAACCAGAACTGATAAAGGAGAAGATCAATGAGAGAACAAAAGCAATCCTCATAAATTCACCATCTAACCCAACAGGACATGTATTATCTTCAGAGGTACTTGAAAGACTGGCAGATATTGCAGGTAAAATACCAATCATTTCAGATGAGATATACCAGGGACTCGTTTATGAAGGAGAGGACCACACCATCCTGGAATATACGGAGAATGCATTTGTACTCAATGGTTTTTCAAAACTTTATGCCATGACCGGGTGGCGACTGGGATACCTGATAACTCCAAAAGAATACATAAGAACCTTGCAGAAGATGCAGCAGAGCTTTTTCATATCAACCAATGCATTTGTACAATATGCAGGGATTGCTGCCCTTCGCGGACCTCAGGATACTGTAAGGGAGATGGTCTCGACTTACGATAAGAGACGCCGCTATATGTTAGAGAGGATACGTGAGGCAGGACTGGAAGTCAAAAGTGAACCAAGAGGCGCATATTACATACTTGCAGATGCCCGTAAATTCGGGAAGGATTCCCTTGAACTCAGCTACAGGATACTTGAGGATATTGGCGTAGCAGTAACACCGGGAATTGACTTTGGCGATGGTGCGGAAGGTTATCTGCGTTTTTCCTATGCAAATAGCTTTGAGAATATAAAAGAGGGCATGGATAGAATACAAGCATACTTCGCTGCTGGTAAATAATATAAAGTTATATACCGGTCAACAGTACGGAATTATGTTTATAGTGATCAAATAGGTCTTTGCCCCATTCGAGCGCACCCGGGCTTTGGAAAAAAATTCGTTTGTAATCGTAACTGGGAGGATTTGAGTTCGACAGTAGCCGGAGCATGAGCCCGCAATCATTTTGTGTGAAAGATACCAGATGCATATCCTCTTCATGAACGTAAATTTCCACATTTTCACTGTCCATCAACTTTGTGACTTCATCAGGACAATCACTCTTAACCTTGTCAGAAAGCTCATTCGTGATAATGAGCGATAAACGTATCCCCATTTCAATATATTCTGTGAATATATTACTGAAATTCGGGAACAGAAAAGTTGTGATAGCAGCAACAGACTTTGATTCTTTTGACTTTTTATGGAACTCTTTGTCCACTTCAAATATTTCGGGAGGAGAGGGATCTACTATAGTACATGGACCGATGTTATTCATCTATTTAAATAGATGAGGAGGAATGAAAGCCATATCGTAGCTGCCGATATCCCCCAGCGAATCAAATGTATCCAGCAGTGGCACCATTTTTTCGACCAGTATCCTTCCGTAAACTGTCAGTTGACAGAAACCGTCAACCACAGAAACGATATTTTCTTCCTGCAGTATCCTGATCTTTGGAAGCAAGGCCTGTCTGCTTGCTTTTAAAGCAAATTGAATACCCACAATATCCTTTGGACCATCATTCAATAATAAAAAAATATCTTTTACTAAACTACAAGTGAATACCATATTGAGTAAAGTTCTTTTCATCGCATACCGCCTACCGAAACCGTCAGAATTCACTGCTTACAAATGAACCATAGAGAATTCAGAGGAATACTCATCAACATGTTACTATCAGTAACACCAGGCCAGTTTATCTAGAATATATTAGTAATATTATATTATATAAACAAATATAAATAAGTTTCTATACAATATCTTTTTTTACAGGAATTGAAATCACATATTTAGAATTGCTTTATATTTTATTAGCAAGAGGAGATCAGATCATAAAACGAAAGTAAGTATAAGATAAAGATCTTAACGATTTTAGCCACTGCTACAAAATATAGTAAACTTCAGCAAAGTATATATAGTGTTTTGTGCATAGCAATAAATCAGATAGCAGATATAAAAGGACTTATAAAACATATTTTATGTATGCTGAATATACAGGACCATCGGCTGGAATATGATCCCACTAGTGAGGAGCAATGACAACAGAAAGAGTTGAAGACTACCTGAAAGTAATTGAAAGGGTAATTGAAAGAAAAGGTTATGCTCAGGTGAAAGATGTTTCGAAGGAATTGGAACTGAGTTCCCCCAGTGTTACAGGAATGTTCAAGAAGCTTACTAAACTGGGTTATATCAATTATGAGAAATACGGCGGTGTTACGCTTACACCAGAAGGTGAAAGGATTGCCAAGTGCACCATGGAAAAACACGGAGTTATAAGGGATTTCCTGTTGATACTGGGAGTTGATGAAGAGACAGCCGACCAGGATGCATGCAAGATAGAGCATGTGTTAGCTCCTGAAACCTTTGATGTCCTTACAAAGTTCGTAGAATTTATTGACAGAAGAGAAGAATGGCCATACTGGCTAGAGCATTTCAGGCATTTCTACACAACTGGCGAATACATCGAATGCACCCCTGCAGCAAAAGATACCTGTCCGGTACACGGGAAAAAAGCAAAGACAAATTGAACTCCTTTCATAAAACAAATTCTATAGCCACATGTACGAAACCGGAATCATGCAGCATAGATAATGTTATTGATATTGCTGTTTTACGCATTTAAATAAATTAGGTATCGCGAAATCACTATATATCAAAAGTGTGATTACGCTAAGTCATAAACAGGATGTAAAATAATTGCCTAAGGAACAAATTAAATGTCTGAGATCACACTTGATACCCTAAAACCTGGCGATTTAGCCAAAATAACCAAAGTTCGTGTAAAGGGACATACAAGACGAAAGCTGTTCGATATGGGGATGGTTGCGGGTTCGGAAATTGAGCTTATAAGAAAAGCACCACTTGGAGACCCCATAGAATTCAGGATAAAGGGGTACAACCTCTCGATAAGAAAAGATGAAGCAAGACAGATCTTCGTTCACATTATTTAATAGATCCTCGCCTTCTTTTGAAGAGCATAATCTTCGAGCCTTCTAATAAGTACATTACAGAGGACACAATGGAAAACAATAAGATCAGAGTCGCCCTTGCAGGTAACCCAAATGTAGGGAAGACCACGTTATTCAATGCAATAACCGGATCAAGACAACATGTTGGTAACTGGCCCGGAGTCACTGTTGAGAAAAAGAGCGGTACGAAGATCTACAAGGGTTATGAAATCGAAATTATCGACCTGCCGGGAACCTATAGCCTGACAGCTTATTCAATGGACGAGATCGTTGCAAGAGATTTCATCATTGAGGAGAAACCTGATATCGTCATCCAGATAGTGGATGCTTCGAACCTCGAAAGGAACCTGTATCTTACAACACAGCTGATGGAACTGCAGACAGAGATGATTATTGCTCTGAACATGTGTGACCTGGCCCTGGAAAGGGGAGACAAGTTGTACCTCGACAAAATGGAGGAGATACTGGCAGCACCAGTTGTCAAGACGGTCGCAAGCCGTAATATCGGTATTGAGGAGTTGCTTGATAAGGTTATCGAGGAGAAGAACAATGAGCAGTACCATGGACACGAAATCGGTTATGGGGATGAGATAGAGGGGATGATACTTGAGATCGAAAAAGTACTTATCGCTGATCAAGAACTCGCAGACAGATATCCTCTACGCTGGATCAGTATTCGCCTCCTTGAAGGTGATATGAATGTCATGGAGAAAATCTCAAAAAGTCCTGCCTCGGTAGCCATCAACGATCTGCTTGATTCAATTGACCAGGAGGAATACGAGGCAGATATCGCAGACAAACGTTATGAAACGATCAATGCTATCTTTCCACAATTGTGCACCAGATGTAATGTGAAGCTGAGCAAATCAGACATGATCGACAGAGTTCTGACCAATAAGTACCTTGGGATACCCATCTTTCTGGCCCTGATGTGGGGTGCTTTTGAGCTAACATTCGCATTTGCCACTCCTTTCACAGGCATGATCGAGATAGGATTTACATGGCTGGCAAACATTGTAGCCGATTCTCTTCAACCTGCGTGGCTGGCCTCCCTTATAGGAGACGGCATTATAGGAGGAGTCGGAGCTGTTCTGACATTTGTCCCGAACATATTCATACTGTTCTTCCTGCTTTCCCTGCTTGAAGGTAGTGGATACCTTTCAAGAGCAGCTTTCATTATGGATAGGCTCATGTACAAGATAGGCATGCATGGTAAATCCTTTATACCCATGCTCATGGGATTTGGATGCAATGTCCCCGCGATCATGGCAACGCGCAGCATAGAGGATGAAAAGGACAGGCTGATCACTATACTCGTAGTTCCTTTCGTTTCCTGCGGGGCCAGATTACCCATATATATACTATTTGCAGGAACTTTCTTTGGACGTCAGGCAGGAACCGTTGTTTTTATGATGTACGTACTGGGAATTGCAGTTGCCGTAGCATCTGCAAAACTTCTGAGGGCTACCCTTGTTAAAGGTAAACCTGCACCTTTTATTATGGAAATGCCGCCATACCGCGTACCCACACTCAAGACCAGTCTGATCCATATGTGGGATAACGGGGCAATGTATATTAAGAAAGCAGGGTCGATCATATTGTTAGGCGTGGTCATCATCTGGCTTCTGGCATCTTTCCCCTGGGGAATAGAGTACGGAAGCGAAGCGAGCTACGTGGGTATGATAGGACACATTTTCGAACCGGTCATGGAACCTCTCGGCTTTGACTGGAAGATCACTGTCTCACTGATATTCGGATTTGTGGCAAAGGAGATCGTAGTTGCATCCATGGGAGTCCTGTTTGGGGTAGGAGATAACCCGGAAGCTTTGACACAGAGTCTGATTGCAGATCCTGCGATAACAGCCTTGAGCTCACTGAGTCTGATGGTGTTCAGTTTATTGTACATGCCCTGTGTAGCAACCCTTGGAGTAATTAAAAAGGAAACTGGTTCCTGGAAATGGACACTTTTCGCATTGATCTACGGAGTTACTATTGCATGGATAATTGCGTTTATAGTATATCAGGGAGGAAAACTGCTTGGGTATTGAGGTGATAATATGAAAAGGGACAATCGCCGTAAAATGGTATTCGCCCTCTTCATGGGTTTTGTTTATATTCTTTTTGGGACCATACAGTTGATCACGGGATCGTCAAAAGCTTTGTTAAACCTTACGGCACCTGAAAACCTTGGAAGGTTCATAACAGATGTGTTATTCATCCCCCCTGATGCCATTGGCGGATTTGTGCTCATACTGATGGGAAGCGTATTCATTTATGGCTTCGTAGAAATACATTCAGGTAGAGAAGAAGGGATAGCCTATGTATATGTTGGAATACTCCTCTCACTCATATTTGCAGGGATATATGTGCTGGCGGCAGTGGGAAACATCCTGGAAGTGTACATTCTGAAAAATACAGCATTTGCTGACTGGTCCATACTTGATGACATCAGGCCGGAGATATACCTTGGATTCATATCGTTGTTATCTTACCTGCAATGGAAAGATGATTTTGACATTGAGAATGATTGAAAGTGTGAAAACATGATCAAAGAAATTTTAAGTTACCTTTACATCGATAATCTTTCAACCGCAGAAACCGCACAAAAACTCAATATCAGTTCCGAAAGACTAAAAGAGATGATACAGACCATGGAACACATGGGGTACATAAGAACTATTGATGAGAAAGCCCCTGCATGCTCCGGATGCAGATCCTGTAGGGGAACAACAGTATGCCATATAGAAGGCAGCCATACGACAGGGAAAAAGCTTGTCCTCACTGAAAAAGGCCAGAGAATGTGCGATAGGATGAGATACTAACGTACAGACATTTTAAATCAAAAACACTTGTTTTATTTAAGTTTCACTATAACAGCGTTAACTCGTACTGCTGTTTTTCGGTTATTTTATAAGTACTACAATCAATTTAAATAGTACTGCACATAGACATCAGTACGTAAGATATATTTTTAAGTTATAGCTCAGTACTAATGTTATAGAAAATTCAAAAGGTATTCAAGGGATTCATATGAGAACAGGAGTCGCAATCGACCTAGGAACCAGTGGTATAAGAGCACAGAAGATAGACCTTGACAGCGGGGACATAAAGAAGACTGTAATAACACTTCGAAATCCGCTTCCCGGGGCAAATGTGATGGATCATCTTGATTTTGCCATCACATACGGCCTGGAACGTGCACACGGACTGCATGTAAATGCTGTAAGGAAAATCATAGAGGCACTTGGAGTAGAAGCTGAAGAACTGCAGAGAATGGCCATCTGTGGTAACCCTATACAGCTTTCCATTTTCCAGGGAATCCCTATAGACGACCTTGCATACGCAGGTGAAAGGAAAAAAGAGAAACTGAACATCAAAGAGGAGAACCGGGATGCGCGCATAGTTGACTGCTCTGAGATCACAGGTCTTGAGGTTTATCCGAATGCCAAACTAGTAGTACCGCCTGCCATCAGGCATGAGGTCGGCGCCGATGCCCTTGCACTTATCATCAAGTCAGGTTTCCTTGATACACAAGAAACTGCAATCGCGACTGATTACGGAACCAATGCCGAAATGGCACTGATCCATGAAGGGACCATCTATACAGGTTCCGCTGCTGCAGGCCCTGCACTTGAAGGTCAGCAGATAAAGCATGGAAAACTTGCATCTCCTTTTGTGATCTCCGATGTGGAGTTCGAGAATGATAATATACGCAACTATGTGCTTGATGACGAGATGAACACCGTAAAGGGAAAACTGATCGATCCCAGGAACGGAGATGTCGTAGAGGATGACAGTATCACAGCTAAGGGAATTACAGGCACAGGTGTGATAGCGATCATTGATGCCGGCATGAAGAATGGCATCATACAACTCCCAAAGATAAATACGCCGGATCATATTCTGTACCTCCAGGACAAGGTAAAGTTCTTTGAGAGCGATGTCCAAGAGGCAGGACTGGCAATCGGTGCCATACGTGCCGGACATCTTGCACTCTGTAATGCTGCAGGCATAGAAGTAGCAGAGGTGAAAAAAGCATACATGTCAGGTGCAGCAGGAACTTACATGGATGCTATTAAGGCTCATCAGATAGGTATGGTACCATACAGCGTAGACGAGGTCATACAGATCGGTAACACCTCACTGATCGTAGCAAGAGAAGTACTACTTTCGGAGGACAGGTTGTGGGAACTCCAGGAAATTGCATCCAGGATTGTGAGCAATCATGTCATGTTTGCAACGGACCAGGGCTTTAAGGAAGCTTACATACAGGAGATATCCTACTGGACAGAGGGAATGCCCTTTAAGATGCTCAAGAAATTCCTTAAAAAGAAGAAACTTCCGCAGATCGATCTTCCCGATCATCCCACAAAGGTGGATAAGCGTGTGGAAAAAGACATTCCTGTACTTGGAGAGGAAGGTCTTGATGTACTTGAGCAGGTCGGTACCTACCTTACGATGAAAATTGATTGTCCTGAGTGCCAGAAGTGTGCCAAGGTATGTCCTACAGATGCACTCAGCATAGATGAGGAAGGGCTTGTGATGATAAGGTCGGATCTTTGTGACGGTGCAAACTGTAAGAGGTGCATCAATGCTTGTCCGAAAGATAAGTTCAAGTGGGAAAATCTGGAAGTTATGGAGATAGCAGAATAATCTGCACTTTTTCAGTAAAACAAAGCAGAGGGCAATATGATGAAAGTACTAGTGATCGGTGGATTTTTAGGGAGTGGTAAAACTTCCACCATCTTACGACTTGGAAGAGAATTCAGCAATGCAGGTAAGAAAGTTGCGATCATAGTCAATGAGATAGGCGAGGTTGGCATAGACGGAGATGTGATCTCAAAGTACGGACTCCAGACAACAGAGCTTACCAGCGGATGTATCTGCTGCTCTTTAAAGGTCAACATGAAAACTACCATTACCCTGCTGGCCAAGGATTATGCCCCGGACATCTTGCTCATAGAACCCACCGGTATCGCATTTCCACAGTTGATCAAGAATGAGATCAACCTGATGAACCTGAGCGATGTATCCGTCCAGCCCCTTGTGACACTTATTGACGGAAGCAGGTTCAAACAGCTTATGAAAGAAGTAAAGAACTTTGCCATGAGACAGATAATAGATGCAGAAATACTGGGCATCAATAAGCTGGATCTTGTTGAGGAGATACGGATACCCATAATAGAAGCATCTGTACAACAATTGAATCCAAAAGCGAAAGTGATCCTGCTTTCTGCCGCATATGAAGATGAACACTGGCATAATTTTGTAAGAATTACACTTGGTGAGGAGGCCGATGAGCTGATACGGGATGTTGAAAATATTGAACTCAAGACAACAAATCCCGAGATACAGGTACTTGACAAAGATACCGGATTGCCAATTGAAGCTACTATGAATTCCATAGAGGCATCAGGCATCACCAGCTATGCAACCGAATATACTATTGATAATATTGATACAGATTCGGCCAGATCTGTTGCCCTGGATATAATGGAGGGTATCAAATCAGAAGTGATGAAGCATAGTCCTGAATTCGTAGGTCACATCAAACTGTTCGCAGAATCAGGAACAGACACCATAAAAGTGAACCTGACGGCTTATGACAAGGATGTGACAGTAGAGGTGTTCGAATCAAATAATACAAAAGTACCACGCTTGAAAATACTGTCAGCAGTTTCCAATATCGGACATGATGATCTCGTAGATATTGTGCAGGACACCATTGAAGGAAAACTTAGTGTGAAAGACATAGACTTTACCCATAAGATCTCCGGTCATGCACACGAAAAAGACCACTAGCACTGAAGCAATAATTCAATATATCTGCCTCCTTTCTACAAAGGAGATTCTTTTTTTGTTTATTTCAGGAAATTTAGATTTGGGTATTAAGAATTAAATTTTATACCTTAAACGATTCCTGACTTGGGAACTAACTATATATAAATATAACGCAATCGTCATTTTTTAGAAGACATTCAACCAGTATAAAACATCCTGATCTATGTCAATCAAAATATTCCATTACTTAAATCAAACGGTATACAAAAGAGCATAAACTTGAGACAGATAGAATAAGTTATAATTAAATACGTACTTAATAAAATAATTAACTAGATATGAAAACAACTATTCGGTTTTTTTAAGACTTGCTTTTAAGTTTATTGTATAAAAACATATTATTTACTAAACAATACTTGATTTAAATCAATTAACTTTGAATTCAAAACTATCTTATTTAAAATTTACCCTTTTGCACCCTAACTGTGTGAATATAATTGTAGTAAAAGCAATTTAAAACTAACTGTTAGACCACAACTTATGAAATATAGTAGCTCAGTAGGCAATGATTCACATAAAAAATAGACTGCAGTAGATACTTTGAGAAATATATCAGCGAGATGTATCAGAAATATATTATAAAATAACAAAACCGCTAGGTTTATATAGCTACCTAGAATAGGTGCTTATGTGGAAAATAAAATTGGCTAAAGGTTAAGGATGCTTGTCAGATTGTGGAGATCTTCCATAGCATCATTTTCACCGTTAGCTGATTGAAATCCATTTGCTACCCTCACCATTATTTTTGATGGTCAGGTAGCAGAAACCAATCTAGATACTAAGGAGGTAGAATAGATGGATATAGACCCAACTAAAATATTAATTAGGTACAATGTGCAGAAAGAAAAAGCACAGACACCTGAGCAGATGGCATCTGAAATGTATCCTTCAGCAGAACCAGCAAAAACAATTTCCGCTGCAATCTTTGAAGGAGAAGAGGATGACGTAATTGAAGGTCTCGAGAAGGCAATCGAGGGTGGAGCAGACCCAATTGCACTTATCGATGATGTCCTTATGCCAGGAATGAAGATCGTCACCGACTTATACGACCAGGGTGTCATTTTCCTTCCAAATGTAATGATGTCTGCTGACGCAATGCTCGAAGGTATCGAATTCTGTAAAGAGCAGAGTGGATCAGTACCTAAACCAAAAGGCAAGATCGTATGCCACGTAGCAGAAGGAGACGTACACGACATCGGTAAGACCATCGTAGCAGCTTTACTCAGAGCAGCCGGATACGACGTAGTCGACCTTGGCCGTGACGTACCAGTCGATGAGGTCATCGCAGCAGTCAAGAAGGAAAGCCCAATGATGCTTACCGGAACAGCACTGATGACAACAACAATGTATGCATTCAAGGAAGTCAATGACAGACTCCTCGAGTCTGGAATTAAAATACCATTCCAGTGTGGTGGCGGTGCAGTTAACCAGGACTTCGTTACCCAGTATGAACTCGGTGTATATGGAGAAGAAGCAGCAGATGCACCAAAGATGGCAGACGCAATACTGGCAGGCAAAGGCCTTGCACAGTTAAAGGATCAGTTCCACAAACACTAAAGAGGTGAGAGAAATGGTTAAAAGATACACAGATATGGCATACAAAGCTGCTGACGATATGATCTTCGGTAAGTCAGTTTACCCTGTAAAGGCAGAACTCGGATTAGAAGTAGGTGCCGGATACGTAACAGCAGAAGTTAACTATGCACCAAGACCTGAAGCCGGAGTCTCAAAGGAGAAACTCGTTTCAGAATACCGCAGACTTACAACCGACATCATGGCAAGAGCTGTACAGGTCGGTTTCCCAGCAGTTTCACTCGAGACAGAACACGTAGAGCAGATGACTAACAACCCAACATGGGGAGGAGAGATCGCTCACGTACAGAAGACTATTCTCGAAGAATACCACGAAGAATATGGAATCAAATGTGGTCTCAGGCACACACCTGGTGACATTCGTGAAGACCGTGATCTGCTTGCACTGATCGGCAAGAAGTATGACATACTCATGGAGTCATTCGAAGCTGTTGCAGAAGGCGGTGCTGACTTCCTGTCCATCGAAACAATGGGCGGTAAGGAAATCCTCGACTACGCAATTCTCAGAAACGACATACCTGGTCTTATTTACGCTATTGGCTGTCTCGGTTCAATGGACATGACCATGATATGGGAAGACATCAGGAAGATCGCAGACAAGAAGGGAAGAATTGCAGCTGGTGACACAGACTGTGCACAGGCAAACACTGCAATGTTTATTGCAGGTGGTCTCCTTGACAAGAATCTTGCACACACCATTGCAATCATTGCAAGAGCAATTTCCGCACCAAGGACACTCGCAGGTTATGAAGCAGGTGCCCAGGGTCCAGGAAAGGACTGTGGATATGAGAACACAATTGTAAAGTCCATCACAGGATGTCCAATTGCACAGGAAGGTAAGACATCAACATGTGCTCACTCCGATGTAATGGGTAACCTTGTCATGCAGTGCTGTGACCTGTGGTCCAACGAGTCCGTAGAATACCACGGTGAATTCGGTGGTACATCTGTCCAGTGCTGGTCAGAGACCCTTAACTACGATGCAGCAATGCTCAACGTAGCAACCGAAACCGGAAATGCAAAGATGCTTCGTGACATCCTCGTACTCTCTGACAAATACAGAGACCCACAGGGATTCGTCCTTGCATACGACAATGCATACAAGGTAGGACAGGCAATCGTAAAGGACGGAGACGACATATTCCTCCGTGCAAAGAACGCAGCAGTTGCCAGTGTCGACATTCTGAACTCACCTGAAGCCAAGAAGCTCAGCATGTCAAAGTTCGAAGTGAATGCACTTGCAGATGCAAAGGCAGCACTCGACGCAATGACTGACGAAGCCGACACCTTCATGAGCGACAGTCTCGAGAAGTACAAGGCAGAAGTTGCAGTATTCAGACCAGACGCAAACTACAAGTTCTAAATTTAGAACTTGTTACTTTTTTCTTTTTTTGTAGCTTACTCTTTATTTACTCAAACTGATTTTCTTAACTACTTGAAAAGTTAAGCTATAAGCAAATAGAAAAATTAAAAGAAAGAGCCATTAAGTTTTTTTATTAATGCTTTCGAAGATCTTTGGGGTAACCAACTCCTACCACCATCAGTTTAGTCTCCACTGGATCGTGTTTCCAGTCTTCTGGAGAAAATGTCTTCAGATTTACCTTTATTTCTAGGTTATCCTTACTTACTCCGCAGTCACCCATATATTCCAAAACCATCCTTTTGCCAAGCTCTTTTGAAAAAGTAAGCGCTTCATTATACATTCTGAATTCTTCTCTTCCAGTTGGTGAAAAAACCAAGTAACCGCCATCCGGATCAGCAACCGAGATTGGCCTTATAAAAAACTCGATCCTTTTTATCCCCTTACCAAAAAGTGCACCTGCGGCATTCCCAACTTCTGCATGATCCGGAACGATAATCTCGGCATCTATAACCTTGGCAAGTTCTCCGCCAAGGGCACTCACCGGCCCTCCAAGCAGGACAACAGGGATGTCCGTCTTGAATCTTGCCGGGAACTGACCATCAACTATTTTCTCAATACCGAGCCTGTCCACACCCTTCAGGAGAAATGACATAAGATCAAAAGCCATGTTCTTTGCAACCATGTTCTTTACCCTGGCACAGAACTCAAACTCATTCAGCTTATTTATTCGAGAGAGTTTTTCAGCCCCGATCATAGATGCTTCTGCATCCCACTGAGCATAGTCCCCAAGGACATGCAATGCATCCGTGGGCGTGAAACCAACTGGTTGAATCAATCTTTTATGTATGAGGGAATCAAGAACAATACTTGAAGGATACTTTTTTGAAAGTGATGATATTTCATCCAGAGACATCGGTTCTTCCCCGATCACATCAAATACTGCTGTTTCGGAATCATTCATCTCGAATGCCTTATAACCGGACCTCATAAAGAACTTAGTGGGCTGTATATTCCTGTCAAGAACATGCCTTGGAGGAATAATAGATTTTTGAAGTTTTTCCATAAAGCCGGAATACCTAGCTGCAGCAACACAAAGAGGAATTACTCTTCTGGGACCGATGAATATCTTATTGGAACGTGTCCACACATGACTATCACCACCCATTGCAGAAGTTTCCATCCTTGTTGCCCTGACTCTCGTTTTCCATCCACCCACAATAGCACCCTCATCTGTCAACTCAGGAACACCGGCATATACTGCCGAAACGTCAGTACTTGTTCCCCCTACATCTATGACTGCACATGTATCGCAACCCGAAAGGTAAGATGCACCTACCAGACTTGCAGCCGGGCCTGAAAAGATCGTCTCTACAGGTTTTTCAAGAGCATCCCTGAGTCCGACAACAGTACCGTCACATTTCAACATCAGCAGTTTCGCATTGATGTTCCTTCTTTCAACCTCCCCTATTACGGATTTGATGAAATGATCAGATATAGGTAATAGCTGTGCGTTCAGAGATGCGGTTACAGCCCGCTCATATGCACCCAGGTCCTGGGAAAGTTCATGCCCGCAGACCACAGGCATTCCTGTTAAACCATGAACGATATCCCTTATAGCCAGTTCGTGTTCAGGATTACGGATGCTGAAAAAGGAAGAAACAGCAAACGCTGCAACATCATTTTGAACCTTCTGAGCAAAATATTTAATCTTTTCAATGTCAAGAGACTGGATTTCTTCTCCGTTGAAATTATGCCCACCGTTCACCAGGATAATATGCTTTGCAGGGAACTGATCCTTAATAGGATGTTCACCAACAAGAATTAGTGCAACGGGACTACCGGTGCCTTCTAGCACGGTATTTGTGGCAAGAGTTGTAGAAACAGATACAAGACTTACATTTGGAAGATATTGTTCTTCAAGATCATCAATCGCGTTTCTGATACCAATGATCAGATCCGGATAAGTTGTTAGCGCTTTACTGGAACTTACGACAGAACCATCTGAATCCCTTACCAGAATAGCATCTGTATATGTACCACCAGCATCGATCCCAAGACTGAATTGCATAATAAAAAACTCCTTTTAAGAATATTGACGCCTTAATCTCACTTGACAAAAAAGCGTATCGAACAAATATATGCTTACAACTAGATTTAGGTTATATTAAAAATTTATGGAATAAACTCAGGTCATCGACTGCATCAAATACTAGAATACAACTTAAATTATAAAACCAAAGACCTGAACATCAAAAAAGAATGAATGCAGGCATAGTTCCGAAACTATGCCATGCAAGTATGGATTTATGCGTAATATTCGTCTCTTGCTGCAACCATTGCTTTGAGGTTCGAGCACGGGGTGTCCGGTGCGATACCACAACCAGGAGCAAGTACGTCAACACCATCGTCAAGAGCTTTCTTTGAGTCTGCCTTGACCTTTGCCTCATCACCTGAAAGAAGTGTGAATGGGCTTGAAATGTTACCACAAATGGTTACCTTGTCGCCGACCTTAGTCTTTGCACCTGCGAGATCTTTGACCTTCTCTTCGATACTTATGGATTCGAAATGGCAGTCTGCCATCATTTCAAGGATCGGGGAAACGTCACCACAAACGTGGAGAATCATTGGGCCTTTAACACCGTCTGCAAATTTCTGGAGTACTGGCTTGAGAATCTTGTCGAATGTATCAGGAGACATAAGGTCTGGGGAAGCTACCGGATCTGGTACACTGACAACATCTGCACCTGCATCGAGAAGAGCATTTGCGTATTCAATGCATGCATCGCATGAGAAATCAAGGATGGTCTGGAAGTCTTCTGGCTTCTTGATGGACCATTTCATGAACTTCTTAACGCTTGCAAGATCGGATGCAAGTGTGACCGGACCTTCCATACCGGCAATCACAGGAACTTCGCCTGCTGTCTTTTCCTTCAGAATTCCAAGAGCTTCTCTTACCGCTGGGATCCTGCCCTGTTCGAGGAGGTTCTCTGGCATTTTAAGGTCATCGACACCCTTTGGATATGGGTGGTCTGTGACAGAAGGCTGCCTGTTCTTTGTACCCATGTTGACTTCACAGCCCATGGCTTCTGCAAGCACTGTAAGACAGTAAGGAGCCCTTACACCCTCAAGACCGCATTCGGTATATGACGCCAGTGCAAGGTCTGCCATCTTCTGTGCATCGCTGTGTGCTTCAGGCCATGCAGCACCAGTCTTATCCATAAGCTCAACAATAGCAGTTTGTGTTACGGACAGAACAGGAACTTTGTCGACTTCTTCACCTTTTAATGCTTTTAAAAACCTTTCTTTCATGTTCATAATGAATCCTTCTCTTTAGAGTAGACTTTAGTCACCTTGATTTACCTTGCATCAGATATAAAACTATTGGATTGAAGCTGCTTTTCAAGAATTCCCGACGGAAAGTTCAGTAAGAGTAGACGTTTTTATAAATGCATATATCATACTGATTATGTATTACTTATCTATTAATATTTGAAAAACACAATATTTGAAAAACACCCGAATCCAATTTAAATAAAATTTTTAAAACTAAATTCAGAGTGAACTTATAAAAGAAATATTCCAGTGAAAAGTTCTAAGAAAATCCCAGTAAAACCAATTAATAAAGCCCAAAAACGTAAACTAACCCCAAAATCTCTTATTTTTTGCATAGTTCCTTTCAGCCACCAGTATGTCCCTGTAAAATGTTTCTTCATCATGCCTCATCTTCTGTATCACACGAGTTGCCATCTCCGGACCCACACCCCTGCTGGCAAGCGTCACCACAGCCTGTTTCCCATGTGTCATTACGATATTGGCATTCCTGTAGACTCTTCTGACACGTTTGAGATCGTCCTCAGAACTTATTTTCCCCTGTTTCTGCACAAGTTTTACTTCGTCTTCCTCCCAGGGTTTAAGAGAAGCTATCATTTTAGAATCACAGACCGGACATATGATCTCATCGGGAACATTCTTTACCTGCCTTCTTGATATCCATTTTTTGCAGTGTACACAGAAGAGTATTACTCTGTCATTCATAATACGATCTTTAAGAGCCATCACTATGGACCTGTCAGCCTTTTCAGGTGCTACCAGGTCCCTTTTCATGGAAAAACCAGCCCTCCCTATCGGAGTCGAGGGACTGGTAACAATAGATATTTCTTCGGAATATATCTGCATGAAGAGTTCTGATGCTTTTCCAACATCAAGCATTGTATGGAAAATCTCCCTGATAACCTCGTCATACATAGCAGTCCCACGGTATATATCAAGCAGTTTCTTCATGCTTATCCGGTCATAATCGATATCCTTGCTCAGAGCACCGAACTTTCTGGCAACATGCACCATTTTCCACTTCATAAGAGAAGTGTTCTTCAGAGTCATCTCTATGATAGGTTCGATATGTTCAGGCTGTATATCACGTATCAGCTGCCCGATTTCCCGTGCTTTTAACCTCCTGGGAAGCTGTAATCTTATCCGATACGGATCGATCTCCTGGGAGACACTGCTGCCATATCTCGCAGCAAGCAATGATGTCAGGACCTTTGCAAAGGTCTCATTGGTATTGTGACCAAAGCACGCATTGATAAGAACAGCATCTTCATCATTCTCAATAACGATGACCGTTGAATCAGGAACAGGGAAATTACCTGTGACCTGCTCCCGTATGAGAGTTACAAGCTCCAGAGCCCCGTTTAAATCAACCGGATGATCAACGGTAAGCTGCATTGCTATCCTGTTATCATCCCAGCCGTCGAGAATCCTGTCTGCAATCGACCTTCTAATAGAGCCTACTTCCCCTGCAACTTCAAAGGGTACAGGTATTTCCTCACCGACCCAGCTTGGGATCTCCCCCATTCCACTTACAGGCTCTACTTTTATCCTGTCACGGTCGCCGTGCATCTCAAGTACTCTCCACATATCGCCCTTGGTGATGAAAACAGCGCCGGGTGCTACAAAGTTAATGACAAAGGCTTCATCAAGTACACCAACGGTCCTTCCGGTAACTATATCGAATACCTCATATTTTTTTTCGTCAGGTATCATGGAAAGGTTATCATAATAATACTGCCAGCTCTTTCTTCTGCGTGAGAGGATGTTCGAACCTTCCTCATTCCAAACCATCCTGTAATCGTTAACCTGATCAACTACTCTTTTGAATACCTCAAATCTCAGGTCCCTGAAAGGATAAGCACGCTTGAGAATCGTGAATATCCGTTCGATCTCCACCTCACCAAAATCGAGGACCATACCGGATATCTGGTTCGCGACCACATCAAGGGAGTTCATATGAGGGTCAATGGATTCCACTTTCCCCTCCAGTGCAAGTTTGCAGATAGCCATACTCTCTGCCACATCATCCACCCCCATGGCCAGTACGGTCCCCCTGGAAACCTCATGTATCCTGTGGCCGGCACGACCCACACGCTGTAAAAGCCTTGAAACCTGTCTGGGGGAACCATACTGTACGACGTGGTCAACATTACCGATATCGATGCCAAGTTCCATGGAAGAAGTGCAGATAAGACCCCTCAGGTCACCGCTCTTGAAGGATTCCTCTGCCTCTATCCTTGAATCAACCGAAAGGGATCCGTGATGCACACCAATAGGCAGTTCAAGCATCTTGAAACCGGATGCCAGGGCTTCCGCACTTTGCCTGGTATTCACAAAGATCAGCGTAGATACATTATTTTCAACAATAGTCCTTATGTATCTCAGATGAGCTGCAAACTCAGCTTCCGAACCGATCTTTTTGGCAAGCTCAATATCCTCATCGGCAGGCGAAGGTGTAAGTACATTAAATTCCAGGAGTTTAAGCATGGTTACAACCACAACCGAAACATCCCTATCTGTCCCGGCCAGGAACTTCGCGATTTCTTCAGGATTGCCTACTGTGGCCGAAAGCCCGATCCTCTGGAACTCACCTGCAAGCTCCACAAGCCGCTCCAGACCAACTGCAAGCTGCGTACCCCTTTTTGAAGATGCCATCTCATGTATCTCATCCACTACTACATGTGTCACGCATTCCAGATTTTTCCGCAAGCGTGAGCCAGTGAACATTGCCTGGAGGGTCTCGGGAGTTGTTATAAGCAAATCAGGGGGCTTACGTGATTGTTTCTGCCTCTCATACTGAGAAGTATCACCATGACGTACCTGGACATCAATGTCAAGCTCAAGTCCCCACCACCGAATACGTGAAAGCATATCACGGTTGAGCGCACGAAGGGGTGTTATATAAAGTGCGGAGATACCAGTCCTCTGTTCCGTATTCTTTGAAAGTATGGCATTAAATATCGGAAGGACAGCAGATTCTGTCTTTCCGGAGCCAGTAGGGGCTACCAGGAAAGTATGCTCACCTTTAAGGATATGAGGGAAAACTTTTTCCTGTGGTTCCGTAGGTGCTTCAAAGCCCTGTTTCTTCAAAGCCTCCTGTATCCCGGGATTGAATGAGTCAAAGATGTTGCCAAAACTCATTTATTTACACCTTTCCTCTTGCGCTTTACACGGAATCTGCTCTCTTCCATCCTGCGAATATGCTTCAGAGCACCTAGTGATGTCCCGTCCAGCAGGTAGACTTGTGCATCATCGATGTCCACAGCCCCGGAAGAGAACATCGGACCAAGCAGGCCATCATGAAGGATCTCATTGAATGCAATTCCCCCACAGAGCTCATTGAAAGATGGGACTATAATAAGCTCAGGACCTTTCCATTTAACTTTGCCGGCCTGAAGGTCCAGATTCCTGAAATGCCCCCGGAGTACATCCGGTTTGAGTCGTGTCCGTATCCAGCTTTGCTCTGTAACAACATATCCCAGGGAATCGGTCAGACGTATAGTGGGATGATTGTGTGCGGTGATTATGTACTCTGCAGAAAGCAGTCCCGGGTCCGGCCAGGTATGACCATGGAAATATCCGACACCATCTATTATCGACCCTCTGACCGGATGTACCCTTATATCCGCTCTTTTTGGGACCAGACACTCGATACCTCCGTCGTGGTTACCCGGGAAGATATCTATTTCCGCATATTCGGCCAGTGACTCAAGGAAATATGGAATCTCATCCCTCTCCTGCCAGGATATCCGGGGGATGTTATGCTTTAAGTCCCCAAGCAGGATTATCCTCCCGGGAGATTCCTGCTTTATATGCCTCAGCACGCGGTCAAGTCCGTACTGCATACGACTTGGTATAGAGATGCCACTCCTGTACAGGTCCCACTCTATCCCGAGGTGGATGTCTGCGATGACAAGTGTCTTTGTCTCATTCTCCACCACCAGGGCAGGTTCATCGATTATGGGCCTTAGTTCTATTGTCATTTCTTTCAAAAACGGATCATTTGTTCTTATCCTCAGCCATTATATCAATCTTTTCTGAAAGTGAGTTGATTGTGGACCTCATTTCAATCAGTTCCTTTTGTATCTCCAGTATTGTACTGTACATAGGACTGCGACCATCTTTAATGGCCTGCTCCTGAGAGAACTTCTGCTTACTGGGGAAAACATAGACGTATGCAAGCCACATTCCAATGAATGCAACTGCCGACAATCCCAGGAGGAACAGAATATAATGTGGAAACACTGTCCGGATGAAAGAGTCCCCTGAACTGTAATACTGCAGCCTGGTGATCATAAGGAAGTTAAGTATGGAGAACAGGAACATGGTCTCCCCAACTATAATAAGCATGCCGCCGAGTTTGGTAGACATCTTCCTCTGTTTTGGAACAACTTTGTCTATAATGGAACTCATCATGAGAATTATGGTCTTAATGCATTATTTAAATTTTGCAGTTAATTCGACTCTGTAGAGATACTTATTTGAATTACATACACAACTTCAGCATACCTGCCAGGGTTGTGTACTAGTGGATGCATGGTTTCCCTTTCGATTGAAACTGGCACTCTGGAATGATATCTTTTTTAAGCTATTACGCAATAAATAAAACAGAAAACAGGTTTTCCAGATATCCCATATTCGACAAAATAATCTATCCTTTTTTTGAAAAAGTACAAAATATAAAGAACTTACTATACTTGGTTAACAATGCTTATTTCAAACCAAAAAAACTATTAATAGTCATCCCCTCAGAAGAACTGATGAGATCTGGAAAAATTATAATGATGCTTATACTGGGAAGTGCCCTGCTTCTCAGCGGATGCGTGGATACCGATGATATCACAGCACAGACAGCATCAGTAGAACAAGGGGATACTGTAACGCTGGATTACACTTTAATGACCGAAAACGGCACAGTTATTGAGACGTCCAATGAAACCGTCGCTGAAAATAACGATATTATGCAGACTGCGGAACCACTGGTGTTCGAAGTAGGGTCTGAGCAGACCATTATGGGAATTGATGAAGGTGTTGTTGGTATGAGCGAAGGAGAACAGAAAGAACTTACACTGCCACCTGAACAGGCTTTTGGCCCATACAGAGAAGAGCTGGTACAAGAGATACCCATCCAGGAATACCAGAATGCCACCAACACAACCGAGGTACCTCAGCCTGGAGAACAGTTGATGTCCCAGATGGGAGTAATCACAGTTACGGATGTCAATGATACTCATATAGTACTGGATGCTAATTCACCGTTTGCAAATGAAACGATTGTCTTTGATATAACTGTGGTGTCCGTTGAAAAAGGTGAAGTCGCAACAGAAGGTGTTGAAGAATCTATTGTGGATGAGGAAGAGTTTCCCATAGATGAAGGCTTATAACTACCTATTGTAGTTTAGCCAGCCTAAAAAAAGCCAGAGTTCCGGGATTGTGAGTCATATTTTAATCATCCGTTTCCGGAATTCTGGGCTGCTACATGACTGAAAACTGCCCGTTCATTAAGCTCTGTAAAACAAGTGCCATTTTTACATTATTAAACTGGACTTCTAAAAGTTAATGTCTCTTTTTTAACAAATAATAAATTGATAGAAGTTACTGCAATATGAGATAAGCAATCAATCAAAGAGGTGTGCGACTTGCACTAACGGATTTGGGTGGTGGGGTGGTACGAAAAATATTGGCAATCACACACCTCTGATATAACCACGCAATTTAATTATAAAAATATGTTCTCTCTTTAAAATTGGAGTATGGATTAGCACATTATGTCGAAAGAATAGGAGATGCACGCGTAAAAGAGAGGGTACAGCACATATGTTCATAGTGAACCCATTGAAGAGAAGTTCTATTATGAATTTATTCCGGGCTCATCCTGTTACTGAAGAACGCATTAAACGCCTACGTGCAATTGAAGTATTAGTATCTGAATAGAAGAGCTTACCATCCAAGCTGGACAAGGTTTATGCTTCTTATTTATTTTTGGTCCATTAGAAAATCGATCAGAATAGATAGAATAAAAGTTAAATTTACTCAATTGCCCCTGGTACATTCTAAATTATTGTTAATTTATTATTTTCTCCAAGTATCCAGTATTTCTACAGACCCAAAAAATAGGATTTACTTTTTACTTATAAGTAATCGATAAACAAACATATGCAAAAGAATTAATATCGATTGGTGCATACATATGAAGAGTGTAGAAGAAACTCTTTGGAGCAAATGAATACAAAGTCGTTTCTAATTTGGAGCTACAATAGATTACTTGTTAATGCAAAATTTCCTTTATAAATCCAGTGAAACTTTATGATAGAAATTACATGGATCTTCATTTTTCTGTGTCTTGTACAGTCTGCTATTTTCTCAGGTTTGACAATCGGCCTTTTTGGTTTGAGCCCCTTAAGACTTGAGATAGAAGCAGAATTGAAAAACCCCTATGCAATAAAGCTTATAGGCCTTCGCAAGAATTCACATTACCTACTTTCCACTTTGCTGTGGGGGAACGTAGCGATAAATACTCTACTGGCACTACTCACAGACACCATAATGACAGGGGTTGCAGCCTTTGCCTTTTCCACGGCAGGCATAGCCACATTCGGAGAACTACTGCCCCAGGCATATTTCTCCCGCAATGCTCTGAAAATGGGAGCACGTCTTTCACCTCTGGTAAGGTTCTACGGGATAATTCTCTATCCAGTAGCCAAACCATCCAGTATCGTCCTTGATAGAATACTTGGAAAGGAAGAGGTGGAATATTTCAAAGAAAGGGCCTTTCGTACAATGATAATAAAACACATTAACAGCTGTCAATCAGACATTGGGAAATGCGAGGGTATAGGTGCTCTGAACTTTCTTTCCATAGACGATCTTCCTATCAAGGAAGAAGGATCAGTAATACACCCCCAGAGTATAATACAACTTCCGTTTGAGAACAACCGCCCCATATTCCCGAAGATAGATAGAATCCGGGGGACCCACTGCTCAGAAAGATAGCCTCTTCAGGTAAGAAGTGGACAATAGTCTTAAATCAAAGGGATGAACCAAAAATAGCCATTGATGCGGACGGCTTCCTGCGGGGTGCCCTGAAGGTCGACACAGGCTTCGACCCTTACAGGTACTGCCACCATCCAATTGTAGTCTCAAATCCTAATGAGAAGATAGGCAGTGTCATAAACCGCCTTAAGGCCTACCCGAGGGACCTGGAGGATGATGTTATTGACGAGGACCTGATACTCTACTGGAACAAGGATGATCCGGTTAAAAAAAATCATTACCGGATCGGATATCCTCGGAAGACTATTGAGAGGATTAGTGATCAGGGTTGAGTGAACTAGTACCTAGCTAAAACTGCCAGACCTCCTGTTCCGTTTTATTTTTTACATTGTGATAGTTTTTCACGAAGCCGTACCAAAATAAAATGTAAAGTAGTATTCTACAGAGCCGAAATCAGAGAAGTACTCAAATTGACTTTACCTTATTGAAGAGAAACATGAAACATTATTAATACTTTCTTCGGCTCTGTAGAAAACCTACCTAAATCAACATCAATAAGACTAAAATGGCACATTTGTTCAATATCTAGCCGTACATTTTGAATTGTTGCTAACTTTAATATTTGTTAGAATATCGAGAATTTCTATAGAGCTTCTTCTTCATTAATTGTGTAGACCGAATTTCTTGGCAAGTAGACGCACCTCAAATCTTTTTAAGGATAGTTTACCAGTTATATTCTCCTGCCTTACGTGGTATTTATCGAAGGAGGAAAATATTATGATCTGCTTTATCATCAAATCTTTCTTCGGATGGTGGATAGGCTATTATAAGATTACCTTTAAAAAATGTAGTAATACGTTTTGGTAGCACTTGTAATATCGAATGCCACCCAGGAGTATCCCGACGAGTGCTTGCAATTATTCTAAGCTCATTTTGACATCCACCTCTTGCATCCAGAGACTGTATAAGAGCGTCCCATCCTTCCATACTTTCAAATGTGATGGAAATATCAGAACCTGACTTATCTAAAAATCCTTTATATTTTTCGGGGTCATCGTCCACCACTATAGCCTTCACTGGTGCTGATGTATGTTCAGCTATCCTTTTTATTGAATCCACTACGGAACAAAAACCCGAGTTATGAGCCATGCCGTGAGGGATTATAAGAGTTATTCCCTGCGTATTACACAAAGGATTTCTTATCATTGAAACAAGCACAAGTTTCTTAGTTCCTCTTAGTAGTTGGTCAGTGACAGAACCAATAATACTTTCCTTTGGAGAATGGACACCATCCCAGCCCATCACGACTGTTGATATCCTGTTCTCAAGAACCGCTCCCATTATACCGGAAGCTACGTTATAGCCAAGACGCACATGAGTGTTAACAGGAACTTCAGCGCATGCAGCATAACTAACGGTTTGCAAAAGCATTTTCTCAGCTTCAACAACCTTTTTTTCAGAATCCTCACCACTATATTTTACAAAAGAAAGTACATGTAACGGTTCACTTGATCTTTTCTCCCGAATCATCAGGGCCAGGTCCATTAAGAATTGCTTGTAAGTGGATTGCGTCGAAAAAGTAACTAGTATACGGGAGTCTACTTCCTGAGGATGGCATGTGACACTCTCTGCAAGGGAAATCCTATTACCATATATTTCAACAATTTGAGGACTTACTACCCCGACAACAAGTATCATTATCACTACGGCGTTTACCAGACCCTCGTTGAAAAGACCGGCTTCAAAACCGACAAGTACAATTGCAAGTGCTGCTGCAGCATGGCCAATAGACAAACCGAACATGCTCATAATCTGATCCTTGTTATAGCGGTACATTTTCCCTGCAAGCCATGCAGCTCCAAACTTGCCAGCGAACATGGCGCCTATCATCCAGAGTGCCACAATGAGTTGGTTTCCTCCTTCAAAGAAAGAATGGATATTTGTAAGCATTCCTACTGAAAAAAGGAAAAAAGGTATGAACAATGCATTTCCAGCAAATTCTATTCTGTTCATGAGTGGACTGGTATTTGGAATTAGACGGTTAAGCAAAAGACCAGCCAGAAAAGACCCAATAATAGGTTCAATTCCTGCAACTTCTGCAAGATATGCAAGTATAAATGCTATAACCAGGACAAAAAGGAATTCAAAATAACTCTCATCTGTAAATTTACTGAAAAACCATCGTGCAATGCGAGGAACAATGAACAAAGAGCCTGCAAAGAAAACGGTCAGCCCGAAAAGCAACCCGATCCAGAAATATAAATCAAGGCTCCCCTCCAGAGAAGAAATCACAACAGCAAGGACCATCAGGGTCATTGTGTCAGTAAGTAAAGTAGCTCCAATCGCTGCAGTAATGGCCTCATTGTTGACGATGCCAAGCTTCTTGACAACAGGATATGCAAGCAAGGTTTGTGAAGCAAACACCGATGCAAAAAGGAAGGCTTCAATGAAAGGCAGATCCAACACATAATATCCCACAGCAGTACCTGCAACTTGCGGAATTAAAAATGATAGTGTACCAAACACCAGACTCCTGTCTATCTTCTCAATGAATTTATTAATATTTATCTCCAGTCCTGCTATGAACATCAGGTAAACAAGACCGATTTCACCAAGAAGCACAATCGTCTGATCTCTCTCCAGTATATGCAAAGCATTGGGCCCAATTAGTGCACCGGCAAGGATTATACCGATCATCCCCGGTAGTCTAAGTAGCTTGAACAGAAGAGGTGCTATAAGGAAAACAAGCATCGACAACGCAAAAATCAGCACAGGCTCATGTAAAGGTATTGACAGGGACATGTTTATTCTCTATGGTTATCAACGCATATTTGAACACCAGAAGTCCCTATAATATAAAAATACGATGGATGTCGGCTCTGTAGAAATCCTCAGAATTCGAAAGAAAATTAAGGTCAACAAAATTTCAAAATGTATATTGATTATCAAACAGATATACCTATTTTATTCTACAGATTGTGTTTTGACAGGTCTTCTACAAGCCATTATTCTGTAAATATTCAGTTATGGAAGGTTTATCTGAAGTAAGGGATCAATTTGATTCTGCAAACTTTGTTCTTCATTCCAAAAGTATGCTTAGAGCAACATTAATGAATGAGCCTGCCATAGGAACTATAAAATTAAGAGGACTTAAAATGGAACATGACCTACATAGCCAAAAGCTCGAGAACCCTATCGACCAGGCCAGGATAACAGCCGGCATGGATGTTGATTCACTCATAAACTCCATTAGCGGATGCGCTTTCGGGGCAGGTAAGCTGGCGGATGCTGTGGACATCTACCATGAGATGCTAAGTGAAGGTTCCACAAGCTTTTTCGGGCTGGCAGGAGCCATGGTACCGGCAGGAATGAGAAGCATCGTGACTGATCTGATCAGGGACGGCTACATAGACGTACTGGTGACCACCGGTGCGAATATGGTGCATGAGATTGTTGAGTCATTGGGACTGCACCACTATAAGGGATGTGCGGAGTGCAACGACATTGAGTTGAAACATGACGAGATCAACAGGATATACGATGTCTATCTACCCGAAACATATTTTGTCGATTTCGAGGAAAAGATGCAGGCAATTTTATCGGGACTTGGCGACGATACCATTTCCATAAGGGAGCTTATGACGCACATCGGCAGGAATATAGATGATGATAACTCAATCCTGAAGGCTGCAGCTGATATGAACGTTCCTGTCTACTGTCCGGCCATACAGGATTCCATGATAGGACTGCAGGCATGGCTCTACAAACAGAAGAATCCACTAAAAGTGGATGCCTTCGCTGACATGAAGGAAATAATCGATATCTGCTACGAGTCAAAGAAGCCCGGTGCCCTGTTAATAGGGGGCGGCGTTCCCAAGAACTATATTTTCCAGTCCATGCTAATCACACACCAGGAGTTCGAATACGCCATCCAGCTGACAATGGACACGCCTGAAACAGGTGGCCTGAGCGGTGCGACCCTTGATGAAGCACGCTCGTGGGGAAAGGTCAGCGAGACGGCACGCTCTGTGACAGTACATTCCGATGCCACAATAACTTTGCCCATCCTTGTTGCAGCTGCAAGGAGCCGACTGGCCAAGGAATGAAAGAGGAGAGCATATCTTTAAACCACTATCAAGGAGAGATCTCATGGAAAAGAACACCCGACTCATACTCGCACTGGATGTGCTGGACAGTGATGAGGCTATAAGGATATCAAAGGCTGTTGCCGGACATGTAGATGCGATAAAGGTGGGCTATCCCCTCGTACTTGCGAGTGGGCTTCAGATCATAGAAAAACTGGTGAAGTATGCGCCCATCATAGCGGATTTCAAGGTAGCGGACATCCCGAACACAAACCGCCTTATCTGTGAGCAGGTATTCGATGCAGGTGCTGATGCAGTGATAGTACAGGGATTTACAGGGCATGACAGTCTTGAGGCATGTGTTGAGCTGGCACGCGAACGTAAGAAGGACATTTTCGTGGTGACCGAAATGAGCCACCCCGGTGCACTTGATCTCATGCAGGAAGCCGGAAAGGCTATCGCAAAGATGGCCGCAGACCAGTGTGCCTCAGGTGTCGTAGCCCCTGCCACCCGTCCGGAAAGGGTAAAGCAGATCAGAAGAATAATAGGTGAGGAGCTTGCTATAATATCCCCGGGCGTTGGTGCCCAGGGAGGTAGCGCTTCTGATGCCATCATGGCAGGTACTGACTGGGTGATCGTTGGGAGGAGCCTCTACCAGTCCGCTGACCCCGCAGGAGCTGCAGCAGGTATTGTCAGGGAAATAAAAAAAGTTATTAAAGATTCAAGTTGAAATCTGAAAAGTGTGCCTGTGATGATAAAACCGTTCTGATCCATGATGAACCCTATGAGTTCTGAGGCACATTTACAATATGAACTAAACAGACCACTTTAAGGAATCACTTTAAGATTCCGATATTCATTTGTACTATTTCTGAGAACACTTCGTTCTTCCTTGAATCTTCAAGGGAACCCTGCAGTTCTTCCAGAGACTTTTTCAGACTCTGTATATAGACCGACTGCTGTTCGAGCTTGGTACTCATCTTCTTGATATCCAGATGCTGACGATGTATCGTCACCTGTGTTCCGATATCCTTATGTGTGGTCTCAACTAGCCCCTCCAGTTCCCTGCGTCTTGATACCAGCTCATTTGATGTGGTTTCAAGTTCTTTTTCAAGACGCTTGTTATCTTCAAGCTTTGATTTGATGCTTTCAAGCTCGGACTCGAGTTCTGTTCTTTGAACATCAACTTCTTTCTGATGAGCAAGAAGGCTCTCATTTTCAATCTCAAGTTCCTTTTTGTGTCTGTCAATCTCTGACTGCTTCTCCCTGAGAGCATCTTCTGACCCGGAAAGGGATGACCTGAGCTTTTCCAGCTCCAAGCGCTTCTCTTCATGAACCTTGAGTTCGGACTCATACTTTGAGATATCTTCACAGAGTTTTTCCTCATTCTCAGTGTGGACCCTGAGTTTCTCTTCATAGCTCAGACGATCGGTCTCGTAATTTACGATATTCTCCTCAAACCCACGGACCTTTTCTGCCAGTTCCTCGGACAGGGAATTTATCCTGCATACCTCAGATTTCAGCAGCTTTCCGGATTCAAATGCCGCAAGCTTTCTCCTGACAAGATCATATTCCTGTTTTTCCTGTACGCTTTTAAGTTCCTTGAGTTCACTCTGCCTCTGTTTGAAAAGAGCATATTCCACATTGTATCTTGATATAATATCCGACAGCATGCGTTCGTTCTCGCTATGCTTTTTGGCCTTTTCCTCATATTCCCAGGTAGCGTTCTCCAGCTCGCTTGCCCTTGGTTTGAGTTTGGAGAATTCTTTCTCGATCTGTGCCTTGATCTCCTCGACACCGGAACTCTTTGCCATAAGCAGTGCTTCCTCACTTTCAAGTTCCTCCCGAAGTGTCCGAAGATCAGCATGCTTACGGTTCAATTCTTTTAATTCGGAGAAGTACCTAAATCTTACAACCTCCACAGCCCCTGCATAGTTGAAGTCTGCAAGGTCAGCTGTGAGATTGCTGCCTGAAGACATCTGTTCTTCGAGTGATCTTACTTTTTCCTCAAGTTCATCCTTTTTTTCCATATAGGACTGCAGATTTTCTTCATAGGAGGAGTTCTGATTGTAAAGTTCTGTCCTGTTATTCTCGAGAATGGAAAATTGTTCCTCGTACTCTAACTTAGAACTCTCGAGCTCTGCTACCTGTTTTTCGAAGTCAGCCTTCTGTTTCTCAAAGGCAGAGCGTTTCTCTTCAAGATCGTTAATTTCTATCTCAGGTATCAGGTTTTCAACCTTTGAAGTTGCTGATATGAGCAGGGCACATTTTCGGTTGAGATCTTTTTCCTGCCTGGAAAGTTCCTCCATCTCTTGTTTGAGATGCTCCTGTTTTTGCCTGTACTCTCCCATTTCCGATTCGTATCTTGACTTCACTTCGGCAAGAACAGTTTCCCTTTCCCTGTATTCCCGGATCTCAGCTTCATATTTTTCTCTTATATCTTCAAGACCGTCTTCAAGTTCTTTAACTTTAGGATCCTGCCCTTGTGGATCGGTTTTACCCTGACCACCGGAAGACGGAACCATATGTTGTTCTTTGTCCTCATCATCGTTTTTTACAGGTTTACGGTAAATGTTAGGAGTGAAGTCCTGTCGGCCCTTATTTACCTGTTTTGCATTTTTTGACCAAGTTAATGAACTCATAAAAACACATCCGGATATTTTGTCTAATTAACTATTCACCTGTGACCAGAATTCCTGAGGCATTCTTTCAGTAAGCTTTCTGGCACCTTGAGCAACTGCGAAATCCGGATCTTCCGACAAGAAAACCTTTCCTCCACCCAGCTCTTTCAACTCGCCTTCAATGAAATTGCCAACATTTTTTATTTTACTGCAACCGCCGCATACATAGATATTGTTCCTCAATGTTTCCCTGATATCCGGTTGCGAATCGGAGATCATTTTGGTCAGGCCTGAAACAACATCAGGAACTACTGATTCACATGCAAGCCTCAGTTCTTCGGTAATTGATGATTCTTCAGATGAGGTTTCTAATGGCAGTTCAACTTCGCACCGGACATCTGAAAGACCTACATAGCCAAACTCTTCCTTCCACTGCCTTGCAAGGTGCTTTGTTATCTTCGCATCTTCATACTTTTCCCTGATCAGGTCAATTAGCTCCAGGTCGATGTTCTCCCCTGCAAAGGATATTTTTATCTGGTCCTCATCCCCGGGAACATTGCCATTGATATGACAGATATTCAGCTTACTTGCACCTATGTCTACAATAAGGCAATTCTCCATACGGCCGCTTCCATAAGCTATACAGAAGGCTTCATCGGCCACCATTGCACCTGTGAACATCCCTCTTGCCATACCCAGTATGGATTTCTTATAGGTGATATCAGCACCTGCAGGAACACCTATAATTGCATAACTTTCCCCGGAGTCGAGTTCTATCCCGGCACTCTTGAGACAATGTTGTAATAAGAACTTTACAGGTTCCTGATTGCCGGTATTTCCCATAAGGAAATCCTTTACAGGCACTTTTGGTTCCATATCTGTCTGTTCAAGAGCAGCTTTTCCGAAAAGGATATTCTCATTTTCCACGCTTTGCGGAAATTGTTCTCCTTCATAAGCAATGGCACTGTATCCCACAAATTTTGTTCCCTTGTTTGTACATATTGCTATTGTGTAAGTACCAAGATCGATACCCACATAAAGTACCTCTTGCCCATTTGCAGGCTCTGAAGTCTTATTTTCAGTTTCCTTCCCACTTTGGACCTGTTCAAAATCTTCCAAATTGATACCCCTGATCTTTGTCTGACATCTGATAAGACAAAGTTGTGGTAAATCAGTATTTATGTATTATGAACATGAAACACTGACTTATGGCGGTGATAAAAATGATGGCGAAAAAATATCGGTTAAAGAACAGACACTTGTGAACGTAAGCCGGTTATTTCACCCATGTACAAAATACAAGGACCACATTGGAAATTTAATTATGATACGCACCAATGATTATCTTAACTTCAGGGCATTTTTTAATTCCATGACTTTGACAGGACAGTCAACAAAGTTTCCGGTACAACTGTGCATTCGAAACCACCGGCTCGAAATAGTCATTAAGCTCTGCCGGCATTTTCTGGGTCTGCTCCATGGCAAGATATCCCCCCTCCAGAGCATCATGGAACATCCTGATAACATCTATGCGTTCCTTTTCCTGGAAGTGGAGAAGTACATTCTTACACATGATCAGATTCAGACCCTTTCTTATCGGCTGCAGGTCCAGCAGGTTATGCCTGGTGAAAGAAACACTGTTCCTTATTTCATCTGATATTACAAAATGACCCGGCTCGACGGCCGGAGAGAAATATTTATCTATAATGTCCTTTGGTATCCGCTGGACCTGTTCCCTGGGGTATATACCTTTGCTGATAATATCACCAAAGAGATTGCTGTTATCAATATCAGTTGCATGTATCTTCACATTCCTGAAGATCATTCCCATGTTCTCACGCAATACAATTGCCAGTGAATATGGTTCGGGACCCATGGCACAGCCCGCATCCCATATGTGTATATACCTGCGGGTTCTAAGTTCCGGAATAATGTGGTCCCTTATCATCTCAAGTGTCTGCATGTCCCTGAAAAAGTATGTAAAAGCCATAATGTTCCTTCCACAGAAAATTGTCAAAGATATTTTAAAATGAAAAATATCCTGCCAATCAGGCAAGGGTGGCTATCTCATTTATTTCCTCAAGAGTCAGGACCCTGGCAAGATCCAGCAGTATAAGAAGACGGTCGTCGACCTTACCAACACCATTTAGGTAGTCCCTGCTTATCTGCGAAAGAACAAGATCAGGTGCAGGTTCAACATTTGATTTTGGAATTCTCAATACTTCATTGACAGAGTCGACGACCATACCTACAACATTATTCTCTATCTCAACAACAATTATCCTGGAATTCTCATCTACATCCTTTAAGTTAAGGTTAAAGCGTTTGCCGAGATTGGCCACAACTATGATCCTTCCGCGAAGGTGGATAACACCTTCGACAAAATCAGGAGATTGGGGGATGTGAGTGATCTCAGGCATCCTGATGATCTCCTGAACTTTTATGATCTCAACACCGAACTCCTCACCTCCAAGCTGAAAGATCACCAGCTGAAGCAGATCATCGGAAGTGTTTGTCCCATCAAATAACAGTTCGTCCATGTGATCTTCCTCAGGCGGACTCATACAAGAGCACTGTCCCGGGGTCCTTTTCCAATACCATCCGGTTTATTATCAGCTTTGTCTGCATCGGTGTCAACACCCTTTTCAAGTGAACCAGTACAATTCAACTGCATTTCATCGAGTATGAATTTGTCAACCACGACTTTCATTTCACCTGCCAGCAGGGCAAGGTCTTCTGCAGATCTTGAAAGCTCCTGCATTGTTGCCGTCTGCTCCTGTACGGCTGCAGATGCTTCCTCCGTACCTGCTGCTGATTCCTCGGAAATGGCGCTGACCTCTTCTACTGAAGACGTTACTTCTTCAATGGAAGCTGACTGTTCCTGTGCAGCAGCTGCAATATCCTGCACCATGCTTGCGATAAGGTCACCGGCGGTTACAACCTTTTGTATCATATTGACCGCATCATTGAGTGCGGAGGCACCATGGGAAACCTCATCCGCCCCTTCCTGCATTGTAGTGACAGCATTTGCAGTACCATCCTGTATCTGATGTATGAGACCTGCGATCTGCTTAGCAGCATTACCGGAGTCTTCTGCGAGTTTGCGGACCTCATCGGCAACTACCGCGAACCCGCGTCCATGCTCACCTGCACGAGCTGCTTCTATTGCTGCATTGAGCGCAAGCAGGTTGGTCTGATCGGCAATACTGGTTATGAGGTTAACGATCTCACCGATCTGCTTGGATTTACCATCCAGTTCCATTATTGCTTTAGATGATTCAGAGGATGCTCCTTTGATGCCTTCCATCTTCCTGAGGAGATCCCCTGCCAGCTCACCCAGGTCATGGATCAGCTCGTTGGACTCTTTTGCAGTTTCAGCCGCCTTCTGGGAATTGGTAGCTACTTCCTGGACGGTCATTGTCATGTCAACCATCGCACGTGAAACTTCCTCGGTCTTACCTGCCTGGTTCTGAGCACCTTTGGAGATCTCAGAAACAGTGTCTGCTATCTGGTAGGATGACGAGGTCATCTCCTCTACAGACGCGGACATTTCTTCTGCTGTGGATGCAACATTCCTTGAACTATTATTGACTGTTGAAACAACATCGTTCAGTGACATGCGTGTATTCTCAACTCCATCTGTAAGCAACTGGAATTCGCCTACACCCCTCACTCGTACAGGACGTGTCAGATCGTTATTCGAAATAGCCTCCAGAACTTCACTTGAATCTGCAATTATGGCCTGAAGATTGTCACCGAAACTGTCAAGAGCATTTGCAAATACCTTAAAGTCGCCCTGTGTCTCAAAGCTTACTCTGGCATCGAGTCTACCCTCAGAATATTCATTGACTATACGGATAGATTCATTCAAAGGTGTTACAAGCGCATCGATCGCCATGTTGACTGTATCGATGGCCTCCTGGAATACACCGTCATAAGCTGAAGAATCGGCCCTGTAATCAAGGTTTCCGGTTTCACTGGCACGACCCAGCTTTATGAACTCATCTACAATGCCTTCTATATTGCTCATCATAGTAATATAACAGGGGATCAGTTCGTCGTTCTCAGAACGTTTACCTACTTTTTTAAGACCTTCAAGATTACCAAGGTCGCCGACAGCAATCCTTTTGTTGACAGACATCACCGTGAGCAACCTGTCACGGATGGAGTTCGTGGCTTCACCCACATCAGCAAATATACCCTGATACTGGCCTTCAACCTTACGTGTGTGATCGTTCTCTGCCATGAGTTGCAGTATTTCATCACATTCCTGAAGGCCTGCAAGACCATCGATACAGGCATTGATATTGTTTTTGATTATGTTGAAATCACCTTTGTACTCGTCGTGTATCTTCTCCGGTATCTCACCCCTGGAAATGTTCTCAACATAGTCTGCAGTCATGTTGAGCGGAGCGATAAGAGCATCAAATGCATCGTTTACACTATTGACCGCTTCCTGGAAAAGGCCATCAAACTTTGAAGAATCAACCCTGTGGTCCAGACTGCCTGCTTCTGCGGCTGTACCAAGCCCTATGAACTCGTCAGCCATTCCCTTGACGGTTTCCATCAACAGAACGGTGTTAGGAAGAAGTTTATCATTCTCCGAGCGCTTGCCTGCCTTCCTGTATCTTTCAAGATCACTGAAGTTTCCTACAGCCATGTATTCGAACGTACGCTGGATGTTTAGCAGCCTGTTTCTTACCTCATTGACAGCGTAGGCATTGTCCTTGAAAATACCCGTATACTCCCCATCAACACCAGTCTCGAAGTCATTGACCGCCAGCTTCAGAAGAACATCCGTGCTTTCGTGAAGAGGTCGTGCGATTGCATCAAGTGTGGTATTCAGGCTTTCGATTATCCTCTTGAAATCACCTTCATGGCGGGAAGCATCAGCACGCACATCTACTCTGCCTTCAATACCTGCTTCAGCCAGCCTGGCGGAGTCCTCAACAAGCGAATTGATAGCATCCACACAGGCATTCAGGTTATTCTTAAATTCATTGAAGGTACCTTTGTATTCCTTCGTTATCTGTGGAGGGATGTCACCTTCGGATATCCTGCGGACATACTTAGATGCAGCCATGAATGGTTCGACCACAGCATCCATCAGACTGTTGATCTCATCCATGGTTTCTTTTGCCCTGCCGTTAAATTCACCGGTCTTTATCCTTTTATCGAGATTACCTTCCAATGCACACACGGCAAGCTTGCTTACCTCATCGGCGATCACAGTCTGGGAATCAGCGGAACGTTTCCATTCAACAGCATTCCCAATAAAAGCATTGAACTTCTCAGCAAGTATTTCATCATTACCTGTCAATTCCAAGCTTATCCTGGAATCCAGAGACCCATTGCTGATGTCATTCAACACGCGAGTGATTTCTTTGTTCAGTTTGTTGTTCATGCCTAGCATATATACACCCTCGTAAAACAGGCGGGTCCGAACATTATGTTTACAGTTACGCGCTTGTTTTGCAGATTAAGAATAGATAATAATATCTATTTAATTATAATTATTACAAATATACTATCAATGCTTTAATATAAAAGTATATCCATTTTAACTGCAAAAAGAAGGAACTGATAAGCCAGGCAGATCCTGAAGTAAAGCTAGATGCCGATATCGACAGGTCGAGCTGCATGCTGGTAAGAACCGATGGGAAAACAGTTCCTGTTGTAAAAACAATCATTGAAGCAGAGCTAAATGGTAAAAGGCATTATGTAGAAAATATTATAATGGGCGATAAATAAAGTTCTTACTTGAATGTGTTCTTTTTTATCTGCATGACCAAAAAAGAAATATATTTGCAGTTATTTTTTTGTAAGTGGGCCGCCAGAGAATCTTTTTTGAACGATATATAAGTGTTCACCAGAAACTACATAAAAGAACATGATATATAGAAACAGAAACCCATCTGAGACTTGGTGCCAGATGAATTTTAAAAATTATCCTCAGTAATTATTCATAGTAATACTGATACAATAATCATTTCCCGGAGGATTCCATGAAAGTAAAAATAACTGAAACCATTCTTCGAGATGCGCATCAATCCCTTATAGCAACCAGAATGCGCACCCGCAACATGCTGCCAGTAGTTGACAAACTGGACGAGATCGGATACTTTTCACTCGAGATGTGGGGTGGTGCTACATTTGACAGTTCCATAAGATATCTTAACGAAGACCCGTGGGAAAGGTTGAAAGAACTCAAAAAGCACATGAAGAACACACCCGCCCAGATGCTCCTGCGCGGACAGAACCTGGTAGGTTACAGACATTATTCAGATGATGTTGTCGAGAAGTTCGTCAAAAAGGCCTACGAGAACGGAATCGACATCTTCAGGGTATTTGATGCCGTTAACGACATCCGCAACATGGAAAAGGCAATCAGCGTAGCTAAAAAGGAAGGCGCACATGTCCAGGGAACAATATGTTACACCATCAGCCCGGTGCATACAATTGAAAAGTATGTTGAACTGGCAAAAGGACTGGCTGAACTGGAATGTGACTCACTGTGCATAAAGGACATGGCAGGACTTATATCACCTCAGCAGGCGTACGATCTTGTGAAAGCCCTGAAGACGGAGGTCAATCTTCCGGTAGACCTGCACTGTCACTGTACATCGGGCATGGCGCCGATGAGCTATACAGCAGCATGCAGGGCAGGCGTTGATGTACTCGACACAGCACTTTCCCCCTTTGCATGGGGCACATCCCAGCCACCCACCGAATCCATCGTTGCCGCACTTGCCGAGACAAAACGTGCTACAGGACTGGATCTTGAACTAATAGCCGAGGTAGCCCAGTATTTCAAGGAACTCAAAGAGGAGTACCGGTGCATCCTTAATCCGATCTCAGAGCAGATCGATACTAACGTGCTTCTTTACCAGATACCCGGAGGCATGCTGTCAAACCTTGTTTCCCAGCTCAAGGAGCAGAATGCGCTTGATAAGTACGGCGAGGTGCTTGCCGAGATGCCCAGAGTCAGAGCCGAACTGGGTTACCCCCCGCTTGTTACGCCAACAAGCCAGATAGTAGGCACCCAGGCTGTACTGAACGTCCTTATGGGAGAGCGATATAAGGTGATCCCGAAGGAAGTGAAGGATTATGTACGAGGCCTCTACGGCAGACCACCTCAGAAGATCGATGATGCAATTGTTGGAAAGATAATCGGAAATGAAGAACCGATCACATGCAGACCGGCAGACCTTCTTGAGCCGGAATACGAGAAGATGAAAAAGGAAGCTGAAGATGCAGGTCTTGTAAAAAAGGAAGAGGATATACTTACATACATCCTGTATCCGGCAATTGCTCCCGCTTTCCTGAAAGGAGAAGCAAAGGAGGAAGAGCTTGTACCGATCAGCACCCAACAGAACCCATGTGCCTCTGCTAATACTACTATAGTACCCACAGAGTTCAAGGTGGAGGTTGACGGAGAGATGTTCAATGTCAAAGTCAACCCGGTGGGAGGAATAAGTGTTGAAGGGTCAAAGGGAGAGATCACTCCTGATCCTGTTTCCGGAGCCGTTACCAGTCACATGCAGGGAATGGTACTGTCCGTCAAGGTAGAGGTAGGAGAGCAGATCAGCGAAGGTGATACTGTCTGTGTTATAGAGGCCATGAAAATGGAGAATGCCATTCATGCACCGCATGGCGGCATAGTAAAAGAGATATTTGTCGCTGAAGGTGATGCTATAACCTCCGGTTGTGTACTCATGAGTATTAATTAGGAGAGTTGTCATGTTCAAAAAAGTACTTATTGCAAACCGAGGAGAGATCGCGATCAGAGCGATGCGGGCATGTAGGGAGTTAGGAGTCCAGACAGTGGCCGTATACTCGGAGGCAGATAAGAACGCCCTCTTCGCGAAATATGCAGACGAGGCATACTATATCGGCCCTGCACCCTCAAGCCAGAGTTACCTTAACATCGACAAGATATTAGAAGTGGCACTGGAGAGCGGAGCAGAAGCGATACATCCTGGTTACGGATTCCTTTCTGAGAACAGTATCTTTGCCAGAAAATGTGAAGAGGCAGGAATAGTCTTTATAGGCCCGCCCAGCAAAGCCATTGAACAGATGGGCAGCAAGATCGCCGCCAGGAATGTGATGATAAAAGCGGGTGTTCCGGTAGTCCCGGGAACAGAAGGGGCTGTAGCAAGTAAGGAAGAAGCCATTGAAACAGCTGATTCAATCGGTTATCCGGTTATAATCAAGGCATCCGCCGGTGGCGGTGGGATTGGTATGAAGATAGTTCATTCCAAAGAGGGATTCAAGACAGCATTCCATTCGATCCAGTCCGTTGCTTCTTCGGCCTTTGGTGATCCGACAGTCTTCATTGAGAAATATGTTGAGGAACCCAGGCACATAGAATTCCAGATACTTGCTGATAAGTATGGCGATGTCGTCTACGTGATGGAGAGAGAATGCTCCATACAGCGCCGGCACCAGAAGCTGATAGAAGAAGCACCATCTCCTGTGATGACCCCCGAACTCCGTAAAGAGATGGGTGAAACAGCGGTCAGAGCTGCCAAAGCCATAGGCTACGAGAACGCAGGAACCGTAGAGTTCCTTTATTCCAAGGGAGAATACTACTTCCTTGAAGTCAACACAAGGTTGCAGGTCGAACACACAATTACGGAAATGATAACCGGCATAGACCTTGCAAAACAGCAGCTGCGCATTGCATGGGGTGAAAAACTCCCATTCCGGCAGGAGGATATAACCTATAGAGGCTGGGCAATAGAATGTCGTATCAATGCAGAGGACCCTCTCAATGATTTCGCACCTTCCCCTGGCAAGATAAGGAGATATCGCTCTGCCGGCGGCCCCGGTATACGCGTCGACAGTGGTGTGCACATGGGATACACAATATCCCCGTATTATGATTCAATGATCTCTAAACTGTGTGCATGGGGACAGAACAGAGAGGAAGCTATTGATCGCATGAACCGTGCGCTCTACGAGTATGTGGTTGCAGGAGTGACAACGAACATCCCGTTCCATAAAGCAGTCCTGAGAAACGAGAGCTTCAGGAAAGGTAAACTCACCACTCATTTCATCGATGATCACAATATCATCGAAGATGTCAGGAAAGTTGTGAAGGAAGATTCCACCAGGGGGGCTACCTTAGCGTCTGCTCTTGAAAACAGAGATCAGAAAATTGCAGCCATCACTGCAGCTGTAGGTTCATACATGAAAGCTGCAGATGAACGGAAAAAATAATCAATCTGTGAGTAATATATAGTGTGGGAACTAAATATTCACTGGTGAGATATCTGTGAATGGGAATAAAACCGAAATTCTAAGAATACTTAAGAGTTCAGGGAGTAAACCAGTATCCGGACAGGAGATCGGATCAAAGCTTGGCATAACCCGTGCAATGGTCTGGAAATACATCAAGGAGATCAAGAAAGACGGTTATGAGATCCAGTCCTCACCGAAGATAGGATACACACTTAAGTCCTCACCAGATATGCTGTACCCTGAACAGATAAAAATAGGTCTTGAAACAAGTCTGCTTGGGAAGGAGATTGTCTATTACGATGAAGTCGAGTCCACGAACAGCATTGCAAAAGAACTCGCCGGAAAATATCCAGAAGGAACCATAGTTATAGCGGAAACCCAGAAAAAAGGGCGTGGTCGCATGGGGAGCGACTGGCTGTCACTCCCGGGCGGTATATGGTTCTCGGTTATACTGAAACCTTCCATACCTCTTGAGTACGTAGCCAAGATGACACTGGTTGCAGGCCTGGCAGTAACTAAAGCAATGCGTGATCTGGGAGTCGACGCCCGCATTAAATGGCCAAACGACGTGCTAATCAATGGCAAAAAAGTCTGCGGGATACTTACTGAAGTTGATGCTGAGGTAGAACAGGTTGAACATGTCATCCTCGGGATAGGCATCAATGCAAATGTCAGGCTGAATGAATTCCGGGAAGATATCAAAGAGAATTCTACAAGTATCGAGGCAGAACTTGGAGAACCCATCGACAGGATATCTTTTATAAAGGACCTGCTTTTCCAGCTCGAGCAAGAATACATCAAATTCAAGACCCAGCAGTTCTCAAACGTTGTCAGTGAATGGATATCCCTTTCTGACACTATAGGAAAGAAAGTAACTGTGACAACACCGACAAAGATTACCGAGGGTAAGGCAGTGGGAATCACTGACAGAGGCGCTCTCCTGATACTTACCGATAACAATGTCAAAGAGGAGATCATTGCAGGACGCTGCAGATATATCAAATAAGGTCCCGGTTATGGAAAAAAGTTCTCAGGCGCACAAAAAGATCATTATATACTTACTAGCAGTGATTTTACTGTTATCTGCATTGCCCCCGGCCACATGTGCTGAGAACGAGATACTCCTCAACGGAACCGGCATTTTCCTGACTACAGGAGAGTCATGGTCTTTTGACCAGGGATATTACCTGAAGATCAAAAGTGTGAACCAGGGAACGAATAAGGCATGGGTGGAGCTCTCACTTAACGGGGAAGTGATCAGGGAAGGCATATTGAGTGAGGGTGAAACTCTGGTTTATTCTCGTAACGGAGAAATATTAAATATTACACTGGACACAATATATTCAAGCCCCCAAGGAGAACTTCTCACATTCAAACCCGTTTATCAGTATATTGATTCTGAGATTCCGGAACCTGAAATAAAAGATAAAACAGAAAATCATCAATCGGATGACAATACATCAGATAGCCGGCTCGATGGAAATAACCGATCCATACCAGGTTTTGGAACGTTCTTGGCGCTTGTCGTAATTACGATTGTAACATATTGCCTTGACAAAAGAGCTAAAAAGAAGTAAAGTAAAAACAGGGAATGACGGAAGACTCCGTCAGAATTTGATATCTCCTTTTTCCATGAGGATCCTAAGATCTTCAAGGCTTAACCTTGCATTCTTATCCAGTTTCTCTTTAGCAACTGTAAGGTGTTCTTCCTGCTTTTTCTCATTTTTCTCAAGATTTATATCGTCGAGTTTTTCCAGTTGAACATCCAGTTCTTCCCTGAGCTGGGATATCTTAGCCTTGAGCGGATCAATCCTTTCCCTTATAGGTGCGGTGACAGCGAACTTTGCAGTGATCTGAGAATGCGCGAGATCAGCATCCTTACGTATTTCGTCAACCTGCTTGTATATCTCGATCATCTCAAGATGATACTTCTGGGACTGTTCCGCAAGCTCATGTATCTCATTGCCGGCATCCGTATGAGTGGTAAATACATCCTTTGAACTCTCATAGGCCTCCACAAGCTTTTGGTGGACCTTATTTGCATCAAAAGCCGCATCCAGTCGTTCCTTCATTGTAACCAGCCTCTCGAAAAGATCGATCTCGTGCTTCAAAGGAATATCGGCATTGGAAAAGACTTCAAGATCAGCCACATATGCTTTTGAGAGTGTGTCCACACTTCCCTTTGAAAGCTTGTTGAGGTTGTCACGCTTGTTCTTCAACTCGGATATCTCGGTGGTACACTTGTTTTTCTGGCCTTCTATCTCGCTCCTTGAGGCCTTGAGGGCAGAAATCCTTTCGTTAAAAGCATCCCTCTTGGACTTGGCTTCACGGGCCTTTTTCACAAGTTCTTTTACCCTTGAATTCAACTCATCACGTTTTGCCTTGAGCTCATCCATGTTGGTACGATGAAGTTTCAATTCCCTGTAGATGGATTTTAGTTCCCTGTCATGCTGGCCTATCTGAGTCCTCAGTTCATTGACCTTGTTTTTCAACTCCTTTTCTGACATCGTTGAAATATCACCGGTCATGATCTCACCTCATCTTCCTGCTCTGATGATACCTTTGTCCAGTACATAAGTGCTTCCTTGTGGCTGCTTGTCCGGTTCTCCAGCCATTTATGCCGGGGATTAAGCTCGTTTAGCGCATTTTCAGAATCTATTTTCTCTTTATCGAAATCTTCATCCGAGTTCTTTATGGAGGACAGTTCCATCCGGGAGGCAACGGCATCGTTGACCCTCGCTTTGATCGAATCCAGAGTATCCCTGCCGGAACCATCTGCAGCGAGCGAGGACAGGCCCTCAAGGATGGAATCAACAAGCTTTTTCTCCTCTTCGGGAGGAAGAGAGGTCTTTGCCTTTGATATCCTTTCTGATATCTCATTTAATCCCCTCAAGAACGCAGGATCATTCTCAGACAATGCTTTGAGATCATCCAGCTGCTTTTCAGCCTGATGGTAGAACAACTGTCTTTTTTCAGTAAGGATATCGATCTTGCTGTTCATCTCTTCTTTCCTCTGTTTGGAAGAACTAATGGCAGAGTTCAGGGAATTCACCTTGATCTCGATCTCAGCTAATTCTGACGCGTACTCATCCAGCAAACGTTTATGTTTGCCAATGACCTTTTCAAGAAGTTCTTGTTTCCCGTAGGTAGTAATATCTACAGCAGGCCCGTTCCGGGCATCATCACTCATAGACAAACCTCACAATATTTAAATTCTAAAGACTTGGGCATGTGCCACTCCATCGATAAATTTCACGTTGTTCTTATTCACAATACCACAATCTATGGCACAGGATACAGACCTATCTCCGAAGATATTGATATTTCCAGCCCTGGACAAGACATCCCTGGCCTCTTCTTCCGATACCGGATCACCCTTATAGAATTCCTCAGAGATTGTTACACTTATGTCTCCTTCTTTAAGGGTCTTCCCGAGTATTTCTCTGTCACATAAAGCGACGATCACACTCCCACCGGATCTATGTATTTTAAGATACATCAAACCACATCGATCATATTACTTTTACATGGTCTTTATCTGGCTTGAGCAGGTCACCGGAGCGTCGCATTTTAGAGATAAGTTCTTCTGCATGCTGCCTGTCAACCTGCTGTGCCTGTGCTTCAGCATAGACTTCCTCCAGAGGAGCTTTCCCTCCGGAATGCTTTTCACCGACCATTTTGATTATTTGTTTAATTAACTTTATTTTATCCCTCTGACTCTTGGTAGTACCGGAAGCTATGATATCAACATCCAGTATTCCTGTATCGGGATCGATACCTACCTGTTTGAGACATGAATATACTATCCTGGTAGTTCTCTTTGCATCATCAATGGTAGCCACATTACTAAGTCTTAACCTGGCACTTGCCTCGGCAAGCCTGACCAGGGCTTCCAGCTGACGTGCTGTCACCGGTACGGGAGAGTCCTTTCCTTCACCCATCTTCCGCAGGTCCATATAGAACTTTATCAGATGCTCACGCGCATCGTTCTCCATTACAGGATAGATGTTCCTCCGTGAATACGCGACATACTTACGCATGACATCGGGATCGATGTCAGGCTTTACTACTTCCATATGCTCGTCCACCTGTTCTTGTGTGATGGCACTTGAGAGTATATTCTTACGCTGTTCGGAGAGCTCCCCTGCATAGTGCGACTTGAGAATATGATTAGCGATTCTGGCATCCATTTCCTCGTTGGGGGTATCCAGAAGCACGAAGATCATATCGAACCTTGACATGAGAGCCGGAGGCATGTTTATCTGTTGAGCTATGCCTTCATACCTGTCAAAACGTCCGTATTTAGGATTCGCAGCCCCAAGAAGTGCACAACGTGACTTCAATGTGGCAATGATACCGGCCTTCGCAACTGAGACGGTTTGTTGTTCCATTGCTTCGTGAAGCGCACTTTTGTCTTCGGTGCTCATCTTGTCCATCTCGTCAATTGAGGCAATACCCATATCAGCCATGACCAGCGCACCTGCTTCAAGGGTCCATCGACCGTCACCAAGATCATCCCTTACTGCTGCGGCGGTCAGACCACTTGAAGATGCGCTTTTTCCCGATGCAAAGACACCCCTTGGTGCAAGTTTCACCATATATCGAAGCATCTGACTTTTTGCAACACCCGGATCTCCCACGAATAACAGGTGAATATCCCCACGCACTCTGGAACCATCCGGCAGGTGTTTGGGAACACCTGAAAAGAGCTGAAGGGAGAGAGCTTCCTTCACGTCCTCGTAACCATAAATGGAAGGTGCTATGGACTTGAGCACCTTATTATATATATCGGGATTGCGGCTCAATGCAAGGATCTCTTCTTCGTCCTCAGCCGATATATCAAGTTCATCAAATTCCTGGTCTACATATTCAATGGAATTTGCGTGCAATACCAGGTCATAGAAAGGAGATTTTCCCTCTCGCGTAGTCCGTTGATGAGAGCGCAGAACGCCATTGATAACAACACGGTCACCTGGTTTAACGATTCCCGAAAGGTCATCCTCCACATCTACATCAAGACTCTGAGGCTGGGAACCACCTTTGAGATTCTCCGGGGATTCCTGGACCTGCAACTTCTGTGCATCAATGAAGAGTGACTGGTTTATCATGATCTTGAAAGGTCCCTTCCTTCCACATGATTCTTCCTCACACTCAACAGGCTCCACGAACTTGAGCTCTGTCTGAGGTATCAGAGTGATATGCTCACAGCGCATGCACTTGAAAGCTGCATTGAGGATCTTCGGGCGGACCTCCGTTGCCTTTCGTACCATGCCTTCAATGGCAACCAGTTGCATAAGATGCTTACTTCTGAGATCTCGGTTCGGGACCTTGTTCGGTATCCTGACAAAACGGACCTTTGCATCATCAAGCACTTTCTCCACCGGGAGGTCAATGTCCTGAAGTGCATTATCAGCTGACGGGATTACCTCATCCGGGTGAAAGAGAAGTTCATCCGCAAGTTCCCTGTCAAATACCTCAAGATCTGAGAAATCAACATACAGACTACGCTGGTCAGGATAGTCATTTGCAAGCTGGAGAATGTTATCCCAGTAATATTTTTTTAGAAAAGTCCTGAACTTTTCATCCCACTTACCTTCAGTCATGTTTTACACAAAAATCACACAGAATTTGATATTGAACAATTATAGTCAAGCAATTGTACTTTAGGCAACTGAATCCAAGTAGCCATCTTTAACAATCATATTTTAGCAATTATATTATACATACCGATACCCGATCGGGTATGCAAGATACACTTAAAGCAATATGAATATTTCGAAACATGCTTAAGTGTTAAATATTCTTAACGGAGATTTTTCTGTATCCTCCTCATTATCCCCCTCAGAGTTTGCACTTCCCTTTCAAGCAGGCAGGCCCGCCCGAATATCCTCTTCAGCATAAGTTTCGTCTTTTCCTTTTTGTGTTCTGGATAGTTAATGTCATCCAGAACTTCGGCAAAGTGCGTATGCAGCAAACGTACATCAAAAGCATCTGCAAGAGGAAGCTCACCTGTAGTCATACCACTCATCTCATAGAGTACGACTGCAACCGCATGTGAGAGATTCATAATAGGATAGACCTCTGATGTAGGGATGGTCATGATCATATCACATAGCCGGAGTTCCTCCCTGTTAAAACCCTGATCCTCCCTGCCAAAAAGTACAGCCACATTACCATCGATTCCCGACAGGCTTTCTTTAACTTCACGCGGGGAAAAGGCAGGGACCCTAAGATGCTCATCGAATTTACTACCGGACACGCCACTAGTCCCTATAACTATACTGGAATCCGCTATTGCATCTGAAAGAGAGGAAACGACTGTCGCATTCTCAAGCAGATCCCAGGCATGAGAGGACATTGCCCTGGCTTCCACTTCAAGCCTGCAGGGATTTACAAGCACAAGATCAAAAAAACCGAAGTTTTTCATCGCACGGGCAACTGAGCCGACATTTCCCTGATACAGAGGTTCAACGAGTACTATTTTAAGGTTCATTTGTATGTTCCTGAAGTTTATTGCAGGAAGTTAGACATGGATTTCTAAAACTATCCTTTGATAAGAGTCACGGATAGGGATTTGATTATGATGTAGACCTACCTAAGAACTCATTACCTAAAACCTTTTTGAACAATCAGCCTCCCGATGCAGATATCCATGATGCAAATCTTTAAATAATATCGATACTACAATCATGCAAACCAAAGCGGTTACTCATAAGTAAAAACGTACTTTGATTCTTAAGGTGATAATTATATTTTATGATAATATTTCAGGAGAAAGTTAAAAATGAGTATGGAGTACTATTCCGGCTTATTACTAGACGGTGACATAATAAGGATAAATTTCCTAATAGTAATGATCCTTGCGAACCTGGCAATTGGTATTTTCCTTATAGGAATGTATATAAATCTGAAAAAATGGGGTATGGGTTCTACTGGTTACGGACTTGAACCTTCAGGCAGCATCTTTACATTCCCGAGAATGCTTGCATACCAGATGAGCGAACATGCACACGTACATAATCAATCAGTGCTGGAAACGTTTTTCCTGGACATCCTCTTCCAGAGAAGGATTTTGAGAAGAAGTCCCCTGAGATGGTTCATGCACTTTACTATATTCTTTGGATGGATGGCGCTTTTCGTACTTTCACTTGCTATGTTCGCAGTGGAAATGATAGAGCTGGCCGGCATTCACCTAATAGAACCCGCAGTCTTCAGGGAAATGCTTGCAGTACCAAACGATATATTCAGCTATATACTGCTTACAGGCATTATAATAGCTATATACAGGAGATTGTTCGTTGCCAAGGTCAGAGAAGCAACCATAGCATATGACTCGATCCTTCTGATCGGACTCACCGTTATCACAATTTCAGGATTTATTGCAGACGGAATAAGAACAGGAAGATTCTGGGGTTTTGACATGCCATTCGAATATGCTCCCCCGGCAGCACTGTTCCACGTGGTGATCTCACTGCTCTTCTGTATTGCATATATCCCATTCAGTAAATACATACACATGATTGCAATACCGCTCGCACTCCTTGCAAACAAAGGAGGAGAATAATAATGGCTAAGCGCGAACCTACAGTTAATACAGATAATCTTACAGCCGTTCAGTTAATGGAACTTGATGCATGCAGCCGATGTGGTGAGTGTGTGAACTGGTGTCCAACCTATGACGCATCCGGACAGGAGCCGGGTCTTGCACCAAGGGATAAGATCCTCAGGTGGAGGGAGTTCATGAACAAGTCCTATGGTCTGCGAGCCAGACTATTCGGACCAAAGCAGATATCAGAAGAGGAGATAGAGGAATTCAAAGATGACGTATATGGTTGCACTACATGCGGAATGTGTGCAACTGTCTGTGAGTCTGCGATCAACACAGTTGAACTCTGGGAATCCATGCGTGCAAACCTTGTAAAACGCGGAACCGGTCCGTTCGGTAAGCAGAGTGCTTTCCTCAAGCTCATCGGAGAGTACAAGAATCCGTACATGGCCGAGAACAAGGACAGGACAAACTGGTTTCCCGAGGACGTAAAGATAGAGGACCAGGCAGAGATCCTTTACTTTGGCGGATGTACTGCCGAACTCAGACAGAGGAAACTGGCCCTTGCAACCGCCCGCCTGCTTAATAAACTTGGCATCAAGTTCACCATGCTTGGCGAGGATGAGATATGTTGCGGATCCGCCCTGATCAGAACAGGACAGTATTTCATAAACGACACTGCAAAGATCAATGCCCAGAAGAATGTGGACAACATCAAGGCAAAGGGTGCAAAGACAGTCCTTTATGCATGTGCAGGTTGTTTCAGGGCATCCATGATAGACTGGCCAAGGCTTACAGGCAAGGAGCTTCCTTTCAAGGTAGTCCACATCACACAGTTCCTGCAGGATCTTATAGAGAAGGGAGAGATCGAATGGGAGAAGTCCATTAACAAGAAGGTTACATACCACGATCCGTGTCACCTTGGACGCCATGTAGGAGTATTCGAGCCTCCAAGAGCAGTTCTTAAGAGTATCCCCGGCATAGAACTGGTCGAGATGGAGAGGATAGAAGAGAACCAGCGCTGCTGTGGAGCAGGCGGTGGTGTAAAAGCTGGTATTCCGGATCTTGCTTTAGGAGTTGCAAAAACAAGAGTCGATGACGCTCTTGAGACTCAGGCAGACATCCTCTCAAGTGCCTGTCCTTTCTGTAAGAGAAACCTCAGTGACGGCAGGGACGCCATTGGTGCAAAGGAACTTGAGGTTGAAGACGTTGTAGTGTTAGCAGCACAGGCAATGGGAATAGACCTCAGTGACGCACCGACAGAGTGATAATTCACTTTGTCTCTTTTTTATTCATACATCGATTTAAATGCAACCATATTTCCTAGCTCTGTTTGCTCATGCCAATACCTTATGATTTTCTTGGAAAGGTCTTTGTTGCCATCGCCATAGTTGTATTAGCAGGCATACTGGTGGCACTATTGCTAGGTATTTACAGTTATAAGAAGCACAAGATACTACTCCCCAATTTCATCCTTTTTGTTTTATACCTTTTCTACGGGCCTGCAAAAACGATATGCAGGACTTTTTTAATAAATGATATCATTGTAGATGAGATACTGGTGGAGGTACGCAATGCTGTCATGATCGCTAAGTTTAAAGATACAAAAGGCAGACGTGTGATATTCCTTCCACAATGCATGCGTCACCCCTCCTGTAAGGCGCGCTGTGACCCCATAAAGGGATATGAATGTAAGATGTGCGGACTATGCGACATCAGTAGGATCCATGAAGCTGCAAAGGAACATAACTTTGAGGTATATGTCATCCCGGGAGGCAGTTTCGTAAAGAAGATAATCAAGACTCAACGACCAGAAAGCTGCATCGGTGTGGCGTGCTATCCTGAACTCACCGAATCCATGCAGGGAGCATCCCCGTTTATGGTAGTGCAGGGAGTACCATTGATCCAGGACGGATGCTTTGACACAAGAGTAGATGTTGAAGAGGTAATAAGGAAAATGGAGGAATGTGATGTATAGGCTTCTCGGAGAGATCATACTCATCCTATCAGTTGTATCCGTGATGCTGGCAAGTGTAGCTCTGGCTGCAAGCAGGATCAGTCTGAACCGGAATGTATGGCTTGCCGGGTTCTTTGTAGAAGTGCTTGACTTCTTCTACTTCCCCCTTAAATTCTTCTTCTTCAAACTATCTGACACCCGCAAGCTCGACAAGTGGATGGTATCCCTGAAGAACATTGCCCACAGGAATAAATTTGCAAATACCAGGGCTCGTATGATAATTGCCCCTCATTGCATGCGATTCATTGAATGTCCCGCATCCTCTACGAAAGCAGGGATACAGTGCATATCCTGCGGGAAATGTGTGTTCACCAGGCTTAAGGAGGATGCAGTCAGATTTGGCTATAAACTCTACATCGTAACAGGGTCCTCATTTGTAAAACATATAATCAAAGAAGGAAAATACGATGGTGCTCTTTTAATTGCCTGTGACTACGAGCTCAACAAGGTGATGATGGGACTGAAAGGAAAGGACATTGTCACATATGGCATCCCCATGCTAAACGATGGGTGCTTCAATACTAAAGTTGAATATAGCAAAGTGATCGAGACACTGGAGATGTTTGCTGACAATTGAATATTAACTGGTGAAACAGATGTATGACCTGATCATTGTGGGTGGCGGTCCTGCAGGCTCAGCAGCAGGGAGAATCGCAGGAAAAGCAGGATTGAAAACCTTGCTGATAGAAAAAGAAGAATTTCCACGATACAAACCATGTGGCGGTGCCCTTTCAGACCATGCAATGTCCTACCTTGATTTTGAAATACCCGGGAAGTTAATTGAGAAGGAGATTTATGGAAGCAGGATATGTTTCAGTGATCAGGTCATCGAGCGTTTCAAGGACTATCGTATATCGGTCATTGTCACACGCAGCAAACTTGACAGTTTCCTGCTTGAGAAAGCACAGGAGACCGGAATCGAGATCATCCATGGAGAGAAAGTGACTTCACTTTCAAATGGCAGCGATCATGTAACTGTAAGAACTAAAGGTTCGACATATAAGTCCCGGTTTGTGATCCTGGCAACGGGTTCACAGAGTCCTTTAAAAAACACTGTCCGAAGAAAAGACAAGAAAAGAGAATATGGAATCTGTATTGTTACGGAAGTGGAAGAAGACAATGAAGCCATCGACAGGTACATCCGGAAGAGCATTGAAATGCGATTCGGGGTTTCGGGTATGGGATACGGATGGATATTTCCACATGATAATTACTACTCCGTGGGAATAGGAGGCGTTGCAAACTTTTTGCCTGATCCCAACGGCGCCATAAGGGAGTACCTTGAAGAGAACGGGTTCAGAGGAAAATACAAACTTAAGGGTCATGTAGTACCCTGTGGCGGCTATAAACGTAACCTGACAGACAATCGGATAATACTTAGCGGGGATGCAGCGGGGTTCGTTGATGCGTTCAGTGGAGAAGGACTGGCCTATTCAATAAAGTCAGGACAGATTGCAGCAGAAGTTATATCGGATGTTTTAAGCTCCAGCTCCTGTGCAGATATGGTGCAGCTTAAGGAGTATGAGAGAAGATGTTACCGGGAGTTCGGAGAGCATCTCAGATATTCACTCATCTTTGCACGGATTATGCATAAATTTCCGAAACTCACGTTCAATATATTCACAAAAGAAGAAGCTATTATCGACAAGTTCCTTGAGGTTGCAGCATTCAGGTTGAGCTACAAGCAATATCTTAAATGGCTACTTTTCAACTTCAGGCCCGGGTGGCTGCTAAAGAGCAGATTCTGATAAATATGATATGAGTGAGGAGAGTAAGCTCCCTTCTGTTAATGCAATACATCATCCCGCCTGGCAGGAGATGTGCTCCGAAAAGCTGCATTGACGGCATTCGGCTAAGCGTCATATAATCAGGATGATCAAGACCAATCCTTTTTCCGACTTGCACCCACGAAGTTTCGCCGTTCCATCCGCGATCCATGCGACCTCAGCCTCTCAGCATCACAGCATTAACATGGTACGGTATCGTTTCTGTGCCAGCATGCATAAGAACTGCATGAGTTGCAATACAACTGCCCGGACTCTCGCCCGGTGCCCTTTACAGGCACTCGTGTGTTTATATGGTGGGGAGACTTTCCTCAGGTCTTACGACCCGGCAGCCGTCCTTCCTCTCTCATGGAATAAGTTACATTCCTTCCTGCATGGTACATATATCTTTCGTATGAATCAGCTTGTCAGAAAAGATAACCCCTATCCAGGAATCCTAAAACTATATTTGTTACTGCGGCCTGGACTATTGACCCGGCTGAATATTATTGTCTTTTAATCTTATTTAATTTTAGATTATATGACATTCAGTGATTGTAACAACTGACCTATAGAACAGAGTACAAATTGGCAAAATTTATTAAGTAGTAAATTTAACCTGAAAGAAGGGCGGTACTAAATGCAGTATAACCGATATCTTCTGGCAGGAGTCATTCTGCTCATGCTCGTTCTCCTGATCATGTTTGCGGATTCCGTATCAGGACCTGCCAAAGTGCACATGCATTCAGAGAGTGTTACTTATCTGAAAACAGATACTCTCAGCAAAGCTGTCCTTATAAGCCTTCCACCCGCCATAGCAGGGTTTTACATTCTGACCAGACACAGGATGAAAAGGACTGGAAAATAAATTAAAACAGAATCAGAGCTTCAATACACCACAGCCACAACCGCGGGTCAGCAGGAAATCCATTTTTGACATTATTTCTTCCTGGTGATAGTCAGAGAGTTGTTCAAACTCATCCTTGTGCTTATCCAGAATATGCTCACGCATTTTTTCCTTAGCTCTGGAAGGGTCGTTGTCGACAACTATGAAATCATCATTGAATCCAAGATCCCGGCATCTCATTATGTGGACTATACTAAAACCTCCATTCTCAAGATAGGACTGATGGTTTATTAATGTTGTTTCAAGTGCGTATCCAGCTCTACCCTGTTTTAGCCTACAAGAGGAATGAAACACCTATCAGTATGAACAAAATACCTGCAATCAGAGATATAGTTGTTTTGTTGATCTTTCCCATAATGAATTTACCCAGGAAGATGGCCGCAACAGAGAGAACAAGCAGTGCCATGATCACGCCTGTAAAAACAAGTAAAGGATCATACTGTGTGGCAAATAAGGCAGAAGCAAGCTGGGTTTTGTCCCCCATCTCGGAAACAAGAATCAAAGTAAATCCTGATATAAAAGGACTTTTTAATTCATAAGAAGCCCCTTCATCTTCCTTTTTACGCTGGATAAGGGTAATAACACCGAACAGAATAAATATAAGCCCTGCACCAATGCGCACATAATCCATTGGAATAGCATCGCGTATGAAGCTGCCAAGCAGGATAGCAAGCCCATCTGCCAGGATAAAGGCCAGCATAATACCCGCAAGTAAAGAGACATGCCTTTTGGTCTTCGTTGACAGGATCAGTACCGCGAGCTGGGTTTTATCACCCAGTTCCGCAATACCTACCAGCAGAAAAGGTATGAGTATGTCCTGGATCATGAAAAGAGTACAGAGCTGTACTATTTAAATTGAACTCGAATTTAAATGTTATAAAATATCGATTCCACAATCGTTTTTTATTAACCTATCAATATAATTTAGCATTGAATATGACTGTATCTAATTCCCTTAGAAGAGATTAACACAGGGAGACCTTAATCTAAACACAAGATACGCCGTCGTGAATATACACCTATTCTTATCTAAAGTACAATGCGCATAAAATCATCAATAAAATATATATAAGCATAGTTAACCGGCTTTTGTTATTCATAAAAACATTTAAATATTGATACCGGCAGGCGGCTATTGTATGCGTGTTAAAAGAGGTGGAAAAAAAAGAAAAAAGAGAAAACTATAAATATAAGCAAGAGCCAACCGCTAGCCTACTATTGCCACCTTATGGTTAGGAAAGAGCCGGAAGCAGGAAGACCGGCCTGAAAAATAGTACTAAAATAAAGAGGAAGTGAACACGTATGGTCAATCTTAGACAACCAAATGCAAATGAAGCTACTGGGACCTTTAACAGGTCAAAGAGCGTTGCACCAATGTCAGGTATCTGCACACGTTGTGTGGACGGATGCCGTGGAAATTGTGAAATTTTTAAATCGACTTTCAGAGGACGTGAAGTCCTGTACCCCGGACCTTTTGGCGAAATAACAGCCGGTGCTGACAAGAACTACCCTATCGACTATTCCCATATTAATATTCAGGGATATGCTGTCGGAGCTGTCGGTATGCCAGAAGGCATGGTGCCAAGCCCTGAAACTGCAAGGTTCCCGAATGTCAGTACCGAAACAGAATATGGCTGGGACAAAAAAGTAAAGATGAAAGTACCAATCTTTACCGGAGCACTCGGTTCCACAGAGATCGCAAGGAAAAACTGGGAGCACTTCGCAATAGGTGCAGCAATCTCAGGTATAACCATAGTATGTGGTGAGAACGTATGTGGTATCGACCCGGGACTTAAGAGGGGAAGCGACGGTCTTGTGACAGAATCCCCGGAAATGGACCGTAGGTTAGAACTTTACAGGAAATTCTACGACGGATACGGCGAGATGCTCGTTCAGATGAACGTAGAAGATACAAAACTCGGTGTTGCAGAGTATCTTTCCAGCAAGCATGAGATGGATACTATCGAGCTGAAATGGGGACAGGGTGCAAAATGCATCGGCGGAGAGATCAAGGTAAGGGATCTTGACCGTGCGATCGAACTCAAGAACAGAGGCTACATCGTGACCCCCGACCCTGAGCTTGCATCTGTCCAGGAAGCATACAAGATGGGTGCCATCAGGGAATTCGAAAGACATTCCAGACTTGGCTTTGTCACAGAAGAAGGTTTCCACGCAGAATGTGATAGGCTCAGAGACCTCGGTTTCAAGCGCATCACCTTAAAGACCGGTGCCTACTCCATGGCAGAGACTGCAATGGCCATCAAGTATAGTTCAGATGCAAAGATAGATCTGCTGACATATGACGGTGCACCCGGTGGTACCGGAATGAGCCCGTGGCCAATGATGGAAGAATGGGGAACACCTACATTCTATCTCCAGTCCCTTGTTTACGAGTTCGCAGAAAAATTAAGCGCAAGGGGCAAGAGAGTACCTGACCTTGCAATGGCAGGAGGATTTTCAAGCGAGGATGGAATCTACAAGGTACTTGCAATGGGTTCACCTTATTTCAAGGCAGTATGCATGGGACGTGGACTCATGATCCCCGGAATGGTGGGTAAGAACATCGGCAAATGGCTTGAAGAAGGAAATCTGCCAAAGACAGTATCCGAATTCGGTCACAGGCCAGAAGAGATATTCATCCATTACGAGGAACTCGAAGAGCGCTACGGCAATGACATAAAGGACATCCCACTGGGTGCAATCGGTATATACTCTTATGCAGAGAAGACAAAGGTAGGACTCCAGCAGCTCATGGCGGGCTCCAGGAGATTCAGCCTTCCGACACTCTCACGCAAAGATCTGATGACACTTACAGAGGAAGCTGCAAAAGTTTCCGGCATCTCTTACGTGATGGATGCCTATAGAGACGTTGCAGAAGAGATACTTGACGGATAAGTAAGCCCTGCTTACTTATTTTTTATTTTTTAAAGGGATATTGAGAACTGAATCGTTTTCAGTCCTCAACTTCCAGGGCCTGTATAATATCGTTTATCGCAAGTTCCCCCCTTGCAACCCGCAGCACCATAGGATAGATGAAGGAACAATCATCCATGGCGGCCCAGCGCTCTTCACCCACTCTTCTTATCAGCTCGTCCATCACTTTGCCACAATCATTACAATATCTGGTATTACTTTCAGCTCCGCATACAATACAATTCATAATTTACCTCCACCTTTGTCCCATTGATCGGAATCAATGCTTATTTTAAATGTTTGTGTTGATAGTATTTAGTTCTTGAGTACCGGTTACAGGTAAACATAGTATGCCATTTTTTAGAAAGTTTCATGGTCAATACCGGGAGAAATATCCCACAGCGTCATATTAATATGAAAACAACCAATATTGAGCAGCACATAAAGCTAAAAACGCAGACCAGAGGTGAAAGTGTGCCTGATGAACTTTTTGACCTGAAAGCAGGATATGTTAATTTCAAGAATCCCATTGCACTTGCCCCAATGGGCGGTATAACAGATAGTGATTTTGCAAACAAGCATGCAGCTGACGCAGGACTTGTGATACTGGGCGGATACAATCTTGACGAAAAGACACAAAGTGCAGCATCGGATATGATTGCAAGAGGTAGGGAAGAGTTCATTGCAGAAGATCCTTTCAAATTTATTGAACAGGAGATCATGGCAGTTAGTACAGGGGCTGCCGTTGCTGTGAATGTAAGAAGTACAAGCATTGGACCTCTGCTAAAAGCAGCCGCAATAGCAAAAGATGCAGGTGCCATCCTGGAATTGGATGCACACTGCCGGCAGGAGGAAATGACCTCAATCGGAACCGGGCAGGCGTTGCTGTACAATATACCTTTACTTACGGAATTAATAAAAAAGATAAAAGGAACAGGAGTGGTTCTCTCCGTAAAGGTCAGAGGAAATGTTGTTGACGACTTACAACTTACAAGAGAGATAGAATCTGCAGGTGCTGACATTCTCCACCTTGATGCGATGATGGAAGGAGCGGGAGCGGACCTCAAACTTATCATGAGCATACGTGATTCCACTCGCATGTTCCTTATATGCAACAATTCGGTCACTGACCCGGGAACAGCGAAGGACATGTTCTCAAGGGGTGCTGATATGGTTTCTGTCGCAAGAGGAGTTTTGGAGAACCCGGCACTTATAAGCCATCTTGTAAAGAATGTGACAATACTCCATGAAGATATGGGATGGTACAATGCCCCGAAACACGTATGCAGAGGTGAAGGTGATCTAAGAGGACTCACATTCTGCTGCCTGCCGGTCAAACAATGCCCGGTACATGGCAAGATCAAGACACTGGGACTTACAGCACAGGAGTTTGTAGATATTAAAATGGAGTTCGCAAAGGGAACAATACTGGAGTACGGAGACAGTACATGTTTTGGAAGTCTTGTATGGTGTTGTAAAATCTCGAAACCATGTTTCCTGAGAGATGGCGTACTTGAGACACTTGGTCTATCTGATGCGGAATACATGCGTCTGAAGAAAGAACTTGCAGACCACATCCTTGAAAATGTAAAACCCCGGTAAAGCTGCAAAGGCCAGACAGATGAGTGAAACACCACGTTTTACGATCAAAAGAGGGATTTATCCTTTTAGTTCATATATCGCACGCTGCGCCCAGCTTGCAATGTGCCTTGAGGTCTCAGCCTCTCCAAAACCTGGAAATGTGGACAGACATGATGACTACGAGGATACACGTTACGAACATTTTCTGGCATCTGCCATCAGTATATATCCTGTCATAGAAGAAGCCGCCAGTAATTCAAATGATGTTGGCAAGCTCATAAAAAAAGCAGTCAAAGAGAGCGTTAGCTGGCAGAAAGGGGGTAATACCCATTTCGGGGCCATCATATTGCTTATACCGCTTGCGATGGCAACAGGAAGGATACTTGATAGAAAGGACACGTTCACAATTCCCGAGCTCACAGAGTGCGCACATAAAATACTGAAAAATACGGACATATCAGATGCAGTTAGTTTCTATAGCTGCTTTGATGACGCCGGTGTGAAGGTCAACCCCGTAGAAGAATTCAGCCTGCAGGACAAGAAAGCGATAAACGAGTTGAATGAAAAAAAGGTCAGTCTCTATGAGCTCATGGAAATCGCAAAGAATTACGACCTGATAGCAAATGAATGGACTTCAGGCTTCGACAGGTGTGCTGCCTGTGCAGAGATAATCATCCGGAGCATGGACAGGAATGATTCTTCCGGCAGGCCTGATGCTGACATCAATGACGTGATAGTTTACGCTTTTTTGAAGATACTGTCAGAGAATGAAGACACTTTTATAAGTACCAAATTCGACAGTGAAACTGCCATGTCCGTTTCGTCCCATGCAAGATCCTTGCTACAAAATATATATAATCACAAAGTTTGTATTAAAGACATAAAACCTTTAATAGAAGAAATGGACAGGGAACTCCTGGAAAGAAAAATCAATCCGGGATCCACTGCCGATATAGTAATCGCCGGCATATTCATTGCTTTGCTTGCAGGAGCCAGATATTAATGTTGGACAAGGATTTCGATCTTGACAATTTCGGGATATATGAAGGAATTTCCGAAACTATTGTAACAACGAACAAAGGATGGACACCAAATGCGGCGCCCATGGGAATAATAAGAAAAAAGGACAAGCTTTTCATCAGGCTCTTCAAAGGATCAAAGACCTATGAGAATGTACTGGCCGGGAAAGTACTTGTTGCAAATATAACATGCGACCCGATTCTCTTTGTACTTTCCACATTCACAGACCTGGAGGATTCTGAATTCGAACAAAACACCTTCAATGGCATATCAATCTCCCCTTTAAAAGAAGCACAATGCTGGGTTGCCTTCGAATGTATGAATTCAAAACTGACCAGTGACGCTTTTATTTCCGAACTGGTCCCGATCCGTGCACATTTAAACAAATGCAGTATACACGCCCCCAACCGCGGATTTAATGGGGTCATTGAAGCCTGCATACACGCAACCAGATACCATCTGACCGAGGATGAGAAATATCTCAGACTCATCAAAGCATACGGTGATATCGTGGAAAAATGTGGAGGGAATGCTGAAAAAGAAGCAATGAAGCTTATCTACGAGTTCCTCTAGAAACTCTGCCGGCAGAAAGATATAACTTAGAAAAAACCGTTTTTTGCGCTATGAAAAAAACAGTCGCATGGGGTATTACTGGTGCAGGGCACCTTCTCACATCCAGTTTTAAGATATTTGAGCGTATCAAGAGTGAACATGACATAAGAGTGAATACTTTCCTTTCCAGTGCAGCCGAAGAGGTTGTCAGGATGTACGGGCTTGAAAAGGAGATGGAAACAATATCATGTGGAGATTATCTTGAAGAGATATTCCCTGAGACACAGCAGGGTAAGAGCTGGCCGAAAACAGGCCGTTTTCTTCTTGACAGATACGATGCGCTTATCATTACCCCTGCCACATCCAATACAGTATCCAAGATAGCACACGGAACAGCAGATTCACTTGTCAGCAATGCAGTGGCACAAGCTGTAAAAGGAAACGTACCGGTCTATGTAGTACCCGTGGACATAGCAGGTGTTGTGGTATCAGAACTGCCCATTGGGATTAACAGGGAGATATGCTACAAATGCAAACAATGTCCGCCCAGGGAGAAATGCCCGAACAATGCCATAAAGGACCAGGTAGACCTGCTCAGATGCAGCGGATGCGGCATATGCAAGGAACTTTGCAATTTCAATGCCATCAAAGGCGGACCTGTTAAGCTTAGAGTAAGGGATATCGACTCAAAGAATGTGGAAATACTCAAAGGCCTTGAAGGAATAACAGTTCTTGAAAGACCTGAAGAAATAATGAGCATCCTACAAAATATGTAATCTTCCGGAGCCTCTAAGACGTGTTCTTGCCTTTTTCAGGTGGCCTGCAAACATCTGTTTTATAACGAATGAAGCCGGCGTAAGATGCCCGCAGGCACTTGTCCTGCCTGCACGGATGGCATCCAGAACCGCTTTTACACTCCTGTCGGAAGCATCTATTTCTGTGTATGACCTGCCAACCATCCGGGCCTCATGTGCATCACTCCCTGCCACCTGGGGCAAACCGAGCCCTTCTGCACTTTTTCTGGCTTTGTTGTTCGGGCCTTTCGTCATGCAACGTGAGTTCAGGACTTCCACAGCATCGATATCGAGACCATCCAGATACCCTATTCCATGGGAAGATATCTTGAACGGATGAGGAATGACTACTACTGCATCCTGTTCATGTGCTTTTCTGATAGTCTCTTCCGGACTCAGGCCAGGCTCTATACTTTCCTTTACACCCAGCACAAGTATATGTCCCTTTGATGAGCTGACCTCCACACCCGGGATAACTATCTGTTTAGAGCCGATCTCCTGTGCTCTTTTTGCGCACTCGATACCACCTTCAATGGAATCATGATCACATATTGCAAACCCATCCAGACCATTCCTTGAAGCATATTCCAGAATCTCATCAGGTCTTGCATTGCTGTCCTTGGAGAAAATAGAATGAACATGGAGATCAAATCGCATAAAAGCATTTAAGATCTGAGGCCTTATAAGGATTTTTATAAGAGAATAACAGGAAAGTGAAAATTAAAAAGAAACATTCAAAGAAAAGTTAAAGCGAACGGGAAAATAGAAGTTTGTGGTTGGTTGGGTGGTTGGATAGGATTGTGGTACATTAGAGAAGTTACCCGTTCGCACACATACAAACAACTCTATCGTATTTATATTTTACGCAAAATCGCAACAAATAGAAAATATCAGGATTTACTTTTTCAACGCGAAGGACCGTGCTTTATTGAGAATGTTCTCCCTGGCCTCCAAGTCGATATCTATAGAATCACTATAATCAACACCGTGGATAACACCTTCATCGAACAACCATGAGAGCATGGACATACCCTCCTCGGACAGAGGAAGGGATAACTGTATCCGATCCCACCTGGGTAAATGTTTGCGTATTTCCTGCTTCAGCGACTTAATACCAAAACCTGTTCTGGATGAGACTGCCACAGGATTCGGCGCAAGATAACCAAGACTGAGCATACGTTCGTCAAGTTCCTCTTCCGTTAGCAGGTCACTTTTATTGAAAACCGTCACTATTTCCACTTCCTGTAACTGTTCCCACATTGTCTCATGGGAGACAAGGAGTTTACGGCGAATCTTTTCAAGAGGCTCGCTTGAATCCACTACTAGAAGAACGATATCGGCAAAGAAGATCTCATTGAGCGTGGAACGGAAGGCATCTACCATCCAGTGAGGCAGGTCCTCAATGAAACCTACGGTATCGGTCAGAAGAACCTCCCTACCCTCCACATCAAGGGACCTTGTAGTGGGCACCAGGGTCGTGAACAGCATATTTCTCACAGTGCGACTCTCATCAACAAGAAGATTGAATAGTGTACTCTTACCGGCGTTGGTATAGCCTGCCAGTACTACGAGTGAAAAACCCTTGGAGTGACGGAAACTTCGCAGGGAATCCCTGTCCCTTTCAACATCTTTGAGCTCATCCTTAATACGGGAGATCCTGTTCTTTACATCCTGGGCATATGAGTCCTCGTAGCCCCCCAGACCCATGAAACCCGGACGTTCCTCCTTTTTAAGAATGGAGATTATAGCTCTTGCCTTTGGCAGTTCGTATTCCAGCCTTGCAAGTTCCACCTGCAATTTTGAGCGATGTGTTGTTGCACGGGTTGCAAAGATTTCCAGGATGAGCTGGAATTTATCGATAACCTCGCAACGACATATCTCAGAAATATTATAGACCTGCATCGTGCTGAGCGGATTATGGAAGATCACTTTATCGGCATGGACATCCTGCACAAGCTGTGCCAGTTCTTCCACTTTCCCCCTTCCGACCTGGTATTTGCGATCCGGATGTCGGGTCTGTGTCAGCTCAGCTACAATGGTATAAGCAGCAGATCCTGCCAGTTCTTCAAGTTCGGTCATCTGGAGCTCATTCTCATAATCCTCACTGCGGGGATCGTTCCTTTTAACCAGAATAGCGCGTTTCATGATCAAACAACATTAGTAATTTGTTTATTGAATATCCAGTTCCTTTAGCAGAAGTTTCCTTGCACTAAGCGAGACATGATGTGCGATCTCCATACAACGTCTCTCACTTAAGGATTCTTCGTATTTGAAATCCATTGTGAACATGCTGTCTATAAGCCACTGAGGTCGGTTATACATGTCTCCTGGCTCCGTGATAACAGTACCATCAAAATTCATTTCAGATACCGTATCCTCCATCATACTCACGACCATCTGAACGTCCGGTGCCGAGTTTTTCCTGAAGTAACGTATGTTGATCTGCTTAACTTTCTCAACATGATCTGCGGTTACGGATGCAGCAACTGCCGCACAGACCATGAGATAATAGCCGTTTGCCTTGTGGCGCCCTGAGATATCCACTGCGATTATATTGAACATGCTTTGAAATTAAATGTTATGTGATATTTAAACAAATGAAATGTTATAGGTATTTGATCTGTACTAAAGATTGCAGGTCCTTATCCCGGAAGTAAGTTATGTTGCAGCATATTACATCTTTATTCTCCCAATATCGAGATACATCATGCCATCTCGTTCCCCTATGGCGTACAACATCCTTTTCCTGACACTGTTGGCAAGTCTTACGGCCCTTGACATCACAGGAAGCATGAACACATGGTCCACTGCAACTGTATGCACCAGATATTCCGAGTGAGGGATCTTCTCAAGAGACACAGCATCGGCATAGACCCTGAAGTGTGTTCCGAACTTGAAACCGGTCTTGGGCACAAGGCCCCCATTGCGCATATCTGCATATGCCCTGTACTTACGCAGGAAATCCGGTTCGATGGAAGAAGCAAGTAAAGAGAATTCATCAATGCCGGGATCATTTCCCGTATCACTGTTCTGAATCCGGATCAGACCCAGATTCAGAAGATAAGCTGATTCTACAAGAGAAAGCTGCAGACGTTCATCATCAAGGGGCTTTCCGTAGAACCCGTTCCTGTGAAGGTACTGTGCATGAGCTGCCTGCCAGACAAGGACACGGTCTTTGAGGAGAGTGGATCTGATAAGATCTCCTGCAGGCCGGATGACATCCGTTTTACCTTTTGGATTTACCTTTTTAACTTCATAATAAGTAAGATCACTTTCCTCATCAACTATGGCAAGGATCATCTGCTTGCGCACGTTCTCGGCGGCATTGACAGATGGAAGCAGGTCAGTTAGGGGCATAGGTATGCGTTCGGACCTGACATAGACAAAACTCTTTGCAGGTGCCTTTCCCGGATGCCCTCCCCTTGGATATACTCTGAAATCGGTGACACCTGACTGTACATAGAAACCTCTTTCCCGAAGGTCCTTGTAGACGATATATTTCAATTCAAAATATTGCTGCCTTTTTGCAGCTTCCGTAAAGAATTCTTCAAATTCCAGTATCCTGTTGTCCAATTCAATATCTAGCTTGTTCTTGTAAAGGAGATATGCCGCCTCCACGAGTGTAAGTTCAAGAGAATCCTCTTTAGGCCGCCCGTAATAACCTGTTCTATAAAGTTCGTTTACTGCTTTTTTTCCCGAAAGGACGCGATCCTGCATTAGTTTTCCTATCAAAGAGGTCACCTGTGGAGCTAAAATAAGTCAGGGAACAGATATCAAGCAATCTATTTAATAATAGTGGGCTGATGAGCAGGTAATCCATCACCTCCAGTCCCATATCACGGTAAAAAGAAGAACATCCGATAGCAATGAAGAATCCGCATGGTCATTGGATCATGCTTATACATAAAAGAAAAATAGTTAAGCGCTCAGAGAGCATTATATAATGGAATCAAAACACTGGAATTAATGGAGATATAGAAATGCAAGAACACCCCTTAAAGACGATAATGGATGCAGACCCTGAATTGTTCAACCTTACAGAGATAACCCGCACAACAGCACTTGGAGAAGGCAGCATTCCCCTTAAGTATAAATTGCTTATTGCAATGGCCCTTGATGCTGCCGCCGGTGCTGCAGACGGAGTAAAAGTACTTGCAATGCAGGCCATGGCCGAAGGAGTCACAAAAGAAGAGATAATGGAAGCTTTAAGGGTTACTCAGTATGTAGCAGGAGTGGGAAGTGTATATGTAGCTGCAAGAGGATTGCAGGACGTACTTTGAAGATGAGAACAGACCTATGAACGGATCCAGACCTGGCAGACTGCCAGAAAAACATACATTTCAGGACCTTCAAGGGTTAAGTACGAAAAAGTAATAATTCAGCAGGGCTGCAAAGGATACCCATACAATATAAGGTAAAAGCAACAGCCCTGCAGTCCGTGATATTCTGTAGAATGACCATATTGTGGCTATTATAGCCAGCCACAGGAAAACTATCTCGATAAGTCCCAGAAGAGGAGACCGCAGACCGAAGAACAATATGGACCAGAGAAAGTTCAGGAATAACTGCAGGCCGAAAACACCCATTGCTATTCGGACATCACGGCTCCCCCATCCTTTCTTCCATACAAGGTAAAGAGCAAGCCCCATCATCAGGTAAAGAATCGTCCATACCACCGAGAACGTCCAGCTCGGCGGCACAAAGAAAGGTTTCTCAAGAGACGCATACCAGGTCGGAATCGCAGATGCTGTGAATATAGCCCCGAGTATCCCTGCAAGTTGACAGATAACAATTGATGCAATCAGTTTCTTCCAGTCTACATCCACGGTATCCAGACTACCACCTTGCTATAGTTTTAGTCTGAGTGCTTATATTTGCCCCGGTATCAAAATTATGCATGACAGACAAATAGCACAATAATTATTATCATAACAGAAGTAAATTATCTCCGGGTGGAAAATGTGGTTTATATGTCATATATGCCAACTGATGTCCAGTCGACGGCATTCTGGGCCATCATACTGATTCTTGTAATCCGGGAGATCGTATGGAAAGGCATTGGCCTGTGGAAAGCTGCAAGAAACAAGCAGAAATACTGGTTCATTGCGATGCTGATAATAAACAGTGTAAGGATAATTCCAATAATTTATATATTTCTATTCCAGAAAGGGAAAAAAGGGATATAATACATAATTCAATTTTTCCCCATAATGAAATCCACAAAGCTTCCCGCGAATTCCCTGTACGAGCTCGCGACCAGATGAGCATAACAGCCCAGCGTATTGTTCACTGTCAGCCCGTCCCAGCCATCGATAATACCGGTACCGCGGGAGAGTCTGATAGCAAACTTCGCATCCCCGGGAATATCGGTGATCTCAGAGTGATGGAATTCATGGCCGCGGAAGGAGTTGTCTGCCCGGCCGATAACAGTATCCATTGCAAGAGAGCCGACATTATAGCTGACTACGCGCTTATGGCCCATTAGTGTGTGTCCGGGGAGCGCCCCCACCATTTCATGGGTGGACTCGGGCATCTCAGCCATGTGATGAGAGCCCATGCCTTTTACTCCCGTACTCAATCTTTCTGTCAGGTACATCAGGCCGCCGCACTCTGCGTAGATAGGCAGGCCAGAGCGTGATGCACCCAGGATGTCCTCACGCATGGAAACGTTGTTCTCGAGCTCTGCTGCGAAAAGCTCTGGATAACCACCGCCCATGTACAGGCCGTCCACATCCGGGAGCTTGCTGTCGTGGATGGGGCTGAAGTATTCAATCCGGGCTCCTGCCATTTCAAGCAGTTCGAGATTGTCATGGTAATAGAAATTGAAAGCCTCATCCAGGGCAACACCTATGACCGGGCGGTTCCCTTTGATTTCCTGTGGAGAGAAGACCGACTTTGAAGGCCTCTCAAGGCCGGGAGCCTCATGAGCCATTTCCAGCAGGCGGTCGATCCGGACACCTTCTTTTATAGTATCTTTGATAAATTCTATCCTCTCATCGAAATTATCTGCCCGGCGGCGTTCCTCGATAGCAGGTACAAGGCCTAGATGCCTCATGGATATCTTCATGGAACCGTTACGGCGTATTACTCCGATAACAGGAATACCTGTATAATGTTCAATCGCCTCGGTGGCCTTTTTTGCATGTCTCGGACCGCCTATATTGTTGAGGATGACACCTGAGATATGCACATCCTTGTCGAATTCCTTAAAACCACTCACCAGGGCAGCAGCAGAGCGGGTAATGCTTCTTGCATTGATGATAAGGATAACAGAACATTTCAGTAGCTTTGCGATCTGAGCAGTGCTGCCTGTATCCGTAAAACTGTCAAAGCCTTCATACAGTCCACGCACACCTTCGATAATGGCTATATCGGCCTCCCCGTCAACCTCTGCACCATGGATGAAGACATCCCTCACACCTTCCCCGTCCATCAGGAAACCATCGATGTTACGGGCTCTGCGACCTGTTATCTCAGTATAGTAACTCGGATCGATATAATCCAGCCCCACCTTATACGCCTGGACTTTATATCCGGCCTCAGTAAGGGCTGCGAGCAGGCCAATGGTGATAGTGGTCTTACCCGAAGAGGAACTGCCTGCTGACAGGATTATCCTCGGGATGTTCTTTGTTTGCTGATCAAGAGAGTTGCCGGACATTGTGATCGACCTTCACCGCGTTAGTTCACGCAACCTTTCATCTTCAAGGGCTGTAGGCATGACCGAACTGTCGTTGGCCATGATAGCGTGTGCAAGCTCACGATAAGTGACTGCAATTGATGAATAAGGGGCTTTTTCAATCACAGAGAAACCGTCCCTCTCACAATCCTGGACAATCTGCTCTTTTGGAATGAAAGCCATAAGCTTGCTGCCAATCTCCTCCGAGAACTTCCGGACGATTCCCTCTTCCCTGGTTACGCTCCTGGAATTACAGATAATGCCGGATAGCGGGGTATTTATCTTCGCAAGTCCCCTGCATATATTATTTGCAGCATAGAGCGGCATGTATTCACCTGATGTGAGGATGTAGGCTTCATTCACCAGCCCCTTGCGTATGGGTGCTACAAACCCGCCACAGACAATGTCACCCGGCACATCATAGATTATCAGGTCCATATCGGCCATGGAATTACAGGCTTTACTCAATTTCTGTATAGCAACGATGATACCGCGTCCTGCACAACCGATACCCGGCTCAGGTCCACCAACCTCCACGCATTTAACGCCCTTGTAGCCTTCAAAGACGATATGCTTCTCGGTGACTTCTAGCTTCTGTCTCAGAAGATCGAGGATAGTAGGTATCCTCCTGCCACCAAGCAGCGTGATGGATGAATCGCTTTTAGGATCACATCCGATTATCATTACACTGTAGCCCTCGTCGGCACAGGCTGCTGCAACATTGGAAGCAGTGCTGGATTTACCGATGCCGCCTTTGCCGTATATGGCGATTCTCTTCTGTGCCATTATAAAAGCTCCTTATTCTTTTCAAACATATCCTTTGCAACCTCACGTATAGTTGCACCGAACTCAGATTCCACAATATGGTTCACACCAAGCGTTTTCGGATGCAGGTCTATTTCCACGATAACGTGCTCGTGCCCCATTTCCTTTAACGGGATCACCTGTCTCGGCCCATTGGTAACGGATATAACCTCCATTCTCTGAAGATTGTCCATAGGTACTGCATGAGGGACACCGGTAATGACAGCAAAGTCAAAATCACCATATTTCTCCGAAATCAGTTCACTTACCTTTTCACCAGCTATAGGATACTCATCCATGCCGCCGATATTCTCATGGATCATGACACCTTTTCCCCTGAAATCGTCCATTATGCTTTTTGCGTGGTGGCGTACACGGGGAAGACCAACGTTGTCATCCACATTCGCCATATTGGTGACATTGCCCTCCTTGCCAAGCTGTGCAGCGACCTCGTTGATGGCAACAGTAACGTCAGCGAACATATAACCGGTCTCTTTCTTTGCATTCATGATGGTCAGGCAGCGCTTACCCTCTTTCAGGTAGTTGACCACCTTTTCGGCAACCTTGTACTTCACATCACCTCTGGAAGGTTCCAGGTATTCCCTGCTAGCCGCACCATGCCGTTTCTCAACATTGGTCGCTTCCTCAAGAAGGAATTTCTGCCTTGCAAGCTCCTCTGCATCGATAATACCCGCATCACATGCGGATTCCAGTGCCAAAAGAACACCTTTTGTGTTATTTGGGTATCCTGCATGCACTTCAACCTCTATTATAGGTACATCCAGGTTTGCATCCTGAACGGGTTCGTGAAGTTCTTCACCGATTATCATACTGGCACATGTTCCCACCACACCGATAAGTCTGGGCCGGAACATCTCATTGACCTTTGCCAGCAGTGAGGAAAGCTCATCACGCCCACCAAAAACAAATCCGTTCTCATCAAGAGCCGTTGTCACAACATGTATGCCGTCTTCTTCAAGAAGCCTGGCATGCTTGAATGAACATCCCGGCGGGCCGTGAAGGATAGCAACATCAACATTCAGGTCACGTAACGTATATAGCGCCGCCACGATAGAACTTGGCCGCGGATGTATGATCGATATCTCATTTCCCATCATAGTCATTCCGTAACTTTGTTTGATAAATATTATTTGATATGCATAATTGATTGTCGCAGTTCCTTTGGAACTTATATTCAATTGTTATTAATATGAATATAAGTATGAAATCGTATACTAAAAGGACTGCAATTTTTCTGCATTATCTACTTCTTCATCTTATAAAAGCATCGTTCATTCTACAAAAAAGAATACCTTTGGAGCGGAACATCTGGCAGTCATCTGAAACATTTCACACAGGAAAGGATAAGGTCACCCCGGGAGGATAAACGGAGAGCATTTTCAAGACCCTCTTCCAGATGAGATGCATAGAGAACCCTTTCATGCGTAACGGACCGCATCCTCTCACCAACAAGTATGAGGATATCAATTTCCCCGATCTTCCTGTTAACTAATTCCGCCACATCTTCAGGAGGAAGACCCTCACACACCTGCGCAGCCTCCTCTCCAAGAACAAACATTACTTTCCCAGTCCCCCTGTTACCAAGACGTTTCAGCCCGTAATCCAGGGACTTCTCAGCAGAACGTATATCCATTCCCGAGTTAGAGTTATCTATCAGTATCCTGCCATCAAGTCCCCGTTCCTGCATCCTTCCCGCAAGACCTGTAAAACCGGACACTACATCAACAATAATATTAGTATCAACCCCCATATGCAGGGCAACCGCACCTGCTGCTGCAAAGGCAGTAGTATAGGATGAAGCATTGTAGAAAGGATTCAAATCAACAGCAAAGTTGATAGTATCAGAAGTAAACACAATTTTTTTCCCGGAGAGATTCGCTTGCAGACCGGATGCCAGTTCTTTCGAATCACTGAATGTGAAGAAATCCCTACCAAGTTCCTGAGCCATTTCAGCAGCTTTTTTGTCCCTTGCGTTCAGGAATAGATCACTTCCCTCTTTTCCATGCCTGACCATGCTCAGCTTTGCATCGCTTGCCATTGAGCTGGACCTGGCGATAGAATAATCAGGTTCCAGTGTTGTGATAACACCGATATCCGCATAGCCGGTGCCTCCTATGGACACCTCGAAGATGCAACAATCAATTTGCATCTCCGCGGATTTTAGTATGTCAATAGCAGGCAGAATGCTGCCGGGTGCTATACTGAGCCCGGAATGTATCATATCCGCTTCACCGTCCTTCCATACTTCCACCCCTCTGGAAGTATGCAGGACCACCACCATGACCCGCGAGATCATATCAGCAAGAAGAGATGCAGTGCTGGTCTTTGCCTTAGAACCGGTCACCTCGATGACCTTAACACCATCAAGGACCCTTCCATGTGACAGTATCATTCCCACTGCACGGTGATGGCTTATAATATCCTTGCCCTGTTCCCTTGCAGACCTGAGCATCTCATATGCAGGATCCAGGTGTACCGGACTTACCACAAAATCAAAGCGATCTATAGGAACAGCTTTCTTTGAAACTTTTATCCCGTAATCCCTCTGCAGTTCACTAAGAGTTCCATCGTCCACAGTGTCGTATACATCCACTGCAGTGACATTCACGCCATATTGTACGAGTTTGCGGGCAATGAACAGGCCAGCGTGGGTCAGGTCAAGAACCGCAACATTATTTTTAGGAAAAAACATGAAACCTCGAAAGATAAACGGGTTTTACGGAAACACCAAGCCCGGTTATATCGGACTTATTTCATATGCATATAAGTTATTCCCATAAAGACCCGGCAAAAATGCAGACCAGCCTGAACAAAACAGTGAAGACGAATAGAAGTACTAGCAGGCCTCGTCGTCCTCTTCATCTTCTTTATAACTGTCAGAGCCTACCATTGCAGCCGATATAGACTCTATTCCATCGAGCCATTCTGCCACCAGGCCGTAGGGAACTTCTTCAAGGGTCTTATCGGACAGATCATTTCCTTTCAGGACCAGTGCACCGATCTCTGCAACGGTTGCAAGAGCGATCTCAATGTCATCCGATCCTTCTGCCTCAAGAGCAACCTTTACGAGGTCATCGACACTGTCCTTTTCATCATAATCACTAGTCAGATAGCATTCACATGCTGCAAAACTGCCTATCAGGGATGTCTGAAGAGAATCGATCATAAGATCTGCATCCTCGGAGATCGGCTCAACCTCAGCCAGTGCGATATCTCTTATACGAGATAACATCTGCATTGCATTATCGGCAGATATCTGACCTCTGTCATATTTTGCAATTATCTTCAAACAGGCAAGGATGATGTCGTCTTCCATATTGACAAAGATCGCTCCTTCTTTTCCCTGCGGCTCTTCGGACTCCTCAAACTTGAAATCGCTTTGCTTGACCTGGTTCAACCAGTTCGTCCAGCGTTCTTCTGTATAAAAATCATGGTGAAGAGACTTATCTTCGGTATCAGACATTTCCTTACCTCTACTTTTTGAATTATTAACCGTGGGTCTTTGTTATTATTGATACGATTTATGCTGTCGTACAAAATACATTCGAGACAAACTTACAAATTAAGTTCTACTTTTTTCAGTGAGCAGCCTGACAGGAGTCCTTCATCGATACTGTCAATGACCTTGCTGACAGTACACTTGTCCCCGTTGTTGATGCCTTCCGGATTTATCAGGTCATAAAGACTGTCATCGAAATCCGTGCATTTCGGACGTTCGTAGCTGATCCTGGCACCGGCAATCGCTTTTTTTGAATCGATGGCAGCCACCACAGGAGAACTCACAACCTCTACCGCAAGGACTCCACTATCGTGGATGAAGCATTCATGAACCGTATCACTCCTGAGCTTTACGACATGGTACTTGCGTCCGGGCTCAAGGCTCAGACATGTTCTTTTCAGTTTGCATTTTTGGCACTCACGTGACTCGCCGAGGAATACGAACTCTTCCCCTTCTTTTGCAAGTCTTGAGCCAACAAGAGTGATCATGGTATCTGTATCTGTCATTTGGTCACCTTGAATAATTGATCATGAGATTACTTTCGTTATACGTGCTACTTTTTCAGCTGCTGCAGGCGTCAGGCCTGTGCCAAGTATAGTGTATCTTTCCGGACGGATAGTATGTGCAACAAGAAGCGCCTCTAATATATACTTATCTTCAATACCAAGTTCTTCAGCAGTCGTAGGTGCTCCTATGACCTCAAGACATTCCTTTATCCTGCACCAGTCGCCACCATGCAGATACATTATCATAATTGTTCCAAGTCCGCACTGTTCACCATGTAAGGCGTGTTCCGGAGCCACCATATCCAGGGCATGGCTGAACATATGCTCAGACCCGGATGCAGGCCTTGATGAACCTGCAATGCTCATGGCAACACCACTGGACACCAGGGCTTTTACAACCATCCGGACAGAACTTTCCAGATCAGGCTTTATGGAATCTGCCGAATCGATCAGTATTCTCGCAGTCATCAGGGACAGGGCTGCAGCATATTCACTGAAAGGTTCATTGGTCAGGCGATGTGCAAGTTCCCAGTCCTTCACAGCAGTATAGTTTGAGATGATATCACCACACCCTGCTGCAAGCAGGCGGTAGGGTGCCCTGGATATTATCTCGGTATCAGCGATTACCGCCATGGGTGCGTTCGCCTCTACAGAAGTGGTTTTACCTTCACTGCGGATAGAGGCCCTGGAAGACACGATCCCGTCATGGGAAGCAGCAGTGGGGACGCTCAGGAAAGGTACATCGACCTGGGTGGCTGCAAACTTTGCAACATCTATCGATTTTCCGCTGCCAACACCGACAAGGTATGAGGCTTTGTGCTCTATAGCTTCTTTTTTAACTCTTTCAACCTCCGACATGGAAGCATCTGTGGAAGCCACTATATGCACATTGTCGCCGCAATCCGAGAGAAGATCGCAGACGACATCGCCTGCTATCTTCTTAGTAGTAGTACCTGTAACTACTAAAGGATCATTTCCAAGTTTCAGATCTTTGCAAACATCATTGATGTCATTGATGACACCATGACCAACCAGCACATCTCTGGGGAGTTGCATCCATTTCTTCATTCCATCTTGCATCGGGATCAATTCTATACCTGCTGGTTTATATCTGAATATATCTCTTTAATATGCATTATAGAAGACCTGCCCTTATAAAATGATACCTGTTATCAGACGGACATTTTCCCATAAACTATTAAATGTTGATTGTATTAGGATATTCCTATATTATCTTACTGCTGTGATCTAAATGGTTTCATTCATAGAAGAAATAAACCGGCTCGTTAATGAGTACTATATCGAACCTATTTTACAGGATAGTGGCTACAATATTGTTAACACGATCACATGGGCAATTATTCTGGGAATCTGCGTATTCGGGATAGTAAAGCTGCTTAAGAGATATGATGTCAGTATCAATAAAAAGTTGACAGGCTCCCTGATACCTTACATACTGGCAGGTGCATCTTTCAGGGTCATAGAGGACACAGGTGCACTTGAACCTCCTGTCAGTTATCTTCTCATAACACCGAACATCTATTTCGTTTCGGCTTTCATCACGATCATATTCCTGTTCATATCGAGACGGATATCCAGAATGGACAACAAGAGAGACTTCCATAAAGTCTTCGCTTTTCTGGGGACCGTTTGGTTTGCTGCCAACATCGTTGCCCTGTTATACCTGGAAGATATAGTATTGCCCTGGGTCCCTTTCCTTGTGATCAGTGCCGCAGGTCTGGTCCTGTACCTTTTGTATTTTATATTTGACCGGGCAGGTTCTTCGATGCTGAAGAGCAAGCTTAATCTCTCCATAATGATGGCTCATCTGCTTGATGCATCTTCCACGGTTGTTGGCGTGGATCTTCTGGGGTATTATGAGAAACATGTAGTGCCTGCCTACCTTATAGACCTTACAGATACCGCGCTGGTAATGTATCCGTTAAAACTTTCAATCTTCATACCAGTAATATATATACTTGACACCCAATTTGAGGATGATGAGGAGTCAAGGACTCTTAAAGAGTTCCTGAAATTAGTTATAATTGTACTCGGGTTAGCACCTGCATGCAGGAATACGATCAGAATGACTTTGGGGATCTAATTCAGCAGGGAGTAGGGGAAACCATGTTTAATCAAGAAAGCAGAACTACTTTTAGAACTTATGTTGGAGAGCTCAAACCATACATTGTGATCAGCACATTCCTTTTTGTGCTGTCAATGGTTGCCGGCTACATTGGATACGGACTCAGCCCGGATTATTCCGCAGGTTCACTTTCAGGCCTCGAGGAACTCGCAGAGATGCTTCAGAGCCTTTCAGCCATTGAGATAATGCTTTTAATATTTTTTAATAATGCCATAAAGATGTTATTTGCGATACTTCTCGGACCTGCATTTGCTATAGCGCCATTTGCATTCCTGGTGATCAATGGGTTTGTACTGGGTGTTTTTGCCCATATCCAGATAATTGAGAATAATCTGTTCTTCATTATTGCAGGCCTGACACCCCATGGCATAATAGAGATACCCATGCTGATCATTTCATCAGCCATCGGGATAAAACTCGGCCATGAGACTTTCAGGACAATCACTGGCAAACCAGCCAACCTTACAGAGGAGTTTACAAAAGGGTTGAGGCTTTTTATTTACGTACTCCTGCCCCTGATACTCATTGCTGCAATAGTCGAGACATTTATAACGCCACTGGTAATTTTCCTTGTTTCGGGGATCTAAAGCAGAGAAAGCAGGCCAGATAGATGATGTGAACAGATTTATTAACCACCATATACATCTTCCGGACAAGATCGAGGTCATAAGATGATAGACAGAAAAGAAATCATAGAGATTATCGAAGGTTATGATACTGACAAATTAAAAATAGGCACTGTCGCCTCACATTCAGCACTGGATATATTTGACGGTGCCATTGAAGAAGACCTCAGGACATTGGCAGTTTGTCAGGAAGGACGTGAAAAAACATACACCGACTACTTCAGGTCCCAGAGGGACACCAATGGAAAGATTATCAGAGGTATAGTTGATGAGTCTTTGTCCCTGGGTAAGTTCAACGAGATCATCAGACCTGAGAACCAGCAGAAACTCATCGACAATAACGTCCTTTTCATCCCCAACAGATCATTTACTTCTTACTGTGGTATCGACGATGTAGAGAACAAGTTCAAGGTTCCGCTTGTAGGCAGCAGGAATATGCTCAGAAGCGAGGAGAGAGGAATGGAAAGAGATTATTACTGGCTGCTTGAGAAGGCAGGCCTGCCATTCCCTGAAAGAATAGAGGACCCCCAGGATATCGATGAACTTGTAATGGTCAAACTCCCCCATGCTGTCAAGAAACTTGAAAGAGGGTTCTTCACTGCAGGCACCTATGAAGAATATCTTGCAAAGTCACGGGCACTCCTGAAGCAGGGCGTGATCACACAGGAAGCGCTTGAGAACGCAAGGATCGAAAGATACATTATAGGCCCGGTTTTCAACCTGGATATGTTCTACTCACCCATCGAGTCGGAAATGAACAAACTTGAGTTACTTGGCGTGGACTGGAGATTCGAAACCAGCCTTGACGGTCATGTCAGGTTGCCTGCACCCCAGCAGATGAGCCTGGCAGAGCATCAGCTCACTCCTGAATATACAGTATGCGGTCACAATTCTGCAACCCTGAGAGAATCACTTCTTGAGGAGTCGTTCCTGCTTTGTGAAAAATATGCAGAGGCTGCAAAGAAATACTATGACCCAGGAATAATAGGTCCTTTCTGTCTGCAGACGTGTGTTGACAAAGACCTGAATTTCTATATATATGACGTGGCACCGAGAGTAGGCGGCGGAACCAATGTTCATATGTCAGTTGGCCACCCCTATGGGAACACACTCTGGCGCAAACCCATGAGCACTGGCAGGCGCCTTGCACACGAGGTACGCAGAGCACTTGAGACAGGTCAGTTTGATAAAATTGTGACTTAACCTGGAAATCCACCATATTTAACCAGGGGAGCAAAACAAAATTTTTTTTGTATACCCCCTGCTTTTTTTGATAGCTTGAATGACCGAAGACGACCATAGAACCTTTTTTATATAATTAGATATATTATATTCTTCATATGCCTGTTAAAAGAGTCTCAACGGGAATATCAGAACTTGACGACTTACTTGATAGAGGGTATCCGAAGGGGCACGGCATTCTTATCAGTGGACCCCCGGGCGCAGGAAAGACAATCCTTGCAACCCATTTTCTTCACCAGTCCTGTAAAGACGGTAAAAAGTGCATGTTAATGCTGACACATGTGAATGTTGAAAGTTTTCTGGAACAGGCAGAGAACATCGGTTTTGATTTTAAGAGATGCCTGGATAACGGGACACTTCTGATTACAAAGTCTTTCGAAGTCCGTACTAACAAGATACATAATGCTTCCAGATTGGGAAGTGGCATCGGTTTTGTTGAGAAGGACTGTGTTGAGAACGTACAGGAAATACCTGATGATGTAGAGATCGTGGTCATTGATAACCTTGATATGTTATCGCTGTACCACAGCGTTGAAGAATTTGCAGACAAGTTCTTCACGATCAATGATATACTTTCTTCAAAAAGATGTACGACTCTTTTTCTCATCGGGCAGGAAGAATCAGATATAAAGCACCGTGTCGCAGAACACATATCCTTCGGGAGCATAATGCTCTACACCAACAGGAACGGGAGAAAAGGAAAAGGCCTGAGGCAACTCTATATTCCCAAGATGAGGTGTACTGATCTATCTCTGGAACCCACAAGCTTCAGGATAACGCCTTCGGGTATAAAGATAGAAAAGATATTCCAGAGAGATGATATATTAAGGGAAGCACTCGGATCGGCTGTTTGAAACACCGCACCAGCTAATTTTTCGAGCCTTACTCATCTCAAGTAGCTCCATTTATCATTATAGTGAGGGTATTCTGCAGGAGCAAATTATTTACTATATAAAGAGAATAGTGGTAAGTTCAGAATATGGCAGATAAGTTTGAATATTGATAAAGCTGTTGAAATCATTTAAATATGATTAATTGAATGATAGCACAAATCTAAATTGCAATCAATAAAATCTTTCATACATTTTGTACGTTCGAATTATTGCTCAACCGGAGGGAAATTAAAAATTGAGTCAACCTAGCGTTAATATCGGCATGGTAGGCCATGTCGACCATGGAAAAACCACACTTGTCAGCGCACTGTCAGGAGTCTGGACAGATACACATAGTGAAGAGATGAAACGTGGCATATCGATCCGCCTCGGATACGCGGATGCAACATTCAGGAAGTGCCCTAACTGCCCGGAACCACAGTGCTATACGGTTTCCAGGAAATGTGAAGGATGCAATGAGCCTTCCGAAGAGCTCAGGACAGTGTCCTTTGTAGACGCACCTGGCCACGAGACACTCATGGCCACCATGCTTTCAGGTGCTGCCATTATGGACGGAGCTATCCTTGTCATCGCCGCAAATGAGGAATGTCCGCAACCGCAGACCAAAGAACACCTTATGGCCCTGAATATCATAGGTATCAAAAATCTGATAATCGTGCAGAACAAGATAGACCTGGTTTCCAGGGAGCAACTGATAGAACATTACCATCAGATCAAGGAATTTGTCAAAGGAACTGTAGCTGAGAATTCACCAATCATACCGATCTCTGCCCAGCAGAACACTAATGTCGATTCCCTGATACAGGCAATGGAAGAGATCATACCAACCCCAGTCCATAAACTCGGCAAGCATCCACATATGCTGATTGCAAGATCTTTCGATATCAACAAACCCGGCACCCCCATAAAGGACATATCCGGCGGAGTGATCGGCGGTACATTGACAGAAGGTGCACTTCATGCAGGTGATGAGCTGGAGATATGCCCCGGCATAAAGATCGAAAGCGAGGGGACAACCAGATGGAAACCGATAATGACAAGGATTTCCAGGATAGTGGCCGGAAAAGAACCCGTTGATCAGGCAACCCCCGGAGGCTTGCTTGCAGTTGGGACCAGCCTTGATCCCGCACTTACAAAGAGCGATACACTTACCGGGCAGGTCGCAGGTTCACCCGGAACACTACCACCAACTCACGACTTGTTTACACTTGAACTGCACCTGCTTGAAAGGGTCGTAGGAGTTACAGATGAAGAGGAGATCGGTCCGATCAAGACAAGCGAACCTCTGATGCTCAACGTTGGTACCGCCACCACCGTAGGTGTTGTTACCAGTGCGCGAAAGGACACTGCAGAGGTAAAGCTCAAAAGACCGGTCTGTGCAGACATCGGGGCAACAGTGGCCATCAGCAGGCGTGTTGGATCCCGCTGGCGTCTGATTGGCGTAGGAGTAATTAAGGATTGAAAGTCATCATCGATACTAATGGCCTGATGATACCGGTACAGTTCAATGTCGATATTTTCGAGGAGCTCAAAAGACTTGGATATGACAGGTACATCGTGCCTCTTTCTGTGATCAGAGAACTTGAATCGCTCCGGAAGGGACTCAAAGGGAAGGACAGAACAGCTGCAAAGGTGGCATATTCACTTGCTCAGAGGTGTGACATCGTTGAAACATCAGGACATGCTGATGATGTCATAATCGATCTTGCTGCAAAACTTTGTGCAGCCGTACTGACCAACGATATCGGATTGAGGAATAGGCTTGAGGACAGGAGCATTCCGATCATATGCCTGCGCCAGAAGAACAGGCTTGAGAAGATCACAGATGAAGTTTAAAGATCAAATAAATCATTTAGGTTAATCATATCAGGATAATTGGAGTCAATCACATGTACAAAAAGATGAAACTCGCGGACACAATTCGTGTGGCGCCAGGCCTTCTGGGCGGAGATGTGAAAACGAATGTCAAAGCTGCATTGAAGGATAAACTTGAAGGCAGGATCGACAAGGCACTGGGTGCCATAGTTGCCGTTACTGAAATCGAAACTATAGGAGAAGGGCACATCCTCGTGGGCGACGGTGCTGTGTATTATGATGCTACTTTTGAAGCTATAGTATTCGTTCCGGTAATACAGGAAGTCATTGAAGGAGAAATCGTTGAAACCGTTGATTTCGGTGCTTTTATCAGTATCGGAGCAATGGACGGGCTTTTACATGTGAGCCAGATCACCGACGACTTCATGTCTTATGACGGCAAGAACGGCAGGCTTGTCAGCAAGACTGGTGGCAGGGCCCTTTCAGAAGGCGACAAGATCAGAGCCCGCATAGTAGCGGTCAGTATCAATGAAAGGGAACCCAGGGAAAGCAAGATCGGGCTTACGATGAGGCAGCATTCCCTCGGGAAGATCGAATGGATCGAAGAAGAGAAAAAACCTAAAGCCGAGAAGGCGGAATGATCAGGAGGCAGATAGATGAGTGATCAGGTTTGTCGCGAATGTCATCGCATAATCTCCAGCCAGACATGCCCCATCTGCGGATCCAGTAACCTTAGTGCAGACTGGAGCGGCATGGTTATAATAATAGACCCGGAAAATTCAGAGATAGCAAAGAAGATCGATGTGAAAGTAGCCGACAAGTACGCCCTGAAGGTGCGCTAGTTGGGACCACAGATCGTCCTGTATGAACAACTAAGACCGCTTTTTAGTAAGATATTTGGTGTTTTATATACAGGCAGCGGAGATGACACTATCAGGGAGCTTTCCAAGGACCTTGGAAGTCCCACAAAACTTATATCCGTAGGTGATGTTACTACATTCCACTTGCTCAATTCAGATATCATACCGGACGTCCTGATAGTGGATGACCGGACAAAACGCGGTCCGGCTTCAGACCGGGTCGTTGTGGGCACAAAGCACAAGGGTTTCACAGAGATATTCGTTGACAACCCAGCCGGGGTAATAACCGAAGATCTGATAGATGCCGTTGAGAACGCCATCAAATCAGATGAACATGTCAGAATATTCGTGCGCGGCGAAGAAGACCTTGCAGCTTTACCCGCCATTCTAACGGCACCATCTGGATCGGTTGTTCTATATGGGCAACCAGACAAGGGTGTCGTACTCGTAAGAATCACTCAATCCAAAAAGGAAGAGATCAGAGGCCTGCTAAACAAGATAATTGAAGCGCAGGACAACAAGGAAGAAATAAGAACCATTTGGAGAAAATTAGATGGACATCAAGATCATTAAGGAAAAAAACAACGCACCCCTCAACAGGCGTGAGTTGGACCTGAACATTGGATTCGACGGGGCAACCCCATCCAGGGACCAGGTAAAAGGAAAAGTTGCGGCTATGCTGAACGTACCTCTGGAACTTGTTATTGTTCAGAGGATGAAGAATGAGTTCGGTAGACAGGCAGTAAGTGCATATGTCAAAATATATGAGAATGCAGAACGCATGAAACAAGTAGAAGCGAAGTATGTCCTGAAAAGGAACGCACTTCCTGAAGCTGAAGAAGAGGCAGCTGAAGCTCCGGCAGAATAAGGTGATATAATGGCAGTAAAGGATCATTACAAGGTAAGCGGCGATTCTATCGAGCGGACACACCAGTCATGCCCTCGTTGCGGTGAAGGCGTGTTCCTTGCAGAGCACAAGGACAGACGCTCCTGCGGAAAATGCGGTTACACCGAATTTAAAAAGTAATTTTTTTAATTAGTTCGTTTTCATTTAGTTCAGTTTTCACACAACCAGCAGGTTGTGAAATTTCTTTTTTTGACTTTTGTCACATGATCAATTAACTTACTTAGCGAACTTTATTAAACCTACCATGTTAAGACAAGTAAGACCTGCAATGTTTTTCTGGAGTATCAAAGAATTTTGATTAGAAAAATCAATTTAGCAAGATATAAATAGATGTTATGTGTTACCTTAGATGCAAACACTTGAATGCTATATTGAAACTCACATGATCATAATATCAAATATGCATTCCATTTAAATACATAAATAAAATTAAACAAAAACACAATATAATGTTTAATTGGTAGGTTGAAATGAATACGATTTATGCAGCAGCCATAGGCATCCTTATTGGTATATTCATATTCGGTCTGAAGACCGGAATTGGATGCGGGTTTTCAAAACTGGAAAAGAAAAAAGTACTTTTACTTGCCAGCGGTTACTTTATTATATCTGTCATCCTGGGGAGTCTTGTGGGGCTGGTCGACCAGTCTTATTTAGAAGGGATCGCGAACCTTGGAATGACGCTTCATGTCCTTATTGCACTGATCCTGATAGCAACCGGAATATACACCCAGAAGAAATGGAACTGCGGACATGATGTTTCAAAAAAGACCTTTTTGGTGATCTCAATTCCCTGCCCCGTTTGCCTGACTGCTCTTTTTGTATCCTGCATGATACTTGCTTCAAGTCTTGAGATGAGCGGATGGAAAGTGGGTATCATAGTAGGTCTCGTCTTCTTCTTATCAGTGATATCGTCAACCTTTGTCTTCAGAAAAATGGGACGCACCCCTGAAGACCTTGGGACCGTAATGATGTTCCTGGGGATATTCTACATGCTCGGAGCAATGCTTGTTCCGGCATATATCAAGGCAAAGCAGATGAATATCTCAGCAATGGAAGGAGGGAGTTTTGAGATACTGCCATTGATATTCTTTTCTATTTTCATCCTCGGGGGTTTCGCTTTTAATCATATGAGAGGTCAATAAAAATGGATATAACTTCGTCTTTGTTCGCCATACTGTACACGTTCTCATCTTCACTGCTATACCCGGTCGTGATCATACTCCTGTTACTGGTACTCTTTTCACTGATCCTTATAGGAGAGTTCCTGTCGGAATATGCAAAACGTAGTCGTGATGTGAGCAACCTTGAGAATTGTTGTCTTGAGGCCAGGAATAAGCTTACTGACAAATCACTTGGAACAGCTGCAGAAGCCCTTCGAAGTATCAGTCAGAACTTCATGGTAACAAATTTTGCAATGGAGGCAGCAGCCCATCTGGAAAAGAACATGATCCCTGCTATCGAATGGCTATCACAGGAGTATGAGATCAGGATGGCAAAGCGTCTTGAGCAGACCAGGATCGTGGCAACCATCGCACCGATGCTGGGCCTGATGGGAACCCTTATTCCCCTAGGACCAGCACTCATCGGATTGTCAGAGGGTGACATCGTGCAGCTTGCAAACAACCTTATGATTGCCTTTGCAACAACCGTAGTCGGGCTCTTTGCAGGAACCATAGGCTATGTGCTTACCCAGGTAAGGAAAAGATGGTACTGGCAGGACATGGCTGATATCAATTACATTCTGGACACACTCGAGGTAGGAGAATGAAACGCAGAAGATACAGGCGAACGGGATTGATAAACAACGAAGATGAGCAGAATCCCCTCACAGGTGTTGCCAACCTCTTTGATATTGCCATGGTCTTCTCTGTGGCACTGCTGGTGGCACTGGTGATGTCCTATCAGCTACCTGAACTCCTCAGCCCCACAGATGATATCACCATCGTAAAGAATCCGGGTCAAGAGGATATGAAAATAATCATCAAAGAAAAAGGTCAACCTATAGAGGTCCTGAACATGACCGACCAGATCGGAGGTGGTACAGGCGAGGCCTTGGGTACTGCGTACAAACTGGCTGACGGGAGAGTGGTCTATGTGCCGGAGGATGACAACGAGTTCTCTACTTAATTTTTTTCATTGACTTGCGCAAATTAAAGTGTTTTAAATCAAGTTATATTTAATATGATGTGAAATTCAGAGAACTAAAGAACAAAAAAAGTGATTCGAGCACTTCGGAAAAAGCTTGGCGGCGCTCCCGAAGTGCTCACACGCCATCGGTGATAACATGCAAGAAAGAAATATATTGGTAATAGTATTAAGTGTATTGTTGTTAACTTCACTTATCACGGTTGCATCTGCAGCTGGAAGTGATTATTACTTGGTTGCTAATACGACCAGCGATTCTGACGGAAATTTTGTTTTTGAAGATATTCCAAATGGGGAGTATATACTATATGCCGTTAACAATTCATATTCCAATAAATATCAGGAATGGAGATGGTATAACGGAAAAACGGATGTCAGTGTGAACGGTTCAGATATTACGGAACTTGACGTGGAAGTAGCTAGTGGTTCGGATATCGATGAGAATGAAGTGCTTGCATATCTTGACAGGTCAGCAATAGAAGGATTTACATACCTCTACGCAATGAGCAATTACTATTACAAAGCAAGCACACTGGTACTTGTTGATAAGCAGACTGATGAACCAGTTGCTAATACGACCAGTGATTCGGAAGGATATTTTGTTTTTGAAGATATTCCAAACGGGGAGTATATACTATATGCCGTTAACAATTCATATTCCAATAAATATCAGGAATGGAGATGGTATAACGGAAAAACGGACATCAGTTTGAACGGTTCAGATATTACGAACCTTGATGTGGAAGTAGCTAGTGGTTCGGATATCGATGAGAATGAAGTGCTTGCGTACCTTGAAAGGTCAACCATAGAGGGAACCACATATCTTTACGCAATGAGCAATTACTATTACAAAGCAAGCACATTGACCCTTGTAGACAAACGAACTGATGAATTGGTAGCTAACACAATCAGTGATTATGAGGGAAATTTTGTTTTTGAGGACATACCAAATGGTGAATATATCCTGTACGCAGTTAACAATTCATATTCCAATAAATATCAGGAATGGAGATGGTATAACGGAAAAACGGATGTCAGTTTGAACGGTTCAGATATTACGGAACTTGAAGTGGAGATAGCTAGTGGTTCAGATATCGATGAGAATGAAGTGCTTGCATATCTTGACAGGTCTGCTATAGAGGGATCTACATACCTCTACGCAATGAGTAATTACTATTACAAAGCAAGTAACGTAGTCCTGTTAAAACAACGACAATCCGCAGAGAGGAATAATGCTCCTCACCTTAACATCTCCTTTGTTACAGGTTATTCGTCCTATGAGAATCAACTTGATTCCGTTGCCGAAAGAATCAATGCCAATACTGACCTTAATATAACTTTCAAACATTATGTAACGACCAAAATACCTGACAATATAGACCTCAGCCAGGAAGATATAATCTATATCGTAATGGTGACCCAGAGTGCAGGCATTCTTGAGAATACAGTCCAAGATGCAATTGATAACGGAGCAGTTGTAATAGGTTCGAACACATATTTGCCAGAGAGTGATTACGACATACCCGCACAGTTTGCAGATGAGACCGAATTTAAGAAGTATCTTTCTAATTATTGGTCAGGAGGGTCTTCTGATGAAGCAAATTTTGACAATCTGATTTTCTATCTGTCACAGACTTTCTGCAATCGATCGGACTTAAAATATGAGGGACCGACAGGTCTTGATAGCGCAATCTATCATCCTGCAATGACATCAACGGTTACTGAATACTTCACAAATAGTGCAGATGAGTATTTTGAATGGTATGCAGGCAGGACAAATGGCCATGCATTTGATGAGAATGCAGCAACCGTGGGCATCACATTTTATAGGTCATACTACCCTGATGACATGGACCCCATCGACAGACTCATAGAGGGTTTTGAAGAGAAGGGTGTGAATGTAGTTGCATGTTATGGTAATGCTGATAATTACATGGATAGTTACCTGAATCACAGTAACCGGACAAAAGTGAATACTGTTGTTTCCCTTCACTACCGTGGCAATTATTTTCAGACAGAGGAACTTGGAGTTCCCATCGTGAATGCCATACTCAACGGATATATGAACACGAGCCAGTGGATAGGAACGAGCACTCCTTTACCAGTTACTAATATGCTCAGGATATATGGCCCGGAAACAGAAGGGATGATCGACCCAATCATGTTCGGCGCCAAGGAGACAATGCGCTTGGAAAACAGTACTGCTGAGAAATACATTGCTCACAATGGACAGGTACAGTGGCTGGTTGACCGCACTACTTCCCAGGCAAATCTCGGCATCAAGGATGAAGCTGACAAGAAGGTTGCCATCATCTACTACAATCATGGCGGAGGCAAAGACAACATCGGTGCATCGTATCTTGAAGTCACACCAAGTATCGTCAACCTTCTCGAAGGTATGGCAGATGCAGGTTACAATGTGGATAGTAGCCTGCTACCCAACAAGACAGAGCTTGTTAACCTCATGATTCATCAGGGAAGGAATGTCGGGACATGGGCCCCCGGAGAACTTGAAAAACTTGTTGAGACAGGAGAGGTCGTGCTGCTTCCCGAGAGCACTTACTTGTCATGGTTCAATGAGCTTCCTGAAGATAGAAGAAAAGAGGTCATTGATATGTGGGGTGAGGCTCCCGGGGAGATAATGGTCCACACAGACGACAACGGTGACAGGTTCATTGTCATCCCTGAGATCCGGCTCAGTGATAATGTGGTCCTTGCACCCCAACCCACAAGAGGATGGCTGCAGGACAATGAAGTGCTCTATCATGATACTGAACTGCCGCCTCACCATCAGTACATTGCATTCTATCTCTGGCTGCAGCACGAGTTCGATGCCGATGTGATGGTAAACATGGGAAGGCACGGTACTGTTGAGTGGCTGCCAGGGAAAGACTTCTGCCTGCTCAGCGACGAATGGCCTGCACTCATGCTCGGGGACATACCGGTCATCTATCCATATGTAATGGACGGAATGGGTGAAGGCATGCAGGCAAAACGCAGGGGAAATGCTGTCGTTATCGACCACCTGATACCACCTGTAGTATCTGCCGGCCTATACGGCAATTACAGCGCCCTCAGCAGTGAGATAACATCCTACCAGACCTCTTTTGCAGAGGATGATGACCTGAAACAGGCTCATCTGCAGGACATAATTGATCTGGCAATTGAGCTTGGGCTTGATGAGCATGTCAACATGGCCTTAGCTGACAACAATGAGACAGTTGATGAATTCCTTGATGAGCTCACGGATGTACTCTATGAACTCAGGAGCCTGTCAATGCCATACGGCCTGCACATACTCGGGGAAGCACCCGAGGACCAGGAACTTGTGGGAATGGTCAATTCTATGCTTGGCAGCGGGTTTGCTGAACAGGTTGCAACATACAATGATTCGGATTCTGCAAATTACGACCTGCTGTCAAAGGTACTTTTGGAAGAAGATGACATAACTGATGCACAAATACAGATACTTGGCACCACTTCCACAGATATCGAGACATACCTGAGCACTGCTATTGATTATGCAGAAATGCTTGCTGAGGCAGAAAACGAGGTCCAGCAGGTCCTCAAGGCCATGAATGGAGAATACATACGACCAAACCTTGGCGGTGACCCGGTACTGCGTCCGGACACGTTGCCTTCAGGCAGCAATTTCTATGCCTTTGACGAACAGCTAATTCCAACAAAACAGGCCTGGGAGCAGGGTAAGGCCCTTGTTGACCATTGGCTTACTGAATATTATGCAGAGAATGGGGAATATCCCACAAAGGTGGGGTACATCCTCTGGGCAGGAGAATCCACACGCCATCAAGGCATCATGGAGTCACAGCTCCTTTACATGATGGGGATAGAACCTGTGTGGAATTCTGCTAACGGCAAGGTGGAGGACGTTAAGTTCATCGACTCCTCCGAACTGGGAAGACCACGTGTCGATGTCATTGTACAGATATCCGGCCTGTACAGGGACACATTCCCTATGAAGGTGCAGTTGATAGACAAGGCTGTAAGGCTTGCCTATGAGCAGGAAGAGAGCGACCAGTATGACAACTACGTGGCACAGAACACAGATGCTTTGCAGGTAGTCCTGAATGAAACGATTCAGGACAGGGATCTTTCACTTGATGTCGCACTGTTCAGGATATTCGGTCCGGCCGACGGGAACTATGGAACAGGCATGGCAAACACCGTGGACGCCAGTGACACGTGGGAGAACAACACCGAGCTTGCAGAGCTTTATGTCAGCAGGATGAGCTACGTCTACGGCCAGGATATCTGGGGACAGACTATCGCCGAATACATCAAACAGCAAACCGGCCGGGTAGTGGATATCGATAATACGGCTGTCTTTGAGAACAACCTGAAAGACACACAGACCATATTCCACAGCAGGAGTTCCAATACGTATGGTGCACTTGATACGGATGATTTCTACCAGTACATGGGCGGACTGTACAATGCCATCAAATACATTTCCGGCACTGCTCCTGAGGCGTATGTTGTGAACCTGCAGAACCTCAATGACTTTGAGATACAGACACTCCAGACCTATATCGCAAACGAACTCTATGCAAGGTATTTTAACCCATCCTGGATAAGCGGTATGCAGCAGCATGGTTTTGAGGGTGCTGGAGAGATGGAGAACTTCCTTGAGAACCTCTGGGGATGGGAAGCCCTTAACCCAGACCTTATAAGTGATGATATCTGGAACAAGGTCTATGACAACTACTTCGCCAATGCTGAGCTTAGCGACTGGCTCAAGGAGAACAACCCTTATGCCTACCAGTCAATGGTTGCCAGGATGACCGAAACCATCAGAAAGGATAGCTGGGATGCGTCTGATGATGCTCTCCGAAACCTTGTTTCTGAACAGGTCAGATCCGTAATTGAAAGCGGTGCGACATGCTGTCACCATACATGCGGCAATATCCTGAACCAGAACTTTGTGGACGGAATAGCACAGGCCATGGTTGAGACCGGAGAACTCAGTCAGGCAGAAATGGATCAGTACAGGGAGATTATGAAGACGGCCACAACTGCAGCTGATAAAAAAACCGAATCCACCACGAATCCAGCCAGTTCTACTTCCAGTTCAAGTAATACCGGCAAAGAGCTCAGCATAGTGGAAACAGGTTCAGGGAACCAGACTGTAAACGATGCCGGGGCAGGTGCGGACCTTGATAGTGAAGCTTCTGTAAAGTCACCGTCCCCGGATAACTATGTGGAAGGCTACGAAATGACCAAGGATAGTACCACTAATCCCGAAAGCAGGAGTAACACCTCATTCTCCGGTTCGGACGTCATAGCATCTATATTGGTATTAGCTGGTGTGGGAGCTATATACCTAGGATTCTGGAGAAGGAGAAAGTTTTAACGACTCTTTTGGCGCTTTTCAAGCCAAAAAGCGCCTCTTCAATTTTATTTGTGGGGCCTGTGGAACCCCCTGGATCAGCCTCATCGGGAGAAAGTAACATATTCCACCACAACCATACAGTACATTTCGAATAATCGTTGACTTTATTGCTACCAGAATATTGACAGAGCCCTGAATAGGATACTTTGTGTGGCTTAGAATTTTGTTATCCAGAGGATATCCTCGCCTTTGTGGCAAATTGTGAGTATTCAGTTGAAATGAGCTATTCTTTTTGTACCAGTGGAGATGGAATAGTAATCACTTTTTTCATGGTATGTGGTTCAATTTCATTACATAGATCTTTGAACTTCACAAAAGCAGTCTTAAATTCGAGAGTTTCCCGCCATGCTTGCAAACTTTCTAAATTATCCCACGGACCAAGAGAAATAAACCTGTTCTTTTGCTCCAAATCTTGTAACATTATAACGTTACAAGCCCCTTTTTGACTTTGCATGGTCCAATTAGCGAAATCCATCCAGGTTCTTAAAAAGGTTTCTTCTTTGCCGGTTTTTACAGACCAGACTCCAACTGAGTATATAGCTTCTTCATCCACATTAGTTCCCCTTTTTATATTCTGTCTCATTTACTTTAATATTTATGGTAATGTAAATTGGAGTCCATCAAATTATTCCACAGTTTTCTCTATCATTTTGAGGAGCTAAAGCTGCTTATATGAAAACTGCAATTAGCAATGATTTCTACAGAGATATGATTTATTTTTTTATTAGACATTAGATATAAATATATTTAATATAATATCGTGTTATTCTGAGTATAGCCAAAGGATGTTGGTTCATGCACATGAAAAACAAGACCCTGATAATATTAATCCTCATTCTTTTCACGATATCAAATGCTTCAGCTAGTAGCGATAACAGAGATCTCGCCAACAACAACCTCATTCTCCTAAAGGCCGGACACATAGACACTGACAAAATTACCGGATCTGAGAAAAAGACCAACGATACAGCGGCCCGGGATATTTCGACCATGTCCATTAAAGATACGGAAAATTACTACATAGTACAATTTACCGGCCCTGTAAGGGAAATATGGAAAAGGGACATAATATCGAAGGGAGCTGTAATCTACGACTATGTTCCGAACAATGCTTTCATCTTCAGGATGAACGATGATGTGAAGGTACAGGTACAGTCACTTGATTTTGTCAGATGGATAGGAGAGTATCAGGCTTCCTATAAGTATGAACCCGGACTTACCGAGAAAGAAGATTTCCAGATATCAGCCACCGATATCCAGTATGAAAGAGCATACCATGTACTGCTTTTCTCAGAATCTGACAACAAAAAGATAAGTTCAGAGATCAAAAATCTCGGTGTGGAGGTTCTTTCAGTTTCCGGTGATGTGATAAGGGTACTCACCCTGTCTGATAAACTGCCCGAAATAGCAGAAATTGATGGCGTCAGCTGGATCGAGGAATACGTTCAGCCAACTATCAACAACGATGTTGCTGCAGAAATCATTACTGTGAACACAACACGTGAAAACTATGGGCTTACCGGCAGTGGACAGATCGTGGCTGTTTGTGACACCGGACTTGATACAGGCATGAACGATAATACAATGCATGAAGACCTTAGGGGAAGGATTATAGAGATTTTTGATGTGGCAGGCGATAAAGATACAAGAGATTTATATTCGGGCCATGGAACTCACGTCGCGGGATCAGTTTTAGGCAATGGCCATCGTTCCAGCGGACAGTACGCAGGAATGGCACCAGAGGCTAAATTAGTATTTCAAGCAATTGGAAAGTCTAAAGATAATTTAGTTCTTCCAGCTGATTTAAACGATCTTTTCCTGCAAACCTATAATACCGATACAAGTACAAGAATACACTCTAATAGTTGGGGAGGGGATGTTAATGGGAAGTATACTGAGGAATCACGACAGGTAGATTTGTTCATCTGGAAGCACCCTGATATGCTGATTGTTTTTGCTGCAGGTAACGAGGGTCCAGACAGTAAAACAATCGGTTACCCGGCGACAGCAAAGAACGCTCTGACAGTAGGTGCTTCGGAAAATGACAGACCTGAAGAAGGACATTACTCGGATAACGTTAATGATGTTGCATCGTTTAGTAGCCGCGGTCCTACCGCAGATGATCGAATAAAACCTGATGTGGTTGCACCGGGAACATATATTGCTTCTACAAGATCAAGTGAGGCAACTACAGATACTGAATATGGCAAAGCAATTAATAGCGATTATCTTTACCTGAGCGGCACAAGTATGTCAACACCGATAGTAGCAGGTTCTGCTGCCCTAATAAGACAGTACTATATGGACATAGAGAACGTACCCAACCCCAGTGCTGCACTCATAAAAGCTACGTTAATCAACGGAGCGCGTGATATAGATCCAGAAAGTACCGGCAGGCCAGATTACTCCCAGGGTTGGGGGCGTGTTGATGTCGAGAATTCCGTATATCCACAATACCCGAGAATTATCAGATATTTTGATAATGTTAAACCATTGAACACCAGCGATTCGTGGAATGTGACTTACGATATAGCTGATTCATCGGACATGCTCAGAGTAACACTTGTCTGGACTGATTATCCGGGACTGGTTTCAGCAAGTAAAACACTTGTAAATAACCTTGATCTTACAGTTACAGGCCCTGAGGGTACATATTATGGAAATTATGATCTAAGTAACGCGCCTGATGATACAAACAATGTTGAAAGTATTGAATTGACTAATCCTGTTGCCGGGATCTATACAGTAGAAGTAAATGGCACAGAGATAAATGAGGGCCCTCAGAATTTCTCTCTTGTAGCATATTTTACATGTGATGTTGATGGATTCCCTGCCAGTAATTCGTTCACTGAGGACAATACCACCACTGTTTATCTTAACTTCACACATCCCGAAGGAATCAATGCAAGCTCTATAAACATGACCATTGATGAATCACTGGTAAATTCCATATCAGAACCCATAGATGGTGGATACAGGGTTGAGAACCGGACTGAAAACCCATACACAGAAGGATATCATAATGTGTTTGTCAGTGCAATGACAAACCAGAATGAAGAAATTAATCACAAATGGAGTTTTTATGTCAGTACCGATGAGAATATAATAAGCATTCAGGGGCTTGAAGAGAATGCAGTGATACAGGAAGAAAGTTTTGATATCAACATTAGTAACAGGAAATTATGTGATTTCTGGTATAATATTGATAATGGTTTGAATATTACAGCTGGTAACGCTTTTTCAATTAATACAAGTTTAAATGTAAGTGAAGGTCACCATAATATCACAGTCTTTGCCGAGGATATCACAGGAAATATCAGTTCAGCCACCGTGAACTTCACTGTATTTACCAGTCAGCCAAGTGTCGATTTACCGGTATCCGGAATGATCTATTACCTGCCTGCTGATAACTTCTCCCTGAACGGAACTGCAGGAATAGCAACCAATATCTCGGTCGATGTTAATGGGATCATTACCAAAGAGTCATGGCCTGTTTCAAATGGCATGTTCAATTTGACGAACATCCCGTTGTCGAACGGAACGAATACTGTTAATGTCAGTTCCATCTTCAATAATTCTGAGAAGAACTACTTCAGTTCCAACACAACGATCCACCTTAGTCTTGGAGATACATTCAACACTGAAGGAAATGATGAGGTCAGCCTTTCTGTCCCGGGTATTAGCAATAATGTCAGTAAGCCTGCCATTAACTTCAACATCACAGGCACACCATCCAATCCCGGAAACATCTCTGTAGCTCTTGTAAGAGGAGTGGAGCCTGAGAACGGTTCGATTCTTGCAGCAAGTCCGATCGATATCAGAGTGATTAATGAATCTGATGTTAACTATTCGCATCAGTTTGACGAGGATGTGTCCCTTACACTAGGATACGACCCTTACCTTGTGAACAATACGGACAAGCTTGTAGTCGCATGGTATGATGAAAATGAAAGAACATGGATTCCATTCAGAAGCACAGTGAACAGCACTGCAAATACCACAACCACGAATATCACTCACCTTAGTATCTATGCTCCACTTGAGGACAATACTGCACCAGTGATCAGTGGCCTTTCAAGTTCCAGAAAATCATCATCCATAACAATCTCATGGAACGAATCCGACGATACAGATCGTGTTGAGATATGGAAAAATGGTGTGTTACTGGAGAACAGTTCTGACCAGCAGATAACAGACACAGGTCTTTCTGCCAGTACAAGCTACAGTTATGGCCTAAGACCAATCGATTTTGTAGGAAATATTGGAAACTGGACAAATACGACCGTAACGACATTATCTTCTGATGATGACGGAAATGATAATAGCGGCGGTGGAGGTGGAGGAGGCGGCTCCACAGGTGAAGATAATGAGAACATCGCCTTCAAGGATGTACTCACAGTATATGCAGGAAAGGACGAGCTCGCGGACTTTGATTTCAATGATGAGAATAACGATATTGATTATGTCCGCTACCTGTCACTGAAGAACGCGGGAAAAATCACTGTTACCATCGAGGTTTTAAAGAACACCTCCACGTTTTCCAATAGTGCGGCCTCCGGCACAGTTTATAAGAACATAAATATCTGGATCGGAAAAACAGGTTATGCCACAGAGGAAAACATCAAGGACCCTGCAATCGGATTCAGGGTTGACAGGAAATGGCTGCTTGACAATGGGATCGATCAGTCATCCATAAAACTTCAACGATACTCAGGAGGAGCATGGAGTAAATTATCTACAGAACTGTCTGGCTCCGATGATAAATACCTTTACTTTGAAGCAAAGACACCTGGATTTTCACCTTTTGCCATAACAGGAATGAGTACGGGAGCTCAGATAGAGACTACAGTTGACGGTACTGTCCTGATGAAAGAAGAAATCGAAACTAATGAATATCCTCTTACAAAGAATACATCAAGGTCAGGAACAGACTCTTCAACATCCGGTACAATGCTATTAGTCTATACGGGATTAACAGGACTAATTCTTACCATCGCCTACTTACTGATAAGAAAACAGCAAAATTAATATTATGATGCTGACCATTAAGCGCTGGAGAAATAGATTTGAAAGGAACAGTCCTTGGTATAGAGGGCACTGCATGGAATCTCAGCGTTGCCATAGTAAATGAGAAAAATGTCATATCAGAGGCCACTGATACATACAGTCCGCCAACCGGAGGCATTCATCCGCGTGAAGCTGCGCAGCATCATGCCAAATACGCTTCTGCTATGATTAAGCAAGCCCTTGAAGAGGCTAAGGAAAAAGGCATCAGAACTTCTGACATCGATGCTATCTCTTTCTCGCAGGGACCCGGACTTGGTGCCTGTCTGCGCACTGTGGCCACCGCAGCGAGGATGCTTTCGATAAAACTTGATGTACCACTTGCAGGTGTTAACCACTGTCTCGCACACATAGAGGTCGGACGCTGGAAGACACCCGCTGAGGATCCTGTGACACTATATGTAAGTGGCGCCAACTCCCAGGTACTGGCTTACCGGATGGGAAGATATCGTGTTTTCGGCGAGACCCTGGACATAGGTCTTGGAAATGCCTTTGATAAATTTGCAAGAGGTGCAGGCCTCAGTCATCCGGGCGGACCGAAGATAGAGCAGCTGGCTAAACAGTCAGCGAACTACATCCCCATGCCCTATGTGGTCAAAGGGATGGACCTATCCTTCTCAGGACTCTCAACTGCAGCAACGGAAGCCCTGAAGAGATATCCCATCGAAGATGTATGCTACTCATTGCAGGAAAACGCCTTTGCCATGGTCGTAGAGGTAACCGAACGTGCACTTGCACATGCAGAAAAGAATGAGGTACTGCTTGCAGGTGGTGTGGGAGCTAATATGCGACTTCGGGAAATGCTGGACATAATGTGTGAGGAAAGAGGAGCATCCTTCTATGTACCCGAAAAAAGATTTATGGGGGATAACGGGGCCATGATAGCTTATCTGGGGCTTCTTATGTATGAAGCAGGAGATACTCTGGCTATCGAAGATTCACATGTGAATCCGAATTTCAGGCCTGACGACGTGGATGTCAGCTGGCGTAAATGATCATGGAAAGGTGAAGTGATATTATGTATCTGACAAGAGGTGCCGAAGCCACAGTTAAAGTAGAGGGGGGATATGTAATCAAAGTGAGAATCCCTAAACAATACCGCCAGAAGGAACTTGACGAACGCATCCGGAAAGAAAGGACAAAGAACGAGGCACGTCTGATATCCGAAGCCCGGCGTCTGGGCATACCGACTCCAATAGTGCACGACGTACAGAACTCAACAATCGTTATGCAATACATACCGGGAACACCTCTGAAATATGTTGTCGATGAAAGTTTAAGCGAAAGGCTCGGAGAACTTGTGGGAAACCTGCATACGGGCGGCATCATACATGGTGATCTTACAACTTCAAATATGATAGTTTATAACGACAGGATATACATGATAGATTTCGGACTATCTTTCATTGATCCGGGTATCGAGGCAAGAGGAGTGGATATACATGTCCTGTTCCAGACCTTTGAGAGCACCCATCACGATCATGAGATACTTACAGATGCTTTTTGCAGAGGTTACAGGCAAACGTGTGATAATGCTGAAGAAGTGCTGGAAAGAGTAAGAGATATAGAAAAAAGAGGCAGATATGCGTAAGATAGTTTTTGTGACAGGTAATAAAGGCAAGTTCGGTGAAGCAAAGGAAATTCTTGCGGTAAAAGGGATAGAGGTTATCCAGAACCGTGACGGCTATCCCGAACTACAGGAAGATGAGCTTGAACCCATCGCAGCATATGGAGCAAAATGGGCAGCTGAGAAACTGGGAATGCCCGTGATGGTGGATGATTCGGGGCTTTTCATTAAGGCACTCAAAGGATTCCCCGGACCTTACTCTGCCTTTGTGGAAGAGAAACTAGGGAACGGAAGAGTGCTTAAACTTATGGAAGATGAAAAGGATAGGACCGCAACCTTCAAATCCGTCATTGGCTACTGCGAGCCCGGCTCAGAGCCAAAGGTATTCACCGGAACAGTAGAGGGTAAGATATCTTATGAAGAACGTGGAACCGGCGGCTTTGGATATGACCCTATTTTTGATTATAACGGGAAAACATTCGGTGAACTTGGTAATGAAGAAAAGAACAAGGTCTCCCATCGAAGAAGGGCCATTGACAATTTCTTCGAATGGCTGGATTAAAACAGGAGAAGAATGGGACGAAATGACAGGGGATTCTGGAAAGACACCAGAGGTATCGATACAGTACCCCAGAAAATGGTGTTCTATCTCATCAGCGCAGGAGTAATCCTTATCCTTGTAACAGTCTCATGGAACAATGTTTCTCCGTACCTGACCGGATCACAGGTTGAAAAAGAGATCAATGACCTTTCTGTGGAACTGCTCTCCATTCAAAACGGATACCCAAGAGACTTAAAGGATGTACAAAGTACGGAGGGCTCAATGTGCACCGCACAATTATCCCTTCCGGATAATGTACAATATATATCATTAGGAGTCGATCCGGACCCGGATACTGACGGGGATCTAAGTAATTCCCCGTGGATTGTTGAGAATAACACAATTATCGTTCAATATTATAATGGAATGAAGAAGCGATTCCTGATCAGTGGTGAAGATATCCAATTCCGAAAAGGTATTCCCGGTGAAAAAGGAGAGTGGAACATTGACACAGGCAGTCTGTCCGAAAATAAAGGAATTGTTATTGAGAATCCTGTTGCAGGTGAATTCGTTTTTGAACTTGTTCTAAATGACGGAAAATACACTCTGTCTCACTTTTAATATTTGACATTCAAACCTGCTTTCAGTATCTTAGCAGAATGTATTTTTCATTAAAATAAGCACCAGGTGTTGTAAAGTCGAACACTACAAGAGCTCCTGCTTCAGGCCTTACCTGGAAAGATACTTCTGTCCGGGGTTTGAGACCCTCATAGTCCATATTATCTTCCCTGAAAACCTGTCGAATATCAACTATGACCTCCATGATATCACCTGTTCTTAACACCGGCTGTGTGGCCTTGAATGATGTTTGATCACGAGAACGTATCGGACTTACAGAGAAGTACTCATCTGTAGGTTTATGTATCTCAGTACTCGTATCTGATGTATCATACCTTACATTGGCAACATGCTCACCATCTGAAAGATAGATGATCAGTTGCGACAGATCAACGTCCTCACTGCCAGGACCGAGGGATACGGAGATGTGTAATTTTGTGATCTCACCATACTCGACCTCATCACCGACAGTAATCGTTCCAGGAATAACAGAGCCAGATTCTGTAGTTACAGTGAAATTATTTTCACCCGTCTGAGAAAAACGTTGTTCGTAAAAAGAACCATCGGCAACCGAGATAGCATCTCCCCCATTTATTGAGACATTAAAAGCTCCCGAAGAAGAGATCCATTCGACTATCTGGCCCTTATAGCAGATTAGATTTGCATTTGATATCGAATCATTTGTTACTGTGATCGTTGAGTATTTCGCACGTTCGCCTTCCACACGGTCTACACGCATGTTGGATGCGACCTCCCTGGTGGTTTCCTGGCCTGTCTGAGAAGCCTTCTGCTGAAGCACACCGGAGGTTTTTATCAGGAGTGCTGATGCCACAGCAGCTACCAGTACCATCGATATGAAAATAATTAAAGTACCTATGCCTACTTGTGCACGGTCATCACTGTGCATTGTACGCTTCTGATTTGCTTTCGTGCGATTTCCCTCATCAACGTTTTAACAATTGTGTAATATGAATATCTGCTTCATAGTATATTAATTCTATTATTTAATAAATTTAGGTATTGAGCAGAAGGAAGTGCAAAAAAACATTGCACTCACTTGAAACTGTTACACATGACATAATATAACATATCTCATATTTAAATGAATGTATTAATATGTTAGTGTCTGTATAAAAATAGATTATTTATTCAAAAATCCTTTCTCGACCAGAACCACACGTGCAGGTGCTGCTTCACAACCATGCAGTTTCAAAGGTAAACATATAAAATCATACAGGCCGGGTTCGACTCCGGATAGATCCAGGTTTTCTACAATAATCACCCCGTTCTCCAGAAACAGCCGGTGGTTATTCAGGGACTGAGACACATCTACAGAAAGAGTGTCCACCCCGACTGCCCTGAAACCGTGCTCCATTATCCAGGAGCCTGCATCGGACTGCAGACACCTTTGAGCAGTAAAAGGGGTTTCATCCGGGTCTTCATGAGCGTACTCGTGAGTTTTTATCAGCAGGACCCGGACATCACTTGCATCATATCCTTCAAATCCTGCAAAAGCAAGTACCAGGTCATCAAGCGATATATCCGTACTTACAAAGGAGAGGTCGAGAACTAAAGCCCCATCCACAAACGATTCTATCGGGATATTGTCAATATTTGGGCCGCCATCAATAATATGGGAAGGCGCATCCACATGAGTTCCGGTATGAGTACCAAAGCTAACCCGGGAAACCGCATACCCGTCACCTCTGATGGAGTATACCGATTCTATAAGGGTTTCCGGATCCCCCGGATATACACATGTATCCGAAGATATGCCGACAGAGATATCAATGATCTTCCTGCGCATTTGAAACAATTATCGGAATCACCTATCTTTTCAGGAAGCGCATTGAGTTATCAAGCACCGCATTTGCCTGCTTTTCATTAAGTCCCGCACCCATTGCTACCATCTTTGCAAAATCACGATCTATAAGGTCATTGGGACTGTGCGCATCAGTATCCACAACAAGTGTTGCACCTGCTTCCATTCCTATCCTTGCTACATGCCCGTTCGTTCTGTTATGCCCATTGCGTGCGGTTATTTCAAGGCACACATCGTTATCCCGGGCAGTCTCAGCTTCCTCCGGGGTTATAAAACCCGGATGTGCAAGTATGTCAACGTCACTAAGTTCAACTGAAACAGCATTCGTACCCGGCATAACAGGTTCGTTGATCGTCTCACCATGGACCACAACGATCTCAGCCCCCAGTTCTCTTGCTTTCCGTGCCAAGGGAGCGATCTTCCGGGGAGGAACGTGTGTTATCTCGACACCTATAGCCACCTGGATCTCAAGTTCATCTTCCAGATACTTAGCCTTCCTGACATTCTCCAGAACATGTTCTACATTGGAAAAATCAACGTGATCCGTAATCCCTATCGCCCTGTAACCCTTAACTACCGCCCTTCTTACAAGCTCACTGGGAATTAGTTCACCATCACTGAAGATTGAGTGAGTATGCATATCTATCATGATAATACCTTAGACCTATTTTTCGGAATTTGAATTTTATACATAGCTATGCATCTAACTCTAATAAAACCATCCATGGGCTTTAAATTCCAGAAGCCTTAAACTATCAGCAAGCTCATATCCCACAATAGTAGTTTAACTATCAGCATATTCCTATCAGGAAGGAGGTAAAAAGTGACAGGAATCAGAAGATTGGTCCTTGATGTACTAAAACCCCATCATCCATCAATCGTGGAGCTCTCCAATGTATTGAGTGTGATTGATGGCGTCCATGGTGTCAACCTTAGCCTATATGAAGTAGACCAGCAGACGGAGACCGTCAAAATCACTGTGGAAGGAGAAAATCTGGATTATGAAGAAATAAAGAATTCAATTGAGGAACTGGGAGCTGTGGTACATAGCATAGATGAAATTGCTGCAGGCCAAAGACTTGTAGAGGAAGTGGAGACTCTGCAGGAGAGATAAAAAGGCAGCATTTACTCTTTTTAGGTACGGAATTCAGAGATTTGAGTAAACCTTTGCGATATTGTCCATGATTCCTTCGTGTTCAACAGGAAAACGATTTACTGTAAACACTTTTAAGGATTGATGGTAGGAACTTGCTGCCTTTTCAGAATTCACTTTTTTGTTTTCTATCGCAGACAGTTCAAAATAAGCGTTACCCAGATTATTCTGTACAGTAGCATATTCTACAGGCTGAGCATCAATTGTCAGTATATCCAGAGCACTGTTATATGCAGCTACGGCTTTGTTGATATTGGATCTTTTATCAGTGAATTCCGATATTTCCAGATACAGATTCCCAAGGTTGTTCTGCACACCCGCATATTCCACAGGATATACATTTTTTCTGAAAACTCTCAAAGACTCATTATAGGACTTTACAGCTGCTAACAGGTATTCTGAATCATTTTGTCGGACACCCATTTTCCTATAGGCGTTTCCAAGCCTGTTATTTGCTGATGCAAAGTAATGAGGATCGCTGGCCACAGTATAGTAACTAAGTGATTCCTCATAGTAATTTATCGCGGTCTGAAGATCTCCTTTCCTGTTATTCAACCCGTATAAGTTCAGGCAGGCATCACCCAGACCGTACTGCACAAGAGCGAATTCCCCCGGATGATTCTCTTTTGCCAGATAACGCGCAGCCACATTGTATGCGGATATGCTGTTCTGCAGATTGCCGGAGGCATTTACCTGAGAAGCCATCCCCCCGTATGTTTTACCACAATAGTAGTGATTCATTCCATACTGTTTTGGGAATTCATCGGGGGAGATCAGTTCAAAAACACTACCATAGATTATTAAAGCCTGTTCATGTTGTCCTTTTTCACTTAACTTGTTCGCTTCTTCCCAGCGGCTTTCTACTTCGCCAATTGTCTGTTTTACCATGAATTGATCGAAAAGTGCAGCACCAGCTATAAGGAGGATTGCAATTGCAGCGACCACAGCAATACGCCCCGGAATCTTTCTTGGAACAGGTAACATTGAGCCAGACCCCATACTGGAAGTGATGCAGATATCACATCATCGTCAGCATCATATTTAAGATTTAATCTAAGTTATCAGACTATGCCTAAAAGCCATATCAACCCAGAACACCTTGGGAAAACTACAGATGATCAGGGTTCCATAACTTTAATGACATCCGCAAAGGCAAAATTCGGTTTTACATCCTTTATTTTGATCTTCACGTAATCACCCACCTGTACATTTTTCACAAAGACCACAAAACCTTCTACCAGAACAGCTCCATCCCCGCTAGAACCCAGTTCCTTTATCTCGATATCGAACTCATCGCCTCTGCGAAGAGGTGCCGTGAGGAACTTCTTACCGACAACGTATATCTCGGCACTCTGGGACCTTGAAGCGTGTGGAGAGTATGAACGGGTAAAAGTAAAGTTATTGCGCACCTCGTCAAGGAAACCTTTGAACATGTCTCCCTGGAAGACCTTTACAACGAAATTGCCCCCGGGTTTCAATATCTTTCTGGCACATTCAAGAGCAGAGGTAGTCAGGTCTATGGACCTTGCATGATCAAGGCTCCAGTTTCCGGAAAGATTCGGTGCGGCGTCACATATAACAACATCGGCACCTGCCTTACCAACCATGTCCAGTATCTTCTCCACAGTCCGGTCCGAAGTGATATCACCCCTGATAGTCTCAACACCTTCGATCGGGCTTATCTTTTTCAGATCGACACCAACTACTCTTCCTTCAGACAACTTTTTTGCTACTTCGAGCCAGCCACCGGGAGCAGCCCCCAAATCTACTACCGTATCCCCTTGTTTAATAACACCATGCTTTTCATTTATCTGTAAAAGTTTGTAGGAAGCCCTGGAGCGAAAACCTTCATCCTTAGCCCGCCAATAATAATTGTCCCGTCTGTCTCTTGCCATACGAATCTGCTACCTGATTATATCCAACTGCCAAATACCTTATGCCGACTTAAGGACTTCTATCCTTTTACTGAGTTGCTGTATCTCTGCCCCGATAGCTGACATGTCGCCCGGAAGCCAGAAACTGTAATCGTAATACTGGTTAAGTATGTCACTATATCTGTGTTCAAGGTTCTCAAGATCTTCAGGATGAAATTTTGCCGGATCAATGGAGTCGATCTTGTTCTCCAGATTATTCACCTTCTTATGCAAATTCTTACTGAACCTGCTTGCAGCTCTGCTAAGGTCGACTTGCCTTGTAGACATCTCAAGTATATCAATGACCTCACTCAATTCGAAAGGTATCTCAGGAAAAGCATTCGGACCCAGTATATAATAAGAAATATCGTTCTTTTCAAGACCTTCAATTTCCTCCCAGGAAACAACAGCAACCAGATGCTCTTTTTCAGCTTCTGCACAAATGTCCTTTATGGATGGCAGCGTCAATGGAACACCGCCCCTGAGCAGGGATATTTCTTTCGCAGCGATATATATCTCTTCGATGCTCAGGGCACCAAGGGCATCGATTATTCCACATAGCTCATCTTTATTCCTCATAGCAATCCAACCTTTCAAAACCGATATCTTCGATAGACCAAAAGCTGTTTCAGGATGTCTGATATATTCTGTTTTTCCAAACGGACATCAGAAGAGGAGATGATCTGTTCGATATCCGGGGAGATGTCAGCAGCCATTTCCTTTGCAAGCTGAGGATCACCTGCCAGGATAAGGTAGTCTGTGTTCCCTTCGAATTCCTCAAGCATGTCTTTGAGAGACGACCTTACCTTGTCGATATGATGTGCTATATCCTCGTCCCTGAGACGCTCGAACCGTCTCTGGCTAAAGCCTCCTTTCGCATGTTTAGCCTTCACATTACTCTTTATCATCTGGAATGAATCGAACTCCTCGGAGTCAAGTGAATATCCCACAAATGATTCACCGGCGTGTGCTAGCAGGACACAGATACTTACATTGTTTCTTAGCGACCCGAGCAAAAGATCAGTATCAAAAGTGTCACCTGTGGTCCATTGAGAGGTATTCAGAGGCAAAGGCGGAACTAACAGTTCATTTACAAGGTGATCAGGAGAATGGAATAGTACGTAGCCTGTTGAAGAGGTCACTTTATCGACCATTGCAAGGGTTTCACTGTCTATTCTTTCCACCACAGCCTCATGATCCTGCAGACCATCCAGTACTGCCCCTGCAGCAATATATACTGTGGACAATGAGCCGGGCGGGTATTTTATGGACGACAGGGACAGAATGAATTCCTCAACCCGCTGTTGACCGAACTGATCCCTGCGGGTAAAGCATAAGTCCCCCGCAGTATCTATTCTTTGTTTCTCAAGCTCATGCTCAAGAGTGCGGAGTCGTACTTCAGCAGATTTCAGTTTCTCTTCGGACTCCTGTTTTGCTGCAACGGCCTTTTTTTCGGATACCGCACTCTTTTCATAGCGTGTATTTGCAGCCTTTACATTCAGCTCAAGCTCTAACAAATGGGACTGAAGCTTACTGACCTCATTCTCCAGTTCTTCTTTACCTGAATATTTCTTGAAGATATAATTGATATTGTTAATGACCCCGTCTTTTTCGACCATCTAACTGCAATAGAGATGTCCTGTATCAAAAATCTGTCTATTGTCACAAAGACAGGAGCATGGATTAAAATATACGACCCCGATCAAAAAAGAGAAGGTTAAAGAAAGAATATCAGGAATCCATCACAAGACGGAAACCTATCGAAGGATCCCCATCACGTGGATCCTGTCTTCTTCTGTATGCAGATTCCAGTGCATTATCTTTACTGGAGTAACTACCACCTCTGGCAACCCTCAGAGAACCCGGCCCCTTCTCAACCGCCCTGCCATCTTCATATGCACCGGAATAGCTGTCAACCCAGCTGTCCTCTACATATTCCCAGACATTGCCATGTATATCATAAAGTCCCCACGGGTTAGCTAATTTCTCTCCCACGTTGTGCGATATACCATCAGAGTTTGCCTGGTACCATGCATAATCCCCCAGGAAAGGACCTTCTTTCTCATCCATTTCCCCGATCGAATAGAGTGTGGTTGTACCGGCCCGTGCAGCATACTCCCATTCTGCCTCGGTCGGGAGCCTGTATTTTGTAGTACCTTCCATCTCATTCAGCCTGTCAATGAATTCCCTGACATCGTTCCATGATACACTTTCGACAGCCAGGTTATCACCTTTGAACTTTGAAGGATTGCTACCCATGACCACTTCCCATTGCTGCTGCGTCACTTCATACCTGCCGATGTAGAATGGATCCGCAAGCCTTACCCCATGGATTGGCTGGGAGTAAGCATACTTCGATGTGCCCATATCAAAGCTTCCGGCTTCTACAAGTTGAAACTCTATGCCGATGGAGTTGGTGTACTCATCACCGGCATCACCACCATCTGCTGAAATGCTTTCGCTATTATCGCTGCTTTCATTATCGGAGGTGCATCCGGTCACTGATATAATTATAAGGAGCACCGCCAGGATTATTACTACTTTTTTTGTACCTAGCCACATAAATACCACTTAATCATTTTTTCGGGTATGATGCTATTAATAAGTATCTATAAGTTGCCGTTGGAGAACGAGAATGCAAACCCTATATATTAACTACACAAATACAGTAGAAATATATAAATATAGTATTTGCATAGATTCAATGTGATTTTATGAAAAAAACAACTTATTTTCTAATCAGTATATTCCTTTTAGCAACTTTTCTGTCAGGATGTGTTGAATCATCCGAAGGAGCTACAAGCGAATCCGAAGATATAATCATAGGTGCTCTTCTGCCGCTTACCGGAGATCTTGCCTCTATAGGAGAAGCAAGCCAGGTAGCAATTGAGGTATCGGCCAGCGATATCAATGGTTATTTCTCAGGACTCGGTTCTGGAAAGAACGTAGAAGTGATTATAAAGGACACCGAAAGTGATCCTGCGACAGCCCTCGAACAGCTCAAGGCGCTTGATGAAATGGGAATCCATATCGTAGTCGGCCCGCAGGCAAGCGATGAAGCAGAAGCCGTCCTGGAATATGCAACCGAGAATGATATCATCCTTATGAGTACTGCATCAACAGCCCCGTCTTTAGCCATTCCTGGCGATAATCTGTTCCGGTTTGTGCCTGATGATACAAACCAGGGAATGACATTGGCTACATTCATGAATGAGGAGGGGACCGATGTTGTGATCCCAATGTACAGGAACGATTCATGGGGTACCGGACTTGCTGATGAGATCAGGAAGAATTTCGAAACTCTTAATGGTACTGTGCTTGAGAGCATAACATATGATTCCGACAACACGGACCTTTCCTCAGAGGTGGAGGCACTCAATGAAAAAGTAGTAACTGCAATTTCCGAAAATAGTGAAGCTTCCGTGGCTGTACTTCTTTGTTCCTTCGGAGAAGCAACAGATATCTTTAAACTGGCAAAGGAATATCCTGCCCTGTCAGAAGTTGACTGGTACGGCACCGACGGCATGGCACTGAACAAAGAGCTTATCAATGATAATGAAGCAGCTGCCTTTGCAGCGGAAACGAACCTCAAGGCATCAATGTATGGATATGTAATAGCAAATGACAGATATCAGGAAGTCGGACCCCGGATCGAAGAAAAGCTAGGAAGAACTCCCGAGTCCTATGCACTGACATCATATGATGCCCTCTGGATAGCCACCTTTGCAGACCTGGATGCCATCCCGGATAACGACCAGAGTGTTAAAATGGCAATAAATACGCTCTCAGACACATATAATGGAATTAGCGGATGGACAATACTCAATGAGAACGGAGACAGGAAATACTGGAACTACGACATCTGGACAGTAACTGAAGAAGACGGAAGCAACCAGTGGGAACTTTACGCCAAAATACTCCTGCCGGTCCAGAATAACATGATGATTGTGCGCGGCGGGAATGTGACCTTTGTCAGGTGAACGGTGGTTTACTCAAACTACCTTTTCTATTTTTGTCCTTTTTTTAAAATGATAGCTCAATTTATTTGTGAGGAACTTATCTATATCCCCCTGTAATCTCGCAGGCTGGCGTATAATGCCTCGGGAGATCGAGACTACTTCATGGCAGAGGGCTGACAATCTGGGCTTGTCGGCAAGAGTTGCTGGATGGGAGAGGGATGAAGATTCAATGAGAGCACCTTTTCCCGAGTTGTAGTTGCAGATATGTAGTATTTTATACAATACTTATCTAAGTGATTTGAAATTCACCTGAATCAAATATCCTACCCAACCTCCTTAAATACTAAAAATCCACTTATTTAATCAAAAAAGGATAGAACATGCCCAGGATTCCAAACGAACATCCCACCCTCTGGATAAAGTCCGCAAAATCCCGCTCACTTCAGGGAAAGACCATCGTGCTTGCGGTAACAGGCAGCATTGCTGCTGTGAGAACCGTAGAACTTTCCAGGGAGCTTATACGCAGAGGGGCGGATGTGCATGCCGTTATGAGCGAGGCTGCCGAATGGATAATCAATCCCATGGCCCTGCATTATGCTACCGGGAACGAGGTGATCACTGCGATTACCGGTAAGATAGAGCATGTGGAGTTCTTTGGCAATATGGGCAGGGCAGACCTGTTGCTTGTGGCACCTTCAACAGCCAATACCATCGGGAAGATTGCAACAGGGATAGATGACACACCGGTGACGACGTTCGCGACAACGGCGGTCGGAGCAGGAAAAAACGTAATGGTCGTGCCTGCAATGCATGAAGATATGTACAATCATCCGGCATTGGCAGCGAACATTGAGAAGTTAGAAGGCTGGGGAATACGCTTTGTCGGACCCAGGATAGAAGAAGGCATTGCCAAGATAGCCGGAAACGATGAGATCGTGCTCGAGGTCGAGCGCATGATAGGCAGCAACAGCCTGCGCGGTAAAAAGGTGCTCATAACAAGCGGTGCAACCGCTGAAGCCGTTGACCCGATACGCATACTCACCAACAGGGCATCCGGGAAGACCGGGATCGAGCTGGCACTGGAGGCCTACCGCAGAGGTGCTGAGGTCACGATCGTCCACAGGAACATGGCCGGAATTTGCGGAATTAACGAAATACATGCAGAAAGTGCGGAGCAGATGACAAATGCAGTTCTTGAAGAGCTTGGAAAGGGTTGTGATGTGCTGATAAGCGCGGCTGCAATTAGTGATTACACACTTGAAGCAGCTGAGACTAAGATTAAATCAGGAGATGAACTTGTGCTTTCGCTCAGGCCCACGCGCAAGCTCATAAAAGAGGCAAGGGATGCCCATCCGGAAATAAAAATAGTTGGATTCAAGGCAGAAACCGGCATTGGGGAAAAGGAGCTCATAGGGCGTGCCCTGCAGACTCTGGAGTATACAGGACTTGATATGATAGTTGCAAATGATGTCAGCACCGGGGGTATTGGAACAGAGAATAACAATGTTTGCGTCATCCGGCCTGGTAGAAAAGAGCACCTGAACTTCATTGGTTCCAAAAGTATGATTGCAGTTGCCCTGATGGATGAGATCACCGCAATTTTTTCTTCAGGAGAAAAGTATTGATGCCCTCCAGGAGTACGGCCAGTGCAAAAGCATTTGCACCGGCTCATATCACAGGTTTCTTTGAAGTACACGATCATAATGACCCATTAAGAAAAGGATCCACAGGCTGCGGGATAGTCCTTGACACAGGCATTCAAACAACTGTCACTTGCGGAGAAGACATAGAAGAGACAGTCGTATCCCTCAACGACGTAAAAGTCGAGGGGCTGACTATCCGTACTGTGATTGGAACGCTTACTAACAGGCCGGTGAAAATTGAAAGCAAGGCAGAGATACCCATTGAATCGGGGATGGGCGCATCAGGCGCAGGTGCCCTGGGAACGGCTTATGCGCTCAACTCTGCACTCCGCCTGGATCTCACGAGCAGCAAACTGGATCAGGTTGCACATATCGCAGAAGTAAAGAACAGGAGCGGACTGGGAGATGTTGCTGCCCAGTCACTGGGCGGAGTGGTGATCAGGAAAACACCAGGTGCACCCGGCATAGGTACATATGACAGAATCCCCGTCGGCAAACAGGATATCTGGTGTATCGTGCTTGGCCAACTGTCCACATCATCAGTACTCAGCAGCAGAGAAACAGTTGAAAGTATCAATCAGGCAGGAAGGTCTGCTATGAAGAGACTCATGAGAAGGAATACACTGGAGAATTTCATGCTTTGCTCAAGGGATTTCTCAATCGAGACAGGCCTGGCAAATGATAAGATAGTTGATGTTATCGAAGCGGTAGAATCCTCCGGGGGGCTCGCATCCCAGGCAATGCTGGGAAACACAGTGTTTGCAATAGCACAAAGACCTGAAGATAATGCTACCGGGATAATAGACATACTTTCCGAGTTTGGAAACGTACTGCATTACAGAATCAGGACCGGAAGTGTAGAACCACTTTAAACAGCAAGGATAGCGCAAACCTATTTACAAGTATGTTCATAGTTCACTGGAAAAATATATTAAAGCAAAATGAAGGAGAAATTAAAAAATGGTTATTGACGAGCAGTGGGACCCAAAGCCTAAAAAAGGCATTCCAGACATGCCTATCAAGGAAATACCCCCGATATTTGTTAACATATTACGCTCGATCGGAATCCTTTTCATAATACTTATCATCTTTTCAGTAATGTTCGGATCTATTTTTGTATCTGTTGGAGCCGGTGAGGCAGGAGTGAAGTTCAACCAGTTCGGCGGGGTCGAGGAAGAAGAACTTGGTGAGGGGTTGCACATCGTACCTCCATGGGTCAGTGTCACCAAATATTCCGTCAGAAGTGAAACATACACCATGAGCGAAGCTCAAAATGAAGGTCAGATAACAGGAGATGACCAGATAAAGGCCCTTACAGTAGAAGGACTTACCCTTGGACTGGATATAACTGTCAGGTACAGATTAATACCGGATGATGTCAGCAATGTACATCAGAAACTTGGAGCTAATTATGCTGAAAAGATAATACGTCCCACAATAAGATCATCCATACGTGAAGTAGTAGCAACCAAAACAGCTTTGCAGGTCTATGGGGAAGAAAGACAACTTGTGGCAGGAGAAATGCTGATGAGCATAGACAATGCGTTGGGAAATGATGGCATCGTTGTGGAAGAGGTATTGGTGAGAAATGTGGTATTGCCGACAAAAGTTGCCGAGGCTATTGAAGCAAAACTCCAGGCGGACCAGGATGCCCAGAGGATGATATTTGTAAAGCAAAAAGAGCAGCTTGAAGCAGAAAGAAAGATAATCGAGGCGAACGGTATTGCAAACTCGACAATAGCAAAGGCACATGGTGAAGCCGAAGCACTTGGAATTATCAATGAACAGCTGGCTAAGAACCCTAATCTCATAAACTACAAGTATATAGAGATGTTGCAGGGGCAGGAAATACAGACAATGCTCGTCCCAACGGACCAGGGTATAATATTGGATGCCAGCAGCTGAACATAAGGAGAAAAGCGACTGAATGACAGAGATTTCCAGAGAACATCCAAGATATGAATCCCTTATAACAAGGGAGAAGATAGTAGAAGGAGTGCGCATCGGCATTACCAGCAAGCAGGGACTGGTTGCCCAAGGTCGGGGCGAGGCATTCGATTACCTCATCGGAGAACGTACGACCGAATCCGCCGCCTTTGCAGAACGTGCGGCTGTGGCCCACATGCTTCTCGCAACCAAACTGATCATCTCCGTAAATGGAAACACTGCAGCTCTCGTGCCTGAGAACCTTGTAGCACTTGCAGATGTCACCGGTGCGACCCTGGAGGTGAACCTTTTTCATAGAAGTGATGCACGCATACATAAGATCGCAGAACACCTGAAATCCCGGGGGGCGGGAAAGGTGCTCGGCTGCAAGGGAGACAAGAGACTGGACTTGTCCCATGACAGGGCGATCGTTGACGAAGAAGGCATCTTCAATGCTGATGTTGTACTAGTTCCCCTGGAAGACGGAGATCGCTGCCAGAAACTTGTGGAAATGGGAAAGACTGTGATATCCATCGACCTGAACCCACTCTCAAGGACATCACTGAGCTCTACCGTATCCATTATAGACAATGTCACCAGGGCGCTGCAGAACATGACACAGTTCGCAAAGGACATGAAGCATGACAGCCGGCAGTCCCTCCGGGATGTCATCGTCTCATACGATAACAACAAGGTGATCTCTGATGCACTCTATGCGATCCAGGAAAGATTGAAACTGCAGGCAGGGGAAAGAGGGATTCAATGGATCTGATAGAACGCACAAGAGGATTTGTCGCAGAGGTACTGGCAGATGAGCCAAGCACCCATGATATCTCGCATATAGAACGTGTGGAAGCGCTTTGTCTCGAGATACGGGAAAAAGAAGGCGGCGACCTTAAGGTACTGCGACTTGCAGCATTGCTTCATGACATAGGGATCGTAAGGGAGCACCGGGAAGGCGGGAATCATGCTGAGTACGGTGCAGAGACAGCGCGGGAATTCCTTTCCGCCGAAGGCGTTGAAAGCGAGCTCATAGAGCACGTGGCATCCTGTATCCTGACCCACAGGTTCAGCAGAGGCATGAAAGCCGAGACCACCGAGGCATGCATATTACAGGATGCAGACAGGCTGGATGCACTTGGAGCAGTCGGGATCTTCCGTTCACTGGTTTCCATGGGGGCCCTGAGGGCGCTGAAAAATAGTATCGGCACAGTCAAGGAAACGTCCATGAATGCATATACTGATAATCCCTTTGACGGATTTTACGATTATATGGAAAAGAAACCTTTCAGGATAATGGACAGACTGAACACTGAAACCGCAAAAGTGATTGCAGAGCAGCGGCTCAGGATAATGCACCTGTACCTTGAAGAACTCAAAAGAGAAGCTAATCAGGAGAAGCAAAAATGGCTGATATCATAATAAAGAATGCATACGTACTTACAATGGATCCCGATAAAGGAGATATTGAGAGCGGTGTTGTGGTTATCGAGGATGGCATCATAACGGAAGTCGGCAGTTCAACGGAAAGCACTGCAGAAAAGATAATCGATGCCAGAGAAGGCGTTGTCATGCCCGGGCTGGTAAACACTCACTGCCATGCGGGAATGACGCTGTTCAGGGGATATGCGGACGATATGCCTTTAAAGGAGTGGCTTGAAGACCACATCTGGCCCGCGGAAGCACAGGCCGGCGATGAGGACATCTATGGCGGGACACTAGTTGCCTGCCTGGAGATGATCCGATCCGGAACCACTGCCTTTGCAGACATGTATATCCACATGGACATGGTCGCGCAGGCTGTAGAGGAATCCGGCATGAGGGCAGCACTTTCCTACGGGATGCTAGACTTCGGTGATACGGAGAAAGCAGATGCAGAGCTCAAAAAAGGTACGGAGTTCGTAAGAGAATGGAACGGGAAAGCAGACGGCAGGATAACTACAATGTACGGACCGCATGCACCCAATACATGCTCCAGAGATTTCCTGATCAGGGTTAAAGAGCAGGCTGTGAGGGACAATGCAGGGATACACATTCACGTACTGGAAACGGAGGCCGAACTTGATCATATGAAAGAGAACTTCGGCATGTGCTCCATACATTTCCTTAAAGATATAGACTTCTGGGGACCAGATGTGCTTGCAGCTCACTGTGTCTGGCTTTCCGACGGTGATATCCGGATACTTGCAGAGCACAAGGTGAACATCTCCCACAATGTAATCAGTAATATGAAACTTGCATCAGGGATAGCGCCTGTTGCAAAGCTGCTCTCCGCCGGAGCCAATGTTACACTGGGAACAGACGGATGCGCATCCAATAATAACCTGGACATGTTCGAGGAGATGAAGACAGCGGCACTCCTCCAGAAAGTCAGCACCATGGACCCCACTGTATTGCCTGCAAGCCAGGTGCTTGAAATGGCCACCGTGAACGGTGCAAAGGCTCTTAGTATAAACAGCGGGATGTTAAAGGAAGGATACAATGCGGACATCATAATCGTTGACATGAAACAACCTCACCTGAGTCCAGCATATGATATCGCATCACATATGGTCTATGCTGCAAATGGAAAGGATGTCAAGACCACAATAGTCAACGGAAAGATACTGATGGAAGACCATGAGATCACATGCCTTGATGAACAAAGCATCCTTGAGAGGATGAAACGTATCTCAAAAAACCTGGTCTCAAGGATTAACTCTTGAATATTAATTTATAAGTACATACAGCAAACTATATTCAAATTATCAGAGGAGATATTAAATGAGTAACAAAGAAATGGTAGAGTCCGGCAACCAGAAGATAGAGTGGGCTCGCAGTCACATGCCTGTCATTGCAGCAGTCAGAGAACAGTTCGAGAAAGAAAAACCACTTGATGGACACAGGATCGCCATGGCATTGCATGTAGAGGCCAAAACTGCCGTACTTGTTGAGACACTGGCAGCAGGTGGTGCGGAAGTTGCCATTGCGGGCTGCAACCCGCTAAGTACACAGGATGATGTCGCACTTGCGCTGGATACACGTAATTGCATTGACTGCCACGCATCCTACGATTGCTCCACTGAAGATTACTATGAAGCCATCGACAAGGTCCTTGATTTCGGCCCTGACATCACAATTGACGATGGTGCAGACCTTATCTTCAAGATGCATACGGAACGTCCGGAAATGCTTGCTACTATCCTCGGAGGCTGTGAAGAGACAACCACCGGGATACACAGGTTAAAGTCTATGGAACGCGAGGGTGCCCTGAATATGCCAGTCATTGCTGTCAATGATGCTATGACAAAGTTCCTTTTTGACAACCGCTACGGCACAGGACAGTCCTCCTGGGACGGCATCATGAGAACCACAAATCTCCTTATTGCCGGAAAGAATGTAGTCATTGGCGGATATGGATGGTGCGGAAAAGGAGCGGCATTGCGTGCCAAGGGACTCGGAGCAAACGTCATCGTAACGGAGATCGACCCAATAAGGGCACTGGAAGCCCGCATGGACGGGAATGAGGTAATGCCAATGAAAGAGGCTGCGAAGATAGGCGACATATTCCTCACCACCACAGGTAACCGCGATATCCTCTCAGGGGAACATTTTGAGGTCATCAAGGACGGTGCCATCCTTGCCAACTCAGGCCACTTCAATGTTGAGATAAATCTTGAGGATCTCAAAAAGATGGCAGGATCAGTACGCACCGCCAGGAAGAATATCAAGGAATATGATCTTGGTGACAGGAAGGTATATGTCCTTGCCGAGGGAAGGCTCGTGAACCTCGCAGCTGGTGACGGGCATCCTGCCGAGGTCATGGATATGAGCTTTGCAAACCAGGCACTCTGTGTGAGATACATTGCCGAGAATACGCTTGTGAACGGAGTTCATTCCGTCCCCCGTGAGCTGGACATAAGTGTTGCAGAGATGAAGCTTAAGTCCATGGGAATCAGTCTGGATAAGCTTTCACCGGAGCAGACATTATACATGGACAGCTGGTCATGCGGTACATAAAACCGCATTTATTCTTTTTAATGCCAGGAATTATCCGCATACGGTGTATTTGTGATAATTATACTACATACACGAGCAACATATTGAAAAAATCAGAGAGAGAGCCACAATTATACACTTACCAAGAAAATAGTGGAGTAACATTGTAAATGTCAAAATCAATCATATATATACGTTGTGAGATTTAATTATTTAATCTGAGACAAATAAAATAGAAAACAAATAAATATATATGGCGAAATAACGTTACATGATAAAAATAGTACCAATGGCAACTGCCCCCACAAGCTATATATAACATGGGTTCCTTTTGTCACCGCTACACCGAAGAAAGGACGTGCAGTACCTCCAGCAAAAACCACATAAATCACAATGGGCTCGTAGCTCAGTCAGGCAGAGCGTCTGGCTTTTAACCAGACGGCCTAGGGTTCAAATCCCTACGAGCTCGCCATATATTTTGCGGAGTGTTCACGTTCACATTTTTGAGGGAGGAGAATAAGTGAGAAAGTTTAGCCTGCTCGACCATGAGTTAATCCCGAAACATGAGATCATGTCGGAAGAAGAATTGAAAGCTGTTTTAAAAATATACAATATCGGGAAAGAACAACTTCCAAAGGTGAAAGTCGAAGATCCTGTTGTACAAGAGATTGGGGCGCAGGTTGGAGAAGTTGTCAGGATAACCCGAAAGAGCCAGACCGCCGGCGAGGCATTTTATTATCGACTTGTCATTGCGTGAAATCAAAATCATGCATTTCACAAGAGAACAAGGACATCACTATTATGTTTTTTTCGCGATATCATTAATTACATAAAGAGGGTGCTATCATAGCGTTAAGTAAAGGACAGATTGCGAAATCATTTTTCACGAAAGATAAAATCGTGCAACATCATATCGATTCTTACAACAAGTTTCTGGAAACCGGGCTTCAGAAAATAATCGATGAACAGAAAATAATTGAAACGGACCTTGAAGATACATACATCAAGCTGGGGAAGATCAGGGTCGAGAATCCAATTGTTAAAGAGGCAGACGGAGCCATCGAAAAGCTCTACCCTAACGAGGCAAGGCTTAGAAACCTATCCTATTCCGCACCTCTTTACCTTCAGATGAGCGTAGTAGAAGGCGAGGAAGAGAAAGAACCACAGGAAGCAAAGATCGGCCAGCTTCCGGTCATGATCAAATCCAACATCTGTAATCTGCAGGATCTGACCGATGAAGAAATGGTCAAATACGGCGAAGATCCTCTTGACCCGGGAGGATATTTCATCGTAAACGGAACCGAGCGCGTGGTCATGACGCTTGAGGATCTTGCTCCTAACAAGATACTCACCGAATTCGGGGAGAGGTATGGCGACACCATCGAAGTTTCCAAAGTATTTTCTCAAAGGAGAGGCTACAGGGCACTCGTAGTTGTCGAAAGAGGAAGAAAATCACTTCTGGAGGTCTCGTTCCCATCCATATCAGGACGTGTCAATTTCATCACACTCATGAGGGCACTCGGTGTTGAGACTGATGAAGATCTTGTCAAGATCGTTTCCACCGATCCCGAAATAATGAAGTTTATGTTCGAGAACCTTGAAGAGGCTGAAGTCGACACGATCGAAGAAGCTATGGAAAAGATAGGTTCCCGCGTAGCTTCCGGGCAGGCCAGGGATTACCAGATAAAACGTGCCAATTATGTAATCGACAGGTACCTGTTGCCACACCTGGGCAACGAGCCTTCAAACAGGGTAGCAAAGGCAAACTTCCTTGGCAGGATGGCCGAGTCATGCTTTGAACTTGCCCTTGCTAAGAGGAATGAGGATGATAAAGATCACTATTCCAACAAGAGGCTAAAACTCACAGGTGACCTGATGGAGGACCTGTTCAGAGTGGCTTTTAACAGGCTTTCCCGTGATGTAAAATATCAGCTCGAAAGAGCCAATATGCGAAACCGCGAACTCAACGTCATCACTCTTGTAAGGGCTGATGTGCTTACCGACAGGTTACAACACCCGCTTGCAACCGGGAACTGGGTAGGCGGCAGGACAGGCGTATCACAACTGCTTGACAGGACCGATTACATATCGACACTGTCCCACCTGAGACGTGTGATATCCCCGCTTTCAAGAGCACAGCCACACTTTGAAGCCCGTGACCTGCACCCCACACAATGGGGGAGATTATGCCCTTCAGAAACCCCGGAAGGTCCTAACTGTGGACTGGTAAAGAACTTCGCACAGATGGTGGAACTTTCCACAGGGACTGATGATAACAATGTCATCAAGAACATATTACACGACCTCAACGTCGTGCCTACCACACTGCGTTCCGCAACCATGAAGGTACCAGGCTACGAAGAAGAACTGGGTGACTACATTGAAGAACTTGAAAGCATCCCGCATACAGAGAATGAGAGTACAGAAGCGATAGGATATACGAGCTATTCGGATACACTGGATGATAGTATAGGAGGCAACCCCGATGAATGAGGCTAAAGTGTTCCTGAACGGAGAACTCATAGGAACACATACTGATCCGACAGACCTGGTGGAGAACATCAGAAAGCAGCGCAGGGCAGGAGTTGTTTCCAGCCAGATCAATGTGACCCTGTATGAAGATATACATGAGGTAATAATCAGTTCGGATATGGGTCGTGCAAGAAGACCGCTTATCATCGTGGAGGATGGGAAATCCCTTATAAGCCAGGATGAGCAGGAACAGATAGCATTGGGTGAATTGACCTTTGACGAACTTCTCGGTGAAGGGAAAATAGAATTCCTGGATTCAGAAGAAGAAGAAAATGCGTTCATTGCCCTCTATGGTACAGACATTACCGAAAAGCACACCCACCTGGAGATCAACCCCGGCCTGATGCTAGGTATATGCACAGGCATGGTACCATATCCTGAGCATAACGCGTCACCTCGTAATACCATGGGTGCGGCGATGGTAAAGCAATGTATCGGCGTATCGACATCCAACACAAAGCTCAGGCCTGACACACGCGCACACCTTTTGCACTATCCACAGAAAGCAATGGTAAGGACCCAGACCTGTGAGGCTACCCACTTTGATGAAAGGCCGGCAGGACAGAACTTTGTCGTAGCGGTTATGTCCTACGAAGGGCACAATATTGAGGATGCCCTTGTATTCAACAAAGGTTCCATTGAAAGGGGCCTTGGAAGAAGCCACTTTGTAAGGACATTCGAAGGTGAGGAAAGGAGATATCCTGGCGGACAGGAAGACAAATTCGAGATTCCGGATTCCGAGTTCAGGGGCGCACGTAGTCCCGAAGCCTATGCGAACCTGGATGTAGACGGCCTCGTGAACCCTGAGACCGTCGTCGGACCAAACGACGTCCTTATCGGAAAGACCAGCCCTCCGCGTTTTCTTGAAGAACAGTCGGATTTTGGTATCACTGTGGAACAGCGCAGGGAAAGTGCAATCACAATGCGGTCCAATGAGAAGGGTATAGTCGATACGGTGCTGCTCACAGAATCCATCAACGGGACCAGGCTTGCAAAAGTAAAGATAAGGGATCAGAGGATACCCGAGATAGGCGACAAGTTCGCTTCCAGACACGGACAGAAGGGTGTCATAGGACTGATAGTCCCTTACGCAGACATGCCATTCACGGAAACCGGAGTAGTTCCGGATCTGGTCATCAACCCACACGCAATCCCTTCACGTATGACCGTTGGCCACGTGCTTGAGATGATAGGAGGCAAGGTCGGCTCCATGGAAGGAAGGCGTATCAATGCAACCGCATTCTCCGGAGAGTATGAGGACGACCTGCGTGCAGGACTTAAAGAACAGGGTTTCGCACATACCGGCAAGGAAGTGTTCTTTGATGGGGTTACCGGAAACAAGATTCAGGCAGATGTGTTCGTAGGAGTTATCCTTTACCAGAAACTGCACCACATGGTAGCATCAAAGATACATGCAAGGTCCCGCGGTCCTGTACAGGTGCTTACCCGCCAGCCCACCGAAGGACGTGCCAGAGAAGGAGGTCTGCGGTTCGGAGAAATGGAGCGTGATGTGCTAATAGGACATGGCGCTGCAATGACATTGAAAGAAAGATTGCTTGATGAATCGGATAAGGTAGTGGAGCTGGTTTGCGGCCACTGCGGAATGATTGCCACGCTCGACAGGAAAAGGAACGTAAGATACTGTGCGAACTGTGGTGCCGAAACCGACATCCACCCAGTGGAAATGAGTTATGCATTTAAATTACTACTTGATGAGATCAAGTCCCTTGGTGTGGCCCCCAGGCTGCAGCTCGAGGATGCTGTGTGAGGTGATATGAAATGAAAGATCTGCCATCAATTCCTAAAAGGATAGGTGCTATCAAATTTGGTTTGTTATCACCGCGTGAAGTAAGAAAAATGAGCGTGAGCTCCATCATCACTGCAGATACATACGATGATGACGGTTATCCCATCGACATGGGACTCATGGATCTCAGACTCGGGGTCATTGACCCCGGTCTTAAATGTAAGACATGTGGAAGCCGTGCAGGCGAGTGTCCCGGTCACTTCGGACATATAGAACTTGTTGCTCCTGTAATCCACGTGGGGTTCAACAAGACCATTCGTAAGGCCCTCCGTTCCATATGCCACAGCTGCAGCCGGTTGTTGCTTGAAGCAGACAAGAAAAAAGATTTCCTTGCACAGCTTGAAAGTGCCAAGGAAATGGGACACCTGCCCGACGATATCGTTAACGATGTCTTCAAAGAGGCCCGTAAGACAAAGATATGCCCATACTGTTCTTCCGAACAGAAAGAGATCAAATTCGAGAAACCTACCGATTACATAGAAGATGGACACAAGCTGACGCCAACCGAGATCAGAGACCGCTTCGAGAACATTCCCGATGAGGATGTTAAGGTCATTGGAATGGACCCTTCAAGCGCAAGACCCGAGTGGACGGTGCTGACCGTACTTCCGGTACCACCTGTCACAGTCAGGCCATCGATCACCCTTGAATCAGGCCAGCGCAGTGAGGATGACCTAACCCACAAACTTGTGGACATCATACGCATCAACCAGAGATTCCAGGAGAACCGTGATGCAGGCGCCCCACAGCTGATCATAGAGGACCTGTGGGAACTCCTGCAGTACCACGTGACAACCTTCTTTGATAATGAGGTGTCCGGCGTACCACCTGCAAGGCACAGGTCAGGAAGACCTCTGAAGACCCTTACCCAGCGTCTTAAGGGGAAGGAAGGAAGGTTCAGAGGCAGTCTGTCAGGTAAGCGTGTCAATTTCTCTGCACGTACTGTCGTGTCCCCTGAGCCGAACCTGAGCATCAATGAGGTCGGCGTGCCCTTTGAGATCGCCACACATATGACGATACCCGAGAGAGTCACTACCAGGAACATAGAACTTTTGCGTATGTATGTAGAACGAGGAAGTGATGTGCATCCCGGTGCCAATTATGTGATTCGTGATGACGGAAGGCGTATAAGAGTATCCGAGCTCAATAAAGAGGAACTTGCAGAAAAGGTAGAGGTCGGCTGGACAGTGGAAAGGCAACTAATGGACGGAGATATCGTTCTGTTCAACAGGCAGCCATCTCTTCACAAGATGAGTATTATGGCCCATAAGGTGAAGGTCCTCCCGTTCAAGACATTCAGGCTGAATCCTGCAGTATGTCCGCCATATAACGCGGACTTTGACGGTGACGAGATGAACATGCACGTACTCCAGACCGAAGAATCAAGGGCTGAGGCCAGCATTCTGATGCAGGTACAGGAAAATATCCTCTCCCCGCGTTTCGGAGGTCCCATCATCGGCGGTATACACGACCATATCTCAGGACTGTTCCTTCTGACCAGGAATGAGAACCAGATCACAAAGAATGCCGCCCTGGAGTTGCTCAGGAAATCCGATGTCAAAGTACTTCCCGAGCCTTCAAGTCATTCCGATAGCGGTGAACCTTTATGGAACGGTAAGCAGATCTTCAGCCAGATATTACCAAAGGGACTGTATCTTGAATTCCCTGCCCAGGTCTGTTATAAATGTGACATCTGTAAGAAAAGCGACTGCGAGTATAATGCTTACGTCGTGATAGAAGACGGAGAGATGATCAAGGGAACAATTGACGAACAGTCCATCGGTGCTTTCAAAGGCAAGATCCTTGACAAGATGGTAAAGGAATATGGCACAGAGGCCGGTGCAAAGTTCGTGGATGACTTCACAAGGCTTGCTATACGCGGTGTCATGAAAACCGGCCTTAGTTTCGGAATAAGCGATGAGGACATACCCCTCACCGCCAAGTCCCAGATAGCCAACCTGCTTAACGAAGCTGAAGAGAATGTTCAGCGCCTGATCGAAGCTTATGAGGCAAAGGAACTGGAAGCACTGCCGGGACGTACACTTGAAGAAACCATAGAAATGAAGATCATGCAGGAACTTGGTAAAGCCAGGGACCAGACCGGTAACATTGCCGGAAGGCAGCTTGGTCTGGAGAATTCCGCAGTCATAATGGCTAAATCCGGTGCAAGGGGCTCAATGCTTAACCTCACACAGATGGCAGCCTGTGTAGGACAGCAGGCGGTCCGTGGTGAGAGGATAAGAAGAGGTTACTCAGGAAGGACCCTCCCACACTTTGATAAAGGTGACCTGGGAGCAGACGCACACGGTTTCGTCAAAGCCAGCTACAAGAGCGGTCTGAATCCGACCGAATACTTCTTCCACGCAATAGGCGGACGTGAAGGTCTTGTGGATACTGCAGTCCGTACATCACAATCCGGTTACCTGCAGAGGAGACTCGTGAATGCACTCCAGGATCTGGAAGTACAGTATGACGGGTCTGTCCGTGAGACACGTGGTGTCGTCGTGCAGTTCAAGTACGGAGAAGATGGCATCGATTCCACCAAGAGTGATTACAGTAAACCAGAAGCTGTGCATCGCATTGTCAGGATGGTTACGGGAAGAGAGGTGATTTGAAATGAGTGTCAGTGAAGCTACCATAGATTCAATGATCGAGCCCCTCGATCTTCCTCTGAATATAAAGAGAACATTGAGAGACGATGCTATTAAGGTCGGTGTCACAAAGAAGGAACTTGAAGACATCATCGAACGTCTCATGGAAAGTTATGACTATGCCTGTGTAGAACCTTGTGAGGCGGTAGGGGTCGTGTCAGCACAATCCATCGGAGAACCCGGAACACAGATGACCATGCGTACGTTCCACTACGCGGGTGTGGCCGAGATCAACGTTACTCTCGGACTGCCCCGTCTTATAGAGATCGTAGACGCAAGGAAGCAGCCAAGTACACCGATGATGACGATCGCACTGGAAGAAGGATGTGCGACAGACAGGGACAAAGCCCGTGTGCTTGCATGGGAGATAGAGGCAACACACATCGAACACCTTGCCGACATCACCACAGATCTTGCAAATATGCAACTGATTATAGACCTGCATGAAAAGACGCTTACACAAAGGTCCCTCGCAGCAGATGATATCGCAGACAAGCTCCGGGAATCACTAGATGTGATGGTGACTGTTTCCGGAGATATCCGCAACCAGATCGTAGTCATACCTAATTCCCCTTCGTACAGGGAACTCCTGCAACTGGCCAAGAACATACACAATATTACCCTCAAGGGAATCGAAGGTATCAAAAGGGTCGTCATCAGAAAAGATGGCGAGGAATATACCCTTTATACTGAAGGCTCACAACTTAAAGAGGTACTGCAGATCGAAGGCGTGGATGTGACAAGGACATATACCAACAACATTGGAGAGATCTATGAGGTGTTCGGTATCGAAGCTGCAAGGAATGCGATCATCACAGAAGCGACCGACACACTTGGTGAGCAGGGCCTTACTGTGGACATCAGACATATCATGCTTGTTTCAGACATCATGTGTTCTGACGGTGAAGTAAAGCAGATCGGAAGACATGGTATATCCGGAGAGAAAGCCAGTGTGTTCGCACGTGCAGCTTTCGAGGTTACGGTCAGTCACCTGCTTGATGCAGGAATGCGTGGTGACAGGGACGAACTCAACGGTGTAACAGAGAACATCATCGTTGGCCAGCCAATTAAGCTTGGTACAGGCGACGTACACCTAATTTCCAGATAAACAATATGATGTTGCTTAGGAAGAGCAACCAGAAACTACATATAAGGAATCATTTATTAGAATACAAATCTCAAATTGATTATAAATGAGTTGATCTAAATGGATATTAACATTGATAAAGCACTTATCAAGGTCATCAGGACCGGGAAGGTCATAATCGGCTCCAACCGGACCATTGATGCTGCCATGAACAATGAAGCGAAGATGGTAGTACTCGCTGCGAACTGCCCACCGGACATCCGGGAGAAGATCGAAAGTACAAATGTACCTGTACTGAATTATCCGGGACCTGGTACCGAACTGGGACCAGCATGCGGTAAACCATTCCTTATTGCAGCAATGGCCATCCTTGACAGCGGCGAGTCTGACATATTAGCTGCAGCTTAAACGGAGTTGCCTTATTTGAGTGAGATCAAGCTATCTACAGAGGGGATCAGATATATTGCATTATTTGAAAAACTGACCGGAGCAACTGTCAAGGATTGTATAATCGATGACGGACGCATAATATATGTGATCAAGGCAGGCGATATGGGTGCTGCTATAGGAAAGAATGGGGATCACATAAACCGGATGAAAAAAACTGTGGATAAGCATATCGATCTTGTAGAGTACTCAGAAGAACCTGATGCATTCATCAAGAATGCATTCGGCCCGATAACCGTCAAATCTGTGAATATTGTGAACCGTAACAACAAGCGATTAGCTTATGTAGAAGTATCCAATAAGGACAAGGGACTTGCCATAGGACGTAACGGGAAAAACATCGAAAAGGTCAAGCTTGTTGCTAAAAGACATCATGATATAGATGACGTTATCTTGCAATAGTAATTACAAAACTAACAACTCATCATAATACATAATCGGAGGACATAATTAATGCCAACTGGAAAATATGCAGCTCACACCCTCAAGCGCGTTCGTAAGAGCGCAAGGTGGAAAGATCCTGGTTACAACAGACGTACATTAGGTCTTGACGTTAAAGCTGACCCTCTCGGGGGAGCACCTCAGGGAAGAGGCATCGTGCTTGAGAAAGTGGGTATCGAAGCAAAACAGCCTAACTCGGCTATCAGGAAATGTGTAAGAATACAATTGATCAAGAACGGTCGCCAGGTATCAGCTTTCTGCCCGGGCGACGGTGCCATCAACTTCATCGATGAACACGATGAGGTCACAGTGGAAAGGATCGGTGGCCGAATGGGTGGTGCAAAGGGTGATATTCCGGGCGTACGTTTCAAGGTCATCGCAGTGAACAATGTATCCCTCAATGAGATGGTCATTGGCCGCAAGGATAAACCAAGGAGATAATTCACATGATCAAATTATTCGGCAAATGGGATTTTGCAGAGGTCGAGGTCGCAGATCAGGGAATCAAGGCCTATGTCAGTCTGGACCCTGTGATAATCCCCCACAGCAATGGGAAACATGCCAGGCAGCAGTTCAACAAATCAGAGATATGTATTGTTGAGCGCCTGGTTAACAATGTTATGCGCAATGAGCAGAACACCGGCAAGAAGCAGGTTGCACTCAAGATCGTAGAGGAAGCTCTTGAAGTTATCAACGAAAGGACAAAAAAGAACCCTGTACAGGTACTTGTCGAAGCTATTGCAAATGCAGGACCAAGAGAAGAAGTAGTAAGGCTCAAATACGGAGGGATTTCCGTGCCAAAGGCTGTCGATACATCTTCACAGAGACGCGTGGACACTGCATTGAGATATATTACAATGGGTGCCAACCAGGCAGCTTTCAAATCAAAGAAAAGTGCAGCTAGCTGTCTTGCAGCCGAGATAATCGCTGCTTCAAACCGCGATGCAAAATGCTTCTCAATTAACAGAAAGGATGGAAAGGAAAGAGTTGCAAAGGCAGCACGTTAATACTGACCTTTACACTTAAATTCAGGATTAAGGGAATAAACATGGGTAGAAGAAAAAAGATGGTTGAGCGTGTCACAGCGCTTATGAACGAACCAGAAATGATCCGTAACATAGGCATTGTTGCACATATCGACCACGGCAAGACCACCTTGTCAGATAACATCCTTGCAGGTGCCGGCATGATCTCAAAGGAGCTTGCAGGCAGGCAACTCTTCATGGACTCAGATGAAGAGGAGCAGCAGAGAGGTATCACAATTGATTCGTCCAACGTTTCCATGGTACACACGTACGATGAAAAGGACTATCTTATCAATCTTATCGATACACCGGGTCACGTAGACTTCGGTGGTGACGTTACACGTGCAATGCGCGCTGTTGACGGAGCCGTAGTTGTCATTGATGCTGTCGAAGGTACAATGCCACAGACAGAGACCGTACTCAGGCAGGCACTCAAGGAACATGTCAAACCAGTATTGTTCATCAACAAGGTAGACCGCCTCATCAATGAGCTCAAGGTAGATTCACAGGAGATGCAGATCAGGCTCGGAAAGCTGATCGACCATGTGAACAAACTCATCAAGGGAATGAACGAAGAACGTTACAAAGCAGGGTGGAGAGTCGATGCTGCAGAAGGTACCGTTGCATTTGGTTCAGCACTATACAATTGGGCCATCAGTGTTCCCATGATGCAGAAGACCGGGATCACATTCAATGATGTTTATAATTACTGCCGTGAAGAGGACATGCAGGCTCTCGCTGATCAGTGTCCCCTCCATGAAGCTGTAAACGACATGGTCATCAGATTCCTTCCCAGCCCGATCCAGGCACAGGAAGACAGGGTCAGTGTAATCTGGCATGGCGACAAGAGTACGCCGATCGCAAAGTCGATGAAAGATGCAGATGCCAAGGGAGACCTTGCATTCATGGTCACTGACATCTCCATGGACCCGCATGCAGGAGAAGTTGCAACCGGAAGACTGTTCAGTGGTTCACTTTCCCGTGGTATGGAAGTATACGTATCAGGAGCTGCAAAGAAGAACCGGATTCAGCAGGTCGGTATCTTCATGGGCCCGGAAAGGCTTGAAGTAGAGAAGATCCCTGCAGGCAATATTGCAGCAGTGACAGGTCTTAAGGATGCGATGGTCGGTTCCACGGTAACCACGCTTGACGGCATGGCACCGTTCGAAAGCATTAAACATGCAAGCGAACCTGTAGTTACAGTCGCTGTGGAAGCAAAGCATATGAAGGACCTTCCAAAGCTTGTCGATGTACTGCGGCAGGTAGCAAAGGAAGACCCGACCCTTAGTATCACCCTCGATGAAGAGACAGGTGAGCACCTGATGGCCGGCATGGGTGAACTTCACCTTGAGGTCATTGCACACAGGATCCAGCGTGACAAGAATGTCGAGATCACAACCACACCACCTATTGTGGTGTACCGTGAGACCATCCGTGGTAGTGCAGGTCCTGTTGAAGGGAAGTCACCAAACAGGCACAACAGGTTCTATGTAACAGTAGAGCCACTCGAGGAAAATGTAAGGGAACTTATCCGCAACGGCGATATCTCAATGCGCATGCCTGAACTCGAGCGCAGGGAAAAGCTCATGGCAGCCGGAATGGGGAAGGATGAGGCAAAGGGTATTGCAGACATCATTGAGAGTAACATTTACATCGATATGACCAAGGGTATCCAGCACCTCAACGAGACTATGGAGCTCATCCTTGAAGGATTTGTAGAGGTCATGAAGGCAGGACCCCTCTCAAGGGAACCATGTATGGGTGTCAAAGTAAAGCTTGTCGATGCAAAGCTGCACGAAGATGCGGTACACAGAGGTCCTGCACAGGTCATCCCCGCATCAAGGCAGGCTATACAGGCCGCAATGCTCATGGCAGATGACACGCTCCTGGAACCATACCAGAAGGTATTCATCCAGGTACCTCAGGACCAGATGGGAGGAGCTACCAAGGAGATCCAGGGGCGCCGTGGAATCATCATCAACATGACATCTGAAGGTGACATGACAATAATCGAGTCCAAAGCACCTGTAGCAGAATTGTTCGGTTTTGCAGGAGACATAAGGTCTGCAACAGAAGGACGTGCAATGTGGAGTACTGAGTTTGCAGGATTTGACACACTGCCCACAAACCTCAACAGTGAGGTCGTCGGTTCCATCAGAGAGAGAAAGGGATTGAAGAAGGAACTCCCACAAGCATCTGACTACCTGAGCCAGTGATTGTGGGAAACTGCAGCATTGGCTGCAAATCCCTTTTCGTCAGAAAGGTTTAAACGTGAAAACAACTATTAGGACAAATCAAATTGAAGTATTTATAAATCAAGAAAGGAGATATTAAAATGGCAGCTGATAAACCACACATGAACTTAGCGGTTATCGGTCATATTGACCACGGCAAGTCCACACTTGTCGGTAGATTGATGTTTGAGACAGGAGCAGTACCTGCTCATATGATCGAGAAGTATAAAGCAGAAGCAAGAGAAAAAGGAAAAGAATCATTTGCTTTTGCATGGGTAATGGACTCCCTCAAAGAAGAACGTGAGAGAGGTATTACAATTGATATCGCACACAAAAGATTCGACACTGACAAATACTACTTTACGATCGTGGACTGTCCGGGACACCGTGATTTTGTAAAGAACATGATTACCGGTGCATCCCAGGCTGATGCAGCGATCCTTGTAGTAGCAGCACCAGATGGTGTAATGGCTCAGACAAAGGAGCACGTGTTCCTTTCCAGAACCCTCGGTATCAACCAGCTCATTATTGCTGTAAACAAGATGGATGCAGCAAACTACAGCGAGGAAAGGTACGAGCAGGTAAAGAAAGATGTAAGCCAGCTTCTTGGAATGGTAGGATTCAAGGCTAGTGATATCCCGTTCATCCCAACCTCAGCATTCGAGGGAGACAACATAAAGGAAGCAAGCAAGAATACTCCATGGTACAACGGCCCATCTATTCTTGAGTCACTTGATGATCTTAAGGAGCCAGAGAAACCAGACAAACTCCCACTCAGGATCCCTGTACAGGATGCATACACAATCTCAGGTATCGGAACCGTGCCAGTAGGCAGAGTAGAGACCGGTATTATGAAGAAAGGTGAAACCGTAATCTTCAACCCAAGCGGTGTTAGTGGAGAGGTAAAATCCATCGAAATGCACCATGAAGAAGCTCCACAGGCAGGACCTGGCGATAACATCGGATGGAACGTAAGAGGCGTAGGTAAGAACGATGTCCGCAGAGGAGATGTCTGTGGCCCGGCCGCAAATCCACCATCCGTTGCAGATGAGTTCACCGCACAGATCGTAGTGCTCCAGCACCCATCCGCAATCACGGCTGGTTACACACCTGTGTTCCACTGCCACACTGCACAGACTGCATGCACACTTATCGCGCTTAACAAGAAGCTCGATCCAAAATCCGGTCAGGTAAAGGAAGAGAATCCAACCTTTATTAAAGCCGGAGATGCAGCAATCATCACTGTAAAGCCAAGCAGACCAATGGTAATCGAGCCAGTCAAGGAAATCCCACAGCTCGGAAGATTCGCTATCCGTGATATGGGCATGACCATTGCAGCTGGCATGTGCATGAGTGTCTCACAGAGAAAGTAAGATACTCACATTTCCTTTTTTTAGGAGACGAACATGTCACAGAAAGCAAGAATAAGATTATCAGGAATCAGTCCGGTAAACCTGGATGGAGTTTGCGATCAGGTAAAAGCTATTGCAGACAGAACAGGTGTCAGTATGTCAGGACCGGTTCCCCTACCCACTAAGAAGATGGTGGTACCTGTCAGAAAAAGTCCAAGTGGTGACGGAACCGCATCATGGGACCACTGGGAAATGCGCGTACACAAGAGGCTCATCGACATAGCAGCCGACGAACGTGCACTCAGGCAGCTCATGCGCATTCAGGTCCCAAAGGACATCAACATCGAGATAGTATTACAGAACTAAAAAACGTATAGTTATTGCCACAATAACTATACATCTTATCATGTTACAGAGCATTCTGTAACACCCCAATCTTCTTTTGAATTTTTTAACAAGGACGCCAGTTTTTATAAATTGAATTGAACTTTGCAAATTTGATCAGGCTTAGTTCACAATGTTAAACTGCTGTAATTTCTAAATTCCGTACGTACTTCAATTCTGTTAAATATAACTGCTGAAATACATCAGTAACGTAACTAATATATCAAGTGAAAACTCAGTGAAAACTGGGGTGATATTTATGACAGAACGGGTACTGATATTAGGGGCGGGCTATGCCGGATCGGTAGTAGCAAATGTACTGGCCAGAGAGTTCAGGAACAGGATTGCAAAAGAAGAATTAGAAATAATAATTCTTGACAGAAATGACACGAATATAAACCAGGGCGGTTTTACTTTTATACCCTTCGAGCTTTACACGCCCGAAGACATCACAAGACCAAGAAAGAAACTTATAAGCCCCAGAGTAAAGTCTTTTTACGGCAGGAATGGCGAGATTACAGCAGTAGATCTTCACAATAAAGAAGTAACTGTCAAGAGCGATAAGAAGTATAGCTATGACTATCTTGTTATTGCAATGGGCTGCAGAGCTGATATTGATGCAGTTCCGGGCCTTGCAGATGATCTGAACACTTTCTACACATCCATAGAGGATGCTTTCAAAGTAAGGGACCTGGTAAAGAACATTAATGGCGGAAGGATTGTGGTCTCTGTTGCTTCTATGCCTGTTCCGTGTCCGGGCGCACCTGTAAAATTCACTTTCATGCTTGAGAGCTACCTGCGTAATTTCAGGAAGAACAGGGACGATGTACAACTGACCCTTGCCTGGCCCATGGAGCCTATAGGACCACCGGAATTCAACAAACTAGTGACCGGACAATTAAAAGAAAAGAACATAGAGGTCATAAGGACTTTCCAGCTTGCCAGTGTCGATGCAGCCAAAAAGGAATTGACATCAAAGAACGGGGACACAATCAACTATGACCTGCTGATAACCGTTCCTCCGCATAAGGCACCCCAGGTACTGATAGATTCAGGCCTTGCGGATGATAAAGGATGGTTATCTGCAGATAAGGCCACCCTCCAGTATCGCGGTTCTGCAGGGAACTTTGATGATGTGTACGTACTTGGCGACCTCGGCCCCGCCGATATTCTTAAGACGGGGATCGGAGCCCACTATCAGGCAATTGCAGTGAGTCAGAACCTGATCAATGATATCCGCGGAAACCGTATCAAAACTCCTTATGAGGGAGAAACAGGATGTCCGATCGTCACTGAACTTGAGTCTCCTTCCACACAGGGGAGAGGCTATATTGCCACCTGGAAGTACGGTGTGCCTCCCGAACCCTTTACAACCACAAAAATGGGCTGGTTCCTGTACCGAATGTATTACCATATACACTGGGACATCAGTGTAAAGGGACTATTCTGAGGAGGAAAAGAATATGACAGACGGAACTAGTGCAAACCAGATATCAGGAATCGAAATAACACCAGCTGATGTTGAAGCTGTTTTAGACCTTGTGCGAACAACAAAAATCCTGCAGGACTACATGAACGACCAGACTGCCCACGGGATCGCCGGACTCATGACAACCGTGTTAAAGATCACAAACACCGTCATGAGCACAGATCTTGTTGACATCATGGAAAGGGGACTGCAGGACCCCCAGCTCGATAAAGCTCTCCTGAATCCACCAAAGGTAGGCGTCAGTGGACTGTACAGGCAGATGCAGAATGAGGATTTCCAGAAAGGGCTCGGAATCATGCTGGAATTATTAAAAGCAATTGGCAGGGCATCCAGTGATTGAAATGCTCCGGCTTCCACATAATATCGGTGGAAACCATATTTTAACCGGAATCCTTAATATATTCAGAAGAATCACTGCGATCTTTCACAAAGAAAATCCGGATACCCGTCAATATGTATAAATACAGATAAAAGCAATGGAAACTACTCACAATTGTGAATCCGGTCTTGAGCAACCGGGTATTTACATATTGATACGATAAAAACCTAACAAAGGTCAATCCATGGATGACATTAACAAGATTACTTATGATCCGGACCGGATGAGAAAGGAGATAAACAGTCTCAAAGAGCAAAAAAATGCGATTATACTTGCCCACAACTACCAGGTAGCAGAAGTACAGGATATAGCTGATTTCACAGGGGATTCACTGGAACTTGCACGCAAAGCGGCTACCCTGGATAATGATGTTATTGTTTTTTGCGGGGTCGATTTTATGGCCGAGACTGCAGCCATCCTCTCACCTGATAAGGCAGTCCTGCTGCCGGCCGCTGAAGCTAACTGTCCCATGGCAGATATGATCAGCGCCGGAGAACTGAGGGTCCTGAAAGAAAGATTCCCTGATGCAGCAGTCGTATGTTATGTCAACACCACAGCAGAGGTCAAAGCAGAGAGTGATATCTGCTGTACTTCTTCAAATGCTGTGAAGGTAGTGGAATCACTGGATGAGGACAGGATTATTTTTGTCCCGGATAAAAATCTCGGATCCTATGTTTCCAGATTCAGTGATAAAGAAATACTTCCCTGGGAAGGGTTCTGTTTTGTACATGACAGGATCACCCCGCAAGACGTAAAAGAGGCTCGTAACCTGCATCCTGAAGCAGAAGTACTTGTTCATCCCGAATGCAGGGCAGAGGTCATTGACCTTGCAGATGGTGTATATTCTACATCAGGAATGATCAGACATGTCTGTTCAAGTCCGGGCAAGGAGTTCATAATAGGCACAGAGATAGGCATACTCCACAGAATGAAAAAGGAATGCCCTCAAAAGACATGCTACCCGCTGTCCTCTCAGGCCATATGCACAAATATGAAAAAGACCGATCTGAATAAAGTATATAATTCTCTTAAAGATCTCACACCACAGGTAGTGGTCCCCGAAGAGATAGCTGACAGAGCACGTAAGGCCATAATCAGAATGCTTGAAGTCCGTTAAGTCGGATTTGCTCATTCGCAGCAGGAAGCAAGATCAGCTTTTATCCGAATAACTGCTGCATATGATACAGTCACATCTTTTTTTGAATTTTAAGTATTCAATTTCCGCGGAAAGACCGTTCCAGATCAGCAGCCTGTCAGTAAGCATTTCACCTGTTCCCACGAGGTACTTTATTACTTCGTTCGCCTGTACCATGGCAATGAGCCCTGCGGTCACACCTACGACAGGAAATATCTCACCCGGGGGCGCGGAAGGAAAAAGACAATTAAGACAGGCGGTCTTTCCCGGGATGATCGTTGTAGCCTGCCCGTCAAAACCCCGGACAGCACCATGGATCAGCGGAATGCCCTTCTCTTGTGCCACTTGATTGAGAAGATAACGTGTGGAATAGTTGTCCATGGCATCCACTATAACATCAGCATCGGCAATGAGTTCAGAAACATTTGATATATCTATGATCTTAGTAAATACATCCACATCAATATCCGGGTTTATGGAACGAAGCTTCTCTTCAATGGATAACACTTTTTCTTTTCCGATATCCGTTTCCCAGTGAAGCACCTGCCTGTTAAGATTGGAGCGATCGACCACATCCTTGTCAACCATTTTCAGATTACCCACTCCCGCAACGGCAAGATACAGTGCTATCGGGCACCCGAGACCCCCTGCACCTGCAATGAATACATTTGCATTTTTCAGGTGTTGTTGCCCGTTCTCACCAAAAAGCATTATCTGCCGGGAATAGCGTTCCAGTTCCTGCTCGCTTAACATGTTTCCCATTTTCCCTTCAAGGCACAAAAACCTGCTCCTGCACATATTGCAAAAGGTACTTTAACCTATAGAAGTAATCCGCAATTGCTGATCAGTTCCGGGAACAGATATTTAAAATCAGAATATGAGTAGATATTATGAAATTACCCTGCCAGATGATAGTCTGGGATATTCTTCCCGCTATAAGAGCAGCAATTGCAGAAGAGCTTGTGAACTGTGGCCTGAGTCAGCAGGACATCGCAAAAGAACTTGATATGGCACCATCGGCAGTCTCACAGTATCTTTCTAAAAAGAGAGGATACAGAATCGTGTTCGAGGATGACGTCAAAGAAACTATTCACCTCCTGGCGATGGATATGAAAGATAAACGCGTGGACAACCTTTCTGTCAGGATATGCCATATATGCATGCAAATGCGTGAGGAAGACCAAAAGTGCATGGGCAGTGGAAACGAAAAATAATACTGTACATGTGATCTACCGAGAGGGGATACTTAATGGATATTGATCTTATAAGAGAGGATTTTCCACTCCTCGACAATATTGCCTATCTTGACAATGCCGCAACAAGCCTTTCCCCTGAGCCTGTGATCCGTGCCATGAATGAATTCGAACGGCATTACCGCTCAAATGTGGGCAGAGGAGTCCACCGGCTGACCACCATTGCAACACAACGCTACTGGGACTCCCACATAAAAGTAGCAGAGTTGATTGGCGGAGAAGATGGTACCACTGTACTTACCAAGAACACGACCGAAGCTATCAATATGGTTGCCTGCGGGCTCGAGTGGCATAGTGGCGACAATATTGTGACAACTGTACTGGAACACCATTCGAATTTCCTCCCCTGGGTTCACCTTCGTAAGAAAGGGATTGGAGTGTCCACCATTGAACCATTCCCCGACGGCATGATAGATATCAGTGCATTTGAGTCTGCGATCAATGAGAACACCGGACTTGTGGCCCTCACGCACGCTTCCAACGTCCTTGGGAACGTCCTGCCAGTAAAAGAGATAGCATCAATATGCCAGGAGCACGGTGCGAGACTGTTGATAGATGGCGCACAGTCGGTGCCTCATATATCTGTAGATGTAAAGAAAACAGGATGTGATTATTTCTGCTTTTCAGGGCACAAGATGCTCGGACCCACCGGTACGGGAATACTCTGGATGAAGGAGACAGATATTGATCCCCTCCTGCTTGGAGGCGGGGCCATCGACAAAGTATCCCTTGACAGTTACACCCTTGCCGAAGGTTACCAGCGTTACGAGGCCGGAACGCCCAATATTGCAGGCATGATCGGACTTGGGTATGCTGTTGACTACCTGAGAAAAGTAGGCATGGATAACATCGAAAGACATGAGAAGAAACTCACGGAAAAGGTCATTCACGGACTTGAAGACATGGAACAAGTACATGTTTACGGCCCTGTTGAAAAGAGTGCAAGGATAGGTGTTGTTTCTTTCAACATTGAAGGCATGCATCCGCACGAAGTATCACACATACTTGATGAGGGCTCAGATATGATCACAAGGTCAGGGGAACATTGCTGCCATCCGCTCATGGAATACATGGGGCTTCCCAACGGCACGGTACGCATAAGTATGTACCTGTATAACACAGAAGAGGAGATAGACCTCCTCCTGGCTACCATTGAAGAGATCACCCGGAGACTATGAAATGTTCAGAGACCTACCTTGTATCAAAGCAGAAGGAGAATCATTCTCAACTGATCTGCATCCGGTCATAGAAGAGATACCGCTTGCTGTCAGTGTCAACGGCCGACATGTCCTGACTGCTATGACAAGTCCTGTGATGTTCAGGGAATTCATTATTGGTTTTCTCTATACCGAGCGCATAATCAGGAGTATCGAAGAGATAGAATCCATTCGCTTCGAAGGTAACAGTGTCAGCGTCCTCACAACAGAGCCTTTCAAGATACTCACTTCACAAAAAACGGTGCTTAGCGGATGCGGTGGAAGCATGTCGTTCCTTGATATTGAAAAACTTCCGGAGATAGATTCGAACCTGTCACTTAGTACTGAAAATATCAGAACTACCGTGAAGGAAGCACTTGAATCCGAACTGCATGTAAAGACAGGAGGCATACACGTTGTAGGACTGTATGACACAAAGGGAAGGATTGCCGTAGTGGAGGATATCGGCCGGCATAACGCACTTGACCGCGTGATAGGATATGCTCTGGAACAGAAGATAGACCTATCCGGGACATATGTGATATGTTCAGGGCGCATTTCCTCAGAAATGGTCCGAAAATGCCTTGTAGCAAATATACCCGTAATCGTGTCCAGAGGTGCCACCACTACACTTGCTATTAGTATAGCAAGGGCCAGAGGCCTTACTATCATTGGTTTTGTGAGGGGGAAAAAGATGAATATATATTCTGGAGGGAAACGCGTGTCAGATATTCCTTCCAGGGATATCAGTTATCTTGAGAAAGATCAAGGATGAGCCAGGCTCAACCTCCAAAAACAACATGAATTATGCGGATCTCATCACTATTGCAGAGTACGTAATCCTCAGGAATTATTTCACCGTCCAGTACCACAAGTACTTCACCCTGGCTGATCTTAAGGGACTGCAGGAGTTTTTCAACAGTCAGATGTCCAATTTCCAGTTCTTCTGTTTTTCCGGAATGTAGCGTAACTTTCATAAACTTTACAACTCACAGGAACATAGGATTTCTCAAACATGAAAAGATCAGGGACCGGTATTCGGATTCTAACAGAAATCAGATCACCCTGCCGGCAGTTGAATTGCGGTTCACCATCCAGATAATGATTCACAATTGTGACACAACAAATATACAGGTATGTTACTTAAAAGCTGCGCGGGTAAGGATAACAGTTATTTAAAGCTGCCAACAGTACGAATTTAGCCTTTGATGTTACAAAACTTCTGGAAATCATATCTTTAGTCTGAAAGCACTATGCATCAAATTTATCTTCAATGACCGTATTAGGAAACTGCATAGGATCTATTTTAGAGGACCTGTAGTGTAGAGGATATCACTTGAGCCTCCGGAGCTTAGAACCCGGGTTCAATTCCCGGCGGGTCCGTAATACATCTCCGGTCATGCGAACATGGCCATAACTATCATAACAGGCCATTGTACATCCCATATAACCAGTAGCCTCTTAAATTATTAATAAGAGAGGAATGGCTTTTTGCAATCATTTATATGCATGCAAGACCAAATAGAGATGGGGGTTTAGAACGAGGTCTTCCTTACTTGATACTATATTTCTTTCGGAAAAAAGGAAGAATCTGTTATTATTCTTGAAAGAGGGTCCAAAAACAAAAGAAGTAATAAAGGATTTTTTCGATTTTCCCTGGAAATCCATGATACCGCAGGTGAAAAAGTTACTTGAGTGGAATCTGGTGAGCTATGACAGGGATACCTATGCCCTTACACCAACAGGAGAAGCTATAGTAGAGAACATGGAAAAACTCCTGATGAGCCTGAATGTGCATGAGAAGAATATGGATTACTGGATCGACCATGATCTTAGCCCCATACCCAAAGATCTGCTCCACAGAATAGGAGAACTGGGTGCATGTGAAGTTCTGGAACCAAACCTTCCGAGCATTTTTGAACAACAGGAGGAGATGCTCAAGAGGATCGACGGTTCAAGTCATATATCAACATTGATCTCCATATACCATCCTTCCTATCTTCTGCCATATTCCAGTTTTCTGGAACAGGGTGTTGATGTGAATGTGATAATGACAGAACAGGTATATAACATACTAAAAGGTGATACGCATTCAGACATTACTGTTTCGTCCAGTGAGAATACCCTGTCACAGTCGCTAAAAAGAGAGTATAAAAAAGAGATAGAAATACTTTTCAAGAACGGTAACTCTCATATTTCCATCTACAGACAAGCCGTAAAACCTGTCAGTATTACTGTAAGCGACCAATGCATGTCCTTCTCACTGCTGGATAAGAACGGCAGGTATACAAACCGCATTATCCTGAGTTCTGAACCAACTGCCATTGCCTGGGGCGAAGAACTTTTCCAGTATTACAAGAAAAGGTCCGATATCCTGAACGACTAGAGCCTGACCTATGATCATCCCGGGGGCAGGGCTTCCAAACATCTTGCTCTGTCAGCTAAAGTTTTTGAAGCACCTGTGATAGGTGCTTCAGTGGTCAGTACACACCCTTTGTAAAAGTTAGTTGGTTGAGGTTGTCAAGATGTGTACATGTAATAGTAGGATTTATTCGTATATAACCAAACCTTCTATTACGTTATATAAGGAAGTAGAATAGTATAAAAGCAGAGGATTGGCAAATGGAAATAGAATATTCCCAGAGCTTTTTCTCCCGGACATATCATTTTAAAGAGATCATTGGATACCTGCCTAATTCAATTAGTTCTTTTGTTCGGAGATACACGTATGAAAGCCTGCCCGCAAGCAGAATAGAAACCCTCTTTAACATATTCTTTTGCATCATCATCAGATATCGGAGCTTGGTGTGTTGCTCCTTTGTTCTTGTTTATGGTGGAGTTTGCTTCTGTAGCCAATGTGTGCCCTCCTGGCAAAAGATTTTCTGCTAGAAAATCCTTGTATATATTATAAAAATTAAATATATAAAATTTTTGCTGTTAAAATTACCAAAGTTAACAAGTATATTGAATATATATCTGAAAACTATTGACCTAAAGCAGAGTAAGAAGATGCCTATAAAGCAACTGAAAAAAATGAATGAAAACAGCAGCATCAAAGGTATTATTTTTGACATGGACAATACGCTGTTCGATCTAGTAGAAGCAAAGATATTTGCCTGCTCAGCTGTTGTACAGTATCTGGAAAAGGGGAATTCTCACGAACTGTTTGGATATTTCCGCAGAGGAAAGCATGGATTTGAAAGCACTGAAAACATCAGTGATTATATGAAAGATAGTGGTTTTTTCTCCGAAAAGAACTTTCTTGAATGCTGCAGTATATATGAGAAAGAAAAGATTCGTTCAGTTAAGCTTTACCCGGGCGTGAGGGAAACTATCCAGAAACTGAGATCAATGAATATTATGCTGAGTATCCTTACGGATGCGGAAATGAAGAACGCAAGACCACGCCTGGAAAAGGTAGAACTGTTCGATTCCTTTGACTCCCTTTTCACCTATGACATCACAGGATGGAAGAAACCTTCACACAGAACATTCATACATGCCCTGGACTCGATGGGACTCCAGCCTCAAGAAACACTTTTTGTAGGGGACAGCCTGGTTAGGGATATTGTACCTTCAAAACAGTTGGGCATGCTGGCAGCATATGCGATCTATGGTGACAGGAACCCTGAAAAGGACAGAGATAACATCATGGAAAGACCCGACCATGTGCTCAGGAGTTTCAATGACATACTTGACCTGATCAGGAACGGGATATAAAAATGAAGAATACCGATTATGATGTCGTTGTTGTAGGAGCAGGACCCGTGGGCTCCACAGCCGCAAGATATGCTGTGAACAACGGCGCAACTGTACTGATGATAGAAGACCATGCATCCATAGGTTCGCCTGTAGGGTGTACGGGCCTCTTGAGCACAAGAGCTCTATCCGAGTGTGAGGTCCTCCCTTCTGACAGTTTTGTCCTGAATAAGGTACGCGGTGCTTTCGTATACCCGATGAGTGGTGCCTGTCTTCCAATAGACGGGAAAGAGACAAAGGCATATGTCGTGTCAAGAAAGAACTTTGACAGGACCCTGGCTTCAATGGCACTTGATAGTGGAGTAGAACTGAAACTCAACACAAGGGCTACTGGCCTTGATAACATAGATGGTGTTCAGAAGCTCTCAATTATAGAAAATGGCCAGCCAGGAGAGATCAGGGCAAAAGTAGTGATTGGTGCCGATGGTGTGCGCAGTCGTGTAGCAAGGATGGCAGGACTCGGACAGGTCAAGAAAATACTTCCGGGCATACAGATCGAGGCCCCTTATAAATCCCCTGATGTGGATTATGTGGAATTGTTCGTTGGCTCACAGGCCCCGGGGTTCTTTGGCTGGACAGTCCCTGTCAATGAAAATATTTCCCGTATAGGGCTGGCCATTGACTGCAGGGCCGATGAGAATGTCCGGACATATCTGGACAGAATGCTGAAGAATAATGATCATATTGCCTCACGGTACGAGGGAGGGCATCTTGACCTTGTGATAGGCGGCATACCCCTTGGACCCCCGGACAAGACATATGCTGAAGGTACACTCATTACAGGGGATGCAGCAGGACAGGTCAAGCCCACATCCGGAGGAGGAATATACACAGGTGTTGCCTGTGCCAGAATAGCAGGTGAGGTTGCTGCAAGGGCTGCACTTGAGGAAGACAATTCAGCTCAACGGCTTGCCGAGTATGATTGCAGGTGGAGGGCAAAAATTGGCAGGGAACTTGCCATAGGAATGAACATACATAACTTTATAGGAGGACGTTCGGACTCCGAAATGGATGAGCTCATTGCTTCAATGAACAAGCCACCTATACTTGACACCATCACCACCTACGGCGATATGGACCACCCATCTATAGTCATTAAAAAACTGTTGAGACCATCTAATTCAAGGCATCTCTTAGGAGTGTTCAGGGCCTTCGCAAAGACTGTGCTCTGGCATTCCTAATAGATGCTCACACCCCTGACGGATTCAAGGGCAAGGAGTTCTTCAACAATACTACCTGGAACCTTTGTATCGGTTATTATTGTCAGTCGTGGTTCCGTCGTAAAAAAAGGATCATCTGAAACTGCCTGTCTGATGCTAATATTGTGACGTGCGATGACCGTGGATACCTCTGAGATAATACCTTTGTGAACTGCATCGTCCGGTGTGATTATTATGACTCCGAGGTCAAGCAACGGAGCGACGTCACGCAGGAAAGGAATGGACCTTACATTCTGGAATATATTCCTTAAAGTATCATCGGATAGTATAGCCTCTGTCGTTGAGTCCACAACACGCCTGTCAACACCTGCTTCCTTTGCAAGCTGAGTATGGGCCACCTCGATAGCACCTGATATAACCTTTCCTTCATCGTTCACCTGAAAACCGCGCTCGAACAAAAGTCTCAGTACTTTTTGTTGTGCCGGATGTTTTTCAAATTTCTTGAGTAGTATACTCCACATAATCATCATGTAATCCTTGAAAGTATTAAGATTTAAGGTTAGTTCGTCCCTCATAACAGTACATATAATTGTACAAGGATAGAAGAAAAGCATTTTAAGGATAAAGTCATGTACTACCCTCTACTAGTTATTTAATAACGCACGTTTACCCGGAGTTGAAACGCTCGTTATCCGGATGGATAATAATCATCCTGCCATTTCTAGAGAAGTCACTTATACCGGGAAAATCGGACAGCTTGCTCTATAGGAGGAACAGAATGAAAACATACAGGGACTATGATGACCTTCCGAAGATAAAATTGCCATATGGGCAGGAAGTATCTATCAGTGACAGTACAATACGTGATGGTGCCCAGATGCCTGGTATCGTTGTGAGGACACACCACAAGGTGAAGATATATGAATATCTGCACAGAATAGGCATTGAAAAGCTGGAGACATTCGTCTATAACGACAGGGACAGAAAAGCAATTCAACTTATGCAGGATATGGGATATGAGTTCCCGGAGATTACAGGCTGGGCCCGTGCAAATCCTGCAGATATAGATATGGTCCTGGATGTTGACGGTATTGAGGAGACAGGCATCCTGATGTCTGTATCCGATCCGCATATCTTTGACAAGATGGGACTGCCAGACCGTGAAGCAGCTGAAGAGAAATACCTCAATGCGCTGCAATATGCGGTGGACCATGGACTGAAGACAAGAGCACATATAGAGGACATGACCCGTGCTGACAACTATAATTTCGTCTTCCCCCTTATCGAGAAGATCATGGATATCGACCCCGGTTGCACAATACGCATTTGTGACACTATTGGTTTCGGAGTACCATTTACAGGTGTGGACGAACCCTATGGAATACCAACAATTGTCAGACACCTCAAAGAGAAACTGAATGTTAAGGAGATCGAAACACATTGTCATGATGACTTCGGTCTTGCCGTCCCCAATTCCCTGGCAGGATACTGGCATGGTGCCAACTGGTCAAACGTCACTTTCCTTGGGATAGGAGAAAGGTCAGGTAATGCAGAGATGGAGAAATTACTCCTTTTCCTTAAAAGGCGTATAGAGGGATTTGATAAGTACAACCTGGACTGTGTCGCCGAATTTTCCAAGTTCATGGAGAAGGAGATCGGTATCAGGATACCAAGGAATAAGTCCGTTGTCGGTAACAATGTCTTTGCCCACGAGTCAGGCATCCATACTGCAGGCGTTATCAAGAACCCTTTCACCTACGAACCCTACCCTCCCGAGATAGTCGGGGGGAAAAGGATATTCCTTGTAGGAGACTCATCAGGTATCGAAGTTCTGAGATTCAAGGTACAGGAAACTCTCAATGAACTGATGGATGTAAATATAGAAATTGAGAAAAATGACAAAAGGCTTCGTTCTATCCAGGCCGATATCCAGAAACTCTACAATGAGGATAGAAGGGTTTCCTGCATCTCCGACGAGGAGATACTCGCATATGTCAAAAAATACTTCATGTTCAATCCCATGGTCAGAAAGGAAATGCACCGTGACGAAGATGGCGATAATATAGAAGCAAGTACGGAAAGCAACACACGTGGAATTAAGCCACGTATGCATGATACTATAGATTGAACACGCTTTCCATTTGATCGTAAACTGCCGCCCGGGAAGAGCATAGCAGAACAGTATGGCGGAAATTTCCGCCATCATCTGTTTTATTTAGAACCGGGAATCTTTTCTAAATATTTCAACTTTCTATATCCTCAGGCTCCTCAATCTCTACGATATCTGCGACCGGAGCGTTCTTCCTTACTGACTCGATTCCGTTCATGCAACCAGCTTTGCTTGCATAGGCCTGCCCCACTGCGATTATTTCCCCATTCGGAGCTTTTAACCTGAACCTGTATTTCCCGCTTTTATCTGTGAACACTTCGAACTTTGGCATATTATACACCCTCCTGGCGTAAAACAGGGAAAACATATACTCCCCGTATTATTCCCCCATATAGATTATCAGACCTATCTATTAAAAAGATTGGGAGTACATGCCTGAAGATAAGATGCAAAATGTATGTAAATCCTGTGAATCAGGGTTTTAGGTAATAATAGATAGTGATCAAAAATACCGTGAGGCTTCAACAGGGTTCTGATCAGAACTTCACGACTTGAGTCGTGGGAGTAGTCAGAATTTATCGCTCCAGAAACAATTCCGGTTTACAATTATACCATTAAGCTAATATTGTTTTAGTAATCTATAAATACGAAAAGAACTTTATTTTGGTTGAAGTACAGAATGAGCACATATATAAGATTTTCCTATGCACCAAATTTGTTGTAGTTTTTTTAAGGGGTTTGATTGAAAAGGGGGTACCTGAATAAAAAAAACATCACTTCAAACGGTGATTGCGTCAAATAAGAATTGTCTTTTACTTTTATATATGGACGAGGGTCCAAAAGATTTTGACACACTTTGTATAGCCTCGGGAATGGCCATAAAAGAGTTTCTCTCGAATATAGAGATACTGGAAGAACATTACCTGGTAACAGGAGAGAAGGGCGTTTACAGCCTAACTTGTATGGGAAAATTAATTATTGAAAAGTTAAAACCCTTTTTAAGCATTGAGGAATTTATGAACACAACCGAGGGTTACTGGCAGAACAGGAATCTGGATTTCATCCCTCCGCCTTTATTAAAAAGATTACATGAAGTTCATCCTTGCACTGTTGTCCAACCAGGTTTAGCGGAAATTTTTGATTATAACAAAGAAGCTCATGAAAAATCCAGATCCTCAAAATCATTTAATATGATAGCCTCCGGCATCCATCCTGATTTTCCTGATCTGTTCAAGGACATGATAGAGAGAGGAGTTAATCTATCACTCACTTTTGACCCACATCTTTTCGATAAAATAAAGAGAGATAATAATGATGAACTGCATGAACTCATGCATAATGAGCGGGTAGAACTATACATGTATCCTGAAAAAATGCATTTCCTCTCGCTGAAGGTAAACGAGTATTGTATTGTATTGAAATTACTAACGAATGAGGGCATATATGACCACAAACAACTTATGTGCCATGGTCCGAAGGCAGTAGCATGGGGAAAACAGTTATTTGAATATTATCAGAAAGATTCAATTCCAATCACTGAAATATAATACCTTACCTTTGCACCGCATAAAAAATTCACTTTATCTATAGATGTTATGGATGATTCTGAAAAAAATCGGTTCTGTCATACTTACCTAGATTATTCAGACAATCCAAGTATAGTATAACAAAACACGCTAATATTGCTGGTTAAGCAACTATGTCTGTTTATAGGTCACAGCAAATTACTTCATCTCTAATTCAACGTACTTTGCAATCGCATCTGTCATTTCACTCATCTTTGCACTGCCACCGAGGTCGTATGTTACATACTTGCCTTCTGAGATGACCTTCTCGGTTGCTGCAAAAATCGCCTTTGACTGCTCACTCTCGCCAAGATAATCGAGCATCCATGCACCTGCAAGGATAGTTGCCACAGGGTTGACCTTGTCCTGACCTGCGTACTTTGGTGCTGAACCGTGTGCAGGCTCGAACATTGCATAGTTGTCTCCTATGTTTGCAGAGTAAATAAGTCCGATACTTCCTACAAGCGCGGAACATTCCTCACTGATGACATCCATGAACAGGTTGGTTGAGAGCAAGATCTTGTTATTGAATATCTGCGGGTTCTTGATAAGCTGCTGGGCAATGTTGTCAATATGATATTCCCATACATCGATCCCATCGTAATTCTTACTTGCTTTCTCGACCTCTTCAAGGAAAAGACCGCAGGTCCTTCTCAGGATGTTACTCTTATGGATGGCAACAACTGCATCGCAGTTCCTTCGCTTTGCTTCCTCGAAAGCGTACTTCGAGACATTTGCACTGGACGTACGTGTAATCTTCCTGATAGCGATCGATACATCGTCGGTCAGTTTGATCTCCTCACCCACATACAGGCCTTCTGTTCCTTCCCTGACACATACGAAATCCACGTCACCGAGTGGCTTGTTGGTATTTGGGAAAGTCTTTACCGGCCTTACGTTGGCATAAAGATTGTACTTCTGCCTGATGGATACGGCCACACTCCTTGGTGCGCCCACTATTCCAGGGGTCGTTGTAGGACCCTTATAGCATGCATCCGAGCTTTCAAGAAGAGCCCATGTCTCGTCGGGAATGAGTGAGTCACCACCATTTTCCTCCCACCATGTTGCGCCTGCATCACATTTGATGAACTCCACATCGCTGTTTGCAGCATTCGCTACCTTCAGCATTGCTTCTACAAGATCCGGTCCAACTCCATCGCCTTTTATTACTGCTGCTGATTTTGCCATATTCTCACTTTCCAATAATTGATATAATTATAAAGAGGAAATTGCTTTGTTAACGACTACATCATATATATGTTATACCCAACGCGAAATATAGAAAATAGAAACATTGTATTAATATGCTTATTTACCGCTGGAATCAGCATCCTTTGCCAGGCGCAGTAGTCTTAGAACAGTGAGGACAACAAGAGACATAAAAGCCAGCACAAGGATTATCAACACAGTATATCTTTCCTGGGAAACGTCTTCATATATCAATGTCGCAGAAGCAAAAGAAATTATGATGATCTGACCAAGAAGTGATAGTAAACTAAGTCGGACTTCCCTGTTATTTAAAAACGATCCGGCATCCATAATAACATATTGATATTGTGATTATTTATACATAAGCAAATAATAATTCCATTTCGAATTAACACCTTACAGTTTTAGATAGAATGGATTCATAAACGATAGTATGAACTGCACATTCCCCATCACGGATGAACACATGCATATTGATCCCAGGGCCAAAGGACTAAAAGCAGTCAGGGAATTCCAGAATGCCGGAGGTACGCATATATTCCTGGTCATGAAACCAAGCTGGACCCTTGGCATAAAGGTCACAAGGCCTGAAGACCACATAGCCGTTTTTGAGGAGACCATCAACATCTCAAGGCAGATAAATGAGACTGGGGTCACATCCTTCCCCGTACTGGGCGTTCATCCTGCAGAGATTACGAAACTCATCGAATACATGGAACTATCAAAAGCTGTTGAGACCATGAAAGGTGGATTGGAAATTGCCGCAGGCTATGTGGAGAAGGGACTGGCAGTGGGACTGAAGAGCGGGAGACCTCACTACCCTGTTTCAGAGGAGATCCGGGATGCCTCCAATGAGATCATGGAACACGCCTTCACACTTGCCGCTGACCTTGACTGTGCCGTCCAGTTGCACACGGAGAGCGTGGGTGAGCCGGAACTGATCGATATAACCGAACGTGCCAAAAAGACAGGCATTCAGCTACACAGAGTTGTCAAGCATTACGCTCCACCCCTGGTCAGCGTTTGTGAAGGCCTGGGAATATTTCCCGGGGTGCTTGCAGGTAAAGGAGCTATCGAAGAAGCACTGGAGCAGGGAACCCGTTTCATGATGGAAACCGATTATATCGATGATCCGGAGAGACCGGGCGCAGTACTCGGACCAAAAACGATACCAAAAAGAACCCTGAAGCTTGCTGCAGAATTCGGAGAGGAGCCATTCTGGAAGGTTCATAAGGAAAACCCTGAGAAGGTCTACAGTGTTGATATTGAAATTTAGACACCCAGAATCAATGAGGACTTTGTAATCCGCAATCAAAAAGATCATTTGATAAGCAGGACATACACATCCATTACATTCGTGCCTGTGGGACCGGTTATCAGCAAATCTCCTGTTTCCTTGAAAAAGTCATATGAATTGTTCTCCTGGAGCATCGTCCTTGCATCTATATGCAAATCCCTGCCCTTCTCCATGGTATAACTATCCGCAAAGGCTCCGGCAGCATCCGTGGGACCGTCATTCCCATCGGTAGCCGCAGGCAGAAAAAGAGTATCCTTCAGGTCTTGCGCTTCAATTACAAAAGAAAGTGCCATTTCCTGGCATCTGCCACCTTTACCTCTGCCCCCAATCGTCACAGTGGTTTCCCCGCCAGTAAGAATGCAGGCCGGAAGTGCTAGCGGCATGTACCTTTTTTTCTCCTCCCTTGCAATTGATGCAAGAACCTTGGCAACTTCGCGGGCTTCACCGACCAGTGAAGATGTAAGAATCAGGGTATTGTAACCCAATTCAATCGCCTTATCCTCAGCTCCCTGCAAAGCAACATAGTTGTTGCCCACAAGGTAATGGTGGCATCTTTTAAAGGCAGGACCCCCGGATTTGGGAGTATCCTCCACAACACCTTCAAGTCCGTCCTCCAGTAAACCCTGTACTGCCGGAGATAATTTCAGGTCATATCGTTCTACAATTTCCTGGAAGTCATCGAATGTAGACCTGTCAGGAACCGTCGGGCCTGATGATATCACATCCAGAGGATCGCCCACAACATCAGAAAGAATAAGGCTTATCGATTCCGAAGGGTAGGCCATCTTCGCAAGCCCGCCGCCTTTCACAGCAGAAAGGTGTTTCCTTATCGTATTTAGTTCATAGATAGTTGCACCTACATGCAGGAGTTTATTTGTCAGGTTTACAAAATCCGACAGGGAAATACCTTTTCGCGGCAGGGTCATCAAAGCTGAGCCCCCACCGGAAATAAGGAAAAATATAAGGTCGTTAGTCCCTGTTTTTTCAAGGAGGGCACGAATATGTTTTGCTGCAAGTACTCCATTCTCATCCGGTATAGGGTGGGCTGCTTCCATCACCTTCACTGTTTTCAGCGAACTACCGAAATTATACTTTGTGATCGCACAGCCACCGGAGAGATTATCGCCCAGTATTTCTTCCAGAGCACGTGACATGGTAACCGAAGCTTTCCCAAAGGCTACAATGTAGATGTTTTCATAGGCAGATAGATCGAATGAGCTCATCCCGATATTCAGCCGGTCCCCTTCCCTCCGGACAGCCCTGTGAACACAGGAGTAAGGGTCCACTCCGGATATCGCCTGTGATATGATCTCCTTTGCATCAGACCTTAGATCGCCTGGCATATAAACTCCTCAGACCAAGTAAAAATCAAATACCTAAGCTCTCCCATACCTGCCTGTAATCTGCCCGTCCGAAAGAACGTGCCCCTGCATAGCCGCTTCCAACTCATCGATCTTCGATCCACTTTCAAGTCCAAGCTCCGTATCAAGAGCGAAAATCCTGAATAAATACCCGTGTGTTCCCGAAGAAGGGCACGGACCTGTATATGAACTTTTTCCATAGCTGTTCCTGCCAACAATTCCCGGAACACTGTTCTCATCTATCCCTGATTCAGGCATTATATTCCATACAGCCCAATGAACGAAGTTACCTGATGGAGCATCGGGGTCCGTAACTATCAGCACCAGACTTTGTGTTCCCCCAGGCACCTCCTCAAACTCAAAAGGAGGGTTGACATTTTGCCCGTCGCATGTATACTTGGCCGGTATCTTACCCCTGTCTTCAAAAGCACTACTTATAATCATATGTCATCCACCCTGATAATTGATATGTGTATCTCCATCCGGCTCAGTTACTATCAGACTCCGAGCTGGTAAGAGATAACTGCATTATCCCTGGTTACAACTCAGTATGCTGTCTATTTATTGTTTTGCACGATAGACCGGACACAGGTGAAATACAATGGTAGACTTTTAACATATATGGATAAAGTCTTACTCTTCCTGGTCAGTATGCTGCACTTCGCCAGAAACTTGCTGCCCCTCTTCCGGAATAATCACCCAGGCTATTATATAACCTATAACACCTACTATACCAAAGCTAAATAAAGTAACAACCGCCCATATCAGCCGTATCACAACCGGATCGACGCCAAGATATTCACCGATACCCCCACATACACCTGCTATCATCCTTTTGTCTTTTGATCTTGTTAATTGTTTACCCATATTATCACTCCTTTAATAAATCCCTGATCAATCGATCTTCACTGGTATTTTAGCGAAAATTCACATATAAGCTTTCCTGACAAAAGCAGGATAGTTAGAAAAGCTACAACTGGCAAAGCCTGCAGTTAGAGTTCTCGCATTCGTCGTTCTCAAACTTCCACTTAAGACCCCACTTCTTGATATCATGGATGACCCTGATGAAGTCCTCACCGCTTTCAGTCAAAGAATACTCGCACTTGATGGGAACCGTAGAATCATCTGTCTTCTTTACAATAAATCCCTGATCTTCCAGTTCCTTCAGCCTTGTTGAAAGGGTCTTTGGAGTGACATCCTGCAATTTATTTTTTAGTTCATTGAAACGCTTTTTTTTGTTTTCACCCTTGTAGAGTTCAAGAAGAACACACAGGGACCACTTTTTTCCTATGATGTCCACCGTTTTATAAATCGTGCAATCTTTCATGATATCTAATTGGAAACCATCCAATATATAAGCCACTATCCATAATATACCATGTACTTAAAAGTAGACATAAGGAGTTAATCAAATGGCAAAAGACTTACTTGAGAAAGGAGCGATCCTTCAGAGAGATAAACAAACATATGCGATCGCACCGCATCTTCCGGGTGGAATTGTTTCAGCAGAGCAACTGCGTAAGATTGCAGATGTTGCTGAAAAGTATGAAGCTGCAACATTAAAGGTCACTTCATCCCAGAGGGTTGCCATTGTAGGACTGAAAGAGGAGGATATCGATAAAGCATGGGATGAGCTGGGGATTAAACCAGGTGCAGCCATTGGAATTTGTGTGAGGAGCATAAAAATATGCCCAGGTACAACATTCTGTAAACGCGGACAACAGGATTCTGTGGGCCTGGGACTTAAGATCGATGAAAAATATCATGGAATGCCGCTTCCGTCCAAATTCAAAATGGCTGTTTCCGGCTGTGCGAACTCATGTTCAGAACCTGCTATCAAAGACATAGGTGTAATGGGTACACCAAAAGGATACACTGTCATGGTAGGAGGAAATGCAGCACTCAAACCAAGACTTGCTGACGTTATCGCAGACGAGCTGAATGAAGATGAAGTACTTTCACTCGTAGATAAGATTATTAGTTTTACCAAGAGCAACGGTTCAAAACATCGCCTTGGCAGAGTAATTGATGAGATAGGGATCGATAAATTCAAAAAAGAGGTCGGACTGCAGTAAGTCCGATCCGGCTATTGACAATAAGGGAATCTTCCCTTTCCTTTTTCTTAAAACGGGGTTGCTATTATCGAAGATGTTGAAAAGCTAACAAAGATCGCGGTTGTAAGATGTGATACGGTCTCCGAAACATGTCCCGGAACGGGATGTTTCATGGCATTTAACAAGCGCAGTATGCATTTCAAACAGTATAACGATAAAACTGAGATGATAGCTTTCTTTACATGCGGAGGATGCTCAGGACGCAGGGTATACCGCCTGGTCAAATCCCTCAAGAGACATGGGGTTGACGTGGTGCATCTCAGTTCATGCATGCAGATGAAGAACTATCCCGGGTGCCCGCATATAGATGCTATAAAAAAGACTATCACCGATGCAGATATTAAAATTGTTGAAGGAACACATCACTAAAGTGAGGGGAATCATGGTCAACAGAACAATAGTTAGAATCGACGAAGAGAAATGCACAGGTTGTGGGAAATGTATCGCCCCATGTGCTGAGGGAGCTATAGAGCTTGTCAATGGCAAGGCAAAGGTAGTTTCAGACGAACTTTGTGACGGGATGGGGTTCTGTATAGGAGTGTGCCCTGTTGATGCTATTTCCATCGAGCAGAGACAAGCCCTGGAGTTCAATCCTGAAAAAGCCGAAGCACAGCCAAAGAAGACAGATATATCAATCCAGTGCTGCAAGTGCGGCTGCGGGGAGGAAAGCGCTTACCTGCTCCCCGTAAGACATGGCATGGAAAGCCAATGGATATGCACACGTTGCCTGCCACAGCTAATACATGGATAAGGTTGCATGGCATTAGAGATAGAACTGACAGAAGCAGCAGACTACCTGTGCGACTATACTTTTAATTTTCAATGGCATAACCGGAAAATCGGGCCCGATTATGAAATACCCGGCCAGGAATATACACATTACACCTACGGAGACCTTATCGGGACCTTAAGAGCAGAGCACGATGTAAACATCACAGGAGATGTTGGCAGGAACTTTGCCTATAGCATGGGAGCTGACCTGAAGCACTTCGGGGGGAGCGGTGATGCCGAGAGGACAGGAAACATATCCGTGGACGGAAATGCCGGCCCGGAGGCTGCCATGGGCATGGTCTCGGGTTCAATCTATATTAGCGGCAGGATAGAAGAGCCGCTTGGGAACATCATAGAGGTTGTCTCGGACAGGGACAATTATCGCAAGTTCCGCTCCATTACGGACATAGCCTGCAACGGACCAGGTAGCGACACAATCATTTCAAATGAATACAATGCAGATGACCGGACACTTGTACTCAACGACGGAATATTACGGGGAACCATCGGTGCACGATGCTACAGGCCTGTAAATATTATTGTAGGAAATAACGCACATAACGGCACAGGAGTCCTGATGAAAGAAGGTGTTGTAACTATACATGGTAATTCTGGAATGAATACCGGTTCGCACCTGAATGGCGGTACTGTGGCAATCCATGGAAAAACGGGGGAATTTGCAGGAGCCTACATGAAAAACGGAATACTTGCCTTCCATGAAGCAAAGGGATTCATAGGAGCCGGTATGTCAGGAGGCAGTATCTATTCCAAGAGCAAGGCAAAGACAAGCTCACCCGCCGCCAAAGTCAAAATGAAGGGAGAAGACAGTGCCCTTATGAGAAGGCTAATGGATGCCGGAAGAGTGGAGTCTATGATCTACAATAAGTACGGGTTTGAAGAGGAAAAGGAAAAATACATAGAGGTCCGTATGCGCGACGGATCCATTGTACTCAGAAAGGCAGACTGAATCTGCCACCTATCAAGATCAATTTACCCTGTATACGGATCAGTCAATATGGATGAACTTGAGAAGGTTGGTCCCCCCTGGACGACCACGACCTGACGGCTGTCCCTGTGTAAGGATTATCAGGTCCCCAGATCCTACCGCCCCTGACTTTTTCAAACTTTCAGTTACCATGATCTCCCAATACTCAACATCATCTCTGACAAACGTCGGATATACAGCATACTGCAATGACAATTGTTCACATGTTTCAGGATAGCGGCTAAAGGCAAGTATCCAGCGGTCAGGCCTGAAGCGGGAGATATTGCGCGGAGTCTTTCCTGATACCGTGGGAGTGACAACATACTTTACATCCAGGATCTGGAGAGCGTCGTTCACCTGCATGGAGATCATATCCTCAACACCAAGCTGCATACGACGCAGAGCCCTCCTCATAAGTTCAATACCTTCCTTGGTATCACTCCTCCACTTCTCCGTGGATATTGCGATCTGCACCATCATGTTCACGGTCTCGACTGGATACTTCCCCACGGCAGTCTCAGCTGACAGCATAACTGCATCCGTACCATCTATGATTGCATTTGCAACATCAGTCGCCTCTGCCCTTGTCGGGCGGACATTCTCTACCATGGATTCAAGCATCTGAGTAGCGGTGATAACCGGTTTGCTTAGCAGATTGGCTTTATGTATGATGTCTTTTTGAACCACCGGTACGTTCTCAATGGGTATTTCCACACCCAGATCCCCCCGGGCGATCATAATACCGTCGCTTTCCCTTATAATTTCATCAATATTCCTTACCGCTTTTTCACGCTCGATTTTGGAAACAATGAATATTTCCTTACCTTTACTGGCTGCGTATTCACGCAATTTCCTTACATCTTCCCCGGACTCTACGAAAGATACGCCAAATATATGCAGGCCTTCCTCAAGGGCAAAATCAACTATCTCCAGGTCCCTGCCTGTTATAGGATCTATGAACAGTGCCGCACCAGGTATGTTAAGCCCTTTATTAGAAGAAAGAGGACCACCGACTATAACTTCACAGTGAACATCCTCACCCTGAATATCAGTACATTCCAGCTGGATAAAACCGTCGTTGAGGTACAACGGCCTGCCCACATGTACGCTTTCAGACAGCCTCGTGTAGTTTACAGGTATCACTGATTCTGTGCCCATTACGTCTTTTGTGGTCAGGGTCACATGATCCCCCTTTTTCAGGAACACCGGCTCCTCGGGGAACTTGCCGACCCTCATCTTGGGACCAGGCAGGTCAACAAGTATTGTAACCACCTTGTTAAGTTCGGAGGCCAGGGACCTTACTCTCTTTATAACACTACGCTGGTCTTCTATATCACCGTGGGAAAAGTTGAGTCTTGCCACATTCATACCACTGATGATCAATTCCCGAAGCACATCCTCGGAAGAAGATGCGGGGCCGACGGTACATACGATCTTGGTTTTGTTATCCGGCAAGTGCATTGTTTCATCCATCCTCAATTCCACCTCTAATTACAATATGGAACTGACCGAATTAAGGTTTATTCCGCAGTATTCAAGCGGCTTTATATAATCCAGGATTAAATGATTAATCATCAAGAATTATTATAAAGATATACAAGTTATATTAATTATGGAGTGTTAAAATGACAAATACGGTTTATGAGTTCAAGGATGTACAAAAGCAAGAGCTTTTATCCATGTTCGGGAAAGGGGTCAATTTCAGTGAAAAAGAAAGGCACTATTATGCACATGATGTAGGCGCATTACCACCTCTCGTAAAAAAAGTTATCGGTAACACAAGACCTGCTGCGATTGTGAAGGTCACCGGGGAGGACAAAGCAGTGGAACTGATGGAGTTCGCACGTAAACACGGCATTCCGGTGGTACCAAGGGCTGGCGCCTCCTCAGGTTACGGCGGTATAATCCCCACAAAAGGAGGCATTGTCGCAGATGTGACCCCTATGAGAAATATCATCAGTGTCGATAAAGAGAATCACCTTGTAACTGTAGGAGCAGGAATCATATGGTATGACCTGGAAACGAAACTGAACAAGGAAGGACTTGCAGTACAGGCTGTCCCGTCCAGTGCACTCTCGGCAACCGTAGGGGGATGGCTTGCCCAGAACGGTGTCGGCTATGGAAGTTATGAATATGGCTGGTCACAGGACACAATGAAGTCGGCTCGTGTGGTACTGCCAAACGGTGAGGTAAAGGATTTCTCCGGAGAGGAGCTGGCAAAGATAATCGGCACCATGGGAACTACCGGCATCATTACCCAGGTCACTCTCAGGGTAAGGGACTATGAGAGAACAGATGCTATTTCTGCAGAATTTCCCGGTGCTACCAGTATGAAGAATGCTATCATAAAGGCAGGGGAGAAAAAAATACCCGTATGGGCTATCTCGTTCATTAACCCTCAATGGGCTGGCATGAAGAACCGTGCACCTTATAAGACACACTACGGTGAGACCATCGAGGAACACAGGCCTGAGCTTCCGGAAGCCTATATCTGCAATTTCGCTTATCCCGGATCAAGGGATGTCAGCGGTCTGAGAGTGATCATTGAAGAGGCCGGAGGGAAAGTGCTGCCCGAGGAGATCGCCGAGCATGAGACTCAGGAATGGTTCAGGTCCATGAAGGTCAAGAGGCTCGGACCGTCCTTCATACCTGCAGAAGTGGTCGTGCCTGTAGACAGGATTGATAACATGTTCAGGGAGATAAATGACAAGATCGGCCTGCCTGTACTGGTGGAAGGAATGGTAACAAAGGGCGACGAGGCAGTCATGCTATGCTTCATACCGCACTCTGAAAAAGTATTCAAATATAACCTCGCATTCCCTCTTGCTTTGAGCATAGTTAAAATAGCAGAGGAGAACGGTGGACGGATATATTCATCGGGACTGTACTTCTCTAAGCAGGCAGAGAATGTCTTTGGTGAGAGACTACCACTAATCGAGGAGTTCAAAAGACAGGTTGACCCCGATGACATAATGAATCCCGAGACACTCACGGGCAAACCATTGCTCAGTACAGGGCTTTCCTTTGCAAGGACTTTTGAACCCATGACCCGCACAGTGGGTAATATGTCAGGAGTGGACAAACAGGAGTTCAAGGACATAAAAGGTATCCCCGGCGATATTGTCTCCCACGCATACACGTGCGCTCAGTGTGGGTATTGTGTGAACGAATGTGACCAGTACTATGGCAGGGGATGGGAGTCCCAGTCACCCAGAGGGAAATGGTTCTTCCTGAAAGAATACTTTGCCGGCAGGATGCAACTTGATCAGGAACAGGCAGATACGTTCCTTGCATGTACGACCTGTGAGATGTGTGATTATTACTGTCAGCTTGACCTTCCCATCGAACGCTCATGGATGACACTGAGGGAGAACTTTGTACAGAAAAAAGGTATGATGACCATTCCCCCGTTCGAAATAATGGCACAGAGTCTGGACAAAGAGAGGAACATCTGGGCAAATTACAGGACCGACAGGGACAAATGGGTACCTGATGACATCAGGGCGAAGATAAAGGACAAGGCTGAGATAGCCTACTTTGCAGGATGTACCGCCTCTTTTGTGGAAAAGGATGTTGCCGAAGGTACGGTTCGTCTCCTGGATGATGCGGGCATCGAGTTCACATACCTTGGCGATAAGGAGTCCTGCTGTGGAATACCAATGCTTGTTGCCGGAAAGTGGGATGTGTTCGAGAGAATTCTCAAGATGAATATTGCCAACATGCAGAAGGCAGGTGCAAAGACGGTCATTACTTCATGCCCTGCATGCCTGCTTATGTGGAGGACCATTTACCCCCAGTGGGCCGATAAACTCGGTATGGACTTTGACATAGAGGCAAAGCACTATTCTGAAGTGCTTATGGATAAACTGGATGTGCTGAAGCCAAAGTTCAAGATACCCCTGAACAAGACCGTTGCCTGGCACGATTCATGCCACATAGGCAGGGCCGGTGCAGGGATATACGATGCTCCACGAGAATTGCTTAAAGCAATCCCGGGAGTGCAGTTCAGGGAAATGGAGCACAACCGCGAGAAGGCCCTCTGCTGCGGTTCTGTGGTTACGCTCATCGATGAGCCTGAAGTGGCCGGTAAGATAGGTAATGTCCGTTTGCAGGAGGCTGTGGACCAGGATGCCGACATTATGGCTGCACTATGCCCCTGCTGCCTTGTGCAGTTCAGGATAGCTGCAAAGGAGAACAATGTGGATCTGAAGATCGAGGATCTGGGAGCGCTTGCGGCCCGCAGTCTTGGTTATAACCTGCCCGACACAACAAACGATGCACTTGTAGCATGGGCGACCTTCGATAAGATGATCGAGCTGATGGAGCCGGAGAACATGACAGACATGATGGTGGAGCTACTACCAGATATGATCGATGCAATGCCTTCTTACATGCAGGCCATGATGAAGACCGTAAAGTACGTACCGGGTATGGACGCAGTCATGAAGCCCATGATGCCAAGGATGATGCCACTGCTCATGCCATCCCTGATGCCAAAGGTCATGCCTAAAATGCTTGTGGCGGTGGAGAAGAGAGTACCGATGCCGGATTATATGAAAGAGCAGATGCCGGACCTGATGCCGGCTGCCATGGCAAACCTGATGCCAAACATGCTTCCGCAGATAGCGCCACTGCTTACGCCGAAGATGATAGAGTACATAAAGGCGAACTGAATATATAAGGACAGAAAGCAGGAAGGCTGACAGCCCTTCCTGCAAAAAAATACTTTTTGTTTTACGACTAACGGGGGTGTAGGGGTAGAGAAAGCCCACTGCTTTAGCTGTGGGATGAATCGTACCCCACCTTATAGATAATCATAAATGTTATATAACTGTCAGACATATAATACATTGTTATGGCAACAGAACGATGGAAACATAGCAATACAACAGTGTATAACATCGGTTTTCATTTAATATGGTGTTCTAAATATAGACGAAATGTTTTAGAAAATGAGATTGAGGCACGTTTAAAAGAGCTTC
>NZ_PGGK01000019.1 GCF_004745425.1 Methanolobus halotolerans | reverse complement strand
TGACAAAGGTAAGGAAGATAGGTAAGAAAAAGCAGCCGGTTGAAGAATATCTGAAAATGCAGCGTCGTTTTAAGCACCTTTTTACAATGGAAGGTGGTGAGGAAGAGATTGCAAAGATACAGGCGATTGCGGATAAGAACATTGAAGAGTTCGGTCTTTGAAGTAACGTGATCTATATGGAGTAATGATGGCAGGAGATTCTCATGATAAAACGCGAGTATATGCTGGGAAATGATGCGATAGCGCAAGGTATAGTGGAAGGCGGGGCGCAGGTAATATCCGGTTACCTGGCACACCCTCCTCCGAGATAATCGGTACCATTGCTTCAATGAAGGAAAGGAATTTCTATGTCGAATGGTCGGTCAATGAGAAGGTCGCCTTTGAAGTAGCTGCGGGAGCTGCTATGGAGGGTGTGCGTTCCATTGTCACCATGAAACATGTGGGACTTAATGTAGCCGCAGACCCACTGATGACCCTGGCTTATACAGGTGTCAGGGGCAGCATGATCGTTCTTGTGGCCGATGACCCTTCGTGCCACTCTTCACAGAATGAGCAGGATACTCGCAGGTACTCGCAATTCGCGCTTATTCCATGTCTGGACCCATCAACACCTCAAGAAGCAAAGGATATGATCCCTTATGCTTTCGGGTTGTCCAACAGGATGCAGCTTCCGGTGATCTTCAGGACGACCACCCGAATATCTCACGGGAAATCCGATATAGAGCTTGGTCCTGTAACGCAGTACATGCCTGCAGCTGATTTCGAGAAGGATCTTGAAAAATGGGTGATGGCACCCAAGAATGCCCGTATGCGCCATCCTCATCTGCTTAAATTACAGGAGGATATTTCTAGGGAACTGGAAGATTCACCATGGAATAATCTTGAGCTACGCGAAGGTGCAAACTTTGGTGTGGTAGCTTCGGGCGTGGCTTCTGTTTATGCAAAGGAGGCGCTCATCAAGCTGGGTGGCGATGCATCCTTCCTGAAAATAGGGACTTATCCTGCTCCCGAAGGCAAGATACGCTCCATGCTGCAAAGCGTCGATAAGGTAGTCATCCTGGAAGAGATGGAGCCTATAGTTGAAGAGCAGGTGCGCATGATCGCCCAGGAGATGGACATGCATGTGGATATCATCGGAAAGATGAAAGGGCCTGTTCCAAGGATCAATGAGCTGAATGTTGACGTGTGCATGGATATACTTTCAGTATACCTGAAGCAGGATGCAAGCCAGAAGTAAGCATTGCTGCCAGAACCGAATCAGGAGGATGCGGTCTGGAACTGCCCCAACACCCTCCGGTGATGTGTCCCGGATGCTCTCACAGGGCTACTTTCCACGCCATGAAAAAAGCCTTCGGAAAAGATGCTATCTTTCCCAGTGATATTGGTTGCTACACCCTGGGAATACTTAACGGGGCAGTGGACACCACTCTCTGTATGGGTGCAAGCATAACCGTTGCAAGTGGGCTGTATTATGCAGGTGAGAAACGGCCCATATGCTGCTCCATTGGTGATTCCACATTCTTCCATACCGGGATGAACGGCCTGCTCAATTCCATTTATAATAAGGCTGATATCACCGTGACCATTGTAGATAACCGTATAACGGCCATGACGGGGCACCAGCAGAATCCGGGAATGGGGAAGACTAGTTACCGGAGAGCCCACCGTGGAGGTCTCCCTTGAGGCCCTATGCCGTGGAATGGGCGCTGAGTTCGTGGAAGTTGTTGACCTTTACGACCTTGAAAGGACCGAGGAGGTCTTCAGAAGGGCCAGGGATTTCAAGGGCACTTCAGTGGTCATAACCAGGCAGGCATGTGTAATAGATGCAAAACGTGTCGGTATAAAGAGGAAACCCTTTGTTATAGATACTGAGAAGTGTACAGGTTGCAGGACATGTGTGAGGCTTGGCTGTCCTGCCATCGAGTTTGATGTGAAGGTAAAGCGTGCACGTATTAATGCAATGTGCACCGGCTGTGGTGTCTGTGCCAGGATGTGTAGGTTTGAATCAATCTCGGAGGTGAAGGGATGAATGCAAAAGGAATATCTGATTTCGATCTTGTGATAGCCGGTGTCGGTGGACAGGGTACCATCCTTGCCTCTGATATAATCGGCAGGGCAGTTGTTAGGGAAGGTTTTTCCATACGTGCAGCTGAGACTCACGGTATGGCCCAGAGGGGGCGGTTCAGTTGTAAACCATATAAGGATAGGTTGCACGCTCGGATCCATGATACCTCTGGGAGGTGCAGATGTGCTGCTTGCCCTTGAACCCAGTGAGACACTTCGTTATTTGGATTATCTGGCTGAGGACGGAGTCGTAATAGTAAACACTACGCCCATACTTCCTGTCACAGTGAAATCCGGGCTCTGCTCATATCCTGATGTTGAGGAAATAATGGCATCATTGCAGAGAAAGCGGAAAGTTGTGGGTTTCAATGCCACACAGTTAGCTATTGAGGCAGGTAATGCACAGGCTATGAATGTCATTATGGTGGGAGCGATTTCGAACTATCTGCCTTTATCACCTGATGTCATGCTTGATTGTGTAAGGGAACTTGTGCCTCCAAAGACAGTGGACGTCAATGTGAGGGCATTTGAACTTGGAAGATTAGCTGCTCAAGGATGAATCTCGATTCATTCTGACTTTTTATTTGAAATAATCTGTTAATTTAACTCTGCTTTAGTTTTTCTTGGCTTTGTAAAACAATTCTTGAATTACTTTCTTCCGGTTAAATACAGTAAATACAATCAACAATGTGAAACGCATTTAAAAATGATGAAGGTGTATAGAAATCGAGGTTTTCTACGAACCCAAAAATAAGTATATCTAGAGAATCAATATTGATTTTTATTCAAATAAAACCAATGTTGCCCTCCTACTCATGACAGAACGTGCAATTGTTAAAAAAAGGATGCATCTGTGGACTATATAAAATATTTTGGCAGTCCTGCGCGGATTAATTGCTTATGGATTAGTTGCTTATATATTATTGTCAAGTAACCTATATTGTTGTTCTACATAAACAGAAACACTATCTAACTAGGAATATTAAATTTTTTCAGTGGACCCGGCGGGAATTGAACCCGCGGCCTTTACGTTGCGAACGTAACGATCTCCCCCTGATCTACGGGCCCAAAACGGGAATTTAAACTTAAACAAAAGAAAAAGAAAGAAAAAGGTTACAAAGGCCTTCCGACTTCTGTGACCATTACGCTTTCAACACCTTCGACCTTTGCAAAGGCTTCCTCGACCTGCTCGGTACCGCCTTCAAGGTCGCCTACCATGACAACCATCATGAGCGCATTCAGACCAAAGGCTATAGGCTCTTCCTTGGATGTTCCAAAGGTCGCACCCTCCGGCAGGGCTGCAATGAGCCTTTCCTTCAGTGCTGTAAGGTCGGTGTCTACATCTACAGGCATTATTTTAATTGTTGCTGCTACATCTCCCATTATCTCACCTCACGGTCCCATAAAGCCACATTTCGGGCATGTATAAGGATTACTCTGTTGTCTGCAGCTTACACACCTTCCGAGTTCTCTGCCACAACTTGGGCATGGGAAGCGTGCAAATCCGGTATCTACCAGCCTTTTGCCGCACGCGGTACACTTTTCAACTTTATTTACCATATAAATTCTCCTTTAAGCGTGATATCTGATCTGATCAATATAATACTGAAAAATTCAGCATGTCGATGATTTGAGTACATACGCAGTATATCATTTAAATATTCCCCTTGATGTGAGTTCCTACTATATCTTTTCCGATAACAGCATCAACAACTCTTTCGGGATGCTTTCCATTGACTATAACACAATCCATCCTGTATTCCTTCAAAAGCAGGGGCAGTGTGTTATCCATACAGGTCGGGCCCATGCTCAGGACCTCGTCCGCTGTCATCCATGTCTGTACCACATCTTCTGCGTATACGCCATCCACATCAGTGACCTTGATGAATCTTGCATTAAGTTCCCTGGCAACCCATGCAGCTATAGTATCCGATGTCACATCCCACGAATGAGGAAGTTTGTCGGATTCCTTCAGAACTCTGTAAGGAAACAGCATTGTAACTCCAACGGGGATCCCCTCTATGGAATCAGTGGAACCGATCCCGGTCCGGTCCACAACATAGTAGGCATACTGTTCCATGGCGAGTATAGCCATCCAGTGGGCAGCATCGTCCCCGATCCCGTATCTCTCACTGACCGAACGGACGTCATCTGCAAAAGGTCCGCCGCCTGGCACGATAAGTATTGAAAAAACGCTCTGATCAATATCTGCCCCAAAATTATCAGATAGCGACCTGATAACCGCAGGTGCATCTTCCATCAGACTGCCACCTAATTTCACAACTACCCTTTTCATGGTACTCCTGTTATATTATGCCTGCTTATCCCTTAAAATATCTGCCTCGAACATCCTTGCAGCCGCATATGCCGGGAACACTCTGGAAATCTCATAACCCCATTTCTGAGCAACGGAGATGCATTCAAAACCAAGCCTTTTTGCAGCTTCCCTGATAAGGAACTCGCCCAGGCCTGCCGATACTATCCTGTCAAGTTCATTTCTCTGTGCTACCTGTAGTATCGCTTCGCCCAGCACACTGATCTGCTTTTCCTTTACCTGCTCAGATATACGGTATATATCATCAGGAGAAACTTCCGTGAGATCGGCACATACAACCCTTGCAAGCCTTCGCATGGCATCTGTCTTACTTTTTCCTGCACCGTCTGCAGTTTCACAGGTGTATATATCTTCTGGGATATCGTCCAGAACAAGGTATGAATCCCCTGTAGTTGCAAACAGTTCGGAGGACACGCGGCACTTACCGGCAACCATGTCCAGGCTGTCGAGCAGGTATGCAAGATTTGTTCGCAGGACGCCCGAGTAGACTAGTTCACTGCGGACCAGTCGGGAAAAATCAGAGATACCTGCTACATGTTTACCATCTTTTATAGGTATTATGTCGCTGGTCGTACTTCCCATGTCCACGAATATACAATCGCCGGTCTCCGCACCAATAAGATTCGCAGATGCAGCCCAGTTGGCTGCGGCAAGCTTACGCAGGTCTCCTGATCCATCATAGAACTGCCCCTGGCTGTCAATATACCTGACATCGCAATCAAAGGCACGGTCTACGGATTCTATAATGAATTTTATACCTGCTTCCTTGTCTTGGAAACAATCGGCAAGTTCTCCGGTCATCACAACACTCACCCCGTCAGGATGATGTTTTTCTGCAATCTCCTCTAAAGCCTCAGGAAGCCTGGTATCCTTCCATAGCGGTATATAATGCAATTCTATTATCTCACCATCGGCAGAAGCAAGCTTTGTATTTGCACCGCCAATGTCAATTCCGATTATTTTCATAAAATGTCCTCAAAGTCATCTTTTGTGAACGAGAATTCCCCGTCAATCTCAACAGATTCTGGAAGCGTTCCTGATATGTTTTTCAGGAGGAGATCTCCGATCTCGGCTTTCAATGTTCTTGCAAGCCCGAAAATAGCAGTCGTAGGCCGTGGGTTCACATCGACCACATAGTTCTTTTCACCATGAACGATATCAATTCCGACATAACCATTACATTTCAATGCTTTTACAGTAGCATCTGCAACATCAAATAGTTCACTCTGATAACTTGTCCTGTAAGGCACCATGTTACCATGATAACTTACCTGCGAATTCTCATTGCTGCTGTTTATTTCAATGAATTGTTTATTCACGCTTAAAGGGAGTGTCTTCTTCCCGCCTATAATGCTTACACTAAGGTGGTCGCCTTTGATATACTCATTTGAAATATACCCTTCTGCAGCATCGTTGAAAAAGGATATCCTTACCCCCTCGGATGCACATCCGAATCTGGGTTTGATTATGCATAAACCTTCATGTTCCCCGGTTATCAATCGGGGCACGTTTATTAAGCATGATTGCAACTTCCGGGTACACTCCAGTTTATCGGCACACATCCTGACGGACTGTGGGGAGCAGCCCAGGTTTATTGTATTGCTATCGATGATCTCCGTGAGATCGGCTAGTATTTCATCCGGCCCTATCACAAGCCCTGCATCACAATTGGCAGCTTCATTCTCAAGCACACTTTCAAAATCTTCAGTGCAGGAGATCACCGCTTTTCCTTTCTCAAGCAGGGGGCCGGAAGAGAGGTAGGAAACCTCATGGCCCAGTCTTGAAAAACTGTTCACAAGTGTCCCGAGCATGGCTGCGCCTTCCAGCATGAGAGTCCCACCAAGTCCTGCTCCGACAGCATACTCTGCAAGAAGTATTTTCATGTTGGATGCAAGTGCATTATTTAATATATTATTTGCTATGAATGTACCATGATCCTAATAATATAAATTAAAAATAAATATATAGTATCAAGTGAATTAGGAGTCCGGGATGACTATGGAATTTAATGCTGATAATCCATTTGTGCAGGCAATCGCAGTATCAACCACGCTGGCAGTCTTCATGATAGGTGTGGCAATGGGCATCATGAGACTGGCATCCACCGGCTCGCCTTCTGTACCTCTTCCCATCATACTGCTCATATTCGCAGTGATCTTCATTGCAGGATCGGTCTATTTTGAGAACAGGGGTGCCGATTATGTCGGATCCATGATCGGAGGGGGAATAGCATCTTTTGCTGCGACCTTTTCAGCGACTGCTTTCTTCACAGGCATAAGATATGCAATGGAAGGCGGGATCAGTACACTGGGATGGGAACAGATCATATCTGCCCTTGCTATCTGCATGGTTGCAAGCATGCTCATAATCAGGATGCTGCAACACAAACTGCAGTCTGTTTATTAATGTCGTGCTGTATGGGTATCATGGATGATATCGACTTTTTACCTCTTGAATCTTGTTTTTTTTAGAAAATTCTTCTCAAGATGAGAAAACTATTTATAGAATATCAAACAATGGTAAATAGGATACACTCAATCATACATTGAACTCTGGAGATAATGAGATGGAGAAAGGACCTGAGAATGGTGATCTTGGTTCGGGAACAGCTGACTCCGCAAAAGTTGATGAGTGTCCTCAGGAAGATGAGGTTTCACAACTTCAGGACAAGCTGTTACGAGTCACTGCAGAATTTGACAATTTCAGAAAAAGAAGTATTCGCGAAAGGGAAGAATACCGCAAGTTCGCAGTCGAAAAGATCATCACAGAGCTACTTGAAGTTTATGATAACTTCGAAAGGGCAATAGAATCTGCAAAACAGACCGATGACATAGAATCTGTGGTTAAGGGCGTAGAAATGGTCTTTAAACAATTTGCATCGATCCTTGAGAAGGAAGGACTTCAAAAGATCGAATGCAGAGGTGAGGAGTTCGATCCCACCCTGCACGAGGCCATAATGCATGTGGAGCATCCCGAACACGAGGAAGGCACTGTCGTTGATGTCTGCAAGCCTGGTTATTACCTGCATTCAAAGGTAATAAGACCGGCAATGGTTGCAGTATCAAAGAAGCCCGGTGATGAAGAATAGGACTCTTTAAAATAAGAGTGCTGTCAAATAAAATAAGAACATAATAGTACATATCGATCAATAAAGAGGTAAAGAGTATGGGAAAGATTTTGGGAATAGACCTTGGAACAACAAATTCATGTATGGCGGTTATTGAAGGTGGGGAGCCTACTATAATCCCAAATTCCGAAGGAGGCAGGACAACACCTTCAGTTGTTGCCTTTTCAAAGAAGGGAGAAAAACTTGTAGGACAGATTGCCAAGAGGCAACTCATCACAAATTCCGATAACAGTGTCAGTTCTATCAAAAGGCACATTGGTGAAGGCGATTACACAGTAAACCTCAACGGAAAGGATTACACGCCCCAGGAGATCTCGGCAATGATCCTGCGCAAGCTGAAGGATGATGCAGAAGCGTATCTTGGCGAGACGATAACTGATGCGGTCATTACCGTTCCTGCGTATTTCGATGACTCCCAGAGGCAGGCAACAAAGGATGCAGGCTCCATTGCAGGTTTCAACGTAAAGAGGATCATCAACGAGCCGACAGCAGCATCCCTTGCCTATGGAATAGACAAGGAAGCAGGTGACCATAAGATTATGGTATATGACCTTGGAGGAGGCACATTCGATGTGTCCGTCCTGGAACTCGGAGAAGGTATCTTTGAAGTTCTTTCCACAAGCGGCGATACCCACCTGGGTGGGGACGATTTCGACCAGAGGCTCGTGGAACATATCATAACTGAGTTCAAAAAGGAAGAAGGTATTGACCTTTCCAAGGACAAAGCTGCAATGCAGCGCTTGAAGGATGCGGCGGAGAAAGCAAAGATCGAACTCTCCAGTACTACATCCACTAACGTCAACCTTCCATTCATCACTGCTGATTCCAACGGGCAGCCCAAACACGTCGACATGGACATAACAAGGGCGCAGTTCGAGAAGATGATAGCAGACTTGCTGGACAAGACACTTGTGGCCGTTAACAGGGCACTTGAGGATGCAAAGCTCAAGCAGGGCGACCTTGAGAAAGTATTACTGATCGGTGGTTCCACCAGGATCCCGGCTGTTGTAGAGCTTGTACGTAAGGCTACAGGCAAGGATCCCTTTAAGAACATCAATCCTGACGAAGCAGTCGCCATCGGTGCTGCCGTACAGGCAGGAGTTCTCAGCGGAGAGGTCCATGACGTGCTCCTGCTCGATGTCACACCACTTACCCTTGGTATCGAGACCCTGGGAGGGGTTGCAACACCTCTTATCGAAAGGAACACAACGATACCAACAAGGAAGAGCCAGATATTCTCAACAGCCGCTGACAACCAGCCTTCTGTGGAAATTCATGTAGTTCAGGGTGAGAGGGGCATCGCCTCAGCTAACAAGACACTGGGGAAGTTCATGCTTGACGGCATTCCACCTGCGCCACGAGGCGTTCCACAGGTCGAGGTCACCTTCGACATCGATGCAAATGGTATCCTCCATGTCACTGCAAAGGATCTTGGTACCGGCAAGGAACAGTCCATATCCATCCAGAAACCCGGAGGACTCAGCGATGAGGAGATCGACAAGATGGTCAAGGATGCCGAAGCTCATGCAGAGGAAGACAAAAAGCGTAAGGAAGAGATAGAAGTCAAGAACACGGCAGAATCCCTCATCAACGCCACTGAGAAAACCCTTCAGGAAGCAGGGGATGTTGCAACACCCGAGCAGAAATCAAAGGTGGAAAGTGCTGCAGAGGATCTGAAAAAGGCCATGGAAAGCGATGATGTCGAGGATATCAAATCCAAGACAGAAGCACTCCAGACAGCCATGTACGACATATCTGCTGCAATGTATCAGAAAGCCCAGGAAGAGGCTGCTTCAGCCGCCTCTGCTGAAGAGGGTGCTACATCTGAAGGTTCCTCTGATGAGGACATTGTGGATGCTGACTATGAAGTAGTCGACGATGATAAGAAGTAACTCGATCTAAAGGAAACTACAAGTAAGATACTGCGATTGTGACAGTATCTTACATTGCATTTTATGTAGCAGAGGAAATTCACAGGAATCATACATGTCCACGACACGCGATTATTACGAAATACTCGGTGTATCGAAAGATGCAACAGAAGCTGAGATCAAAAAAGAATACCGGAAACTTGCAATGAAGTACCATCCGGACAAGAACAAAGAGCCGGATGCGGAAGAGAAGTTCAAGGAGATGTCCGAGGCATACGCAGTCCTCTCCGATCCCGAGAAGAGAGAACAGTACGATCGCTTTGGTCATGCAGGTATCGATAGTCGCTACACTCAGGAAGACATTTTCAGAAATGCAGATTTCAGGGGTTTTGAAGATCTTGAGGACATACTGGGGGGGATCTTCGGAGGTTCTTTCGGAGGCTTTGGTGGCTTCGGTGGTTTTGGCGGTGGCAGACAACAGCGCCGTGGACCTGTAAGAGGTTCCGACCTGCGATATGACCTGAACATCACGCTGGAACAGGCTGCTACGGGAGCGGAAACAACCATCAACGTTCCAAGGGCAGAGAGCTGTGAGGTATGTGGCGGTACTGGTGCAAAACCGGGAACAAACCCTAAGACATGCCCTACCTGTCGTGGTTCCGGACAGGTCACACACGCCCGAAACACTCCTTTCGGACGCTTCATGTCAACAACGACATGTAATATGTGCCATGGCACGGGAGAGATAATAGAGGATCCCTGTACTGCATGCAGAGGCACCGGCAAACAGAAAAAAGTACGTAAGATCTCGGTAAAGATACCCAAGGGTGCAGATAACGGAATGCGCTTAAAGATCAGGGGTGAAGGAGAGGATGGCAGTCCAGGTGCTCCTCCCGGAGATTTATACGTAGTCATCCATGTTGAACCTCATAAGTTATTCGAACGTGCAGGTGACGATATACTCTATGAGTTACCCATTAACTTCACACAGGCAGCCCTTGGTGCTGACGTAATGGTCCCCACACTGCACGGCAAAGTAAAAATGAACATAAAACCCGGGACCCAGACACATTCCATACTGCGCCTGAAGGGTAAAGGGATGCCATATCTTCATGGACGCGGACAGGGTGACCAGCTTGTCAGGGTCAATGTAAGGACACCCACAAAACTTACTGAAGAGCAAAAAGAGCTGCTTCGCAAACTGGATCTTTCAAAAGAGGGTGATCAGGTAAAGAGTACCAAAGGTGGCAAGGGTATATTCGACAAAGTAAAAGAGGCCTTTGATTAGGACCTGGTCCTGAATATTATATTACTTCTCTATTTCTTCTTTTTTTAAATAGAACGGCAAGATTTAAAAACCAATACCAGATATATGGCTTGTTTGTTCTGTCAATTATACTTATATTCAGAAGGGATCCTATGAAAATTGTTATCATCGGAGCAGGTGAAGTCGGTTATCATATCGCAAAGGCACTTCACCAGGCAAATGATGTTGTTGTCATCGACCAGAGAGAAGAGGCATGTGAACGTGCCGATGAGCTCGATGTCCAGGTAATTAGGGGCAATGGTGCCAATGTATCCATACTTGATCAGGCTCTTGAGGACACGGACCTGCTCGTGGCTGTTACCGGATTGGACGAGGTCAATATAGTAGCCTGTATGGCATCAAAACTAATTGTAAAGAATAAGAGCCGCTTTAATACAGTTGCAAGGGTAAGTAATCCTGATTATATCGATAAACCGGTTGCAAAACGTACTCAGATAGGCATAGATACAATGATATGCCCTGAACTCACACTCGCCTCGGAGGTTGCCGAGATACTGTCAATCCCTTATGCAATTGGTGCGGAATATTTCGCAGAGGGTAAAGTCGAGATGATGGAGTTTGCCGTATCAGGTGGCAATAAACTTGTTGGAAAGGAGCTAAAGGAACTTAACATGGCTAACTGTTGTATTGTCAGTGCTCTTTTCAGGGATGCAGAGGTAATTATCCCCCACGGTACGGACAGGATACAGGAAAACGACCATATTGTCGTTATCGGAAAACCGGCTGCAATGGCAGATGTACGCGACATGTTTGGTGAAAAGGTGGGCAGACGCAGCAAAGTCATGATTATCGGGGGGGGCATCGTAGGCTTCTATCTTGCAAAGCTTGTATCTAAAGGTGACTTCGACCTCAAGATTATCGAGGCTAATAAGGAGCGCTCATCCCAGATCGCAGACCAGCTTCCTAATGTACTTGTACTCAATGGTGACGGAACTGATATCAATCTTCTAAAGGATGAAGGTGTCGGAGAGATGGATGTTGTCATTGCAGTCACCAACAGCGACGAGAAGAACCTGCTCTGTGCACTTATAGCCAAGCAGCTTGGGGGGAAGAAGGTAATAGCCAGGGCTGACCGTTCGGACTATGTATCCCTTTTTGAGATGGTCGGTGTGGACAGTGCCGTAAGTCCCAGGCAGGCGACGGTAAACGAGGTTCTGAAGCTGACAATGGGTCAGGGAATAGAAACTGTCACGACCATAGAAGGTGAAAAGGCAGAGATAATCGAGTATACCGCTTCTAAAAGATCAAAGATCGTAGGAAAACCGCTCAAAAATATCAAATTCCCGTCGGGTGCCATTATCAGCATGGTCGTCCATAAGGGAAATACAGTTGTCCCACGCGGGAATTATGTTATTGAGGAAGGTGACAGGGTAGTCGTATTTGCCCTGCAGTCTGCAAATGCCGAAGTAGAAAGACTGTTTAAGTAATTATTTTTTGAAGGAATGTTGCGTATGAATTATGCGATAATTCTCAATGTCCTGGGAAAACTTCTACAGTTCCTGGCACTTCTAATGGCTATCCCTCTGCTTGTTGCAGTATACTATGGAGATCCTTTACTTCCATTTGCAGTTACACTTGTTGTCGCAGGCTTTTTGGGAATTATGCTCTCTCGTCATTACGGAGCCGGGGGTGACTGGAAGGCAAGAGAAGGATTTGCCATAGTTGCTTTTGGATGGCTAACTGCTGCTGTTTTCGGCTCTATCCCATTCATACTCGTAGGAATTGATCCTCTGAATGCGCTTTTTGAATCCATGTCTGGATTCACAACTACGGGAGCAACAGTTCTGCAGGATATAGAGACTCATTCAAAAAGTATACTCTTCTGGCGCAGCATGACCCAATGGCTCGGAGGAATGGGGATTATAATGATCTTTATTGCAATCCTCCCAAAACTGGGGGTTGCAGGAAGACAGTTATTCCGTGCAGAAACCCCCGGGCCTACAGAAGACAAGATAAAGCCCCGTATCAGAGGAACCGCAAAGATACTCTGGACAGTCTATATAGCCATCTCTGTTTTAGAGATGGTGTTATTGAAACTTGCAGGTATGTCCTATTATGATGCCGTCACACATACCTTCACGACAATGTCAACCGGGGGTTTCTCACCCTACGGGGCAGGTGTGGCCGGATTTGACAACCCCCTGATAGAAGGGATAATAGTTGTTTTCATGTTCATTGCAGGGGCAAACTTTGCTCTTCACTACAGAACATTATACACAGATCATCAGAGCCTTATAAAGGACAATGAATTCCGGTTCTATGCAGCTATAATACTAATAGCGACCATTGTTTTGACATTCTCCCTCTGGAAGGATATGGGGCAGTCTATTGGAACTGCTTTCAGGTATGCTATTTTCCAGGTTGTTTCCATAACTACAACTACAGGTTACGCATCTACTGATTTCGATTTATGGGCCGATTCATCAAGGATCGTTCTGCTTGCGGTAATGTTCATTGGCGGATGTGCCGGTTCCACAGCAGGGGGAATTAAAGTTGTCAGGCTTCTTTTGCTTTTTAAGTATGCACAAAACGCTCTTTTCCGATCCATTCATCCAAAAGCTGTCAAAACTATCAAGCTCAATAACAAAGCAGTACCTGAAGACGTGATGCAGGCAATAGTATCCTTTGTGGTCATCTATATTATGATCTTTGCTGTCTCTACAGCATTACTCTCTCTGATGGGAATGGAACTGATAAGTTCGATCACTGCATCAATTGCCACATTGGGTAACATAGGTCCGGGATTTAATCTCGTAGGTCCGATGTCCAATTTTGCTATGGTCCCGGCTCTTGGAAAAATATTGCTGATAGCAAATATGTGGATAGGAAGGCTAGAGGTTTTCACAGTGATCGTAATGCTCACACCGGAGTTCTGGAGAAAGTGACAGGAACCGGTTTGTTAAAAAGACTTAATTAAAAATATGAAGGCAGGAAGGTCCTGCCTTTCAGCGCTCAAAGTCAAGTTCATATTTGACAACGTTCTTGAACAGTACTCTCAGGTCCCATAGAAGTTTCCTGTTGGCTTTGAACAGGGCGTATAGAAGGTCGATCAGGCTCATGGTCGAGAAATTGAAACCTTTTAGTGAATGGGCCAGGCCGTTTAGCTCCTTATCTGTGAATTTGATAAAGACATTTTTGACTATGAGGCTGTTGTCGATCTCAATTCCAATTGTTGAACGCCACTTTTTTTCGTATTCGTTTAATTTTGCCACAGAAACATCACCCACGGAAATTGCGTTGTAGGCAACTTCGCCTGCGAGCTTACCCGCCTCCATGGCGTTGATAATACCTCCGCCGGTGATCGGGTCGGATTGCCTTGCAGCGTCACCTACAAGAATCAGTCCGTTTGCAGTTGTCCGTTCGATACTGCCACTTACAGGAACCCCTCCGACATCGATCTCAAGAATACGGGCATCCGGGAACTTATCCGCTACGAAGTCTTCCAGATACTGAATCACAGTCTTTTCCCCTGACTTGCTTCCGAGAATACCTATTCCCACATTTGCCAGATCCTTTCCCTTTGGGAAGATCCAGATGTAACCTGCAGGTGCAACTTCATTACCAAGGTAGAAGTAACAATAGTCCTGATCTATGCCCGTACCGCTCATCAGGAACTGGGCACAGGTCTCAATATCCGCAGGTTTGAGAGAAGTATCAATGCCTGCCCACCTGCCGATTTTTGATTCGATCCCGTCGGCACCTATCACGATCTTACATCGTATGTCATGCTCCTCTCCCTGATGCATGACCTTAACGCCCCTGACGAAGTCATCTTCTATGATAAGTCCTGTGGCCCTTGTTTTCACAAAGATCTCAGCACCTGCTTCTGCACTTTCGTATGCAAGTGCCCTGTCAAACAGTTTACGTTCCAGGACATAACCTACCTCTCCGCCCGCAACTTCCTCTGCCATCTCGATCATACTTCCGTCCGGAGAGAATATGCGTGAACCTTTTACATCGGCACATATCCAGCGGCTGTCCGGATTTATATGCTTCCTCAGCCAGACCTTGCTTACTCCTTCGGCACACCTTACAGGGTCTCCGATCTCCTGTCGCTTCTCGATCAAAAGAACACTAAGGCCTTTCTTTGCTGCTGATTTTGCAGCAACAGAGCCAGCAGGGCCTGCACCGACCACCACTATATCGTAATAGTCTTTCATTTACTCACCTCTATAGCCCCTAAGGGACAGACTTTAGCGCAGATCCCGCAACTCGTACAACTATCATCCACTTCGATCCAAGTTTCGACCAATTCAAGCGCACCGGCAGGGCACACACCCACACATGCACCGCAGTATCCGCATTTGAACTTGTTCACTTTAATGGCCATCAATTATCACCTGTATTAAACATAACTTTTTCTAAAAGCTTTTTAAGAAGATATATCCTTCCCGTTCAAAACGGTGGATCACACAAGGTTATCCTGTATGCCGTAAGCGATAAATATATTTGCATTACTGGCACAAACTTAATTTGACCCGTGACTTACCGTTATCCTTCATACCGAACTTACTGTCAATATAAGACTTTGACAAACCATGACCATGAAGCATGATCTCCACAAGGTCGTGAGGTTCGTCAATATCAGTACTAAGCAGGAAAGAGTCGTAAACATGAACTGATTGTCCCATCTCTTCCGCTATCCTGCAATGATTCAGGAAACTGGAGTCATAATATTTTACATAGAAACTGTCAGGATTCCTGATAAAAAGGACATTCGTACCTCCGCCTTTCCCGGGAACGATGATCAGGTCCTTTTCGATAGATTTCATTTCCTTTATGTGTCCGGGAGTCACAAGGGGCATATCCGCCATGATGATCAGGACCGGCTCACTGACTGTGTCCAGATATCCGTTAATGGCATTATTAAGTTCATGTTCACTGAACAGTATGTTAACATCAAGGTCACTCGGAACACCATTCTTCGGAGTTGTGAGCACATCGATATCACTCACTCCCGCAACCTGAAGGCTTCCGACAACGTCCCTTAGCATAAGTTCAACGAAATGTTCCCTCTCTTCGAGTGACAGAGCAGGAGAAAGCCTTGACTTTGCATGTTGTTTTTTATAGGGGATCATTGCTCTCATATGCATTCCTCATAAAGTGCATTCCTTTTCATGGGCGTCCTTCCACTCTCCCTGATCATCCACTCCAGCTCACCTGCAGATGTGTATTCACCGTTGCTGCCTCCGGAAGCAGTGGTTATGTGATCTTCCATGAGCGTTCCTCCCAGGTCGTTCGCACCACAATAAAGAGCCGTTTGTGCAAGTTTTATTCCCAGCTTTACCCAGGGTGCCTGTATATTATCAATATGCTTATGCAGTATGATCCTGGAAAGGGCAAAAAGCTGCAGGTCTTCGATACCGCCTGTCATATAGCGGCCTTCAAGCATCATGTTCTCACCGATGCGGTTGTTGTATGGCATAAAGGGCATAGGGATGAACTCGGTAAATCCTCCGGTCTGCTCCTGTATCTCCTGTACCCTGAAGATGTGCTTAAGTCTCTCACTGACAGTTTCCACATGCCCATACATTATAGTTGAATTGGTACGCAGGCCGATATCGTGTGCAGTGATGATTGTATCCGTCCATTCCTGGGTACTGAGCTTATCGGGACAGATGATCTCACGCACTCTGTCCACCAGTATCTCTGCAGAGGTACCTGTAAGAGTGCCAAGCCCGCTTTCTTTCAACCTTATAAGAGCTTCTTCAACTGACATCCCCGCTTGGCCTGCACAATAGAATACTTCCATGGGTGAAAGACCATGGATATTCATTTCAGGATATTCCACTTTTATTGCCTCAAAGATATCCGTGTAATGGTCGATAGTGAGTTTTGGAGTGTAGCCCCCCTGGACACAGACTTCTACTGCACCTGCATCATCAGCCAGTCTCACTTCTTCAAGCACTTGGTCTTTTGTGAGTACATACCCTTCTTTTTGTTTGAAGGCACAGAATCCGCAGTTCCCGATGCACTGGTTTGTAAGGTAGATGTTTCTGTTGATGACATAACTGACTGTATCGCCTACAGCATCCAGACGTATATCATTCGCAAGATCGAACAGCTCGAAAGGATGGGCATCCAGCAACCGAAGGGCATCTTCGGATCCGATATTCCCGCATCGTGCATTTTCAATAATCTCATCCGAAAGCAATATATGTACTCCTTACGCAATTTTTATGTTTGCTTTTCCTGGCTCTGCGGCATCGAAAAATTTACTGTAGACTGTGTTCCTCTGTTTTGGCTGCCTTCCTGAGGAGCGTATGAACCATTCAAGCTCCTGAGCAGACATGAACTCCCCGTTGGTTGCACCTGCAGACCTGGATATCTTTTCTTCCATAAGTGTTCCGCCTAGGTCATTGGCACCACAGTACAGAGCCACCTGAGAGAGCTTCTTACCGAGTTTCACCCAGCTTGACTGGATATTATTAACGTGAGTGTTGAGGATTATCCTGGCCAGGGCATATATCCTCAGGTCCTCCATGCCCGGTGTGATATATTTCCCGGACTTTAGCATTTCTTCTCCAACGCGATTGTTATAGGGCATAAAAGGTAAAGGTACGAACTCCGTGAAACCACCTGTGATCTTTTGTATACTCCTGATAAGCATGATATGATCAATCCTTTCCTCTACGGTTTCGATATGTCCGTACATCATGGTCGCTGTAGTGGGTATTCCTGTCCTGTGGGCTTTTGTGACAACATCTACCCACTCATTTGTTTTGAGTTTGCTGGGGCATATCACTTCCCTCACCCTGTCAGAAAGTATTTCCGCAGCAGTTCCGGGCATGGATCCAAGACCTGCTTTTTTAAGTTGTATCAGTGCATCATCCACCGAAGTTTCACTCTGTCTTGCTGCATGGTACACTTCCATGGGTGAGAAAGCATGGGTGCTTATATGGGGAAACTCCTCTTTTATGGATTCGATGATGTTCACATAGAAATCCAGGCCAATGTCAGGAAGCAGGCCACCCTGGATACATACTTCAGTTGCACCGAGCCTGTTAGCTTCGCTCACCTTCCTGAGTATCTGCTCGGTGCTGAGAATGTAGCCGTCGGAGTTATGCTTGAAAGCACAGAAACCGCAATTACCTATACACTTGTTTGTGAAATTGATATTACGGTTGATGATATACGTCACAAAATCACCCACAGACTCTGATCGCAACCTGTCGGCGAGCTGAAAAAGCTCAAATGGGTGAACCTGCAACAGGGAAAGAGCATCCTCTTTTGTAGTCTCTCCCGCAAGTGCATTTTCTATAATGTCATCACTGATAGTAAACTTCATTTCTTTCTCCAGTGGATAATATGTAGGGTAAAAACTGTTTACCATTACAAACTATATCAATTCAAACCTTTCTGTAACCATCTTCATCGGAAAATGATATGACAAGGTCTTTTATCCGGTCGCTATACCAGCCATTTTTCACATATTCGGGGTATATCGGCAATCTCTCTTTGAGCGGTATGTCCCGTACCATCTGTTTGAGCTTTTCAATACTCGGCCACTGAGCTTCGGGATTGATCCAGTCTACGGTCACAGGAGATATGCCACCAAGATCAGTGACACCACACTGTATGAGAATGTATGGGTCCAATAGATTTGGCGCAACCTGTATTGTTATGTCTGCGGGAAGTATTTCCCTGGCTATCAACACGGTCTGCATCATTTCCTCATCTGTCGGCGGAGGACAGTCGGCCATGGGCGTACCGGGTTTGGGTGCGAAGTTCTGGATTATGACTTCCTGTATGTGTCCGTATCCTTCGTGCAGTTCAGCTATCAATTGCAGTGAATTTATCCGGTCATCCAGTGTTTCTCCGATACCGACAAGCAATCCTGTTGTAAAGGGTATTTTTAATTCGCCTGCATATCTGATCGTCTTTATCCTGCCGGAAGGTTCCTTGCCCGGGCTGGAAACATGTGCATCCAGATCAGCAGTGGTCTCAAGCATCAGTCCCATACTTGCATTCAACGGCTTTAAGGTCTCAAGTTCGGTGTAGTTCAGCACACCTGCATTTGTATGCGGAAGAAGTCCAACATCTATCGCACTCCTGCAAAGTTCCTCCAGATATTCAACCGTGGAAGTATAGCCCATATCTGAAAGCCATTGTTTGTATTGCGGCAGTTCTTCACCGTACTCCCCGAGAGTGTACAGGACCTCAGTGCACCCTGCACTCTTGCCATCTTCAAGTATTGGCAGAATTTCTTCCGGGGTCATCAACTTTGCTTCCGGGTCATCAGGACTACGTCTGAAAGTACAATATCCGCAGTTGTTCCTGCAAACATTGGTCACGGGTACAAACACGTTGCGGCAAAATGTGACAAATTCGGGCATCGTTACTTCCATAGATACAATAACAAATACATAAGTTTAATTGAAGGTCAATATATATGAATGCAGCCCGGACATGTGTTCATCCCTTATATGCACATCACACGATTCATACTGCCTGAAAATGATCTATCGTGCAGCTTTTGAAAATAATAGCTATTGCAAGATATATATATGCGGACATACATTGGAATGCAATAGGAAAAACAAATGCAGAGGTTTAAAAAACGTAATTTTCCATATCGCAGAATAATCGGCGTTTTTCTGATATTAGTTATCACATTTTTATATAGTAATTTCGTATTCGCCTTTGAGTACGATGATAACTACTCGATCAGCATAAAGCCCAAAATACTCTCATATAAGGCGTCCGGAGAACCCGTCAAACTTACAGATAACGAATCGGCGCGTGACCCCACATGGGATGAGCTTATGATCTTCCTGAAAGAAGATGACACTGACAGGATCCTGTATCGGAGTAATATCTTTGACTGTGTGGATTTTGCAGAAAGACTGCATAATAATGCCGAAAAAGCAGGATTTCGCGCCGCATATGTTTCCGTTGATTTTCACGATCTTCGAAAAGGGCATGCCATAAATGCATTTCAGACAACCGATAAAGGTCTGACCTTCATTGATTGTACAGGTCCACAGGTCCAACTCGGAGAACTGGACAGCTATGATAAGGTCGCCTACATAGAAGAGGATAAAGAGTATGGGATCGTCTCCGTGTATTATACCGATACTCCCGATTATGAGTTCTATGAGCACAGAAAGGATAACCAGCGTTTAAGAGGATTTTTTAAAAGTGTCGGAGTAGTTAAAAGTGCGCATGTGTATTGGGAACATTATTGATATTCGTATTTTGCAGATCAGGACTGGGATGAGCACGAAAAGTATCGTTTGTTTATGTCATCACATATTACACAGTTCATATTGAAAAGCTGTTCTTGGTTAATGTGTTTAATCTCTCTTGCAGCCCTTTCAAAAACAGGAGCAAAAGCAGAAAGCAAGTTTTGTATTACTTTAACAACAGAAAAATTTGAAAATATTTAAAATTACTAGCAAAACTTTTAACATCTTTACTTTCATACAGCAAAATGAGCTTGGGGAAATGCGATTCTATTCCTGGATACATTAATAACTTAAAAATAATACTTTCACCTTGCATAGTAAAGCAATATAAATCATAATTGCATTTTCGAGTTCATAAAAATGAATTAAGAGGACTCGGATGAAGAAAACAACATGCGCCCGGTGTGAAGAAGGTCTGGAAATTATTGATAAGTACAGTCATTTATTAAACCCGGAAAAAAAGATAAAGACTTCCGATCAGCAAAAGATCAACGGACTGATATCAAAGATGTCAAATGTTCTCAACACATCAGTATAAACAGCCCACGACTGTGCCCATAACAAGCAACCAGTCATCGACGACAACCAACGTGAACCCGGTACAAGGAAGCATTTTGATTAAGCTTTTAAAGTGACCGGGAAGTCTGTTTTTGATCTTATCGCATTCCGGCAGATCGCAAAAACATCGGGATTCTGTTACAGATCCCTTTTTTTATCAAAAATCCCGTCTGGCAGGCATTTACGCTGCTTTACGGTTCGGTGTCATTTTTCCCGTTACATTCAAGTTGAAAATTGTTTTATTCAAACAATATTTTAGAAGCTTTGTTTATTGATTATTTATATTTTTAGGGCTGAAAATAATGTAAAAAGGGTACAAAATTAGTATCTTACTATTGCGCCGATAGTCTAGTGGTTATGAATGGGCCTTCCAGCCCTAAACCCGGTCCTAATCCCTGTTGATGCACTTGTTTTAAATCTAGAAAATATGTGGAATCCGGGTTGGTATGGCAAAACAAATATCCATTGTATTGTAATGATCAGAGTCTCAAAATCTATTTTAAAAGCCATATAGGTAAATATGGATGCTTAAATGCGTGAAAATACCCTCGACAGGTAAGTATAATCATTAGTGGGAACGGCTTTTATACTAGAATGAACATTTTCGCCATAATCAGAAGGTAGGATGAGGCACCCAATAAACCACCACGCTTATGGTGCCTCTTTCCTTACGAATCCGGGATGTCCCCACATCCCTTCAACCCCCACTCACTCAACCCGCATGGCTGAGAAGGCAGGATGAGACGCCTGATAAACCACCACGCTTTAAGGCGTCTCTTTCCTTACGAATCCGAGATATTCCCCAATATCTCTCTTTAACTCCACTCCCAATAGCTTGTGAGCGACCCCTGCTCACAATACATAATATGTTTTATTTGCATATAACCAGAACGCATTTTAATATACGGGTTGCTACTAAGTTTTGTTTGTAAGCAATGTTTTAACGGCGTTAAAATTTCATGTGATACTTGCAATTAATACCGCCTGGTGAAACCTGGCGCCCGTCCTACCAGGCCGGATCACTCCATCACCTTCCCCAATATCTCAGCAACCTCCGGATTCTTTTCCACAAGCTCCATCAAGGCCATAGAGATATCAGAGCGCTTTTTCTCAAGTTTCTTTTCGTGGCTGTAAATCCCACACTTTCACAATTTGTTATTATTTATAAAAAGTCCTATTCTTGCAAAGTGAAAGTATTATTTGCCTGTCGGCTTAAGATTTAGAAATTAGAAGCCTCGGGCGGGGTTTTAACAATATGTTCAAAGCCTTTATATGAAATGAAAGCATATTATCTAATGAGATGATATCATGGCAATCTACAAACTGAATGTTCAAAAGAGGATTGCTAGCATTGATGAGATCCAAACTTCTGATGCTAACAAAAGGATGATAAGGGATTTTGTAGACTGTTGCTATACAGAAGGGTTAACCGATCACCGGGCTTTAAAGTATCTTTCCTCTCTGAAACAGATAGCGCAATCTATAGATTGTGATTTTACTGAAGTTACTGAAAAGGAACTAAAAAAATTGGTTTCCGAAATTGAACGTTCCGGTAAAAGCGAATGGACAAAGCATGACTATAAAGTCGCATTAAAAAAATTCTTTAAGTGGATGTATGGGGGTGAAGAACATCCGGCTACCAAGTTCATTAAAACTACTATGAGACGTAAATGTAAGAAGTTGCCTGATGACCTGCTAACTGAAGATGATATCCTGAAACTGATCAACGAGGCAACAAATTCCAGAGATAAGGCTATCATTGCTTTACTGTGGGATATTGGCGCAAGGATTGGCGAAATTGGCTCACTCAAGATAAAGCACATAAAATTCGATGAACACGGTGCAATAGTTGTAGTAGATGGGAAAACTGGCCCACGAAGAGTACGTGCAGTCTGGAGTGTGGGATACCTTATGAATTGGCTGGAAGAGCATCCATCTGCTAATGATCCGAATGCACCTTTGTGGTTCAATTTCAGCCAGCGTCAGAACTCAATAGAAACCCTTCGATATGAAGCCATAACAATGCAAATAAAAAGAACAACTAAAAGGGCTGGAATTAACAAGAAAATAACCCCTCACCTATTCAGGCACTCGAGGGCAACTTTCATGGCGAACCATCTAACCGAGGCACAAATGAATGAATATTTTGGCTGGGTGCAGGGTTCAGATATGCCAAGCGTCTATGTACATCTATCAGGAAGAGATGTTGATCAAGCCGTATTGAAGGCAAATGGAATTGAAATCCAAGAGGAAGAGGAAAAACAAAAGACTACAACATGTCCAAGGTGTAAGATAATTAACACCCCAAACAACATGTTCTGTTTCAGGTGTGGCGCTGTCCTAAATCTAAAGACTGCAGTAGAATTGGAAGAGCAAGCCAAACCGCTAGATGAAAATTTGAACGCTTTGCTGGAGTCAAAGATAAATGAACTTGTTGAAGCTAGAGTAAACGAAATGTTAAGCAAAATGAGATAATCTTTAGTATAAAATGAGTATATAAAAAAAATTTAGCTTTTTTTATCCATAGTCTTAATGGTAATACTACTTCTCTACCTTTATAAGTTGGTTGTAAATTATCTTCTCTCCAAAGCTTGTAACTTGACGAAGGTTTTGGATTTTAACAGTCCCATTCAAGAAATCCATAGTTAGACAAGACTTGTAGAGGATATCAAAAATAAAATCATTCACAGGTAAACTAGAGCCAAACGCTATCACTCCCTTTTCGGTTACCCTTTGTTTTTCTTGCTTTACATCAGGAGATATACTTAATAAATAAGTAACTCTTTCTATTAAATCTTCAGTTTTTGTTCTTAAACAAAGATTAAAGAAAGTTGATGATTTCTTTAGCTGAGTCTTGAATTCTTCTTCTAAATAATATTCAGGGTATGCGTGGTTTTCTTTTGTACTTGTAAGTAAAGAACGATGCTTTTCTATCAAGAGATGTAAAGCATTGTCGTTTATTTGCATTACAGGAAGTAAAGAAGGATATTCATCTAGCATTTTTTCTAAAATTGGTATGTTGTATATAATACTGTATTTTGTAGGCCGCCGTCCAGGAGAACTAAGTTTGATTTCTTCCCCACGAATATATTCTTTTGCTTCCAGTCTTTTTAAGTTCTTACTTATATTCTTGTACAGTATTTCTTTCTCTTTTTTGTAGCCTAGTTTTTCAGTTAAAGTTCTTGTAGTCGCACTAGAGTTTAATAAGGCTAGTAATATTTTTGCAGACACAGATATCTTTTGCTTCATGTTAACATTTCTGTCTAACTTATATTTTAATAAATCGCTTGTAATCCGATTAATTGTCAACAAACACTTTTAAGTCTTTAATTATCGGCGTCTACTAGAAAATCACCAACTAAAAAAATATATTAAGTATTCATACTAATTCTAATTTGTACTTATGGAAAAATCATAACGCAACAAGAAAAGAGGAATTATATGTTATACTTTGGGCAAAGAAAAATCCACAAACAGGGTGGAAGCTATATGGTTTCACTTCCAATGCCTTGGATTCAAACCATGGGCGTCAATATAAAAAATGTCAGCATAGAAATGGATAACGAGAATACGTTAAGGATTGTAGCCGGTGATCTCCGCCAAGATAATCCCGGCTACAATATGCACTCACAGCCAACTAAAAAGAAGGTGATGAGCAATGACACGTATGAGTGAAAAAGATATAAAAGTATCTTCTGACAAAAAGTTACCTTTTTTAAAGTGTCCAAGATACAAGAGTTGTTCAGTGAACAATTGTCCCCTTGATCCTTGCTATCCTTATGGCTATGTCGATAAGCGTGACTACGAAAAAAAATGTACTCTCGCAAAACCTTATCGTTCAAGGATCGGGAAACAATTTTCGGATATTCTTCCACGTGGCGGCCTAACTACTAGCGAGTACGCAGGTAGAAAAAGTTGGGATGAGATGTCTGAACAGAAAAGGTCAAAAATCACTGAAGAAGGTAAAAAACGCCTAAAAGCTCTTCATCTGAAAAATAAAATTGGAGATTCATACCTAAGTGGGGAAGTGTGAGCAATGAAGTATAACACAAAAAAAGAGGGTGTATCCCACGATAAAGATTTGTTCACTCATATGCCGAAGGCTTTACAGACCATGGCTTTAATTGAACAAAGGGCAAAAACACGCTTTTTGGAGATTAAGTCGTCTATTGAAAGAGGAGAAACGACTCTGGAAGAAGTAAAGCGACAGAGGGGGTTAATTTAATGACCGTACCTCTTAATGATATGTCTCTTTATGATGCAAGCAAATATTACCATGAAATAGGGATGCGACCACATCCATTATCCAAACCCGACGATAAAAGAGCAAGCCCTGGAAAAAGACCTCTTGTAGAGAACTGGAACCATATAGGCATCTTGACAGACCGACAATATGAAAAGCACTTCATGAATAATAAATGTAATATTGGAAACGTTTGTGGTAAAGATTCTAATACAACAGTTATAGACCGCGATTTCATTGTAAAAGGAATTTGGGAATATATTACAGAAGGCATTGAAACTAGTCTATTTGTTATCCAGAAAAGAATAAACTCTAGGGATCATTTATTCTTTAAATATACTCCTAAACTCGAATCAAAGAAATACCATGCACTTGGTTTTGAATTATTGAATGATGGATGCAATGTAGTATTATCTCCATCAATACATAAATCTGGACAAAGATATCAATTTAATAAAGATCCTGCTGACAAACCAGAAATTCCAAGTAGTATGGTTAATCGTATAGAGGAAATTTGCAAGGATTGGGAATCACTTATTTCCAAGTTGCATTTTTGCAGGCCAGCTTTTCAACGTTTTTTCCAAGCACATTTTGTTGACAATACAAAAAGCAACCCACATTATAGAGATATGTCTGTCTTCCATGGATCAACCGGTCGTGAGTTGGAACTGCATCTATTTGCTGAACTCAAACGTAATGGTGCTACTGAGAAAGAACTCATGATTCTTTGCATGTTAATACACTTGGAAGAGTATGATTCTCAGAAATCATCATATCAAATCGATAAAATAAACCCTGAAGCTACTGCAACAACTGACACAATAAAGAAACATCCTATATTATCGCAGTTCAGTATTGAAAAAGATTATGATTGTAGAATGCCTAACATCTCTAATGAACCAGAATCAGTAGAAAATTCTGTAGAGGATAACATATTACCTATTGACATTGAACTTTTGAAAGAATGTATTGGAGAGCATAATTTTATTATTGATTTTATAGATTATGTTGATTTAGCTACAGACGCTTATCCAGAGTATGCATTTCAAAATGCTGTGATGATTCTTTCAACTATAGTAAAGAGACGTCTTAGGCTAAATCTTGCAGTAGGTCCAGTTTATCCAAATATATGGAGCATAAATATTGGATTGTCAACTGTAAGCAGGAAAAGTACGGTGTTTGCACTTGCACTTGATTTGCTAGAAAGTAACGATTTTGGCATCCTGTTACCTGGTGATTTCACACCTGAAGCTCTTGTTTCCCAAATGGCAACAAAAACAGTTTACGAAAAGCAAACCAAAAATGGATCTAAAAAAGTTGAAAAAATTAATGAGAAAGGAAAAGAAAACTCTAGTAAAGGATTCTGGAGGGATGAATATAGTTCATTTGTTGCTGGGATGACAAAATCATATAATCAAAGCTTGAAAGAATTTTTATGTTTATGCTATGATTGTCCTATCAAGTATGACAGAGCTCTAAGGCGTGAACATTTTTATCTTGAAGATGTTTATCTTCCAATCAATGTTAACACAACTATAGCAGCTTTAAGTGAAGTGGTAAATTCGCGAGTTGACTTTTCAAGTGGTTGGTTACCTCGTCATTTATTTGTAAATCCTACTTACTCTCGTGAGAGCCGCAGAATGAATTTGATGTCGGAAGAACAAGTCCATCTTCGCAATAAACTATGTGATTTTTTACGTTATATGGATAAGGCATTAAATGTTGGTTGTTTAGATGTTGGTATAGAGAGTGATGCACTTGAATATTGGAACGACTGGTCAGAGTTCAAAACACAACAAATCCAGAAAGCACAGGATGAAGTAGAAGCTGCAGCTTTTGGAAGATATAATATTGTTGCTTTGAAACTGGCAATTCTGTTCGAACTGGGTAAACAATATGCAAATACACTTGATTCATTAAGTGAAATAAATGATATAAGTATATTAAATTCACTTAGTATTAGTATAGAAAGTATCCAATGTGCAATATTTCTTATTGACAACATGTATATGAAGTATTTTAGAGAGGTTAAAGAACTTATTGAACTTAATAATTTACAGAATTATATTTCTGTTACTCTCAATGTATTAAAAAAGAAGAAGGAAATAACAAGGTCAAAACTGTTAAGAGCTACAAAACTCTCATCACGTGATCTTGATGAAGCACTAAGAACTCTTTCAGAAAGAGAACAGCTTGAGATTATTATTGATGATAAAAACTCCAAAAAACCCGTAACTCTTTATAGATACATCCATAGATGTGATAATGACGTTGAAAGTGAAGATAATCTGTTTAAAAACACTTGTGGATGTAAAAACTCTTCATTTGCAGCCCCCACAAAAAAAGTCAATTGCGAGTCTATAGAAACGAAGCTTACTCAAGAGCAAATATATAGATTCTGTAAAAATTGGGAGTGTAAATCTAATAAACATATCAATAGTCAGAATTATGTGGTAGTTGCTGAGAAATGTTGCCAAAAACACAAAGGTAACGATTTACAACGAGTTCTATTTTTTGTAAGTAAATACGCAAAAATAGCTTCTACAGCTTTTTCAATAGATCATGTTGATGAGGTAAACTCTTCATGACTGATAAACGCCGGAGACTTAAATATGTCAAATGCCAATATCACAAGCAATATCAATAAAAATCCGTCAGAAATCTTATCCCGACAACATTTGCTTGATGTTTCTAGTAAGATGATTAAAGAAATATTGTCTAGGATAAAATCTAAGCGTTTCAGGCCTACTGAAGGAGATTCAATCAAACTCCAATACCTTCGTGTACTTGTAAGCGCCATACAAGCTCACAATTCCATTCTAAAGGATACTGAGTTAGATGATATAAAAAAACGTTTAGAAAACCTGGAGGTAACATTGAATGACAATTGCAGCACTTAAGAAAAGATTATCTCGACTTGAAAAAGGAAAATGTAGAGGAAGAAATATCTTTCTTTCTTCTCAATTTGAGAGGTATGAGGATTATCTTGTAGAGGCTAAAAAAGCAAGAAATGATTTTCCTAATACTATCTCAAGCATTAATGTAATTCCTCCAGCAAGTGAATTAAAAGAATGTCTACAGCGTATGGAAACTGCAAAAATGGATGAGGAACTCATTGATTTTGTAAAGAAAGAGCTTGCATCATACCCTAAAATAGCCTGTTATAAAAGATGATACTAGTTTTTAAGATACTTCTGACGTGTCTCCCATAATTGTACTCCTCTAATATTTTATTATTTTCATACTTACATGAAATGTATTCTTAACGTATGGTTTCAAAAATCAGAAGTAATTAGCTTCTAATGTATATACAATAAAAATAAATAACAATAAACTTGTTATTATTCGAACACGATGGCTTACAAAAAACTCAGTTTCAAAAAATTGGATAATGTCGTTAACCCTAAATCAATACATGGTATTTATCCTTATAGGGGAAAAATATCTGCAGTTGATGCTAAACAATTAATTTCACAATTTCCTAAGACGGGTATATTATTGGACCCTTTTTGTGGTTCAGGAACTATCATATACGAAGCCAAAAGGCATGGAATGAATGTGATAGGTGTAGATAATAATCCAATTGCCACTCAAATCTCAAAAGCAAAATTAGCTCATGTTGATATTGATTCATCTCTGGAAAAAATCAATAACATTGTCGAAAAAATTGATTTATCTTCCTTTATTCAAATGCCAGAAAATGCTTCTAAATACTTCCATGATAACACAGCCAATCAAATAATGCATCTTAAGGAACACTATGATGTTTTTTCTGATTATGAAAAAGGTTGCTTTTTAGGTGCTATCTGTTTAGCTGCTAGAGGCTGTAATAACTATAAATGGAGTTCCACTCAAATCGGTTCAATATCAGATGAAAAAAAAAATATTGATTTTCATTCTAAATTCAAGATGAAACTTAAAAAACATAATTTTCCAATTAGTTCAAATGGCTCTTTAGTCATACAAGGAGATACAAGAAAAATTAGTGAATATGTTGAAAAGGGTTCTGTTAATTATGTATATACCAGTCCACCCTATTTTGATGCATTAGATTATACCTCTAACTATACTAGGATAATTCACAATATATTTGAAAATGATTATCTAACCATAAAAAAGAATTTGATCCAAAATTATAAAAGTTACGAGAAAGACATGAAATCTTGTTTCGATGAAATTAAAAAAGTAACTGCTCCAGATGCTATTATTGTTTTTGTCGTAGGTAACAAGAAAAGAGGAAAAAAGATTATCAATGGCGGGGATTTTTTCGAAGAAATTATTGATGAAAAGCCATCATATATATTAGAAAGAGAGTATACTGGTACAGCAAGCAAAATATGGGACAAAATTAACAATACTACAAGAAAAGAACAAATTGTTGTATGGGATAAGTCAGAATGGTAGCTACTAAAACAGAGACTAAACTATTTTGTACAGATTCAAGAAAAATGTCAGAAATAGAAGACGAATCTATTCATTTAATAATAACTAGTCCTCCTTATTATGATTTGAAAAATTATAATGAAAATGATAATCATGAAAACCAACTTGGTAATCCAGAAAACTATGATGAATACATAAGTAGTCTTAACAAAGTATGGAAGGAGTGTATTAGAACCTTATGTCCAGATGGTAAAATTTGTATTAATATTATGCCAATATTTCTTTCTGGCAAAGAAACACACTTTAATCGCCGAGTAACAAGAACGGTTATAAATGATATTGAAAACTATATGAATTCGACAGAGGAAATGTATTTACATTCTCTTTATATATGGGATAAACGTAAAATTGCAAGATTTAGTTCATTTGGTTCCTACCCCTATCCTCCAAATATATTTTCTACAATGCCTTATGAATGGATTGTTGTATTTGCAAAAAAAGGAAAAAGAAAGTTTGATAAGGACTTAAAAAAGAAATCAAAGATAACAACAGAAGAATGGCAAAATTGGGCTATAAATTCAATTTGGGAAATGCAACCTGAAAAAGCAAAATTCATTGGTCACCCTGCTCCATTTCCAGAAGAATTACCTCGAAGGCTTATTAAACTATATAGTTTTGTTGGGGATACAGTATTAGATCCTTTTATAGGTAGTGGTACTACGGCAGTGGCAGCAAAAAAATTAGGTAGGAATGCTGTTGGGTATGAAGTAAATCCTGAATATATCCAAATTGCTAAAGAAAGGCTTGCTCAAACAAATATTGAATCTTTTTGATTTAAAATTATTTACACCAAGGAGCTTTTCGCAAGGAATAAACATCATTTTCCTTGGTTACAATCCCACCTGCAAGTAAACCTATAAATCTATTGTCTGCGAATAACTTTGGGAACCAAGTTTCCCAATTCCATTCTTTAGAAATAGATAATTGGTAAGCCCTTAAAGATCTTAATGCTTCAATGGAAATAAATCTTAAATTTTTTTCTTCTATATACTTATATAACTCAAGTCTTCTCGTACTGTGTGGAGCATCACTATTTTCTGGATATAGGCCTATTTCATTTCCTCCAACTAAGTATGAAAAGATCAAAGTATAGTTGTTTTCTTTAGATTCCTTTTCCAGCTGAGATTTATACCTGTCCCATTGGTCACGAGAAATATCTCTCAACATTGCAGCAACAGAAGCTTTACCTTCTAAAACACATACTATTTTATCTTGTGGGGAACAAATCGTAATATCGAGATGACCCTCGCGAGAATCCAAGTGATTAGATGTATTTATGGAGAGTTCCCCGCTTGGTGATGAGCAAAAAAATGTCCTTGTAGGGTCACGAGATAAGTTCCATATAATTAATGTACCTAATGGATTAGAAATTTCCGTTTCTTTCTGCATAGAATGGTTTGCTAATTTATCAGCTGCAGGTCCAAACCGCGTATACTTTCCTTGAAACAGCTTATTGCAAGTATTCTGTAGACTTATATTGGTTTTAAATTGAGAAGGGGATCCTTGTACGGTCAGGTAATTTATTTCTTCAACATCTATACAATTTAAACATCCAAAACATAATTTATTGTCAATATCACCAATATTAGCTCCTTTTAATGCATGACTATTGGGAGTACATATTTCAATAAATTCTCTATTTAATGTAGTTTCATTACTAACTGCCTTCAAAAAATGGTCTAATGTGGCCCCAGATGGCATCCTAATACTATTTTCGCAAAAAGTTTTCAATATAGCCTCTCCACAAATATTTCATCATTGTTTAATAATTCTTCTATCCTTAATTTTACAAATGATGGGGCACAAATGGCATTATTCGACAAAACATTTATAGTTGGAGTAAGATAATCATTTTCAAGAGTGTTAATGTACCCATACAAAGCAACATTAAATCTCTCAATGTTTAGAATTGTCTCATATTGTGAATCTTTAGAAATATAAAATTGCTCATCTTGAAGAGAAACTTCTGCTAGTTTACTGAGTGAAATCATTGTATTTGTTTCATTTGCTTTTCGGAGAGCTTCAATTAAAAGAAGTTTCCGGTTTTTTGATTTATTCCCAAATTGTATTCTGGCATTGTTAATTACATTTTCTTTACAACAACGGCATCTGTTGCCTAAGTTTCTATCCGTTGCTTTTGGAATAAAATGTTCATATGTAATTCCATTTGATAAGTCAAGTCCATTAGAAACAATTTGCTCTATTTGTGATTTATTAATGGACCATTTCCTTGGGAAATGTTTTTTGTTATCTAAAGCTCTTTCAGTTAACCAATTAGAATATCTAAAAGGCGTAAGATCATAATCTGTTGGATAACCAACTGGTTTTACTAAATTTGCGCTTGCACAAAGCATCAACAGTGCTGTAGTAGATCTAGTTACTGCATCATTAGAAGTATTCCCATCCCATGTTTGTACTCTTGTTATTGTTCCATTTTGACAAATTGTTTCGACGGGCTCATTTGTTGGCAAAATGCTTAATACTTGATAGAGATCTGTATTTCTAATTAACATAGAAGTAGATTTATGGAGATTATGTATCAAATTGACAACCGGACCATAGCTTAAGATTTTTTTAGTTAGATATTCATTCAACTCTGAACTGCCCCAAGACAAATTCAAAATATCTTCAGCTTCTGCAGTCCATTTTATCTTCTTTAGAATTCCATTTGATTGTGTAATTAAATCACATAATCCGAAAATGTTCATAGCTATGCAAGTTTGCCCTACAGGTTTTGATTTCTGCGAATCATTGTCTCCAATTGCATGAACCCATTGACATATTCTTTCGTCTGTTCTTGTTTTTAAAAAAGGACAATAATGAGTTCTTCCTAAGTGTTTGGCAATATGTTCGGGAAGTTCCTGCCTCCCAGGGCAAACATCTATAGGATTTATGCCGTATTCAGGAGAACATTTCAAATCCATTGGTTTAATTTCATCTCCTGAACTTGTAAAACGTGATTTGAACACGCCCCATAAACAACCAAGGTTTCCATATTCTGCACGATTAATTATATTTGCCATTTTTCAATCCTCCTTGTAATATGAAAAAAAAGTATTTTGCGGCCATTCAATTGTATGCAAACGTTTCAGAATTTTTTCGCTTGTAAGTATGATAACACCTGCAACATCAATGTTTTCACTTTCTAAAATAGAAAGCTGCCGACCTAATTCTGCATATTTTCTTCTGATGTCCGCACTTTTTGAAATTGGATGAATAATCCACCTAAGTTGATCAGGTGTCTCAATTATATACTTAAAAACAATGTGCCTTTGTTTATAAGGGATATAATAAAATATATTTTCCCTATACTTTATACGGCATTTTTTAGAAAACGTAAGAACAAAAGATCTTGGAATATCATCTGCTTTGCCTTCAGGAACATAAGCTTCCATTTTTGATTTATGTTCACTTGTAATATCTCCGCTTCTATACACTGTAACAATTTCAGGAAACTCTTCTTTGCATAAATCAAATGTTTTTGGGATACATTTTGCATAATAACTATTCATCAAATCTGTAGCAAGTTAGGAATAAATCCTTTATAAGTTTTTTCCAAAAGAGGTTTAGATATTCAAAATTATTATTTTATTTTATAAATTTTTAATGATACTTGTTAGTAGATTGTTTCAGAATAAGTTTAACCTCTATAATGTGCACGTGCACAACTCTTAAAATTGCTTACTGCATCAAAAATAAATTAATTGGTAATGTGGTAAAGAAATAACTAAAAGGAAAACTCGAAAGGATTAGGTTTTATTAATTTACTTTGTTTCAAAAAACAAATTATGTAAAAGCAATATCTAAAAAAGGCTTTGAACAAAAATTTAGAAGCCTCGGGCGGGATTTGAACCCGCGACCTCGTCCTTACCAAGGACGCGCTATACCCCTAAGCCACCGAGGCACAGAATCAATATTGGGGCGCTGGCACATAATATGCGGAATCAATTAATAATGTTTCGGTCAGGAGGCAGGGGTTTATATAAATTTACAGCTCCCACCGGGAATCCACCGGGAATCTCTCATTGATCCACATCAGGACGCTATTATGGTGTACTATGCGATATGAGCGGGAGAGAACCATATCTGCGCCGAAAACAGGTTTGTGATCACTTAGCTCAATGTCCTCGAAGTCCCTGCGTGTTTCTATGCTGTTATCACGAAGTATTCTCCCAATGGGGATATCGGCTTTCATCATATCACAGCGTACAGAATCGGGCATCTTATCTATAGAAGATAGGGAGCGGGCGTACACGTAAGGGGTATCCCCGGCCATGAGCGTGACAACGCGATCGTTGATATCCGCGCCGACCTCCACGCCGAATATCTCTGCCATCATCTCATCAGCAGGGATTATAGTCTGATACTCCGTCACAACCGCGGTCGTATGCTTGGTCATTATCTCCAGCAGGAAGGTCACCGAGCCGTCGGTTCCTGCACACACCCTGAGACATGTAGGGATATCAAAGCTCTTCAGTTTTTCAATAAAATCCATTTTTAACAAAATCCCGGATTCTGGTCAAATAAAGAAATAACTTACTTGGAAACTTTCTTCTTTGCCTGTTTCAGGCGCTCCTTGGCAGTGTATCCTGTAGCCTTGTAAAGGAAATCCCTGAAACGCTTATTAGTGTCCAGAATAAGTTCATCGTCCGTTACGGAAGTATCGGACACCGTATCAACAGCCAGTTTTTTACCTTCTATCCATACTGTCAGGCTGGAGAGGATTCCATAAGATGTAACAAACTTGTCACCTTCCTTTTTGACCTCGCTTGAGAAGGACTCATTCAGGCATTCGTATATCCGATCCATGTCAGCTGTATAACCACGCTTTAACTTGTATTCTTGCATTTCAATCAGGATATACAATAGTCTTAAAGCGAATAAATTTACCGGTAGATCTGAAGTAAGATACTATGAGATAGGACAACAGAACACATAAACAATTGTAACTTCACCAACCGTTGCAGCCCCCGATCCTTGATAGTGTGGATAAGGCCATCTTCCAGCAATTCACGGCCTTGCACATGGGATGTCATCAGGGATACGACAAGGCCCTCGATGTCTATATCTGACTACAACATATCTTTCCACGTTGCGTAACTGGACGAAACTCTACGCCTTCAAACTTAGTCGTTTCCTTTTCTATTACCGACTTGTAGGAGTCGTGCTTTTCGAACTGTTGCAGTCAAGAACTGTGTTGATTGCAGACCTGAATCTTTGTATGACGAATATCTCGTATCACTGAGCAAGGCAGAATATTTTTTGATAACAGAGGAGCTGTCGACGAAGAGTCTTCATGAGAAGTAGGATTAACTAAACAAAAGAACAGTAGCCTTAGCAGCACCGATATCACAAAAAAATACAAGAAAATGCAGAAATGGCATTTTCCCTGTGTTGCAACGTGTTAGTTTAGAACGTTATCACATTTCTTCAGTTTCGTTCACCTGCTGAGTTGCGTTCGTATCTGTCTCTTCAGTATCGTTGACCTGCTGAGTTTCGTTCATATCCGTCTCTTCAGTATCGTTGACCTGCTGAGTTTCGTTCATATCCGTCTCTTCAGTATCGTTGACCTGCTGAGTTTCGTTCATATCCGTCTCTTCAGTTTCGTTCATCTGTTGAGTTGCATTCGTATCTGTCTCTTCGGTCACATTGAAGGTGAACATATAAATATCCCAGTTATTCTCTTCATTGGTCCCCATCCATACGGCTGTATCATTCGATATTGAAGGATTCCTCTGAGCTGTTTCATTCTCGGTTACCTGCATCTCTTCTTCTGAAGTAATGTTGTACATGAAGATATCCCAGTTATCGTTACGGTAATCCATCCATACAATCTTATCTTCAGCAACTGCGGGAGACCACTTTATCGAATCGTTATCTGTTACCTGCATCTCTTCTTCTGAGGTGATATTATACATGTAGACCTGTCTGCTGTCGTTACCTTCACCTATCCAGACCACTGTATCATTATAAATGGCCGGGACCCGCTCATGTGACTCGTTTGTGGTCAACTGTGTCTCTTCTTCTGAGGTGATGTTGTACATGAAGATATCACGGTTATCGTTACGACTGTCTTCCCATACGATGGTGTCGTTATAGATGGCCGGGTTTCTCTGGTTCGATTCATTTGTGGTTATCTGGGTCTCTTCCTCTGATGTGATATTGTACATGTATATATCCCAGTTACCGTTGCGGCTGTCCTGCCATACGATCTTGTCATCGTAAATTGCCGGGAAATACTGCCTCAACTCGTTAGTGGTGATCTGCATCTCCTCTTCCGATGTCAGATTATACATGAAGATGTCCCAGTTACCTTCACGGTCATCCATCCATACTATATTGTCACCGTATACTGCAGGATAATACTGTCTTGATTCATTTGATGTTATCTGCATTTCCTCTTCCGCAGAGATATTGTACATGAAGATATCCCAGTTATCATTACGGTTATCCATCCATACTACCTTATCATCATTAATGACAGGGAAGTACTGTCTTGATTCATTTGTGGTTAGTTGCGTTTCATTCCCCTGAGCTGGCTGTGCGGCAACATTGCCTGCCAGCATCAGGAACGAAGCAACTATAAAGCATATCATTACACTTTGCCTGAGTTTCAATTCTAACCCCCCTAGAATACAATCCATCCTTATATCCGGATTGCTAGTATAATAAGAGGCTTGTGTACTTTTATTGCTTTGGAACTATAGCTTCTGAAAATGGTTTCTGTATTAAGGCCGTTATGTCATCTTTTCAAGACCATCTTTCCTCTGTCCCCGACAAGCCTTACCTGTGGCACCTTCTGAAGCACCATCCTCCCCAGTTCCTTGAGATCACCCCATGAAGGTGTAGGCTCTTCATGGCCTTTGAATGGAAGGTCGAACTCCGGATTGCTCATGAACTGGTAAAGCATGACCTCTGAAGCACCTTCAAGCTCAGGCAGAATACGTGGCATTGTATCAGTATTCACATACTCGGGTATTACCCTTATCCATATCCTGAGCCACTTCTGTCGCGTGATCTCAAGTGATCGGTGCAGAAGGTCAACATACTTTTGAGTGCGTTCCCCGGACATTCCTGTCAGTTCCATTATGGCCTGGATATCATCAAGAGGGGCCTTGATCTCAAGCACAGAACCCTCAACAAAGGGCAGTGCACTCTCCAGTACATCAGGCTTCATACCATTGGATTTTAGAATGATCTTCTTTCCGGTGTCATTAAGTTGTTCGATCAGTTGCAAGATATCTTTTTGAAGGGTTGGTTCAGCTCCACCCAGATAGACATTTTCAGTTGTGGATTTTTTTGCAAAATCCACGATATCCTCAACGGACCATTCCTTCATTGGCTGATGTATATGCACACAATAGGGACAGCGCATATTGCACCCTGCAAATTCCACGCGGATCTGTCCCTTGGCATCAGATAGATCAATCAGTCTCATTCAAATCCTTCCTGTACATATTAAGATAACATCAAAGATATTATTATCTATTATTTTCAATACGGATCTTGTTTACGGCAGAAAAAAAGCAGAATGGGGTCCTTTTGATATATTCAAGGTTCCGTTTCCAACAGCGATTACTATTTATCCGGCGCGAACTATCAAACCTAAAAATGAGGTGATCAATTTGGCAAAAAGGTTACAGCTTGAAGATCTGGAGAAAGCAAAGTCCATGGAGAATGTCGATGAAAAAGAGCTTGAAGGCCTCTATGATCTGATCATACCACCGGGCACTCCTTCATACATCATTTATGATATGGTGGAGGAGTTCGATCTTGAACCCATAGGAAGGAAAATAAATGTCGATATTGTGGAATGTGATGAAAGAGAAGTTATCGTATTACGCGGAACTCTGGAGGTAGTACAGGCCGCCGAAAAGTTCCTGAAAGAAGAGTTAGAGGCATGGGTCAATAGCGACTGATAAAAGCTCCATGCTCTTTTTTTACTTATTATCAGGATCAAATACCAATTCCTGTTATTCCATCCTTTGATAGATCGAATACAGTAGTTCTGCCACTGTCGTCATAGATGTCCAGTTTGCGGACCTCTTCGATCTTTCCGATGATTGCAGCCTTTAATCCTGCTTTTTCTAATACTTCGATGCATTCGGCAGACTTTTCCTTTTTTGCAGTCAGGATATAGCCTGTGGCGGGATATATCTTAAGCCATTGTTCAAAGTCCACATTATCAGGTCTTGGTATCTTCCTGAGGTCAACAGATGCTCCTGTTCTGCTGACCTCACAGAGCATTCCCAGGGTGCCGATGGTTCCTGGGTTACTTATGTCCTTGCCGGCGGTCACAAGTCCTTTCTGGCCGATCTCCTGCATGACCATAAACCTTTCACGCACAACTGCTGGCTCTTTGAATGATGTGGTGTCCCAGCTGTAGGGAGAATTCTGGCCCACCCTGCCTTCCATATCATAAGCTGCAATGATAACATCATCCGGCCTTGCAGTATCACTCCTGATAACACTGTCCTTTTTGGCTATGCCAATTATCGCAACCGCAAGAGAATTGTAAGGTGTGTCTGGATGCATGTGCCCTCCGACCATGGGTACGCCGAACTTTTTAATCCCGTCCCTGATACCTTTCATCACTTCCCCGGTTGAATTATGGTCACTGGAGGACATCACATTCACCATGGCAAGGGGTTTTCCACCCATGGCTGATATATCGTTCACATTAACCACTACGGATGTGTAACCGGTCCACCAGGGACTTTTATTTACTATTTTGCCCCATATGGCATCCGCTGCGAAGAGGATGACATCATCAGTTCCGATATCAATTACTGCAGCATCATCTCCGAAATCCACTATGGCATCACCATATTCCGGACGTACTGTCTCAAAGATGCGTATGATGTCGGATATCGGTTTTTTACGGGTTACTCCTTCAAAGGTCCTGATACTTTCCGCAAGCTCTTCAATATACAAAAAAACACCTGCACAATGATAATATAATTAATAGATTATCTACAGACAAGAACCTCAAATGAATATCAGTGGAAGGCCTATGCCTTCTCATCTGAACTCATTTTCTTTTTCATGTCAAGCTTAACTATGTTCCTGCGCTCTTCACTCATCTGTGAAAGGTCCTTGCCGATAAGACCGAAAGCATCCGACCTGCACTGACGACAGTGTCTCATCTGCTGGACATAAGGTGCACATGTATCCTGGATGGCCTTGCACTCTGCAGGGGTTGGCGCTACCTTGTCTGCGAACTTTGCCTGACAGATAAGTGGCATCACATTCATGATAAAGACGCCAAGCTCGTTTATCTTCCTGGCGACCTCGACAATATGCTTATCATTGATACCCGGAACAAGAACGGTATTTATCTTGACGACAAGACCTGCCTCAACTGCAAGCCTGATGCCTTCCAGCTGGTTCTTAATCAGAATCTCAGCTGCCTCAATGCCCCTGTAGACCTTTCCCTTATAGGAAATATGGCTTATCAACTGAGCTTCGATCTCCGGATCAATTGCGTTCATTGTTACCGTCAGTGTAGTGACCCCTGTTCTTAACAGGTCCGGCAGCCTCTCGGGCAATGCAAGCCCGTTGGTACTTAGACAAAGTGTCGCATCAGGGAACTCATTCTTAATAAGTTCCAGTGTCTCAAACGTCTCATCGTTTGCTAGCGGGTCACCGGGGCCTGCAATACCTACCACCTTGATGAAAGGATATTCCTTGAGTACCTGCCTGGTCTTCTCAAGAGCAGCCTCCGGGGCCAGTACTTCACTGGTCACACCTGGTCTGCTCTCATTCACGCAGTCAAACTTACGATCACAATAATTGCACTGAATATTGCATTTCGGAGCTACCGCCAGGTGTATCCTCCCAAACTTATGCTGGGCTTCTTTGGAATAACAGGGATGTTGCGCTATCACTCTTTTGATATCCGCTTCCCTGGAAATTTCTATATTACATGTATCTGAGTCTTGGTTCTCCATATTTACAACTCCTTGGCAGCTCCTGCAAATTCAGGTCAGTTTAAGCATAAACCATTGATAAAGTTTTGTATCAGTAATCCATGGGAATATTTGCTCAGGGACATATCTCGCACCACTTGCCCTGACCTTCCCATATCTTCAGGGACAGCGGGAACTCAAGTCTTGAGGAAAGGCGTGCATGCATATGCTCGCAAAGGTTCTCAACACTCGGATACTCCAGTATCTGGTTAAGCAGGACATGATCGTATTCCTTCAGAACTTCCTTCACTATCTTTTTTATATCGTAGAAGTCCATCACCATCCCATTTGTATTCTTCTCTCCCTCAATTACAATCTCAATTTTGTAAGTATGACCGTGCACTATTCCGCAGGTAGTGTGCTCCGGAAGATAGTGAGCACTGTCAATATGGTCGATTATTCCAAGTTTCATTTTCATTATAAGCACCCCCACATCCTGTGGGTCTGTGGTATTATCTTCGTATCGACATTGTCGAGGAGTTTTTCCTGAAGGTCCAGCAGGTAGCCCTGTTTTGGTAAACTCTCGGCCTGTGACACAGGTTGCAGCACCAGGCAGGAAATATAACCGGAGATCGCCCCCACAACACCTTCGATATCATCTGCATCAGTATCTTTTGTAATAACGATCTTGCAGAAACAGTCTCTGTTTTTGGTATTTTTCAGAACCCTGAAGCATTCGATCGTTCGCTCTATATGGTCATCAAAATCCTCAACAGAAGACGGAGGTATCATCTTGACATCACCTGAGACATAAGACAATTTGTCCCTGACCTTTTTTGCCATGTGTGGCAGGGTCATATTGGATTCTAGATATAGAGGTTTTGATATATTCAGTCCGGAAATGAATTCCGCATGCAGCAATGGCTCTCCTCCTGTCAGTGATACCGAGTGTATATTCCCGAAGGAAGCAACCATCCTTTCAACAGCATCTCCTGAAAGGGGGTTTTCCAGATAGCTGAAAGACCCGGACCCGGATTTCTCCTCAAATCGGCTCATTCCCGGGCTCCCGGTTGGCGTATCACAATAGGAACAACTAAGGTTGCATCCTGAGAAACGTACGAATGCCTGTCTGGAACCAACGTAAGGACCTTCTCCCTGCACAGAACAGAATATCTCGCTTACGGGAGCATACATCAGATCACATCCAGAGGCCTGGATTTCCGAAGATCTTTTTCGATGTCATTTATCTCATTGTGGTAAGAATTTGCTATTTCATGCAGCACTTTATCAACCTCATCTCCTGTGATCCCCATTTCATTCAGGCTCCCGTAATGGTCATGGACCACGTTTATACCGAGATGGATCTTCTGAGACACTGCAGAGGTACTGGCAATGGACACAGTGAGCTTCTTACCTTTTATGAAAAGATCGTCGCCCATACGTTCGATCAAGGGATATCGGAACAACAGGACCTCGCTGGTAATTGCTGTGAACAGCCTCTGTCTTGCATAGACCAGTTTCAGATCGGTGGAGTCGAAGTGTTCAATGATGAAATGAAGCATATCCTCAGAGAATATGATATCACCTTGCTTTTTGTCCTCAAGATCGATCATATGCTCTATCTTCACATCACATGCTCCCCTGAAAGCTATTATGGAATCTGCCTTTACATCTGCCAGGTTATATGCCCAGAGAGAAGATATCTGACTACCATCATAATCAATTGACTTATCAAGAATAATGCATTCCATATAATCACCAGAACTGTTAATCAGGATATTACTCCAAGCCTTACCAATAGCGGGTCAGAGACATCTGCCTCAGTAAAGGCTCGTTTTCGCCTCACACAACTCTCACAGGTACCACAGGGAATCTCTTCACCGTGATAACAGCTCCAGCTGAACTCAAGAGGAGCATTTAGTGCCATTGCTTTCGCAACGATCTCCTTTTTATCCATTCCCAGAAGAGGAGACATTACCCTGACCTTGTTCAGGGTGGAATAGGACAGTGAGTCATCCATAGCATTGATGAACTCCTGGGAATTGTCAGGAAACGTAACAGCTTCTTCCCTGTTGAAGCCCACGATCACATGGTCAAGTCCCATGCTTTCGGCAAAGCTGGCGGCAATATTGATCATCACACCGTTGCGGTTAGGTACCCAGACATTCTTTGCGGATTCGAAGCTTATCGAAGGGTCCGCATCTTCGGAGATTTTCTCAAGGGACATCGCAGGAACTTCTTCCTCCCTGTTTACAAGAGAGGTCGTGGTTATTCCGGCAAGCCATCCAAGGTCCACTACCCGGAGTTCGAACCCGAAATGTCCGCTTATCCTTTTTGCACATTCGATCTCACGTTTGGCTGAACGCTGGCCATAATCGAACACCAGTGCCAGTTTGATATCGGTATGCTTCCTCGCAAGCGATATAGCAGTAACAGAGTCGAGACCGCTGCTTAAAAGAGCTATTGCATTAGTAATATGAATCCTCCATTGTATAACTGATAATCAACAATAGTATTCTGTCATAATACTCAGAGAATATATTTTTACTATAAGAAAGCATCGCTTTAAGTATGATAACCATATATAATTATAAACTAAATAATATATAAACTAATAAAAAATGGGGTATTTGATTGGCAGTTATTAAAGATAAGGAAGTTTTTATTTCTCTTATCCAGAAAATGGGTAATCCACTATCATTCAGTTGATGTTATGTAATATGAATTAGACATATTTTCATCATGGGGAAACGGGGACCAAAACCAAAATACACTAATGTTGCTTGTCCTAATGAAGACTGTGAATATTATG
>NZ_PGGK01000018.1 GCF_004745425.1 Methanolobus halotolerans | reverse complement strand
TTGAAGGTTCTCCATCCGCCGGTCTTGTTGACACGGCTGGTACCTGCCTCACAAACAGCTCCGGGAACTATCTTCATTGCTGACCCCTCATCATTTTATATGCTTCCATTATAGCTTCTGCGTTCCTGTCTCCGACCTTGCCCGGGAACCTTTCTCTGACCGCTTCCATGATGGACTCAGGTCTGATGTCACCGGTGGCGCCGGCGAAAGCACCGAGCAGTATCGTATTGACTATCGGCCTTCCGATAATATCGAGTGCGATCTTGGTGGCGTTCACCGTCATGACCCTGGCTTTTGTATCGATTTTGAATGTATCAGGATCGAAATCACTGTTTATAATTAGTATCCCGTCATCCTTGAGGCCACTTGCAACATCAACTACCTCAAGCAGTGTAGGGTCCTGGACGATCACATAGTCCGGTTTGTAGACCTGGCTTCTAAGTCTTATCGGAGCATCACTTATTCTGGTAAAAGCCTGGACTGGCGCCCCCCTTCTTTCCACTCCAAAAGCAGGGAAGGCCTGGCTGAACTTGTTGTCTGCAAAAGCAGCAACAGCCAGCAATTCGGCAGCAGTGACCGAACCCTGACCGCCACGACCGTGTATTCTTATTTCTTTCATCTAAAATTCTCCATAAACGTATGAAATAAACAATAAATCAATTGAACAAAGCATTTTAAACAAGTTTTCGGCATTTTGGATACCGCAGAATCGAACGAATCAAATCCATGTTGCCAGATGCGCATGAAATTTCCGTCATCTGCAGTAAAATGCAATGTTTAATTGTGTAGAATCGGTTAATTCTTATTTAGTCTTTCGGTAATTTACGCTGTTAATTAAATTAAAAATAAATTTATTTAATTGTTCTAAAGGAACCATATAAGGCATTATCATGACGTATGCCCGCACATCTCTTCTATACGCAGGATTATCTCATCTGTATTTTGTGCTTCTGCAATATTGTTTCTTATATGTCTGCCATTGCGGATTCCTCTTGTGAACCATTGGGCATGTGCTCTCATATTTATCGTGTGCATAAGCCCATGTTCTTCCATAAGGCTAAAATATCTGCGTATGTCGATAACTCTCTGCATGCACTCGTCATATTCCAGCATACCCCCCGTATGAAGGTAGTGAGAGATCCTTTTGAAAAGAAACGGATTTCCCATTGCAGCTCTTCCTATCATTATTCCGTCACATCCGGTGTATTCCAGAGCATACTCAGCCGATGCTTCATCAACAATATCCCCGTTCACGATGACAGGTATGGAAATCTCTTCTTTTATTCTTTTTGCATATTCCATATCCGACCTGCCGGAATACTGCTGTTGCCTTGTTCTTCCATGTACAGTCAGGGCACATGCACCTGCATTCTCTATCAGCTGTGCAATCTTAAGAGTCTTTTCCATATCTTCAAGTACACGTATCTTTGCAGTAACAGGTATAGAAACAGTCTCAGAAAGTTTCTCAACTATCGAATGTATGAGCTCGGGAGATTCGAGCAGTGCTGCCCCGAAGCCGTCTTTTGTGAGCAGTTTTGCCGGGCATCCGCAATTAAGGTCTATTATGTCCGGATGGTAAGTTCCCTCTATTTTCAGGGCTGCTTCGGATATGACACGTGGGGAATTACCGAAGATCTGTATCCCGAAGGGTTTTTCGTTATCGTAGCTTCTGCCACGTCTGAAGGTCTTAACATTTTCATAGATGACAGCATCTGAGCTTATCATCTCGGAATATGTCATTGAAGCTCCGTATTCTCTGCACAGGAAGCGGAATGGCAGGTTGGTGACATTGGACATCGGAGCCAGAAGTATGTTTCCCGGAAATTTTACTTTACCTATCTTCATTTACGTGGGGTATCGAAGGGGATACTAATATATAAGTAGAATGTGTGGAAAAAGACCATAGTAACAGCATTCTTCATAAATCACGACAGGTTAATCAATGACCAGGATATTAGCTTTTGTAGGTATGCCTGCCTCTGGCAAATCTGAGGCCTCTGCGGTCCTGCGCCGCAAAGGGATTGCAGTGATAAACATGGGCGATGTCATCAGGGAGGAAGTTGTCCGCAGGGGACTGGAACCCACGGATACCAACACCGGCGGCGTCGGCACAGAGTTGCGTGAAAAGGAAGGCAGGGATGCCGTTGCGCGCCGTTGCGTTCCAAAGATACGGGGTGCAGATCCGGACCTTCTTGGTATAGATGGTGTCAGGAGTGTGCCGGAAGTGGAATGTTTCAAGAATGCATTTGGGGATGATTTTACACTTGTGTCCATTGAGTCTCCCCTTGAGGTTCGCTTTGCACGGGTGAAGGCCCGCGGCAGGAGTGATGACATGCAGGATATCAACGCACTTAAGGCCAGGGACGAGCGGGAACTTGGATGGGGCATGGGCGAAGCCATGAAGATGGCAGATATTGTTATTACCAATAACGGGACACTTGAAGAGTTCAGGAAGAAGATAACAGAACTTGTGGAATAGATTCAATGATAAAGGTTATAGTCTCTGCGAAAGTGAACCCCACGGAAGACGGGGATAAGGTCCGTGAGGCCATCAGGAATATTTTCCCTGATATCGGGCTGAAGGAGGAGAAACTGTCTGAATACAGTTCAAGATTATCAGGAAAGGGTGACATATCTGCATTCACGAACCTGCATCACCTTATCAGGGAAGAAGAGATAATCGATACATCCCGTACCCGGCTGAATGTCGGACTGTCAGAGGACAGGAAATCCACTTCATTTATTGTCAGCAAGCAGGTAGCCACTGTCGGCCGCCTGAACTATCCTGCAAAGGAGGAATCTCTCGGTTCAATAAACATAGAGGTTCTTGCCGATTCCGACACGGAGATGCAAAGATTCTTCGACTGGTTAACCCCCCCGACAGAAAACGGTATCCCAAACTTTGAAATAAATATCGATAGCGTTTAAGGATGTTTAGTAATGAGGATCAGGAACCTGAGTTTTTCGTCACGTGAGGTAGTAGAGGAATCTTTTGAATGGGTCTACGACCTTGAGGACCTAGGATACGTCGGATGGGAGATCGTACAGGAAGGTTCCCATTGCCTTAATGAGGTTAATTTGGCAAAAGTAAAGGAGATCAGGGAAACCACTAACCTGCAAATGAGCATGCACCTTCCCTTCTCGGACATGAACCTGGCCGGCCTCAACGAAGGGATACATAACGAGGTCCTGAGGCAGATGAAGTATTATCTGCAGATGGCCTCAGGGCTTGTTGAGGTCGCGGTACTGCATCCCGGATACCTTTCTCCATATGGTGCAAAGCTGCCTGAGAGGTCATGGCAGACAAGTATCACCTCGGTTCAAATGCTCTGCGACTTTGCAGCAGAAATTGGGATTACGATCGCAGTGGAGAACATGCCTAATTTTCCCAAGATATTCGGCCAATACCCGGATGAAATGCTGGATCTGCTCGAGAAGGTGGACAGGGAAAATGTAGGTATGACCCTTGACGTGGGACATGCTAACACCATGGGGTTTCTGGACGAGTTCGTGGAGAAGTGCAAAGGCAAACTCTCGCACATGCATATTCACGACAATCACGGTGAACACGATGAGCATCTTCCCCTGGGACAGGGTAATATCGACTGGAAGAAACTGATGGAAAACCTTTCTGATTACAAAGGGCTAATGGTTACTGAGATGGCCGGACTTGAAGAAGGCAGGCAATGTATCGAGTATCTGAAGAGTCTCTGATACATAAATAAGGGTATAACAAAAAAGTAAAGGCCTATTCTTCAAGTCTGCCATGCCTGCGGTCTATATTATCCATCTGGTCCAGTAGTTTACGTATGGCTGTTCTTATGGCATCGGCCTGTGTAACGAATTTCTTATTGTCTCCTACATGCTCGTTCAGATCATTAAGGAGTTCCTGGGGGATGTCAACACTCACTTTTGGCATGGTATCACCTTTTAGGATATAAATGATTTAGGTGGATAGACCAACAGATATAGATATAATTTCTGGTTTAGAAAATCACAGAAAAGCAAGCAAAACCGGAACTGATAAAATAAGTATCAATGCGAGCCGGAAGGGAGTTGAACCCTTGGCCTACGGATTAAGAGTCCGTCGCTCTGCCTGGCTAAGCTACCGGCCCGCGCTGAATTATTAATTGAGCGAGACTTCCATACGTAATTGCTTCATATATACATTTCGGTGAAAAGATGTCTGAACGGATTTTCAGACATGCTTAACCACGCATTTTGACAGGCCTACTATCTCTACCATGTCACTGTTATCGGGGCTCTGGATTATCATCTGCCCCTTCTTCAGGTACGGGATGCGCTTCTCAAATTCCTTTTTCACTTTCATTGTGCTGATGGCCGCATCGTTGCTCAGGTTGAGAATAATGCGTGTGTTGATCTGCTTGAACACTGTCTCATCAATATCCTGCGGGTCCTGGGTTATCAGGAATAGTCCCAGCCCTTCCTTCCTGCCCTGGCGGGCGGCATCTGCAAATTTGGATATGAGGCGCCTGGAGTGCTCTCCACCTGCCTTTGCAAGGTAGCGGTGAGCCTCGTCGAGTCCCAGGATAATGGGTGTTCCCTTGACCGCAGCCTCTCCTGATGTGCTGAGTTTGTTGTCCACTATCATGCTCATAAGAGTGAGTGTTATCAGGTCGCGTATGCAGGAGCTTGTGATGTACTCGGTCGGGAAGACACTGACCTGCCCGGATCTGAATATCTGGCCCAGGATCTCGGTGATGGACTTTGCGGGCTGGTCAAAAACCCTTGCAAGAGCACGATTCTTTACCCTGCGTACGATACCGTCATAAGATGATTCGTGTATCTTGCCGCTCTCTACGTAATGATCCCTTGCATCATCATCATCTATGAAGTTCATGAAACCGCTGTATGTATGCTGCCCGCTCCTCTTGAAAAAGTCATCAAGAAGCAGATCGACACCTACGTATTGCAGTTCGGTCATGCCCACAGGAGCTATGAGCCAGGAATTATTACGTACCATTTCAAAAGGTATGGTGAACTCTATCTGCTCTGCTCTTGACCTTCCCTTATACACTTCCCCGTCAATCTTTGCAACAAAGGTCCTTGTGTTCTTGCATGCTCCGAAATTAACCTTCTCGGCCCTGAATGTGAAATCATTATCAGATGTCAGGTCAGGATTGTTCTCGAACAGCTGGGAGTACTCATCCTGCGGGTCCATTACCACAAGGCAGGGATTCTTCCTTTCCTGGGAACCACGCAGGTTGTACCTGTTATCTTCACACATGAACTGGCGCAGGATGTTCTTGGTCAGGAAGGTCTTACCGGTACCCGTACTGCCGCAGACCAGCATGTGCCTGAATATCAGAGGGTCGCCCATAGCATAGTCATTCCTGAGGTAATACGGGACAGTGGGAGGTACGGCATGAGTTTTTACAAGCTCGCCGCCAACACTCAGGTGTCCCAGGAAAATGCCCTCTTCCGGTATGTTGAGACCTGTCTGTATCTTCATCTTCTCCGTAACGGGCATTATGGGAGTGTTCGGACGCGGTATCCTGTCTCCCATTCTCCTGGCAAGGATACTACCTTTTGATGTACTCTGTTCGTAGAGGATGCAGATGGGGTCAAGATATGCCAGGAACTTGTAGTCAACTTCGTCCGTATGGTTGAACCGTAGCATCCTGCGGGAATGTATCTCTGTTGCGTCGTCAACAACATATTCCTGCAGGTATTGCAGTTTCCATATCCTCGCGAAGAGATCCTCGTCCCCGTAGGGAACTATTACATAGGTCCCCAGGCGAATGTCCCTGCGCCTGGTTGTGGTTATATATCCGGTGATCCTTGCTCCGGCTTCAGTGATCTCCAGAGGGTCAATACCTGTTGTAATGATGCCGAAGGCATTCTGCATTCCGTTGTTCATTGGGGGGACATTTATTTCGCGATCTAGCTCGTAATCCTCGAAATCTTCCTGTTCTTCCCGATGCGGATCCTCAGATCCTTCCTTAAGTAAAACGTGTTCTTCTTTTTTATTTTTGTTGCCTTCTGTTCCCGGTTCATCGTTCCTTTCAACAAAGGCAAGTATGTCCTCATCTCTCATCAATTTCGCCCCATCTGATATCGTTATAACTAATATCGATCCTTGAATTCCTGAACTTATCAATTATCTGGCGCCTTTCTGACAACTGTATCTTTGCCACGGAATCAGCTTTTGACAGGGTCCTGGGTATGCCGTTAAGAGCTATGTCATAAAGCATTTTTCTTGTTATCAGGTTTCGCATTTGCTCGTGTTTTACAAGGCCGTAAGGTGATTCTATCTTAAATATCGTATTCATGGAAGGCACAAGCACCATGAAGAATGCAAGTGCATAGTCCTCCGCCGGAAATCTGTGGCTGAGCTTGTCCCTTACCAGGGGGGAGGTTGTGCTGATCATCTTCTCGTAGAACTGTTTCGGCTGCACGAACCAGTTGGTATATGTGATGTACTTTCTCGCATCCTTACCTTTAATGCCTGCTTTCTCGGGAGACAGGGCATTCTTGAAGAACTGGGCATCCAGCATCCAGGGCAGGTCAAGCTCCTTTTCCTGTTTTTTCAGGGTCTGCATTATCTGCATGTCCTCGGGATTCTTCACAAAACCCACCAGAGGCTTCTGCATGCTGATATGGTGGTCCATGATGTCGATATAGTTCTGGAGGACCTTTTCACTGTGAGAATCAGTACGTATCCTGATTTCATCGGAAGCCACAACCATCCAGTACATCAGTCGCTTGGGATATATGGGGCCGTCCATAATAAGGAAGCTCTCACTTTGCATCTTATCCAGCATCCACAAAAGGTGCTCGGATTCGCAGAGGTACAGTGCGATATCGTGCAGCATTTCGTTGGTCTTTTTGTTCAGGATGCCCGGCTGGATACGTATGATCTTTTTGCGCCCCGCACCACCATCAAAGGATTCCCAGCTGTTACTTGTATCGATGGTCACTTTTTTGCTTGCGGTATAGGTAGCCGCTACGATAGTGCGCATATTATGGATCTCAAGGTCAGTAGGACTGGATGCCAGGGCGCAGTGACAGAAATCCACGTATAGTCCGTTATCGAATGTCCTTGTTGTCGTACTTCCGCTGTCACAGGCGTAACTGATACTGAAAGGGTCACTTGAGCCAAGCATCTTTTCAATGCTCACCCTGCCGCGTTTCACTTTTCCGATAGCCTTGAGGACGGTCTTCCCTTCACACCTGAGTTCGTTCAGAAGTTTAAGGATATCTTTTACACTGTCTGTGTCATCATTCTCAGGATCATCCTTACTGAGACATGAGTCGATGCGCGACACAAGGTCGTGTATCTCTTTTATGTGAACCGGTTCAAGGGTCATTGGCTAGGATAGTTCCTTGATGCTAATATTTTTTTGGCTCCAGAGCCCGGATATATCTTTTATTCGGGTGACAAAACTGTTCTGAGGATTAATGAGCAATAATATTCGACAATCTATATATAAATGTACTTTCACAAATCCATGATAAATTTAATTCTGTCATTGTACTTTCAGAAATAAATTTAGTGCAAGTGAATAGGATTTTTCTCTGATGTCAACATAAAATACACTTGTCTAACTGTAAACTTAATTTTTTGAAAAGTCTTATATAGAACTCTATATAAGGAATATATCAATTATATCCAAAGCTTCAGTCCGCTTATAAAAATGGATTGATATTGACAGAGAGGTTGTAGTTATGGAAAATTATATGATCTTTATAATATTGATGGCAGTCTATTTACTTGGGCTGATATCCATTGGGTTGTATTTCTCAAAAAAACAAAAGTCTGTGACCGACTTCTGGCTTGCCGGACGCAAGGTGGGTCCATTAGCTATCGGTTTTTCAGCGGCATCATCATGGATGACAGCAGGAGGAATTCTTGCGGTCATTGGTCTGTACATGTTGCTTGGTATGGGTTCTGTCTGGGAGTTCGTTGCCCCTAACATCCTGGCACTCCTGATCATAGCCCTGCTTGTGGGTAAGATCAAACACCTGCCCGCAATTACCCAGCCGGAATTGCTTGAGCAGCGGTACAGCAGCTCCATTCGTGCACCGGTTGCAATTATCATTGCTATTGTAATGATCCTCTTTGCAGTAGCTGATATCATAGGCTTCTCACTTGTGCTTAGCATATTCTTCGGTCTGGAACCGATCTACGCTGCTGCTATAGTGGCTATTGCTATTTCGTTATATGTAACCCTTGGTGGATTTTCCGCAGTTATCTGGACCGACATGGTACAGTTCCTGCTACTGGCCACCTTCTCGATTGTGACTGCCCTTCTTGTTGTAAGTGCAGCTACAGCGGGTACAGCAGATAGTCCTGCGATCAGTACATCCGAACTATTCGGTAGCGTTTCATCCGACTGGTGGGACATCTTCAACTTCGGACTTCCGGCTGGTGACCCTGCCATATTCGGAATATTTGCTGCGATAGTCTTCCTCATTGCAATTATCCCCGGATGGATAACGGAACAGGACCCCTGGCAGAGGATATGGGCTGCAAAGGATCGAAAGTCCGCAAGGACCGGTATGATTCTCGGCTCTTTCTTCATCTTCCTTATCTTTGGTGTGGTGTGTACGGTAATCGCCATCGGCCTGAACCATCTGTACCCTGAGATATCTGCCTCCATGGAAACCATCGGTATGGGAGCTATGGCACAGGCAGAACCTGCATTGCTCGTATTCATAGCACAGGCCCTTACACCTCTTGGTATCGGCCTGGCGGGTGTTGGACTGGCTGCTGCTGCAATGTCCTCTGCTGACACGTTTGCAACATCAGGCGGATCATGTCTCTCCCGTGACATATACCAGAGGTTCATAAAGCCCGATGCAACCATGAAGGAGATGATGGTAGTTAACAGAATAAGCGTGCTGATCATAATTCTGGTGGCAACGGTCCTGTCCTTCTATATACAGGGTATCATCGAGGCTATTCACATCGCGACCTTCATTGCCAGCGCATCCTACTTCTTCCCGTTGATGGGGGGCCTGTACTGGAAGCGTGCAACAAAGCAGGGTGCCCTTGCAGGACTTATCGTCGGCGCAATAGCACAGATCTCATTCACCGTGATAGACTATTCCAGCACTCCTTTACTGGCTATCGGCTCTCTTTCTGCAATCAGCCCATTGCTTGCTAATCATGGTGTAATTATCGGAATGGTTTTGAGCGGAACTGCCTTCTTCGGAGTTTCTCTATTGACCCAGACATCTGATACAGTTCACCTGGCACCCTTCTTTGCGGATGAGGCTGAAAAGCTTGCAAAGGAAGAATTCGTCGTCGACGAATCTGACCCGCAGTACAGAAAACTGATAGGCAGTCTTGACAGAGAGGTTATCGGTGACCGAGCTATCTTCAAGATGAATCTTGAGGCGTCTGCAACGGTCAACTGGGATAAGTTCGTGAATGAGCTCAAAAACATTCATCCTTCCTGGGTGACACCTACCGGTATCAATTCGGTCTATAGATTGACAAAGGGCGATATGCTTGCCTGTGTATCCCTCTCCCGCGGGAACACTGAAAAGGATATATGGTTTGCTTCTGAGCCTATGGCACAGGATGTGGAAACCCATGTAAAGGAATTCTTCAGTGCCTTTAAGCAGGTTTCACAGGCCCTGGAGAATATCGGTATTCTCCTGACCCTGCCAACAACTGAAGAAGTATGAAAAGCTTCTTGTTTCGGGCGCTTGCCCGATCTTTTTTCTTTTTGTTAGCCTTTACAGCATCCTGTGTCCTTTTTGCTTCATATTAATCAGTCACATAGTCCCTGAAGATCATCTCAGAAGGATTATTATTTTAAACGTCAGCCACATAGTTACATCCGGTGGTATAAATGGATTTAAAGAATCCTGTTTTGAATATTGATATTAGTAAGGGTAAGACAGAAGAACTTCAATGTTTGAAGGATGGCTTTGAAGAACTGAATCCGGAAGAGAAATTCGATGTTGTGGAGCTTCAGAGCATAATGCTTCAAAAGATACATAATCGCCGTGAGATGTATGGGCTACCTGAAAGCAGGCAGAAAGCTGAAAGGGATGCTAGCGAGATCATCTCTCATATGTCACCGAGATCCCTGGATTATTCCCAGAACTGTATTAATTATTATATCTCGAAGATCGCTTCTGCTGTGAAGAAGTAAAACCGGTACTTGCTGCCAATTGTATTATTTTAATTATTATCTTTTTGACAGCGTTGTGATAGAATGGGAAGCATGCATGGGTTATTACAGATAAACTAATATGTATAAGTGATATGTAATATATGCCTTCCGGGGGATAAGAGACCTTCATCACTCAAAACTTATAAGTGAAATACAGGATAATAGTGCTGGCATGGCAGAGATTATCTTTGATGACATTGGCAGTTTTCCTCTTCCCGCAGAAACCTCCAGGGAATGGATGGCAGGGAAGTTCGCTGAAAAGAAGAGCGATAAGGACCTTTTCAGGATCGTTAATGATGCCTTCATGAAAAAAGTGGAAGCCGGTGTGGAGGTGCCCACCTATCCCCAGTACCAGGACATGAACGAGCAGTTCCTGTCGGTTATCAGGGACCCGGAGCGCACCGAAGAGCCATTCAAAGTAAGAATTGCCGATGCCCGCATCATAGAACTTGAAGCCATCAGGCCTGTTGCGAAGGCCTACAGGGAAGAGAAAGGTGAAAAACTCAATGTGCGTGTTTGTGTTACCGGACCTCTTGAACTTTATCTCAAGGATTTCGGAGGAACCGAGTATGTTGATATACTGAACGTGCTTGCGGAAAGTGTTAACCGTTTTGTGAAGAACTCACTTTCCAATGCCGGGGACTTTAACATAAGGACAGTTTCCATTGACGAACCAAGCATCGGTATAAATCCCCAGGTAATGTTCTCAGATAATGATCTGATAAAGGCTATGGACACTGCATCCAGTTCTGCAAAAAAGGCCGGTTGTGATGTTGAAGTGCATCTGCATTCACCCCTGCATTACAAACTCGCATGTCAGGCTGACAATATTGGTGTAATAGGCGTTGAGTCCGCAGCGACCCCCTCATATCTTGATCTGATAGACGTAGAGGAACTCGAAAAAAGTGATTCCTTCTTGCGGGTGGGCATTGCAAGGACTGATATATTCAACCTTGTCTCGGTGCTAAACGAGAAGTACGATACCAATGTCTGGAAGGACCAGGCTCACATGGAAGAGATCGTTACCCGGATGGAGACTCCTGAACTTATTAAAAAGAGGCTTGAGAAGGCGTACTCCATGTTTGGTGAGAGGATAAAATACGCAGGTCCGGACTGCGGACTGGGCTCATGGCCCGGTCAGGATATGGCCGCACAGCTACTCAGAAATGTTGCATCCGCAATGGGTGATTTCAGGAAGGAGCAGTAAGATCTTTAATGCCGTAACATGTCACCGGGTTCATATGAAATATGCATTGATTCCGGCATCGATAAAGTGCATTACCCTGTTTACGATTTCCAGTGTAACATAGGTCTCGATATACGCTGCAACCAACAGCATAAGCATCATTACTGCAAAGGTCTTCCACAGATATCGGGAATTCAGGTATTCTTTCACGCTTGCCATCACAGTCGACACGTCACTTTTCAGGCTCTCAATGGTGTCTCCGAGAAAAAGTTCTCGATCTATGATCTCATGGGAATTGATGCATGCGAATCTGCGGCCTGCTGAGGCAGCGATCAGGATGGCAGGTATCTCTATAATGCCATGTGGTACGATGGATATGAAGAAATAGATGACATTATATAACGAGCCAACTGCGATTCCCTTCTCTCCGAACAACTGGAAGCCCGTCATTGCTCCGTTGAATATGAAAAAAGCCAATAGTATCCCCATCAAAAGACCATTCACTGCCAGGATCATGATCGGTACCGTGTACGGGAGCATGTAGGCAAACATACGGTAGTCATCCTTTCCATAGCCGCAGTACTGCCAGATGGTATCTCTTCTTTCATGCACCGTTCTTTCCATAGATGAGAAATCCTGATCCCGGGAGGATACTACTTTCTGTAAAAAGCTGTTCAGGGGCATCAACATTTTTTCGAAGCCGATAGAGGTGTAAGAATATATCCGGTTCGTGGTCCTCAATTCAATATCCCTCACAAGCAACGGATGGATCAGCAGGAAAAGTCCTGTGCCAACCGAAGCAATGAAGACTGCCAGGGTGTTGAACATGAATATCGCCCACACAGGACTGATATATTCAGCAGTGATCACTACCTTGGCAGTTGCAGCGGAAGCCGTGGACGTGATGGCATCACTTACAGGTGCAGGTTCAGATACTGCCAGCATGAAGGAATACAGGGCCATACTGAATATGAGCGCTATCAGTAATGATGTGGTAAAGGTCTTTAAGGACCAGATAATATCTTTCCTGTGAATCTGGAATTTGGGGTCAGGTTTGAGCATTTCTATAGATAATTATTTAGAATACATTTTATAAAACATGTCCGATACATTAAAATATATAGCAATATTATAATACTCATACATCTATAATAGTCTAATTATTGATCGAGGCAGTATAATGAGAATACCTACAGGAATAGAGGGATTTGATGAACTGGTACAGGGAGGTCTCCTGTCAGAGAGGGTATATGTGTTAAGCGGTCCCCCCGGCAGTGGTAAAACGACATTTGGCGTTCAGTTTCTTGCAGGCGGGGCAGTAAGGGGAGAGGTGGGATTATATGCCACGCTGCTTGAATGCCCTCAAAACATCATCAACGATATGTCCAATTATTCACTGAACATACCTGCCCACATAAACGGGCAGAAACTTCTCTTTGCCGATCTTGGTCCGAGGATGGAGTACGGATATATGGATGAGCTCAATGAGTTCATTACCCCGGATTACAATGTTGGCAGGACATCTATTGAAAGTGAGGCTCCTTCACCTTCGATGGTTTTTAAGGAGATTGCAGCATACGTTTCCGAGTATGATGTAAAACGTCTAGTTATCGATTCTGTCTCAGCTATAAGGTTCACTACAAATGATTTCTCCCTGCAGGAGAAAGAAATGAGCAGGTTCATCAGGAACCTTAAGAAACTCGGCTGCACTACTGTGCTCCTGTCTGAAATGACAGACCCCACAGCATATTCCACGGAGCAGTTTGCTGCACATGGTGTCATTTTCATGCACAACTTCCTGTATGACAAGACCATGACACGTGCCATCCAGCTGATCAAGATGCGTGGTACAAGGCATGACTGTAATATGCGTACAGTCAGCTTTTCGGAAAATGGACTTAAGGTCGAAGGATATCTGGAATAATGGTAGTTATCAATGGTCGGACTATTCAAGCGAGAGAAAGAAAGCAGGAAGATCTCTGAAAAAGAAAGGGTTCATCTTGCAGAAGTTTCCTACAAACTGGGGTTTGAGGTAGGTTACCACAGGCATTCGGAAATAGGCTGGGTCCAGGAACAACTTAACAAACTCTATGGCTTTGCCGAGGAATATGAACTAAGAGACTTTGCCCGTGAGAACTATATGCGCGGGAAGGAAGAAGGTTCTAAAACCAAGGAGAGGGATACAAAATCAGGTATGTTCAAGGGAATGGGCAAAGAGAATAAAGCGGAATCGGATAAATCTTCAGGCTTTACGACGGAGCGCCCTGTTCAGGCAGCGTCCTTTTCAAAGAGCGAATCCGGTTTTACCTCCCAAAGGACATCCCTTGAAAACTCTTCTGCCGCAATACAACAGCCAACTCTCACAGACCTTCCTGACAGCGTACAGCTCACGAAGGCAGTTGAAATGCCCTCTGTTCTGGAGGGTTCCAAACACCTGCTTCCCAAAAAGAAATAACTCACTGGCTGTATCCGAAGGCAACAAATCTTTGTTTTTCGTCAAGGTTTGTAAGTATGAACCTGTCATCCTTACTGTAAGCTATTTCCTTTGAACCGGAGAGCTGTACAAGATATTTTTTACCGGGTTTTGCTTTTTCAGCGTTTCCCCCATCCTGAATTATGTTCATCACTTTAACCGGAGATGACTGCAGGCCTGCGAAAAGATGTAGCATGTCTCCTACTTCGAATTCTTTAGCTAACTGCGAAAGGGTGCATTCAAGGACAAGATCAGTTGCTACTATTTCCTCATTAGAGATAACAAAACCTCTGTCTATATCCTTGGACTGTATGCTCTTCAGGGCAAGTCCCACCCTTGCACCTGTAGGGGCACTTTTAACGTCCACGTCATGCATCTGGATGGAACGGATCTCCAGATCTTTTTTCACAGGGTAGGCAACCATCTTATCCTTTGCATTGATAGTCCCCTGGGACACGACACCAAGCACAACACATCCTATGCCAGTAACGTTGAAGGACTGGTCCACGATCACCCTGGGAGGCAGATCGTCCTGTTTCCTTTGTTCTGCCTCTACCTTTTCGTCAAGGGTGAATATAATCTCCTTTAACTCTTCCATACCTTCAAAGGTGGTTGTAGAAACATTGTGGTAATCCCAGTTCTCAAGAGCAGTTCCCTTAGTTATCCTCTGGAGCTTCTCTTTGAGCTCTTCAAGGGCAAGAGGGTAGGAAAGGTCTGATTTTGTCAGGACGACTATTCCATGTCGGTATCCTATGAGATCCAGGGCAATAATGCACTCGGCAGCCATGGTGTCAAGTCCTTCGGGAGGCACGCACAGAAGTGCGATATCAGAGAGGTTCAGGGCAGTGACAAGCGCTTTGGTAGATGCGGGATATCCGGTGGCATCGATTGTTGTGAGCACTCTTTCGCTTTTGGCAAAATCGTACATGGTAATATCCGCAACACTACCTTTCTTCCCAAGTTTTCCTGCAAGCGTGGTCTTTCCGCTTTTTTCACTTCCGATTATGGTTATTTTTGTCATATGAGCATCCTTGAGTATGGTCTTACAGATAAATGTTTTTAGATATATCTCTTTTTCACGACCATAACTGGCCTTCTACTATACTCTTGGTTTTGTCAGTTGTGCTTTTATTCAGTTTGCTGATTCTGACGAGGTAATCTTCCCCTATTTTTTCAGGGGGACCGAATATAACATCAACGCCAAGTCTTTCAAGATATGCCCTGAACCTGTCTATAGTATCTCTGTTCCTGACCCTTATACGAACATCATCAGAAATGCGTTCATCCCTTTGTACTTCCCGGATAGACCGTATCATCGGTCTGAGTATACTTTCCCCGAGCCGGAGGCAGCGCTTTCTGAGCTCCTCCTCGTTTTCGTTCCATTCGGCGGACTGGAAGCCTTCTCTTACTATCCTTGGAAACATATAGTCTCTGCCACTATCGTTATAAAATCGGAATGCATGTCGAAGATCGGCACAATTACTTTCTGAACATGTGTATTTGATTGGTTGCAATACCATCTCAGGATCCTTGATGATGACGCCTTCATGTTCCTTTTTTCCAAGTTCTCTGATTATCCTGGTTATTTTCGAAGGTGCTTCTTCAATCCCGAATTCACCGAAAAGTTCCACCTGGCTGAAACCATAATCACTTGCAAGTTCCCTTCTTTCTATCACGGGAAGAGGTGCACCGTCAAATTTTGACCTGATATCAAAAACAAAGAGATCCAGGGATTTTACTCCATAGATATCCTTTGGAACGTAAGGGTTATCCGGACCCACCATTTCCCCGTAGATCACAAGATCGGGGTTTTCTGTGAAAAAATCGTGGTTGAGCAGGTGCTGTGCACGTTCTGTTGAATAAGGGCACACGTGACCGCTACGTGTCAGAGTGATGAGCTCACCCTTATGTCCGGTGACACGCACATTATAACCGTTCATTTTCTCTTCAACAAGAACTGATCCGATATCAGGAAAATTCCTCTCTATGGCAGGAAAAAGTGTCATGGCCCTTTTTATTTTCGGGAAACCTCTTATCATTTCAAAGTCATTGCCCTTTTTAATAAAGACGCTGCCGGTCTCGATACCTGAAATATGATTGTCGAACCTGAATATATCTTCATATTCGCCCCAGTTCCGTACGATGGTCCTTTTTTTGAGGAGCTCGGAAAGCCTGGACGGCGGCAGTCCGAGGAATTCTGCCGCCTTCTCGATATCTATTTCATCTTCATTATTCATTCTTTTGTTGCGCTCTTACTGGACAAGGCCATTGACGATGCTTCTTCTTGTAACAAATCCAACCATCTGTTCTTCCAGGTTTACAACCGGAACGCCACCGATGTTTTCCTGGAGCATCAGCCTGGCAACATCACTCGTGGGTGTGTTGGTATAAACCGTTTTGACCCCTATCTTCATGATGTCCTCGACAATGAGGTTCTTTATACGTGAATCCTGCTTGCTGCCCTCAACAATATCGCGGAAGGAACGCATCGCTGTTGCGATATCCTTTTCTGTGACCATGCCTACCAGTTTGTCACCTTCGACAACAGGTACTCTTCCGATATTGTTGTCAAGCATCAGGCGCCTTACATGGCTCACACGTTCTGCAGGGCTGACAACGATCGGATCTTTCTGCATGACCTCTGCCACATAACCGTCAAGATTATTCCGGTCCAAAAGTTCTGTGGGGGTGATCCAGCCAAGAACCTGTTCGTTCTCAAAGACTATTATCACCCCTTCATTCTTCACCATGAGGGTGACAGCATCGGTAAGCTTGGTATCGGGAAATACCTTTACGTAATTATCAGATACTGCTGTTGCCACATGAAGGGAAGACGCCGGCTTGCTTCCCTTTTTGCGGGTCCCAAGCTCTTTTGTGATGTTCCTCATTGTAAGGATTCCCAGAAATTTATCGTCATGAGTGACAAGAAGCCTTCTTGTTCCCTTCTTTTCCATAACATCAAGTGCATGGGAAAGCGTGTCTGCCTTATCAATGCATATAGGTTCTGTCATAATATCTCTAACTTCCATTGTTTTCCCTCCGTGTTTTATCAAACTCAAATTCAGTCGGTCCTTTCTTAGTCTTTCACTGTGTGGCTTTCAGGACGTCTCTCCTGCTGACCATTCCCACGATCTCATCTTCATGGATGACTGGCAGGCCAATCACATGCTCCTCTATCATGACCTTTGCAGCCTGAACTACAGTTTCATCAATATCGATGCTGGATGGCAGCTCCGACATGATATCCTCAGCGACAAGTGGTACTTCCTTGACATATCTGTAGGTCTTCTGTCCGGCAGGAGTTGACCTGCGTGCCATCTTAATGCTCTTGGAAGGCATTTTTCCTTCGTTATCAACCATGATGTTGAGTGCTACATTACTTGTAGTGATCATCCCCACTGCCTCATCGGAATCGCCGGTGACTATCACCCTGTTCACCTCGTTCTTTTCCATTTCCTGCACTACATGGTTTATGGTGTGATGTCTGTGCACGAACACAAGATCATTGCCCACCACCTCTGAGACTTTGGTGCCGATGTCCTGTTGGGATATGTATCTCATTATATCCGTCCCTGTGATGATCCCGACAACATTATCCTTGACAACTGCAAGTGAGTTAATCCTGTTTTCCAGCATCAGGTTGCTTGCCTGTGTTATTGAGGCTTCAGGATAGATCGATATCGGAGCATCGTTCATCACCATGTTTACCGGGATCTTATCAATTGGTCTTCTGCGCCACATGGGCTCGGCCTGTGCAAGTCTTCTGCTAAGGTCTGTCTTGGTTACAATACCGACCATCTTTTCATCACTGACGACCACAAGAGTGCTTATCTTGTGTTTCAGCATTAGTCTTCTTGCATGTGCCACGTTTTCCTCCGGCTCTATTGTATAGACCGGTGAACTCATAATGTCTCCAACATTCATGTTGTTCCTCCATTTATAAATTAGTTTATCTTCCCGAATCATTCGGATATCGCATGCAGGATATCCCCTGAGGTGACGATTCCGTAAAAAACACCATTCTCCATGACCGGAAGTGAACTAACACTGTTGTCGGTCATGATCTGTGCTGCCTTTCCAAGGTCCACATCCGCAGAAACGGGTGTAGTTCCTCTTTTTATCAGAGAAACGACGGGCCCTTCCAGGGTTTCATGGAAATTGCCCGTAACAATCTTTTCAAAGGCATGGCCTGTGGCTATATAGTCAAGGATATCTGACGCTGTTACTATCCCAAGGAATTTCTCGCCTTTCATAACAGGTATTTGCCGGGATCCTTTCTCTAACATCATTCTGACAGCACTTTCGATAGTTGAATAAGATTGTGCTTTTTCTGGTGTTTTGTTCATATACTGATTTATGGACCTGTTTGCCGGGATCCCGGCAACCAATCCCATGAAGTCCTTCTCAGTACAGATTCCGCATACATGTTTTCTTTCGTTTACAACTGGAATTCCTCCGATTTTTTTCTCTATCATAATCTTGATGGCATCTGCAATCCTTGCATGCTTTTCCAGGTATATAACTTCGTCATGCATTATGGAACGGACATCTGCATTCACCGCTGCAAGGAAGTTACCTTTGAAATGCTTCTTAATGAGCAGGTTCTTACTGCCGCCACCAAGAAAACCGATGATATCGGTTGCTGTAATCATCCCTTCCAGGCGATTTGTTCCTGCATTGGTAATAGGTATCCTTCTGATCCCGGCATTGCTCATTGTCCTTATTGCATTGATGATCGTTGCCGTAGGCGGCAGGGTTATTGGTTCTTCTGTAGCCATTATCATAATGTCGTCATTATGCCTGGATATATGGGCCATGAAATCAACCGGACCAAAATCCATAGTTGCTACAATGCTCATCATCTTTGGATCCTTCCGGTTTAATTTCCATTTTAATTTGTTAATTTTCTGACCGATCAGCAGCCGTTCCTGATCAGGCACATTTATTTTTTTCTTTATTTTCAAGTAACCACCAACTCCCTTGGTATCTGAACATTTACCTGTAAATTGCCGGAAGTATCCTACTACATATCTTCGATAATCCGGAACTGGATTTATCCAAAGTCCCTGAGAAGATGTGTAGCAAATGAAACTTTCAGCACACAGATAAACGATAGTGTCTGCCTTTAATGCATGTGTTTTTTGTAAACACCGCTTTTTTTGTAGATCCTGTAAAAATAGTTTTGATTGGTTTATATGTCGATACACTGTACTTTTCATCATATATCGAGACAGACATCTATTTCACCAGCTTCCATGTGTCCTTTAATTTCAACCGACCAGCAAGACTAGTCGTAGTAACCTTCTTCCTCTCTGCAGTCCTCACACATGGGTACTCCGTTGACTTCTGTCAGGTTGTCGGCCAGAGCGCCGCAACGCTGGCATATCCCACGTTCAACAGCAGTTTCCTGGAGGAAATCCCTCTCGCGATTCATCTCTATGAGATTCACAAGAATAGTGTTCAATCCCGGGGATATTGATAGTATATCCCTGTCAGTGATCATACCCAATATCAGATTCCCTTCCATTACGGCGAGCCTGCGAATATCGGACTTGATCATAAGTTCGGCTGCTTCTATGATACCCGTAGAGGGCTTTATGGATATGATCGGAGATGACATTATGTCTCTGGCAAGTATCTCGGCCGGGAGTATGTTCCTGACGACTGTCTTGGAGACAATATCATTTTCAGTGATAATTCCAACACTATCGCCATCCTCGACAACTATGACATTGTCAGCATTGTTGTCGGCCATCTCTCTGGCAACCTCAAGAACACTTGCATCGGCGTTCATAACAAAGATCTCCTTTGTCATTGCCTCTTTTACCGCCATCCCGTTTTGTATCTCTCTTATCGAAACGTCGGTTTCCAAATCCCTTTGAGCATTCAAGACCATCCACATCCTCTAAGGTCCAAAGTAAGGAGCAGGTCACTAATAGTCCACAATTAAAATGTTGCCTTAATGGTATTTATAGATGTTTGTGTACATGATTTGATTCCATAATGGTTGAGCAGAAAACAAAAAAAGTTGATCTGCCGTCTTTTGCAGATGAATTAAATGTATACGGTTGTATGAATTAAAAAAATATGATCCTGAAATATTGTATAAGGAACAATGTTTTGGAACATCTTTCCACGAAAGATGCTCCAATACACTTTGCAGTTTTAAAGAACTACGATTCTTGTCCTGTTCCCTGCACTTAGTTCTATTTCATCATTAAATCCTGATTTCGAGAAGGCATCCATGATCTCTACCTTTGTATCAATGTCAAGCTCGTCCACAAGCAGTGCATGATCTCCCCAGAGTGCAACTCTTATCCTGCCCGTATCGTCTGAGACATATATATTGGAGACCATGTTGACGGTACCGTCATCCCGGCTGAACTCCCGGAGGTCCCCAAGGCCAGAAACCGATCCCTTGATGGAGTATGATTCACCAGGTATTATATCGGATATGGGGGTAAAGTTCTCGGAATAACTGATATCCTCGTCTATTTTCTTCAGAAGAGTACGGCTACCTACCTGGACTTCCACCTGCTGGTTGAAATTATTCTCCCTTGCGTAGGCATTGATTATCTCCAGAGAATCATCCTGGTTCAATTCAGATGCAAGTTCTGTCTTCTCATCCCAGAGTGTGACCCTTATCTTTCCGGTTTCATCCCCTATGGTAATATTTGAGACCTTTCCGGTGGTACCATCCTTGCGGTTGAAAGTCCTGACATCGGAAACGTCCAGAACCTTTCCTTTAAGGTTCAGGTCTCCCATGCCGTTCTTTACATCCTCTATATTCGTGGAGGCAACCGAAGCTTCTACATCCTCATCGCTCTCACAGAGGACACCATTATTGCCAATATTGACCTCTACTCCCGAATACCCTTCCTTCACATAACCACTTATCTGGAAACTCTGTCCGATCTCAATATCGCCGGTCTTAACAATGTCCGCCTTCTCGTCCCATAGTGTCAGGCGTACGGACCCTGTCTCGTCTGCAACGATGAGGTTTGCAACTCTTCCGACGGTCCCGTCATTACGGTTGAACTCCTTTGCAGGGAATACTGATATGACCTTTGCAATAAGCCTGACATTCCCACTCTCCGGGGTAATGTCCGCGATCTTCTGGGTGGAGGTTTCCGTTTCACTGACGCCCAGGTCATGTGCCACAAGCATTGCTGCGGTTCTCATATCACATAATCCACTCATCTGGTCTACTTTTTCATCAACCTTTTTCAGGAAGTCCTCCTGGCTTATGATACCGCCAAGTTTATTGTATATCTCGATGATTTCGTCCATATTACTACCTGAAAGACTTAGATGTACGACCCATGTTAAATCCTTTGTTCTTGCGGAGAGGTACTAAGTGATCTAAGTTCTATTATCAGTTTGTTTCTTTTTAACAACTTATATTAATTATAAGATATATCTGGAAAGATATCATGATCCGTAAATGTAAACAGCATGGGTACTTCAGGGGTGAGCTGTGCCCTGAATGTGATGATGAAGGACGTTATGTGCTGGATGATGAACGGGAAGAAAGGCTTGGAAGATTCATTTCAGGCGCCCTGAGACACTTCCCAGAGGATGTTGGCCTTGAAATGGATTCCCAGGGCTGGGTTGATATGGATCTCCTTTGTGACATCATGAAGAAGCGTTACAAATGGGGCACCACCGAGCGCCTGATCTCTCTTGTGGAATCAGATAGAAAAGGCCGCTATGAGATAGACGGATCTTTCATTCGGGCGCGTTACGGTCATTCCGTTGAAATAGACCTTGTTCCCGATTATCCTGAAAATGAGCTTCCGTACCTTTATTACGGCGTAAGTCAGGAAGAAGCTGACATGTTGCTTGAGGACGGTATAACTGCTGTGAGGCAATGTTACGTTCATCTGAGTACATCACTTGATAAAGCCATGCAGGCAGCTTCCATTCATACTGAGAATCCGGTGATCTTCGAAATAGATGCCGGATCAGCCCAGGAGGATGGCATTGATATTATTGTTGTAAATGATAACATAGTCCTGGTGAAGAGCATACCTGCGGAGTATATCAGTATCAAGGAAGCTGAGGAATGATCATCGGATGCAGACACTAGCCAGCCCGTCTGCTTCTTTTAGATCGAATTTCACATCCAGGAATTGCTCTGTCACCCATATATTCGTCCTTAAGTGACCAGTCAGTTCTGTGGTTGTGAAGGAGCCGCTACCTGCAATTCCCATGAAGGGAATAAGCTGGTCGGCAAGATGACTATCGACAGCTGCACCTGACAGGAGGCTGGCAGCGATCTCCTCTGCAGCCCTGCTTCCGACCTTTTCTGCAGGCAATCCTCTTTCTCCAAGCGCTACGGAGCCGATAAAGCCTGACCACAGGTTGATCCCACTCCCGGTGGAAAGGTACTTACTGCTATCCACAAGGATCTTGCAGTCAAACCCTTTTTCCCTCAGGATCTCCTCTGCTGACCCTGCCTGTCTTTTGGCTACATGTTCAGGCAGGTTCGAGGCATGGGATATGCCATATATGTGTTCATCTCTCCGAAGGAAATCATATCCTGTGAGACTGGCAGGTTCTATTGTCAGTTCAACGATTCCTCCGCCCTTTGGATAATAGCCTCTTGCGATTGTCTCCAGCTTAGCCCGGTATCCCATGTGTGATAAGGCACCCAGAGTTACGTTTTCCAGATAGTCAACAGATGGCGACCAGGCAACATCTGTTCCTCCCATGATACTAAGTTTGATACTGCCACTGGAAACAGATGCTAATGGCATGATACACTGTATCAGGAGTGGGATGCTCCCTGCGGTACCGATATCTATTGTTGCGTCTGTCCCCCTTATTTCCAGTGGAGAGAAACGGATTTCCGTGGACCCCGGGTACAACCCTTCTACCTCCGCTTCACAAATGAGGGCAGCGGTCTCGATTGATCGCATATGCTGGGGTTTGAGGCCCGGATGGGGGCGGTTCTTACGTATGTTCTTAATGGTGACCTCTTCTCCGGCTACTGCAGAGAGGGATACTGAAGTCCTGAGTATCTGGCCTCCGCCCTCTCCATAGGACCCATCGATCTTAATCATTTTTTACTCCCGGGTAGTTTTTTCAAAGCACCCTGCGCTGCAAATGTCAAGGGGTCGATGAGCATCGACATTGGTGGAGTGTAACAGGTTTCCATACTAAGCAGTTCATCAAGTGTTGTCCTTTTCCTTATGGCAAGAGAAAGTCCGTCGATCCTCTCCTTTACACCTTCTCCTCCGATCACCTGTGCACCTACAAGTATCCTGTTGCTGAACAGTAATTTAATGAAAAGTCTGGTTGAACCCGGGTAGTAGCCTGCTCTGGTAGTGCCGATGGCAATTCCGCTAACTGTCTTGATTCTATGTTGCTTTGCTTTTCGGGTGGTAATGCCAACGGTCCCGACCTGCAGTTCTCCGATAGCACCTGCCCATGGATTCACGATGGGACCAAAAGAGGTGGGTCTGGATATGAGGTTGTTGCGTATAACTCCAGCCATTCTTCTTGCAGTGCTTGCAAGCTGGCTGAGCATCGGCATGCCTGTTATGAAATTCTGCACCTGGGCGCATTCTCCTCCGCAGTACACATCCGGGTCGTAACCACTCTTTGTTCTAACCTGCAAATGCTCATTGACAATGATTCCGCCGGTGGTCCCGATCTCTATCCCTGCATCCGATGCAAGCTTTGTCTCAGGTAAGGCACCTGCTGATATTATAACAACATCCGCAGGGAAATCCACTCCGCCAATGCTGACTGATTCGACCCTGGCCTTCCCGTTTATCGAATGTGGTGACTGGCCTGTCAGAACATCCACACCTATGGATTCAAGGTGCTCCTGTACTATATCCGCCATGTCCTGGTCTATATTATGTGAGAGAAGCGAGATACTGCGGTTGACAAGGATTGTTCTGAGTCCTCTTTTTGCAGCTGCCACAGCAATTTCCACTCCAATGCCCCCGCCTCCTATAATAACAACATTCTTTGCATTTTCTAAGGACCGGTCTATTCTCTTTCCGTCCTCAAGGCTTCTTAATGTGAATACATTATCCAGTTCTGCCCCCTGTCTCAGGTTGTCGGATACTGCCGGTCTGCTGCCAGTTGCGATAACAAGTTTGTCAAAGTGGTGTTTTTCACCTTTTACAAACACTGTTCGATCTTTAAGGTCAAGGGATTCTACTGTGGTATCAAGTCGCAGATCTATCCCCATTTCCGGAAAAAAATCTTTTTGCTTTAGTAACAGCTTGTCAAAACCCTCTATTTCACCGGATATTACAAAAGGTATTCCACACTGGCTGTAAGCTGCATGGGGATCGGACGAGAATACTGTGATCTCGTAGTTCCCGTGGCGTTTTACGCTGGTTGCCACCGCAAGGCCAACAGCTCCTCCTCCTACAATGATCAATTTCTTTCTGTTTGTCGTTCCTGTGTCGTACATGTTCATATGATCCATATATAAAGGTAGTTCAGTTATATTGATTGTTCTGAAAGTATTGATGCATTTTAGATGCGGATCTGTCATGGGTGGTCGCTTTTATGTTTGAAATGTTCAATTGGTGCGTACCCATAAGTTTATAAGACTTTGCATTATATTATCTTATGTAACTTCATTTATCTGGTTACATTCAACACTTGATACAATATCAAGATCACAGAAATGTTCTGATGCAACGAACATTTCAACTAATGCAAATATAGTTTAATCATAATCATTATTCATTACATGTAAAAGCATATCATATAGATAAGGAGAACAGGAAAACAAGAAAGTGCAAAGTAAATTTATATTTATCGGGATTTGATGAGGGATTTGGAAAACTGCTAAGTATATCTGTATAGGATATTTGAGTGGTTGCCCTAAAGGCCACAGCAGATGCTAAATTACTGGTGTGTAGGGTGTATCACATAGTAGATGGAATTTAGCAATGGTGTCTGACACTTTAATTTAATAACCGATGAGTTATATTTTAAAAGACGAGACGTCCCTTTCCTGGTATTATTAATATATTCTTCGTACTGTCTGCTCCTTGCACATGTACACTACATGTAGTGTTAAAGGATTCTACTATTTTTGCATTTGAGCGAAGACCTGAGAAGTCTTCAATATCAACATAAGGAGAATCCAAATGCAAAATACAGATACTACAAAATATATCATTCATTCTAAGATCAGTGCTGACGGGATAATTGAGCGTCCCGATATCGTGGGAGCTATTTTCGGTCAGACAGAAGGGCTGCTGGGGTCAGACCTTGACTTGCGTGACCTTCAGAAGACCGGCAGGATAGGACGGATCGAAGTTGTTGTGAGCGCAAAGGCCGGCAAGACAAAAGGTACGATCCTTATTCCTTCGAGTCTGGACAGGGTTGAAACCTCAATTCTGGCGGCTTCCCTGGAAACCATTGACAGAGTCGGTCCATGCAGTGCAAAGATCGAAGTGACCCAGATGGAAGATGTCAGGGCAACCAAGAGGCATCAGATCATAGAAAGGGCAAAGTTCATCCTCACCGGGATGTTCGACGAGAACCTTCCTGAATCACAGGAGATCGCAGACCAGGTACGTCAGTCCGTGAGGGTTGAGGAAATGCAGTTTTTTGGTAAGAACAAAATTCCGTGTGGTCCTGCTATATTCGATTCAGATGCGATAATCGTTGTTGAAGGCCGGGCTGATGTCCTTAATCTCCTTCGTTACGGAATCAAGAACACTATATGTGTCGGGGGTACCAATGTTCCTCCTGAGGTTGCAGAATTCACCAAGAAGAAGGACACTGTAACTGTGTTTACTGATGGTGACCGCGGAGGCGAACTCATTGTCAAGGAACTTGTCCAGGTGGCCAATGTGGACTACATTGCCCGTGCTCCCGATGGGAAGAGTGTTGAGGATCTTGTACAAAAAGAGATTGTCAGGTCTTTGAGGCAGAAGGTCCCTGTGGAACAGGTGATTGATAAGTACGGCATCAAGGAAACTGAAGAGCCCTCCCCAAGAGTGACACGTATTCCTAAAAGGAAAGAGCGAAGAAGCTCTGAGGTCAAAAGGGTCTCTCCGCCAAAGGTCCAGAAGGCTGGTGTAAAAGAGATACCGCCTGTTGTTGAGAGAGCAAAGACGTCTAAGAGAGTAGCGTCCCGTGACAGGGTAAGCCCCAAGGAACGGGAACAAAAGCAGGAAAGGCCGCAAAGACAAGAAAGTCCTGTAAAGGAAGCTGAGGTGGTGACTAAACCATCTCCTGCAAGCATCAAGTTCAAGTCTCACGCAAGTGATCTTCTGGGTACTTTCAGTGCGCGTTTCCTGGACTCAAAGGATAAAGTTGTTAATGAGACTGCTGTAAGGGATCTCGTAAGCACTCTCAAGGACTATGACAGTGAAGTGAAGACTCTTGTTTTCGACGGTGTCGTCACACAGAGGATACTTGATATCGCAGCAGACAAAGGAATTGAGAACCTTATAGGCGCAAAGGTCGGAAGTGTTACAAAAAGACCTGCGTCTGTAAAAGTGTTTACTGCCGATGCATTGTGATTTTTCTTAGAGGTGCTTGTGCGCAAGCACCACACAATTTATTTTATTAAAGTGTTATTTTTTCTAGTGTCGATGTGTCAACTGCGCATTATACACGATTAATCATTGAAAATGTTTCGAAAAGCTTATCTACTACAAAGCCGGCCATGCTTCCGGGGGAAATACCTTTATTTCGAAATAATAAAGTAGAAGCCGGCACAAAATTGGGACTGTGTTCAAAAGAGATAGTTTAAGTTTATAATGGTTTATTGTTAGATAGGTTGGTTGGTATGCATAAAGATGAATTGATACAATTGCATGCTCTGATGGCGCAGATAAAAAAGCATTTCGAGCATATGGGAATCGATGATGAGTTCAGTGAATATAAGTCGTTGGCTATAAGTCCTTTACATGTTCACAGAAGCAAGGCCGAGCACAAACATGCAATATTTGTACTGGGAAACGACCTGGCACTGATTCTCTCAAAAGATAGCCTATCGGGTATTGGTGGCACATCCTCAAGGATGCAGGAACTTGCACACCGGGCCAGTATGAGACTTGTAAAAAGCAGCTAAAAGATACTGTTCACTTTCAGGGCAGGCCACTTTACCCGACGGGATTGCTTGCTTAAGACCTTCTCTACTGTTGTTTTTGTATAAGGGGAAATTATTTTCTTCATAATGATGCCATCCTCTCCGTCTGAATAGTATCCATGCTCGATCCAGCAGGGAATAAAATCCATCTTACGGTACAATCCCTGTGCTCTGTTATTGCTGAGTCTGACTTCAAGGCTTGCATATCTAAGTGCCTTCTTTTTAAAGATGTCCGTTATGGCTTCCAGAAGTTTTGTGCCGATACCAATACCCCTGTAATCTTCTTTGACAGCAAGCGAAAATATTCTCCCCTCATTCTCGGACATCTGGTAGCCGGCCACAAATGCTGTTATATTGCCATTATAGTCGGCAACAAGAAAACAATCATTGTTCATCTCATAAAAATTCATATAAATAAAGGGGTTATGTTCTTCAAAGGCCTCTGATTCGATCTGCATTACCTCTTCAAAATCATGCGGCTCGAAGTATCGGACTATCATGTCTTCAATATCACCTTATATTACTCTGTCATACTACTTTTTTAACATGACGCAGGTCTATTGCCACTCCACGGCCGGATTCCTGCATTTCGATACCGCTCATAGCGGCCCTGCCGACACATATGGCTTTTTCCCCGCTCACGAATACTTCATCACCAGGTCTTATGAGAGGGTCCGCTTTTAAGACACCGGGCGCAAGTAAAGAACCCCTGGGCACGAAATCATCTATATTTACTACATATCTTCCGGAAGATAGCATGAGCTCAGCACCTGCAATGGTAACAGCAATTGTGCCATACTGGGGTATGAGGGTAACAAGCTGCTCTTTTCCAAGGAATATCTGATACTTGGGAAACGGTCCTTTTATGGTAGCACTTTCAGGTACAAGGATCTCTCCGGCTCCTTTACCGAACTGATAGTCAGCAAGAGAGCGCATCATGTCTTTTTTCCGCTCTTCAACGTTGCGTGTTCTACCAACACTATGCTTTGATACTTCTTCTTTCAGTGTTTTCAGTGAATCCGGGGATGTAACGCTGCCGGAACTTGTGAATATCATCTCGATTCCAAGTCTTTCAGAAACAGTTTCACATATCTGCCTGTAAGCACCCTCAACGTGTGCAATGATGGTCATGTAATTATTCTTTTGCAGATATCTTTCCAGACAACCTGCAACCCATTGCCTTTCTTCTGCATCCCAGTGGCCTGTGACCGCAGTGTCATAATGTGCTGCAGGGTATGTAAGTTCCAGTTCCCTTGGCACGATGCCTACCGGTGAAGTGATGATTATCTCATGTACATATCTGCGGTTGCTTCCGATAGCGTTGATGAATTTCCAGTGGGAGTTGGATATAGAATACGGTTTCTTTGCGGAACAGGGTAACAGCACCAGCACGTCTGCTTCAGGAGGAATATAGCGTTCCAGAACCCTTTCTGCAAACCGTACTATCTCTACCCTGGTAAGTGATTCACTGCTGTTCGCAAGCATCTGGTTTGACCTGGCGATCGGGCTCTTCTCTTCCAGGTAATTGTATTCATTGTCAGCTAACCTAAGAAGTGCGGTCAGCCATGGCCTTGTACGGCACTGCCCTTCCACGTACTCTCGCAACATTCCTGCGCGTATCTTCTCTCTTACAAGAGAAAGTTCTGATTCCAGAGCGTTCAGGTTATGTCTTTCAAGGACCTTTGCACGTTCTCTTTTTTCAGTATTTCTGAGGTTGGAGGCTGTTTTGCCGGTACATGCTTCGCATCTGCACGGAAGTTCAGAAAGGGAGTCAAGATAGAACCTGCCTGCTGTTGTAAGGTAAATGTCATTATGTGCTGCTATCAGGGCTTTCGTATTGTCGACCATGTCTACTCCCAGATAGGCCAGCATGGCAAGGTTCTCGGGAAGGCAGATATTAGGTGCATAAACCGCACTATCCGGAGCTATATCCTTTTTCATGTCAAGCAGGGTGTCTAAAAAGAGCCTTGCATTGTTCTCAAAACAACCGGCACCTTCCATGACATACAGATCCCTGCCATCTGATCTGCAGCCGGATCTGTACACAATTCCTTTGGGACCTTCAGTAGCGGTCTCAAGTCTGCATGCCGCTGTATCTCTTATCTTGTCCGGTACTTCGGGGGTGAATGTCTGATGAGGCAGGATTATCAGTGAGTTAGCTCCTCTTTCCTCGTTTATCCTGTTAAATTCTTCTTCTGCTGCCCTGAAGGACCCCAGTTCCCAGACGGACCCGGCATCCACTATAAGGCTGTTTCTTGAATTCAAGGTCCTGGTGTCTATTATATGGGGGGTCTGCGTGGTCTCTCCAATAAGCAGCTTACCGATCCGGGCTGCTCCATCCCGTTGCAGTACCTCAAAGTATCGTGTCATTGCTGGCTAAATGTTCTAGGTAGATGTAAAGTTTTGCCTTCACCAAAAACTATAAATCCTTCCCTTTTAGTTAAAAACTGATTCCATGCAAAATACAGTTCTACTTGAAAAGCTGCAGGAGATCGCTGGTAATACAAGGGTTTCCACTTCAACTGCAAATATTTATTGCTATTCATGTGATGCTTCCCAGATAAGGGGAATGCCTGATATCGTTATCCGGCCGGATACCACCGAGCAGGTATCAAAGATAGTTAAACTTGCTTATGAGAATGATATTCCTGTAACTCCCAGGGGTGCAGGCACAGGTCTTGCCGGAGGAGCAGTGCCTGTGGAGGGTGGCATTGTGCTGGATATGTCGTCCATGAACCGTATACTTGAGCTTGACCTTGATAACCTTCAGGTGGTCGTCGAGCCGGGTCTGATCCAGGAAAAACTTAATGCACGACTTGAACCATATGGCTTCTTCTTTCCTCCGGATCCTGGAAGTTCTGCAATGTGCACCCTGGGCGGACTTATTGCTAACAACGGAAGCGGCATGCGATCTGTGAAGTACGGCACTACCCGTAACTATGTGCTTGCCCTTGAAGTGGTACTGGCTGACGGGACCGTGATAAACACCGGTTCCAAAACAATGAAATCAGTGGCAGGTTATTCTCTTACGGACCTTTTCGTAGGTTCCGAAGGAACGCTTGGGATCATAACCAAGGCCATACTGAAAGTAAGGGCTTTGCCCGGGGAGCGTTCGGTCATGCTTGCTTCTTTTGAGAATCCCGAACTTGCCGGAAAGGCCGTGGTGAAAGTCCTCTCCTCGGGAATAATCCCTTCTGCCTGCGAGATCCTTGACAGCAACATTATACAGGCAATAAACGCCTATGATCCGGGTGTAGGTCTTCCTCAGGCGGGAGCTATCCTCCTGTTCGAAGTAGATGGCACTGAGAACTCTGTGAACGAAGGTATCAGGATGATCGAAGATGCCTGCAGGTCTCTGGCAATAGACATCAGAACTGCGGCAAATAAGGAAGAACGTGAAGAGATATGGGCTGCCAGAAGGCTCGTGGGGGCAGCGGTCTCCCGGCTGGATCCTCTGCGTACCCGTGTATATGTTGGTGAGGACATAGGTGTGCCCATAAAGGAAATTCCCCGGATGCTGCATAAGGTGCGTGAGATATCGGAGGAATTCTGCCTGCCGATAATGACTTACGGGCATATAGGTGACGGGAATCTGCACACCGGCATGTGTATCGATATGCTGGAGGATAAGGACTGGGAAAAACTCAACCTTGCGGCTGATAAGATACACCGCACAGCCATCGCAATGGGCGGTACTGTCACTGCCGAGCATGGCATCGGTGGTGCAAGGGCGGAGTACCTTGAACTGGAACTTGGAAAGGCCCTTGATGTAATGATCATAATAAAGAACGCACTTGATCCGAAGGGTATAATGAATCCGGGCAAGATGGGGGTATGAGCATGGATGGTACGGATATGCGCTCTATACTGAAATGTGTCAGGTGCGGTACATGCCGCTCGGTCTGCCCCGTATTTGATGTGGTGGGCTGGGAGTCATCAAGCGCCCGGGGCCGCATGCTTGTAGCACACGGCATTTCAATGGGGCTTGAGGCTGATAAGGATGTGCTCGACTGCCTGAACATGTGTACCACCTGCGGGCTCTGTGAGCAGCTCTGCCCTTCCGGTGCAGCTCCTCCTAAAGTTATCGAGGATACAAGGCATCAGCTAGTTCTGCATGGCAAGATGACCGATTCCCAGAAGGAACTGGCTGACAGGGCAAAGGAACTTGGGAATCCCCTCGGCGAAAAAAAGGAGAGGATGTCCTGGCTTGGTGATTCTGCGAAGGATGTAAGAGAGAAGGCTGATTATGTGTTCTTTGCAGGCTGTCTTGGTTCATACAGGTATCCTGAGCTTACAAAAAGGACATTTGACATACTGAAGAAGTTCGGTGTGACCGTATTGCAGGATGAGGTATGCTGTGGTTCTCCTTTGCTGAGGACAGGTTCTGACCCTCTGGAGCTTACATCGAAGAACCTTGAGCAGATAAAGAAGACCGGTGCGCACACTGTGATCACAGGCTGCGCAGGTTGTTATACTGCACTGAAGAACGATTACCCCGGAGGGCTGAACGTCATCCATGTAACCGAGTTCCTGGCGGACCGCCTGGCTGAGATGGACCTGAAGAAACTTGACCTTAAAGTTACCTATCATGACCCCTGCCATCTGGGAAGGTGCAACGGCGTCTTCGATGCACCGAGGGAGATTATCAGGACAGTGTCCGACCTGAAGGAAATGAGGAGCAGCCGCGAGAAAGCCAGGTGCTGCGGTGCAGGCGGCGGTGTCCTGAAAGGCTATCCCGAACTCTCCCTGGAGCTCTCAAAGAGAAGGCTTGAGGAAATGCCCGAAGGTGTGGATTATCTTGTAACTGCATGTCCGCTGTGCAGGACAAATCTCAAGCGCGGTGAACCGAAGGTTGAAGTGCTGGATATCATAGACCTGCTGGAAATGGCTATGGAACAATAGCTATTTCATTTTTCTGTTGCTTCTGCCTGCAGGAACCCTTCTACAGTTTCTTCATTTCCTGTGTTTTGTTCTTACTCTATATCGACATTCCGGGTGCTATTTGATGCACATTGATATTATCATGAAGTGATCACAAAAAGCAGGATATTTATCTTTGAATGCATTAGAACAAGATACTATATAAGGAATCAATTGAATACTGAATTGCTACTAATTTACATCTTATTTTGTTAGTACTTCAGTGATTGAAGGTTCGAAGGTGAGCATTATAGTCATGAATGAGAATGGTGGAGGCAAGGAACAAACACTATCTTCAAAAGATAAGAACATCTCTTCTTATGCAGATGCATCTTCAGATGCCTTCCGCCACGACGAATTTCCCGTTGTAGGTATTGGTGCGTCGGCTGGCGGATTGGCTGCATTGGAGGATTTCTTTTCCGCAGTACCTGCGGACACCAGCATGGGGATTGCTTTTGTCGTAGTGCAGCACATGTCACCCGACCACAAAAGCATGCTTTCCGAAATTATCAGGCGTTTTACAAAGATGCAGATATTTGATGTCAAGGATGGAATGGGTGTCAGACCGGATTGCGTATATATTATTCCTCCTAGTCATGATATGATTATTATGGATGGCATATTGCACTTGACGGAGCCGGCTGAGGCGCGCGGACATCGTATGCCAATTGATTCTTTCTTCCATTCTCTGGCGTCAGATAAGCATGGGTGGGCCATTGGTGTAGTACTCTCAGGTACCGGCAGTGACGGTACTGCAGGGGTGAGGACTATCAAGGCTGAAGGTGGTATGATTATGGCACAGAGTCCGGAATCCAGCGACTACAATGGCATGCCTCTAAGTGTCATTGACACAGGCCTGGTGGACTATATACTGGAGCCGGCAGAGATGCCAGCTCAACTCCGTGATTATATATCACAGATGTATGTGTCCCAAAAATCTGATGAAAAGCCACGTCCCACTCACAAAATTGAAGATGCGATGCAAATGATCTTCAATGAACTGCTCGTCAAGACAGGTCATGACTTCTCACAGTATAAGCAGAAGACATTGGACCGTCGCATAAGGCGTCGCATGGTCGTCAACAACATCAAGCGTATGGAGGGGTACGCACACTACTTGCAGCAAAAACCAGAGGAAGTGCAGGCACTTTTTCGTGATATTCTGATCAATGTCACAAATTTCTTCCGTAATCCCCGGGCCTTTGAGGTACTTCAGGAAAAAGTGGTTCCGAAACTATTTGAAGACAGATCTCCCGGTACGGAAGTGCGTATCTGGGTTGTAGGTTGCTCCACTGGTGAAGAGGCGTATTCCATCGGCATTCTGATCCATGAACATATGGAAAAGTCAAAGCAGAATTTCAAAGTACAGATATTCGCCACTGATATTGACAGCAGAACCATCGAACGTGCCCGCAAAGGTGTCTATCCGGGCAGCATTTCTTCCGATATCTCGCCTGAAAGGCTGGAGCATTTTTTTACTCATGACCCCAAAGCCAATACTTACACCATCCAGAATAATATCCGTGAAATGATCATTTTTTCAGAACAGGATGTGATCAAGGATCCGCCGTTCTCCAAACTTGACCTGATCAGTTGTCGCAACCTGTTGATCTATATGAACAAAGAAATGCAGAAGAAGCTCATTCCTATGTTCCATTATTCACTGAATCCGGGCGGATTTCTTTTTCTTGGTTCTTCCGAAAGCATTGGGGAATTCTCAATGCTTTTTGATACCTTAGATCGACAGTCCAAATTATATCAAAGCAAGGACGTAAATGGTGACTATCGCCATTCGATGGGTAAATTTTTCCCCTCTCCTGTGGGAATTGAAAACCCTCCTCGGGTCTCTGATAAACATACTAGTGGAAAAAGACTCCAGATGCGTGAACTGGCTGAAAGGAAATTGTTACAACAATACGCTCCGGCAGGTGCGCTGATCAACGAACGGGGTGATATCCTCTATCTTCATGGACGTACTGGCCTGTATCTTGAAATGGCACCCGGGGAGCCTGCTCACAATATTCTGAAGATGGCCCGCGAGGGACTGCGGCCGGCATTGACCACTGCCCTGAGCAAAGCAATGATCAGTAAAGAACAGGTAACACGTTCCGGAGTCAGGGTAAGGACCAACGGCAACTTCACAACAGTTAATCTGACACTTCGGCCTGTGGGAGAATCCATTGATCAAAAATTGTTCATGGTCACTTTTGATGTACCGCCAGAGTCCGGGCAGAATCATGGTCAGGTGACAGAAGAGAGCATTGTTGAGAATATTTCGGAGGAGGATGAAAGCGTTTCAGCTCTCAAAGAAGAACTGAGAACCATGGAAGAATATCTCAGGGCTTCTAATGAAGAACTGGAAGTTTCGAATGAAGAACTGAGGTCCTCCAACGAAGAGATGCAGTCAATGAACGAGGAACTGCAATCCACGAACGAAGAACTTGAAACCTCCAGGGAAGAATTACAATCAGTCAACGAGGAACTATCCACTGTCAATAATGAACTTCAGGCCAAGGTGGCAGAGCTTTCAGAGGCCAATGAAGATATGAACAACTTGCTGGCATCTACGGGTGTGGGAATTGTCTTTGTAGACAATCAGCTACGTATCCAGCGCTTTACCCCTGCCGTAACAAAGGTTCTGAACCTGATCCCTTCAGATGTGGGAAGGCCTATAGAGCATACCGTTTCTAATTTTACAGACTATGATAATCTGATACCGGACATAAAGTCCGTGCTTGATAGCCTGACTCCTAAGGAGGTAGAAGTCCATACAATCAGTGGCGAATGGTATACTGTAAAGATGCGTCCTTACAGAACAAATAAAAACACCATTGAAGGCGTAGTTATCACATTTCTGAAACAGACAGAGATCCTGCGTCGTCTGGCTGCGGTGGTAAGTGATTCAACTGATGCTGTAACATTACTGGATAAGGAGGGGCATATCCTCGCCTGGAATCCTATGGCTGAGAAAATGTACGGCTGGAGTGAAGCAGATGCGTTAAAAATGAATGCCAGCAGAATGGTTCCGGAGGATAAAAAAGAAGAATTCCTGGACACGATGAAGAAACTTGGTAAGGGCGAGATCCCTGAGCCATACAAGACACAGAGGGTCGCCAAAGATGGGCGCATCCTAGATGTATGGGTGATAGCAACTTCTTTGGTTAACGAAGATGGTGAAATGTATTCAATTGCGACCACTGAGCGGGAGATAGAATCCCATGACCGGCAGAAAGATAACAATAGAGCTAAACCTCAATAATAGGCACAGATTGCCGCCTATAATATTCGAATAGCTCTCTGCCCCACTCAAGAGCACCCGGACCTGAAAAAGATATACTTTTGTTATCATGCACACCTTTCAGTGTTAATAGTCTGAACTTAATGGATTGGCCCGCTACAATAAAAGAAGTGAACCCAGGGCTTTCGGGATACATGTAAATAGAGATAAGGTCCAGGTCTATTAGTTCTTTAAAGTCGTCATAATATTCCTGTTTAGCCTTTTCATAAACTTCTTGGGTTATAATGACTGATACTTCCGTAACATGATCTATCATTTCCATATAGAAATCGTGGAATGTTGGATGCAGGGCTGATGTGATCTCTAACCACTCGTGTGATTCCAGGGCCTTTCCAAGAAATTCCTTATCAACGTCATAGAAATCCTCTGCAGAGACCTCCATTACTTCGCCTACCCCAATTTGGGATAATTTTTTTAAAAACAATGGCGGAATGAAATCGATAAAATGGGTCCCAAAATATTCACAATTCCCTCCAAACATCTCAGCAGTGGACAGAAAAGATACCATTTCCTCGACAATCAACTTTCCGATCGTTGTTAATTCATAAGTATCCTGGGACTTAAATATAAGATGATTTTCTCTAAGTATCTTTATCTGGGGAAGCAACGCTGACCTGGTAGTATCCAGTGATTCAAAGAGTGTTTCCATTTTCAGGGGGCCTTCCTGCAATAGCAAAAGTATGTTTTTCCTTTTGTCGGATGCAAGTAGTACTTCAGTAATCTGCTTTTTCATCAGTTTTATTCCCATAGCCCGATAGCAAGCTCGGGTTATATCTGTATTTTATCGGACAAATACATTTCATGCCTAGTATGGCCAGCCTGTCTGGTACGGCGATAAATCTTTTTTCCGTTTTGTCCGGCCGGCTAACGTTCTTTAAGTTTGTCCTGTTATTAATTAATCGGTCAAAATCAGAACATACAGTCCGTCTCAGCGGGAACCTCCGTTTAATTTCCTTCCGATAGCCAGGATGGCCAGGGCGCTCAAAGCAATCAATATCCCGAACCCGGGTGCAGCTACAGGCTCGGCTTCATCAGTGGCAGGGTTCTCTTCTTCCTGCTCAACTGGCATGGAATTCATGGCCTGCTCCTCTGACACATTTGTAGTTTCAGAGAACTCTGCCACAGGTTCAACATATCCGTTCATCTCCCTGAGCTCTGTATAATTGACATTGAGCCTGTTGATGACCAGTGTGGTCGGATAGTTTCCCCCGTCTACATCAGCCGCCAGGACTTCGTAGGCCAGGGATGATCCGTCTTCTGACCAGTAGATGCCATAGATGGCCGAACGGTCCCATTCCATTGGAGTGTACTTGGAGCTCTCTTTATAGAAAGGAGTAAATTCCCTATGCAGCAGTTCATTTGTTTGCGCCGAGCAGATATCGATGACATATTGTCCGTTCCTGCCATTTTCACAGGAGACAACCTTTGGTGCCGCATACATTTTGCTATCAGGAGAAAAAGCGACTGCATAATAACCCATTGTGCTTACATCTTTTATTTTGATTTCCCTGCCTGTCAGGTTATTGTTGATAACGTATTCCTCTATCCCCATCCCCGAAGCAGTTGATAGTGCTTTCATATATACTGAAAAATTGTTGTCCGGGCTGACAGTTGTCCTTGGTGTCAATTTGTGATGGATCTGTATCTGTGAATGTTTTCCGTCTTCGCCGGAAGTCGCCATTTCATGTGCCTCCAGGCTATCAGGATTCGTATATGAGACCGAGTAAAAATCATCTTCATCTATGCTCTCATCCACACTCGCCACAGGACTCCCCATTGCGGTGCAAATGTGGAAAAAGATAAAAACCAAGCTAAGTAACCCCACTTTTACAATCATATGTGTACCTCCCACTTGTACATTATAAATGTACACTATAACTGTGTCGAACGGATTTAAAAGGTTAACGTTTTCATCCCGTTCAGATAGTTATTTTTCAGGGCTCTATTCAAAATATTATTCAAATTTCCGGATAATTCTTCACAGATCTACCAGCCACTCTTTCCTCTCTTTTTACGCCCGATGAGGCAGTTCCAGGTGTTGCCTGCAAGGTCAAGTCTTTCGGCGCGCTTCAATCCTTCGTAAACCAGATTGTAGTTAGCAGGTTCCCTATAATGCAGCATAGCTCTCTGGATGCTCTTCTCCTTCTGAGAAGTTGCCACGTATATCTTCTTCCCGGTGAACGGGTCCAATCCTGTGTGGAACATACATGTTGCAGATGTCATGGGGGTAGGTGTGAAGTCCTGGACCTGTTTGGTATATCGGCCGGTGTCCCTTATGTATTCTGCAGTCTCGATCATATCCCCGAGGGTGCAACCCGGGTGGCTTGACATGAGAAAAGCTACAAGGTACTGGTCCTTGCCAAGTTTTTTGTTAATCTCTTTGTATTTCTGCTCGAATCGCTCGAACAGACCTCTATCTGGCTTTTTCATTACATCGGTCACGCTGTCGCAGTAATGCTCGGGTGCAACCTTTAGCTGCCCGCTGACGTGATGGGCACATAGCTCCTCCATGTACTCCTCATCAAGCAGCGCGAGGTCATAACGTACTCCGTAACCAACAAAGACCTTTGAGATGCCGGGAAGTTCCCTGAGCCTTCGCATAAGCTCTATGAGTTTCTTGTGGCTGGTTTCAAGCGAAGGGCATGCTTTTGGGTATATGCATATCCTGTCCTTGCAGACACCCTTCTCTTCCCAGTTCCTGCAGTCCATACCATACATGTTCGCAGACGGGCCGCCAAGTCCGTTGATCGTGCCTTTGAAACTCCTGATGTTCCTGAACCCTTCCGCTTCTCTCAGTATGGACCCGATACTGCGGCTGCGTATCATCCTTCCCTGGTGAAGGGCAATGGCGCAGAACGAGCATGCTCCAAAGCAACCTCTGTGAGTATTGATGGAGAATTTCACCATGTCAACGGCAGGGACCGGCTCTGTATATGATGGATGTGTTTCACGGGTGAAAGGAAGCTCATACACATGGTCCAGTTCTTCGGTTGTCAGGGGGCGCATTGGCTTGTTCTGGACTATCACGGTCTTCGGATGGACCTGTATGATGTCGTGGCCGCGTATATGGTCCTGTTCTTCGTAAACCTTTTTGAAAGCCTTTGCATAGAGTTCCTTGTCTTTTGAGACCTCGGTGTACGGCGGGATCTCCATGCGTTCCCTGAGCAGTTCCTCGCGATCATCTTTCCATTTCCTGATCTCCATCTTCCAGGCGGTCCCCTCAATATCAGTAATATCCGATACATGAGTTCCTTTCATGAGCCTGTCTGCTATCTCCAGTATCTGGAGTTCTCCCATGCCATACACGAGAATATCCGCAGGTGCGTCTGCAAGTATGGACTGGCGAACCTTATCAGACCAGTAATCATACTGGGCAAAGCGACGCAGGGAAGCTTCAATTCCGCCGATGACCTGGGGAACCTCCGGAAACGCTTCCTTCAGGCGGTTGGAATAGACTATAGTTGCCCTGTTTGGCCGAAGTCCGGCTTTGTTTCCGGGGGAGTATGTGTCCTCATGGCGCAATCTTTTTGAAGGGGTGTAGTTGCTGACCATGGAGTCCGTATTTCCTGCACTGATGGCAAAGAAAAGACGTGGCTTGCCAAGTTTCCTGAAATCCTCTGCATCATCCCATTTAGGCTGTGCGATAACCCCTACCCGATATCCTGCATCCTCAAGCACCCTGCCTATGATACTTGTTCCAAAACCGGGGTGGTCAACATGGGCATCCCCTGTGATAATTATAACGTCAAGTTCGTCCCAGCCTTTGTCCTTAGCTTCTTCAAGGCTCATAGGCAGGAACTTCGAATAATCTGAATTTCTGTTTCTTTTACTCTGTTTCATGATACGTCCTTAGAGTATGCTTCTGGACATGCGCAGGGATGACTGGATCTGTGTATTAACATCATTCGAGGTCACTTCACCGTGTCCGGGATAAAGTGTCTTAACATCAAGCTTTATAAGCTTGCCAATGGAATCAGTGAGCTGCGAGCGGTTCCCACCTTCAAAATCAGTGCGTCCTATACTTCCGTTGGGAAATATTGTGTCCCCTGAAAAGAGGCTCTTTGAATTTTCCTCGTACAGGCAGATCCCTCCCGGAGTGTGTCCGGACGTGTGGATCACTTCCAGCTCTTCATCATTGCCTATGGGTATCCTGTCTCCTTCGCTGAGCAGAATGTCAGGTTCGATGGACGGTGCCCTGTGTCCGAACAATGCGGCAGCACTTATATTGTCGTTTTTCAGGAGAAGTGCATCCTCCTTGTGGATCGCTATATCTGCACCACTCAGGCGTGCTATCTCCTGTGCTGATGCAGTATGGTCATAGTGACAGTGAGTAAGTATGATCAGTTCAAGGTCCTTTATATCTATGCTCTTTCCTATCTCTGCGATCAGTCCCCTGGTATTCATTCCCGTATCGACGAGGACCTTTCCGTTGATAAGGTATGAATTAGCATCGTAGAGACTGGTGTTAAAATGTTTGACCTGCATGTTAAATCTCCTTGTAGAAAAGATGGATTCAGAGCTCAAATGCCCTGCGGGTATTTTGTATTGTCGCCATGGCTATTTCAGTTTCATCGACTTCTTTTAATTGTGCTATCACCGGTACGGAATCGCGTACGAATGTCGGCTCGTTCCGGCCTTTTCTTGGCGACAGGTACGGGCTGTCGGTCTCTATGAGCATGTTCTCAAGAGGCAGGTTCTGTGCTATTGCTTTGTGGCTCTCTGAGAAACATACAAGTGTTGGCACAGATACGTAGTGTCCTGCGTCAACTATTTTATGCATGGTCTCGAGCGAGCCGCCATAACAATGGAAGATCACCCGGTCCAGGTCCCTGCTCATCTTAAGTGCGAGCTCTTCGCCGTCCCTGCCGTGTATGACCAGGGTCTTGTTATACCTGTCTGCGAGTTCGATGACCTGGCTGAACACATCTTCCTGCCGCTTTCTACCGGCAGCTGTCCTGCAGTAATAATAATCAAGTCCTGCTTCCCCTATTCCCACAGCTTTGCCGATATTGCGCTCCATTTGCGAGAGTATCTGCTTTATCTTCCCGTCGTTTGCGTCAGGTACCATCTGGGGGCTGAGTCCCAGGGTTGCGTGGATGAAATCATATTTCCGGGCAAGATCAAGGGAATTTGCATTGGTTCTATAATCTATGCCCGAGTTTATCATCCCGACCACGCCGTTGATTTTCGCTCTCTCGATGGTCTTGTCCCGGTCCCTGTTGAATTTGGGGAAGTCCAGGTGGCAATGGGAGTCTATCACTTCGTATCTCATGTGCGATCAATTAAGGTCTTGTTCTAAAGATATGAATCATTATTGTTCATCATTAAGAGAAAAGGATTTCGAAGTATGTCCTGTACAAAAAGAATTCAAGAACCGTTAAATCACGATCCTTGCGATCTTGAATTTTTACTGCATGCTCCAGAGCTTTTTCTTTTCCAGGAGTATATTGATGGCGGTGATGAGCGCATCCACCGATGCTGTGGCAATATCCGCACTTGCAGACTGTGCACTGACAACGCGGCCATCCTCATCCTCTACGGATATGGTAACCTCTGCAAGGGCATCACTTCCACCAGTTATTGCTTCAAGGCTGAAGTCACGCACTTTAACTTTGGTGTATCCGCCGATCATCTGCTCCACAGCTTTGAGGGCAGCATCTATTGGTCCTACTCCGAAGTTCGAGGCAATTGCTTCTTCATTACCGATCGTTGCCCTGACCACGGCTGTTGGTGTTGTGAGGTTGCCTGTCATCACGGAGAACTCTTTGAGTATGATGGTTTCCTGGCCGAGGTTCCTTCCAAGGACTGTCGATGCAACAGCGTGAAGATCCGCATCGCATATGCGTTTGCCTTTGTTCGCAATGTCTTTAACTCTGGACAGTATCTCGTCGAGTTGTTCATCGGTTGTTTCGATATCCATGTCTCCAAGTGACTTCTTGACAGCATGCCTGCCTGCATGTTTGCCAATGACGATACGGCGTTTGTGGCCCACCATTTCGGGAGTCATGATGCCAGGTTCGAACGTATCTGACTGCTCGAGGACTCCGTGTGTATGGATGCCTGATTCATGGGCAAATGCGTTATCACCCACAATCGGGGTATTGGGTGGAATATGTATACCTGTGTAATTTTCAACCATCTTTGAGGTCTCAAGCAGATATTCTGTATTTATGTCGGTCTTTGCACCGTAGATGGAATGGAGGGACATGACAACTTCTGCGAGATTTGCGTTGCCTGCACGTTCTCCGATTCCGTTTATGGTGCACTGTACCTGGCTGGCACCTGCCTCTACGGCCATAAGGCTGTTGGCCACTGCAATCCCGAAATCATTGTGACAGTGTACATCGATAGGGATGTTCACTCCATTGTATACGTTCCTGACCAGTGTATACATCCCGGAGGGTGACATCACTCCTACGGTATCAGGTACGTTGATTATATCGCAACCTGCGTTTTCAACAGCTTTGAAGATCTCCAGGAGGTAATCAAGGTCTGTCCTTGTCGCATCCATTGCAGAGAACATGCATTTGACTCCATGCTCCTTGATACGTTCGACAGCGTCTACTGCCATTGTAACAACTTCTTCTCTGCTCTTCTTGATGGTGTGTATTCTCTGGATGTCAGATGTTGATACAAAAGTGTGTATCATATCTACTCCACAATCGATGCAGGCGTCCAGATCTTTGGGGAGGACGCGGGCAAGACCACAGACATCAAGCCTGAGCCCTTCGCTGGCAATAGCTCTTACATTCTGCCTTTCTCCCATGGACGATATGGGGAATCCGGCTTCGAGAACATCCACGCCAAGTTTATCCAGCTGTCTGGCAATCTTGAGTTTCTGTTCGTTCGTAAGAGATACGCCGGGTGTTTGTTCACCATCGCGTAGTGTAGTGTCAAAAATAGTCTTGCGTTTGTTTATTAGCGTTTCATCGCTGTAAAAAGCGATCCCTCAGTTCGACAGTTGGATTCATATTGATCAGTTACGATTAAGATTGATTGTATAAAAAATCACCGCTGGTAAATTTATTAATGAATTAAAGGTTTACTTTGATGGCTTATATGGGTTATAGGCCAATCATACAAAACTTTATATAATAGAGTATCCTTTTAGGGCTGCTTCTCTTTGCAGGAAATGGCGCACGAGTGCGTCAGAAGATGATTTCGGAGAGATGTATGGTTGAAGTACTAAATATTTCAACGATTGATCTTTGATCAGGGTGCAAGTATTTTTCTATTATCTGTAATGGAAACTTATATATACAATTGCATCATTTATATGTTTCCGCGTATTTGTACGCGGAAAAAAAGACTTCAAAAAAGGTCCGGGCATGTCTTTCGACCATTCAGTCGGAAGGTATATATAGCATCGTGGTCTTTTAGGGGTCCTCGCGAAATGCGGGAAACAATTACAATCACCGCCTTATAACAAGTGGAGGCAGGAGCTATTTCTTGTCTGACGTTGGATTTGGCAGTTCGGTTAATTCTGACCGGTAGTGTACTATATACTACAAAAGGAATTAGCCAAACTAATGTGCAGAAAGGAAAATTCTCTCAAATAGAATTTCTCCGATCGATTC
>NZ_PGGK01000017.1 GCF_004745425.1 Methanolobus halotolerans | reverse complement strand
CATAATATTCACAGTCTTCATTAGGACAAGCAACATTAGTGTATTTTGGTTTTGGTCCCCGTTTCCCCATGATGAAAATATGTCTAATTCATATTACATAACATCAACTGAATGATAGTGGATTACCTAATTTTTCAAAAACGATTTTTTAATTGGCGTGCAGAAATTATAATTTTGAACTCTAATGGTGGGTGCATGTTGAGCAACACTTTATATTGTTGTGCAACATAAGATGTTCTAGGAATGATTGAAAATGGAGCCAATTGGCAAGTTTAAAATCTCTAAACATAGTCCCAGAGAAAAAACCGTTTATCCTATTATCAGGCTGCCTCAATCTTATGAACACATCATTGGTGAAACTGCACATATTCTCAAAACAGAACACAATGGAAAACCAGTCTTTATTATTTCTTTAAACGACGATTTCGATATCCCTGAAAATGTTGTGCAACAATTAGACCAATCTGCCCTAATTTCGAGAATTGAACGAATTGAAAGTGAACTAGGTATTACTCAAGAAACAGCATCAGAAACCTCAAAATATTCAAGTAGTCCCGGGCGGATTCGAACCACCGTCTTCGGCTCCAAAGGCCGGAAGGATTGACCACTACCCTACGGGACTACGCTGGCTTAGCAGAATAAATGCATCATGGTACTTATTTTTTATGCAAGACGGGCATTTTGCCGTCACATTGCGATGATAAGTGTCAGAAGGTCCTTGTCATACAGTACATGATCAAGGCCGGCTCTCTGTCCGGGGTGCTTGGCTGATTTTCCCCATACATGGGCATACCTGAACTTTCTCCTGAAGTCACGATGAAGATTGTCGCATATCTCTCCGACGGTTATGCCTTTCCTGACTATCATAGGCTCCTCCATATCTGCGGGACCACCCTGGGGTTTCAGATATACGCGTATGAAGTCCAGGGAATCGTAGACAAGATCCCTTACAGCATCCAGGTTCTTTTCCTCATTAGCCGAGATATAAGTGGCATCAGGGAAAACTTTTTTTGCTTCCTCCAGAACGAATTCATCTGCCATATCCACTTTATTGATAGCAACGATCGCAGGTATGTAGACCCTGTTGCCCATGACCACATCTATAAGCTGGTCCACATCGATATTCTCCCTGATAAGTACGTGGGCATTATGTATCTTATATTCTCCGAGGATCGTCTTGATAAGGTCATCAGGAAGTTCGAGATCGATGGTACTGCTGATGCTGACTCCTCCCCTGTCCTGTCTCTTGATAACTACATCTGGTGCTTTCTGGTTCAGGCGTATGCCTGCATCATAGAGTTCCTGGGTAAGCACATCATGGTGCTGGGGCTGGAACACATCAAGCAGGAACAGTACAAGATCACAGTTCCTGACCACCGATATAACTTCCCTGCCGCGCCCGCGCCCGCTGGCTGCCCCCTTCACAAGTCCTGGCACGTCCAGTAACTGGATGGTAGCATTCTTGTATTCAAGTACTCCTGGTATAACATCAAGTGTAGTGAACTCATAGGCACCAACCTCTGAATTTGCATCGGTCAGCTTGTTCAGGAGTGTGGATTTTCCAACAGAAGGGAAACCCACCAGAGTTACAGTGGCATCCCCGGATTTCCTGACCGAGTAACCTTCCCCTCCTCCCTTGGCTGCTGCCTTTTTCGTAACATCGTCACGCAGCCTGGCAAGCTTTGCTTTGAGCCTGCCGATGTGATGGGAAGTAGCCTTATTATATGGCGTTTTCCTTATTTCTTCCTCTACTGCCTGAATATCTTCGTGTATGCTCATTTGCACCTACCATAACATTTAAACTAAAAAAGATTTTCCCGGCCACTTTGCCGCCAGGTTCAGAATGAACTTATCATCTCGCCTGTTCTTTCATATGTCCGCATGCCCGGAGGAAGGCTCTTTGAGAACTCTTCCGAGGTAAGGGTCTTTAAGAGCAGGCGTATCTCCGGGACATCAAGTACATCTTCCCTTATCAAAAGATCGAACTCATCTTCAGTAACAGGCAGGAAACCAAGTCCTGCTTCCCTGGCAGCAGCCCTCAGTCCGAATCCCACATCCGCCCTGCCATCTTTTATTGCATCGCAGACGGAGCGGTGTGTCTTCGAACCGGAATTGTAACCATCGATATCCTTTGTGAGTTCGTTCCTTGTAATACCTTTTTCCTTTGCCAGAAGACCAAGTTCCATTTCAAGTACAGCCCTTGTTCCTGATCCTCGGTTCCTGTTGAGAAACCGCAACCCTGCCAGGTCCTCAAGTCCTGATATCCTGGTACCCTGGCGGAATATCAGCCCCATCTCTCGCTTGTAACCTTTTACCAGTAAGGTTCCTGAAAGGTTCATCTTCCTGGCAGTCGGAAGGTTATATTCACCATCTGGATCGGCGGGCATGTTCACGCCTGCAATGTCAGTGGTTGCCCCCGCAATGGCTGTAAATCCCGCACTTGAACTCATGTTCAGCATCCTGAAGACCATCCCTGTAGTTTCCTCCAGAAGATCGATCCCCGGGCACTGCCCACCCACATACATAAGGTCCGGGCTTCTCACGTTCCCGAACATTGTGATTTCAACCGGGCTTCCGGCCTCTATGTATTCGGTCTCTGCTTTGATCTCGATTATTCCGTCTGCATCGGAAAGGGTTGTGATGGCCCCTGATGTCTTGTCTGCAGGGTAGGCCCTCCCCCGGACGACCCCAACAGGAAATAGTTCCTCACGTCCTCCGGAACGGATGCCTGTACCCATGACTGCCCGGACCTTTGTCCTGAAGGACGGTGTGGTCCCAAGAGAATTGTGGATAATGGGTGCTACGAACTCATTGAATATACTGAGTGCCGAGGTCGGGTTTCCAGGCAGGCCGATTGTGGGAACGCCTTCTATCATACCGATGACCACAGGTTTACCGGGCTTGATAGCAATCCCGTGGGTTAGTGTTTCTCCCTTCTCCTCAATGATCATATACATAATGTCCCCGACGCCCGCAGAAGTGCTGCCGGATGTGAGGACTATATGGCACTCCCTGATCGCCCTGTACAGGGCCTCTTCCATCAGCTTCCAGTCATCAGGGATAATGCCATATATCTTTGGTATCCCTCCTGCCTCTTCCACGCTTGCGGCTATAGCATATGAGTTGGCGTCGAATATCAGTCCCTTGCCGAGTGTGTTCCCGGGTTCTATGAGTTCGTTACCTGTCGAAATAATTCCCACGAGCAGTTCTTTCACAGGGACCTCTTTCATACCCACTGAAGCCAGCACCCCGATCTCCCTGGAGCCGATACGGGTATTCTTCCTGAGCACACGCTCGCCCTTCATGATGTCAGAACCTGCCTTCATGATGTTCTCATTGATGTATACCGGCTGGTAAATGAATACGGTACTATCTATCTGCTTTGTCTGCTCTACCATCACGACTGCATCTGCCCCTTCGGGGATGGGTGCCCCCGTGGAGATCTCAGCAGTCTCACCGTCATTTACGAAAAAGCTGTCAGCACATCCGGCAGGTATGGATGCCGTCATTTTAAGCTCCATGGGCTCGGGCTCGCTTGCCCGATAAGTATCCTTGGCGCGTATTGCATAACCGTCTTTGACAGAACGGTTGAATGCAGGTACGTCAACGGGTGAGAAAATGTCTTCGGCTAATATGCGCCCCGCAGAATTCTCTATTGTTAAGGTCTGAATTCCCGGTCTGGCAATGATCCGGCTGATTAGCTTCCTTGCTTCTTTTACAGGAGTGAGTTCTCTGAATTCCTTACGTTCCATTATGCTCGGCTTATTCTTCGTCGAGATACCCTATAAGCGTTTTGTTAAGTTTGAAGACCCTTGATGCAACGTACCACAGGCCAATGAGATATACGACCCACGTGACAAGTGAAAGTATCTTCAGGTTGTGGGTTGAATCCAGGGCTTCGAAGGTGATCACAAGGGTAACGGGCATAAGCAGCAATATCGCCATTACCGAATCATTGAGGTATTTGAGGTTCTTCATCACTACTTTGCCTTTTTCTCCAGTTATGTCCATTCTTATTCCTCGTTCAGGTTTATCATTCTACTCAGAGTATAGTATTATAATATTAATATATAATTATGTGGAAATAATGAAAACTTGGAAATAGAAAAAGGGGAACCCCTTTAAAAAAAGATTTAAGGATAGATCGGGGTTCCTGTATTCTGGGTAATATACTCAAAAGCATCTATCATCTTCTTTGTAATAGGCCCTGGCTTTCCATCGCCGATGTCTCGGCCATCTACCTTGACAAGAGGGGCAGCTTCTGCAGCCGTACCCGTGACAAATATCTCATCAGCTGTATAGAGGTCGAAAAGTCCTAGATTCTCCACACAGACCTCGATATCCATCTCTTTGAGAAGCTCAATTGCAGCAGCTCTTGTAATTCCCTTGAGGTTGTTGATGGTCGGGGGGGTGTAGACCTTACCGTTTTTTATAATGAATATATTGTCTCCGGAACCTTCGGAAAGATAGCCGTTCCCGTCGAAGAAAATAGCTTCATCGCCGCCTTTTTCGTTTGCCTCGATCTTTGCGAGGATGTTGTTCAGGTAATTGAGCGATTTGATATTCGGGGAAAGTGCATCAGCCGAGTTCCTTCTGACCGCAACGGTAACTCCTGTAAGGCCAACCTCGTAGAGGTCTCCGTACATTGCGCCCCATTCCTGGCTAATTATAAAAACGTTGGGTTTTGGGCATTTCCTCGGGTCGAGTCCCAGGTCTCCGATGCCTCTTGATACAATCGGCCTGATATATGCATCCTTCAGATTGTTTTTTCTGAGCGTTTCCAGAATTGCTTCTTCCATCTCTTCCTTGGACATCGGGATATTGAGGGCTATTGCTTTTGCAGAGTCATAGAGCCTGTCAACATGCTCCCTTAACTTGAAGACCCGTCCGTTGTAGGCTCTGATACCTTCGAACACACCATCTCCGTAAAGGAACCCGTGGTCGTATATAGAGGTTGTTGCCTTTGATTTTGGGACGAAATCACCGTTATTATAGATCATAAGTTCACTCATTATAAAGCCTCATCAAATTGATGGTAGTTTTGATGTCAAACTATTATATATTTGTATTCACTATATCTTGCCGGATCAGCTACTGGTTCACATGGCACAAAAGGCTTTTATGTTTAAACGTCTATTTCGTACCCCTGCAAGCATTATGCGCGGTCCCGTGGCTTAGCCAGGATATAGCATCGGGCTTCTAACCCGAGGGTCAAGGGTTCAAATCCCTTCGGGATCGTTTTTTATTTTTCCGATACTGTTTAATTCCGGATATATCCAACCTGTCATACACCCATGTACGTATGAGTCTGAATTGCTACTTTTTAGATAGGTAGTCCCAAATAGTAATATAATAAAAGTATATTATTTATATAAAGATTAAAATATGTATGATGATAAGTTACTCTGGAGTTACTTTGGATCTTTATTGAAAATATCAACAGTACCCTGATATTCAATTGGCATGAAATGGAAAAATGTAGAACTTGAGACAAAATTACTACTGCTTATCACTATTGGGACTGTACTTGTCATGACAGGGGCCACAATGGCTATCACATCCACTGTCAGGGATTAGCAGACAGAGCTTGCTTACCAGCAATCCATGATCACAGTTGAGAATTATGCCAACAGGTTCGATACGGACATGCGCGCAAGCATGGTAATGGCACGGACCATTTCCAGTACCATGAAAGAGTATGAAGGAAGTGACCGCAGTGAAGTGAATAACATGCTCAGGCAGATTCTCCTGGATAACCCGGAACTGCTTGGTACCTATGTATGCTATGAGATCGATGCATTTGATGGGATGGATGCCGAATATGCGCTTTCTCCTGGCCACGATGAGGCCGGGAGGTTCATACCTTACTGGAACAAGCTTAATGGTACTGTCGGACTTGATCCTCTGCTGTACTATCAAACGTCCGATTACTACCAGCTTCCTAAGAATCTTGGTACTGATGTCATCACAGAGCCCTATTTCTATGAAGGGGATCTAATCGTTAGTTTTGTATCTCCGATCACAGAGAACGGAACTTTTACAGGGATTGGGGGGGGTGGACCTCTCTCTTGACTATATCGACAGCATTGTCAGCAATGTGACTATCTTTGATACCGGCTATGCTTTCATGGTAAGCAGTACAGGAATACTTATGTCCCGCCCCACTGAAAAAGAGTGGATCGGATTCAACAAAATTCAGGATATGGATGATCCTGCCTTCCGGGAGATGGCAGATGATATCAAAAACGGTCAGGGTGGGAATGTAAAGATGCTCGATCCGACAACCGGCAAGGATGTTGTGATGTTCTATGAACCTGTAATTTCAGGTGATTCCTCCTTTGTAATCGTAGTCCCTGAAAAAGAGATGTTCGCTGGTGTCAACGATCTGCACCAGCAACTGATGACCATCTCCGTGATCTCAACCATTTTCATGGGATGCGTAGCGTTCCTGATCGCAAGTTCGATAACACATCCGATAAACAGAATTGTCAGGGATTTCCAGAATATCTCCGAAGAAGCCTTGAAAGGCAAACTGAGCAGTCGGGCAGATACGGATGTGGATGTTGACTTTAAAGAAATTCCAGAAGGTTTGAACAATATACTGGAGGCGCTGGAAAAATCTGCCACATCCATGAAAGAAATAAAGAAAATAATTGACAGTAGCCCGGTTATAGTCTTCAAATCCGGATTTACGAGTGAATGGCCTTTTGAACTGGTTTCTGATGGCATAAAGAACATTGGCTATTCTCCAGAAGAGGTGGTTAGTGGACATGTCTGGTATGGGGAGATTGTTCATCCGGATGATCGCGAAAATGTACTTAATGAGCTGAACAGCAAAATTGAAGAGGGTGTAAATGGGCTCCAGCAGGAATACAGAATACTGACAGGGTCCGGGGAGGTTCGCTGGGTAGATGAAAGAAATCTTATAAAGCGGGACAGTAAAGGGGATATTGTTTACCTTCAGGGTATAATATTTGACATTACTGAAAGTAAGGACGCAGAAGGAGCCCTTGTTGAGGCAAAGATGATGGCCGAGTCAGCTAACCAGACAAAGAGCCAGTTCCTTGCAAACATGAGTCACGAGCTCCGCACACCATTGAATTCCATAATCGGCTTTTCAGATATGCTGAGCGAGGAGATATTCGGGGAATTAAATCGAAAGCAGAAGCAATACGTTGCTAATATTAACCGTAGTGGAAGGCATCTTCTCAATATCATAAATGACATCCTTGACATATCGAAGATAGAGGCAGGTAAACTGGATCTGGATCCGGAGACTTTCAGGATAAATGAGCTGTTAGGTGAACTCGTGCAAACTCTTGAACCATTGCTGAAAAATAAAGATATTGATCTTTTAGTGACAGGTGATATCCCGGATTGCGATATTTATGCTGATAAACTCAAGATCAGGAAGGTTATGTTTAATCTTCTCAGCAATGCAGTAAAATTCACTCCTGCAGGTGGCAGCATTGAAATTATTGTCGATTGCAGCTTAAATGATTTATCTGTCAGTGTCAGGGATAATGGTATCGGGATATCTGAAATACAGCAAAAAGAACTGTTCAAGCCCTTTAAGCAACTTGATCCTGATACTAACAGAGAGTATGGGGGGACAGGCCTTGGCCTAGTACTTGCAAAGAAATTCGTGGAAATGCACTGCGGCACGATATGGGTCAGGAGCAGCCCCGGAAATGGAAGTACGTTCACTTTTGTGATTCCGCGTAAGCAAGAGACTTAGAATATGTTTCTTCCCTGAAAAAAAGAAAAGACATTTATTTTAATGCCTTGAATCTCTCATCGATCTTATCCCAGTTGACTATGTTCCAGAAAGCGTCGATGAATTTGGTTTTCTCGTTCTTGTAATCGATATAGAATGCGTGCTCCCACATATCCAGTGGCATAAGGATGGGATATTCCGGGAAAACGACGTCGTTATGTTTCTCCACCTGCATTATCGCAAGCTTTTCTACTGTATGGCAGTATGTAAGTACTACCCAGCCGGAACCCTCCACTGTTGAGGCTGCCTCTGAAAAATCCTTCTTGAAGCGCTCATAACTCCCGAAATCGGCTTTGATCTGGTCTGCGATCTCTCCCACTGGTTCCTTGCTGACCTTGTTCTCAGGTCCCATGCTCGGCCAGAAGTAGCTGTGCAGGACATGCCCTCCAATATTGAATGCCAGTGTCTTTGCTGTCATTTTGACATCATAGTCCCTGTCCTCTTTTATTGCCTTCTCCATGTTTTCCATGATTGAGTTAGCCTTCTTGACATAGCTACTGTGATGCTTATCATGGTGTGTTCTCAACTGTTCTTCTGAAATATATGGTTCCAGTTCTGCGTAACCGTACGGCAGGTCCGGTAGTGTGTATTGTTTGTTCCCCATCTTTTCCCTCTTCTGTTAATTTAATAGCCTGGTTTCTGTAAAACGGAAACTGGTTTACCCTTTGTTTAAAGGCCCCCTGCGCTCAAAGATAGCGTAGCCGGTTAAACTGCAGTCCCCTCTCCAGTGCAGATTGCCATTGTGTTAATGGACAATCTTATTATTCATTTATTATTTGTGTCATATAAGCATTTTGAATCATGCATAATAAAAACAATATGTGGAGAATCTTCCATGGCTCAGAGGTCTATTGGTCATCCATCCCTTTTTTCCATTTCTTTCTCGGCCTGCCTTATGCGTGGCACGATTTTCATTACAGAATCGGGATTAAGGGATATGGAGTCTATGCCTTCTTTTACAAGGAACTCCGCAAACTCCGGAAAATCACTTGGTGCCTGTCCGCAAAGTCCGCTGTGCTTGCCATTTCTCTTTGCTCCCTTTATAGCCATGGATACTATTTTCTTCACAGCCTCATCCCTTTCATCAAAGGCTTCGGCAAGTATCTCCGAATCCCTGTCAACACCCAGGGTCAGCTGGGTCAGGTCGTTGGAACCAATGGAAAAGCCGTCAAAGTACTTACTGAACTCATCTACCAGGAGAATGTTGCTTGGTATCTCGCACATGACATATATCTGCAGTTCGTTCTTCCCTCTTTCAAGACCATGATTCTTCATCTCCGAAAGTACTTTTTCCGCTTCCTCGATCCTCCTGCAGAACGGGATCATAAGAATAAGGTTTGTAAGTCCCATTTCCTCTCTGACCCTTTTCATTGCTCTGCATTCGAGTGCGAAACCTTCCCTGTATCTCTCATCATAGTACCGGGAAGCGCCCCTGAAGCCCAGCATGGGGTTGTTCTCCTCGAACTCGAAATACTTTCCACCTAGCAGGCTTTTATATTCGTTAGACTTGAAATCACTCATACGCACAACAACTGGTTTGGGATAGAAGGCAGCTGCAATGGTTCCCACCCCGAAGGAGAGCTTCTCCACGAAGTAGTCCTCTTTGCTTTCATAACCTTTTGTGAGGTTCTCGATTTCCTCAAGACTAGAAGTGTCTTCTACCTTTTCGGGGTGCACGAGTGCCATGGGATGTATCCGTATGTAGTTTGAGATGATGAACTCCAGCCTTGCGAGTCCTATGCCGCTATTAGGGATCATTGACAGCCCAAAGGCTGCCTCGGGATTGCCCAGGTTCATCATAATATCAGTTTTAGCACTTTCTATCTCCTTGAGGTCAACACTTTCTGTATGGAATTCAAGTGCCCCTTCATACACTTTCCCTACATCTCCTTCCGCACAGCTTAAGGTAACTTCCATGCCCGACTCTAATTTATCTGTGGCGTTTCCCGCACCAACCACCGCAGGTATTCCCAGTTCACGGCTCACGATGGCTGCGTGGCATGTCCTCCCGCCCTTATTTGTGATGATTGCTGCAGCTTTTTTCATAACTGGTTCCCAGTCAGGTGTTGTAGTATCTGCAACAAGCACTTCTCCTGACTTAAAAGATGAAAGTTCTGACACACCCTGGATGACACGCACCTTGCCGGTAGCTATCTTACTACCTACGCTTCGGCCTGTTACAATGATCGACGACCTCTCATCAAGTATGTATGTTTCCAGTGTATCTTTTTCCTTTTGTGACTGTACAGTCTCGGGCCTTGCCTGAACAATAAATATTTCTCCAGTCTCCCCGTCCTTTGCCCATTCGATGTCCATGGGTAATCTCTTTCCGTTCTTTTTAGAATAGTGATCTTCTATGGTGACCCCGTAGCTGGCAAGCTGGAGTATCTCTTGATCGTTGATACAAAAACGTCTTCTGTCAGCCGCCGGGACATCCACATTCCGGGTAAGCACCCTGGAATCACCCTGGCCGTATATCATCTTTATCTCCTTTTCACCAAGTGCCTTATTGACGATAGGCATGAGACCTTCCTTCAGGGTGGGTTTGAATACGTAGTACTCGTCCGGGTTCACAAGTCCCTGAACGATATTTTCTCCGAGGCCGTAGGTTGCTGTAATGAAAACCACATCTTCAAAACCGGTTTCCGTATCTATTGTGAACATGACTCCGCTGGATGCAAGGTCTGAACGCACCATCTTCATCACTCCTACAGAGAGGCCGACCTTGAAGTGATCGAAATTATTGTTAACACGGTAAGATATCGCCCTGTCAGTGAAAAGCGATGCAAAGCATCTGCTACAGGCATCTTTGAGTGAATGGTATCCGTGAATGTTCAGGTATGTTTCCTGCTGGCCTGCAAAGGAGGCATTGGGAAGGTCTTCAGCTGTTGCAGAACTGCGCACCGCCACGTCGGTATCGGATCCGTACTGTTCACTGAGTTTATCATAGGCCTCTTTTATCTCGTTCCAGAGGTCGTCAGGAATGCCGGCATCAAGAATAATGTTCCTTGCCTTTTTCCCCCGCTCAGAGAGGTCGTGGACATTTTCTGTATCCAGTCCTTCAAAGATATTTTTGAGCTTTTCAAGCGCTCCGGCGGATTTGAGCACATGCCAGTAGGCATCCGCAGTGACCGCAAACCCGTTCGGGATCTTGACTCCCCTGTTTGTCAGTTCCCTGTACATTTCCCCAAGGGAAGCATTCTTACCTCCTACCAGGGGAACATCATCTATTGTAATATCCTCGAACCATCGAATATAATTGCTGTTTCCCATATTAAACCCCTAACTCTGGAATAGCCCTGTATATACAATGATTGTTTTCCAGAAGTATATGTTTTTGGGAACCGGGGTTACTCAGGCATTATAAAAGATACTCTGTCTCGACTTTATGGATTCTATCATGGAGTCAACAATATTGCAGGATGCAAAGTAGAATCTTTTTTAATTCGCATCTTTGCGCCACATTGCTATCAATTATGGGAAAAATATACAAACTGTAATTGACCTGGATCTCACACAGCAAGTATCTCAGTAAACGATTTCAGCATCCTGCCCGAAGATCTCTTTTACCTCAGAGTTCAGTATGGACCTTGATATTTCCAGATGCTCTTCGATTTCTTCCAGGTGTTTATGCTCTGCTTCCATGTTGCTCAATATTAGCCCGATAGAATCCCTGTATTGCGATTCCTGAGTCTGAAGAAGGTCCATCTCTCTGTAGATATCCAGCCGACTCAATTCAGCTGTCAGTGTTTCAATATCCGATGAATACATCTTGCTCTGCTCGCGCAGGTCTGACATGGCTGTTGTTTCTTTTAACTTATGGATTTGCCTGAGTATCTTCTCATACATCGGGTCCTTAAGTCCCAGGTCCCTGCTTTGAATGCGCTTTTCAAGCATATCAAGAAATGGTCCAAGCTCTTTTTCCGGGATCGAGGCGGGATCGTCTTTGAGCATGATGAGCACCTTTCTGTTCTCGGGTGACAGTACGTGCATCTCGTTCTTATCCTGTTTTTCCATCCTGGAAAGTGCCTTGGACATGGGCGTGAACAATCTTCTGATATCCGAGTTAACAGCATATATCTTATTTTCAAGTGCCTTGATATTGTTCTCAAGATCATTTGCCTTTTGGAATTCACTGCTGTTCCTGAGTTTCGCGATATCGGAACCGGCATTTACCAGATCCGTTTTTGCGGATTCGTACTTTTCTTCAAGAGCAAGGATCCTCTTCCGACTCAGTTGAGCTTCTTTTTCTTTCTGGCTGATGTTTTCCATATGTTGAGGAAGCTTTTCGAAGGCATCTATCTTATTTTTGTCATCCCTGATCATCTCATAAAGCTCATCCAGCAGACTTTCAAGATTTGCCAGTCTGAGATTTATATTTTCAAACTCCGTGGGGTACAGAGCTTTAATATATAACTGGCTCTTGCGGGTGTTGTCCAATACATTTTTCATGGTGGCTTTGGAATCTTCAAAGAACACTAAGGCATTTTTCGGGTCTTTATTTGAGGGTACGCGGATCTTTTCAATAATCAGGTTAAGATTATGGGCAACATTTTCACGATTAGAGTCTCCCAGTTTCTCCGCTCTTTTATTGGCGTCCGCGATCGCTTCAGCATCAAGCAGTTCTTTTCTGGCATCCTTTATATCTCTGACCGAACTGCCGATCTCTTTGTACTTCTTTTCGATAACCGGTGCTGATACATCCCGATTTTTTCTGTACTGCGCACTGATAAGATCCGGCAGTTTGTTGAACTCAAGCCTTAAAGGTCCGGTTTCTGTTTCTTTCTGTTTTTTCCCGAAAATCTTTTCTATCAGACTCATTATCTCATAAAAAAACGGAATTCTGTTTTAAAAACCTGTTGGGATGTTCTGTCATAATGTCCGTAACTGATCATTTCCTGAAGTTGTGCAGGCTTTCATCTAAAAGACTACGACCCTGCTCCTGTCGATTGCAACCTTGCATGCATTTCCAGTATCCAGTTGTATATTTTCGAAAAACTGATTTGCTACTTCTGCAATAAGTAGTTTCTTGTGTTCCTTTATTTCAAGCGCGATCAATTTGCTCGATCCTTTATTTACAATGCTCTTCACAGTTGCGTTAAAAATGTTCTTTTCCTGTGTTCCTGTTTCTTCTTCCTGCAGGATGCGCAGATTCTCAGGCCGGATTCCCCAGGATGTGGTCTCACCTTCTTTAAGTCCGGAATCCTTTACTCTTATAAGCATCTCTTCACTTTTGAGCAGGACAGTGCCTGATGGGACATCTACTGCCCTGACCACAGCATCGAAAATATTGGTCATGCCTACAAGTTCTGCAACATGGTAGTTTTTCGGATGGTAAAAGACCTCTTCCGGGGTACCAAGCTGCTGTACGCGTCCGTCATGAAAAATGACAACCTTGTCAGCAATTGTAAAAGCTTCCACATGGTTGTGAGTAATGAAAAGCACCGGGATACCAAGCTCTCTCTGAATCTGTTTTATCTTTTCCCTGAGTTTCATGCGGACAACCATGTCCAGTGCTGAGAACGGCTCGTCAAGTAAGAGGACATCAGGTTTGGGTGCAAGGGCTCGTGCCAGTGCGACCCTTTGTTTCTGTCCGCCGGACAGTTGTGAAGGATAATTGTTCTCCAGGCCTTCTATATGGAGCAGCTGCAACATCTTATTAACCCTTTTCTCCTTCTCTTCACTGCTCCATCCTTTTAATCCGTAGGCAATGTTCTTTTTCACATCCATGTGCGGGAACAGCGCGTAATTCTGGAACACGTACCCGAGGCTTCTCTCCTGTACCGGGAGGTCAATCCTTTTGTGACAATCGAAATACACTTTGCCGTTGACAACTATCTTGCCTCCATTGGGTTCCAGCAGTCCCGAGATACATTGGAGTGCGGTGGTCTTCCCGGAACCTGAGCGTCCGAAAAGTACCACCAGTTCATCTCCCACCTCGAATTTGGCATCGAGTGTAAAAGCAGCTTCTATATTTTTTTTCCTGTCGCTTTTTTTTCTGTAGTACCGTTTTCTGAAATCAACTCTCATGCCCATACTAACACCTCATACTTTCCATGTATTGACAAGTTTTGCAGTAATGGCCATGGAGAGCAGTGATATAACCACCAGTATTATCACCAGCATATTAGCAAGTTCGTTGTTGCCTCCCTGGAATGCGCTGTATATCGAGAGCGACATTGTGTTGGTTCTTCCGGGTATGTTCCCGGCAACCATGAGCGTTGCACCGAATTCTCCCACAGCTCTGGCAAAACTCAGGACGATCCCAGCAAGTATGCCTTTTCTGGCAAGGGGGAGTGTTATGAAAAGTGCGGTCTCGAGTTCCTTTCTTCCAAGGGTGAATGCGGCATACTCGAATTCTCTGTCCACTGCCTCAATGGCAGCTGCAGTGGTTTTGACCATAAGTGGAAGCGATACGATAAAAGCTGCAATGACTGCCGCTTCCCATGTGAAAAGTATACTCCATCCGGTGAGATTGTATATGATATTACCAAGGGCACCGTTTCTTCCCAGCAATACTACCAGAAGGTAACCTGTTACGGTAGGGGGGAGTACAAGAGGCAGGGTCACAAGGATATCTGCCAGCCATTTCCCCTTGAAATCACGTCTTGCAAGTACATATGATATCACCACGCCTACCACTGCTACTACAAGAGTAGATAATACGGCTATTTTCAGTGTAATCACAAGGGGAAACCAGATTTGTTCTATCATCGGTTAACATTCCAAAATATATGTACTTCAAATTCATATGTTCCCAATATAGATTTACTTTTGTTGCGGAACATCAATGAACCTGCAATTTACTTCTCTTAGTGAATATTCTGATGGCAGAAATCAACAGGGTCATCCCTCACATTATGTGCAATGTGCCTGAACCATACCAATAAGTATTCTACTACCTATGAAAGCTCCAGGCACAGAGCCACTTGCATGAAAATCCTTTCTGGTCAGGGTGTACGATATAATGGTGCCCAGCATTGCTACTATGCGAGTGGCTAACATTGATATCTTAAATGTTACTCCTAGGATACCATATCTGATCAAGCATTCCAGATCAACCGTTATTGGGAATACTGAAGCCGTATTGTTCCAGTATGATCCTGCCATTTTCTCCCGTGATGAAATCTACGAATTTCTGTGATTCTTCCAGATGGGTGGTGGATGAGACAACAGCTATCGGGTAGGTAATAGGTGTGCTCACAGGCACTGAAGTGATAACTTCAATTGTACCTGCCTGTGCGGTTAATGCATCTGTGCTGAACACAAATCCTGCATCGGTCTCTCCACGCTCCACGTAGACAAGCACCTGCTTAACATTTTCTCCCATCAGCATCTTGCCTGAAACGTTGTCCCAGATTTCTGCGGTGGTCATGGATTCCTTTGCATACTTCCCTGCGGGGACTGTTTCCGGATTTCCGATGGCTATGGTCTTTACTTCCGGTTTCCTCAGGTCTTCCATGCCGGTAATTCCGAATTTATTGCCCTTTGGAACTATCAGCACAATGGAATTTTCCACGAAATCCTCTCTTGTATCATCGTAGATCAATCCCTTTGCTGCAAGCATGTCCATCTGGTCCTGGGCGGCAGAGGCGAATACATCAATGGGTGCTCCACCTTCGATCTGTGACCGGAGCATGCCAGATGAGGCAAAGTTGAACATGAGGTCTATACTTGGATTCTCCGCCTCAAATTCTTTCTCCATTGCAGTGAAAGCCTCAGCGAGACTTACGGCGGCAGACACTGTTATGGTTGTATCTTGTGCCTGTTCTATACTCGTGTCTGTACATCCGCTCACAAAGGGTGCAATTGTCAGTATAACTGCAATAGCCAGAATGGAATTTTTGTTTAGTGCCATGATTAGTATCCTTCTTTCTATGGCCGGAATTAGCACTGAAGATATCTCAAATATCGTTATGTTTGGTCATATACAACGCTTACCTTCCGCATTTTAGTATATATAATTTTCTAAAAATAGATTCTGTTAAAGATGTATAAACAAGTGGATAAAGTTACATAAGTCAGTTCGGCTACATTCCACAATAAAAAAGTCATCTTACAAAAAGAGGATGGCAGCATCTTAGACGCTGCAAAAGGAGATTATTCTTCCACGATGGTGACTTTCTTCATCTTGTCCTTTGCCTTGATCTTGTTGACAACATCCATGCCTTCGATCACCTTGCCAAATACAGTGTGTACGCCGTCAAGGTGTGGCTGTGGTGAGTGTGTGATGAAGAACTGGCTTCCACCTGTATCCTTTCCTGCGTGTGCCATTGAAAGTGCACCTGTGCCATGTTTCTGTGGATTGCCCTTTGTCTCACATTTAATTGAGTAACCCGGGCCACCTGTACCATTGCCTTTCGGGCATCCACCCTGGATGACAAAGTTTGGGAGCACCCTGTGGAAAGTAAGCCCGTCATAAAATCCCTGCTTGATCAGTTTCTCGAAGTTAGCCACGGTCTTGGGCGCATCCTTCTCAAACAGTTCCAGTACAATGTTACCCTTTTCGGTCTCGATAATCGCTTTCTTCATGATTTCACCTTGATGAGATTTGTTAATGGCAGGGGTCGATTTAAGGGTTTCTGTAAACCGGCCCCATCTCTCATTCAAGAGTCACATTAAGTTCATTGCTTGTGATGTGCAGGTAGGTGAGTATAGCACCTCCACCGTCATAATTCAGGGTGTATGTGGAATCATCAACCTCTATTTTTTCATTATGTTTTTGTTCCCAGGTACACTCGATAGTACCGTCCTGTGCCAAGAGTCGCATATAGTGCTGGGTTATATTATTCAGTGACTGGGTACTGTTTGCGTTACCTTTTACAATATATAGGTCTGGTGTTGTTGATGTGGAGCTGACAGGACCCCAGGAAAAATCTGGATGATTGCTGTCGTAATTCATCAAGTATGAATCACTGAGAAGATCTACTGTGCAATTTGCCCACTTTGTATTACCTTGATGGAATGAATAAACGGTAAAGTAACTGTTAGGATCACTTTCCCATATTTCATTAATTCCTGCCAAACTGTCCTTATATTCAATCGCATAAGAAGTAAAGGACGGGGCTGCGGCCAATATTACATTACCACCAAGGTTATTCTTATAGAAACTGTATACAAGGGTTTTTGTTCCTGAGGTAGCAGTTAAAGTCATTCCTGAAGACTTGAAGAAATCGGCACTCCCATCAACATAAAAATAAAATGAAAAGTTGCTGAATGGTGTGGTGTTGGTGTGGTTCAGAGCAGCAATTTTGAATGATGGATTAGTTAAAAAGAATGTTCCCATTTCAGGTCTTGTATCCATTTCGATTATAGCTGTCTGATTCTCATGGTCAAGTGTTGCAGTAGTGGATGTAAGGGTTTCCGCATATTCTGCCCATCCGTCGTAGAACTCGCTGTTGATGTATATCAGGATCTTATTGCAGTTAAGGGGGTTCGTGAAATTTGCATTCATACTGGTATTGGGGTAGAGAAGGACAGGCACGTTGGAAGATCCTACGTTAATGTTAACATTAGAGCTTCCTCCCGTGGAGTCGTTCCCGTTCACTTTCATAACCGGTAAAGTCAGAGTCTCGCCGTTATAATGGAATTCAGGAGGCGATATCATTACAGTTCCTCCTGATGGATATCTGGACCAGACTCCTCCGCCTTCATATGCTATGACTCTGTCCCCGGAATAATACCTTACTTTTCCCATGGAAGCGTTAAATCCTGCAAAGTCTGTTTCACCCTCGTAGTTTTTCCATGCATTCCATACTCCACGCTGCGGATAGAAACTACTGTACCAAGATGAATTGGAAGACAACAGTACGATCATTATACTGCTCTCGTTGTAAGAATCCTGGGTTCCATGTACCTCAACATTCTCTCCCATGAGGGAAAGTCCAGTTGTCTGGAGAGGAGATTCGCCAAGTGATGATTTACTTACTCTTGAGTCAAAAACAGTAAATGCCTGTTCTATCTTCTGGGCTTTAGCCATATTCTGCGTTTCACTTATCAAAGGAGCAGTATAAAGGAGCAACAGGCCGATGGATAACAGGCTAATCACAAGTATTATTGAGATTCCGATAACTGATGAAACCGCAGTATCATTTTTCGATATTTTTTTCAAGGCTTCCGCTCCCTTTTTAATTGATAGTGACTGTTATTGGTGAACTTGTTACATATACATCTATATTAGGAATGTATTCCTTACTAGCATTTATAGTTTTATTAGTACTATCTACCGCAACTATTGACATCTGCATACTTTCATTGAGGTATCTGCCCCATGCTTCGAAATAATCACTTGTCACCGAGATGTTCACCTGCGATACATTCTCATAACTATCTACGTTTCTCCTTCCGCCATCAGCAGTGACCCGGACAAGGCCGGAGCCAGACAGATGATCTCTACCATTAATTTTGGCGAAGGGTATGACCAGAACGTTATTTGCATAGGTGAAGCGCGGTTCTGAGACAATCACTGCCTGTCCATTTCCATACTTCGCCCATACGCCAGTGTTCTCATAAGAGACGGTGTTACCTTGGTAACTATTCTTGATCATCTTTATTCTGCTGCCCACAGCAGATTGTATCTCAGAAGCGTTTGCTGAAGAGTTCCATACAGTTAAATCAACAGCAATATAATTGTCACCGGCAACAGCCAAGGACCCTCCATTCATTTTCATCTCTACTGACTGTGAAGGTGCGTTCCCTTGAACCACTTTGTTCATGTTAAGTGCAAGTACCTCAAAACCCTGCCTGATATTCTCCGTATGTTGTGTGTTCTGTGTGTTTTCCAGCATGGGCACGCCAGCAACTACTACTATTCCTGTGGCAAGGAGCATTATACTTAAGATGATGCTGAAGTCCACCATTTCAGAAACTGCATCTTCCGATCTTGTAATCTTTTTTTTCATGAAACTCCTTCCCGGGCTAATGTATCTCTAGCATATTTGAACTGACATTGTAATGCACCAAGAAATCATTTGAACCACTGTACAGTTTTGTTGGCGTGACGTTGGTATTATGGGTCGTATAGGGTACTTTAACACGTGTCTCATCTCTTCCTCCTGTCTCATCTCTTCCTCCTGACTCAAAGATGATCTCTTTAGGCTGGTCGGAGAACTCTACGGAATACTGTTCATTTGCTATCGTATCTGGTAGTGTCAGCTGATAGGTGATGCTTTCAACTTTTCCTCCGGCATTGTTGGTGATCTGGACCGCAGTATCGATATTCGATATCTGTAGCGATATATCGTTGCCATGTATCTCGAACTCATCGCGCATCACTGTCTGCTCTGCCCTGTCCATCATGGCGTAGAATGAGCTGATAAGGACGATCGTAGTTATCACTGTTATTGAGAGTGTGAGTATGAATCCAAATGATATGGATACTGCCCTCTCGTCACGTGCGAGTTTACCTGTCGCAGATCTCCTGGTCATATCTGTCCCCCCGGTAATGTAACAGGTATGGTCACATTCATTTCCATATGCCCGTTCTTATTAAGTGACATAGTGGTACTGAGCACATGGTACCTTTTGATCTCAAAGGGCTGTCCGTTGGTAAGCTCTCCTGATATTGAGAAGGTACCGCCTGCCTGACTGCCGTTTGTGAATCTTATCCTGTATTGTTCACCTGACGTCAGGGTGTCAAAATGAAAATCAAAAGGTGTGTTATTAGTTATGTTCAATGATGGGCTGCCGCCACCAATATTCTCAGTCCTCAGTATGTCTGTACTGTTTGTAACAGTAAGATTAAATGTGCCGCTGGAATTGCAGATTCTGGCCGACCAGAACATGCCGGACTGGTTAAGTGCTTCTATTACAAAGGGTTTTGATTCGTTTCCCAGTCTGGATGTATTTATTCCTATCTCAAAAATATCTGTTCGGTTTACCCTGTCAATGACCACCCAGTCGGAATTGCCGTTGTTGAGCCCGTTCTGTGATAAATATGGTTCCTGTAAGGAATCATTGCTTAGGGTGAATATGAAGCCTGCAAGTGCATAGCTTTCTGCCATTTTACGGGTATAATTAAAAATATATGCATTATCTATCGAATTTGCCTCATATGCCTTTTCGTAAGCATGAGTGGTTACCTTCATTGTGCTTGAAAAATCGAACACGTTTGTCTCGATATTTGCCTCTGATGCAGTGTTACTTGCATAGATGATGTTATTCAGCATCACTGTCAGGACTACAATACCGATTCCTATGGCAAAACCGGCAATCAATATCATTTGTGCAGAATCGTTCCATTTCTTCATATCTACCACTTGCCATTTTATAACCAGTTACATACGCCACATCGTCAACTTCACATCTATGAGATTATAGAAATCCGTAGTATCATCTGCATCCACAATACCTGTATTTGATCTGAAGTCTGATGAGTTCGTACCTGGGAAATCAGAGTCCGACAAAAGTACCCTTTTAGTGACTATCACAGCGTTGTCTGAAGGCTCTCCGTTATAGATATAAGGCATGCTTCTGGACGTACCGCTCTTTTCTATCCATGTGATCTCCAGATTATGTGCTATTCCCTTTTTAATTGCAATAGATTCCAGTATCGTTGCAGTTGAGCTATTTAGCATAATTTCCGAACTATTCACCACTCTATTTGTGTTTGCGTGGTATTCTGTGGAGTTCCATGTGTACTGGGCTCCATTCCAGTCCAATATGTCCTTCTTAAGGGGGGAGTCCTGTCCGTACTCAGCATAATCAAGGGAATTCAGTATGTCCTGACCGAGTATCTGCAGCTGGGCTTCAATATGTGCATTTGCAGTGGATGATGTGAGCGGTGTCAGGGATGTTGCCTGGACTGTAAAAACAATCACTCCGATAATAAGTAACAATGCCATTAAGGCTTCAAGTGTGTGTAACTGGGCGGATGAATCTGATCTTAAGCGATCACAGCTTTCTTTGTCTGCCATAATCTCACCACACCCTCACAGCTATAATCGCCTGGGATGTGTTTCCCGTTTTTTCGTCTCTGATCAGCACTACTCGAATGGTCTGTCCTATATTCCCGTTAACAGGTAATGTTTCACCGGCAGATCGGATGACTGTTCCTGCAGTATCTTCATATGTGATATTGAGATCATACTTCAGGTAAGTTCCATCCATGCCCAGCCAGACAAGAGTATTCTGATAATTGCTGTCCGTGTAATTGAATAAATCATTTACTCTGGTACCATTCAGGAGAGTAGTTGCCCCTGCTTTACCTGCACTCATATTCTGTTCTATAATATTTGTCGAGACCCTGTCGGCAATCAAAGTGACTTCATCCGAGTTCGACTGGAACGGTGTGAAAAGCCCTGCTGTATATGAAAATACGAAAATGATACTGACCAGGAATATTGCAATACCGATCAGGTAGTCAATGTGCATTTGCCCGTTATTATCCATACTACCTCATATATATTAACTTAATTATATAAAAAGATGATCAACAAATATATGAAGAGTTTGTTGTTCTCTCAACAACATTCTCTAACTGAGTGCGACTGAAAGATCATTTCTGCTTACATGAAGGTAAGTTATGCTGCCGGGCATACCGTCATAGAACAAGTTGAGTGTTGATTCCGAGTAATCTACAGGATCCGACTGTCCTGGCGACTGGATATTAAACTTAACAGAGCCATCCATTGTAAGAAGCTTCATGTAATGCTGGGATATATTGTACAATAGTTGAGTTTGGTTTTGGCTTTTTGTGATATAGAGGTCCGGAGGGATACTTACGGAACTTTCAGGGCCCCATGAAAAATCAGCTTCATTTGAAGTATATATCATGTTAATGGATTCACTCAACAAATCTACCGTAGCAGAAGAGTCTTCTTTTGAATCATTTATTGGAAATGCATCCTCATTCTTATTTGCTCCTTCCCAATTCTCAATGCCTCCATTTGTGGCAGTATCTTCATAAGCAAGTTCTATTGTCAACTTATCATTACCGGTTTTTTGTATATAGTATGTTAAAGTCTTCGTGCCGGAGGTAGCAGCTATCTGGTAATTGTTCGGATTCAGTCCCTGACTTGATTTTGCTTCCAGATTTAACGCAAAATCATACAATGGCGTAGGATTTGTGTTGTTGAGAGAACCGATTTTGAAAGCCTGTTTCAACTGATCCTTTCCCATTTCCGGGAGCACTTCCAATTCCACCACAGCTGTCTGGTTTGCATCATCTGTCTCTGCACTGGCGTAGGTCAGGGAATCTGCATACTCGGCCCAGGCAGTGTAGAATTCGCTTTTTATGTAGATCAGTACTTTATCGGAATTCAAGGGATTTACTCTGTCTATATTGTCTGGGTATAGTACTACAGGCATATTATCGGAGCTTACAGTCACCGCGACATCGGTCTTTCCGCTGAATACCTCATTTCCGTATATTTTCATAATCGGAAGTGTCAGAGTTTCTCCGTTGTAGTGGAACTCCGGGGGTGATATCATAACAGCTTTTCCGGTAGGATATTTTGACCACACACCTCCGCCCTCATAACCTATGAGGCGTTCTCCCTGGATGTAGGTGATGCTTCCCAAGCTTGAATTGAACACAGTTACATTGTCTTCACTCTCATAACCCTCCCAGCTGTTCCATTTGTATCTATTATTACGGTAGTTAGTATGCCATGAGGTACTGTCAAGCTGGGTGCACACCACAACTATCTGGCTGTTCTGATATGCCTGCTCATCTCCGTTGACACTAACACTTCCGTCCATTATAGAAAATGATGTGGTCTGGCTTGGTGATTCTCCCAGCGCTACCTTGCTGGTCCTGGAATCGAATACAGTGAATGCCTGCTCCGCTCTCTGGGCGCTGGCCATGTCCTGCATGTTCTCCATGGAAGGTGCGGAATATAAAAGGATGACACTTATGGATGTGATTGTCAGTGCAAGAATAATCATCACTCCTACTACAGCAGACACAGCTTTCTCAGACCGGAGTAAATTTTTAACCATTATGACACCTTCTACTCTATAGTTACACTCATCGGGGATAATGTTACAATCACATCTATGCCAGGATTATAATTCCGGCTTGCAGATATGGTATTATTCCCGGAGTCCACATTGTTTATGTCCATTTCCAGCGTTTCATTAAGGTATCTTCCCCAACTTTCGTAGTAATCGCTGGTTAGGGTTATGGTGACAGCTGATACATTCTCGTACACCGACACAGATGTCTGTCCGCCCTGGGAGATCACACGTGTCAGCCCTGTACCTGACACGCTCTTCGAACCTGAAATGGTGACCATCGGGACAAGTAATACATTGTCGTGATATGCAAAATCAGGTTTTGAGATGATCACTGACCCTCCTTGTGGATATCTGGCCCATACCCCGGTGTTCTCATAGGCAATGAAATTTTCTCCATACTGGTTCTCTATCTTTCTCATCTGTCTTTCCAGAGAAGGAGTGTCGTAATCCGAACTCGTACTGTTCCATGCTTGCATACTCATATTCATATAACTGGTACCTGTTGCCGATACCTGGCTTCCGTACATCTTAAGCTCCACCGATTGGGATGGTGCTTTTCCGTATGCCACTTTGTTGATGTTTGGCTGCAGTACCGAGAAACTCTGTTCTATGTTGAGCAGATGTCCTCTTTCCTGCATCTGATCGAGCATAGGATATCCTGCAACACCAATTACGGCAAGTGCCAGGACCATCAACCCAAGGGTGAGGCTGAACCCAAGTACTTCCGAAAGAGCATCTTCGGATTCAACAATGCTTTTTCCTTTCTTTTTCCTGCTGTCCATGCACTCATCCTCAGGATATGTCAATGGTATTGGTGATCGGGTTGTAAACTATCAGGTATTCGCCCTTTGAACTGTAAAGCGTGGTTGGGGTAACTGTTGTATCTTCAGTGGAATAAGGTACCTTAACTCTGGTTTCATCCCTTTCCTCAGATGCGATGATAATATCATTTGTAATATTTGAGAACTCTATTGAATATTCCTTTCCTGCAATCCTGTCCGGCAGGGATAGTCTGTAACTGATCTCCTGAATACCGGAGCCGGCATCTTCTGCTATGGCAACTGTTGTATCTATAGCTGCTATACGGACAGCAATATCGCTTCCGTGAATCTCGAACTCATCGCGCATCACTGTCTGCTCTGCCTGGTCCATCATTGAATAGAATGATGTCAGAGTAACTACCAGCACGAGGACCGTTATGGAGAATGTGAGTATGAACCCAATCGGAACGGATACGGCATTCTCATCGCCGGATAGTCCTTTCATGGTATTCCTCCCGGCAGGAGGACCGGCACCGTCCGGTTGACGCTCATCCGGCTGGAACTCATCTTCAGGGTAGGGTTAGCCACATTGTGCCTCATCAGCGTAAATGACCGGCCTGATGTGAGGTTTCCGGATATTGTGCACATGCCAATGGTATTGCTGGCGTTATAGATGTTTATTGAATAATCCTGGCCTTCCGTGGAGGCAGAATAGTTGAAAATAAAAGTCTCATTATTGATTTTATTGCCTGTTATATTAAGCTCGGGATTACTTCCGGTATTGTTACTGTAGTTAGGTGCTAGTGAACCGACTGTGACGGTTATGTTTACATTGCCACTTGAATTATACATCTTGATGGACCACAAGCTGCTCCCGCTCTGATTTACCGCTTCGAAGACAAGTGGATTTGACTCATTTCCCATTGTGGATGTTTTTGGGGTGATAAAGAACGATTCAGTTGTGTTTACATTATTCACCAGGGTCCAGTTCCCTTTCCCGCCTGCAAGCCCGTTGTGAGTGTAGTAAGGTTCTGAATAATTATGGTTCTGCAGGTGGAAGGTAAAGCCTCCTGTTGCATAGTTCTGACTGACTTTTCTTGTATAGGAATTAATGTATTCTTCATAGAGAGTACTGTTATTCCCGTTTTGCCTACTGTAAATGTAGGCATCCTGATATGCCTCTGTAGTGGTCTGGATGGCATTTGCAATATCGTAGCGGGAGGTATCAATGCTTGATTCCGACGCCATGTTGCTGGCATATATCACGTTGTTCAGCATAACTGTAATTACAACTATGCCTACACCGATGGCAAACCCTGCGATCAGTAGCAACTGGGCGGAATCATCTAGCTTTTTCATGGGATCACTACATCCTCCAGAGTGTCATCTTTACGTTGATAATATTGTAAAAGTCCGTTTCATTACTTGCATCCGGTACGCCTGTTTGTGCCTCGAAACCCGTCGTTTTGTCTACGTCGGCATCGGATAATTGGACTTTTTTAGATATCATTACAGCGTTATTCGAAGGGTCTCCGTTGTAGATGTATCTGTGAGATACGGCGATGCCTTCTTCATTTACCCAGCTGAAATGTACATTATGGGCGATACCTCTCCTGACTGCGATGAATTCGAGTGTCCGGGCAAGCGAACTGGATTGAAGTTCGTAAGTTGGCGATCTTACTGTCCTGTAGGCTGTCCCGTTCCAGACGTACTGCTCGCCGTCCCAGTTCAGTATATCCGTCTTCAGATCAGAATCATTGCCATAGGCTGAATATGAAAGGGCATTGAGCATGTCCTGCCCCATTGTCTGGAGCTGGGCTTCTATGTGAGCATTGGCCGTGGAAGATGTGAGAGGAGTAAGTGAAGTTGCCTGTACTGTGAAAACTATAATCGCAAACATTATCATTGCAGCCATGATGGCTTCAAGGGTATGCATCTGACCATTTTGATCATATTTTGTAAGAGAGGATGATTTTATTTTGATTTTACCACACCCTGAAGGACATGATAAGAAGTTCGGTGTTCCCTGTACTCTCATTCCTGTACAGGACTACTCTTTTTGTCTGTCCCACGTTGACCTCTGCAGGAATTATCTCTCCTGCCGAATCGATTAGGGACGTACCATTCTCTAATGTGATATTGAGGTCATATCGAAGGTAACTGCCGTTCATGCCCAGTGAGTCCAGAGTGGAATCATAACTTGTATTAAGTTCTGTAAAGAATTCATCAACTCTTGCTCCGCTGACAAGATTGGGAACTGTCTCATCCATTGCACTCATCCTTTTTTCCACAATAGTTGTGGATATCCTGTCAGCAATCAGGGTAACTTCGTCGGAATTGGACTGGAAGGGTGTAAAGATCCCGGAAGTATAACTGAACACAAATACAACTGCAAATAAAAAAACTGTGATACCGATAAGATAATCTATGGTGATCTGACCTTTAGTATCCATAATTCCCATTTTTAATATACTTACCCATTGTATAAAAATAAATGGTTATTTATAATCCGACAAAGTAACTCTAAGTTAAATTTAATTATGTAATGAAGTTGCCTGCTTCTGCGTGGACAGGCAATCTTAAAAGCGGGGAGCGCATATGATACCTCCTGATGGATGAGATAAGGATTATCCACACCGGGGATACACATTTAGGTTATCGCCAGTATCATAGTGAAGCGCGCAGACAGGATTTCATGGACGCCTTTTCCAGGGTAATAGATGATGCCATTGAGGCGAAGGCGGATGCAGTAGTGCATGCCGGTGATCTTTTCGATTCAAGGAACCCTACACTGGATGATATACTCGGGGCGATGGAGCTCTTCTCAAAACTGAAAAGTGCCGATATACCTCTGCTGGCGATCGTGGGGAATCATGAGAGCAAACAGAGTACCCAATGGCTGGACCTTTTCGGAACTATGGGGCTTGTCACACGCCTTGGAACCACACCTTTTAAGCTGGGAGGCGTGGCGATATATGGTATAGACAGTGTTCCCAGATCCCGCATACCTTTGTTTGATTATACAGTGTTTGATGATACGCCTGCCGACGCACGGCATAATCTTCTTGTGATGCATCAGCTCATGAAACCTTTCCCGTTCGGGGAATGGGATATGCATGAAGTCATAGATGCCCTGCCGTTCAATGTGGACGCAGTGCTCCTTGGAGATAACCATAAACACGAAATAATTAAAGTGGACAATGTCTGGGTAACGTATTGCGGCAGTACCGAGCGCAACAGCACTTCTGAGCGGGAGCCGCGCTCTTACAATATAATATCTGTAAGTGAGGCAGGAGTGGATATCAGCAGACGTATCATTCCGACAAGGGAGTTCGTTTTCATTCCGGTCCATCTTGAAAAGGATTCAGATGCCTATGATGAGATATTTGCAGCTATAAAGGAGCACGACATAGAGGAAAAGGTCGTCTTTATCAATATATCGGGAGACCCCGGTGTCAAAGTCATATTCAGCGAGGTGGAGAAGTTCCTGCTCTCCCGCAAAGCCCTTGTCCCGGGTATCAGGGACCTCCGGACAGGCGAGATATCTCTGGATGATGCCCGGATGCCTGTTTCTTTTGCCGACCCGGATGATGCGGTAAAGGAGGAGATTAGAAAAATGCATCTTACTGATGGCGGTCTAATGGTGGATGAGATTGTCAGGGACCCGACAGTAGTAAAGACAAAGGTCGATGCTGAAGTGGAAAAAAAGCTGGGGAAACTAATGGACAGTACTGATTTCTCTGATATTGTTGTATCCAGGTCCAAGGTAACTGATGAACTTCCCGCATCTATAGAGGAAAGGCCTGAGGTGACGGTACTAGCTCATAATGAAGTTGATACTATTTGTAAAGCCGGAAAGCCTGTCGAAGAACATATCACAGAAAGCATCGGGCAACTGGCTGAGCTTTCTACAGAGGAGGTCAATGCCGTTCAGGGGCTGACTACTTCGTCTGAAACCGTGGTTGAAAAGATGGCAGGTTCACAACAGGAATACGCTTGTGAAGAAGATGCGCCTGCCACAGAATATGAAAAGGATATGCCTGAAAGTGGTATAAAAGCCCACGAAGGGGCAAAAGAAGAAGTAAAAAAGGATACATCACCTTCTGAAGAAAAACAAGCTTCAAAAGAGAAAACAGACCACAAACCCAGGCAGTATAATCTTGGTGACTACCTATGATGATAAAAAGGCTGACGATCCAGAACATAAGGAGCTATGAAAGCCTGGATCTCTCCTTTGAGAATGGTGTGACTGTGGTCTCGGGAGTTAACGGCAGTGGCAAGTCCAGTCTTCTTGAGGCCTGCTTCACCTGCCTTTTCGGAAGTAAGACACTTGATAAGGACTTCGTGCTCTCTGATCTAATACGCAAAGGTGCGACCAGAGCATCTATAGTGCTTGAATTCGAGCAGAATGGAAATGACTATTCTATTGAGCAGACCTTCAGGAACGACCCGGAAAAGGGCCGTGCTTCCAATACCAGTGCTATTCTTAAAAAGAACGGGGAGATTATCTTCGACCAGGCGTCCCGTACCTATGAAGCTGTCAAGTCTCTCCTTAATATGGACGAGGAAGCCTACAGGAACTGTGTCTATATTAGACAGGGGGAGATCGATGTCCTGATAAATTCAAAGCCCAGGGACAGACAGAGGATGATTGATGACCTGCTAAAACTTGGTAAACTGGAAGAATACAGGGAACGTGCATCCAGCGCACGTATTGGCGTGGGTCGCCATCAGAGGGATTCTGAACGGCATATCAGGGACATGACAGCCGATATACAGGAACTTGAGGATTCAAAACCTGCCGAAAGGCTGGCAGAACTGCTTTCGCGTTCCAGGGGACTTGAGGATTCCATCACCTCTCTTAATGAAAAAAGGGACCGTGCACTATCTCTGAAAGATGAGACCTCACAGAAGATATCCAGGTTCCGGGAACTTGCAGATAAGAAGAGTTCTATCCAGGCGCAGATAAAAGGGTTCGGTGAGAAAAGAACGCAGGCCTATGCCCAGATAGAATCCATATCTAAGGATATAGGATCCCGGAAAGATACTGTTGAAAAGACGGCAAAGAGCACCGAAGAGATGCGATTGAAGCTGGATGCCACAGATAATGATGATATTGAAGCTGTGATATCGGACCTGGATCGTAAAGAGCGCTTAATGAGGGACAAATTAAGTGACATCAACAAGGACAAAGCGGTCCATGAAAAGGAGCTATCAGGCCTGTCCACCTCCATAGAAGAGAATAAAAAGCAAACTGTCCAGCTGGAAAAATCCGGAGTTCAGGTCCGGGAAAAGATCTCTTCTGTGGAGGCCGGGATCAAAAAACTACAAAAGATGGTCGAAGACTCCGGGACAAAAAGGTCTGCAGTTCTGTCAACGATTGAATCCATGGGCCTCACTCCTGAAAAGCTGGAGAACATCGAAGAGATATTCGATCTGGTGAGTGACCAGCTAAAGAACCTTTATGGAAAGGAGAGGGAGATCGCGGTGAAGATTGCTGATCTGCAGGAGAGAATCAAAAAGTCCGGGGAATTGTTGAGCAAAGGTAAGTGTCCGACCTGTAGCCAGGACCTTCATGGCTCGGTCATCGAAGAGACAAGCCGGGCAGATCTGCTTAAGCAAAAGGAACTTACTGTGGATCTGTCTGGGTTGAAGAAGAAGCAGGAAGATCTGGAGTCTAAACTTGGCAGGGTAAAGGAAGCCAGGGTGCATAAAACCGAGATAGAGTACCAAACACGTGAGATAAAGTCCCTGAATGATCAGATATCTAACCAGAAAAAGTTACTGGAAGAATACCAGTTTAATATTGCAGATCACGAAAAAAAGAAAGAGGAGATTCTTTCACAAAAAACGTATCTTGAAAGTTCTCTGAAAGAGCTTAAGAGCAAAGTCTCTCAACTGGAGCAGGATGCTGGGACATCTCGCAAGGAACATGAAAGGTCCCTTGAAAACCTTAAGGTCGCAAGGAATGTGCGAAACAATCTTCTTGAGATCGAAAAGGCCGTATCCGACATAAACAAGATGGAGGAGAGGATAACGGGTATTCGTGAGATGATCTCGCTTTTTGACAGTCAGGCCGCTGACAAAAGGGCCCATCTTGCAGAAGTTGATGAACAGATGGGCGGGCTTGATATTACTAAACTCGAATCCCTGTTAAATGATTATGAAAACGCTTTCAGGAACATAAATTTGCAGATCGGGAAATTAACAGCGGAAAGGGAAGGTCTGACAAAGCAGGCCGGAATGGTTGAGAGTGATCTGAAGCGCATGAGCGAGCTTAAAAAGACGCTTGAGGTCCTCAGAAACAAGGCCGCTTACCTGAATGCAGTTTATGAGGATGCAGAAGGTCTGGAGGCTATGTACATGCGTGTCCGTGCGGAATTACGCTCGAATAACATAGGCATCCTGGATGCTCTTATCAACGAGATATTCGCTTTCATGTATTCGAACAATGCCTACTCGCATATCAGGCTTGATCATGAATATAATCTGACTGTGTTTGAGAAGAATGGAACTCCCCTTGAACCTAAACTGTTGAGCGGCGGGGAAAGGGCCATATTCAATCTGGTACTCAGATGCGCCATATACCGCCTTCTCTCTTTGGGTATATCGGGGGAAGACTCAGGGCTTCCACCACTTATAATGGATGAACCTACGGTCTTCCTGGACCGGGGACATGTGCAACAGCTTATCAAACTCATAGATATGATGCGCGACATTGGTGTGGGGCAGATTCTGGTAGTATCCCATGATGAATCATTGATCGACTCTGCAGATAACGTTTTTATGGTGGAGAAGGACCCGATCTCCAATAGCTCATCAATTTATGCTAAATAGGTTCAGGCTTATGATGGGTTCTTTGACCGGAAAAGCTGTAAAACCTGGAAAAATGATAATTACAACCATAAATTATATTATACTTTTACCCATATATTAACGCAAGATTTTTGAAACACTTAATGAGGGACCGAATGGATTTGCGAGGTATTTAATGAATTCTGAAAACAGAGACTTTATAATTGAACGGCTTGAGCGCCAGTTAAAGGAAAAAGAGACGGAAATCGAGGATATAAAGATCAATTTACGTGATTCTATCCTCCGGGAAATAAGGAGCGACCTGAAAACCGATATGGATATCAACAACCGCATTGTTCAGCTTGAACATAAGGTTCAGGCACTGACAAGCAATCTGAATGGGATAATGGATGAACTCCTTGACCAGAAATCCATGCTTCGTTCCATTGGAGAACTTTCCGTTTCCAGCCACAGGAAAGAGGAGACTAAGCCACAGGAGATCACACCTGCTCCCGGGAAGGCCATGGAGAACACGGAGCCCCGGCTATATCGGCCTGAAAATGAACCTGCTGATCCGGTAAGGGCGCCCGGTCCTTCCTCTGAGCCTGTTTATTCCGAAACTCCGGTGATCACTGCTCCGATCACGCCTCATGCTCCGCCGGAAATGGCTGCTCCTGTCAGCAGGGCCAGCTCTAAGGTGTCCATAAGATCAACCGATGAGCCCGAAGTTTCACAAAACAGTGCTCCTGCCTCTCGTCCTTCGAATTTACGTTTTAAAGTGCGTGATGCTGCTCCTGCTTTTCAGCCAGGGGTGCAGGAGCCTGAGCCACCTTCTGAGTATATAGTTGCCGAGACCGATGAGGAACGGAAAGTGCGCAATAACGGGGAGGGGCAACGTGAGCCATGTGATTATATCGTTGCCGAAGAAGAGAGTGCACGCAGGCAGACTGAAACAGAATATGAGACCGTTGAAGCTCGGGATGATGAAGATGCAGTGATTATTATCACCCGCAGGAAATAGTCCTTGTCCGGCATTATAAGACCTTTATTAATAAAAGGGGAAACACGTGCATATCAAGGAAATTGAGTTCATCAACTTCAAATCCTTCGGTAAAAAGGTAAAGATCCCGTTTTTTGAAGGCTTTACCACAATTTCCGGACCTAACGGTAGCGGCAAGTCTAATATTATAGACGGTGTCCTTTTCGTGCTCGGGCTTTCCAGCTCCAGGACCATGAGGGCTGAAAAGCTCACCGATCTTATCTACAATGGTGACAGTTCCAGGAAACCTGATTTTGCCCAGGTTACCATCAAGTTCGATAATACGGATCGTACGATGCCAATCGCCAGTGATGAGATATCGATCACCAGGAAGATACGTGAAACAGATAGCGGCTATTACAGCTATTTTTACTTCAATGGCAAGGCTGTCAGTCTCACGGATGTCCATAACCACCTGGCAAAGGCAGGTGTGACTCCTGAAGGTTATAATGTGGTTATGCAGGGTGATGTTACTCGCATAATCAATATGACTCCTGTGGAAAGACGGAAGATCATAGATGAGATTGCAGGTGTCGCAGAGTTCGATAGTAAGAAAGACCGCGCACTAAACGAGCTTGAGATCGTTCGTGAGAGGGTCGAAAGGGTCGATATCATCATCGAAGAGGTCGGTCAGCAACTCGTAAAACTTAAGGCTGAGCGTGATCAGGCACTCAATTATCAGTCCCTCAAAGAAGAGAAGATGAAATTCGAGGGTTTTGTACTCCTTGCAAAGCTCAAGGATGCAAAGGTCGAACTGGATTCTGTGGGAGCTGATATCCTGTCAAAGGAAGGTGTGCTTGATAAGCTTGGTCAGGCACTTGAGGAACGCCAGAAAAAAGTAGAGGAACTGGAGAACGCCCTGGAAGATATGACTTCCACTATCCACAAAATGGGAGAGGACGAGCAGATCCGGGTCAAGAAGGACATTGAGGAGATAAGGGGTGAGATATCACGCTGCAATGGCAGCATCGAGCTTGCAGACAATGAGATGGAGGATATCGAGTCCAGAAGAAGGAAGACCTTTGTCGAGATCGATGAGATCAAAGGCAGGCTTGAAGAACTCGACGGGCGGATATCCGAGGAATCCGTGCGCAAAGACGGTATCCTTGCCGAGATGTCGGAACGCAAGACTGAAAGGGTGATCCTGCAGAGCAAGATTGCTGATGTTGATGCCAAATTTGCACAGACCCGGGATGAGGTTTCCGGGCTGAAGTCCGGGCTTGAACTTGCAAAGAACGAAAAGAATGAGTTGATGCGTCAGGAGGACCGGTTACTGGATGCACTCCGGCGAAAGTCTGCTGAAGTGAGGGATATCGAAAGTGAGATAGAGGATGCAAAGTCCAAAGCCAAGTCTTCTGACAGTGACACTCTATCGGTAAAATATGACATTGAAAAACTGAATGAGAAAATAGACACACTGACCAGGGATATCGATGATCTCGAACGTAACCGTGCTCAGATACAGTCTGTTATCAAGGACCTTGAGAATGAACTGCGCACCTACGAGAAGGATTATGCACGTATCGAGGTCCGTGTAAGGGCATCTGAGGACCACAGCAACTATTCTAAGGCAGTCGAAATGGTGATGAATGAGAAAAAACACCATGGATTGCCTGGTATATACGGGACCATTGCCGAACTTGGAAGTGTGGATCAGAAATATTCCACAGCCCTTGAGATATCTGCAGGTGGAAGGATGCAGGCCATTGTTGTTGAGAATGACGAAGACGGAGCTCGCGCGATCGATTTTCTCAAACGTGGAAGGGGTGGAAGAGCAACATTTTTGCCCCTGAACAAGTTGGAGCAACGCAGGCCATATAAGAATCTCTCTGACAGGGAAGGAGTGATCGGCTATGCTCTGGACCTCATTGACTTTGACCCTAAGTTCGAACCCGCCTTCTGGTACGTTTTCAGGGACACGCTTATCGTCGACACCCTGACAAATGCCCGTCGTCTGATGGGCGGCCTGAGGATGGTGACACTTGAAGGTGATGTAGTCGAGAAGAGCGGTGCCATGGTGGGAGGTTCGAAACAGCGATCAAGCGGTCTCTCATTTGCGGCTTCCGAGAAGGATAAGCTCGTAAAACTTGCGGAAAAGATCACTGAGTACGATTCCAGGCGAAGCACGGCTATAAAGAAACTCGACCAGATCGAGAGCCATATCGCACAGGTGAACCGCGAGATCCATGACCATGATAATGATATATCGAAAAAGGAGATGTTTATCGAGGAGATCGCCGGACGTGGTGAACGCCTTTCCCAGCTCATTGAATCAAAGAATTCCGAACTCCTTGAGATAGAGGTCTCCCGTAAGGAAATGCGGGAAGAGATGGAGACTGTTGTTTCACTTAAAGAGCAAAAGAGCATGCTTGTTGAATCTCTGGAGGATGATATATCCAAACTTGAAGAAAAACTTGCAGGATCCGAGGTTCCGGAACTCAGCCGGCAGGCAGAGCAGCTTGACGAGCAGATCCGGCATCTTGATGGCAGGGTACGGGATATCGAATCGGATGTCAACGCATTGAAACTCGACAGGGACTACTCGACTTCAAAGATAGAAGAGAACCGGGAACTGATCAGGGCTATGGATGAAAAGAAGTCTACTCATAAACAACGTGTTAAGCAGTTGAACGAGCAGATCGGTGAACTGGAAGGTGCGCTTCTGGAGAAAAGACAGCGTGAGGCTGAACTCGCAGAAGAGCTAAAGGAACTCCAGCAGGAACGCGCCCGGCTGCATGCTGAACACATCTCCGTGAAGAAACTGTTCGATGAGGCCAGATCAAAACATGTCGAAGCCAATCGTCAGAAACTTGCGCTGGATGCCACGAAGGCTGCACTTGAAGAGCAGATAGAGGAACTAAGTGAAGAGCTTCTCAGGCGTGGTATCGAGGAAAGTGAGGAGGTCCCGAACTATGAGACCGTGCGCACAAGGATATCTTCAATTGAAAAGGCGATGGAGAAGCTCGAACCTGTGAATATGCGTGCCATCGATGAGTATGATGAAGTGGAACTGAGGCTTAACGAGCTTGTCACACGGCGTGACACTCTTTCAACGGAAAGGGAACAGATCCTTGAAAGAATAAAGCAGTACGAAGAGCTTAAAAAAGATACCTTTATGGTCACATATCATGGAATAAACGAGCCCTTTAAGGAAATATTCAATGAGCTTTCGGACGGTACAGGAGCGCTTGTGCTTGACAGTTATGACGATCCTTTTTCAGGAGGACTGACCCTTAAAGCACAACCAAAAGAAAAGACATTACAGCGCCTTGAGGCAATGTCCGGAGGAGAGAAGAGCCTGACAGCTCTTTCCTTTGTATTTGCCATCCAGCAGTATCGTCCTGCTCCATTTTATGCATTTGACGAGATCGATATGTTCCTGGACGGTGCCAATGCAGGAAGGGTTGCACAACGTGTTAAAAAAGCTGTTGCTGATGCACAATTCATCGTGGTCTCCCTCAGGAAACCAATGATAGAGGCTGCAGAACGGACAATAGGTGTCGCCATGCAGGAAAATAATATCACAAGTATCACGGGAGTGAAGTTGCGTTGAATGAAGTCATTGAAGATGCGGACATTGGTCAGTCTGTGGAAGTAGTTCCTTTAACGGAGATTCCTCTTCCTGGTACCATCGATCCTGAATTCATGGAGACTCTCCGGTCGCTTGGTGTAGATGAGTCTCTGCTTGAATTCTCAGATGACGTGCTCAGTGAGCCGGTCGAGATTCTTATGAACCTTGCCAAGAATGGAGATATCAATCCCTGGGATATCGATATCATGAATGTGACCGATATGTTCCTTGAGCGCATAGAGCAGATGCAGATGACGGATCTTCGGATATCCGGCAGGACCCTGTTATATGCATCAATCCTTCTGCGAATGAAATCCACGGGTATAGTGCAGGATCAAGAGGATGAGAATGACCTTGAGATGCTCGAAGATGAACTTGATTTCTATGATGTTGAGGAGTATCCTGTTCCAAAACTCCCCATAAGGCGGCGGGCCACCCGTCCTGTTACGTTGCAGGAGCTCATCCTGGAGCTTCAGAAAGCAGAGAAGGTCGAGACCAGAAGGAAGGACCGTAGGGTCCGTCGCAAAATTGAAGAAAGGTCTTTTGTCACTACGGATGAGGTACTCGGGATAGCCCATGAGGAAGATATCCTCGGGCGTGTAAAAACACTCGGTGAAAGGCTCACCAGAGACCTGGCTGAAAAGGAGTTCGTAGTACTTTCCGATCTAATGGTTGACAACCGTTCCGAGAATATAATGACTTATGTGTCCCTTCTTTTCCTGGCTACTGAAAAAAAGGTGTGGCTGTCACAAAAAGAATTGTTCGGTGAACTGTATGTATATCCGGCCGACAATATGGGAATTATTGCCTGATAGATGTGTATGGATCATGAAAGACAGGGAAATAATTGAAGCGGCTCTGTTTGCTGCAGGGTCGGCACTTGACATAGCAATCTTATCAAAACTGGTGGGCAAACCCAAAAGGCAGGTCGCTCCTTTCATCGGAAAACTGATCAGTGAATATGCAGGTCGTGAAAGCGGTGTTGAGATACTGGATCTCGGGGAACGCTATGTAATGCAGGTCAAACCCGAATATGCTGACATTGTGAGGCCACTGGCTCCAAAGGAACTGAGTGCGCCCATGCTTCGTACGCTTTCGATGATCGCTTACCATCAACCCCTTATCCAGTCTGAGCTCATCGATATGAGGGGTAACTCGGCCTATGATCATATACGTGAGCTTAAAGAGAGAGGACTTGTGGAGGCTGTGCCCCATGGCAGGACTAAACTGCTCCGTACGACTCCTCTCTTCGCTGACTACTTCGGACTTGAATCCAATGATCCTGAACTTGTTAAGAAAAAGATCGTGGAACTCTCAAAGGTGCAGAGTGGCCAAAGTGGTCTCAATAAATGGCTTGGCCGCAGGTTCGTTGGTGTGACTCCGATGTATGCATCCCTTATGGAAATGTGTGGTATCAGGGATTTCAGGGTGATCGATGCATACAAGCCTACTGAAGAGGAGCTGGAGGAACTTGCAGATGTGTATAAACTGGTGATATCCAGGGGATATACCGAGCAGGTCAGCAAACATTACGATGGTGAGATCATCGAGGTCGGATCTACAACCTTCGACGACCTTGTCGCTGCGATCAGGTCCCTGGAAAATGTTTCGGACCCCGGGAAAGTGCGGGATAATATCGAACTGATAGAGGATATGAGGGAAAGGTACGTTTCTAAAGCTCTTGTATTCAGTAAGAAAGTAAAACCGACAACCGATATGGTTGCACGCATCGTAAGTGACTTGCGTATCGGGGTTTCTGCGGACGGGATTGTCATAGCACCTGATTATGGTCTGTCCGGGGAAGGGCTGGATGTGAGCGAAGGGGCTGATATAATGGTGCCAACACATCGGAATCTTGATGGTGATCTTATCGAGAGGGTATGTAAGAAATATGATGCTGTGATAGCTGGCATGAAGGATTTTGAATCTTGATCTTTATCCGGATATACTGTTTGTATTATAGGTATCTTGTAAATTCTGTGCATCTATTTAAAAAGCTATATAAATAAGAGGGTATAAGTTTATATACTCAATTGCTGAATATTACTCCGCTTTAAATACGAGGATATACCATGTCAGATTATAACATAAAGATTGAAAATGTAGTAGCATCTACTAAACTTGCAGAGGAGTTCGACCTTACCAAGATAGAGGCAGAATTCGAGGGCGCTGAGTATAATAAACAGAAGTTCCCCGGACTTGTGTACAGGGTTTCTGACCCCAAGGCTGCATTTTTGGTCTTCACATCTGGAAAGGTGGTATGCACAGGGGCAAAGAACGTAGCTGATGTCCACACTGTAATAGGCAATATGGCAAAAAAGCTCAATGGTATTGGCATCAAGACCATAGATGATCCTGAAATCACCGTACAGAACATCGTTGCTTCTGCTGACCTTCAGGCAGTGCTCAATCTGAATGCAATCGCAATAGGTCTTGGTCTTGAGAACATTGAATATGAACCCGAACAGTTCCCGGGACTTGTCTACCGTATTGATGATCCGAAGGTCGTAGTACTGATCTTCAGCTCAGGCAAACTGGTGGTTACAGGTGGTAAATCCCCTGAGAACTGTGAGCAGGGTGTTGAAGTCGTAAGACAGCAACTAGACAGTATGGGACTGCTCTAAAAAGGACAAATGTGAGTTCTTTGTCAAACGAAGATGTTTGTGTCCTTATACCAGCGTTAAACGAAGAGGCCACTATCGGACAGCTTATAAAGGATTTCAGGTCCGAAGGTTTCGACAATATTCTCGTTATAGATGGACATAGTTCAGACAGGACGCGCGATATCGCTGAAGCGGAAGGTGCAGAAGTCGTTGTCCAGAGTGGCAGGGGCAAGGGTCAGGCCATCCAGGAGGCCTTTGAACTGATTAACAGTGATTATGTTGTCATGATAGACGGGGATGGTACCTATCTGGCAAGTGATATACACGTAGTTCTGAAACCTCTCAGGGAAGGCCTTGCCGACCAGGTCATAGGCAACAGGTTTGCTGACTATGATGCCGGGGCCTTTACACGCCTGAACCGTATGGGTAATCGCATTCTCAATAAATTCTTCGGTTTCGCATACGGTCAATGGCTCGACGATATACTTTCCGGCTACAGGGGTTATACCCGCAGGGCGATAAAATCTTTTGAACTACAGGAAATCGGCTTTGAGATAGAGTCTGAGATGACAATTGAAAGCGTTAAAAGGGATCACAGGATCGAAGTGGTCCCGATCTCCTATCTGGAAAGACATTCAAAAGCCAGCACTAAGCTCAATCCGGTGAAAGACGGGTTCAGGATTGCCAGAACCATCTATAAAATGGCAAAAATGCATAATCCTATGTTCTATTTCGGGTTGATCGGCGGGTTTTTTATCCTGGCCGGCTTTATTACGGGTCTTTTCGTGATTTCCGAATGGCTACAGGGCATCACTCGTATTCCACTCAGCGTACTTACGGCTCTTCTCATAATTGCCGGTTTCCAGATGTTTGTGTTTGGTATGCTGAGCGACCTTGTCGTTTCCCTCCACAGGGAACACATGCGTGCACTGCGTAAACTTTCAGAAGATATGAATGAATAGATTATTTTTCCTCTCTTTCATTCTGTTCTTTTCTGCTTTTGTTGCATCTTTAATGGCCAATTCAAGTTTTTATGAGTACTTATAAGATATACTTTACTTGTTTAAAATAAGTGGTAAATCATCTTATCTATGTTCCGATCACTCAATAGTTTGCATGATGCTGTTTTCTGTCTTATTTCTATTTGAATTGCAATCTTAAAGTTTAATATTCCAATGCACTAAACTAAACTTGACTTTAGCTAAAGTTAGTTTTTTAAAAAGTGTTATATACGATCTGGATATTCTAAGGTACATCAAATACCGAGGAACAGATCATGACAATAGTAACAGATGCAAAGAATGGTAAGATCACAGAAGAGATGAAGATCGTTGCCAAAGAAGAAGGCAAAGATCCTGAATTCATCAGACGTGGAATTGCTGCAGGAAGAATTGTAATCCCCATGACCCCTTACAGGGACATCCGGATATGCGGTATCGGTGAGGGACTCAGGACAAAGGTCAATGCATCCATTGGTGCATCATCGGATATTGTTGATGAAGAAATGGAAGTTAAAAAGGCCAAGGCAGCAGAAGCAGCTGGTGCAGACACACTTATGGAGCTGGGTACCGGTGGAGATTTCCTTGGTATCAGGAAAAAGGTTTGTGATGCAATATCCCTTCCGGTAGGTTCAGTGCCACTCTACCAGGCATTCATCACCGCAGCAAAGAGGGACGGTTCCATTGTTCACATGACAGAAGACGATCTCTGGCATGCAACAGAGGAACAGGCGAAGCTCGGTACGAACTTCATGGCTATCCACACTGGTATCAACAACATTGTCCTTGACAGGTTGAAGGCACACGGAAGATTCGGCGGTCTTTGTTCCCGTGGCGGAGCTTTCATGAGCACATGGATGCTTCATAACCAGAAGGAGAACCCGCTTTTTGCAGATTTCGATTATCTGTGTGAGATTCTCAAGGAGCACGAAGTAACCCTGTCAACAGGAAATGGAATGCGTGCAGGTGCCATCCATGATGCAACCGACAGAGCACAGATCCAGGAATTGATCATCAACTCAGAGTGCGCACAGAAAGCACACGATAAATACGACCTTCAGGTCATTGTTGAAGGGCCGGGACACGTACCACTGGACGAGGTCGAGATGAATGTCAAGCTCATGAAATCAATGAGCGGCGGAAAACCGTTCTACATGCTTGGTCCTCTTGTGTCTGATATCGGCGCAGGCCGTGACCACATCGTAACAGCTATCGGTGCAGCAACTTCAGCAGCAGCAGGCTGTGACTTCCTCTGCTACGTAACACCGGCAGAACACCTTGCACTTCCAAATCTCGAAGACGTTGTTGAGGGTGTCAAGACATCAAGGATAGCAGCTCACGTCGGTGACATGGTCAAGAACAAGGAAAGCCGTAACTGGGATCTTGCAATGGGCAGGGCACGCAGGGACCTTGACTGGGAGAAAATGTTCGGTCTATGTCTTGATGAAGAACTCGCAAGAGAGATAAGAAGTAGCAGAGCACCTGAAGATGAAGACGCATGTACCATGTGCGGTGACTTCTGCGCACTCAAGATTGTCAACAAGAGCTACAACCTTGCAAAGTGATAGCATCACTTTCTCTCATTTCTTTTTTTAACTTACTGCATTTTTTTTCAGATCGGAGCAAGAAGGCCACCTTCTTTAACTGGTGGCATTTTGCTCATACTGTGGCTTGATCCGTCTCCAATGGCAAACACTTATTTTCTAAGGACGGGCAAATAAGCAGTTATGACAATTGTGACCCTTACAACAGATTTCGGTTCACTCTATCCCGCATCTCTCAAGGCGGTAATTCTCGGGATGGAGCCCGGAACACAAATAGTGGATATCACCCACTCGGTACGGCATGCTGACATACGTGCCGGTGCGTTTGCACTATACACAGTGGTGGATTATTTCCCAAAGGGGACGGTACATGTTGCCGTCGTGGACCCGGGTGTGGGTACACAGCGTAATTCAATAGTCATATCCTCCGGTGGTCAATTTTTTGTAGGCCCGGACAATGGCCTGATGGTCCCGGCGGCTTTGAGGCTCGGGGATATGCAGGTCTACCGGATAAAGGGTACAGAATTACTGGGGGATGTTTCTACAACTTTCCATGGCAGGGACGTATTTGCCCGTATAGGTGCTTATCTTTCGGGAGGCGTGGCGCCTGAACGTGCAGGAGAAAAGACTGATGACTATGTGCATCTGGATTTTGGAAATGTTGAGGTAGGGGTAAATTCTGTTTCAGGTGAAGTTATCTACATTGATGATTTCGGAAATGTAATCACCAACATACCCGGAACCGTAGTATCGGATCTGGTTCATTTTGGTGAAGTGGTGAAGGTGTCTGGCAGGGATATGCCATTTATGCATACATACGGACTCGTGGATGTGGGGGAGCCATTGTCACTTACAGGGAGTCATGGTTTTCTTGAGATCGCCGTGAACCAGGGAAGTGCGGCATCGGTACTTGGGCTTAGAAATGGCGACAGGATAGACGTCAGGACTCCACAAGTAGCGGCTACATCCACTCGTAATGTCTCATGACCTCCAGGTTGAAATCATACATAAGGCTGTTTTCCACGTATCCGAAGAAAAGGCATTTCTGGCACTCATTTGAGGTTTTTTTCCTCTTTTCTCTGGTTGCCTCCCATACATTCGCAATTCCTTCCCTTATATGCCCGATAGGTTCCCTGTGGACCCGGCAGTTCTCAATACTCCCGTCTGCGGCAACATCCAGTATAATATCACTGGCATGGCATGAATATGTGGTTTTCAGGTCCCTCGCCATTTCCAGATAAGTGATAGAGTTGATAATCGGATATCCCTGCTTTTTCTTTTCAATTATCCCGTCAACAACCCTGCGATACTTTTCCATGTCCCGGATGCCAAGATCGTCCCAGGTATCATTTCCGATATTCCCGAATTCATACATGGGTTCGAATGATATCTTTACATTCAGGTCCATGGCAAGCTGCAAGAGTTCTTCTATATCATCAAGATTCTTCCCGCTGATCACACAGTTCAGGAGCAAGGGGTTGATCATATTCTCCTTTGCCTTGATGATGCCTGGCAGTATCCTGTCAAATTCCACTCCTCTTATTTCCCTGTAACTGGAGGTGCCGTCCACAGACACTGAAAGGTAGTCAAGGTTCTCAAGCTCTACTGCTCTTTTTTCCAGCAACAGTCCATTGGTTATGAGGGAGGTTATCATCCCCAGGCCCCTGGCATGTGCCAGTATCTCTGGCAGGTCCTCTCTGAGCAGCGGCTCAACTGTCCAGGCATTATAGGCGAGTATGCCAAAGGCCCTTGCCTCATCTAACAGATTAAATATGTCTTCGAGTTCCATTTCCGGGCCGCTCTCTTTCCAGTACTCGCAGAACCTGCATTTCATATTGCATCTGGTGTTGATGGCATGGGAGAGTACGAAGGGTCTTTTTCTGATCCGCATCTGCCAGAGGGCCTTTGCAGCGATAACAGGTGAGAATGTTGTCATGGCAATTTATCCAGAATTAGTACTTTCCTGTAATTAGCACATAAGGTAAAAATCATTTGCTCTTCAATTTCTGGTGTGTTGTGTTTATGAAAGTATTCTTGATTAGTACGATAAGTTATTACAATATATTGTTGTGCACAAATTATGTAGCAAAAACTATTTATTTTGTATTACTGTCACTAGGTTTAACAGATATGATCATAGGAGGTTCTATTTGAAACTAAATATCTTTTCTTTGTTGGTGCTAACAGGAATTGTTCTTTGGACATCAGGTATTGCAGGTGCACACTTTACAATGGTATTCCCAAGCGACAGCGAAGATACTATATGGGATGTGACTCCGGATGACTATATTGCACAGCTTGGCGATACAAAGGAAATCTACATCATGTGGGGTCATCCTTACGAACACATACTCTTCGATATGTCCACCATACCGGAAATCACGGTAACCAAACCTGACAGCACGGTCGAGCAACTCACAGTTGAGGAGATAAGCGTTGACGGAATGGATGAGGAAGGACACATGGGTACGTTTGTCGCATACAAAACATCTTTTACAGTTGACCAAATGGGAGATTCGGTGATCTCTGTAAAATACGAGGATGTGGACGAAGACATGGTGGACTTTACCAAGGCGGTCATCCACTCCGGTGAGGAGATGTGGGTCGGATGGGATGCAGAGGTAGATCAGGACACCGAGATCATCCCCTACATGAGGCCTTATGGTATGGAAGAGGGATTTGTATTTGCCGGAAAGGCATTGAATAATGGTGCTTCCCTGACAGGAGCTGATGTCGAAGTGGAGATATACCACACCCTGGAGGACGGTATTAAGATCGTGGAGGCTGCTGAGGAGAAGTTCCCCTACGATGCACCTATGGTATTTACCAGACTCACAAAGACCAACGACAATGGTGATTTCCTCTATACTCTGGATGAACCGGGAATCTGGTTTGTTGGGGCAACGATGGAACCTGAGGAGGGCCAGCCGGTAAGGGGTGTGTTCATCGTCCCTGTAATCGAATCTTTCCCTGAGAAGAGTGTTGCTTCTGGCGCAAATGAACAGGCATCAGATGAAAATGATGCTTCATCAGGTCAGACAACAGCAAGTGCTCCCGGATTTGTTGCATCAATTGCTTTTGCAGGCATTCTTGGCGCACTTTATACCATAATGAGGAAAGAATAGGTTAATTGAGAAGGGATATCTAATCCCTATCACTTCTTTTTTATACGTTGTTATTCATTACCAATCAAGTTCATATGAATTTGAGACAAATTCATAATTCATGATATCAATGAGGTAATTATTATGCATATTTCAGATGGTGTGTTGTCTTTCTCGGTTGTTGCTGCCGGCTGGGCAATAACGCTGGTGTTAAGCGCTTTAATCCTCTGGCGCTGCAAATACAAGTATGATATGGCTGAACAGATCCCAAAGATCTCTATCATTACAGGTACCTTTTTTGTAGCTTCTCTTATTCACATATCCATTGGCCCGACAAGTGTCCATCTCCTTCTTAACGGGCTCATGGGGGTTGTGCTTGGAGTCTTTGCGTTCCCTGCAATGTTGGTTGGTCTTACATTGCAGGCCTTCCTTTTTCAGCATGGGGGCATTACAACTATCGGAGCCAACAATGTTATTATAGGTATACCTGCCCTTATTTCATACTGGACGTTCAGGTTTGGCTATAGAAAAGGAATCAATGTTGCATTTATGGGTGCCCTGTGCGGTGCGTTGGGAATACTGCTTTCAGGCATCTTTCTTGCTTTCATACTAATAAGTACCGGAGAGGAGTTCAGGGAAGTTGCTTATGCAGCTTTGATCGCTCATCTCCCTGTAATGGTAATTGAGGGGATTATCACTGGCTCTGTAGTGTCTTTTCTCTTGAAGGTAAGGCCGGAACTTTTGCCAGTGGATACGGAGGTTTGAACTGATGGATCATCTAAAATTAACAAGGATTCTAGTTTTACTGGGCATGGTCCTGATGCTTCTTATGCCGGGGGTTTCGGCACATCGGGTCTATGTTCAGGAGCAGATCACGGAAGTTGAGATAAAAGCCTGGTTCGGTGGGGGAGATCCCATGCCCAATGCGGATGTTTCTGTCTACGCTATAAAAAACGGAGAAGAGGAGCTGTACATTGAGGACAGGACCGATTCGAATGGGTTGTTCTATTTCACTCCAAAGCTCGGTGTATCCGAATACAGGGTGGTTGTTTCTGAAAGCGGTCACAAGAGTGAAAAGACCTTCAATCTTGCGGGTGGTTCAGCTGCAGAAACAGAAAATGCTGAATTGCCTTTATCTGCTAGCGTTGTTGCAGGTTTTGGATATATTATTGGAATCGCAGGTCTGGCACTGTATTTTTCATCAAGGAAATCCAAGGGCCAATAGTTCAAAGGTGGCACTTAATGGAATATCCGGAAATAGATGCTTTTGCATCACTGAATTCGCCCATCCATCGTTTCGATCCTCGCGCCAAGATGTTAACTTTTACTTTGCTTATTTTCTCTTTTGCTTTTGTGGATGATCTGAAAATCGCCCTGTACGGCTTTTTGTTCTCAATCTTAATATTACTGGTATCCAGATTACCAATGGGCTTTGCACTGAAGAGAATAAGAATGGTTTTCTTTTTTCTTTTTCCTCTGTTGCTTATCATGCCTCTTACGGTAGATGGTGAGGAGCTGATGAACATCAGTGGGATATCTGTTTCAACTGAAGGTTTGGCATATGCTTCTCTGATCATTATAAGGGCACTTGCGGCGGTAACACTTGCTTTTACTATGCTGGCGACTACAAGGTTCGATATGACCATGAAAGCATTGTATGCACTCAGGGTTCCCGGCATGCTGGTCCAGATGCTTATGTTCACTTATCGTTATATCTTCGTTATAATAGATGAATTCAGCCGGATGTGGGAATCTATGCAGTGTAAGGGTTTCAGATTAAAGGCTAATTATCATGGCCTTTCCATATTCGGAAATATTCTGGGTATGCTGATCATAAAAAGCTATGACCGCACAAGCAGAGTATACCAGGCCATGGTCTCCAAGGGATATTCGGGCAGACCAAGGGCTCTTATAAATTTTAAAATGAGCACAAAGGATTATGTATTAAGCACATGTATGGTGTTGATCGCTGTCTCTGTGCATCTTATCAACTGGTATTAATATGATAGAAGCAGTAAAGGTAGAAGGTTTGAGTTATTCATATTCAGACGGTACGAAGGCTCTTGAAGGAATAGATCTCACAATCTATAAAGGTGAGAAGGTCGTGGTAGTAGGCCCCAACGGTGCTGGTAAAACCACATTTTTCCTTCACCTCAACGGAACCATAAAAAATCCGGCTGGTAATATCACTGTTTTTGGAAGGTCTATTTCTGAAATGAGAATTGAAGAGAGAATCCATGAGGTCGGTGTTGTTTTCCAGGATCCTGATGACCAGCTTTTCATGCCAACGGTGTTTGATGATGTAGCTTTCGGACCTGTCAACATGGGGCTTGAAGAAAATGAAGTTAAGAAGCGGGTAATCAAGGCCCTTTTAAAGGTAGGTCTTGAGGGTTTCGAAACGAAAGTCCCTCACAATTTAAGTTATGGACAGAAAAAAAGGCTAGCACTTGCTGCAGTACTTTCAATGGAGCCTAAAGTGCTTGTACTGGACGAGCCCACGGCAAACCTTGACCCGAAGAGTCGTGCTGATTTTATAAGTCTGATAAATGAACTGAATGAGCGTGATGGTATAACCACGATAATTGCCATGCACGATGTCAATGCACTGCCGGAACTTGCCAATCGTGTCTATGTACTCAATCGCAGAATAGTTGCTGAAGGTTCACCAAGAAAGATTTTCTCTGACTGGGAGCTTCTGAGAGAGAATAATCTGGAAGCACCTGATGTTTTCAAACTTTTTAAAGTATTGAATTGCTTTGGATACTCGTCGGATGATCTTCCGTTGTCTTTTGATGAAGCCATCCAAATCCTAACAAGGACCATTGAAGGTAAGGATGGACATATTCACTTGCATGTTCATGAACACACCCATAAAGAGCTATCCGATGTTGTAAACTCGTACAATCATCATCGTAATAACGGAAAGAAATAATATAAGGAGAATCTATATTTATTAACAGATTAAATAATAAAATGATGTTCAAAAAACTCCGCAGATACATTACTATTTTCCGTGTTTTTTCAAAATACAATCTTTTCAGTCTCTTGCACACCGAACTGACACACTCCCACGACTAAAGTGCGTGGGGTTCTACGGTTGATTGCTTTCTAACCATTGCCGCTTTGGGGATGCCAGTATTCCCCTTTGCTACATCACTTTCTGTAGCAAATCGAACTATGTTTG
>NZ_PGGK01000016.1 GCF_004745425.1 Methanolobus halotolerans | reverse complement strand
GAAAGGTTGGATTTGTGGGAACAAACATAAAGATTGAGATTTGTAGACAAACACACTTGTTAGATAAACAGGCATGGTTGCCTATATTTGATTTTAACAAAGTATGTATATAAGTTCCACATTAAGTTACGATATATGAATGTTTGTTATAGGATGTGAGCTAAATCAAAAGACCATTGCTTGATGTAATATTTGCTTCTGGTAAAAGGAAAGATTTTCTCTTATTGCTGAAAGAAGGCCCTCAGGAAATGGAAACTGTCCTAGATTCGCTTGATACAACAAGGCAAGCATTACTTCCCCAAATTAAGGTTTTGGAGGAGCATCATCTTGTTATTCATTATGATGACATTTATGAACTGTCTACAATTGGAAAACTGGTTATTGACAAAATGAAAACTCTGTTAAATACCATTGAAGTTTTTGATAATGATATTGATTACTGGGGAACTCGCGATCTGGGCTTTATTCCATCTCATCTTTTGAATAAAACAAATGAATTTGAGAAATGCCAGATTGTAAAGCCTTCACTTATAGATATATATGAACTCGACAAGAGGTTTCATGAAGGTTCAAAGAATTCAGACAACTTATACATTGTCACTACATTCCTCCATCCTCACTTTCCTGAATTAATGTTCGAACTGATTGAAAAAAAGGTAATGACACATTTTATAATTTCTGACGAGTTGCTAAGAAAACTCCTTGAAACAAAAAGTGCAGAGTTTATGCAAATATTCCAGAGCAGTTTTGTACAGATCTATATATGCAATAAGGAGATGAATTTTCATTTTGTTTCATCTAACGATTATTACCTGATGCTAAGTATACTCAAAAATGGTGGGGTTATTGACAATAGATATATCCTATGTAAAAGTAAAAAAGCGGTAGAGTGGGGACAGGAATTTTTTAAATATTGCTTAAAACATTCTAAATTATTAACTGGCATCTAGTTTTTACTTTTTATTAAAAATTAGTAATATATATACTTATGATGATAGTTCAGTTTATCTGATTTGATTTCTGTAGACAATTACTATTATTAATTAAAGTTCGGTTTTTTGGGCTTATCCATAACCCCACCTAAAAGTGCGAGCTAATTCGAACATTTACACGAGTTTCTTCAGCTTCAGCTTCTTGATCACAAGCTCCGCAGTCTCCTCAACCTGCTTCTTCTTGAGATTGCTGAGGATGATAGGCATTATCTTGCATACTCACATAAGTAATAAATCAGGAATGTGTACAGATTGAGCACTATCAAAATTAACAACGTTATATTCTAGAGATTTGCACAAAAAAGATATAGTAGTTAATCGATAGTATTAATCATAGTTTAATTTTTAATGCTTTGTTAAATTTCAATAGTTTTAGAGGATTGAAATCAAATGAAGAAATCATTGATTGATGTTATATTTGCATCCGATAAAAGAAAAGAAACATTATTGTTATTGAAGGATGGCCATCAAGAAATGAAGTCTCTTCTCAAGTCACTGGATACAACAAGACAGGCTTTACTCCCTCAAATGAAGATATTAGAAGAGCATCATCTTGTTTTTCATTATGATGACATCTATGAACTAACATTTATTGGGGAACTGATTGTAGATAAGGTGAGGCCTTTAATAGATACCACAGAGGTTCTAGATGTAGATATTGATTACTGGGGAACTCATGACTTTGATTTTGTTCCACCGAATCTATTAGAAAGAATTAATGAGTTGAAACATTATAAGATTATAAATCCTCCACTCATGGATTTATTTAATCTTCACAAAACTTACCATAAAGATAAAACACCCGAGCATGTTTATTCTGTTGGTAACATCTTTTATCCAAATTACCAATCCAGATTCACTGAGATGATAGATAATAAAATCACTATTAATTATATTGTCTCTAAGGATCTGTTCAACAAAATCAGAAAAGAATCAAATGAACATATTGAACTTTTAATTAAAAGTGGTTATTTTAAGCTATATGTTTACCATCAAAAAATAAACTTCCTTTTCTTTACATTTGATGATTACCATATTGTTATGAACCCACTTAAGAAAGCAGGAGATGTCGATCATAGCTATATAATATGTAGTACAGAGGATGCGCTTAATTGGGGAAAAGAACTTTTTAACTATTATCTGAAGGACTCTACACCCATAACAAGACTTTGATTGTTTAATTTTCATAGTTTTTCGTTTGAGGTCTTGCGGACTTTAGTATACAAAGAATTCGAGTTACCTATGTCACACCCGCTAAATGCGAAGCATTTAATCCGAACCTCTACACCAACTTCTTCTGCTTGAGTTTCTCAATCACAGCTCTGCGGTCTCTTCGGCCTGCTTCTCCCTGAAATCGTTCTGCATTTTCGAATAACACTCCTGAATGAGAAACACTTGGCTTCATACTTTTTTCCTAGTACAAAGAGCAATATTAGATATCGTCATTCTCTATGAGTTCAGAAAAGATGGGATCGACTACAAACAAAGCACCGCATGTTTTACAATAGTATGATTTTCTTCCAGAAGGGAGGCGGATAAGATTGACATGATTGTATTCGCATCTTGCAAAGAGTTTATCTTCTTCCATTTCTACGGTTGCTATCTAGGTCATTTGTGTTGCTCCTCTTTACTAATAACAGTACGCTGTGACCTTGTATCTGCCGTGTCATGAGTGTTGTAAGGTTATACATAACTTTAACTGCATTTCTTTGATTTCAAAATATACGTTCTTTTAATTGTGAAATAATATGATAAAGATAAGCGATAGATTATAGGCTCTGGAGAAAGTATCCCTATTAATTCCTGCGCAAACTATTTATGAACATAACTAATTTCCTTGTACAGGTGATGAGGTCCGCCTAGACGTTTGGTCTGAACCGCTTATGCTGATGACTTCTACATAATTGTGGAGGTGTACTTTTGTATACAATTATTCTAATAGGCATAGGCGGTTTCATAGGTGCTATCCTGAGATATACTATCGGCGGCTGGGTACAGGATAATTTTGTCAGTTTCCCCTTCGGAACTTTAGCTGTAAACATACTGGGAAGCTTCTTCTTGGGATTGGTTATGTACCTTTCCGAATATCAGGGTATTTTTAATGAAGAAACCAGAGTATTCCTCACAATAGGAATATTGGGGGCCTTTACAACATTATCTACGTTCAGTTATGAGTCATTCAGACTCCTGGATAATTCTAATATAATGCTGCTGGTCATCAATATAGTAGCTACAGTGGTACTTTCCATATTTGCAGTATACTTAGGAAAAACTGTGGCTTTGAGCCTCACAAGTGGTCTATGGAGGGGTATTGGATGAAAAGAGAATCCACAGCAATATTGCTGAGAATATTCATTGGAGAATCTGACAAGTATAAGGGCAAATCGTTATACATGCATATAGTAGAGATGCTAAAGGCAGAAGGAATTGCAGGAGCAACTGTTTTTAGAGGAATTACGGGTTTTGGGAAGAACAGCTACATCCATACGACATCGATACTGCGTTTATCAATGGATATGCCGATACTTATCGAAGTTGTCGATACAGAAGAAAACCTTGCACGAATAAGACCTAAGTTAGACGATGTGATGTGTCAGGGACTGATCACCGAGGAAAAAGTGAAGATTGTCTTTTACGACTGCAACATCCAAAAATAAAAAGATAATTGTCCCGAACTCTGCTGGGAGTACATATAAATGGACAAGAAGGTCTTATGTTTATCGCACGTTAGAAAGATAGATGGCAACATATGCACTCTTGAAAAGCTAGGGGATATACTCAATGCTGAGATATCGGGTTTGGGGTGTATAGGCACGAACTATGAAATGCATATCCTACGGCTTGAAGAGCTGAAAAAACGCCTATCTCAGGGAAGATTTCACCTAGCTGTACTTGGGCAGGTCAAGCGAGGGAAGAGCACTTTAATTAACGCACTTCTAGGTGAAGAGGTGTTGCCAAGCTCGGTCATTCCCCTTACTGCAATCCCAACTTTCATACAATATGGAGAACAGCGAGGGCTACGGATACGATACCAAGATGGTCGACCAGATCTGGTGTTCAAAAGCCTTAAAGAAATGGATTCCATTGAATACAGTGTTTCCCTATCAGAAGCTCAATGGCTCAACAAACATCTGATGGAGTTTGTCACCGAAGCTAGCAATCCCATAAATAAAAAGGGGTAGCTCATGTAGAAGTTACGCATCCTGCCCCCATCCTCCGTGATGTTGTGGTCATTGACACGCCTGGAATCGGCTCTACATATCGTCACAACACCGAGGTGACGATGGGTTTCCTTCCGCAGTCCGATGCAGCACTCTTTTTGGTTTCTGTTGATCCTCCTATTACAGAGGTAGAACTTGCATTCCTCAAAGATATCAAAAGCAGGGTCTCGAAACTGTTCTTTGCATTGAATAAGGTAGATTATCTCACAAAAACAGAGCTTGTGGAGGCACTCACTTTTACAAAAAGGTACTGACAGAAGAAGCAGGCATAGACTCCACCACTCCCATCTTTACCATATCTTCAAGAAATGGTCTTGAAGCAAAGACAACGGATGATACACAAAAATGGGAAGACAGTGGCCTTGCTAAACTCTCCGAATACCTGATTACATTTCTGGCCCACGAAAAAAGTCTCGTTCTGAGGGATGCCATTGGAAGAAAAACACTTTATGTCCTTAACGACATGTACCTTCAGATAGAGCTGAAGATACGTACCCTCGAACCACCTCTTACTGAATTGGAGAGCCGGCTTTCTGTTTTTGGAAAAAAGATTGCTGAGGCGGAACAACAACGAATCCATGCACAGGACATCCTCAGAGGTGACAAAAAAAGAGTTCATGACATTCTAGAAGAACACATTAGGAGCCTGCAAGCTCCTTTCTGTGAACAACTCACGGAGATCGCAGAAAAGGCAATGTCAGAATCACTCCATGATTCGGAGCATGCGGCACAACAGGCAGTTGCTGATGCTATCCCTGAATGGTTCGAACATGAATTTGCCGCAGTTTCAGAGATGGTGGACAAAGAAATAGCTACTCGTCTGAAGGATCAAGAGCCACGTATAGATGAACTTGTCGAATCTATCAGAAAAGCAGCAACCGAATTATTTGAAATTCCATATCATACACCTGTCTGTGAACGAGTATATGAGGCTATAAGGGAACCATATTTTGTAGAATATGAGCAGGAATATTTACTTATACCTCTCTCACCGGATTTCATCGAACGTATCATGCCAGAGAAGATGCGTAAGAAACGAGTAAAAGAAAGACTTCAGAATCAAATAGAGACGCTCATGCTACGTAATCTTGAGAATATCCGGTGGGAAACCCTTCAGAATATCGACAGCACGTTCAGAAAGTTCACTCTTCGTCTGGATAATGATTTTTCTATGATAATCAAGGCAACACATGGAGTTATAAGTTCGACACTGGCACAAAGAAAGATGCACGAAGAGAATGTCGCGGATCAGGTTGATCAATTAAAAAAGACAGCATTCGAAATCCAGAATGTGATCAGGCTGTTTGAATATAGAGAAAGCGAACCCTAGAAGAGATGTTTAATTGTTCTCTAGAAAATATATCCTATTGACATCTTACCCAAATAACAGCATCTGTAACCCAACTATGCACAACAACGATCCTACAAACTTATTGAATTTCTCTTTGGGGATATGTCCTATGATTTTCATTCCTGCCCATGTTCCAATGATCATAGAAACACCAATGAATAGACCCATCAACAAAGTTGACAATCCTATGCCTAAATACCTTTGATATACTATAGTCTTGGTAATATGCATTGCTACTGCGTTCATTGCTTCACTTGATATATATGAGACAGGTGGCAGGTTTAAAGATAAGAACAATGCTGCACCTATTGGTCCTGCACTACCGACAAGTCCTGAGATGAAACCTACTATTCCTCCACCCAAGACCATTCTACTGTTAGTAGGATTGAATTTCAATAGCTTAAAATATTTCAATACCACAAATAGGATAATTGCAAGCCCTATGAGACAGGTTACTATTTCTTTTGGTACTTCTACAAACGAATATCCACCTAGAACACTCATTGGCACAGCACCTAATGTGAATAATAAAACAGGCTTCCACTTAATTTGCTTAAATCCAAAAAATGCTCTTGATAAGTTGCCAATTAGCTGTGCTATCGTTAAAACCGGAATTGCCATTGTTGTGCCTATTGTCTTTGTTAATAGCGGTAACAATAACAATGCACCTCCGAACCCGCCTGCACCCGATATTGCAGCAGCTAAAAAGCCACCTGTAAACAATGTAAACAATGTAAATAAATAAATAAGATCTACCATTTAAAAGCCCGACTTTATCTATATCATGTTACAATAGACAGGCTGTAGACTCTTAACCCCGCACAAACGCCCTTCTACCGGCATATATTGCTTTATCTCCCAATTCTTCCTCGATTCTTAGTAGCTGGTTGTATTTCTCTACTCTTTCTCCACGACATGGAGCACCGGTTTTGAGCTTACCTGCCCTTGTCGCTACGGTGAAATCAGAGATGAATGAATCAATGGTCTCACCACTTCGGTGGGAGATATTCAAGCCCCAACCAGCACTTTTTGCCAGATTCATGGTCGAGAGAGTTTCGGTCACAGTCCCGATCTGATTGAGTTTGATCAGCACAGAGTTCGCAGTTCCTTCTTCAATTCCGCGTTTAACAAGTTCCGGAGAAGTAACAAATATATCGTCACCAATCAGTTCAATCCGCTCTCCTAGCCTCTTTGTCAGCAACTTCCAACCCTGCCAGTCTTCTTCGGCCAGCCCATCCTCGATTGAGATGATGGAATATTTTCCCACAAGCATCTCGTAATATGCAGCCATTTCTTCAGAAGTTAAAGATCTTTGTTCCCGTTTCAACTCGTACTTTCCATCTTGGAAAAATCCGCTGGATGCCGGATCAAGCGAGATACCTATGTCCTTACCTGGCCGGTAACCTGCTTCTTCAATTGCAAGGGTAATAAGTTCCAGGGGTTCTTCGTTGGACGCAACTTTCGGTGCAAATCCACCCTCATCTCCTATTGCAGTGGGGTAGCCTCTCTTTTTTAGAATGCTCTGCAAAGTATGGTATGTTTCAGCACCCCATTGGAGAGCTGCCTGGAAATCTGAGGCACCAAGAGGAACGATCATATATTCCTGGAAATCTGCTCCCTGCCATTGTGCATGCACTCCACCGTTCAACACATTCATCATCGGAGCTGGGAGAAGATATTGCTTACTCGGGCTAAGGTATTCGTAAAGCTGAACACCTGTTGCTTTTGAAACAGCCCTGGCAACTGCCATGGATACACCAAGGATAGCATTCGCGCCTAGTTTTTCTTTATTTGGTGTACCATCAAGTTCAATCATGGTCCGGTCGATCAATTCCTGATTGCTGGCATCTATTCCTGTAAGAGCATTAGCGATTTGTCCGTTCACGTTTGCAACAGCAGTGAGCACTCCTTTCCCACCGTAACGCTTCATGTCACGATCACGAAGTTCAAATGCCTCATATTTCCCGGTCGATGCACCAGAAGGAACAGCGGCTCTTGTACTAGTCCCATCCTGTAAAACAATATCCACTTCAACAGTTGGATTGCCCCGTGAATCAAGAATCTCTCGCGCATGAATCTTTCGAATTGTTGTATTCATCTAACTCCACCTCGTTCTCATCTACAAATGCGTACTTTAGAGCATAACTATAAATTTCATAATATATGCCAGAATAGTGTACACATTAAACCACAAGCAAATATGTAGAAGTCATCAGCATAAGCGGTTTTGACTTATGGTCAGGGCGGACCTCATCACCTTTATTACAAGGTTCAGACGGCATTAAATAAATAAATTCCGGCCATACTGGTTTTCTATCTTTGAAAGTATCAAAATACTGTCTCTTTTAATTGCAATATAATCAACATAAGGAAGTGAAGGACAAACAGATAGTAGTTTTCTGGAGTTAATTATATTCTACATGTAGTGAAAACCGATGAGTTAAAAATTGTGATAGGCAAGACTTCACAATGCGAGAAAAAAGAGAACCATAACTCCTCCTTAAAGTCAGAATAATTTGATCTGGAGTTTACAATAACCTTTTCTCTTTTAACTTTTCAATAACAAGATCAGCAGTCTCTTCCACTTGCCTCTCCCTAAGACTGTTCTGCGTTTTCAAATAATATTCCTATTGAAGCCTGTCTAAGTTAATGCAAATTTCCTGAAAAAGATACTAAGCAACTCTTATTCTAATTGGAAGAAAAGAGGGTTTTCTAAGGGTACATTGCATTATATAAAAAAATACAGAGGCAGATTAATCATTTGCTCTAAATACTCGTGTTAGGGAAAGGTTCCCTGTGGATTCAATCACCCACACGATATTGAAGGGAACCTTATGGTCAAATGATCATCACCCATTATATGGGAGGAAGTTGATGCTACAATCAGGCGATATCGAAGCGATCAAGGTTCATTACCTTGTTCCACACCGTTACAAAGTCGTTCAAAAACTTCTCCTGGGAGTCCTCACATCCGTAGACTTCCGCCAGGGCCCGCAGCTGGGAGTTCGAACCGAAGAGCAGGTCGACACGGGTGCCGGTCCACTTGAGTTCGCTTGTTGCGCGATCACGACCCTCGAACACGTCTTTGTCTTCCGAGGCTGACTTCCACTCCGTGCTCATGTCAAGCAGATTCACGAAAAAGTCATTGGTGAGCGTCTCCGGCCGCTTGGTGAAAACGCCGTGTTGGGACTGTCCGAAATTGGTATTCAAGACGCGCATACCGCCTATAAGAACCGTCATCTCAGGAGCGGTCAGTGTTAGCAGTTGTGCCCGATCCACCAGCAGTTCCTCTGCAGATATAGAGTATTTGGTTTTCTGGTAGTTGCGGAATCCATCTGCTTTCGGCTCGAGTACACTGAATGCCACAACGTCGGTTTGTTCATCTGATGCATCCGTGCGTCCCGGAGTGAATGGAACAGTTACATCGTGGCCGGCATTCTTTGCCGCTTGTTCGACACCTGCACATCCACCCAGGACGACCAGGTCAGCAAGTGAAACCTTTTTCCCACCTGGCTGAGCGCTGTTAAACTCCTTTTGGATTCCCTCAAGGGTCTCAAGCACATTGGCAAGTTGTTCAGGCTGGTTGACTTCCCAATCTTTCTGCGGCGCAAGACGAATGCGTGCTCCGTTCGCCCCTCCGCGCTTGTCGGAGCCGCGGAACGTGGATGCAGATGCCCAGGCTGTCGAGACTAGTTGAGAGACAGATAGTCCCGAGGCAAGTATCTTGATCTTGAGGTCTGCGATATCCTCCGCGTCGATCAGATCATGATCCACTGCCGGAACTGGGTCCTGCCAGATAAGTTCCTCTTGCGGGACCTCCGGGCCGAGATAGCGCGAGCGTGGACCCATGTCACGGTGGGTCAGCTTGAACCAGGCGCGGGAGTAAGCGTCTGCGAATTCCTCGGGGTTTTCCAAGTAGTGTCGTGCAATTGGCTCGTAGATCGGATCGAACTTTAACGAAAGGTCTGCAGTTGTCATCATGGGTCGGTGCTTTTTGGACGGGTCATGGGCATCGATGATCATGTCCTCTTCCTCAACGTCCTTGGCCAACCACTGGTTCGCGCCGGCAGGGCTTTTGACTAACTCATAATCGTATTTGAACAGGACCTTCAGATAGCCCATATCCCATCGGGTTGGGTTTGGCTTCCATGCTCCCTCAATGCCACTGGAGATCGTATCGCCGCCTTTACCACTGCCGAGGCTGCTCTTCCAGCCAAGACCCTGTTCCTCGATGGGAGCAGCTTCAGGTTCCGGACCAATCAGCGCCGCATCGCCAGCGCCATGGCATTTGCCAAAGGTGTGCCCGCCGGCGACAAGTGCGACGGTCTCTTCATCGTTCATGGCCATGCGTGCAAAGGTTTCTCGAACATCCTTGCCAGAAGCGAGCGGATCCGGATTGCCGTCCGGACCTTCCGGGTTCACGTAGATCAGGCCCATCTGCACTGCAGCCAAGGGATTTTCGAGATCCCTGTTACCAGAATAACGGCTATGAGGCTTGTCACTCGTAGCCAGCCATTCCTTTTCTGAACCCCAGTAGACATCTTCTTCCGGCTCCCAGATGTCCTCGCGCCCGCCGCCAAAACCGAAGGTCTTGAATCCCATTGATTCTAAAGCACAGTTGCCAGCCAGAATCATGAGGTCCGCCCAAGAAATCTTTCTGCCGTATTTTTGCTTGATTGGCCAGAGCAGCCGGCGTGCTTTGTCGAGGTTAACGTTGTCCGGCCAGCTGTTTAGGGGTGCAAAACGCTGATTCCCAGAACCTCCCCCACCGCGGCCGTCGCCCATGCGGTAGGTGCCTGCGCTATGCCACGCCATCCGGATGAAGAGTCCCCCGTAGTGACCATAATCGGCCGGCCACCAGTCCTGGGAGTCGGTCATCAGTTCATAGAGGTCTTTCTTCAGGGCCTGCAGATCAAGTTTCTTGAATTCCTCAGCGTAATTGAACTCTTCACCCATCGGATTGGACTTGGAGGAATGCTGGTGCAGAATGTTAAGATTCAACTGATTCGGCCACCAGTCTCGAATCGGCGTGCCACTGCTGGCATTTAATCCCATTACCGGGTTCTTGCTATCATTATTCATAATTTTTTCTCCTATCGTTGTTTGAATTTATATCGATTAATTTTGATGACATTGAGAGACTTGAAAGATTGCTAGAAGAAGCCGCATCACTTTTCATGTCCGTGTGCCTGAGCTCATCAGCAGCATGCTGTATAAGTTCGGCTGCAGCCTCCTCCTTCATAGGTCCCTTGATGACCTTCGCTCCTACCCAGTACTGGTAATATGCAAGCCATTCATCTTCAAGAGCTTTGTTAGTGATTCTATTAGATCATTGACGTCTACTCAGAGATTGTCAAGTATCTGTATTCCTTCAGTTCCCATTTTTGCCACCTGTTTTTTTTCAATGATACGGTATTTAGGATTGTTTCCTGAAGCACATGAACCAGTCGAGACAGTATGTGTTTTCATCCTTTGACTCCACTCTTTCCTTTGCAACTCCGCATGATCCCGGTGGCGGAATGATGACATCTTCCCCCGGCTGCCAGTTAGCAGGTGTTGCAACACCCTCTGCGTCAGACTTCTGCATGGCTTTAAGCAGTCTCATGACCTCGTCCATGTTCCTTCCGTTTGAGAGCGGGTAGTAAAGTATGGCTCGGATCTTAGCTTTCGGATCAATGAAGAATACTGCTCTCACTGCCTGGGTATCCGAAGCACCTGGCTGAAGCATGCCGAATTTCTTTGCAATGTCCATTTTGAGGTCTTCAATGACAGGGAAAGTCACCTCGATGTTCTTCATCCCCTTATATTCTATCTTTTCCTTGATGGTTCGAAGCCATGCGATGTGTGCGTATATGCTGTCGATGGACAGGCCGATGAGCTGGCAGTTGAGGGCATTGAATTCTCCCTGCATGCTTGCAAATGTCATGAACTCAGTAGTACATACCGGCGTGAAGTCTGCCGGGTGGCTGAACAGGATTACCCATTCGCCTTTGTAGTCTTTTGGGAAATGAATCTCTCCCATTGTTGTCTTTGCTGTAAACGACGGTGCGTCTTCGCCTATAAGTGGCATTGTGCATACTTCTTCCATATTTAATCCTCCTTACATTCTTTACAGAATCCGTAAAAGTTCGTATCTGTAGTCTCTACTTCAAAGCCTTCTATATCCCCCGCTATCTTCAGCGAGTAATCTGTCAGTTCCTCTGATTCGTAATCAGATATCCTCCCACATCCTATGCATATGATGTGATGGTGCGGTACAAGATTTGCCTCAAACCTGGAAACTCCCTTGATATTCACATCTTTGATAAGACCTTTTTCGGCTAGGAACCTCAGATTATTATATACAGTAGCTTTGCTGATCCTAGTCAGTTTTTTCCTGACCCCTTCGTACACATCATCAACGGTTGGATGCCCATCAAATTCCTTGAGGAACTCCAGGATCTCTATCCGCTGATTAGTATATTTGATGCCTACTGTGTCCGTCTGTAATCCTTCCTTCTCTGTTTGTTTTGCCTGGTTGTGCTTATTTTTAACAAATCCTTTTTAATAATAGATACTAATTAATACTTTTTCTTATTTAAAGTTACTTACTGATGAACAGCTCATACTTGTCCGGATAAAAACAAAGTAAGAATATACCACAAGTGTTCTCAGTAATGTTCAAAAAAGAAAAGATGAAGGCAAGTGCAGATTAAAGCCATTCAATCCTAGTGTTCAGTTTATACAATACCCGGAATGCTTTTGCGCCTATGCTGTATACATAAAATAAAAGGGCATCATACGGGGTTGCGATGCCCTTAAGAGGGCTCCTGCCTTCCATTCTACATTACTTGCCAAGTAAACCATCTTGCTTGGGTTGCTAGGAGGTTTTTAGGGGACTTTGCGGTATAAGGTAAGAAGTTGGGCATCATGTTTCACTTATTCACAGGAGGCGGGGAAAATGGAGGAAAAGTATATCCTGAGCAGTTCCGGCAGTGTAACACAAGTTCTGTAAATTACAAACTTCTAGCGTTTTAGAGTTAAAAGTTCATACCAAGAGATTAGTTTTCTATACTGTTTACAAAAATTCAACTTGTAATTTACAGCAAATTCGTTACACTGCCGGGTGGGCTTACCTATACCCTACCAAAAAATTGAAGTATCTGATTCGAATATCTAAACCAACTTATTCAGCTTCAGTTTCTCAATCACAAGCTCCACAGTCTCTTCCACCTGCTTCTCACGAAGACTGTTCTGCGTTTTCGAATAATAATCCGCAATAAAATCTACAGCCTGACTCTTGTTACAATCCTGCTCCCTCATCACCCGGTGAAGTACTGCGGTTGTATTCTTGCTCACGGTTGCATAGAGTTTTGGTCTCATAATTACCTCGGTCTTGTTTTGATAAGTGCTGATATGTTCAATTTCTGTGGTCCGTACCTTGATTTGCTAAGCTCTGACAACGCCCATACAAGTGCATCCACCCTATCCGGACTGCTACCTTCTCCCGGGACCCAGTCACACATCTGATCCTCGAGAGCTGGGAAGGACCCTACATGATGAACCTTGCCTTGCTCGTAGAGAGCACTGATAGGCTCGGCCCTGGTCTGCTTTCCTCGGCTGGCCCTTACTGATCTGTAGGAAATGTTAGGATCAATCGTCCGGAGAGTATACTCCACGAGCTCCCCTCCGTTGTTCACTTCGCCGATGACCCTGTCAGCAGAGTGTTTGTAGTAGGCTGCGATGATCTCCTGAGCCCATTTCTTCGGTGTTGCATGAATGGTATAATCCCCCAGGACATAGTACTCCCCGCGTTCATCCACAGCTGCAACAACTATGCCGGTGTCGGCTGAAGTCTCGCCGGATGTGACCGCTGGGTCCACACCAACAACCATACGTACAAGGTCCGGGGCTTTGGACACTCTGGCATCCTCTATCACCTGCCGGGTCCAGAGTGCATCGGGATTATCGTCCAGGATCTCTGCGTTGAGCTCCTGTCTTCCCAGTCTGGTCCCTTCATACCGACTGATGATAACGTCGATGAAGGCCCGTGCCAGGTTGGACAGGTTCTCATAGGTGGATCCTCTTGTAACATGTGTACTGGAATCGGTCAATAGGGCTTTAACTAGCGGGATTGGCCGAGGAGTTGTTGTGATAGCTGCCCTAGGATCATCTCCAAGCCTTAAGCCAAACTGCAGCATGTCCCATGTCCTGTCCGGGTACTTCCAGGCCGCGATCTCGTCACACCAGGCAGTGTCATGCTGGGGACCTCTCAACCTGTCCGGTTCCTCGGCACTAAAAAGCAAAGCAACCGCACCACTGGGCCAGGTGAGCCTGCGTTTGGATGGCTCGTATACAGGCCGATTCCATGGAGGGCAGACTGACAATATACCGGATTCTCCTTCTACCATCGTGTCCCTGGCATCGGCTGCAGTGGGTGCTACAAGAGCTATCCTACGGGCCTTACCTGACTCTACTCTTTCCCGGACCCATTCGGCTCCTACCCTTGATTTGCCCCAGCCTCTTCCAGAAAGTACCAACCAATACTGCCAGTCCCCTTCCGGAGCAAGCTGGTTTGGCCTGGCCCAGAACTTCCAGTCGTATTCCAGTTGCTGGACCTCTTCATCGCTGATATCACTCAGGATCTTCTGGCGCTTTGAGTCTGGCAGCAATGCTATTGATTCTGCTAGTGATTCTCTCTCTTGTTTCATCGGTGTTTATCTCGACGTTGTTCTGGGTCATGTTGATCTCAACGTCCCGCTTGGCAAACTCGGAAGGACAGCTGCGCTCAAGCCACCATGCTGCAGCCTGCCATGTATGGGTTGCTGCCTTCTGAATGATGGCAACGTTCCTGGCAATGGCCTCCGCCCTGGCCTGCTTGACACGGAGATAGAACTCATGGTGCTGCCCGGATGTTGCTCGTTCGCCAAGCTTCATCCAGTCATAGTAGCTCGACGGAGAGATCCCCACGGCATCGCAGGCGTGAACCACAGGTACACCGGACTTGAGCAGTTTGATGAGCGGATCGGATATCTCGACCATTATTTTGCTGCCCTTTTTTCTTCCCATGTGTATATCTCTCCATTTTTTTTCAGTTCGCAATCTCCGGTCAGATTGACATACCTCTGAAGGATGACATCGACGTACCGGGGATCCAGTTCAACTCCGTAACAGACGCGATTGAGTTGATGTGACGCAATTAGGGTAGTTCCAGATCCACCGAACAGGTCTAACACAATACTTTTCTGCCGGGAGGAGTTGCTGATGGCATTTGCAACAAGGGCCACCGGCTTTGTGGTTGGATGAAGTTCGGAGGCGGAGGGCCTTTCAAATTCCCAGACGTCTGACTGTTTCCTGTCCTCCACCTGGCACAGCCTTGGAGCCCCGTCCTTCCAGCCATACCATATGGGCTCATACTGGGTGTGGTAGTCCTTCCTGGAGAGGACGAGCCTATCCTTTGCCCAGATGATCGTGCTGCTCCAGTGGTAGTTGTTCTCTTTCAGGGAGAGCATCATGTTCCCCCATTCCTGGGCAGACATCACAACGTAGGTGGGACATCCGTCCTTTGAGAACCGGTTCATGCAGCTGAAGCTTGCCATCATGAACTCTTTGAAGTCCTCAGTCTCCATTGCATCGTTCATTATGCTTCGCTGCTTCCAGGAAGGATGTTTTGTAGCTCCATAGTTCACGTTCCAAGGCGGGTCCGTGAAAACCATATCGGCACTTTGCTCACCCATGAGCTTTGCAACCTGGTCCGGGTCGGTGCTATCACCGCAAAGGAGGCGATGATTTCCCATCTCCCAAATATCACCAAGAACTGTCACAGCATCCTCTGGCACCTCCGGTGGTTCATCCTCCACTACTTCAACCGGAGTTATGGATTCGAGCAGATCGTCCACAGCATCCAACGTGTAACCGATCGCTTCAAAGTCGAAGTCAGGGATCTCTGCTATTTCCTGCAGCAGCTTTGCCAGCTTTTCTGTATCCGTTTCTGCCAGTTCGGCCAGCCTGTTATCGGCAATGACATAAGCCACAGCTTTCCCATACGGAAGATCGAGGGTTATTACGGGAACCTCTGTAAGACCAAGCTCCTGGGCAGCCTGGAGCCTTGCGTGGCCTGCTACGACCATGTTGTCGGAAGTGATCAGGATGGGATTTGTCCATCCGAACTCAGACATTGACTTCTTCAGCATGCTAAGCTGGCTTTCAGGATGTTTTTTCGGATTGTTCACAAAAGGTTTTAGGTCAGCTATTGGCTTGTTCTGTACCTGCATGTTCATCCTCTTTTTTTAGTGTTCGAAATATTGGTTTTTTGCGTGTGTTCGATTTTTTCCTGCTTGGAGCTCACTATCTTCCCACTTCCCTGTGTTCTTACCGAGATTGGCAAATTTGAGGCCTTTTCGCTTAAATCAACGGGGATCCTTGACAACCGTACCGTCCTTCCTATGACAACCTTTATCACTTCACCACATCTGGTGCAGGTGACCCTGTCAACAGGCTCTGTGATGTAAATTTTCTCTTTACAATAGATACAGAGACGAGATACCGGGGTGAAGGTCATAATTCCATCCCAATCATTTTCTTTGCAAACCATGCCTTAGCTTCGGTCGCATTCTTGAACTGGAACAAATCAACAATTCGAGGCCAATTCATGTCCAACCTCTTCCACTGAATGAAGAGACTGTCCCTGCTCTCCTCAAAGCGTTGGTTTCTCATTATCTCAAGATAGTCTTCAGCTATACTGTCTTCTTTTTTAGCTGCCTTGTTCTGTAGTTTCCTCTGTTGTTCGATCATTCGTATCTTCACAAGGTTCTGTTCGAGTTCCATAAGCCTCGATCTGGTTTGTGCGATCTCCTCTTCCATGAGCTTAGACGGGACTATTTCAGACAGGCATGCATCAAGACCTTCCTCAAGAATGTCAGTGAACGTTTTTCCATGAACTTCCTTCAGTGATTCAAATAACATTTTTTTCTCATGATCGACATTCAAATGAATATGGACTTTCATTTCTTCTCCTGAAATATAGTGCGGAATTTGTCCTGTTCGCTATGCGTATAGTATGCGTACACATACTATGTGCGTAAAAATAGTATCCACTATTTTTAAATCGCGAAAGTTCGCAGCATATCGTTTATTTTGGGGGTACGGGGGTTTTAGAGTATGCGTATACCATACGCATATACGCATCAGATTAAGACAGTCACACTCCTATATCGTCGGAAGAAGTTAGCTCAGCAGAAAATTGATCAAAGTACTCTTGTTTATCAAAATTAAGTTCAAAAGTACTTTTTAGCACATCCTCCTTGAGAGGTACTGCAGAATCCATCATACAGATCTCTGCAGCGATCTCATCTTCATGGACATCTGAACAGCAGATGACATCGTTCCACTCTTCGAAGATCACTTCTTCATCACAGCTGGTGTACTCTGACATATGAGGATCATCGGCACATAGCTTGAAGAACTGGTCAAAATTGGTAATCCTGCGCTTTGTAGCAGCATCGTAAACACAGAGCTCGATCCTTCCGGGCCCGATGAACTTGAAGTAAGGGGTTTCAAGGACCTTGAGGTAACGCAGGCCTTTCTTGTAATTCTTATCTGGCTTAAATTTAGGATCACCTGGGTTATAATCTGTTACCCATCCATTCTGCTCAAGAATGGAAAGGACACATTCATGTATGTAGAACCTTATTTTCTTTTGGAGCTTCATCATTCCCAGAAGACCAATGTATGCATCTTTGATCGCTGCATTGGCAGGATACACGAACTTTTCCTTTGAAGCTTCTGCATTTAAAGGTAAGTTGGAGTTCATACCTCGGCCTCCCTCCGTTTCCCTGTATCATTGCAGTCAGAGTCCCCTTGATAAGCAGGTATAGTCCCAGTACCTTCACACTTACAGCATATGGTTTGCGTGGGCATCAGACTACCTCCACACCATTGCTGCTGATCTTCATGTCCGCGATCTTTGTCCGGTGGCCAACACTCCTGCTCCTGAAAGCACTGATACGGATGTTGGTGTAGACAGGTTTGCGGTCCACGATCTCGGTCTTCCAGATCTCCTTGGCAGCAAACTGGCTCTTGTCTCCGAAGGGACGGAGGACATGGTTTGAAGCTTTGTTGAACTCACTCTCCGGTTGGTTGGTTACAACAACAATGCCGTTGTTCTTGTAGGCCCAGTTCTTCATATCACCGAAAATTGCAATGAGCTTCAGTAGAGCATCCCCTTTCTGCTTGACACTGAGCCTTGCGTATGATGTCAAGATGGGGAAACCGATGGAATCTACAATGACCACATCCACTGCAGGAAGTTTCTGACATATGGAATCGATCTCTTCGATAACCGGCGTATACTTGTACTCACATCCCTTAAGGCCTGCAATATCTGCTTCTGTAAGGTTTCGTTCGGTATCAAGATAGAATACTTTCTTTCCTGCAGCTATTGCCTCCTTTGCAAGTGCCATAGCGAACTTGGATTTACCACTGCCAGTGTCCCCAAATACCTCTAGGACATCGTTACCGACATATCCATGGATGAGGTCAAGCAACTTTGTTGGTGTAGCGTTATTTTCATAAGATGGTGATGCATTCTCTTCACCAGTGGACCCTTCTGGACAATCCTCCTTGCTTTGGTCGGCGAAAGGTTCGTCTATATCGGGTTCACCACTTTGTTCACATGAACTTCCGATCAGCTTCTTAAGTTCCACGAAGGTCTGGTCGCCTGGGACATCGTATTCCCGGTGATCCTCGACCCATTTGAAAACCTCGTTCTTCTTGAAATCAACTCCCCAGAACACGTACTCTCCAGGGGTTTGGCTGGCCTTTTTCCATACATCAGTACCATTTAGAGTGCCATATCCCATCATCTCAAGGATGGGTACAAGTTTATCTTTATCAAGTCTCATTTTCAAACCTCAGTAAAGTCCATGGGCTTCTCTCATTTCCTGGTTAGATTGCATATGATTCTCGATCCTGCACTTCAGATCGGCAAGCTCTTCCTCAAGAAGGCATATTTTTGCAGACATCTGCACAAGCATCTCATGGATATCCTGTTGGTTGGACATCATTCCACCTCGTATCCCGTATCCTGAAGGATGTTCCTGCACAGCTGCGAACCATTGTAGAGAAGAGTCCCACATTCCGGACAATCCTCCTCTTCAGAGAAATGCGATGCATAGAATTCGTATCCACAGTTGCCACAATACCAGGTTGCCATTACTGAACACCTCTTTTCAGGATATCGTCGATTGCATTCACTACTTCCTCAACGCCTCTGGAAACATCTGCATGAATCAGTTCCCGGATCTCGTCACCATTTTCAAGTCTTCTGGATATCGTGATCTGTGCGTTCGGTTTGATGTTACCTTTTGAATCTACCTCTGCACCGATCTTTGTTGAGATATCGTATCCCTGTGTATAGATGATGCGGGTTTCAGAACCAATCTTTGATACTGGATTTGGCAAGGTATCGTTCATCAGGTATTCCTCCTGAAATCTTTCACTACAATAGGCACCATTCCGGCTTGGGACCACCCTATTCTTGTAACGTTGTTGCATGATGCAAGTTCTGCTGTTGCGACCATGTTCACAAACCTGGATGCTCTGCCGGTTATGACCGCAAATACCTCGTTCTCACCAGAAACTTTGCTGCGAATCCACTGCTGGATCCTTTCCACGTCTGCAGAACCTATGTGTTTTAGGGGATCGTTCTTTGCTCTACCTATGCCGCTTGGCAATCTATCAAAATCGATGTACACTTCAATCTCTTCTGTCATTTGTCTCACTTCCTTTCAGTTGCATGGAAGAGGCCTGCAATATTCAGACCAGTGCTCCGGCCAGGACTTGAACCTGGAAATGAACCTGCTGTCCCGGAGTAAGAGGTGACCTTCAGGGTCTGACCTCCATGTTACATTCCGGGCAGTAGACAGAATTGTCCTTGTAATACCAGTCAATATTAAAAACAAAACCACAGTTGTCGCATGCACATTCTGCAACTATCTGACCGTGTAAAAGAGGCATGTTGTTTATGGTCATGCCGTAGCCTCCGATGATCTCGCATCTTCCATGCTTGTCAGGTCTTCGGCATAATATTCGGCCATTCTCTCGGGAGAGATCTCACGTGTATTTTCATGCCTGCATTCGGAGCATTTCCACCAGGACCGGGCACCAAGCTTTGTAGTGACTCCTGCTTCAATGCATATTGATGTCTCTTTGTGGCACTTGGGACACTGACCTACCCGGTCCAGGGTAGATCTGCAGACATCCATAGCATGGTTGAACCTACGCTCCATATGGCCTTCGCTGAGCCAGTAGCGGTCCTTTGTGGATCCAATCGGTCGGCCTGCATAGCCTCCTCTCTTAGACCAGCCCATGCTCAAGCCCCGCAAGGAATTTAACGCTCAACGCCAATTCACCCATGGCACCAGGGATTTGCGCCAACTCGTCCCATTGTTTCGGTGCCTGGTTGTAGACGGCCAATGCCTTCTCTCGTGCAAAGTCAGATGGCATTGGTCATCACTCCATTCATTTTCAATCTCGCAAGATGCGATTGTATTGTCTTGTATTTCTGTTTCAAGTTTTCACCTCGTCTGTCTGCAGACCTGCTCTTATGTAGTGCCTGGCAGCATCACTCACGTTGAGATACTTTCCAGAACGTACATGCACCAAAATTTGCTCATAGTCGCTGGGAGACATGTTTATGTGTAGTGACCTATACTTGCTAATTATTATCACCTAATTATGACATATACCTTCTGATATTTATATGTAGCTATAACGTCATAATTAAGCTGAAAACTCATAAAAACATATATATGAAATAAATACTACATTATTATGTAATGGCTATCCAATACAAGAAAGAGTCAATCCACGCTACAGTAAGCCCGTACATAAAGAAGCAAGCAGAAGAACTTGTAGAATCTAAGGATTTTAGCAGTATGTCAGATCTTGTCAGCATTGCACTTGCGGAATTCATTGGGCGTTACAAGAGAGAACAGAAAGAAAAGGACATGGAAGTAGAAGGACTACTGTCAACGCTGTCAGAAAAAGACATAACTCCTGCTATGGTAAAGTTACTCAAGCAGGTGTTTGAGGAAGGCAAAGTTTCAAAAGGCTGCAAGCCTGTAATTGTTGATGATATAATAGAATGAATTTTAGAAAGGAATACAACAATTACTTAAGATAGAATGGCAAATAAGTTTTTTAATTTATTCCAGGTGATCAAGATGTATATAAGAACCCCATGTGCAGTGTGTGGTGAGAATTCTTTTCACAACGTTAGAATGCGCCGCAGAACCCTCTTCTTGGGCGACAAGAGAATATCATGGATAATGGGTGCAGATGTAACTGACTCATGCACTCCTGAGGAGCTGGCCAGATCTGCACTGTATGTGCTGGCAGACCATGTATACAATGGGATATCCACCAATGAGCTCTGCAAGATCCTCAAGGAGAAGTTTGGTGTTCTGGAACAGTATTGTTGCGATCTGGTTCAGCAGCTGAAAATTGAGCTGGATATGTACTGTCCGGACAGGCAACATTTGTACTATGTGGAAGCAGTATTTCCATGAACGTTGGTGATATAATCTAGCCAGGAGTTTCATTTCAGCTGGAAAGAATCACTGGCAGTATTTCTCGTTGAATATGACGATTTTAAGAACAAAATTATCTAATTAGAGAGAAGGAAATTTAAATTGATTTGTGGGTTCCGTCTCGGCAACACCCACCGGCCCCGAACCAACCAAATATACTTTACCAAATTTGGCTCTGTAGAAAACCCATAAAAATCGCGATCATCAAGGCAAAACTTGTAACTTAGTTCAATGGCTGGCAGTACATTTGAATTATTATTGAATTTGTTTACCGCCTGAATTTCGAGGATTTCTACAGAGCCGAAAAATCTAAAAATGAAAAATGGAGTAAACAATTGTGAAAGTATGCAAAATCTGTAAATATTATTTAGATGATGCTTTCGACAAAACATGAAACTATCAAACCTGTAAAGAACAGATTTATAACAATCTCCGACTTCTGATTATCGAAGAGATTCAGAACCAAAATAAAAGCTACTTATTGGAAGACGTTGAGGTTCGTGACACGGTCAGCGAAGAGCATCTGGTCAAAGACGTCCTCAGAGAACTCATGGGACATATCTATAATAGAATCACAGTCTCTGAACTATGCAAGATTCTCAAGGACAATTTTGACATTTTGTCCAGATATTGCTGTGATTTTATACAGCGACTTATAATTGAGCTTGACATGTACTGCCCTGATCGAAAACACCCATACTTTGTTGAGGGAAACAAGCAGGTTGCCTAGTCCACAACCCATATACAAGTGCAATTCCGTTTTGTATTGTAGGTTTTTAAGCATATTGCCGGCCCCAACCTCGGCGTTTTCCTAGTGAATAGAAGCCGATTTGAAAATAATAATTACTAATTCTGAGATTAAATATATGTGCTATTAGGTCTTAATGTAGCATTGTGAAAAGGTACGGCATTATAGCGGTAAGCCAATTCCAACAACCAGCATTACAACGATATTGATCGGGAGTTCTATCGCCGAATCATCATCAAATATTTTTCTTTTGGGTCTCAAAAAATACCACCACTCAGAAAAAAAGAACATTGTATATAAATTATGCGATTTGTTTTTGATTTTCATGCAGTCTGTGAAATAATAAATAATCGTTACATTCATGTACCAAAACCCTTCTTTAAATTCTCATGAAAAAGATCGTCATCATCGATTACGGACTTGGTAACCTCAGAAGTGTCCGTAAGGGCCTGGAGCATGCAGGTGCCAGCGTTGTGATATCCAGCGACCCGTCAGAAATAATGAGTGCGGACGGGGTAATAATGCCGGGAGTAGGTGCTTTTAAGGACGCTATGAAGAACATCGCAGGTCTGCTCGATACGATTGATGATTATGTTAATTCCGGAAAGCCAATGCTTGGCATCTGCCTGGGGCAGCAGATACTTATGAGCCGGTCCGAGGAAGGAGGGGAGACAACTGGACTTGACCTTATCAGGGGTGAGGTCCTGAGGTTCCCGCACTCTGACCTCAAGGTGCCCCATATGGGCTGGAACTCTATCACTATGAACCAAAAACATCCTTTTTTTGAAGGTATACCGGATAACACCTATGTCTATTTCGTACACTCCTTCTACGTGGATACCGGGGAAAAGAACACACTTGCTTCATGCGAGTACGGCAAGAATTTCGCCGCATCCATAGTCAACGATGCGGGTAACGTGATAGGCACGCAGTTTCACCCTGAAAAGAGCGGGGATACCGGCCTGAAGATGCTTAGAAACTTTGTGGCAATTTGTTAAAAAGAGGAAAAACATGGACATCGAAGGCTACGCAAAAAGAGGGCTCATTAATAAAGAGTCAGATCTCGAGGAGAAACTCACCTCAAGGATACTGGAAGTAAAAAAGCATTGCAGCACAGAACATGCCCGTAATCTTGCCAGGGCCGCCATAGTGGAAGCAGAGGCTACGATCAATGTCAGCGGTGATGTGCTCGAGCCCACCATATCAGGAGTGACCATGGGGGAGTTCGGTGTCGGTTCAAGGGGCATTGGTGATTTTTATACCCATGAGAGAATAGCAGAGATAATCGGTAAGACCAGTGCCGTGGTTGACACCACCCATCTTGACGATTCGGGTGTTGTCCGGGCCAGAGAAGCCGGAGAATACATCATATTGACCGTTGACGGCATGCATTCCCGTTTAAGCGACTTCTCCTTCCTTGCAGGCTTCCACGTAGCACGTGCGGCCCTGAGGGACGTTTACGTGATGGGCGCAAGACCAGTCGCAATGCTCTCGGACATCCATGTTGCGGATGACGGGGATGTGGGTAAGGTCCTTGATCACATCGCAGGCATCACAACTGTAGCGGAACTTTCAGGGATACCACTTATCACCGGAAGCACCCTCAGGATCGGAGGGGACATGGTCATAGGCGAGCGCATGACAGGCGGCGTCGGGGCTGTGGGTGTTGCATCGGACCTCACTGCACGGGAGCAGACACAGGTAGGTGATGTGATCCTCATGACAGAGGGAGCTGGCGGTGGCACTATTTCCACAGCCGCACTGTACTATGGAAAGCATGAGGTTGTGGATGAGACCATCAACATAAAGTTCCTGGAGGCATGCGAGAAGCTTCTGGATTCAGGCCTTGTGAAACATATCCATGCAATGACAGATGTCACCAACGGCGGCATACGCGGTGACGCAAAGGAGATATCAAGGACCGCAGGTGTCAGGCTCGTGTTCCTGGAGAGGGAAATGAGAAGACTTGTGAACCCCGTAGTACTTGAGATGCTCGAGTCCCTGGAAATTGACTACCTGGGAGTCTCACTGGATGCCCTGCTCATTATCGCCCCGGGAGAAGTGGCTGACAGCATCATGGAAACCATAAGGTCGGCAGGGGTCGGCATAAGCATCATAGGAAAGGTCGAAGAGGGCAGCGGTGCCATGATAGAGATGGACGGGGAACTGAGAGATTTCACCCCGCGCTTCAGGGAATCCGCATATACACCCATCAAGAAAATGATAGGTGAAGAAGAGCCCCGTGATTTCGGGGAGATGCAAAGGGCCGTTGACATGGCAACCCTTGAGGCCATAGCCAAAAAGGAAAGGGTAATAGAAAAAGTGAGGAAAGGATAGACAGGATCTATTCATCCGCACTTTCTGCTTTTTCTTCTTCCACAGGCTCCACGACCAGTACCACACCATCCTTCTCCAGGATAGTAACCTTTTCTCCCTTCTGTATCGACACCCCTGAGCGGGCCTTCCAGTACTCCCCCATGTGAAGTACGTAGCCTTCGATCCCGGGTTCAATGGGCCTGATGACAGTTGCCATCTCACCGATCAGTTCACCGAACTGAGGTTTACGCTTCCTTACTTCCATTACCTTGTACAGGGCAAAGAGCAGGAAGATACCAACCAGGATCGTTGGAGCCACTATTGAGAGCAGGATGGTTCTCTGGAAATCCGCAGGAGTGTAGTTCCCCGGGAAATCCGTAGGAGCAAGCAGTACACTTCCGGCAACTATACAGACAAGCCCTGCAATCCCAAACACCCCGAATCCCGGGGCCTGTAATTCCAGTACCAGCAAACCTATACCTACAAGTACAAGGAAAATTGCCCCGATATTCACGTCAAAGCCGGTGCCGATGAGACCCAGAGCAATCGCTACAATTCCGAACAGTTCAGCCCCGAATCCGGGGTTTGATATCCCGAGTATTATCGCATATATCCCCAACAGCAGCAACAATGAGGAAATGATGGGATTGGATATAATGTTCATGAAGGCAAGTCTGAGAGGAGTATCATAGTTCACTACCGTGGCACCTTCCGTCTCAAGCACCCTGCCCTTGATCTCTTCCCCGTCAACCTGCATAAGCAGATCCTCAACAGAAGGGGATACATACTCTATTACATTATATTCCAGCGCAGTCTCAGCATCAAGGTTCAGGTTCTCTGTGATGAACTCCCGGGCTGCAGTCTGGTTACGCTCATGCTTTCTGGCATTCTCGGTTGCACGCGTTACCAGGGCATTGACGATCTTGGAATCATTGACCGGTTCAGTCCCTCCTGCTGTCATTGTCACGGGCTGGGCAGAACCGACCACAGTGAACGGAGCCATTGCGGCTATATCCGTACTGATGAGTATCAGCGTGCCTGCAGACCAGGCATTGCCACCTTCGGGATACACATATCCTATCACAGGCACATCTGTGGCCGCGATCTGTTCCATAATGTTGAGGGTCTCATCAAGACCTCCTCCCGGAGTATTCAGAGTTATCACAAGTGCTTGGTAACCCTCTTGCTCTGCAAAGGCTATAGCATCAGCAACGATATCATCAGAGACCGGTGTGATTGAATCGGATATCTCGAGCACCAGCACTCTCCGGTCTTCCTGGGCCGTGGTAATACCCGGCAGTAAAGCTGAAGTCACTGTCAAAAATAAAAAGAGAAAAATACAAAACCTTTGCAGGGATCTCATATTATTCCTTCGGCTTAACTTTGCTTTGAGAATGCCTTTGACATAGCTGCGATATCTCCCATATTAGTAGAGCCTGAAACAACTATCATATTCCCTTCTCTGGAGATCTCCGCCAGTGTTTGTAACTCCCTCAGTTTTATGGTTACAGGTACCTGCTCATACAACTTGGCTGCATCTTTCATCTTTTCGGCAGCATTGAACTCACCCTCAGCAAGGATGATACGGGCACGTTTCTCACGTTCTGCCTCTGCCTGCTTTGCAATTGCACGCAACATTGTTTCATCGATGTTCACATCTCTCATGGTCACGTTTGTAACCTTGATGCCCCAGGGATCTGTGTAGGTGTCCAGAAGCTCCTGTATCTGCAGGTTGATCTCCTCCCTTTTGGACAAAACGTCATCCAGCTCTATCTGCCCGATGACATCACGAAGGGTTGTCTGGGACAGGGAGGATGTAGCATACCTGTAATTCTCAACTTCGTTGACTGCCCTTGAAGGATCTATTACCTTATAATAAATAACGGCATCAACTGCCACCGTTACGTTATCCTTGGTGATCACAACCTGCTTGGGTACATCTATGGTGACCACACGAAGCCCCACTTTCACCACAGTATCTACAATGGGGATTATAAAGAACAGGCCGGGACCCTTCACACCGCTCAATCTACCTAAACGGAAAATTACCACACGCTCATACTCATTGACGATCTGTATCGCTTTTGACAGAATTATGAATACAAAGACTGCCACTATCAGAATTAAAAGTTCACCATTGGGCACTATAACACGCTCCTCATTAAAATATCAATAATCAATAAAAAGAGCCTGAATATTAAAAACACATCGGTCAAAAGTTAAATACGTTCTGAGAAGATATATAGGAGATGGGCCTGATATCTTATTTGAGGGGAATGTACACGAAAGTATGATAGCAAATTGTTATCATTGGATCAATAACCTTCAGGCCCAGCAAATAGTAGAACTATTTTATCATTTATTAATGTGATTGATTTTGATGTTAATAATTTCAAACCTCCGCATCAAAACAAGTTCAGTAAACACATTAAAAAGGCAGGGCTTATAAATAGAATAATCATCCAAGCAAAGACATAAATCTAACATATACCATTTAGGACTTGATATAATGAGCGAAAAATGTAATGAGTGCGACGGGAAAGGTTACAATGTCGTCGGCTCAAGTAAGTGCCCCGAATGCAAAGGGGCGGGAAAATCAAAATCCGTAGATCTCATGAAACTTTCACAGAAAGATGTAGACAGCTTTCTCAAAAACGGTTCAAACTGTGACCGCTGTGGCGGAACAGGTGAGGTGGAAACAAGAGATATTTGTATTGAATGTTCCGGAAAAGGCGCATTTTATAAGTGTAAAATATGCGGGAATGCAATAGCAGACCTATACAACGGTGAAGAGGTATGTGCTGGCTGCTCCAAAAAGCAGGTAGTCTATAAGCTTGATGATTCCTGCGATATCAATGAAGTGGAGATCGGGAAATATTACCACGCAGTTGTCAGGAATCTTGCTGATTTCGGGGTTTTCGTCGACCTGAATTCCAACCTCAGAGGACTGATACATTCCAGTAACATAAAAGAAGAACTTAAGGTCGGTGAACCGGTCATAGTCGGTGTCAAGGAGATCAGGCCAAAGGGCAAGCTGGACCTTTTACCCGTCAAGATAAAAGAGTACCAGACCGTAGAGCTTGAGAAGGGTTTGCCTGTTAAACTCGCAACCGAAGTCTCCAAACTCGTTGGAATGAATGTAAAACTGGAAGGAGAGGTCATCCAGGTAAAACAAACCGCAGGACCTACTATTTTCACTATTGCTGACGAGACCGGCCAGGTATCTGCTGCTGCTTTTGAGAGTGCAGGGGAAAGAGCATACCCCCACATAAGCTCGGATATGATCGTCTCCGCCACAGGCGAGATCACTGCCCGTGGTGATAGCGTACAACTTGAGATTAAGAGCCTTAAGAAGCTGAGCGGGCCAAAGGAGTCCGAGATCTTGAAGCGTATAGAGGCTGCACTTGACAGAAGGGCTGAACCTCATGATATTGAGTTCATGGTAGATAGCGAGGTTCTTGAGAAGCTCAGACCGGCCATGATGAAAGTTGCAAAGGAGATACGCAAGGCTGTCATTAAGTCAACTCCTATATTGCTCCGCCACCATGCGGATGCCGACGGAATGACAGCGGCCCTGGCAATTGAAAAGGCAATTCTGCCACTCATACGTGAGGTCAATGGCCAGGACGGGGAATATTATTTCTATAAGAGGGCTCCCTCCAAGGCACCCTTCTATGAAATGACAGATGTTGTGCGCGATATAACTTTCGCAGTTGAGGATGTAGCACGCCACGGCCAGAAGATGCCCCTTGTTGTCAGTGTGGACAACGGTTCCACACTTGAAGATGTACCCGCCATGAAACAGGCCAGAGTATACGGCATCAATATGATAGTTGTGGACCATCACCATCCGGACAAGGAAGTTGATGATTACCTTATCGCACATGTGAACCCCGCACACGTCGGTGGTGACTTCGGCATGACGGCAGGAATGTTGTGCACAGAGGTTGCACGCATGCTGAATCCGGATGTAGAGGCACAGATAAAGCATCTTCCTGCGGTCGCGGCTGTCGGGGACCGCTCCGAGGCAGAAGAAGCGAAGGCGTATATCAGCATGGTTTCCGATGCATACTCCCTGCAGGACCTGAAAGACATGGCCCTTGCCCTTGACTTTGAGGCATACTGGCTCAAGTTCAACAATGGCAAAGGCATACTTGATGATATCCTGAACTTCGGTGACACAAAGGTACACAAAAACCTGGTGAAACTGCTGTGCGAGCAGGCAAACGAGATGATATCCGAACAGATAGACGTATGCATGGCCCATGTGAAGACACAGACACTTCCAAACGGAGCACTGTTAAATGTCCTAGATGTTGAGAACTATGCTCACAAGTTCACATTCCCGCCACCGGGAAAGACATCTGGAGAAGTCCATGACCGCCTGTGTAAGAAATTCGAAGGAAAACCTGTGATAACTCTTGGTTTCGGCCCAGACTTTGCAGTCATCCGCTCAAAAGGGGTCAGGATGAACATTCCGCAGATGGTAAGGGAGCTCCACGAAGAAGTAAAAGGCGGAGGGGTCAACGGAGGAGGACACCTGGTTGTGGGCAGTATCAAGTTCGTTGAAGGTATGCGTACCGAAGTATTATCAAAGCTTGCAGAAAAAGTAGGATCAGTAGAAGTGGATTAACACTTCTCCATCCTTAAATGTAATTATTCAGTCAACCCGTACTATACGGACCAGTGAATTCACAGGTACCTCGGATATGAGCTCCGAACCGCTCTTATCAACAAGAACTGCAACTGCAATCGGTTTTGCACCGGCGCTTCTCAGATGGTTGATAACATCGTTCATTGTGCTTCCGGTTGTGATTACATCATCAACAATAATACACTTCTTGCCATTGATGCTTGAAAAATTCCTGCTGAAGGCACCTCTGTTCTGTGCTTGATCGCTCTGTTCGTTGTATGCATGATAAACCGAAAGTTCCAGTTCAAGTTCATCTGCCATAAGACTTGCAAGTGGAACACCGCTCAGGCCGATTCCTACGACCACATCGGCTTCTGTAGCCGTTTCCGCCATAGTGTCCAGTACCATGTCACAAAGCGCGATACCAATATGCCGGAGCCTGAAAGCACTTTTCCCAATACTGCTCCAGTTTACGGAAATATCCTTGGGAGCAGGAGGGACCTCTTCTTTCTTAGAACGAGTCAAAAGCCAGGTTACCGTATCTCTGGAAACATTCAGTTCATCTGCTATCTGCCTTGTGACAAGCCCGTTCGCCTGTAACTCCACAGCTTTCTGGATCAATTTATCAATATTCTTCATGTGAACCCCGCTAACATAAGATAAGATTCATAGTTCTTATTATATGTGAAAGATGTTATATTTTTCTTTTGCGTCTTTTTCTCAGAGTGGAACCACATACCTGGCAAATGTCCCCTGTATCAAAGCGCCTGCGACATCCGGTGCATTCCTTTTGCCACTGTAGCACGTCACGTATCTCCTTCTGGACCACAGGTTTCACCATGATACCCAGCACTTGCGCAACGTTCTGTACCGCATAATCATCGCTGAGCAACACGGCATCATTCCCATATTCAAGTGCCTTGGAAAGTATGTCAATATCCGTTGCCGATAACTCCTCGACATCCCGTGTACTTTCAGCCACCTCAAGCACCCTTCTTCTCACAACAGGATCCGGCATCTCCACCTTTGCCCCCCCTTCAAGGGCAAGCTCGAATCTCAGCGAAGCTTCCGAACTTCTAAGTTCCCCCACAACAGAACTGACCGTTATGATACTCACAGGATCGATATCCTTACCCATGATAAAGACTGCTGAATCGGCTATAAAGTAGACCATCACCCATATAATGAATCCGACCCTGATTAACTCTTTGGGTACCCACATCCACCGGCATAAGTTGGAAAGATAACTTAAAATACGTATAATAATACAGATTGTAATAGAATATTATATATATTTATGATGTACAATTAAAGTTGATCATAATGAACAGGTTATCTACAGGCATACCCAGGCTTGATAAAAAACTGCAGGGAGGTTACCCCGAGGGAGAATCGATTCTCATAACCGGAGAACCCGGAACCGGAAAGACCATTCTGGGAATACAGTTCCTTCATCAGGCATGCATGGAAGGCAAGAAGTGTATGATGATAGCTACGGAAGAAACTCCTGAAAAGATACTCCTCCATGCAAAACTGCTGGGGTTTGATCTTGAACCTTTCTTTAAGGAAAACCGCTTATCAATAATGCGCATACTTGAGATGAGGACTTCTTACACCGGAATTTCAACGGATGGTTCACAGTATACAGGCATGCATATGGATGACCTTAACAACCTCACGCATTTAATAGCAGATGATGCAGAAGCAATTGTTGTCGACAATATAGGTACGTTTTCAATAGGAACCGATCTTCGGTCTTTCAGGGATAAACTGGAAGAACTTACATATTTCCTCTCAACACAGAAAATGACAGCGTTGTTGATGATGGACAAAACAGCTCATGAGCTGACATACCGGATATCTGAATATTCCACATACGGAACTATCAGGCTAATGGTAAAGGAAAATCCGTACACTGGAAAGATGGAGCGTTTCATGTATATTCCTAAAATGAGAGGTACAAGGATTTCCCTGGATCCTATCATTTATGACATAAGTGATGAGGGCATTAAGTTGTCAACTACCCAGGGTAAAAAAGATTAAGCATTATTGCTGATAGCTCCTAAAGTATACAGGTCAGGTAACATGGACATCAATAAAGCCAAGGATATTGTCGTTAATTTTATCAGGGACAGGGCAGAGGAAGCAGGAGTTAAAGGAGCTGTTGTAGGAATCAGCGGAGGTATTGATTCGGCTTTGACAGCATATCTTACTGTTGAAGCCCTGGGAAAAGAGAATGTGCTTGGGATCCACATGCCCGAACTCAAACTCACCCCGGCAGAAGATGTCCTTGATGCCACAGAGGTGGCAGAACGCCTTGGGATCGAGTTCAAGACCATAGATATCTCCGGCCCCCTCACATCTTTCATAGAGGCCATACCTGACAGCAGGCTGTCCTTTAACCATGCCAACGGTAATCTCAAGGCAAGGATACGCATGTCAATACTTTACTATTATGCCAATATCATAGAGAGGATGGTCATGGGAACAGGTAACAAGACAGAGATACTTCTTGGGTATTTCACAAAATACGGAGACGGCGGTGTTGACCTGGAACCCATAGGAGATCTTTATAAAAGCGAGGTCAGGGAAATGGCATACCTGGTGGGAGTACCTGTGGAAATAATCAATAAACCACCCTCTGCAGGACTATGGGAAGGTCAGACCGATGAAGAGGAGTTGGGGATCAGTTATGAACTGGTCGATAGATTCCTTATGCTGCTGCTTGAAGGTGAGAGCCCGCAGATGGCGCAGAACACACTTGGACTGACAGCCGGACAGCGGGATTCGGTAGTTGCAAGGATCCATGCGAACCTCCATAAACAGAAAGCTCCTCCCGCCGCGGACCTTGACTCGCTCAGAGGGCCCTACATCACAGCCTGAGCTGTCACCTGCCAGGGAAAAGGGGTGTATCCGGGGTCTTAAACCTGATAAGGGGTTTTGCAAGATGTCGCCTGGCGCATGATGGCACTTCATAGAACCCCACTGCAATAGTTCTTTCCAGGCACACCGTTTCAGGGACCTGTGCGGTTGTTCCGCATTTTCTGCACCGATATCCCTGCTCTGCACCTGCGGATTTCATCCTCTTCCCGCAGGAGGGACATTCGGGATTCCTTTTTTCACTCACCTCTGCAAGAGACAGGATATTTATCTTCTCGATATTGAAAGTCCCGTCCATGACACTGCCATATACAATGACCCGGTCTCCGGGAATCAGTCTGCGGACAACATCCCTGAAGTTCTTTGTCGGCTCAAAGGCTGCACAATCAATGGTCTTCCCCCAATCATCGCTTAACACGAATATGGAATGCCCCCCTTTGATAGTATGTGCAACAGTCTCAACGATCCCTTCCAGAATATAGGAATGCATACCGTGCACATCATCAACACCGGCCGCATGGATCAGATGCATATCAGTTCCCTGGTTCGTCCTGTAGATGCACGAACGTTCGATCTCCTCCGACCGAACGATTCCCACAGCCTCTGTAACTGCCTGCCTGCTATTTCCCCTGATACCAAAAAGCACGGGATCGGGAGAACGGGGCACACATACCACTATTTTGTTGACCCTGTCAACGGAGTCCCATGTCTCAGGATATGTGCAATTGTCAGCCTCATAGAGAGATTCGCTGTCGACAAAGCGCGGAGTACCCCACATCTCCTTCTTTCTGTATGTAAGGTACTCATAAGTATGATCCCAGCCCGGGTTCAGCATGGCTCCGCATGCAGCAAGTGCACCAATGAGCCCCCGTCCGTTCTTGAATGCCCTGTAAGTCAGGCCAAGTTTGCCTGCAACTGCTTTTGCCTCATCTATGGTAATAACATCCCTTACAGCCCGTCTGAAAAATTCATCCAGTTCGGGTTTCACTCCATCGAAATCATCCCCGAGCACAAAAACAACACCCGGGTTTGTGTTCTCACAGTCCATTCTGGCAAAAGAAGCTATTCTTGAGATCACATGGCCGATGACCCGTGTCGGGTCATGGCACTCCACACTGATCGCAACGGAAGCATTACCCCTTGTCTTATAGGGGATCGTAGGGTTCAGGCGGACAAGCAGAAGATCACCTGCCTGTTCACAGGATGATGAAAGTTCATCTGCAATAAGGGCTCCGAGATATGTTGTACACATACCGTCCCTGGAATCGGTATCATCGAGTCCGATGATTATTTTTATCATATCGCCGCTCATCGAATCACTAACACATGATCCTGATAACAATTAATGATTCCGCATGGTTAGAAGAACTCTGTAAAACGGAACAACATTGATAAAGTAACTACATTGATAAGTATATAATCAGCCCATTATAGATACATTTATATAGACTTGCAAACAAAGCCTATTTCGTAATGACGAAAGAAATTCTAATACATCAGATAGTCGATGTATTAAAACAGGCAGGATTTATCGTTTCAAAACGCTGCAATATAAGGCCCCGAAGTTTTGACCTAGCGGCCAGGAATGCAGAAACACTTCTTTTCTGTAAGGTGCTATACAATATTGACGGCCTTAATGAAGAGACAGCGAGAGAGATGAGATGTCTTGCAAGATACCTGCGGGGTTCTGCCCTGCTCGTCGGAGCAAAGACCAGGGACCAGATGCTTGAAGACAGTGTAGTCTATATGCGTTATGACATCCCTGCTGTCAGTGTCCAGACATTTTATGATTATTTTGTAGAAGACATGCCTCCGCTTGTCTCGGCTTCACCCGGAGGACTCTATGTATCCATTGACGGCGATGTACTAAAAGAAGCACGCCAGAAGGTTCCCATGTCACTTGGGTCGCTTGCCTCCGAGCTGGGAGTATCACGGCGGACGATAAGCAAGTATGAGGATGGCAATATGGATGCGTCTATTGATATAGTCCTCCACCTCGAGGAAATACTTGATGTGGCCCTGGCACAATCCATAGATCTGCTGCATCGCTTCGACAGACACGGCAGAATAGATATCGCGCCGGAAGAGATCATTGAAAAGCAAACGCCTGATGACGGCATATTGAATATGCTCCATACGTTAGGATATCAGGTAATGTCAACCAGCCAGGCACCTTTCAAAGCCATTTCAAAGAATACATCCGACACGCTGCTTACAGGTATCAGTAATTACAGCAGTGCAATGATAAAACGTGCCGACCTTATGAGCAGTATCTCCTGTGTGACGATGACGAAGTCTGTATTTATCATTAATGGAGATATAAAGACCCAGAATGTCGAGAATACCATCCTTATCGAGAAGAGAGAGCTCGATCGCCTATCCGGCACTGAGGAGCTGGCGGAGCTGATCGATGAGAGGACAAAAAAGACAAAATTAAAGACCTGACTTTTTTTAACCGGGCAATTCCAAAACCCTAATATATGGAAATCCCTTTAGGAGTAGCAATGACTATCAATATCGCAGTGCTTGTTTCAGGAAGGGGCTCCAATCTGCAGTCTGTGATAGACAGTATAGAAAGCGGGGATATCCAGAATGCAGCAATCAAGGTCGTTATCAGTGACATAGGAGATGCTTACGCTCTTGAGAGAGCCCGGAACCACAGGATATCCACCGTTTTTATAGATCCTTCATCCTTTGAGAATAAACAGGCCTTTGAGCAGGAAATATTGAGAGCTCTCAAAGGGCATGATATCGGACTTATACTTCTAGCAGGCTACATGCGTATCATGGGAAAGGAAATGATCAGGACTTACAGGAACAGGATAATAAACATCCATCCCGCACTGCTCCCGTCGTTTATGGGACTGCACGCCCAGCAACAGGCCTTCGATTACGGTGTGAAGGTATCGGGCTGCACAGTACACTTCGTCGACGAAGGTATGGATACGGGTCCCATAATACTCCAGAAATGCGTGCCTGTCATGGAAGATGATACGGCAGAGACACTTGCCGCACGTATACTTGAACAGGAGCATAAGATATTGCCCGAGGCTGTGAAACTTTTCGTTGAGGGTAAACTTAAAGTGGAAGGCAGGGTTGTAGTACACACATAATTTACATTCACTTACTCAATAACTTATTATCACGAATCTAACGGTTGATTGAAATGTCTTATATCTCGGAAGTTGACCCAGAGATCGCCGAAGCCCTTAAGCTTGAGGCGAACCGTCAGGATTACAAATTAAACCTGATAGCATCAGAGAACTATGCGAGCCGAGCAGTAATGGAAGCACAGGGCTCTGTGATGACGAACAAATATGCTGAAGGATATTCCGGAAAACGCTACTACGGCGGATGCGAATTCGTCGATATTGCAGAGGACCTTGCCATAGAAAGGGCAACGGCGATCTTCGGTGCCGAGCATGTAAACGTACAGCCACACTCAGGCTCCGGTGCCAATATGGCGTGCTATTTCTCAGTACTCAAACCCGGCGACACTATCATGTCCATGGACCTTTCACACGGAGGACATCTTTCACATGGAAGTCCTGTGAACTTTGCAGGCCAGCTCTATACTATAGTACCATATGGTGTTGATAAAGAAACCGAAGCTCTTGATTACGATGTACTGATGGAGATGGCAAAAGCTGAAAGACCGCAGATGATCGTCTGTGGTGCTTCAGCATACTCAAGGACGATCGATTTCAAGGCTTTCCGGGAGATCGCCGATGAGGTCGAAGCATACCTGCTTGCAGATATAGCCCACATCGCAGGACTAGTTGCCGCCGGAGAACACCCCAGTCCGGTACCTTACGCAGATTTTGTCACAACCACAACCCACAAGACCCTCAGAGGTCCAAGGGGTGGAATGGTCATGTGCAAAGAGGAATATGCAAAGAACCTGAACAAAGCAGTGTTCCCTGGAATCCAGGGAGGGCCGCTCATGCATGTTATCGCAGCAAAGGCCGTTGCATTCAAGGAAGCTATGGGAGATAAGTTCAGGACAGACCAGCAGCAAACAGTGAAGAATGCAGGTGTTCTTTCAAAGGAATTGCAGGACAATGGTTTTGACATCGTTTCAGGCGGAACGGACAACCATGTCATGCTCGTGAACCTGAACAAGTTCGACATTACAGGAAAGGATGCAGAGGCAGCACTGAGCAAGGCTGGTATCGTACTTAACAAGAATACTATCCCGTTCGAAACAAGGAGTCCGTTCATCACAAGCGGAATCAGGATCGGCACACCTGCGACAACGACCAGAGGAATGAAGGAAGAACAGATGAGAGAGATTGCAGGATACATCAGCGAAGTCATCAGCAATCTCAAAGACGATACAGTCCTCCATGGTATCAGCTCTGATGTCGAGCAGCTTTGCAGCGGATTCCCCATATATTGATCGAAACGCAATCCTTATTGGGAAAATATCACAGAGGCTTGCATAATGCCAGAAGAGAACTACGATTCCAGGAAGATAGACGGGAGAAGCCTGTCGAAGAAATTGGAAGAGCAGATAGGAAAGGGAGTTGACCAGATCCAGACGGAAAATGGCATCACCCCCGGACTTGCAACAATACTTGTAGGAGCGGATCCCGCATCCAGAATGTATGTTCGCCTGAAGCACAAGGCTTGCGAAAGGGTCGGCATACATGCAGAGGACCACAACATGCCCGGGCACACCACCCAGGAGCAACTCATACAGCGTATATGGGAGCTCAACACAAGGGAAGACATACATGGAATACTCCTGCAGCTACCCCTTCCCGGCCATCTTGATGAAAAATCTGCCATGTTTGCCATCGACCCTGCGAAGGATGCCGATGGTTTCCATCCGTACAATATGGGTAAGCTCCTCATAGGTGAGGAGGGTCTTGTACCCTGTACTCCCAAAGGTGTCATCAGGGCACTGGAAGAATACAACATACCGATCCAGGGTAAACACGCAGTTGTTGTGGGACACAGCAACGTCGTAGGAAAACCCATGGCAGCGATGCTGATAAACAGGAATGCAACTGTCTCTGTGTGTCACGTATTCACTGACGACCTGAAAAAATATACACCCGATGCAGACATACTTGTTGTCGGGACAGGCGTCAAGCACCTTATTAAAGCAGACATGGTAAAGGAAGGTGCGGTCATCTTTGATGTTGGCATCACAGAGGAGAATGGCAAGGTATACGGCGATGTTGATTTTGATAACGTTGTTAAGAAAGCCTTGCTCATAACCCCGGTTCCCGGAGGAGTTGGTCCCATGACTATCGCTATCCTCATGGAGCATGTGCTTATGGCAGCAAGGAATAGCATATTATAAGTACACTTGTCTTTTTAACAGAATATTGTTCACCCTATAACAGAATTGATCCTACCAGGTTTAATGATGGTTGTCGATGTTGACATATGTGGCTTAAAGGTTGGCGATGAGCACCCAGTGCGATTAATGGGTGTCATCAACCTCAGCAAGGAATCCTTTTACAAAGGTTCGGTCGTTAGTACTGATTCTCTTCTTGATGTTGCCCATAAGATGGTGGCTGACGGTGCAACCATACTGGACATAGGTGCCCGTTCCACATGGCCCCTTGCAAGACCGGTCATTGGAGAGGAAGAAGAACTGAATCGCATGATACCAGCACTGGATATCCTAAGAGGCAATACGGATGTACTCATTTCAGTGGATACAGTATATTCGGGCGTTGCGGAAGAATCCCTGAAGCACGGTGCAGATATCGTCAATGACGTATCGGGATTTACCAGCGACCCGCATATGATCGATGTTGTGGCAGATTATGATTGCCCTGCTGTTGTAATGGCATCCAGGGAATTTCCCGGAGACCCTGTCGGAATGGATGCCATCATGGAATCTCTTGCGAAGATAATTGCCAGAGCTGACTCCAGAGGAATGGATACTGGTAAACTCATACTTGACCCTGCTATCGGGAAGTGGTTTTCCGATAAGGACCCGATATATGATTTTGAAACCATGGACCAGTTCGAGAGCCTGAAGGTTTTCGAAAGACCATTGCTTGCAGCAATCTCAAGAAAGTCATGCATCGACGCAGTGCTGCATAAGCCGGCAAGCGAAAGGCTCTATGGAAGCCTTGCTGCAACGGCAATAGTTGTGCACAAAGGAGCACATATCATAAGGACACACGACATTACTGAAACAAGAGATGTTGTCGAAGTTGCAAGGGCGATGAGAAAGAGACAGCCCATCGTGAGATCCGGAAACTTCGAGGTGTCCGTTATCGATATAATCCACCCTGATGATGCCGAGTACATCATGAAGGGCATGGGTGTCACGGGTACCGGTGCGAAGGTCATGAAGAACAAGACAGTTAGCAAGGTAATACGGGTGAACAATATCACCACCACCGAGGCTCTTATAATCAAGCAGGAGATACTGGCCCGGGGAGGAGATGCTGCCCTTGAGCGTGAAGCTGTGTCCCATGAGACTGCAAAGACAGATGTTCTCATTATAGGTACGCTCCTGCAATTAGGGAAACTGGTCCGCAAACTCTCATTCCAGGCGCGCAACCTCCCGCTCATCGCAGAGATGATAGCAGAGGCCCTTGAGAATGATATGGACGTGGAACATCGTTATCAGAGGGAACCATGATAATCTCATCTGCAAAACCCTTTGAAGAGATAATTGAACTGTTAAAGGACGAGGACGACATCTTCATCATTGGCTGTGGTGCCTGTGCAGCAAAACTGCATGTGGGAGGAGAGCCGGAAGTGCTGAATATGTATCGGCTCCTTGAAGAAGCAGGAAAGCATGTGGTGGGATGGTATGTCCCAAGCGCTGCCTGCAGCGTGGCATCTTTTAGTTCGCTCATGGAAAAGAATCCTTCCATAAAGGAAGCAAGGTCCACCCTTATCATGGCATGCGGCAGTGGCGTTTCTATTATAGCAAGAATGTCAGACATACCTGCCTATCCTTCGAACAACACGAAGTCCTTGGGAGGACTTTCACAGGGAGAGGTGGTCTCTGAACTCTGTGCCATGTGCGGGGATTGCAAAGTCTACTATTTTGGTGGAATCTGTCCCAAAGGCCAGTGCCCGAAGCAGCTTCTTAATGGTCCCTGTGGAGGATCTATTGAGGGGGAATGTGAAGTGCACCCTGAAAAGGACTGTGTATGGGAACTTATATACAAAAAACTCCAAAAGATGGACAGGCTTGACCTGCTGGAAAAGATATGGACAATTGAAGAGATAGAACCGTGACTATTTGAACACTCTGAATTCTTCTACTGAACTTACCATAAATTAATTCTTTACTGCGATGATTTTAAAAACCGGACCTGCATATAATCCCTCGATGTCCCAGACATTTAAAAATAAACTTATATCAGACGATTTTCTAATCACAGCAGAGGTCAGCCCGCCGAAGGGAACGGACCTCAGTGAATCTATTGCTGATGCGGACATAATCCGGAACTGGGCAGATGCCCTCAATGTCACGGATAACCAGCGGGCGGTCATGCGGATGAGCCCTGTCGCAGTTAGCAAGAATTTACTGGATGCAGGCCATGAGGTCATTATGCAGCTAACATGCAGGGACCGCAACCGGCTTGCACTGCAGTCAGAACTTCTGGGAGCCTTTGCGCTGGGTGTCAGGAATATGTGTGTGATGACAGGAGATCATACCACAAAAGGAGATCATCCGGGTGCAAGACCCGTTTATGACATGGACTCGGTGCAACTCCTAGATATTATCCGAAGAATGAAAGAAGGTCATGACCTTGCAGGTAACGTTATAGATAAACCGCCTGCTTTCACAGTCGGGGCAGTTACGAACACCGACCCCTCAAAGAACATGCAGATGATGAAGCTGCGGAAAAAATCAAAGATGGGACTTGATTTTATCCAGACACAGGCGGTTTACGATATAGGGCAATTTGAAGCATTCATGGAAGCGATCGGAGATATTGAAGTTCCTGTAATTGCCGGGTTAATCCCGCTCAAATCTGCAAAAATGGCGCATTTTATGAACGAGAACGTTCCGGGCATCAATGTTCCTGCTGAAGTAACACAAAGAATGGCAAATGCTGAGAAACCGATCGAAGAAGGTATATCCATATGTTCAGAGGCTATAAATGAACTAAAAGAACTCTGCCGGGGAATCCACATAATGCCTATCGGAAAACATGTAAATACCCCGAAGATACTCGAAATAGCTGGCATCAGGAAGAAGAATAATGATTAAAACGCAAATCGATCATGCAAAAGATGACACCCTCACACCTGAGATGCGGGAGGTTGCAATAAAAGAGAGGATCGAAGAAGGACTTGTCCGTGAAAGAGTTGCAAACGGCAGCCTTGTTATAATGACACGCAAAGGATGTCCGCCTGTTGCCATAGGCAAGGGTGCATGCACTAAAATAAACGTGAACCTTGGAACATCTTCGGCCTTAATTGACCCTGGTTCCGAGATTGAAAAGGTAAAAATTGCACAGAGATATGGTGCTGCCACCATTACAGACCTGTCAATGGGAGGAGATATCTCCGCAATCCGTAAATTAGTCTTCGAAAACACCGAACTTCCTGTTACGACTGTCCCTGTCTACCAGACCATCGTCGAATGTGGCATGGACAATGTTACCTTTGATGATATCCTTTCATATCTGGAAAAACACATAGATGAGGGTGTAAGTTCAGTACTTCTCCATTGTGTCGAAAGAAAGATGCTTGAAAGACTGAAAGACTCCGGGAGAGTTATGGGCATGGTATCCAAGGGAGGTTCCTTTACCAGCAGTTTCATGCTGCTCAATGATTGTGAGAATCCTTTCATAGAATATTTTGATGAGATAATGCAAATACTCAGAAAAAACGATGTCGTGCTTTCGCTTGGAAATACCATGAGAAGCGGATGCATTCACGATTTGAAGGACGGTGCGCAGCTGATGGAGATCGAAAAGAATGCAGAACTTGCAAAAAGGGCCAATGGTATGGGCGTGCAGGTGATCATCAATGGCATGGGAGGGCATATCCAGGCATCCGAAATCCCTGAATCCGTAAGCTTGTACAAGGAAAAAGCCGATTTCCCTTTATTCGTAGCCGGCCCCCTGCCAACTGATATTGCTGTCGGGTACGACCACATAGCAGGCGCTGTAGGTGCAAGCATTGCCAGTGGAGCAGGCGCAGACTATCTCTGCTATATTACACCGGCAGAACATCTGTCCCTGCCAAATCCCCACCAGGTAAAAGAAGGGCTTGTTGCATTCAGGATTGCAGCCCATATTGGAGATTCCATAAAATACGGTTTAAGTGATAATGATCTCATGCTTGCCAGAAAAAGGGCTACTTTTGATTGGAGAGGACAGGCAGAACTTGCAATTGACCCTGACAAACCGGCTCAGATGTGTCCTGAGGAGGGGCCCTGTTCAATGTGCGGGGATTATTGCGCTATAAAGATAATGAAAAATTACCTGTCAGGAGACAACTGAATGCAGGTTGTTCATCCGTCTTTGCGGATGTTCGGTATAAGGACCCCGCTCATCAGACCCGGGGACAATATTGTTGATATACTGATAGATGCCCTTGAAAAACAGGGAGTCGAACTTCAGGACAATGATATCCTTGTCATTGCAGAATCACCGCTGGCGACCTCAGAGAACCGCCTGGTCCGTCTTGAGGACGTAGAACCCTCAAAAAAAGCGGAAGAACTTGCACTGGAATATCAGCTGGATCCGCGGGAGATGGAACTTATCCTGCAGGAATGCGACGAGATATTCGGCGGAGTCCCCGGTGCCGCACTTACAATTACAGACGGAACCCTGTCCCCGAATGCAGGTATTGACAGTTCCAATGCCCCGGAAGGATACGTTGTGCTGCTTCCCGATGATCCACAGGGGAGCGCTGAAGTAATCCGCAGGGATATAGAGAAACGCTGCAGATGCCACGTAGGAGTAATCGTTGGTGACAGTCGTACACAGCCCCTCAGACTCGGATGTGTTGGCATTGCCCTTGGAAGCTCCGGTATAGTACCTGTGGAAGATGTCAGAGGTTCGGTGGACCTTTTCGCAAAGGAGATGAAGATTACCCGAAAAGCTGTTGCCGATAACCTTGTTTCCGCAGCCCAGTTACTTATGGGAGAAGCCGGGGAAAGCATCCCCGCAGTGCTTATCCGTGGAGCACCGGTGCAGACGACAAAGGAATCTGTGGGAATGCCACTTTTCTCACCAGACGAGTGCATGTATTACAGCAATATCAGGAAACAGTAGAAACCTGTTTTTCTGTAATGGCCATTTCCATATTTCTCATCAATTTTTCCAAAAAGCAGGCAGCAGCAGCACTATGACTGTAAACACTTCAAGCCTACCTATCCACATGTTCGCAATCAGAATCAATTTACCTAGATCAGGGATGGCGGCATAACCTTCAATGGGACCTACCAGACCAAGGCCAGGTCCTACATTACCAAGAGTTGCAATAGAGGCGCTCAATGAAGTTATAAAATCCATTCCCAGAAGGGAGAGCAAAGTAGAGCTGGCAAAAAAAATCATTATATATACCACCATAAAAGACACTATCGAATTAATGATGCCCTCCGGAACCATCGTGCCATTCAGACGAACCGGCGTGACGGCCTTTGGATGAATCGTTTTGAAAAGTATGTTGTTCGCATGCTTTAACAGAAGGAGTAAACGCACGGCTTTAACTCCCCCGGAAGTGGAACCCGCGCATCCGCCTATGAACATCAACAAGAATAGTATGAACCTTGACGAGTCCGGCCAGAGATTGAAATCAACTGTTGCATAGCCTGTGGTCGTAAGGATTGAGACCACGTGGAAGCTGCTGTACCTGAAGGCATCGATAAGAGAATAGACATCCGTCCTGAAGAGCGTGTAGGCAAGAACAAGGCTTGCAGATACGATTATTGAAAAATAGAACTTGAACTCCTCATCCATGAATATATTTTTCCGGTCAGTTAATAGAAATTTGTAATGCAAGGCAAAATTCACACTACCCAGAAACATGAAGAAAAGCAATATCATCTCGACAACAGGGTCATTGAAGGCTGCTATGTTGAAGGAATAAGGAGAGAAGCCAGCACATGATATCGACGTGAAGGTATGAGTAATAGCATCATAAGGTGACAGGCCTGCCATGATGAGGACAATGAATTCAACAATTGAAAGTACAAAGTAAATGAGCCACAGGTTCTTAGCCGTCTCCCTTATCCTGGGATGCAGTTTCTCTTCTTTGAGTACCGGGACTTCCGCGCGGAACATCTGCCTTCCTGCAACCCCGATCTTTGGCAGGATGGCGATGAACAACATGATAATACCCATACCACCCAGCCACTGAGTCATGCTTCTCCAGAAAAGAAGGCTTTTACTGTGACTTTCAATATCTGTAAGTGCGGTTGCTCCAGTGGCTGTCACTCCTGACATGGATTCGAATAAGGCGTTTATCAGGGGTACGCCTTCAAGCATATAAGGTATGGCGTAGAACACTGCTGCAACAAACCAGGTTGATGCAACAATAAAAATCGCTTCCTTATTATTCCATTCTTTTTCCTTTTCCTTAAAGAAAAATGTAAGCAGATAAGCAAAAATGAGTATAATCGTAAGAGGAACAGCGAAAACATACAATGGTTCTCTGAAATATAAAGCCACCAGTAATGGGACAAACATAAACCCTGCAAGCAGCCAGGATACCGAACCTAAGGTTCTTAGAACTACATAATATCTCATAAGTGATATCCAATACGTTTTATATTATACATGTAGAGGTAGATGAGGATATTGCCTTTGGGGCTTTAGTACTCTATGCTATTAATAAATTTCTTACTTAAAATCAATTAATTATTTTTTATAGAATTTCTACCGAGACGGATTAATCAATTTATTCCCTTCACTTTTTTATTGGCAATCTGCAACACAAGAACACTTTTTGAAATTAATAGTATATAGACTAAAATAATAAATTATATATACAAGTGCTTTGCAAGGAATATGCAACAGGTACAGTGTAAAAGTGTCACACATGTTGAGGTTCATAAATGTATGGACGGATACTCTTGGCAAGTGAATCCTTTATTACAATACTACTCATTTCCTACCTTATACCTGTGGTTTTGCGGAAGAAAGAACAGGGAGATATCCCATACCGGATGGAAGTTCATTTTGGCAGGTTTCACATTAATGACTTGGGTTACACCGTGGATTCCTGTGATGATATCTGGTTCATTGAGTGATATGTTGAAAGTACGATACTTGAGCTGATTTTAGAGAACATATTCGGAGAAATACTAAGCTTTAATGCTTGCATATTGAATAATAAGCTGGGCACCCACTGTTTCAAGCACAGAAAGACTGAAAAAGGAGGTATAAAGACATCGTATTGTACGGGATGAACTGGGAAAGAAGACATCCATACTTAGCAGACTCCTGAATCCCATTCCGGAAATGGTCTTTTTCAAGGATAACAACGGTAAATATTGTGGTGCAACCCGTCTTTTCAGAACATGCAGCTTAAGGACAATTTCCGGGTTGAGAGTGAACCCGGAAAAGGATCATCCTTTATCATCGAGTTCCCTATGTCAAATTAAAGAAAGAACAACGGAGCATACAAGCTCCGGAATTTGAATACGAGTATTCGGGTTTGGAATATCCGCACCGGCTCATGATATTATTTGAGATCCAGAGCAATTAGAAGAAATAAAAGTGTTAGCAGAGAATTAATCTTTAAGGGATACCAACGCTACATTGAACCAGAGTATTGATCGAGCTCATTGATTTTCATTTTCCTCTAAGCCAAGACCTTGCATGATCATATGATAATCGCTGACATGCATCCTTGAGTAAAAAGCTCTTTTGATGACCTCGCTCAAGGAAGGATGGATATCCATTGCGTGCATTATCGGATCGGCGTTCTGGTCAGCGGTATACATGACAGGGATAATTTCATGGATGAGTACGGAAGCATGTGGTCCTATTATATGGGCGCCCAGTATTTTCTGGGTCTCTGTTTCAAGGATAATTTTCACAAACTCATCCTGAAGAGCCATTGCAATACCTTTTGCAGTCTCGTCAAAACGATAGAAACCTATTATAATGTTCTGTTCACCATAATCCTCTATGGCCCGGGCTTCACTCATTCCCACACCCGCTATCTCAGGATAGGAAAAGACAGCATGGGGAACTGCATGATAGTCAGCCCTGGCCTTTTTTCCAAGCACGGCGTTATAGTAGACCACTGTGGACTCATGGTTTGCAACATGCTTGAAAAGATATTTTCCCGTTGCATCCCCGAAGGCCCAGACATTCTTTGAGGATGTTTCCATGTGCTTGTCCACTTTTATCCATCCCAGGGCATCTGTCTCAATGCCAGCCTTTTCCGGTTTCAGGACGTCGGTGTTTGGGGACCTTCCGGTGGCGACTAGTATCTCACTGGCAACGATCTCTATCTCTTCACTAGTCTCGCGGTTTCTGGCAAGGATATTTTTTCCTGCATCTGATGAAGTTACTTCAAGAACCTGGTAATTCGTAAATATATCCATGTAGTCCGACATCATCCTTTTTGCAAGGATGGAGATCTCAGGCTCTTCATTTGGCAGGAAAAAAGGGTTCCTTCCTATTATCGTTACCTTTGAACCCATGGAAGAAAAGAAGTGCCCGTATTCGGCGGCAATATAACCACCGCCGATTATTGCAAGACTTTTGGGGAGATCGTCCAGGGAAAGTACAGAGTCACTGGTAAGATAAACGAGCTCTTCAAGACCCCTGACCAGCGGTATTGCAGGCTTTGAGCCGATACTTAGAAAGATCATCTTTGCAGTGATGGTTTCCTCACCGGCTTTCAGCGTATATGGAGCTACGAATTCGGCTGCTTCCCTGTAATAATCGATCCTATGGTTGTAGGAGTAGCCTTTTTTTATAGCTTCGATGTCTTTTGAGATAGAAGATCTCATTCTTTCCATTACAGCCTTGAAATCAATACTTTCTATATTCACCTGTATGCCGAAAGTATGCGCTTTCTGGATGTCCCTTGCAAGTTCTGCCGGATAGAGTAGCATCTTTGAGGGTATGCAACCACGTGTCAGGCAGATGCCTCCGGGTTCGTCCTTGTCCACAACAGCTACTTTGAGATCCGGGTTCGCTTCCATCATCGGATAAACATAGTTCGTTCCGGAACCCGTGCCGATTACAATAAGGTCGTATTCTTTCATGTGATACCACAGTAAATATTCATTATGAGTATTAGAGCTCATCTGATTTTATTATTTGTTGGTCCGAAGAGATCTTGCTCATAAAATTAAAATAAGAACTGGTAGTCTAAATAAATATATTTAGCAATGTCATCTAAATAAATCATAACCTGGGAGAAAAACGATGTTAGAAAAAAGGCAGTATACAAAGGGAGCAACTTGCAACCAGGCTCGGATTTCTTCTTATATCGGCAGGATGTGCCATAGGCCTTGGAAACGTATGGAGATTCCCTTTTATTGCAGGAAAATACGGTGGAGCGACTTTTGTAACAGTGTATCTGGCATTTCTGCTTTTACTCGGTCTTCCAATCCTTATAATGGAATATGCAATTGGCAGGGCCGGGAGACTTAACATAATGGGGATGGGAGAGAAAAATGGCTGCAGTTATCAATACTATCGGCATCTTCCTGCTGTCTTTGCCCTGTATTCTGGGTTTCACAATCCTGAAATGGATAGAACCCTTCGGAAGCTGAACCGGTATAATGGATCTGGAAGACTTTGTTTTCAGTAACTGCATCCTTCCGATTGGTGCATTGTCCTTTGTACTTTTCTGTGCCTCCAGGTTCGGATGGGGCTGGACAGTTTCATACATGAAGTGCTTAGGAAAAGGAACAAGGTTCCCGTTGTGGATTAGACCTTATATCAACTTTATTTTACCCGTGGTAATTCCGTAATAATGATAAAAGGATGGCTTAAAGTCCTATGATTATAAAAGAGGGGATATAAAAAACATAAATAAATAACCATAGTCAATTCACTGGACATTATATATCCAGAAGTGTATGGTTATTGCAGGAAAGCGACTACAAAAGATATCCAAGCTCTCCTGTACAGTGAGGCGATCATTTCTGCTGTTTGCCCTGTCGATTTCATAACGAAAAAATCAAATATATCGCTGTCAGCATTATAAACAAAAGTTATTTTTTCTCTCCATAATTAACCCAATAATTATACGGACCTATTAACAAAGGTACACAACCATTTTCACGAAAAAGTAACAAGGGTCGGTTGACCCCATTACTTTCGAACGAGAGAGAAACAAAGAGTGAACGTATTTAATACTATAAAGATGCTTTTGACTATATAATTTGAAAAATACAAATGCAGAGCTCTGTTTTGGATATTAATTCCGGAGACTTATAGAGATAAATATGATGCATGATTTAGAGAAATCTATGAATTACTAAAACAGAATATAGAACCTTATCAACAACAAAGCTGTCAGCATGCATATAACAACCAGAAAAGTAGTAATAAGTAATAGTAAGTGAGCCAGCAGCGATCCGTAGTTCCCGAAGGCTCTCGCACTTCAGTACAGTATGGAACGCGGGCAGGCTTATCTTCTGTGTTCGGGATGGGTACAGGAATTGCCCTGCCGCTATGGCCGCCAG
>NZ_PGGK01000015.1 GCF_004745425.1 Methanolobus halotolerans | reverse complement strand
AATGTGAGTTTCCTGATGCAGCTAGCGCTGCATCAACAAAGTTTAAGTACTTATTAGACAAAACACTAAACATCCCCTTTGTGTTTTCGCTAGCAAGTTAACACTTTGGGGTTTTATCCTTTTTAAATGATTACGGACTAAATTAAGTAGGAAATAGGTTTTCTACAGAGCCAAAATTTTCTTTACTTAAAAGAAGTATTTCCGGCTTTTTCGTGCTGAAAAAGCAAATAAATTGCTTAGCTAAAAGGCCACATCTCCCTGAGAAGAAAAATAAGATCATATTTTCTATTGGCAGGAATAGATTAATAGAGTTGATCAGGTTGGCACAATCAAGTATATCTCCGGGAATCAGATTTATTCCTGTTTTCAATAGAAGGCTATTAATACTGCCAATACAATATTTGTTATAATTATAATATAAGATATATAATTAATTTTAACGGGGTTCTTCCGTATGGCTCAAGAGCAGGGTATAGCAAAAGTAGATCTGACTTATATTTTCAAAGCAGTAATGATGGGTAATTCCCTGTATTCGGATAACTGGGAAAAAGGTGTTCTTTACCTTACAAATCTCAATCTGTGGTTCTCCGAAGGTGGCGGATGGGTTACCATACCTCTGCCGAACATTACCATGGTAGGCAGGGAGGTTACGGACTCGATCCGTATGAAGACACAAAAATCAATAGGTACTACACATGTCCTCATCATAGATTATCTCCAGCCCTCCAATGTTGTCCAGGGTGCGAGTGCATCTTCTGTAGCGTTGCTGGCAGGTAATGAAGCGGTAGTAAGTACTCTGAAGGCTTATCTGCAGCCAATGTGCGGCACTCCACCGAAAAAGCAGTCGCTTTCGGACATCGATAAAAAATTACTATATATGTTATACACAGGTGTCAATGATATGCAGAAGCTGGCTTTTTTCACCGGGGCCGATAGCCAGACACTGGCTGAAAGTTTTAAGAGCCTGAGGGACCAGGGTCTATGTGATAATTCCGGAACTCTGACTGAACAAGGGCAGAAACAAATACAGGAGCTGATGTAAAATGCATCTTTTTGAATTGATCTTGTCCGGGGAGGGGCAGTTATGAGCAATATGCCTCCCGGATTGCCTCCTTTTATGACCGATTCTGCCGGCAGTCCGCCAGCTATGTCCGAAGGCAGTTTTGCACAGTCAATGGGCGCCTTTGGTACACTTCTCAAAGTCCAGCAAAATATAAGTGATAGATTCCCCAAGGCAAAAGTTCCCTGGAACGAGACACGCAAATTCCTGAAATGCTTTACCATCGATGCTATCAGGTTAAATTCGCTTTACAAGTTCCACATGAAACTGTTTAATGAGATCGGGCTTGGGTCAATACAGCTAATCTCGTATGCTCCGATGAATTACATCTTTGCGGTCCCGAACAATCCGATCTGTAATTGCTATCCCGCCTTGAACAACCAGAAAGTATGTGTGGCCACCACCGATGCACTGCACAGGTTCTTTACGGAGGAGCTGGAGCTAGAATGCTCCGTGGAAGAGACCGAGTGTATAAAAAACGGTGATCCTGTATGCAAGTTCAAAGTAGCTTTGCAGCCCATATCAGCCTATCAGATAATGCTGGATGAGCAGGATAAGATGATCCTTTCGGGTATCAGGCCACCAGTGGACCAGAATGAGCTCATTGAAAGAGTGAAAGCATTGACAGTGTACAAATTGCTGGATAACGGTAAACTTTCTGAGATCGGGAATGCCTACATGCAGTTTGCAGGAAATATGAATGTCCGGGAAAAGGTATTCGATCCCCCCTGGAAGACAGAAGAAGAGCTTGCTGCTGTTGCCGCACAGCATAGTACTTTCGGGGCAGCTTTCGGTGAAATGGCACAGAAGGTGCAGGGCTCTTCAGCAGCAACACCCCATCCTCCGGAAAAAGTGGCAACCGGGGAAAACCCGAAGTTACAGGAAGAATCGAAAAAAGTGGATAGTTTTGCCGAACTTATGGCTAAAATGAAGAAAAATTAAGAGGCTCAAAAATGCCAGGTATCAGAAAAGATCCAAATGACGATCATTTATTAGATTTCACCGGAGTGCATGTTCGTGTAATTACACGAACTTCACATTACAGGGGAATTTGTGTGAGAATAGATCATGATAGTGACAACGTACTACTTAATACCGTACTCCAAAAAACGGATGCAGGATGGGTTGACATAAGTGATCGCATGTTAGTTATGGGTTCTGCAATAGAATCTATCTATATCGAGAAAAGTTTTCCATTTGACAGTAATGAATCCCTTATCCTGGCGATCGATAAAGGAGATATGGTGGAATTCGACGCTGAGGCAACGGATCTGGAGGGACTGGAATGAATAAGGAAGTAAGAATTCCAACTGGTATCTCAGGCCTGGACCGGGTTATCGAAGGAGGTGTCCGTGATAATACCACACTGCTTGTAGTGGGTTCAAGCGGTACTGGAAAATCTACATTTGCCATGCAGTATCTCACATATGGACTGGAACATGGCGAGAATGCCCTGTACATCAGTATGGAAGAACCACCTGAGCAGATCATGCGGGAGGCAAGGATGCTTGGTTTCAATCTTGACAAGTACTACGAGAAAGAACTGTTCTTCTTTCATTCCAAAGGGAAGGATTTCGTAAAACTTGTCGATGAACAGTTACCGGCACTTGTGGAGGCAAATAAGAACTACTCTGTTAAGACGCGTGTTGTCATCGATCCTCTTACGCCTCTTATATGGTCGGTGAATGATAAGCAGGAACAGCGTGAGATCATTACTAAGCTGTTCTATACAATGAAACAGCTGGGTCCTGTTCTTATCACGACAGAGGAACACGCAGCACCCGGTGAAACCATTGGCGAGGATGTTCTTATACCCATATACATGTCAGACGGCGCGGTGCATCTTACATACCGTCCCATAGGCGGTGCTTTTAACAGGGCGCTTGAGATTGTGAAGATGCGTGCCACAAGACACGGTGAGGAAGTATATCCATATATATTTGTGCGTGGCATAGGAGTTGTTGTAAGGACCACTCCACTGATATCCGCAGAGGATATGCGCAAGTATGATGACCTGTTCGACCAGGCTATCAGGACCGCCGCTGATCTCGGAGCCAATGAGACGGTACTTGAGCGCCTGGCATATGTAAAGGAAAACTGGTCATATCCGTTCTCGCCGAAAGAGACACTGCAGATATTCTTTGAATCTCAGGGATTTACTGATGCACTCACACGGGAGGAGATAGCCCGGAGAAAAGAAGAGAGCATGCCTTCGGATGTACAACTTGACATTGGTGAGCTGTCTGCAAACGGATCCGCTGAAATTACGGAGGACATCCCTGAAGAAAAGAATGCGGATGCTGAAGAAGAAGGTCTGATAGAGATAGATGATCTGCGTGAACTGGAAGAAATGATACAATAAGTAGTTAATTAAGGTACGGTGAACCTGGTGGCCAAAAAGACAAAGGATGATCTGGAAGATGTATCTCTTCTGAAGTTTGCCCTGGTCTCACAGTTAAAGAGGACCTACAAGGACAGTGAGGTCGATGTATTACTATTTGCAGGTGCCGATGGCAGGATATATGCTTCATATATTCCTGATAGCATAGGGCCGAAGATATTTGAACTGACGAACCTGATCAGTCACAACCTGCTCCACGTGAGCCAGCAGCTTGCAATGGGTCTGCGTCAATCCGTCATTGAATATGATTTCGGAACGGTTATATTCTCTTCAGTAGGCAAAGGAGCTCTTTTGATATCTCTTTTCACTGGAAAGGCCGACCTTTCGGAAGATATGGGCAAGATCGAGGTTTCAAGACAGGTGATACAGCATATATTCGAGCAGCGACCCATGACTGGTGACCAGCTCTCAAGTTATTCAGAGGAGGTCGCCTCTGAACTACGGGAGCTTTCAAAGATCGTGTTCAATGAAATGTATACCCAGTCATCCGAGTATAAAAAGAACATGCAAATACTTGCCGATATCAAGGAGAAGATAACAGGTGTAATGGGCAGGGGTGAGGTAGAACAGGTGCTTGCAATGGCATTCAATGAAATAGCCTCATCTCCCAAGTGGATGACAAAAGACCTGTGGCCTTTACTTGTCGAGATGATCATCAGAGATCAGATACGTCCGCTTCACGGCGATTATGTTGCTGATATGTGTGAAGCTGAATGGATGCCTGACATTAAACACAAACTGGAGTCATTTGTATGAGGTGTCATGGTGAACAATGAAAATGATATTATTATTCCGGAGGAAGTACCAGGACCGGAAGTAGATGACGATGTCAGGGAATGCATTCCTGTTCCTGATGGGACTGGAAATGAGACCACAGGTGATTGTGAAACAATGGATGGCTCTCAGGATTTACGCTTATCTATACATGACATATACTTTTCCGGGCTGGAAGAGAAATATCTTGAATTAGAGGCTAAGTTTGCAGAGCTTCATGAAAAAGTGAATGTAGATCTGGATGAACAGTCTGAGGACATATCCTCCATCAAAGGTGAACTGTCTGCAAGGTCTGGTTTAAGCGAATTCAAGCAGCTGCGAAGAGATTTTGATGTATTTTCCAAACGTCTTAGAAGAGTTGTCAAAGCAGAGGATTCTATCAATGCCGAAGTACTTGATGCTGCAAAAGTTCCTCCTGACGTGCTTGAGATCACCTATGCAAAGACCCTCAACGACCTGTATAATGCAATGCTGAATATCTTCGGAGACCGGGAATCAACAGATATAGTTGAGAATGCCAGGGACAAAGTGCGTAATTTCAGTGCGGGTGTAGATTTTTTCAATTTTGAAAATGGCATCTTCCGGGTGAAAGGCCTTTCAGATGCAACCTCCTCAAAGCTTGTTTCCGTAAAACAGATTCATGAGACATATGTAGAATTATTTAAATTGCTGTTGCAACATGTCCCGAATTACAGTTCACAGGATTTCCGGTCCTTTGTAGAGACAGGAAGCCGTGAATATACTGTTGAGAAGGTGGTGTCTCATGAAAGGTCAATTGACTGCATCTGGTCAGAGATCAATAAAGCTACGAGTGAACTTACCGATCTGACCGAGAATGTAAAGTTCATAGCTGAATTGCAGAACACCCAGCTGGATGACATAAAGTCGAATTCCACGAATATCGATGAGATAAATGATCAGATACAAGATATTGCAAAAGCTATTAATCTTCATACAAAGGCATTAAAGAAACTGAACAATACTCTGGCATCGGCCCTCTCCTCTGACAGAACAGGTGAACACGGTAGTTTGCATGCTGCGGAAACAGCCATGGGTATGGATATATCCTGTTTTGAAGGGTGGCTTGAGTCAAAAATAGACCGCTCGGAGGTTCTTCAGATATGTAATTCTTTCGATGCATACAAGGAAGAAATAAAGGGGTCACTTGTATCAATACAGGAGCAGCAACAAACAATGGTAAGTATCGAAATGCTGAACAGCATTCAGGCCGAGGTTGTACAATTGCGTGAACAGGTGGAAAATTTAAAGAATCCTGATTCAAAGGCACATGACGTCTCAATAGCCGGAGAGATCACAGAGGATGCTAATCTGGAAATAGCCACTGGCAGTTATGAGGAATTGATTATCGGGGAACTGACCAGCTTTGGTCCGGTAACCCTGAAACAGCTTGAGAATCAGATAAATTCGAGGGGCTGTACAATCGGTTCCGATGAACTTTCTTCGATTGCAGAACGTATGGAGCAGGCACAACTCCTTACATCTTTTAAGAAAGGCAGGTATACGTATTTAACCTTGAAAGAAATGATAAATGTCTGAAAAAAATGGAATTGAAATGTCGATTGATGATATGTCTGTATTGCACAGGGCCGGGAGTATCTCTTACGGATTGATAGGGTCAGAGTCCGCAGTGGATAACTTTATTATTGAAGTCGGGCGGGCCAACTTATCAGGTTTCAATTATTTTCATAAAAAATTCGGCATGCCTTATGAATTTCTGCTTAAGAGGTCCGTGAGCTCGGGGCATGCTCTCTTTGCTGCCACGGATGACCGGGACAGGCTTTTAGGTTTTGCACGCTTCGAAAAGATTGCAGATGATGTTGAAAGGGTGCACAAAGGAAAGAAAAGTGTTGTCAGGCATTCTGTCTATTTACTTCGAAGTATAGAGGTTCATCCCTCCTTCAGACACATTGGAATAGGCCGACTGCTTTTTGCAATTGCCGTGGAATGCCTGAGGTCAAATATCATAACGATGCCAGATAATGCTGATGCGGCCCGCTTCTTCAAAGAGAAACTTATGTTTGAAAAGGTCAGTGGCAATGATTGTACTGTCTCATCACGCTATAAGAACTACCTGCTTCTTTCATATCCCAAGGCAAGAGTTCTTCTGAAGATTATCGCAGGAAATTATCCGCGGATGGTAATGCCCGAGCTAATTGATTCCTACGAATCCCTTATGTTCATGTCTAACATGGGCAAAGCAATAAGTAAAAAAGATATTATCAGATTTGAGACCCTTCTCATGAATTCAAGTCATTTGCTTGATGGGAACCTTTTAAACGAAATGAATCTCTTTTTAAAAAGTTTTGTAAGTAATTCTTAACATTCCCGTATCAGGTTCATCCCGCTGGAAGTAATAAGGAATGCATGTTCCCCTGGAACAAAATCGCTCCCTCTGGTCTTGATCACTTCGAGATGTCGGTGGACATTCTTCCCTTGTTTTATCCTTTTTAGTTCGAGGACCGTATCAACCATATATGACCAGGTACTGGAAGCAACTTCTTCTTCAGGGATCTCTCCAGTAACCATCAGTAAGATACCCCTCTCCTCAAACTCATAAAAAAGATTATGAATGAAAGTTCTAAGCTCACAGCCTCTGAACTGTCTCTCTTCGAAGGTGCTGTCTATTTCAGCAAGGATCGTTATAGGGTCAATGACAACCCTGGAGAGTGAAGTATCAAGCACATGTTCATTTATGTATTCAAATATTGAGAAATCACCTTTGGAAATGGTATCTGCGCTGATAGGACAGATCCGGAGCTTTCCTGAATCAAGGACGTCCTCTGAAAAGAAATCAAAGGATGAAAGAAAGCGTGTGATCTTTATTTCGGATTCGGAAAGTAGTGATATGTAGACACAGTTCTCTCCATGTTTTGCGGCTTCGAACAGTGACTGAAGACAGATGTTGGTCTTGCCGGAACCTGTGCTTCCTGCAACAAGGATCGCAGATGGATGAATAAACCCTCCGCAGAGAATCTCATCCAGGCCTTTTATAAAAGATGAACTTCTCATATCAATCTCCCGTCATGGGTATGCTGTGCTTATTTATATATTTATCGAACTGCAGAAAAATTCAGATATTGTTTTTAACTCCAATCGGATATTCATATGGACTATGTGATCCGTATATAAAAAAAACTAAGTAGACTTATATATTATCACATCTATTAAATTTGATAAAGAGTAGATACATCACTTTATTATGTTGATAACCATGTCTGATCCACAAAATAATACTGATATTCTGGAGTATCTGTATGATATTGACAGGCGTTTAAAAATAATGGAATCACGTCTATCTAAGCTTGAAACATACTCTTCTCCGCCGATCGAAGATAAAATGGCAGTTTTTCTTACTGTTCCTGACTCCATCCGAAAGTCGTTGTTTGCTGTTTCAAAATTAGAGTCCTGTACTGCTGATGAAGTGAGTCTTGTTACCGGGAGGCACAGGTCCATCGAAAACAAGTATCTCAATGAACTATATAGGGGTGGCTGGCTTGAGAGGGATAGAAAAGGTAAAAAAATATATTATTCTATGAAGAAAAAGGCCACGCAAGATAAGGATAATCATTGGTCGGCAGTCGAGGAAGTAGAAGATAAGCTGGATCAGTTACTGGGGTGAAGGATATGCTATTAAGTTTCCATTCATATAAAGGGGGTACGGGGAAGACTACTTTTGTCGGAAACCTGGGAGTCTTGCTTGCGAAGAGAGGTGGGAAGGTATGTATTGTTGACACTGACGTGAATGGTCCTGGCATTCATTCGCTCTTCAATATCAAATATGATATGACACTTATAGATTTCCTGCAGGGCAGGTGCAGGGCAGAAGACATCATCTATGAATATGATGGCGATGGACTTGAGCTCTACATCGTACCCACAAGGGCGTGTGAGGAAGATATCTCTTCACTGTTCGATACACCGGCAGAAGCCAGGGAAAAGATGTCCGAGCTCATCAATGCCCTGCAAAGGGACCTTCTGATCGAGCATTTAATTTTTGATTGCAGTCCGGGCATAAATCGCTCCAGTCTGCTGACTATGAACCTTGCTGACAAGGCTACGATTATCTGTACGATCGATGTACAGGACATAAGGGGAACCTACATCCTTTCCAATATGGCAGACAAGCTGGGCACCAAGGCGAACCTGCTCTTCAACAGGACGCCCAGGGATAAACAAAAGGAGATAGAAGAAGTAATTAAAGATTTCAGCAATAAACTTGGCACATATCTGCTGGGGTCGATGACCTTTGATGATTACGTTGCACGTGCCTGGTCAAGGAAGCTCGTCATGGAGGAAGACCCGGAATGTGACTACTGTTTACAGTTGAAGACCATTGCTGAAAAGTTCGTATGATATCTGAGCAGACATCTCTCTAGTTTGATTTTACATTTGTATGTTCTCAGGAAATACTGAACTCCCTGATCCTGTCACCTACAATTTTATCCAGTTCTTTCTGCTCTTCAGGCGTCAGCCTGAATATATCTCTTATCTTTTCCATCTCTGTGCTAATATGCGGGTCTGTGGATTTCTTATTATCCGGCAACGTATCACATGTCCTGACATCACTGCCCTGTTTGAATATATTGTTCCCATCAGTTCGGAAAATATTATCGAACGATCTGGTGATATATTGTGCTGAGTTGGCATCAATGGTATCTTCTCTATAAAAAGATAGAACGGTCCTGTTCTGTTCCCTGCTTTTCCTGAAGAGTACTGAAAGGAACCTGGAACACGGTTTCATACCAACCTCCAGTGCCAGTTCTTCTAAACTGTCAAGAATTATCAGGTGAACTTTGTCTGAAACAAGTCTTTCCAGTTTTATCATTGTGCTTGTCAGATTCTTTGAAACTGGAAGTTGTATTATCTGTCGGTCCATCAATTCAGTTGGAATACCAGAGGACTTATCCAGGTGCATATGAATAATTGCCCCTGCAAAAAAGTTACAGTGATGTATGATCAGATCACTTACATTCCCGGTTATTTTTGTTTTTCCATACAGGAAAAGAGAATTTCTACCTTCAAGTGTTTTCAGGAAATCTCCGGATAGCTGAATTTTTCTTCCATTGTTCATATATATGGCTCAGCTGATATTTTTCCTGTTAAATTCACTCCTTATATAATATTAACATACTGGTGAGTTACTGATATTTTGAAAGAACTGTCCTGTTTAACTTAAGCTAACCACATGACATTCAGGAAATCTCACATTTGCTTTCCGGTTCCGAAAAGATTAAAGCCTATTGAAGCACATGTTATTTGAGGTGCTTTAGTATGTCAAAGTTCCAGAAAAGAGGTTATGAACGTAAAGGTGAAAAGAAAAATGTAGAACTTGAAGAAAAACTGCTACATGAAAACCTCAATGACCTAGTATCTGAAGGTGGTGAAGCCGCAGATTGAAAATACGATTGAACATTGAAGTACTCAATTCCGATGTCTCCGGCAAAAAGTTGGAAGTTTCGGAAGGCACTACATATGAAAAAGTACTGGAAATCCTTGATATAAATCAGGAAACAGTTCTTATTTTAAAAGAAGGGCAGGCCGTTCCATTTGATGGAATGGCCGTGTCCGGCAACTTAACCATAATGTGCATAGCATCTCAGGGTTAAATATTACCGGGCACAATTAAAGAAATCACATTCTACGAGTAATGTCCTTCAGTTTAGTAATAGCATCCATTGTTGTTTTCGTATCTTCTATGATCTTACGCTCATAGTGTTTGATGATATCTTCAACAGGTGCTGAGAGCTTGTAGATCTTAGTAGGCCTACCTTTTCCAATTGCTTTCTTGTTGTGGATATCTATCCAGTTCCTTTCACGCATCTGTCTCATAGCCACACTCACTTCCGGTTGTCTGAGGCCGGTACTCATCTCAATTTCCTGTGAGGATGCCTCCGGGACATTCGAGAGATAAGTGAGTGTTGTTGCGACGTTTCTTGACATTCCCAGACTTTTCAAAGCTTCAATGAACTTATAGTCTGTGTCATCCAGTATTTTGACTTCATAGTCTTTCATAATAACCCCTTATTATATCTTGCTCATAATAGAGCTCTACTACATAATATGTAATTATTATATTTAAAGTTATATATGCTCATATTTAAAGTGAAAAAAAATTAATAATTTCTACTGAATTTTATGTGTCTGTTGGCAAGTAGTCTTACTTTCTCCTTTAATTCAATAATAGAATTAAAAGAACCAGTCTTATATCCCCTGAATATTTCCAACCTGATCTTCCTGCCGATAATATCATCATGCCCATCACTGACCCTGAATATCACAGAACCCGGGTGAATATGTTTCCTGTGGGAAAAACCATCGAGGTCTCCGTCGGTTATCCCTATGATCGGTATTTCCAGTCTGAAAAGAATATCCCCAGCTATCTCGGTGGTATCATCTCCAATAGTAATCGCCACCTGTGCATTATCCGCAAGCTCAAATGTTCTTTCAGCTTCATGATCGATGATCACTGCCTTTATCATGGCAGGCAGTACTTCTATATGCTCCATGCTTATCGTACTCGAATCACTTAGCCCGGCTAAAACCGGAATATGCCTGCGGGCTAAAAACCCATTGCCTCGCAAGGGGCCACTTTTTATCCAGCATCTTGTGATATCGATCGATCCTCTTTTCTCATAACCATGAAGCTTTTCAAGTCCATGTTCTTTGACCTGAGCCCCTTTGATTTCTGTAATGAACCCGTCTTCTGTGACGATATTTATGTCTTCTGATATTGCCTGGCCTACAATAATACCATTAATGAATATCTTCTCCCCCGGATGCACTCCATGGACCTTTCTGATTATCCTGCGGCCATGGTCTTCTGTCCGGATGGGTATGACAACATGCGGGACATCTGACAGGTAAGTCCCAAGCAATTGTGATAGTTGAGTTGCAAGAGCAACCGAACAAATGTTCCATGGAATGACCTCTCCACCGGGTTTTGAAGGACTTTCGATCTGGATGAGTGGTTTCTTATTCCTGTCCTTGATATTAGAAACTACTATATTGCCAAATATCCGGCCATTTTCAACATTTTTTCCCTGGTTCAGTAAAACAACGGCATCCTTTGTAAGGAAAAATTCTTCAATGCATTCACTCGGTTTAAGCGAGGAACTTATATTTATGTATTTTTCCAGATGGGCATCAAGTACTGCAGTCTTGCCGATGGCGCCTGCTATTCTGGAATCCGTTCTTCCAAAACCCTGTAATATCTTAATAATATCACATGCCATACCGGAATCCACAATATCCGGTCCGTGGATAACAATTCCGATTTCCATAAATACAATTTGTATATTTTACTACAAGGATATAATCATTCTGACACAAAATTATTATTTCTAAAAAGCTACTCTGTGCATATGAATAAAGTACGACTTACATGGCTTGGACACTCCTGTTTTGAAATAATGTATAAGAAAAAGATTCTTATTGACCCTTTCATAACTGGTAATCCTGCAGCAACAGTTTCAGTTTCCGAGCTTGAACCTGATGTTATTGCCGTGACTCATGGTCACCGTGATCACCTGGGAGATACTGTGGAGATTGCAAGGAGGACAGGTTGCAAAGTCGTATGCATTCATGAACTTTCCCAGTACCTGCGCTCAAAGGACGTACTTACCGAAGGGATGAATATAGGAGGTAGGATAAATATAGGTGGTTTTGATGTTACCATGACGGATGCATGCCATTCTTCTTCCATAGATGAATCTGGTCGGACCATTGACGGGGGAAAAGCAGCAGGTTTTGTCATCCGTGCCGGAAATGTTTCCATATACCATGCGGGAGATACAGGTCTTTTCAGGGACATTGGACTGATATCTGAACTTTACAGTCCCGATGTCGCAATAGTTCCTATAGGAGGACGCTATACAATGGATGCCAGAGATGCCGCACTTGCGGTGAGGATGTTGCAGCCAAAAATAGCAATTCCCATGCACTATAACACCTATGAAAGAATAAAACAGGATCCTCATATTTTCGTATCCTGTGTGAAAAAGGTATCAGATACCGACGTTGTTCTAATGGATGTAAATGAAAGTATCATTCTTCAGGTATGAAAATACGTAACTGACTTTCCCTATTCGGAGGTCCTATGGTTAGGTTTATATTTCATCATGTCGAAAGTACCTTAGGCAAAAGTCGATTATAATTATAGAAAACATATATCCCCTCTAGTTCTCGTCATATGACTTTTGCCTTCCTCAAAATTCGCTTTTTTAAATTGTTCCATAGTTCAATTCCAGCGATTTTATCTATTTTAGTGTATAACAAATTCTAAATAAATATATATAAAATTAAAAAAGACAATGGGTTTTTATGCCCATTAATTCTTGATCTCTCTTTCAAAGCACTTCTCAAGGTGTTCAACTGGTATTGGCTTTGTTGCCAGGCTCACGACTATAGCAGTAATTATGGCCAGGGGTGTGGCTACGAGTATCGGGTCCACTACTGTCCATGTGCCGGTGAGCAGTGTAGCTTTTCCGAAGAGCGCCTGACTGATACCAAGAGGTACCGCTTCTTTTGCATGCACGAACCCGAGCCAGAACAGGCTGGCGAATGTTCCTACCAGTAAGCTGGCGATAGCGCCTTCTCTTGTCATACGCTTCCAGAAAAGTGCTCCTGTGTACATCGGCAGGAATGCAGCAGCGCAGAGCCCGAAGAATATTGCCGTGGCAGTTGCAATTATGCTGGGTGGCAGGGCATATGCAAGCACGACACTTGCAAGGATGGTAAGGGCTATGGAGATCCTGGTGACATTTATTGTCTGCCCGAGCTCTCCCTTTTTAATGAATTCACGATAGAAATCATGTCCTATAGCCGTTCCCATAGTATGGAACTGGGAGCTCAGTGTCGACATCGCTGCAGCAAGCAAGGTAAGCATGAACAGAACGACAAAGATACCCGGCATAGCACTATTGATGTATTGAGGCATTATCAGGTCTGTATTCCCGCCTGCAACTGCAACAGATATCTGTCCCAGATTGTCGAAGAAGTAAACATTGGAAAGTGCACCGACTGTGAAAGCCACGCCCGTCATCATAAGGATAAAGGGTCCTCCAACAAGTACGGCCCTGTTGAGAGCTTTATCGTTCTTGACTGTCATGAACCTGACTGCAAGCTGGGGCTGTGCAAGTACTCCGATCCCCACTCCAAGTACAAGTGTTGATACAAGGGTCCACCAGATAGGTGATCCTAAAGCAGGCATAGATGCCCATCCGAGGTGGCCTCCGGCAGCAAGACTTTCCGGAACCATGCCGTTCATTGCCGTAAGTGCCGTATGTGCAGCATTGATACCGCCCAGCTCGATATAGGTGAAGACGATAAGGAATGCCATCCCGATGAACATAAGACTTCCCTGCAAGGCATCGGTATACATAACTGCAATAAGTCCGCCTGTTATAACATAGGCAGCAACAATAATAGTAAGAATAAGTACGGCAACATCGTAATTTATATTAAGTGTCGCTTCAACGAACCTTGCACCGCCGATCAGAACAATACCTGCGTAAAGGGGCATGAATATGCCTATGAGAGCCCCGGAGAACCCCTGTATGAAACGGGACTGGTATCTTTTGCCAAGCAGTTCCGGGAATGTGACCGCATTCAGCTTCAAACCCATCCGGCGGGTACTCTTGCCGAATATCACAAACGCTATGAATATGCCTACCACGATATTCATAAAGGCCAGCCAGAGCAAGCCCATACCAAGGGCACCTGCGGCACCACCAAATCCTATTATTGCAGATGTGCTTATAAACGTAGCTCCGTATGAAACAGCCAGGATATAGGGGTGGATCTTCCTGCCTGCAACCATGTAGTCCTCGGTCATTTTCGTTTTCTTGTATCCAAGCCATCCTAAATAGAAAATGACCATTAAGTAGATCAGTACGATAATTCCGAGAACAGGTGTGCTTACTGGCATCAGTAAACCTCTTCATCCGATCTGCCAGATGCTCTTACTGTGCTGCAGATCTCCTCGTCCTGTCCATCATTCCATTTCAATGCGCCATATATTATGCATCCGATCGCACTTAAAAAACAAAGGATGTAAGCTACCCATATCTGGGGGTCATCGATTCCAAGCATTTTTCATCTCCTTTTTATTAATATTAAATCATGATGTTTTCTCTGTGTTATGTGTTATCACGCACCACTATTTAAATCTATGGAAACAGCATTTGATATAACCACTATGAGACGGGCCGAAATAACAGAGATGCTATTTAAAAAAGGTTAAAAGGCAGTTGCCTGCCGGTAAAGTTATTTTTGAAAGCACATCTCAATATGTTCCTGCGAATCCGGCTTTGTTGCCAGGCTTACGACTATCGCAGTAATTATGGCAAGAGGCGTGGCTACGAGTATCGGATCCACTAATGTCCATGTGCCTGTAAGTATTGTGTCCACGCCGAACAAGGCTCTGCTAATGCCCAGTGCGCTTGCTTCTTTGGCATGTACAAAAGTGAGCCAGAAAATACTGCCGAAAGTTCCTACTAGCAGACTTGCCGTTGCTCCTGATCTGTTCATGCGTTTCCAGAAGAGTGCTCCTGTGTACATTGGCAAAAAAGCTGCAGCGCAGAGTCCAAAGAATATCGCTGTTGCCCTTGCGATTATTCCTATCGGGAGTATATATGCGAGCACAACACTTATCAGAATCGTTATTGCAATTCCTACTCTTGTTATGCTTATTGTTTTGGTGGTCTTTCCTTTCATCACGAACTCCCTGTAGAAATCATGCCCAATGGCTGTTCCCATAGTATGGAACTGGGAGCTCAGTGTTGACATGGCTGCTGCGAGCAATGTCAGAAGGAAGAAAACCACAAAGTAGTCAGGCATTGCACTATTGATATATTCCGGTATGATAAGGTCGATATTCCCGCCTGCAGCATCCAGTGAGATCATTCCTCTGGTATCAAGGAAATAGACGTTTGAAAGTGCACCCACGATGTAGGCGACCCCTGCCATCATGAATATGAAAGGTCCTCCTGAGAGCACAGCCCTTTTGAGCGAGCGTGTGTTCCTCACAGTCATGAACCTGACTGCAAGCTGGGGTTGTGCAAGCACGCCTATGCCGACTCCAAGTATGATCGTAGACACCAGTGTCCACCAGATGTCCGATCCGAATTCGGGCATTGAGGTCCATCCGGTATGACCGATGGCTGCCAGGTTCTCAGGTACGAGATAGGCCATGCTTGTAAGTGACTGGTGTGCTTCCACCACTCCTCCAAGTCTTGAATATGTGAGAACGAAAAGAATGATCATCCCGATGAACATAAGCCCTCCCTGGAGGGCATCGGTATACATAACTGCGATAAGTCCGCCTGTTATAACGTAAGCTGCTACTATAATTGCAAGAATGAGTACTGCATTGTTATATTGGATATTAAGGGCTGTTTCCATGAAACGTGCTCCTCCGATGAGCACACTCCCTGCATACAGAGGCATGAAAACTGTGATAAGTGCACCGGAAAAGCCCTGGATGAAACGGGACTGGAACCTTCTTCCGATAAGTTCCGGGAAGGTAACTGCTCCAAGGTTAACTCCCATACGCCTGGTCCTTGAACCGAAAAGCACGAATGCTATGAATATGCCTACAAAGATGTTCATAAAAACAAGCCATAGTACACCCATACCGAACGCTCCGGCATACCCTCCAAAGCCTATGATAGCAGAGGTGCTTATGAATGCTGCGCCGTAGGACAGTGCCAGGACAAGGGGGTTTATCTTGCGACCTGCCAGCATATAGTCATCTGTGTCTTTGGTCTGTTTATATCCCAGCCATCCCAGATAGAATACTATTATCATGTAAATGAGCACAGCAATACCAAGTATTGATGTATCTACCGCCATCAGCAAGCCTCCTCATCCTGTCCGTCATTCCATTTGATTGCGCCATATATTATACACCCGATTGCACTCAGGAAACATAATACATATGCAATCCAAATTTGTGGGTCATCTATACCTAACATTTTTTTATCTCCTGAAAAATAAGAATGTTATTGGTTAGCAAGGGGCATACTTTAACCTTTCGATTCTGGTTTTTTTTCTGCTAAAATGTACGCAGTTTACCTCTTTGTCCCGTGTGTGCACGCAGGCTTTAGATTATCGGGCGCAGAAGCACCCGATTTTTCCTCTTGCCTATTTTGCGACTTTTGCTTCAATAAAGGCAGCCTTGCTGATGTTAATGGAATCTGCAGAAAACCCGGCTTCTTCAAAGAGTTTTATCCAGTCGCTTCCTTCTCTCTTTGTGCCATGATGGTGGTCCAGAGGTTCGGCTGCAAGTACCTTTCCTCCGTCTGCAAGTACTCTTTTGATCTCTTCAAGGGCTCTGGGAATATCATCCAGGTGATGCAACATGAAAAAGCATGTCACAGTATCAAATTTATTGCTTTCGTAAGGTAGTTTGTAAACACTGGTGGCTTCGAACCGGACATTATCTATATTATAGATATCTGCATTCAAACGGCACTGCCTTATCATTCCCTTCTGGATGTCGATTCCGAGGACACTGGCTGAAGGATGTTGCTTTGCTATTTCCATGCTTGCGGCCCCGAGGCCGCATCCAACATCAAGGATATTACTTCCCCTGATGAGTGGTATGACTTCGGAAAAGACTGTTCTTTTGAGCTTATCCATTCCCTGAATTGGAAAACTTGCTTCCGGATGATCAAACTCTGTGTATGGGGCTATCCCGTAGACTGCTGAGTTGTTTGTGGCAAGCAGACCCTTGAAATATAGCTTGTTGCTAGTATGTTTCACAAGTTTGACAACGGAAACTCCGATTTCCCTGGAAAATCTTTTGTTCCACTCATCCCTTTTCTGTGAAAATTCCATGTCCAGAGGATCATGGACTACGATATAATGTGTATATTCTTCAAATATGTATGATGATGCCTGAACATGCTTATCAAGCTCTATCTCACTGACTGCTTCCTTCCACAATGAAAGCAGTTCCATTGTCTCTTCATCTGCAAAATTGATCACTTTTCCTATAGATTTGAACGACATATGTCCTGATTTGTTTTAGAGGTTTAAATGGTTTAGTATTTCAAAAACATTTGAAACCACAAATTATATATACAGTTTCAACATTATTTGAAACATTGGATCCTTAAAGAGGGGATACTGATAGCTCAGCATACATGTGAATAATAAAGCTACCATCTGTTGAAATGACGAATATACTATACAAGGTATTAATCAAACATTGATCAAGATATAATCTAACTTAAATAAGAGGTGTAAGTATGAAAATAGAAATTCTGGGTTCTGGTTGTGCTAAGTGCAAGAAGACAAAGGAGATAGTCGGACAGGCGGTAGCTGAAACCGGCACCGATGCTGAGATTGTGAAAGTGGAAGACATGGATACGATCCTCTCCTATGGTGTGATGCTGACTCCGGGTGTCGTTGTGGATGGCGATGTGAAGATTGCAGGCAAGGTCCCGACTGTCGATAGCGTCAAAAAATGGATATCCTGAAAGAAGATGCTAATCATGGCTGAAAAAGTAAAAATGTTCATGCGGGTCTGATAGCATAGGCATATTTCCCTGTGAATGTGCATCTAATGTAGGACAGCTGAGTAATGCTCTTGCTGTAGAACTGCATAAAAAGGGTGTCGGCAATATGATGTGCACGGCAGGCATTGGTGGCCGAAGGTCCGGATTGCTGAGATTGCTGAAGGGTGTGAACGAATCATAGTAATTGATGGCTGTCCGGTCAACTGTGCAAAGGTTATCAGGGAACAGGCAGTATTAATGTTGATAGCCACATCCTTCTGACAGATTATGGCATACAGAAGAACAAGAATCTGGACCTTGAGACCTCACAGGTAAAAGAAGTCCTGTCAAAAATTCAAGAAGAACTTTGATAGATCCTGACATACTTTCGTACACCAATTTCGGGATAACACCGGGTTGCAGAATTAAAGGGCTAAAAATATCTTTCTACATTTTTGTGATACTGTATTCTCTAACTCCAAATGATCGCGCTTAGCTGGCGAGATAGTCAATTTCGACATATTCAATTCGCTAAGAAAGGTACTGTTAGAATTAATGCTTTATACAATGTTTATCAAACACTTTACAGTAAACTGATAAATCGTAACTGAAGGCTGCCTGAATCGGGGAGTGAATTGAATGGCAGCCAAAATCTATATGGGGGCAAGATATGGTCGAAGGGAATAGTCATACCAGGAGTGATGACTCTGAATCAATTGGAAAAAGCAGTATTTTTACGTCAAAATCTCTTTTAATTACTTTAATAGGGATAATTCTTGGTGGACTTGTTTTCGGGCTCATAGGATATTCTGCAGAGAACAGCATAATTCCGTTTCCACGGCTTGAACCCCTTTTTGCAGCACCTTACATCACAGTTACGATCTTCCTGATAATATTTGGTGCAGGTCTTGGCGGACTTATAGGCTCGCTGATCTCTGCTGAGAATGTACGAAGGACTGACGGCACAAAAGACGGACAGGAACAGAACGTGAATAAATGGATCAGCTGGATAATTGCGGTGCTGGTAGTTGCAGTGATCCTCAGTGCCACAGGATACATCTGGGTCCTTTCGGCAGCTTACGGGAACGGAGCCGATCAGGACACGCGTATAGGGTACACTCTCAAGAACGTACAGAGAGTGCCCGGAGATACACCGGCTCAGGTGGGGAACTACATGACACAGATGTTCTCACCCCCTGCACTGGAAATGTCTGCAGATCCCCTCGCGGCCGCAGTGATGGCACCTATGGCTTCAGAAAGGGATCAGATCCTGGTATATGATGCCGAAGGGGCTGAACCGGCTGACACGAACGCACTTGCAGAGGAGTCCTTATCACTTCTGGGTGACAGCCCTTTCATTGTAGTTGTTTCAGCGGATGAACCCGCTTATGCTTTGCCTGCAGCATATGCGGCAGCGTATTTCAGGGTACCGGTGGTACCTGTGGAGGAAGGTTTGATTCCCCGGAGTCTGCAGGAAGCACTCGGGAATGGTGCTGAGAATGCTGCCAGTGAAAAACTGATACTTGTAGCTGCTCCGGAAAGTCTGCTTACGGACAGTTCTCTTGAGGAACTGGGAGTTTACGGGGAAGTAAACCGGGTAGCAGATGAGAACATCTACAAGCATTCCCTGATATGGGCAAGAAGCCGCTGGGGTAACTTCGGATGGGGCATGGATGAGTCATACCATTTCGATGGATATTATAACTTCGTACTTGCAAACCCGGAAACACCTGAGTTTGCTGCAGCAGGGTTACCGATGGCATACCAGGGAAATTACGGACCCTTGTTGTACACCGAAGCAGGAGACCTGAATGATTATGTGGATCAATATTTTTGGAGGCTGTCCCCTGATTTCTTCGATTTCCCTTCGGATGGCCCCTTCATGAATGTCAGAGTTGTGGGAGGGCCGGAAAGTGTGAGCTACAACGCACAGGCAAGGGCTGATCTCGGACTTGAGGTTCACTCCTTCAAGGACCAGGTAACAGGCATGAGTGGACTTGCTTTTCTTGGATGGTCCTGGTTCGTGATAGGACTTTTCGGAGCCGTGTGGGCTCTGTTCATCATGCCAAAACGCCTGCCTTATAGCTCCTACTACCCAAGGCTCTACTGGCCAATGGCGATCCTGGTGCTCGGGCCGGTGGGTGTCCTGGCTTTTCTGCTTTCCTATCATGAAAGACCCATAACTTCCGGACCTATGCCAAAGTTCACCCGTCCTCCATGGGCAAGAGCAGTATCGGCCACGATAATGAGCTTGGGCTTTGGGATGTCCTTTATGATAGCTTCCATGTACCTCTTCCAGTTCTTCGGCCTGCCTCTAATGAGAACTTTTGAATTCACATCGGTATACTGGCTGGGTTCCCCGATGACAACTATCATGTGGATTGTGATGGTGATTCCCGCAATCATACTTTCATCCCTATTCTACATGGGACCTATGATGGCTGACATGCATGGGACGGGCTACCTCAAAGGATTCAGAAAAGCGCTTCCTATAGTAATTGTCTCAATGGTCAGTGCTTCTGTAGGTATGTTCACGGTCGCCTGGTATGTCATGATGTGGCGGGGCTGGATGACCAACGAGAATCTATGGCTATGGGTAACTCCTCTATGGGTTGCTTCGGCTGCTGGCTTCTTTGTGGCCCTGATACCGAATTACTTAATGGTTAGATCAGGATGGAAGGAGGGGGAAATGTGATCAGGCCGATCTACACTTTGCTTGCAGTGGTGATTCTTACACTTCTTATGATACTGGGTTATGTATCAATGTGGGAGTCCTCAGGGGAACCTCTTGATGCAAGTACCATGCAGAATGAGGAACTGCTCCGATTAACAGGTTCTACGGCCAGGCTTTCAGGTGAGGACTATCTCAGCACCACAACAGCATATTCCCAGGCAATCTATGCCTCCGCCCAGGATAAGGACAGGCCAGGTGCTGTGGTCCTTGTCAGGGATGATGACCCGGCAGCTGCAATTACGACAACACGTCTGCAGCACTTCCCGGTTAATGCACCAATGCTGTTCGTCACCGGGAATGACACAACGATACCCACTGAGACCAGGGACGAACTTGAGCGTCTTAAGCCCGAAGGGGTAATGATGGATAATAATGTGCAGGTGTATATAGTGGGAGACATTGATCGGAGTGTGGCAGAAGAAATCAGGAATATGGATATGAAACCCCGTACCATATATGCATCAGACGCTATTGAGCTTACTGAAGCGGTGGACGAGTATATCGCAGTCCTTGAATCCAATCACAGGCAGATAGTCTTTATCGCTTCTACGGATGCCCTAGAATATGCATACCCTGCATCGAACTGGAACGCACATCAGGGTGATGCTTTTGCCTATGTGACTCCCGAAGGGGTGCCGGATGAGACACGCAGGATGCTTGAGAAACGCTGGCCCTACTATCCTTACATATATGTGTTCGCTCCGTCATCTGTTGTTGATGATGAGACTATGGCAGATCTTTCTCAATATGGCCATGTACAGCGCATTCCCGGCGAGACACCTCAGGAGATGGCGGTCAGGTGGGCAGGATACAAGGACAGTGGGCACAGGACATCCTGGTATGTGGGATTCAGGCCCAGGAGCGTGGGCTGGGGCTATGCGGAGCCGGGGCATAATATGCTGCTTGCAGACCCCGACGACTGGAGGGTCATAATACCAAGCGGAGTACTGTCACATATGGGAAAACATGGTTTCCTTCTCATGACGGAATCCGGGGGAGGACTCCCGGATACCATGAGATCTTATCTGCAGGTTATTAAGCCCGAACCGATATATCCTTCTCAGCAGGTGTTCAACTTTGCATGGATACTTGGAGGGGAAGTCAGTGATGAAACCGTGCAGGAACTTGATATTCTGCTTGAGGTTTCCGCACAGGATACCGCTGGTAACGACACCGCTTCGAACAATAACACAGAAACTCCGGATAGTTCCAATAGTAATGCGACAAATCTGACCAACAATAGTAGTATAGCATGAGTCACAGGTTGCAATGCAACAATGTCAATGAAATAAGTTCTATCCTGGGGAAAGTTCACTCTTTCCTCAGGATCGCTATTAAAATCAGAATTGTCATCAGCAACAACAATGTATTGCAGCCAAGTTTTTTAGTGTCATCTGCAATTTCACCTGTAATTGATCCCTGTTCTTCCAGAGCGTACACTTCGGCATTTTCATCCGTATCGATATCTCCGTCCGGTAGAACAACTTCATTGTCCCGTTTAATGGATGAAGATGTCCCGAAGGCGGTGATTGCAAACGGTGAAAACCCGGGTGTTCTGGCTTCAAAGAGAACAGAATCGGTATTTTCTCCGACAATATTTGTTTCCAGTTCATTCCATTTACCTTCACTGAACCGGTTCATGCGGATAAGGTCAGCATCAATGCCATTACCTGCCAGCCATTCTTTCGGAACACTAAAACCAATCACAGCTCCCTCTATATTTTCTTCGGTTGCGTATCCCTGTTTTCCTACCCATATATTGATATGTCTGTAGACTTTTCCCGGAGGAGTGTCTGTAACAGTTACCGAAGTATCTTTCAGGACCTCGATAGTACTTGTGATCTGGCCTGCGGTTTTAACGGAATGGTAGGAAATAGAATTGACAGGATTCCCCTGTTCATTGAACACGTAGGATATGTCCATATCACTGAGGACATAGACACTCTTTACCTCTTTAAGATCGATGTTCCCGACGTCCTCCGATGTATCGGAACCTCCGCTGCCGGAGCTTGATTCAGGTTTTTCTACATTAGGATCTTTCCCGTTCGTGGAACTGATGATCGTAATTCTTTTGCTTTCAACGGTGACAGGAATGGCCTGTCCTTCGGAGTTGCTCAATATCACATTTGAAAGGCACAGATCCGAGTAACCTGTCCGGTCACCGCTGGTGAACTCGACCTCCGTAAAAATACCGCCCTCATCTATCTGACTTCCTCCCTTTATCACTGCATACAGACCGTTGATTGTCCCTGCCTGGTTATCGATCGTCCCGTCATTGAAGATGTACAGAATCTGCTCATTTCCGAATAGTTCCCCTTCCATAACATTGCTTGCTTTTATCAATGAGTTATCGAAATCTATGTTCAATTGTGCGCCGACAAAAGTAGTTTCAGGTTCGATACTGACATAGACGCTGAAATTCTGATTGGTCTGTACTGTCGGGCTCGAGGGAGCGATGCTCACGACGGTTTCAGCAAATGCCGGCAGTGAACCCCACATTAAACATATGATCGTAACAGCAGTTATAAGAAATGCGGTCCTTCCTGCTAACACATTATTTTTATGTTCCTGCATCCGTACACCTTTTAATCTTACGGAATATAATATGACAATAATTATATTTATATATATTTATTAGGACATGTGTATAAAAAAGCTCCTGTTTTTCATTCATGTCTCGCAGCCCTCATTCTGCAACATGGAATGTCCTTGCCGGCATATCGGTGTAACGTATGACTTCCCTGTTATTCAATAAATTATAAGGTCTTCAAGGTCATCGGTTATGTACCCCCGTACGATAAGTCTGTCAGTCTTCAACGAACCTAGTATTTTCAAGGTCACTTCCCCATTTTCATATAAGTCCGGCTATATGAAGAAAATTTGTGAATAGCTTTTCAGCATTATCCCTGTACTCTTCATGGATAATCCTGAAATCGTTCCTGATATCATCGCCATTAAGCGTTTTCAGATCCTGATCGGTTTTAAGCCACATATCCAGCATATGAGATGTCAGTTCAAAATGCCCCTGAAATCCGTAAGCATTATTTCCGACCTTCACTACCTGGTCCCTGCAGAACTTCCCGGTGGCAAGCAACTCCATTTCATCGGTAATGACAACAGTTTCTCCATGCAGGTGGAATATTTTAAGGGAACTTTCCAGCCCTTTTAAGAGACTTTCTTTTTCTCTGCCTGGGCACACATCGATTTTAAAATATTCACTATCAGGACCTTTAAAACCAACTTCTTTAATATCGTTTTTGCGGACCTTGCCTCCACATGCTTTTACAAGGACCTGCATTCCCAGGCATATTCCCATATACGGTATTCCGTTCTCGACAGCTTTCCTGACCTTCTTAAGTTCATCGTTCATCTTTTCAGTGCTGTCATTGGCACTGTCCGGACCACCAAATACAAGAACAGCAGCATATTTCTGCGGATCAGGAAAAATTTCACCGGAGTCAAGGTCAATGATATCATACAGGATCCGGTTAACATCCATAATATCCTTAAGGATGCCTGGCCCTTCTTCTGGAATGTTTTTGACCACTAACACTTTCATATACCTTAAAAGAAAAAGCTTTCATAAATATTTTTTTAAGGATCTCTCTTAATGCCCTGTTTACAATATGGAAATGAAGGAAACGTGCAACTGATAAATGATCAAAAGGAAAACCCGAAGAAATTGTGCAACCTCAGCATCCAATGCTAATATTCCACAACTGATGTTACTGTTAACTGAAGATATTGCTCACAGCATTGGAGTAATAGGAATATGCTGATTCACTGAAACAAATAAGCCTGATGTCTGTCAGCAGATCATTGCCCGCTATAAATCCTTTTATGGTATTAACAGCGATAATCGAAGCTCTATCAACAGGGAAACCGTAGGCTCCGATACTAATTCCCGGGAAGGCTATACTATTGACATCATGCCCGGCTGCGAGCTCAAGGCAATTCCGGTAACAATTTGCGAGCAACAGATCTTCTTCTGCGTTTCCTCCCTGCCACACAGGGCCAACAGTATGTATAACCCATTTTGCGGGAAGCCAATAACCCTGGGTTATCCGCGCCTCGCCTGTAGGACATTCGCCAAGCGTTCTGCACTCTTCAAGAAGCCCGGGGCCTGCAGCTAAATGTATTGCACCATCAACTCCTCCCCCGCCAAGCAGGGAATTATTTGCTGCGTTGACGATTGCATCTACTTCCTGCTCTACTATATCCCCTCGGATCACGCTTATACAATCACAGGTTTTCACGGTCTCAGCTCCCATTCCTCCATTGTATTACCAGTACCTGTTCCACAGATATATTATTTATCACTCATTCCTGGTGAGGAATCCTTTAAGAGTATTAAAATGCAAATAAGATTCTGGGACAAAAGATGAGAAATATGGACCGTGTCACACAGGAAATACTTGACTTGCTGGAAGAGATTAACTGTGTTCCCAGATGTTCGGGGCATGAGGAAAAAATCGCTAACTGGCTGAAAGAATGGTCTTTAGCCAACGGCCTCAACGTAAAGTTCGACAGTGTCAACAACATCCTTATCAGAGTGCCTGCTTCAAAGAGATATGAAAGATCACCTGTTATTGTGATACAGGGCCACATGGACATGGTATGTGAAAAGGATCCGGATTCTTCACATGATTTCACAAGGGACCCGATTGAACAGTATATTGAAGGTGACTGGCTCAAAGCCAGAGGTACTACCCTTGGTGCTGATAACGGGTTTGCTCTTGCCCTCGCACTGGTGCTTGCGAAGGATAAAGATCTGCCTCATCCTCCTTTGGAGTTGCTCTTTACGGTCGATGAGGAAACCGGTCTTACTGGTGCCAATGAACTGATGCCGGATTTCATTTCCGGGAAGATATTACTTAATCTTGATTCGGAGGATGAGGGTGTGTTCATTATCGGCTGTGCAGGCGGACTGAACACGAACATACGCATTGCTCTGGAATACACACCTGTTCCCGAAGGTCACATTCTATGCAGGATGACCGTTGGCGGGCTGGCTGGTGGTCATTCTGGTGTGGACATACACGAGAAAAGAGCCAATGCCAACAAACTCCTGGCAACAAGTCTTGACACTCTGCTTGCGAGTTTTGATATTTATTTGATTAATATTGAAGGTGGCTCGGCTCATAATGCCATTCCACGCCATGCAGAGGCGTTGTTTGCAATTTCTCAGGATGAATATGAAAATGCCCTCTCAGTCATCCGGGATATTGAAAAAGGTGCAAGGCTTGATTATCGTGAGAATGACCCCTTGTTATCTATAGGACTTACACAACAGGCGGACAAGGATGTAAATACTTCACTGAAAAAAGACCTGGCAAAAAAGATCATCGACCTTTTGGTACAATTGCCTGATGGTGTTGCAAGGATGTCGGAGGATGTGCCAGGGCTTGTGGAAACATCAAACAACCTTGCAACCATGAGGATGGAGGATGAATATCTTGCTATCATATCCACTCAGCGCAGTTCTGCAGATGCGGGGCTGTCTGAAATAACGAAAGAGATAGAAGATATCTCAAGTTCAGCAGGTGCTATTGTCCTTCACAATGGCGGTTATCCTGCATGGCAGCCGGATATTGATTCGTCTCTTCTGCAGCGATCTAAGAAAATCTATATGGAGACTTTCGGTGAACAAGCACGTACCGAAGTAATACATGCCGGGCTTGAATGTGCTGTCATAGGTTCGAAGTTCCCGGATATGGATATGATATCCTTCGGGCCTACGATCAAGAACCCTCATTCTCCGGATGAAAGACTGCACATTCCATCCGTATTGAAATTGTGGAAGTTCCTGACAGCTCTTTTAGCTTCTTTTTCCGGAAATTACTAATCTTCTAACAAGAGAAATACAAGGACATCATATCACATATAGGGCAATTAGGGACATGGGAACAACAAAAGACTTTCAGGATTTCCCCGGCCAATAATACTTGTAAGCAAATGCCTTGATTTTGCTAGTGTGCGGTATAACGGTCAGGTGATCCATTCACGAATTGTCAGAGACCTTGAGCCTCTGGTCGATTTCATTAAAGTATGTCCTGAAGTTGAGATTGGCCTCGGGGTTCCTCGCGAACCCATAAGAATTGTGAAGGAACAAGGTATCTAGTCTGGTCCAGCCAAAGACAGTAAGGTAAAGACGTTACCGAAAAAATGAACGATTATTCAGAGAATTTCATACATCGGCTGGGTTATGTGGATGGTTTTGTATTCAAGTCCGGTTCTCCTACTATAGGTATCAGGAACGTTAAAGTATATTCCGTAACAGAGATGACACCGGTTATTGAAAAAGGTCCGGGTTTTTTTGCAAAAAAGATTCTTGCCAAGTACACAGGCTATCCTATGGAAGAGGATGACAGGTTACGTAACTAGAGGATACGTGATCATTTTCTGACCCAACTATATACATTTGCTGATCTCAGGCGTGTCAAAAGCTCCGGTTCACTGGAAGAACTAATAAAGTTCAATGAAAGGAACCATTTCCTGTTTTCTTTCTACAATAGCAATATTTACAGGAAAATGTGCGGGTTGATAAAACAAGCTGATTGCATCGGGTATGAAAGAACTTTTACGGCTTATCAGGCTTTATTCAAAGACCTTATGCAGAAACCCGGAAACCTTGGATCCAGGGCTGCTGTTGCACGATACATTGTATCCCGTTCGCCAGGTCCATGTCATCCTGCGAAAAAGAGCTCTTTGAGGATCTGCTTCGAAACTATATGGAGTGCAGGATAGACGAAGATGCACTTAAGGAAGTTCTCCGGCTCTATGTGCTCCATTATGATAGTGAGAATATCAATGATTATACCCTTTTATATCCTTATCCTGATATCCTCAGGATGCACTGTGATGAAAAAAGAGATGAGGATTACTGGAGTTAAAGGAATAGTCCTATTGAAGGTAAATTCAATTGCATTGATCAGTTTTATCTCTTCCAGTATAAGGCTGATACACTCATCTCTTATTGCCCTTTCTGCATGCATCACATGAAAAGTGTCTGCAAGTCAAAGCACCAAACTATGGAAATGAAAGTTTAATCCTCACTCTGCAATCGTTCAGGTAAGAGCATACGGGAATCTGGTTATTTTCCATTCGTCTTCCTGTTTTACCAGTTCTATCTGTTCTGTGACCTTCTCATACTCCGGCTCAATCTCAAAAAAATCCTTAAGTGAGAACTTTATAGCGACAGAGGATTCGTTTACAAGCACATCTACTACTGCAGCATCCTCACCAACGTATTCCTTTGTCACTTCTATGAACTCATACTTGTCAGGATTCGCATCCTTGCAAATATTCACGAAATCTGCAAGCCCTGTATCCTGCCTGTAGCTGGATGACATCAGGTCATAACAGGCATCATAGTTTCCTTGTTCGAACTGCAAAACGAAGTTTTCCACTGTTCTTGCCGGACTGCTGCCAATACCTGTACAACCTGCAGTCAGTATGACTGCCAGCAATATGCCTGCTATTATCGTTTTTTTCATAATTTACACCGAATTGAACTAATGTGTTTCGTTAAATGAGCTATGTAGGTAGCATATATGGGCCGTTTTCATCCAGACAGGACCGCCGGATACTTCCAATATCCTACAATACATAAAAATATTTCCAGAATTCTCCTTTATACCTGAGCATAAAGGATTTCTACAGGGTTGCTAAACGCTTTTTTTATAAATATTCTTTTCTATAAATGCACACTTATGATCTGCGGCAGATGGATTCAATCTTTCGTACCAGCAGATACCTGTTTAATATACGGTCCCAGGATCATATCCTTATAAGCTCCTCCTGCAGGGACCTTCGGGTACAGGATCTCTTCCCTGTCCGTGCAGACTTCCAGGAAACATGGCCCTTCTGAATTCAGAAATGCTTTCATGGCATTTTTCAGGTCGTTCCTGTCGTTTATTCTCTTTGCGTAACTGAAGCCAAATGATTCTGCAATTTCAGCGAAATGGACATCCTTTGTTCTCTGTGTTCCTGTCCTGGCACCTTCGTAGGCTGCATCCTGCAGATTCTGGACCATACCGTCGCTTCTGTTGTTCAGCATGAGTATCTTGACAGGCAGATCGAGTGATGCTATAGTATGCAATTCTCCAAGGTTCATTCTGAGACTGCCGTCGCCGTCTATGGCTATAACCCTCGCATCCGGGTTCGCATAATGGACACCAATGGATGTTGGCATGGAAAAGCCCATTGTGCCGAAGGACCCGGATGTCATGAAGGATTTTGCTTTCTGCATGGGCAGATGCTGGGCCGCCAGCATCTGGTGGTTACCGACACCTGTGGTTATCTTTGTGTTCCCGTCAACATAAGTTGCGAGCAGAGCCATGACCTCGGCGGATTGTATGTATCCGGATTCCCGGTTGTGATCAAGAGGCCAAGACCTTTTCAGAGATCTGGCACGTTCCTGCCACTCATGTATATCAAGTGTGATGTTGTGCTTTTTAGCGTAGTTCAGCAGGTCCCGGATAGCCGTGGCAGCATCGCCTATGAATGTGAACTTCGGGCCGCGTTCGATCTTTATCTGGTGCATTTTCTCAGGATTGATGTCAATGTAGGCTATGTCGGTACCTATTGCGAATCCGACCTTTTCCGCAACCCTGTCATCCCAGCGGACACCGATAGCGAAAAAGAAGTCATTCTCCTGAATCAGCATGTTTGCACAGGGTGTGCCGAACATTCCCAGCATTCCGAGATTGAGCTCATTCCTTGCATCAACGACACCTTTTGCCATGAGAGTATTAACTGAGGGTATCCCGAAATACTCATTGAATTTCCTGATTGCATGGCTTCCTGCTTCTGAGTTCAGGCCACCTCCAAGATAGAGAAGCGGTTTTTTGGAGTTAAGGAACATCTGGTAGAACTCTTCGCATTGCTCCTCGCACAGGTGCCTGTCATCGTGATAACTCTCCTCGAACCTCAGGACGTTCATATACTGGTATTCATGCATCTTCTGCTGTTTGTCCAGAGGAACATCTATGACTACAGGCCCTGGTTTTCCAGACATCGCATAGTAATAGGCGTCCTTGATTATTGCTTCGATGTTATCATCATTTGATAGCTGGATAACCTTCTTGGCTGCATCCCCGAAGACCCCTTTGACATTGATATGCTGGAATGAGTCGGTGCCTATCTTATGCTCGGGGACCTGCCCTGCAAAGACAAGCAGAGGGATGCTGTCACCAAAAGCATCTGCAACGCTTGTGAGAGTATTGGTAATGGCAGGTCCGGATGTGACCACGGCAACACCGACCTGATCGCTTGATCGCGAATACCCCGCCGCGCTGAATGCCGATGACTGCTCGTTGGAATTGACTACGATCTCAATATCGCTCTGCCGGAGAGCATGGAATACAGGGAGTATCGCTGCTCCGGTATAACCAAAGATATGTTTGACTCCCAGGTCCTCCAGACATTTAACTAAGATTTCTGCTCCATTCATTTCTTTCATTTAGATTCTCCGTGGAAAGAAACGATTCCGGCACAGGATACACTAATCAGTAAATTAACCAAAAACAGCGCGCTTGAGCCAGAAAAGTTTCTATTATCATGCTCAAGCGTGTAGCACTACCACTACTACAGATACATTGCATAAAGTGTGAGTTGTGGTAGAATTTGACATTATGGATGAGATGGGTGGAAGTGGTATTTAAGGGTTTTTGTAATTATATTCAAAAAAGTCCTTAATAAGAGATAAAAATGGCTGTGTAGAAATCCTCAATATTCAGGCAATAATTCAGAATCTCTATAATTTGGAATGTACCACTAATTTATGAGTATAATTACAGGATTAAGCCCAATGATCTTGATCACGATTAGGTTTTCTACAGAGCCCATATTTTCTGTATTAGTGAATTACTTGATTTAGATAGTAAAAGTTAAGTTCATTAAATGACTAATGTTATCTGTCCTTATATACAAAGTTAGTTGGAGTGGGTAGAACGTTAGCGGTGCTTATACATCCCAGTGTTTTAATAGATTCGGGCGTGGCGGAGAATGCTGCAACAGAAGCAATTAATATAAGTATAAATAGTGGATTTTCTGATCAAAGTGTATTCGGAGCTCTTGCCCTCATAGTCCTGCTTGCCTCCAGAAAGATGCTAAAGGCATCCGATGAATGGAATAAAGATATTGGTTCATTCTTCCGAATGAGTATCTTGCCGTTGACGATAGCGTTTATAGCAACCATTAGCCTCTATATAATGCAAATACTGGGTCAATGAATATCAATTACCAATAACAATAGATAGTAGGACCGTTTCTGATAATTAACAACGGTTATTCAGATTTCTTTGAACCGGGTCTACTTATAAGTGATACACATATGAAATGGTTACAGATACTAAGTCCCATTATAGGGGGGCGTAGAATAAATGTTGAGGATCTTACTGCCAGTCTGAAAGATCCGCTTTACCGAAACTCAATATTCCTGCTACTGGGAAGGCTATTGAATGTCGGGGTAGGTTTCCTTTTCTGGCTGATAGCTGCCAGGCTGTACCCTACAGGGGAAGTAGGTGTTGCAACTGCACTGATATCCACCCTCGGGCTGATCGTATTTATCTCCAGCATGGGCTTTAATTTCTCGCTTATACGTTTTATAAATTTAAGCGCAAAAGAGAGCGTTCTGAACACTTCCATTATAATAACTACCATAGTGTCTGCATTTGTAGCGATAATATACCTGTTGATCGTGAATAATGTACTCCACAATATATCCCTTCTTCAGAAAACAGGCTATGCCGCGTTTTTCTTATTAACAGTAGTGGCGAACTCGATGTTCTTTATGTCAGGAGAAGCTTTCAAAGCACTGAGGGATACAAAGGATTTCTTCCTGCAGAACCTTGTTCTTTCTTCCAGGGTCCCACTGCTCATACCTCTTGTATATCTGGGAAACTTCGGAATATTCGTAGCCATTGGCATTACATACATACTTTCAACTATCTTCAGCTTTCACCTGTTAAGTAAAAAAGCTAATTTAAAAGCCAAGATCGACAAAGTATTCCTGAAAGAATCATTCACCTTCTCCTCAGGAAATTACATTTCCAACCTGCTGTATGAAAGTCCTTCCCTGTTAATGCCTACGATCATATTGAGCCTTGTCGGAAAGGAAGAAGCTGCCCTGTACTATATCGCATATGCCGTAAGCAATCTTATCTGGATAGCACCCACGGCCATTAGTACCTCACTTTTCATAGAGGGTAGCTACGGAGAAGGCATTAAAAGAAACCTCATGCGATCAGGAGTAGCCGTGCTCGTATTGCTGGTTCCCAGTATAATTTTTATATATGTGTTTGGTGCCACCATACTGCAGCTGTTCGGAGCAGACTATATCGAATCTTTACCCTTGCTTCAGATCCTTGTATTGTCAAGTTTTTTTGTAGCTTTGCATAATTTCCTTGTCCCCATATTAAACTTACAGATGAAGGTAAATAAACTAATCAAGATCAATCTTCTCAGGTTCTTAATGTTGATCGGGCTTTCATATATACTGCTCGCAGAATACGGGATACTGGGATTTGGCTACGCGTGGATGATCACTTACATAGTCCTTACGTTGGTCACATTGAGAATCTCAAGAAAAGAGGGATGGATTTAAATCATATAATTAAAAATTGAATAGTGGTTTAGGGGTTGTTAATATTAGGGGTACTAAAAGGATGTACAGGGCCACCTTTGGGCTGGTTCTATTTGGAAGTTATGTAATGGCATTTGTAGGCCTTGCAATACCGTTTTTAATGGGGCAGCCTAACCTGACCCTCCTTGGCACATATCTGGCAGTTCCAATGCTTCTGGCACCTCTCATATATGCGGTGCAGAGCAAAAATACAGACTATCTTTTGGAAATGAAAGAGGAGTATTTTAAGTTATTCCTGTCCGCCTATTTTATATTCTTCAGCATATCGTTGATATTGCTGCATAGCAACCTTGTAAGGCCATACAGTTACTACGGAGTGATCGCTATAATGGGCCTGCTTGTACTGGCCCAGATACTTTTATTCAAAAGTTCACAGAAAAGATCATGGATAATACTTTTCCAGATTATGATCCTGTTGCTTGATATAATCTGGGGGGTGAACCTGAATTACTCTTTCTTTATAGAAAGAACAGATGTTTTCTTCCACACATGGATGATAGAGATCCTGGTCGATGGAGGGCGCATTACCGAGAATTTCGACCTCTACTCCTCGTTCCCTCTCTGGCACATACTTGGTGCCTCGGCATATATGGTTACATCACTTGATATCGCAGCATATAAGGTCATGTATCTGACAAACGGTATAATCTTTGCGTTCATTCCTCCAGCAGCCTACCTGTTATCAAAGAAGATATTCCGGGAAGAGAAACTGGCACTCATCACCGCATTGCTTGTTGCTATCTATCCCGAGATCCTCAAATACGGACTGGCAGCAATTGCAAGAAGCACTATATCGTTCATTGAGGTATTACTGATACTGGCCTTGTTATATAACAGAGATTCACGGAGAATATTCCTGGCACTTCTCATCACAGTAGCTATAATCGCATATCACACTGTGTCCATACCCTTCGTGCTCATAGTATTGCTATTGTTGTATGCACTCCAGAGGATCTATAGTGTAAGCAAGGATCATAGAATAACTGATTTTGATTATCTGGCGTTTGCTGTGGTTGCAACACTCGGCTATTGGGCATACATTGCAACAGACCTTTTTACCATGATCATCAATAACCTCACGGCCCCTGCCCCGACCAGTATTTCTACCGAGTCGGTCCTGACGGCTCCTTTTCAGGAACTGTTCAATTATCTGCAATACTCCCCCATACTCTTCTTCGTGCTCATTGGAACGCTGGAAGCTATGAAACGGGAAAATGTATCCGAACCTGCAAAGATGATATGTCTGACAGGTTTGCTCACCACCGCTATATCATTCCCCGGTCCTGGTTTTCTTATAAGCAAATTTGGAGAACACTTCAATATAGAGAGATTCGGAGAGTACACATTCATTTTCATCGTTATTGTTGCTGCCTTTGGATTTTACACAACCTACCTGAGATCGAAGAAGAATACCAAAAGGGTGTTGATCCTGCTGTTCGTAGTCCTGGTATTCCTGTCAGTATCCAATGATTTTGTCGCATCAGATAATCCGATTGTCAAAAGGCCCTTCTATACATTCTATCTGACCGAAGAAGAAACAGACGGTTTCGACCATGCAGGCTATTTATCAGAGGGAAGAGTGATGGTAGATTTTGTGACACACAGGTACATGGAAACAGCACCATATATGGAAAAAATCCACATACTGGAAGTGGACCCGTCTGAAAATGATTTCCTCAGAGCAAACAGTTCAGAACCCATACTGATAAGGACAGGTGAACTGGACAAGAGGCCGTTGAAGTTAGCCACGATAGAAGATGGAGAGTTCATTTCAACTCCCACTATGGAATCAATACTGGACTATTACTATCCTGAAGATTCACAACTGTGGGCATCCCTTGAAGAGTATAATAAGATATACGAGTCAAACAGCGTTGCAACCTATATATGAGTTACTCATTACAATTCTCAAGATTCAGATAAAAAACTATGAGGATATAAGAAAGAATTAATCTTGCTGAAATAAAAATACGAACTATTATCAGTAATTCTTATAAGGGAATAAACATAGTATCATAGTGTGGTAAAATGTGTGGGGTTATAGGCTTTAACTGGAAGGATGAGTCACTACTCAGGAAAATGTGTGAATCGATCAGGCACAGGGGCCCGGATGGAAAGGGAGCATATGTAGATGATCACGTATCTCTAGGGCACAGAAGACTTGCAATACTGGACGTGCCCGGAAATAATCAACAACCTATGTCCAATGAGGACGGTACAATACTTCTGATCTATAACGGAAGGATATACAATTTTCCGGAGATAAAAGAAGAACTTGCCGGAAAAGGACATAAGTTCAGAAGTCACACCGATACTGAAGTCATAATGCGTGCTTACGAAGAATACGGAGCCGACTGTGTCCATCATTTCAACGGGATGTGGGCTTTCTGCATCTATGATAAGACAAAGAACATCCTTTTCCTTAGCAGAGACAGGTTTGGCATAAAACCGATGTATTATTACTTTGAAGGAGACAGATTCATATTCTCCTCGGAGATCAAGGCAATTATCGAACATGACATTCCCAGAAAGGAGAACAGGAGTATAATATTTGACTACCTGTATTTCAATCTGACAGATCATAGTGAAGAAACCTTTTTCACCGGTATAAAAAGGCTCATGCCCAGCCATAACATGATATTCGATCTTGCGGGCAACAGGCTGGAGATCGAACGTTATTATGATGTTCAGGAAAATATAGTCGAAAATGCAAACGACCCTAGAAAGATCAAGGAACTGTTCACAGAATCAGTCAGCAGGGCGCTTATCAGTAACGTTCCCATGGGAAGCTGTCTGAGCGGAGGCATTGATTCATCATCGATCGTTGTTACGATGCGAAAGCTCAATCCTGAAGCGGAAATTAAAACATTTTCCATGAAATTCCCGGGAGAGGCGATAGACGAAGCTTCATACCAGAAAGATGTATATGAAAAAGTAAATTCGACCAATTACGGTGTTACTCCCCAGCCCTCCGAACTTATAGACGATCTGCAGGACCTGTTCATTACGCAGGAAGAGCCCTTCAGTGGAACAAGTGTATATGGACAGTACAGGATAATGAAACTGGTACACGATGAAGGTGTAAAAGTACTGATGGATGGGCAGGGAGCCGATCAGGTACTTTCCGGAAGTAACTACTTTAACGGATATTATTATTATGAACTGCTCAAACAATTCGATGTTTCCCAGTTATTAAGAGAGGCAACCCAATATTATTCTAAATCGAAGTCATTCATACCTCTTACCTATCTTGGCCTGCGCATGACACCCGACGGCATCAAGAGATATCTGTACAACCATCAGAAAGCGCCACATTTAGCCCGCAGGTTCATTGAAGAGAATGCAGCACGCGAGGACATGAGATGGCACATATCATCCTTAAGTGAAGCAGCGTACAATAGCATTTTGTTCTATGCACTCCCGCATCTTCTCAGGTTCGTTGACAAGAACTCGATGAGATTCTCCCTCGAATCAAGAGTTCCCTTCCTTGATCACAAACTTGCGGAATATCTGTTATCCATGCCAAATGAACTAAGGGTATCCGACGGGGTAACCAAATACGCATTCAGACAGGCAATGGAGGATGATCTTCCGGCAAGCGTACTTTCAAGGCATGATAAAATAGGTTTTGAGACCCCTGAAGAGAAATGGTTAAAGGACGAAGCTGTGGTTCCCATTGTTCACAGGATACTAGATTCAAAGAGCTTTATGGCAAGAGATTTCTGGAACTGGGAAAAGGTCCGGGATATGTATGAGAAATTATTGAAAGGAGAAACATCTGCCATATTCGTGGGAACGGAGATATGGCGATGCGTATCAATAGAATTATGGATGAGATTGTTCATCGAAAAGCAGGAATTCGTGGGTGAATAAGATCACAGACATCCGGAAAAGGGGTTTTCCGGTCATTATAAAATTACGGAGAGTGGTTACATGTGTGGGATTGCAGGATTTAACTGGAATGATGAGTTGATACTTAATAGAATGTGCGAGTCTATCAAACACAGAGGACCGGATGATGAAGGAAGCTATCTGGATGATGAAGTATCTCTGGGCCACAGGAGACTGTCCATTCAGGACCTGTCAGAAAAGGGACACCAACCCATGGCAAACGAAGATGGCACAATAATTTTGGTATACAACGGAGAGATATATAATTTTTTAGAACTTAAAGAAGAACTTATTGAAAAAGGATATGACTTTAGAAGCCACACCGACACTGAAGTCGTGCTGTATGCTTATGAAGAATACGGAGCCGATTGTGTACAGCATTTCAACGGGATGTGGGCTTTCTGCATCTATGATAAGACAAAGAACATCCTTTTCCTTAGCAGAGACAGGTTTGGCATAAAGCCGGTGTATTATCATTTTGACGGAAACAGATTCATATTTTCCTCGGAGATCAAGGCAATTATTGAACATGACATTCCCAGAGAGGAGAACAGGGCTATCGTTTTTGACTATCTTTACTTCAATCTGACAGATCACTGTGAAGACACTTTTTTCACCGGTATAAAAAGACTCATGCCGGGTCACAACATGATATTCGACCTCTCATCCAAAAAAATAGATATCGATCAGTATTATGATGTAAAGACAAAGTCTGTAAAGGAGGAGAACGATCACCTGAAGGTAAAAGAGATATTCACGGATTCTGTCAGGAAAAGGCTTATTTCAGATGTACCAGTGGGAAGTTGCCTTAGCGGAGGTATTGACTCATCAGCGGTGGTCGTGACCATGAGAAAGGTAGACCCTGATGCAGAGATCAAAACATTCTCCCTGAGATTTCCGGGTAATTCCATTGATGAAGGAGTGTACCAGCAGGAGATCAACAACATGGCCAACTCGGTGAACTTCTGTATCAGTCCGAAACCTTCAGAACTTATCAACGATCTGCAGGAACTTTTCCTTGCCCAGGAAGAGCCTTTCAGCGGGACAAGTGTATACGGACAATACAGAGTAATGAAACTTGCCAGCGATAATGGAATGAAGGTACTTCTGGATGGCCAGGGAGCGGATGAGGTCCTTGCAGGTTATCACTATTTTCATGGGTACTATTATTATGAGTTACTTAAACGGTTCAAGTTCTCTCTTTTATTGAAAGAGGCTAATAGCTGTTATGCCAAGTCCAGGTCATTTTCGCCAATTATATACCTTTTCCTTCGCATGACACCTTCAAGCATCAAGAGATTCATTTATAATAACCGGAAAGTGCCTTTCCTGTCATCTGATTTTGTCACAGAGCATAAGGACAGGAAGGATGAAAGATGGGACATTTACACGCTGGATGAAGCACTTTATAGCAGTCTTGCCACATACTCACTGCCACATCTGCTCAGATTCGAGGATAAGAATTCGATGAGATTCTCCATTGAGTCCAGAGTACCTTTCCTGGATCACAGGTTCGTAGAATATCTGTTCTCCATGGACCCGGGACAAAAGATCCATGACGGAGTCACAAAATACACATTCAGGCAGGCAATGGAGGGAGAGTTGCCTCAAAGCATACTCTCAAGGCATGATAAGATAGGTTTTGCAACACCTGAGGAGAGCTGGCTGAAGGATGAAGCAGTAAGAGACATCATCCACAGGATCATTGACTCGGAGAGTTTCCGCAAAAGAAGGTACTGGGACGGGGAAATGGTAAGAGGTATGTATGAGAAACTGGTGGAAGGCAAGTCTTCCAGTATATTTGTAGGAACAGAAATATGGCGATGCATATCAGTGGAATTGTGGATGCGCCTGTTTATTGACAGACAGGGTTTCATGGCGGAATAAGGGTCTGACACACCCTCCAGGCCACGATCCTTTCAGATAGTTTTCTTATAGATGTTGAAGAATGCCCACTCTGCTATGTTACCGATCCAATCTTTTTTGACAAGCCTGTACTTCATCCGGAGAGAAGGGTCAAACTGGGCTTTGAATGCTGCAATACTTGGAACATCCGCACCCCCTAGCTCAAGCTCATTATAATCCATATCCTTGCCCTTCCTGATAAGCTCCCAGTACAGGAACTCATTCACAGGGAGACTGGCCTCCGGCTTTACATTTCCCAGCCACATGGTTATTCTCTTATACTCTGCGGTCATCAGGCTGCCCAGGAGATCGCCTTCTCTGTTACGGATGTAGTACAGCTTTACCTCGTCAGGGTACAGGCTGCGCAGTTCTTCAAGGTATTCTTTACCTGCAACAGGGAACTTAAGACCCTGCTTCCTATACCTTTCAACCGAGCTGTCATAGAACGAAGAAATATCGTCACTCTCCACCAGTTCCAGGTCATACCTGTCCAGCTTTTTAATTGCATCCTTTCTTGAAGAACTGAAACCCCTGAATATATTTTCAAGAGGCCTTTGCAGGTCAATATAAAATGTGCTCATTGTGTCGATCGTGAAATCATTCCATTTGAAGTGTCTGACATCATGGAACTTCGGCGTCAATGCAATGGAAACATAGTTTGCATTCATCCGGTCGACCTCTTCTGTAAACAGTTTCCCCATATCATACATATGCATGCTTTTCTTACTCTGTTTCATGATGTCACAACGGGGACTCACTACAAAACCAAGACAGGGGATTGCTGACTGAGGAGGAGGAGAGAATACCATCCTTATACCGTTGAATTTTTTAAAAAAAATAGGAATTATACATATCAATTCTTCTGTTATGTACACACCGAGGGGATAAAGTTCGCAACCAGTGTGTTTCTCCACGGTCCGCAGGAAATCCCATTTATGAAAGATGGTCCCGTAAGAACTCTCGTCTATAAACTGGTCCCATACCTGCTGATCATTAACAATAGATATATGAATATTCAACCCCCCGGATTAAGATATATGCTGCCACCAAACAGGTAAGTTGTCAGAACTTGCTCTTTTTACAAACATTCAGATAGGTCCACTCTGCCATTTTCCCCACCATGTCTTTCTTGAATATCCTGTAATTTGTCTCTATTGTTGGATTGAACTGCGATTTGAAAGCACACAACCGGGGAATGTCTGCTCCCCCCAGTTCAAGCAGCTCGTAATTTTCAGCCTTGCTTTTCTTAATGAATTCCCAGTATAAGAACTCATTAACAGGAGCCTTGGTATCTGGTTTTACGCTGCCGATCCATAATGTCACACGTCTGTGTTCCGTTGTCATGACGGCCCCAAGAGTGTTGCCATCCTTATCCTTTATGTAATAAACTTTCACCTGATCAGGATAAAGCCTCTGCAATTCCTCAATATAGGCTTTGCTCGTGACAGGGAACTTGAGCCCCTGTTCATCATATCTTTGTACAGAGAGATCGAACAAAAGAGAGACATCTTTGTCCTCTACAAGCTGCATATCTGAGCTCTCGTTCTTTTTAATGATCTTTCTTTTCGAGACGTTGAACTCCTTCAATATATCTTCAAGTGGTTTTTGCAGATCGATCACAAAAGTGTATAAAGGGTCGATCATGAAACCATGCCATTTGAAAGGTCTGATGTCAGTAAATGACGGTGTCAGTAAAATGGATACATAGTTAGCACCCAGACGATTGATCTCTTCTGCGAACAGCTCTCCGATCTCATACATACGCTGCCCCCGCTTGCTTTGTTTCATGCCATCAAGCCGCGAACTCAGCACATAACCAAGATAGGGTATCCCGGTCTGCGGAGGAGGGGAAAAGACAACCTTGACCCCATGTATTTTCCTGAAGAAAAGAGGTATCACGCAGATCAGTTCCTCTGTTATGTACATGCCCAGAGGATAAAGCGTATATCCCGTATGCTTCTCCACTGTATGCAAAAAATCCCATCTATGGAAAATAGTCCCGTAAGGGCTCTGCTCAACAAATGTATCCCACACTTGCGGATCATGAATAGTTGATATATGTATTATCCCACCACCTGTAAATATCTTCACCACTTGTTATCCAGGCATTCTTTTGATTGCAGTAATCAAGTATCTTTATGTAAAGATTCCTCCAGTCCTTCCTGAAAGGCGTACTAAAGGAACTATTGTGCCATAACAAAGTGATTATGCCGTTATACTTCTCACCGGTATCAAGTATCCCCTTTATAAGCTCCCAGGAATCCTTAAAAGAGCTGGTACAATTGAAGAGTGCGGAATCCATAACTATAAGAGGGATTTCCAGAATGTCCAGTGATTTACCTGTCCCGGCATCATAGGGCCTGAAGGGGTGACACAACCCATTCCTGAAACCCACTGCATTATTAAATCCCAGTGTGCTATCATACTTGAACCCGGCTTTTGAAAGGACCTCCCATGAATCGGTCATCTTAAAACGCAGATAATGATTCCTGAAACCTATCACCTCACTACCAAGAACATTTTCAAGTTTCTGCTTTTCTTTTACAAGATCATCATAATTAGCATAGGAAAAATAACCACCGTGAAGTCCAACCTCACATTCCCGGTCTATAATCTCTCCCATATAGCTGCCTGCGTCCTCGATATCATACCGAAACCGGCGAGGATCCTTTTCTGCAGTCAGGAAATAGAATGATGACTTTGCTCCGTAGCTTTCCTCAATATCCATTATCTCCCTGAAATTAAGATACGGAGAATAATCTTTGCCGTTGAACCTCCATAAAGCATGTTTTTTCAACTGACTCATGTTCGCACCTTTTACCGAATGGAACATGGAAAGCAAAGTATGCGGCAGAGGGGGATATATATCATCTACATCGTGTGTCAGACAAAGAGCAAATTTCTTTTCTTCCGGCAGGACTACTTCAAACCCGCTGTCTATCAAAGACCGGGATACATCGGGAGATAAGACATCACTTAGTTGACAGCGGCCGAAATCAAAACAACTGTCTACACCAGAGTGCATTATCAGCTCCTCGTCCTTGCCGATGAACTTAGCCCATATATCCGGATTATGCCTTATCGATTCGTACATTACGACACCTGGAACTACTTTTTAGCCTTGTCCGAGATCAGATCGATATGTTTAATTCCAAACTTGCTCACATCGATCTTATCTAGGATAGGTCCCTCTTTTTTAGCCCTGCCGGAGATCTGATTGATATGCCCCATTATAAACTCGTTCACATCGATCTTATCCCGGATGAGTTTATCTTTCTTGATCGCCCACTGCTTTTTTGATTCAGGATCGCTGAGTATCCCGATAGCTTTTCTGAGAGCCTCTTCTGAATTATTGAAGCAGTGGATCATTTCGTATTTAGTCTCGAGTTCAGTGAAGTTACCCATGGTCCCCACAAGGGATGAAACATACACCGCCGGCGTACCAAGTATCGCGCTTTCCACAGCCGTGGTACCACCATCACCAAGATACAGGCTTGCGTGATAAAGGAGATCATGTAGCTTTTCAGGACTGACAGATATCCTGTATTTCTCAAGGCCTCCATTGAGTTCCTGTTCCGAGGTGATGAACACCTTTCCGTACTTTTCCAGCTTCTGAACAAGTTCCAGTTTATTTGTGATCCCATGCTGACCAATGTCATGACTTGCCCCCCATGAAACGAACCTGAGCACTATTATCCTGTCATCCTCTTTCAGATCGAGATCTGATAAGAAATCCGGGTCCGGCTCGAAGTAACCCGGATAGAGGTACGCAAGCTCATGGAATCCATTATACCTTATCTGCTTACTCCCCAGGTCCCGCGCATAGGACGAAGGAGTGAACACCCGATCTGCAAAAGGAAGTGTAACGTAGTTCGCAAGTTTGGCATGTTCAGTATCCGTGAAAATGAATGACGCCTTTCCGGTAAGCCATGCCACATGCGCTACACATGGATTAAGGACACCCATCAGGATATCCGGATCGAACTTCTTTGCGACCTTAAGTAGTTTTAGGTCCCTTGAAACCCATTCACGGATAAGACTACCTTTTCCAGAACCAATCTTACTAAGGACCTCATACTTAATGCCGCATGACTCAAGCAGATTCACAGTAACGTCTTTTTCCCTGGCAGTTACAAGCACCTGATGACCATTTCTTTCCAGCTCCAATACCATATTCTTGAAGAAATGGACATGCGCAGGATGTCCTATATCAATGAGAACTCTCATTTTTACCCCCTTTAACTATTACACCTAACTCATATATAATCTTTTTTGAATAGTAACGATTTTCAGCAGGATTAAAAAAAATAAATAAGGTTATTATCCATTCCCGGAGAGTTCTGACAATCATTTTTTAATAAATAAGTTACCTATAGTAGACTGATCATAAATACCGGAGGCGGGGGTAAAAATGAATAGATCAAAGATAGGGTTAGTACTAGTGTTCCTGCTCATTATTATTGTAGCGTACTTTGCTTACACATATGGAATAACGGAAGAAGAAACTGAAATAGAAGAAGTAGAGCCAGTACCTGATATCATTGTTGAGAAGAGCGGAACTGTGACGCAGGTTATTGATAACAGTACACAGGCAGTCCTTTACGAAGGCGATGATACAAGTGCTATCAGGGCTGCGGCAAGAGCCATTGACCAGGGAACGATCCTTGTCAGGCCGGGAACATATACGATCACTTCAACAATACTGATCGGATCGAACACAGAGCTGATCGGTGATGACGCCATACTCAAAGGTTACAAGGTATTCAGGATATACGACGCGGCCAATGTAAGGATAAAAGGTTTCGAGTTCAAAGGTCCTTTGGAAGAGTATGCCGGACGCAGTGGGAGTTATGGTGTCCTGCAGATAGCTAATAGTAATAACTGCCTGATAGAGGACAACACTTTCAGCAATTTCAACGACTACGGCATATATCTCGTAACACGTTCCACTTCTGACCATAATCAGCAGATAACCATTAAGAATAACGAATTCCTTGATTTTGGTTACTGTGGCGTGATGATCGGTAAACAGTCCAGTCAGATCTACGTGGATGACAACCTGTTCAAAGATATCAACACAAGGCTGCTGAATACAAACTCGTACGGTATAGCTGTTGCCAAGGGGAGTACTTCATACAAGTATGCAGAATACATCTATATCAGGAACAATATCGTGGAGAACAACCCTATGTGGGAAGGTATTGACAGTCACGGGGCCAACCATCTTTACATAGAGAACAATGAGGTTACAGACTGCAGAATACCGATATCAGTCTCACACATCACTGAAGATGATACATACACAGAATCCTTACATGACGTAACTATCACAGGTAACTACATAAAGGGTAACTTCGATGCCGCAAAACAGGATTCAGGTATCTATGTTCTCGGTGGACGCAACAATGCGAGAACAGTTGTCAAGCCATACATCAATGTAGTTCTGAAGGATAACACCATTACAGAGGTCAACAACTGGCTGTACAGGGATGACGGTGCGATAGTAGTACGCAATGTTGATGAAGTACTTATTTACAACAACAGTATATCAAAGGTCGGAGGAACCGGCATAAACCTTGAGAACGCAAACAATGTGCTTGTGCAAAAGAACAGGATCAAGGAACTTGTCACAATACTGGAACCAAGAAGTGCGATCAGTGTGTCACATGTGACAGAAGACTATGTGATAGATATAGAAGATAACGCTATAGATCTTTCTGCAGAATGCCAGATCCATTTTGATGCCTCTGCAGATATTACCGAAAAGTGTATGGACCTGTCCCAATTCTCCCTGTCAAATAGTGGGACAGGAAGCAAAAATATTTTTCTTTAAAAATACCCGGGTAATGCTTTGATCGCGAAAAGAAACATTTTTCTCTCTTTTTGCTGTTGAACGGAGGAAAGTTCGAAGAGAAAGTATCTTTTTTAAACCATGAATTAGCATGGAAATTAGTATACGATGTAACTAATGCCTAACCTGGCATACAGAGATTTTTTAAGCTCTTGAATGCGTTTTAGGCAAACTTGGTAGCTTTTTTACCTCTGATAGCATATATATAGTTTAAACTATATTTAGAAAAAGCCTGTCACAATATGCCATAATTTATACAAGATTCGTCATATAAAAAGGACTTGTGGAAATTTATTTTCGCCGAAGAGTCTTTGGAAGAATTTTATACTGAATCAATGAGCATGTTTCGGACAGGTTGACCTGGATTACTACAAAAAACACTTTTAATGAAAAACATGAGTTGAGAAGGTCAAAAAATGGATGCTACAAGAAAAACGATAAGCCTATTCATGGTTTTCTTGTTCCTTAATTTAAGTTTAGGAGCAGTGATCTCTTCAGCAGCCCTAACAGGAAGCTCCGAAGATATCGATTACACGGTAAGCATTTCTAAAGACTCCGGTACAACACTTGTAAAGACAAGTGATGGAACGGTGGTCTACAACGGAAACAGCGACGTAGGAGCCATGAAGGCCGCAGTCAATGCTATTGACAATGGCATTATCCTGATAGACTCAGGGACATACATGATCAGCTCACCTGTGTCATTGAAGTCCAATATCGAGTTAGTCGGGAACAATGCCGTGCTTAAAGGTTACAAGATATTCACGATAAGCAGTGCAACAAATGTCAAAGTGAGAGGACTTGAATTCACCGGTCCTGACCAGTTGTACGGGTCTGTTGGAAGCAGCTCCGGTCTCATCAATATCGTGAACAGCAAGAACTGCTTCATAGAAAGCAATACATTCCACAATTTCAGGGATTATGGTGTTAATGTGGCCGTGGGTTCCACGTCCCATAGCAACGAGCAGATAACCATCAGGAACAATGAGTTCCTTGATTACGGTTATGCCGGTGTTATGATCTGGAAACAATCCTATCACATTTATGTGGAGGATAATACCTTCAAGAACATCAATACCAGGAAAGTGAATGGAAATGCCTATGGAGTCGCTGTTGCCAAGGGAAGTAACTCTTACAAGCACCCGGAGCACATCTATATCAGGCACAACTGGATAGAGAACAATCCTGTATGGGAAGGCATAGACAGCCATGGTGCAAACCATGTCTATATCCAGGACAACACAGTTATTGACTGTAAAGTGCCAATCGCCGTCTCCTACCAGACCAATGAGGGGACCTATCCCCTGCCTGTCCACGATATAGTGATTACCGGGAACTATGTGAAAGGGAACATGAACTCTCCGGATAAACAGCATTCAGGGATACATGTTCTGGGCGCGCGCAACTATGCTCAGCCATACACAAACATAAATGTCTCCGGCAATACCATCATGGATGTGAACAGCTGGCTGGTCAGCGATGACGGAGCCATAGTCCTGAGGGACGTCAACGGCGGAATCATTGATAACAACCGCATAATAGGTGTTGGAGGCACTGGCATCAACCTGTTGAACGCTGATAACCTGGTCGTTCAGAATAACGACATAAAGAACCTCATTAAGATATCAGGTTCTACAAAGGGCATAGAGATGCAAGCTGTGAAGAAGAGCTTCAGCACAACCATCAGAGACAACAGTTTTGACAGCTCCGTGGGATACCATGGATATGCAAACTCCGGTTATACATACAGCGCAACGCTGGTGAACGAGATGCAGTCAAAGTTCGGTGGTGCCTTAAAACTCACAGTCCTGACGGACTCCACACCGACCACATCAACAGTCGATCCACCACTGACTCCGCCGGAACCCCGTCCCCTTGACGAGACAAGCGAATCAGATACTGATACCGGAACTGTGACCCCACCGGCCACGACCCCGGATGAAAGTGATGATACGAGCGATGTCAGTGGCATAGAACACGACATAAGTGTTTCTAAGAACTCTGGCACAACAGTCGTCAAGACAAGCGAGGGAAATGTAATACACAGTGGAAACAACGATGTGGAAGCCTTACGGGCTGCGGTCAATGCGATAGACCAGGGCACCATCCTGGTAGATGCAGGGACATATATGGTCAGCTCATCGGTTTCACTGAAATCCGGGATTGAAATGATCGGAAACGATGCTGTGCTGAAAGGTTACAGTGTATTCCGCATCAATGACGCAACAGAAGTCAGGATAACAGGTTTCACATTCAGTAACCCCGACCAGTCATACCTGGGACACTCAGGCAGTACAGGTCTTGTGGAGATAGAGAACAGTGAGAAAGTTCTCATCGAGAACAACACGTTCACTAACTTCAGGGATTACGGAATTGACCTGGAAACCCGTACAGCTACCAGTTCTAACAAACAGATAACCATACAGAACAACGAGTTTTACGATTATGGTTACGCTGGTGTTATGATCGGGAAGCAGGCAAGTAATGTATATGTTGAGAACAACCTGTTCAAAGACATCAATACAAGAAAACTTAGCGGGAACTCCTATGGTGTTGCGGTTTCCAAGGGAAGCAGCACTTACCAGTATTCGGAATACATTTACATCAGGAACAATACAATCGAGAACAATCCCGTGTGGGAAGGTATCGATAGTCACGGTGCGAACTATCTTTTCATTGAAGACAATGAGATCATAGACTGCAGGATACCAATATCAGTCGCACAAATAAACAGCGATGATAAATATCCTGTACCCGTGCATGATGTCACCGTTACCGGAAACTACATCAAGGGCGACTTCACTGCGGAAAAACAGGATTCAGGCATCTACGTGCTTGGAGGGCGAAACAGCGCCAGAACAGTGGTTAAGCCCTACTTCAAGGTAAATGTCTCCGACAATACAATTGTTGATGTCAACAACTGGCTGGAAGGAGACGAGGGTGCAATCGTGTTAAAGAATGTTGACGATGCTGTTGTAAACAACAATGATATCGCCGGAGTAGGTAAGACCGGTATCAACCTGCAGGATGCGGACAACGTGGTCATGCAGGATAACGAGATAAAGGATATCAGGCAGATAGCAGGTGCAAAGATGGGTGTGAAGATGCTTCCTATAATACAGGATAACACGCTCACGCTCAGTAACAACACCTTCGATGATTCTGCCGATTACAACGCCTACACGTACTCCAAGTTCGGGCACGGATACCTGGTAAATCTGATGAATCAGGACATATCGAAGTTCTATACTCTCAATGGGGGCATGGAACTGGTCACATTGGATGAACCTGAGCCGGAACCCGAAACCCCTCCCACGGACAATGAAGAGGGTACCCCGGATAACACTGAGGAAGATAGCGGAACTGTGACTCCACCTGCCACCACACCGGAAGATAGTGGTGACGGGGATGCAGCATACGATATCAGTGTTTTCAGGAACGCCGGAACAACGGTCGTAGAGACAAATAACGGAGAGGTCGTATACAGCGGAAGCAACGATGTGGAAGCCTTACAGGCTGCGGTCAATGCGATAGACCAGGGTACCATCCTGGTAGATGCAGGGACATATATGGTCAGCTCATCGGTTTCACTGAAATCCGGGATTGAAATGATCGGAAACGATGCTGTGCTGAAAGGTTACAGTGTATTCCGCATCAATGACGCAACAGAAGTCAGGATAACAGGTTTCACATTCAGTAACCCCGACCAGTCATACCTGGGACACTCAGGCAGTACAGGTCTTGTGGAGATAGAGAACAGTGAGAAAGTTCTCATCGAGAACAACACGTTCACTAACTTCAGGGATTACGGAATTGACCTGGAAACCCGTACAGCTACCAGTTCTAACAAACAGATAACCATACAGAACAACGAGTTTTACGATTATGGTTACGCTGGTGTTATGATCGGGAAGCAGGCAAGTAATGTATATGTTGAGAACAACCTGTTCAAAGACAT
>NZ_PGGK01000014.1 GCF_004745425.1 Methanolobus halotolerans | reverse complement strand
AATGTGAGTTTCCTGATGCAGCTAGCGCTGCATCAACAAAGTTTAAGTACTTATTAGACAAAACACTAAACATCCCCTTTGTGTTTTCGCTAGCAAGTTAACACTTTGGGGTTTTATCCTTTTTAAACGATTACGGACTAAATTAAATAGTAAATAGGGTTTCTACAGAGCCCATATTCCCTTAAATTAAATTCCATGTTTACTCTTCAGTAGATCCCTCAGTTGAGTTGGAGAAAGAATCCACAATAATAATGGGATGCAGGTTCGCTCATGGTAGAATCAATCTGCTAAGGTTTCACTTAGTAAAGCTGATGTGCCATCTCTTAGTAATTGTGAAAGGATATCATTGATAAAGGTGTATCCTGTATTATGAACAATCGGCTGAAAGTGACAAATACATTCAATAATGCACAGCATTTACTGAATTATTTTTCACATTACTTTGTACCTGAATGCCGAAAATCCCTACATATCCAAAAATAACTATAACATAAAGTCATGTGGCATACAGACTGAGTAAATACAAAACCTTTACATGAACACTACTACAAGCTATCGCCTGAATATAGTATAAAGCAAGCATATTTTTGAAAAATCCTTGGATTTGAAAATTAACGGAGATATAAAGTGATACCTGTCGAGACCCTTGCTATTATTTTTGGGCTTACATCTGCAATATCATGGGGTGCAGGGGATTTTGTAGGGGGGTGTGCTACCAGAAGGACAAGTGCTTATTCTGTGGTTCTGGTCACACAGATCATGGGTATTATTATATTCCCCATTCTTGCACTTGTATTTTCAGAGAGCCTGCCACCAGTGAACAGTCTTATGTGGGGTGCCCTTGCAGGATTTTTTGGAGCTGCGGGGCTGATAGCACTATATATGGGTATGGCCAAAGGAAAAATGAGTATAGTTGCTACTCTGGCTGCAGTAATATCGATAATCATACCTGTAATATATTCAGCTTTAAATGAAGGTGTTCCTTCTATTTTTAAAATTACAGGTTTTGTTTTTGCATTTATTGGAATATGGTTTATTGTTAGTATGAATGTCGGACCCAGCTTAAAAGCAAAAGATTTGGAATATCCATTACTTGCAGGTATATTATTTGGCTTGTTTTTCATATCCATTGATAATTTCAGCTCCACTGCAATTTACTGGCCATTAACAGTTTCAAGAATAACGGCATTTATCATGCTCACAGGATTCATAATGTTAACAAAGACTGTCAGTAAACCCACAACAGATGTAATTGTGATAGTTATCCTTGCAGGACTCTTTAATACAGGAGGAGCTACCCTATTTGCTCTGGCTTCAGAAGCTGGAAGATTGGATGTTGCCACAATTCTATCATCACTAAGTCCTGCAGTTACAGTATTGCTGGCATGTGTATTATTAAAAGAACAACTTGCTTCGCGTCAATGGATAGGAGTAATAGCCTCCCTTACCGCTATAATCCTTATATCGATCTGACATTACGCATGTAAAAAGCAATTAAATAATTTTGGTGCTAGCATTTTTACATTTCTTTGCTGAGGATGAAATAGATATGGAATAACTGAGGTGTGTGCCTTTATATTTTAAACGAGGATACCCACAGTGTCGATTATATCTCTACGATAGCAATGTGACATATTCTACAGAGGTGGTTATATTGAATGCAGCCGTAATCAAATAGTTGGAGTTTCATTCACTCACACATTGGTCTTATATAGTCCGGCACGGGGTGAAACTGGATAAAACAAAAAAAGAAGATTCAAGTTTTTCTGTGGATCTAAGGTGGAATCAATTTGAAATGATTCACACTTGGAAAGTCATGCTGGAATACATTTTTGGCCTCATGCTCCGTATCTGCATGCACAGGCACTTCTCTTAATACCTTTCTCTTTTCATCTTCCCAGAATTTAACCCAAAAACACATGATATAACCCTCATATTATTTGCTACATGTTTGAATTGTATAAGAGTGACATTCGAGTTTCAGACAAAACCTTAATGTCCCACACTCTATCAGTACCTGGTTGACAGTTATCCCAAAGATTATGGAATTTCCTTAACAGGTTCTTTGACGTCCTGTCCCTGATCATGATCTGCTCTTCATATGAAGAATCGATGGATAAAGGATGCCCACATCTGAAGCAGGAATTGACTGTTTTCATGCCGTAAATCTGCTTCTTAAATGCAGTTTTACACCAGGGACAAAGTATTTCTTCCATTTTCATTTTCCCACCTATGCGAGTACCATTACCGAATCAAGTCTTGCAGTTCCTTTCCGGGTCCAGTATCCACATATTTGACAATGCTGTATCTTTTGATCCAGACCATCCAGATGTGCATTGCACTCCGGACATTGTTTTAACTGGTTCAATTGTTTACCCCCACTTTATCAGAAAAGATGTCTTTTCGAATCAAATATCCACACATCTCACGATGTTGTATTTTTAGATTCATGTTATTCTTGCGTACGTTACACTCAGGACATTCTTTTACTTGCTTCAATTATGTACCCCACTCAAATCAGGAAATATGTCAATTCCACACCCATCATGTACGGGTGCCCCGGAATCTTTATCCTGAATTAACCTATCACAACATATTTTTATTTAAATTAACTCGCTCATATATTCATTAGCCTGACTAAAAAATAATGGTTCTGAATTTTCAGACAGCGCATGTAATCAGTAACACATGATACAATAACGTCTTGAATAGAAGATATGTATAAATTGTCCACTTTGAAATTACCATATTGAGCGATCTTAGATAATCCACACCTATCCAACTCTTTGTTCCCCGGAACACTCCGGGAACAGACATCTTATCAGCCATGGAGTTTTCTTGCGGAGCAGGTATGGAACAGGACATATTACATCAGCTTCCTCAGAGGGCTCTGCAAAATAATCAACGCTGACATCTGCTTCTTCCAGGGTGTACTGAACTCTATTAATGGCTCCGGGTCCAGTGAATCGATGGTGCCATCATCGTCACTATCCGGACCATATTTTCCAGGTTCATATCGATATCTTAAGGATCAGTCGCAAGAACCACATGCTCTGAAGATTCCCCTCACCATCGCTTTCAACAGGCATGGCAGCTATCAGAGAATCTATGTCTGTACCGGCATCGCGCTGGTTGGCAAAAGCGATTGTCTGTGCCATGGGATTCAGTGCAGAACTTCAAAGTGTATATACCAATGAAAATGCAGTTCCTGAGTTACAAGTTAAGAAAAGTTCGAATCAATTTCTTATGCCGCTGCGATTCTAAATATATTAATCAATACCTGGTTTGCCAGACCAGGTGTCCGGCAGCAAATGTTTACCTATACACCTGATAATTATAGGTAAGCCAGATATATTATAGAACAATCTATGTGTATACAGTTAAATATGTAGATTTTACAATTCAGGCTCTGACCCGGGATTTATATGCCATGGTTATATGGTTACCATCACAAAATGGCTCGCTGGCACTTTTACCGCAACGGCACAGCGCAATGGGTTGAGCTTTGTCAAACTGGAACTTTCTGCCCTCCATGTCCACTATATCAAAATCACCCATAACCATGAACGGACCGTCATCCATTACCTTTATAGTTACACTCATTCTGTTTGTTTCCCCCATATTCTATGAGTTATATTACCATATAAATTGTTTTTCCATCCTTCAGGTTACTTCAACGGTGTTTTCATAATGGGCAGACCTTTACACACATTCCGCATCTCAACCCATCCAGAGCATTGAACATATAATCAGCGCATTTATGCCTGTCAATTGTCCCGTTCTATGAGATCGCACCCACAGGGCATACTTCTACACATTTCATACAGCTGTTACACTCTTTATTAATATATGGGAGTGTATTTTCTTCTTCGGTTCCAAGCTTTGCATTTGTCAGCAGTGCGGTCATGCGGACTCTCGGACCAAAGTCTTTTGTTATCAGAAGATGGTTCAAACCGAAATTACCCAGCCCTGCATGATGCGAAGCATACTTGATAGACATATTTGCTTTGAGTGTTTCCCGGTCGGCGTACCAATAGCCGAACTCACTGCCTTCGTATGGCAGGATAGTTGCCATATATCCGTTCTTCTCTATGATCCGGGCGATCTGGAATGCGATTATTCTCAATGTGGCTGTGGCTGCCATGAGTGTGTTTGTGTACTCGGCTTTTCCTTCAGGAAGTGCTTCAAAAGCCCCGCGTGGTACTCCCACTCCCAGAACTATGACCGATCGCACATCCTTCATTATAGAAACATTCCGGATCTGCAAAACCAATGAGATCGGAATTCATTTCCAGAGCAGTATCCTTCAATGCCTTTGTGAGATTAAGGTTTGTCAAGTCTGTCATTTTGTATCTCCTGTTTGAAGCGGAACTCAAAATAATTATCAACTATAGATATTATCATTTATATGTTGTAATGACAGCAGATAGCATTTTCGTGCAAGCAAAACACCTAAGTAATGTAGACAACCTCCTGTATACTAGAATGAGTCAAGGCTTGTTTTTAAATTTATAATGAGTTGATAATTTGTCAATTAAAGATGGCGATACAATAAAGATAGATTATACCGGCAAACTGGACGATGGTTCAGTATTCGACAGTTCCGAGCAACATGGTGAACCTCTTGAGTTCACAGTAGGTGCAAACCAGGTCATATCCGGCTTTGAGGAAGCTGTAAGAGGTATGGACGAAGGGGACGAGAAGGAGTTCAGGATTGAACCATCCGAAGCCTATGGTGAATACAATGAGAATCTTACCCAACAGGTTCCAAAGGATATCATCCAGTCAAACATGGATATCGAAGAAGGGATGATGATACTTGTAAGGACACCAGATGGGCGGGAAATGCCTGCAAAGGTAGCCGAAGTAGGAGATGAACAGCTTACACTGGACATGAACCATCCTCTCGCCGGCAAAGCATTGAATTTCAACATTAGGGTTGTTGAAGCATAGATGATCTGATCCTGGTATTATACGCTTCAGGGCTATAGTACCGGAATTAAATCTTTTTTAAGTTGAAGTATAAGCGCTGATACCAAAACAGGACAACTTTACTCTTATGGCCTCTGAACCTGAATTCTGATCTGTTGGTGGCTGCTCGGTGGCTTATTCCGGATATCGTATGGATTGAGATCTACATCTTCTTCTCTGCCCGCTTCCTGAGTTCAAGCAACTTAGAATCCGCTGGCTTTACCTTCAGTGCCTCATCATAGGCTGCAACAGCATTTCTGTAATCCCCCATATAGTATAGGGCAACGCCTTTCTGTGTCCAAACGGAACCCTGCCTGTGTCCCATGCTGATAAGCCTGTTGAAGCATTCAAGAGCCATCTGGTATCGGTGCAGGTACATACATGTAATGCCTTTGTTCATAATAGCAAGAGCGTTATCCGGTTCAAGCTGTAAAGCTGCCTCAAAGCATTCATAAGCAGCAGCATGGTCTTTTTTATCTCTCCCGGTCGATATTCCATCATGGACCCATTCCCCGACACTCCTGCTTCTTTTCTGACGTAGTTTCCTCCTGGCCCTGTCAAGAGCACTGACCGGATCGAAACGCTTTTCACGGGTCTCGTTCCCGCCACCTTCCATACCGGCAGGTGCTGATTTAACTTTTCCGGGATTCAAAGAGTTCTTTTTCTTTGCCGGGACATGGTCAGATCTGCCAAGCATCTTACGGAGTATGATAATTGCTGCATCCTTGTCAAGAGGATTGTTATTGTTCCCGCACTTTGGAGACTGTATGCAGCCAGGGCAGCCCTCAGTACAGGGACAGCTCTCAATGGATTTCAGGGTGACTTCCAGCATATCTGATATGACCTCATAACCACCTTCAGCATATCCCACTCCACCCTGATGCCCGTCATACACGAATATAGCACTTTTGCCCTCAAGGTCAGGATGTTCAGGAGTTGACACACCACCGATATCGTTGCGATCTGCAAGCAGGTGGAGTGGATACATTGCGATCATGGCATGTTCGATAGCATGGATACCACCTGCAAAGTCGCTGCCATGCACTTCGACCGCCTCTGTGAACCTGCCCGGCAGTTCAATCCACAGGGCTTCTGTCTGCAGGGTGAACGTGGGCATCCGGAGGGTGTGCTGTCCGAGATCCTTGTCTGTACGCTGCTGAACTTTCCTGTAGCCTGTTACCTGCTGGGTAACATCCACATCCCCGAAGCCGACCTTTACATCCCCGCAGGCCGGCAGGAATTTGTTGTGGACAGTACCCTTGATAACTATATCCGAGGATACCATCGCCCTTGTGTAATACCCGTCCCGGGCCTGCTCAACCAGGATCTCTTTCCTTTTATGGTCCTGCTTTGTGACACAGTACGGAATTCCCTTATTGATATAAACCGCACCTTCAAAAGCTTCCCTGTAGGCCTGCAGCCGGGTCAGGTTTTTCTCTATGGGTTTTCTGATGTCCTTTTCAAGCATGGTGAAGGCATCATTATCGATGTTGCGAATTGATACTTTCCTGTGTGGATCCGTATCAAGGCATTGTTTTGCAACATATCCCTGAAGCAGGCCCTCTTCTTCAAGCACTCTGACAATGGTATTATACTCACTGCCAAAATGAAGTGCATCTTCAGGCCTGAGGGGGATCTCCATGGCAGCACAGAGCAGGTGACCGGCCTGTATATAGCGGTTCGAGACGTTGATGACTGCTTCCTCGCACTCACGTCTGAAGAAGTCTCCAGGATTTCTCATGTAGTACTGGTCAAGTGCATTCGAATCTGCCACCAGTACCACAATACTCTCATTGTTGCCACGCCCGGCCCGGCCTGCCTGCTGTCTCGCACTCATGATCGTACCCGGAAAACCGTCCATTATGCAGGCATCCAGCCCTCCGATGTCTATACCGAGCTCAAGGGCATTGGTAGAGATCACACCTTCAATTGATCCCTTTGAGAGTTGTTTCTCAATGACTTCGCGTTCTTCCCCGTAGTAACCTCCCCGGTATGAGCTGATACTGCATTCTACACCTCTGTTCGTAAGCATGTTCCTTGCCTCGACATACATTCTTTCGACCTTCTGCCTTGACCTGGCAAAAACGATTGTCTGGAATCCACCCTGGACAAAGGTTGTGAAAAGGTCCACGGTCTCCCCGAAACTGGACCTGCGGATTGTAAAGTTGTCTGATCTGGCATAGAAGGGAGGGTTCCAGAAAACGAACTTCTGCGCTCCCCTTCCGGAACTGTCATTGTCCACCAGGCATACGTCTTTTCCGATCAGTGCAGAGGTATGTTCCACAGGGTTTCCGATGGTCGCAGTGCAGCATATGTACTGAGGTTTCGATCCATAGTATTCACATACGCGGTTAAGCCTTCTCAGCAGGTTTGCCATATGGCTGCCCATTACGCCGCTGTAGGAATGACTTTCATCAAGAACAATGAACCGGAGGTTTGCAAGAAAACCCCGCCACTGGTGTTTCCATCCAAGGAAACTGAGGTGAAGCATGTCAGGATTTGTAAAAACAATACGAGGGTTCCCGTACTTGACATCATTTTTCTCTTGCTGGGACATGGTCCCAATGAACTTCTCAATCCTGATATTCTGTCCCATAAGATGTGCAAAATCACGGAAAGACCGGAGCTGGTCGTTCACCAGGGCGTTGAGTGGAGATATATAAAGTGCAGTAGCCTTCTGATCATCCAGCATACTTTCAAATACTGGCAGCATGTAGCACAGGGATTTACCACTGGCTGTGCTGGTCGACAGTACGATGTTCTTACCTTCACGTACTTTTTGAACCGCTTCTGCCTGATGCACATAGAGCTGATTGATGCCTTTTTCGTTCAGGGCATAACTGATCATGGGCTTGAGTTCAACCGAACCGAAAGCTGGCTCCCTGGCAGGGATGTCCTCAATATGTGCTATCTGTTCTTCGTATCTTCTTGATGACCTAATCCTGTTAATAAGTTCAGGGACTTTCATTCCTATAAAGCTCCGTGATGTAGGGAAAATGAGTAAATACTCTTATCCGGAATAAAATGCTCTCATCCAGAATATTATCTTCCCTGGACTTCTTTTGGGAAAAACCTTTTCCCTGGCTTACCTGCTTGCTGGTCAGACACAGGTAGATTAAAAAAAGAGTACATCGTTCCATAGTTATCATGGACCAACTTAACTTTGATGGCTCATGCAACCCCAATCCCGGAGGAAGGATGGGATTTGGATGGGTCATCAGCTGGAAAAACAAAAAACCCTGCACACAAGGGAGAAAAGAGATAAAAGGTTCCCCTTCCAACACTAATAATGTTGCGGAATACACAGCACTTAAGGAAGGTATTCTAAACTACACGGACCTCGGTGGCAAGGGACCACTTCAGGTATGTGGGGACAGCAAACTGGTCATCAACCAGATGGCGGGAAAGTGGAAGATCAACAACCCGAACCTTGCAGAACTTCACAGCCAGATAACAGCAGCTGTTAAAAAGAACAAACTGAAGATCAGATACAAATGGGTGCCCAGGAGTGAGAACAGTGATGCAGACAGGCTGGCACTGCCTGATAGTCAGCAACATGCAGCAATACCCGTTGCAAGAAAAGTTATAGCCGATACAAATACAGCCTCTGTCAAACCTCACCTAAGAATCAGCATAAACGAGTTGAACACGGATCCGTCACCAGGGTTCAAATCTTTCGCACAGCTAAAGGTCGGGGGCCTGGATCAGTTTTCCAGAATAAGGATAGAAGAGCTGCGAAAACTTGCAGGCAAGGAAGCTGCGGCCCTTGTCAAAAAAGAATTTGCCGATGAATTGCAGCATCAGGCTTCAGCCCTGCGGTGGATGCTCAGGGGACTGGCTGCAGACCTTGCTGTCAGAAAGGTAAAAGTTGACACCGAGATCAGTAAAAGGAGCGTGAAGGGAAGAACAATTTCCTGACACTTATCACAACACAAAGGTTGTAACGATCATCATACTTATATTCCCCGGCCAGGAAATATCCCGGCACAGCAGCAGATATATGTAAAGAAGAACAAACTCCCTGATATAAGAAGAGGACTGATGCCATGTCAACTAAATGTTGTTTATCCAGAGAGTTGCCAGTTGAGGAATATCTCATCGAGGAAGAGCCATACTATGTTCCGGTAGGTAATGAGGTCGAAATATTCACTGCGGCTTACAAGAATCTTTTACCCATCAACCTCAAGGGGCCCACAGGATCCGGTAAAACTCGTTTTATGGAATATATGGCATACCGGCTTAAGCGCCCTCTAATAACTGTTGCATGTCATGAGGACCTGACTGCAACCGATCTTGTAGGAAGGTTTTTGATCAAGGGCGATTCTGTCGAGTGGAATGACGGTCCGCTCACAAAGGCTGTCAAGAACGGAGCCATATGTTACCTGGATGAAGTGGTGGAAGCCAGGAAAGACACCATCGTTGTCATACATCCGCTAACAGATGACAGGCGCATGATCCCTATTGATAAACTGGGTTTGATCCTCAGGGCGCCGGACGAATTCATGTTAGCCATATCCTACAATCCCGGTTACCAGAGTGCTGTCAAGGATCTTAAACAGAGCACCAGGCAAAGGTTCGTTTCCATTGAGTTCGACTATCCGCCTGCCAGACTGGAAAAGCATATCGTGGCCCATGAGAGCGGAGTGGATGAGAAAATGGCAGGCGACCTTGTGGAGATCGGCCAGAGAATACGTAATTTCAAGCATCATGGGCTTGAAGAAGGAGTGAGCACACGCCTTCTGATATATGCAGGCAAGCTGATACATGAAGGCATAAGCCCAAGGGAGGCATGCAGGATAGCAATGGCAAGGCCAATCACTGATAATCCGGACCTTCAGAAGAGTATAGATGAAATAATATATGCCATCCTGGAGTGAAGTTCACATTGGCAAAGGATACTTCGCGACAAACAGGACCTACAGAAGAAGAACTGTCAGAACTGATGTTATCCAGATTCACCAGGCTTGACAGGGAAGATATTTCAGGTATTACAGGACAGTATGAAAGACTCTGCCCGGACGAACTCAAAGATATACTGGACCCTGGAACACGCTTCCTGAAGAACGGAAAAAGGGTTCTCCTGGCATACCTCAGGACATCGCCAATCGTTTATGGTTTCAGCACCAGGGATGATTTTTACAGATGGCTGGAACTCGCCTACAAAGCATCGACCCTGAGCGTATCCTGTTGTGAGGGTTTCTTTGATTCATCTGTACTGATCATGAAAAAGGGAGGCATTCCCCTTCTCGAGAGGTGGACAGAACAGGGTATGTCCTATGCACATAAAAGTAAGTGGCTGGCGATAGCTTATTTCAAGTATACCGGTAATATTGTTGTTTCCACAGATTTTGACATCTTTGAGGAACTTGTCACAGCCGGTAAGAGATTTGCAGACGCCAACGTGAACGTTGCTGAAGAATACTTCAAGAACCTGCCTCACCTGCATTCACTGCTCTCTCCAGAAGACTTCCGGCTGTGGTGTGACATTATAGAACATATGCTCAGGATCCACTGGATTACCGCAGTGGATATCATAGACTCCAGTGCAGAAATATTCTATCAGGTACGACCGCAGCGGATCAGAACACTTCTTGAGGCACTTAATATTTTTCTTGAACACGATAGACAGACAATATTCACACTTTTCATGAACTCGCCCCGGGCTCTGGGACTACTGAATGACAATGACTTCAATATGTGGGTGAACGAAGCTTCCAGGCTGGCAAAGTCAGATAATGATGCCGCAATCTCCTTCCTGAACAGAAGCCCCGATATTCTGGATAGCATCGAAGCAGAAGGACTGACTGAATGGACCGACAAAGCCATTAACTCTCTGTCAGGCAATAAAAAAGCTCTTGAGGCTTTCATTTACGGCAGCTTCAAAGGTCTGGAAAGATATTCCGGTATCCTGGACAGTGATAAGAGGAATCTGTTACTTGACATAGGTATCCGGCTTGCACTCATCAACCCCGAGTGTGTGGAAAAATACTTTGAGAATGCACCCGATGCCCTGGAATTCCTGACAAGAGAGAAGTTCGATGAGTGGGTGGTTATTGGAGAAGACATCTCAAAGCAAAGCCGTACTTTTGGATCGGGTTATTACAGGAATTTCACCAAGGCCCTGAGAAAAACTAACCCTTTGTATCACGATGAGCTTTTTAAAACTGCACACATACTGCTTGATAAAGACTGGCTACTTGCAGGTGTGTTCTTTGAGAACCTTCCGGAGGCAGTTGAAAAAATCGGGCCTGAGGATATCAGAAAATGGGCAGGTACCGGAATAAAAGTGTACGTGCATGACAAAAAACTGGCAGTTGACTATTTTTCCTACTCCACCTCACTTATGGTGGACCTGGATGTCAGCGAGCTTGAAGAATGGGCCCTGAACGGAATAGGTATCTTTGAAGAGAATCCGCCTCTTGGAAGGCCTTATTTCTCCCTGGGATCAAAGAGCTCAAAGGAATTCGTTGAAGAACTCACCGGATCGGCAGCTCTTGAAAAGGTTGCAGGTATACTCAGGTACTATGCACTGGGCCTCTCCGGGGTCAGCTTCAACATCCTTTCCAAAAAGATACTGCAACTGGAGGAAGAGGCGGACATTATAAACCCCGTAATTGCAGGCAGGACCATCTACCTTGCACCCCGTATCTGGAAATACGGTGGTTTTGAAGACAACTTCAGGATCTACAAACTTAGTATAATGCACGAAGTGGGACATACGCAGTTCAGCTCCCACAAGGTCCCCATGGATAATTCAGCTGGACTGATAACTGAGATCAGAGAAAGATACGGGACCACTGATAAAGGAAATTACATATCGGAGCAACGTCCGGAAGATCTTACCGATATCGCTGATATCATTGCCATGTACCCTAATGAAGCACTTGCAGGTACCATACTGGGCCTTTTGGAGGATGCAAGGGTCGAACACATGATAATGGAGCATTACAGGGGAGTACGCTCAGACCTTGAGGATATCAGACACCAGATGCTCCTTTCCAGACCGGCTCCCGCCGGAGACATTGAGGAATTCATGGAGTCACTATTGTGGATCTCAACAGGCCATGGACCTGCATACGATATCAGTGAAGAGACAGAAGGAATGCTGGATGAGATCAGGGGCTTATTGAAAGAGAAGATACTGCAACAGGAATCATCAATCCTTGATTCCCTTTATATGACTTTCATGATCTATACCATACTGGATGACCACCTGGGTCCGCTGGGATCAAAGGATTACGAGATACTGAAGAATATCGATTATCGGGGCATAGGTGTCGGGGCATATGGCAAGAAGGATCCTCTTGCATCCAGATCGCACGAAAATATCATCAAGAAATTCATTCCCGAAAGCGAGACTGACCTGACAGCAGAAAGAGAGAGGCCAAAAGAGGAAAAGGTCAGTCGCCAGTCCACCTATGCAAAGGACAAGAACTGGAAAATACGGGGCAGTTACAGTTATGATGAGTGGGATGCCGTAATAAATGACTATAGACCGGACTGGTGTACCGTCAATGAGATCGAGCCTGTAGGCACATCCAGTGACTATTACAGGGATGCTTCCGAGCGCTACAGGAACGAGATCGCACTCATACAGCGTATATTCAGCAGAATGAAGCCGGAGGCGTTCCGCAGGATGAGAGAGCAAACAGATGGTACTGAGGTGGATATTGACGCCTTTATCGACGCCCTGATCGAGAAAAGGTGCGGAATAAATCCCGATGACCGGCTCTACCTCAGGTGGGACAAGCATGAAAGGGATGTTGCAACCCTGTTCCTGATCGACGTCAGTTATTCTACCAGGAAACTGCTGGGTGCAGAAGGGAAGAGTATCGTGGATGTGGAGAAGGACTCACTTACCATTCTGATACAGGCTCTTGAGAGTATAGGGGACAAATACGCCATTTATGCCTTTTCCGGCCAGACAAGGGATGATGTCGAGTATTTCATTATAAAAGAGTTCGATGAGGAACTATCCGACAACGTTGAACGCAGGATCAGTCTGCTGGAACCGGTGTCCAATACCCGTCTGGGACCTGCCATCCGCCATTCTTTCAATAAACTGGAGCAGGTCGATGCACGGACAAAGATCATGGTGCTGCTTTCCGACGGAGAGCCCTTTGATACATGCCAGGGAGAAGGTGCTTATCAGGGTAAAATTGCGGAGGAAGATACCAGGGTCGCAATAGAGGAAGGCAATGCCAGGGGGATACATTTCTTCTGCATAACAGTGGATTCCAATCCCGGAAAATACCTGGACAATATATTCTCCGGCGTAGGCTACACGATAATAGATGATGCCAGATCGCTTCCAGAGAGTCTCCCAATGTTGTACAAGCGAATCACTACCTGAATCAATAATCAGATATATGCTCCTGTACCGTTGAATGCCGATGCGCACCATCCACCATATCCAGCATTCTCCTTGCATTGTTTAACATATTATGGTTGTTGTTGAAATAAACATTTATTCTTTCTGGCCCGGTTTTGCTTATATGAGCTGAAATTTCGTTTAGTTCCTGTTCGGAATAATCGTACTGATACCATTCTTCCCTGCCATGCATGCGCAAATAGAGATTTTTGCCGGGAAATATCCTGTTCCGGAAATCGGGGGAATCTACAGATACCAATGTTACCTTTTCTGCCAGTTCATTGCATTTGTCATCATTTCCCAATAGCTCACGGTTGCGTATCTCAAACGCGAATCTCTCACCCATGTCTGCATTTTGAGCAAATTCAATTATACGGTCTAGATTTCTGAATCGGGGAGGGGCCTGGAACAGATAGTAATCGATAAACTCGTCAAGCGGCTCGAAAAGTTCCCTGAACCGGGTCCAAATTTCAAGTGCCTCGTCATTGAACATGTGGTTATGGGTCACCGAACGGTTAACTTTTACACTCCATCTGAGATCCTTCCCCTTCCGGGCCCAGCTTTTTACATTATGCAGAGAGGGGAAACGATAGAAACTTGAATTCAGTTCCACAGAGTTCAGGCCGGAGTTGCTTACGAACCAATCCAGGCTTTTGGCTCTGTTCCACTCATAATACCATCCGCTAGTTCCCACAAATACATGCACGAGATCTAACCCATAGCTTAAAATGTTCTCATATTAATTAACCCCGTCTTATAGTCCTATTGTTAAACAGGAATGTATCCTTAAAAACTGTTTAACCAGCTATGTTTGGAAGAAATGAAAGTAAAGTTTTAACATAAGCCATACATCTTGTTGACTTTTAGCCTTTCTGCAACCATTAGATTGATAAAACAAGTTCATGTATAAACGGGAGTCAATATAGGACACTAGTGAATTACGGTTTGGTAGTTTAAATATAAAGAGTGATTTAATATGGCACCTAAAAAGGCATTTTTAACTAAAGGTTTCGGCGTTCACAAAGACAGACTGGCATCATTCGAGATTGCTTTACGGGCTGCAAAAATTGAGAAATACAACCTTGTTACAGTATCCAGCATACTCCCCCCGAACTGCAAGATAGTCCCGAGAGATGAAGGACTAAAAGAGATAGGGGCTGGCGAGATAGTACATTGTGTCCTGGCACGTAACGATACAAACGAACCTCACAGGCTTGTAGCTGCTGCTGTGGGTACTGCTGTTCCTGTCAATGAGCAGAACTATGGTTACATATCCGAACACCATTCATATGGAGAGGATGAGGAAAAAGCAGGAGAATATGCTGAGGACCTTGCGGCAACAATGCTTGCAACTACCCTGGGTGTAGAGTTCGATGCGGATTCTGCCTGGCACGAAAGGGAGCAGGTCTACAAAGCAAGCGGACATATTATAGATACGACCCACTATTGCCAGACAGCCCACGGAGATGCTGGCGGTAAGTGGACCACAGTTGTGGCTGCAATGGTATTCATTGAATAATTCAGGAACCGGCCATAAAGGTCTTTAACAGAAGGATACTTGCAATTGTTCTGTGACTGCAGATCACAGACAATAAAATCCTTTTTTATTTTCTATCTTTAATTTTATTGTACTTATTTATTTATATATATGTGTATATATTTTATGGATTTAATTTCCCGAAACGGTCATCTGTTCTGCAGTAAATATCCACTATCATATGCTGACGATCAATTGATCATCTTCTGGCAAAAGCGCTCACATAAATAGCTTGTTCCGAAGGTATAAGTAAGAATAAATCCCATAATAAAACCTCTTTAAGGAAAAAGAGTTCTATCAGGGTAGATTTTTATATGAACAAATCGAAACGCTAATATAGAATAACAAAATCATTTAGTATAGTAATCATAAATAATCATAAATCCACAAAACGATATTCACCTGAGGTATAACTATTCAGAATAAAAAGATAGAAGTGAGAAATCTTGTTAAGATTTTCGGGAAACAACCCCAAAAGGCTCTTTCAATGGTGGAGAAAGGCTTATCAAAGCAAGAGATCCTGGAGAAGACAAAACAGACAGTGGGTCTTTATGATGTTAACTTTGATGTCTACGAAGGTGAGACATTCGTACTAATGGGACTCTCAGGTTCAGGGAAATCCACACTTCTGCGGTGTCTCAACAGACTTATATCCCCTACCAGCGGTCACATCCTCGTCGATGGTGATGATATTGCAGGTATGAATACCGAGGAACTACGTAATATACGCAGAAACAAAATGACCATGGTGTTCCAGAGCTTTGCCCTGTTGCCCCACCGGACGGTTATAGACAATGTAGCTTTCGGGCTGGAGATACAGGGAGTCTCCAAGGATGAACGCTACTCGCATGCCGAAGAAGCCATTAACACGGTAGGCCTTAAGGGGTACGAGCAAAGCACTACTTCCGAGCTTAGCGGAGGTATGCAACAACGAGTCGGACTTGCAAGGGCTCTTGCAACTGACCCTGATGTCCTGCTAATGGATGAAGCATTCAGCGCCCTGGACCCACTAATCAGGGCAGAGATGCAGGATGAACTGGTGGCACTTCAGAACAAGATGAAGAAGACCATTGTCTTTGTATCCCACGACCTTGATGAAGCTCTCAAACTTGGGGACAGGATCGCCATAATGAAGGATGGGTACATTGCACAGATAGGCACTCCCGAAGAGATACTCACCTCACCGGCAGATGACTATGTTTCAGAGTTCGTGGCTGGTGTGGACCGTACAAAGATACTGACTGCAGAAAATGTAATGAAACGGCCGGAACCTGTCGTTTCAATTAATTCGGGACTTAGCGTCGCCATCCAGTTGATGAAGAAACACGGAATCTCATCTATTTTTGTCGTCGACCCGGATAAGATACTACAGGGGATCATTCTTATTGATGACGTAGTAACTGCATTGAAGGAAAAGAAAAAGATAAGCGATGTACTTATTGCTGATTTTCCCAGAGTGCAACTCGACACTCCTTTAAAAGAGATCATTCCAGTAATAGCAGAGATCCAATTCCCCCTTCCTGTTGTTGAAGGGACTGGTAAGCTCAGAGGAATAATCGTAAGAGGTAGTGTACTTGGAGCACTTGCCATTACCGAAGTGGAAGAATATCCCGAGACCTCTGAGATTAGTACAGCAAGCAATACGATCGATGAGAATAATATAAAAGCAGAGGAGGCCGGTCAATAATGGTCATGCCTTCATTACACATCGGAGAAATTGTTGAGTACATAGTATACTGGATCAATGATTACTTCGGATTCCTGCTTGATATTTTCAGTGAGTTCATAGATGTGTTGATATCAGGACTAAGGGATGTCTTAATGTTCCTGCCCCCAGTTGCCTTTACAGTCGCTATATCCTTGCTTGTCTACTTCCTGACAAAGCGAAAGGCAGGACTTGCGATCGGGACTGCATTAGGCTTCCTGTTGATAGATTCAATGAACCTCTGGAACCTTTCAATGGAGACACTGGCTCTTGTTCTGTCATCGGCGTTGGTTGTCCTTGCTATTGGAATACCCCTCGGGATCCTGTCAGCCAAAAATGAGCTTATTTACCATATTATAAAGCCTGCACTCGATTTCATGCAGACGATGCCATCGTTTGTGTACCTGATCCCGGCTGTGATATTCTTCGGGCTTGGTAACGTACCCGGGCTGGTTGCAACAATTGTGTTTGCAATGCCTCCTGCGATAAGACTGACAAATCTGGGGATAAGGCAGGTACCAGTGGAATTAGTAGAGGTCTCCGATGCATTCGGATCAACTCCAATACAGAAACTGGTAAAGGTGGAGCTGCCTGTAGCACTTCCAACTATCATGGCAGGGGTTAACCAGTGTATTATGCTGTCCCTTTCAATGGTTGTGATCGCAGCTATGATTGGTGCACGCGGACTGGGATACCAGGTGCTTGTAGGCATTCAGAGAGTTAATATCGGGCAGGGGTTCGAAGCCGGCCTGGCAATCGTTATAATCGCGATCGTTCTTGACAGGCTTACCCAGAGTCTTACACCCGGAAAATAAGAGTTACAGATTATGATATTTACAGACCATATGGTCTTACCTAATATACTAAGAGTTGTGATAAAATGAAAACAGGAATAAAAGTTCTTGCAGTGCTGATGCTACTTGCCATGCTTGTTATGGTGAGCGGATGTACTGACCAGACAACAGAAGAGACGACACCTGCCAAGGAAGCTACAATAGGTTATGTTCTCTGGGATGGTGAGATCGCCAGTACGAATGTGATGAAACTTGTCCTGGAAGAAGCAGGATACGATGTAGAGATAATTTCCGTTGATGCGGGTGCACTCTATCAGGGGCTTGCAGACAGCAGGTTCGACTTTACAACGTCCGCATGGCTACCCCAGACCCAGAGTAACTACTGGGAAACATATGGAGAAGACATCGACAGTGTCGCAGTCAACCTTGAAGACTGCCGCATCGGACTTGTGGTTCCAACATATGTCACCATCGATTCCATAGATGAACTGAACGGAAACGAAGAACAGTTCAACGGAGAGATAATCGGTATCGACCCAGGTGCCGGAATCATGCAGGCTACAGAAACAGCCATTGAGCAATATGACCTTAACTACGAGCTTACTGCCAGCAGTAGTGCAGGTATGGCAGCTTCACTTCAGAACTCCATTGCAGATGAAGAATGGGCTGTAGTCACACTCTGGTCACCTCATTGGGCATTCAACAGCTTTGACCTGAAATACCTTGAAGATCCGGAAGGTGTATACGGTGAAGCAGATCATGTCGAAACCCTTGCAAGAGAAGGACTCGCAGAAGATGACCCTGAACTTTACGCCATCATAAGCAGATTCAACTGGACACACGAGGATATCCAGTCAGTAATGGCAGACCTTGCTGAAGGCGTGCCTGAAGAGGAAGCCGCCAGAACATGGGTAGAGAATAATCCTGAAAAGGTAAATGAGTGGATAGGAGAGAACTAAGGTTCTCTCTGTTTCCCTTCTTATTTATATTAATAATTTCCCTTATTCAGATTTTCATTATTTCTTATTCTCTATGCCACTTAAGAAATGATAGAAGAAGAAGAAGAAGTTGTAGAAGAATAATCCTACTTCACATAACTATTACCATTCCATAGTTTCCATTTTCTTTGGAATGATAATGGGTACGATAACAGGCCTCGGGAAACTTTCAAAGAAAATCCTGTTCCAGTATCCCGGTGTCATATATGTCGATTTCATAAGAAGCACACCCCTTCTGGTACAGATACTACTGTTCTACTATGGCCTCCCAGGGCTTTACTCTAGAAGGAAGCTGATAACAGAGCACCCGACATCCTAAAAGAAGTAAGGATGGGAGCCCCTCTGCGCTTTCAGGTGGTCAGAAACAGAGAGTTGCCATTGCCAGAGCACTTGCCATGCATCCTAAATTGATGCTTTTTGATGAACCTACATCGGCACTTGATCCTGAAATGGTAGGAGAGGTGCTTGGTGTCATGAAGGACCTCGCAAAGATGGGCATGACCATGGTCGTGGTCACGCATGAAATGGGGTTTGCACGGGAGGTAGGTGATCGTGTTCTTTTCATGGACAAAGGCATGATAGTGGAGCAGGGTACCTGAAGCCATATTATTCCATGCGAAGCACGAAAGGACAAGATTTTTCCTCAGTAAAGTACTTTGACTGTTATCCTTCTGCAAGTTCTGAAAAAGCTTTTTCGCCCATACGGTAAATTATCCACTCTTCATGGGCCTGCGCACCTAAACTTTCATAGAACTTCCTTGCAGGGTTCCAGTTCAGCACACTCCAGTCCATCCTGCCACAGCCTCTCTCTTTTGCAATCCTTGCACAGTATACCATTAATGACCTGCCAACACCCCGTCCCCTGTATTCAGGATGCACATAGATATCTTCAATATACAGACCCGGTTTGCCTGCAAAGGAGGAAAAATTGTGGAAGAACATAACAAATCCGGCAGACTTATTCCCGACTTCGGCAACGGCAACCTCTGCGTAGGGTCTTGGTCCAAAGAGCGACTTGCTGAGATCTTCCTCAGTGGTCATCACACTGTCACTAAGATGCTCGAATTCAGCGATCGCCCTTATGAATCCCAGAATCAATGAGACATCTCTTTCATCTGTTTGCCTGATAGTTACTTTTACTTTATCAAAACCTGTCATACGTGCACCCGAAATTTGCTTTTAGAATTAGTAGTGTAATTCTTCTGTTAGATCATTACGGAGATAATAGACAATATTATTAAACTATTGCCAGAGTTACCTTTAAAGGACATAATGGATGAAGGGAAACGACAAAAGAGAGAGGCATGAAACTTGTTCCAAGACTTATCCTGAGCATTATAGCTTTTATCCTGGTATCGATAATCGTGACCGAGGCCCTGGCAGACAGGATATTCTTTTCTGTGCTTGCAGGTATCCCGGCAGGATTTCTGACATTTATTGCCACGTTCATTCTTCTGGGGCTCAAAGATAATAGATAGAATGGAATTAAATAAACAAAAGAATAAGTGTGAGAATATGCAATACCAGAATAAACAAGTGGTGAGAATATGCCGGTAATGACAATTTTGTCATGCAAGATATTACAGGATGAGATAGTCCATCTTTTTGAAAATGACCCCTGCATAGATGAGATTACCGTTATCAAGAATAACGAGGAGAAAGACTTCCTCACTAAACTGGATAATGCGGGCCTGAAGTACAGCCAGAAGCATCTGAAAGACATGCCTTATGCTGTCGATAGAGAGGACCGGGAAAAATACATTGTCATGGTCTATCTGGTGGAGCTTGCCCTTCATGAATTTCCGAAGATACTTCGTGAAGAGGTCTACAGACTTCTGGAGAATGTAACTCCGTACTCGGATGGCATACTCCTTTTTTATGGTCTTTGCGGCAACGTGCTTGATAAGGTGGAAGAAGATTTCAGACATCAGGAATCCACATGCCCTGTAAGGATACTCAGGGATGATAAGCGAATAGTGGATGACTGCGTAGGTGCAACCCTCGGAGGTGGTGAAGAATACCTGAAGATCCTGAAAAAATTCAGCGACAAGGGAACCTTCCTTTTCACACCCATGTTCGCTCACTCATGGAGAGAGATTATGCGTGTGGATCCGGTAAAACCTGAGAAAACGCTGAAGATGCTCAGGAAAGTGAATGAGATCACCGGATATAAAAGAGTGGCAAAGATTCATACCAGGCTGGGATATACACCTGACTTCGATAAGAACGTTGAGGAATTTGCCAGGATATTCGACTTTGAGATACACGAAGTAGAGGGTAACCAGCAGATATTCAGGACATGTTATGCAGCCATGAAAAAGGACATGGGCTTGATTGATATTCAACCTGGGACCTGATATCTCATAAGTGCGGAAATAATGAGAAAGATATATACGGCATCGTTAACAGACTTAGTCATATCTGAGTATAATAGAAGCGAACTAAATGTCAAGAACAAGAGGTAGGATATTCTTTCTTTTATTCATCTCAGCTCTTATATATGCACTTATATTGTCTGATTCGCCACAAGTTGTTCCTACCGGTTCAGTTGGGGATAGTATGAAATCAAAAGAAGAATTACTGAGTGAAGGAAACGAGATCGCAACATTTGCAGCCGGCTGTTTCTGGGGAGTTGAAGCAACTTTCAGGAATGTGAAAGGTGTCAAATATACACAAGTAGGCTATACCGGCGGAGATTTTGATAACCCGGGTTACAAGGATGTCTGTAGTGGCAAGACCGGACATACAGAAGCTGTCGAGGTCATATTTGACCCGGAAGTGGTATCTTACGATAAACTTCTGGAAGTTTTCTGGGCAATGCACGACCCCACAACACCAAACCGGCAGGGCCCCGACATAGGAAGCCAGTACAGATCGGCAATATTCTATCACAATGAGGAACAGAGGAATGCTGCCCTTGCATCAAAAATCAATCTCCAGAGAACAGGTGAGTATAAAACAGGTATAGTCACCGAGATAGTCCCTGCAGACACCTTCTATCGTGCAGAAGAATATCATCAACAATATTTTGAGAAGACAGGCAGAGGGGGATGCAGTATATGAGCATCCTGATTATAAGATCATAGACTTTTTAGTATATTGATAATTCCAGCAGGCAATAGCAAATAAATGTTAACTGTGTTTCAATCAATATGTTTAAGAAGGCGAAATATAAGATAGTACCTGAAGTTCTACTTAATATTTAGAGATCCTTAATTGGTGAGTACATGCAAGAATTCACACTTGAAGAAGTTTCAAAATATAATGGGAGAGACGGACAAAGAGCCTATGTGGTCTATTCCGGTAAAGTCTATGACGTAACAGATAGCGATTTCTGGGATGACGGGGAACATATGGGACTCCATGAAGCAGGAGAGGACTTAACTGAAAGCATGGACCTGGAAGCTCCCCACGAGTCAGATGCCCTTGATAACTGCCCTCTTGTAGGTGCTATCAAAAAGTAAAACAGCCACCACTAATTGTTCACTGGAAGTTCGAAGGTGAAAGTAGAGCCATTTTCAGGCTCACTTTCAACCCGGATACTTCCTCCGTGTATCTCAACATATCTCTTGACTATTGCAAGACCCAGCCCGGTCCCTCCATATGACCTGTTCAATGCCGAATCAACCTGCCTGAAAGGTTCAAAGAGATACTGCTGGTCTTCAGGAGAGATACCTATACCATCATCCTGTATGATGACCTCCAGCATCGTCCCGGATACGTGTGCTGATATATGCACACTGCCACCTTCCCTGGTGAACTTGACTGCGTTACCTATAATATTGTAAAGGATCTGCTTGAATTTTAACCTGTCAGCATTTATGCTAATGTCTCCATCTATCCCTATGTCAATTTTTAAGTTCTTCCTGTTAGCAAGAGGAACAAATGACCTCACTATCTCATTCACTACTTCAAGTACCCGGAACTCTTCAAGGATAAGCTGGGACATTCCCGCTTCCACCTTGGAGAGGTCAAGAATATCGTTTATAATATCCAGTAAATGTCTGCCTGCATTGGATATATTTTCAATGTAGCGTTTGTGTTTGTCATGTAATGTTGCATCATTTACGAGCAGGATATCTGAAAAGCCTATGATCGCGTTTAAAGGAGTACGGAGTTCATGACTCATATTCGCAAGGAATTCACTCTTTGACCGATTGGATTCTTCAGCTGCTATCTTAGCTTTTATGAGAGTCTCTTCAAGTTTCATTCTGACGGAAAGGTCATAGAAACTTTCTATGAGGTACTCCTTATCATGCATTTTTACTGAAACAACAGACTTGACTATTGGTAATTCTGTTCCGTCGCTTGTAAGCAGGATGCGTTCAGACTTATCTATTTTATGATGAAGATCGATAATCGGACATTTGCCTTTGTCTGCAGGGCATACGAAATTATGACACGATCTGCCTACTATTTTCCCTCTGGGCAGACCTATAAGTTTTGCAGCAACCGGATTGACATCAACGATCTCTTTTGTCTCTGCATCAATCATTAGTATACCGCTATCTACATTATTTATAATTGTGGTCATCCTCTCAAGGATTGCTTTTTCAATTGAGTCTATTTGCTTACGGTCTGTAATATCACGAATTATGGCAACTGCGTTCCAGCTGTCATCAGATAACTTTATTGAAGAAAGTGACATTTCAATCGGAAATTCAGTACCATCCTTTCTTTTGCCTTCCAGTTCCAGCGTATGACCTATGGCGTTGCCTTGACCTGTCCTCTTAAATTGCTCAAAACTTTCCCTGAATACATCATGGTATTTTGAAGGAGCCACAAGTAAATGGACATCCTTACCCATTGCTTCACTTTCCTTATAACCGAAAATACGCCTTGCAGCTTTATTCCAGAAGATTGCTTTTCCCTGCCCATCGATCATTATTATTGCATCATATGCGAATGTGGCTATTTTAGAGAATTTCTCTTCGCTTACAATAAGTTCATTTTCGATCTTTTCCCGAATATTTATCTGCTGCCTGAGCTCTTCCTCACGCCTGATCATATCAGTGATCTCATGCAGGATATACATTCTTCCTGTGACGATATTTTCCACTATCAAAGGAAGAGAATGTGATTCAAAAGCCCTTCCGTCTTTGAACTCTACAAAGGTCTTCGCTTTGACAGCAGCCTTCCTTCTTTTATTTATCCCGGTCGTCAGATCATGCTTGTTTTCCACCTTTGTCAGGAAATGATCGAGTATTTTTATAGAATTTTTTTCTGAATGCAATTCCGGAGGAAGACCACATATTCTGATAAACGCAGGATTCATCAGAAGCACGTGATGATCCCCGTCAACAACTATTATGCCATCTACCGTTGTTTCGATAGTTGAGTTCAGAATAGAAGAGATCTCCTGCATTGAAGAGAGCATACCGTTGATATTGTTTGCAAGCATAGAAAGTTCATCATCACCTTTTATCTGCAAACGTGAACCCGGATCTCCTTTTAATCCCATGGCATAGACACTGTTACTTAAAGTCTCCAGACGTGCAAATACAGATTTCTTCAACAGGAAAGAAAGCAGCAGAATAATAACTAAAAAAATAAGGATTACTGAATAAAGTATCGAATTGAGAGTGTTAAGTCCATTCAGGTATATGTCCCTGTGCATAGAGGTCTGCAGAATCATTGCCGGATCTCCGGAAGCATCTTCAATCAACCTAAAACCGAAGATAGTTTCACCGTCTTCATCAATATTTATTGCATAGTCCTCTTCAAGCAGTTGTGTCCCTGCATCACCAAGATTGCCGGGCATGCCATTATCAAGACGTGTCAGTTCTACAGGCAGCAGTGTTTTATCCTCAAGGGATGAGATCATCGCTTCATCAATATATCTTCCCATAACCAGTGTTCCGCCGACAGGTCCTCTTTTATTGCTTGTTATCACAGGCCTGGAAACGAAAATAATAGGTAACTCCGGAGTCATTAAGAGACCGGAAAAAGACGAGGAGATATCGGTGTGTTCTACCAGCCTGCTTCCCGGCTCGAACATACTCATAAAACTCTGAGGAGCATCTGTAGATTCCTGGTTTTCCAGATTATAGAATTTTGCAAACACAAGATTTCCGGAAGGATCGAAGATGAGCATGAAATTTACGTTAAGTATGGAAATAGTGTCGTCATTAAGGTTGGATTCGATGTATTCAGAGTTACCATCCATAACAAACTCATAAGTGTCATCCCATGCAGCCCAATCATAAACTGTGATGTCCAGAGCGGATATCTCTGACTGGATAGCTCGTTCGATTCTGTTGACATCGTCTGTAAGTTCCCGGTACTCCAGTTGTTCGTAATTATCGATTGACACGCTATGGACTACGGCTATTATCAGCAGGAACAGAACAATAAAGGTCAAACCTATTGTAATCATTGTCTTATTGTAGACCTTCATATTTCCACCATCAACAATCTAATAAAATGAACAGAACCAGATAATAACAGCTTTGTGTCAGCATTTTTCAAATCTATATGCAACAATGACAACAGTTCCAGGCAGCTTTTTCCGGGAGGATGAAACATACAAGGTACTATTTGGTGCAAGAAATATATAAAAACATAGTATATAAATCTAAAGACTGCAATTTAACTACAATGCTTCCAAAGGAAGTTCTTTTAGCAGACCATCTTAAACATAGGAGCTAGATTTATTACTTATAGATCTGTATAGAATCAATCGAACAGGTGATATTTTTTGGTAAGAGTAATAGCAACAGGAACATTCGATCTGCTTCATCCGGGACATATATTCTATCTTACCAAGGCCCGGGAGCTTGGAGATGAACTATACGTCGTAGTTGCCAGAGGGTCAATGATCAGGCACAAGCCAAAACCTGTTATACCTGATGAACAGCGGGTCGATGTTGTCAACTCACTGTCTGTAGTCGATAAGGCTGTCCCGGGAAGTGAGAATGATATATTCGAGCCTATCCGGGAGATAAAACCCGATATTATTGCCCTGGGTTTTGACCAGACATTTGATATTGATGATCTTGAAAAGGAACTTCGGACACGAGGACTGGATGCAAGGGTCGTACGTGTGAGCGAATCAAGGACATGTCCACTGTGCAGTACCGGAAAAATAATAAAAAAGATATTTGAGCGCTGCAACGAAAAAACCAGACATGAATGAGTCTAAAAAAATCAGGTTAATGCGGACTCTATCCGCAAAAGCCCTTCTTTTATCCTTTCCTGAGAAGTTGCATAGGATATCCTTATAAAATCCCTGCCGCTTTCACCGAATGCAGAGCCGGGCGTTACTGCAACATGTGCGTCCACTAGCAGCTTCTCTGAGACTTCATCACCATTACCGAACTCGCTCACATCCGCAAAAGCATAGAAAGCACCGCCTGGTGTCTGGCACTTGATACCGATATCGTTCAACCCCTGAACAAGGATATCCCGTCTTACTCTGAACTTTTCGACCATCTCCGTTACAGGTTCCTGAGGACCCTGGAGAGCGGCCAGACCTCCGTACTGCACAAAACTGGTTGCACTGCTTACGGAGTGAGACTGTATTTTGAGCATTCCATCAAAAATATCAGGTCTGGCGCATACATAACCAAGTCTCCAGCCAGTCATGGCGTATGCCTTGGAAAAACCGTTGACTGTAATAGTCCGATCCTGCATGCCTTCCATTGAACCCAGGCTGATATGCTCCCTGTCATAGATTATTTTCTCGTATATCTCATCAGATAGCACAAAGATATCATGATCAATAGCTACATCTGCAATATTCCTCAATGTCTTCCTGTCATATACTGCACCTGTGGGATTACCAGGAGTATTGACAACAATTATGCGAGTCTTGTCGGTGATATGCTCTTCAATATCCTGTGGTTTGAAATTATCATGGGTGTCCGTCGGGACCCAGACTGTATTAGCACCTGCAAACTTGATAGCTGAATCATAGGATACCCATGCAGGATCAAAGAGGATAGCCTCGTCTCCGTCATCAAGGATGGTTAACATAATCTCAAAAATAGCCTGTTTAGCACCCGGTGTTACAAGTACATCCGAACCACTTACATCAAGCTTGTTCTCTGTCCTTAGTTTGTTTGCAACTGCTTCCCTAAGTTCGGGAATTCCGGCAGATGGTGTATAGTGGGTCTCACCCCTGTACATTGCATCTGCAGCTGCATCACATATATGTTTGGGAGTATCGAAATCCGGCTCACCCAGACTGAAACTGATGACATCTACACCTTGTTGTTTTAACTTGGTAGCGATATTGGCAACCTTTATGGTCGCTGATTCTTCCACTCTTTTTAGCCTTGATGATGCCATGGAAATCCATTCCAGTTTGCTTCGTATATAAACTTTTTCATATTAAAGACGCTGGACAAGTTTCACTGCAGCTTCCACGGCACGCTTTCCGTAATCCACACGTTCATGAGCTTCCATTCTTGTCATACCCGGTCCCGCAATACCAAGGGTTACCGGTTTGTTGTACTCCAGAGAAAGGTCGGTTATTTTCCTTGCCGCATGTTGCACAACTATCTCGTCATGTTCAGTAGCACCTTCTATAACAATACCCAGAGTTATCACGGCATCGATCTCCTTGTTCTCACATAGTTTCTTAATGGCAAGCGGCATGTCATAGACTCCCGGAACCAGTATCTTTTCTACAACCTCGGCTCCGAGGAACTTTGCGTGTTCCTCACCCAGCAATTCCATCTGGTAGGTGAGGTCTCTGTTGAATTCAGCTATTACAAATCCCAATTTGATGGTCATATCGATCACTTTGATTTTTGATAAATGACAGGTTTCAGACCCTTGCGGGCCCGACATCCCTGTACCCCTGACGTTGTCCGGTTCCTGCTTCCTTGATCAGTTGCTCAGGTTTGAAAAGCATTTTGACCACGTTAAGTGCATGCTCTCTGGAGCGTTGTTCCATCAAAAAAGCAAGTTCCTTTTCATCGTTTCCTTCATCCTCATGCACAAATACCTCAATAATATGTGTATTTGTCATAAGCTGTGCCTGGATGATACCTGTTGATGCCTCATGTGCACATATCTTGTCCTTGTCCTTGGCACCGGGCATGCCAAGGGCCATGACTATCACACACCTCTCTTCATCTATGAGTTTCTTGGCTGCAACCGGCAGGTCTTTTATACCCGGAACGGTCCTGCGGATGATCTTGATAGAAGCATGCTTCTGTATCTCATCCATCGCAGCCTTACCCATATTAAAACGTGCGAAGGTCGTATCTACAATTCCGATAACTGGCATGGTTACCTTAAAACCTTAAAGACGGGCGTCAAATACCTCATTTGCAGCCTCAACTCCGGCTCCGATATTCGGAATTACCCCTCTGTTCTTAAGCACGATCTCAAGTTGCTGGATTGTGAGCATGATGTCCTTTGGCATTGCATTGCCCATATGGCCGATCCTGAATATCTTGCCGCTTAAACGGTTCTGGCCGCCTGCTATCATGATACCCCTTGCCTTCATGTCCTTCTTGATGTCATCACTGCTGAGACCCTCTGGTGCCTTCATGGCTGAGACTGTATTGGAGTATTGGCTCTTTTCGTTGAGCTGTGGGAACATCTCAAGACCAAGGGCTTTGACTGCTGCACGTACTGCAACACCTTCTGTCCTGTGACGCTCCATCCGTGCATTCATACCTTCTTCCCTGACAATATGCAATGCTTCCTGCAATCCGAAGAAGAGCGGGATAGCCGGAGTGTAGGGTGTCTGGGTGCCTGGTTTGTCGGCGCTCTTCTTGTATGCCTTCAGATCAAGATAATATGGCATCCTGTCCATGTCATCCATTGCCTCGAACGCACGCTTGCTAACGGACATCATTGCGAGTCCCGGCGGTGCTGCGACACATTTCTGGGACCCGGTCACTGCGATATCAACACCCCAGTCGTCTATCTTCACGTCATCTCCGCCCAAAGAGGTGACACCGTCCATGATAAAAAGAGCATCGTGTTTCTTTGCAAGTCTGCCGATCTCTTTTGCAGGGTTCAGGATACCTGCGGAGGTCTCGTTGTGAACAAGGGTTATGGCTCTGGCACCATTCTCGAGTTTTTTCTCAACCTCGGCAAGGTCGAAGGAGTTACCCCATTCACAGAGTACAGGATCGACCTGCCCGTACCTTGCGGCAATGTCCTTGAAACGCTCACCGAACTTACCGTTCTCAAGAGCAACAACAGTGTCTTGCGGACCTATTGTACAGCCAATAGCAGCTTCCATTCCGGCAGTACCGGAACCACTGACGACAAAGATGTCATTACTGGTCTGGAAAATATCTGCCAGCACATCACGGCAGTCATCATACATCGCTGCAAACTCCGCACCCCGATGGTTGATCATGGGCCTGGACATCGCTCTGAGAACACGTGGTGCAACAGGAACTGGTCCTGGCATCATAAGAAGTGTATCTTCTATTTCCATGTAAATCTCCTAATCCTCATGTAATATAATATGTGAATGATATGTGAATGACAGAATTCCTCATAATTAAAATGTTTGGCGACTGAATGACTGAAGAGCAAACGAACTATGTTCACGGTAATTTAACTATTAAACTATCCGTGCCCCATATACAGCTTTATTATTTAAATCTATTATGAGTGTTGGATTATAAAGTCCCGTAGAATCTATCACCTGCATATATCATATAACAAAGACGCAGATTGACCTTCTTTACACCTGGCATCCATGTGGCCTTACATTTCCGGTAACGTATGATAGATCACATTGAAGGACCTGAGCACCTACAAACTTCAGGAACATTAAACGGGTAAACTTATACCCTTTTAAAAAAATAGTTTATTTAAAGAATGATCGCCTTAATTTCTTTCCTGGTAGTTATTTTACTTTCAAGGATTATAATAAGGATTGGTGCTGTTGCCCTGGAGATGACAGGACTGTCCAGGGACCTTGCAGCTTTTCCGGCCCAATCGGCGTTCTCTGGTGCAGGGTTCACAACATCAGAGTCCGAGTACGTAGTATCACATCCGGCAAGAAGGAATATAATCAGAATCCTTATTCTTCTGGGGAGTGCCGGTATAGCCTCATCCATAACTACCCTGATCCTTACATTTATAGGAAATACCAGCCAGGAAGCCAGGATTAACCTGATAGCCCTCTTTGCAGGTTTGATCATTATATATCTGTTTTTTCAATCCCGGTACATCGAGAGAATAATGAGAAAATTGATTAAACTATTGCTTTCCAGATTTACCTCAATTAAAGTCTATGATTATCAGCAGCTACTTGGTCTGACAAAGGGCTATTCAGTGGGTAAGGTAAAGGTCAGGGAGGACAGATGGTTGCCTAACAGGACCATAGGTAGTTTAAAATTGAATGAGGAGGGGGTTCTGGTACTGGGGATCTTCAGAGAACTTGAAAGTAAAGAGATATTTATTGGAAGCCCCGATGAAGAAACCGAGATACTACCCAAAGATATATTAATCTGCTATGGACCGAATGAGATAATCTCTGACCTTTCAGAAAGAACTAAAGGTTTATTAGGTTATGAAAAACATAAAATGGCAGTTGAAAACGCTAAAGCCAAAAAAGGTAAAGAAAAACTAGAAGAGAAAGAATAGAAAGTTTGCATTGATTTAAGTAATACAATGTCCATACTCAATTATAAGGGAGAAATTATTTTTGGGGAGATACATTGATGTCGAAGAAAACTTTACTTGATGTAATATTCGCATCAGATAAAAGGAAAAACGTACTCCTTATATTAAAGAATAGCCCAAAAGAGATGGAGGCGCTCCTTAAGTCATTGAAGACTACAAGGCAGGCATTACTTCCGCAAATGAGGATCCTTGAAGATCATCACCTTATTACCCGGCTGAGCGATGTGTATAAACTGACTACCATCGGGGAACTGATTGCGGATGAGATGATCCCTTTATTGTATACTGTAAATGTCCTGGACCATGATATAGATTTCTGGGGGGAACGCGATCTGGAATTTATCCCGCCTGAACTTCTGGACAGAATCCATGAGCTGGGCGAATATGAAATAAATGAGCCATCCATATCCAATATACATGAGCTTAACAAAGAGTTCACCGAAACATCTGCGACCTCAAGTAAAATGTGTGCTGTCACAACTATATTTCACCCAAACTTTATGGACCTGTTCGCTCTATGGACACAGAATAGAACAGAGATCACAATGGTTATCTCAGAGGAGCTTTTTCAAAAACTTAAAGAGGATTACCTGAGAGAGTTCCAGGAATTGCTGGATGATAATTATATTCGTTTCTATCTCTATGACAAGCCGTTCAATTTTGTCTACTTTGCATTAAATGACGAATGTATACTAATGACAATGCTGACAAAAGAAGGCTGGTATGACAACAAAGAGCTAATATCTTTAAGCAGTACTGCGCTTGAATGGGGGAGATCCCTTTTTGCTCATTACCTTAAAGATTCCAGACCAATAACCGAAATTTGAACGATATGTTATTTTTTCAACCAATAATATCCGCAGATTTGCATTTACTTAAGTAAGAATGAGTATAACTGGTTATAGGAGAGTAACCATTACGGGGTGCGTCAGCGATGAAAAAATCCTTACTTAACGTGATATTCGCTTCAGATAAAAGGAAAAACATACTTCTGACACTGCAGCATTGTCCCGTGGAAACGGAAAAGATTCTGCAAGCCCTAGTACCAACAGACAGTCATTACTCCCGCAGATAAGAATACTGAAAGACAACCATCTTATTAGCCATTTGAATGATATTTGCGAACTGACAACTATCGGGAACTAATAGTAAAAGAAATGAAACCCGTGCTGGCTACTATCAATGTTTTTGATGTTAACTCCGGGTACTGGGGAGCCCGTAAACCTGACTTTATTCCACCCCACCTGCTGAGAAGGATAAATGAGCGGGGGATTGCCAAATCATAACTCCTTCTTCCACAGACATGTATGCTCTTCCCAAAATGATATACGGAGAATTCGATAAATGTCAGAATATATCCAAAAGGTCCTGTTCTTTTTACGGAGTAACTGAGTTCTTTTACCCGAACTACCGTAGTGTATTCTCTGAAATGATTAAAAGGGGGTGTGGATATACACATAATCGTTACCCGGAATATGTATGCCAGTATACAGGATCATGAACATGCTGATTTTAAGGAAGTCGTAAAAAGCGATCGGTTCAATTTATACATCTATCCTGAGAAAATAGATTTCATGTCACTTGGATTAACTGACCACTACCTGATCATGCGTCTGCTGAATAAGGAGGAAGAGTACGATAACAGATATATCCTATGTTGCAACTCCGGCGCACTTCAATGGCCAAAAGAACTCTATCAATATTACTTTAAAGACTCCGTACCTGTAACTAAAAAATAGATCCGGCTTCATTTTGTAATCCAGAAAACCGATTTCAGCACAGGCCTGCTCCAAATACTTCACAGGTTCTATTCACTCAGCAGCTTCACAATATCATACTTAGTCACAACCCCCACGACCTGACCTATTTCCAGTACAAGGACGGCAGGGTTTCTTTCCAGCATATGAGAGACCATTTTAATATCAGCATTCGGGGAGACGGTCGGGAAGGAATCCCCCATCATTTCCCTTATCAGCATATGGGATACTGCGGATTTCTTCTTATCAGCCAGCGACCTTATTATCATTTCCTCGGAGATACTTCCCACCGGCACACCTTTTGAGAGAACAGGAATCTGGGAGATACTATGTTTTTCCATGATCTGCACAGCAACATCGATATGATCTTCTGGTGCAGCAGATATCACATTTGTGTTCATGATATTACCTACCTGGATATCTTCCTTTTCAACATCTTCGAAGACATCGATTATCTTCTTCAGGGTCGATAGTCTGGGATCGACATCGCCTGATTCTATCCGGGCTATCAGGGGCTGGCTGACACCTGCACGCCTGGCAAGGTCATTCTGCGTGAGACCAAGATCCGTCCTCTTACCTTTCAATTCCGATGGTGTTGGAAGTTGCATATTATTACTGAAGGTAATTATCCTATTAAGATATTACGTTTGTTAAGAAAAGGAACATCTGAATAAAAAATTGGGATATAGTTAACAAGAAAATGTTTTCAGTATCCAAGCCGCATTGGAAATAGAAGAAATCGAAAATAGTATTCCAATATTATTCAATAGTTCCGTCTTGGTAGTATTTGTGTTACCTTGAAAAACTTCAAGCTGGTAAAGTGTATATCCTCTCAGCAAAAAATATATGATTCCCCAATTGCAAACGTCAGTCCAGCCGGAGCAAAAAGATTCGGATAAGAGTCTGAAACTTGACCAGTAGTGATTCCATTGACCAAGGAGGATGTTAGGCAGCGCATTGACAGCAATCATGAACAAAAAAGTTACTAATACAACAATTCTGATCATTGTGTTTCTATGCTTTCTTTCCATTCATTTTCATCTCATTTTTAATGTATACCCAACATTGATAGTAAAATTAATGGTTGTGTAGAAATATTCAATTATCATCAACTCTCAATTAAATAAGATATACATATACGCATCTGCAAAAAAATGTATTAGCTTATGTATTTAAGATATTCGGATATCACTGTATGAGTGATAACTGTTCATGCAATATAGGGTATCGCCATCAGGAAATGGAGAACAATCTAAGGGACTAGCAGGTTGAGGAGACTGCAGAGCTTGTGATTGAGAAACTGAAAGAAGAAACTTGTGTAAATGTTCGATTTATATACTCCACATTTTTGTGGAGGGATATAGGTAACCGTAATTTTTTGTACGCTTGTTATCAAACAGAACTATTTAGAAAAAGCTAAAATAATCTATTTTAGGTATTCTATATAGATTAACTTTATTAGTTTTTACTTAACATTAACATAGAATGAAATCAGATGATAATAAAACCAAAGTTCTCTTTATCTGCGTTCACAATAGTGGTAGAAGTCAGATTGCTGAAGAGTATTTAAAAAGAATTGCAGGAGACAAATTTGAAGTTGAAAGCGCTGGATTAGAGCCTACCCAAATAGATCCATTCGTCCAAAAAGTTATGGAAGAAGATGGTTTTGATTTAACTGATAAAAAGACTCAATCAGCATGGGATCTTTTCAGGAAAGGTAAACTCTACAAGTATGTCATAACTGTATGCAATAAAGCCTATGAGAAAGATTGTCCAATATTTCCCAGACCATATATTCAATTGAACTGGCCATACCCTGATCCTGAATCATTTAATGGAACTGATGAGGAGAAATTGGCACAAGTCAGATCATTGAGAGATTCCATAAAAAAGAGGGTTGAACAATTTGTTAAAGAAACTATCAATGTTTAAACTGACATTCTTTAACAATTCACAAAATATGCTATTCATATTCTTAATCTTAAAATTCAACTCTCCTTCCCTTGCTATTTTCTTCAAATAATGTAGAGTACTTTTGAGAATCTCATTTTCCCCCTTTTCCCTTAAGATTTTCCCCTTAAAATAAGATATTTCAGAACAGCATTATAATTTCATGTAAGTAGCCAATTCAAAAAGACCACCGAGTATTGTATAAGCATCGATACGATACAAAACATTATATATTACTTGTATTCACTATTTATCGTTTGGTTTGACTGAACATAACGCTATAAATTTAATTTGTAGAAATAAGTTATGAAAGCTAATAAAAAAAAATTATTATTGGTATAAATCTATTAGATAAGGTGCTTTTTGTGAACAAAAGAAATGAAACTTTAGTGGTCTCCATAGCAATTATTTTTTTCATAGCTATTTCGGCTTTCATAACTAATTTGATTGGTGAAGAACAACAACCTATTTACCTTACCATATCTACTTCTGCTGTGTTGACTGAAGCGTTCACAGATATAGAAGAAGAGTTTGAAGCTGAAAACCCGGAGATAAATGTCATAATGAACTTTGCAAATGCTGGTTCTCTAAGGATGCAAATAGAAGGAGGGGCACCTATAGATGTGTATGCGCCTGCAGACAGAGTTCAAATGGATATTCTGGCCTCTCATGGATACGTTTACAACGATTCCCGTAAAGACTTTGCAGGCAGTTACCTTGTGATAATAGTTCCAAAAGGCAATGTTCTTAACCTCACAACAATGGAAGACCTTTCAAAGCATGAAGTAAAAAAAATAGCTTTCACAGATACAGAAGCGTCAACTGTGGGCAAGTATGCAAAGCAAGAGCTGATTGAAAAATGCCTATGGAATAGCGTGCAAAATAAAATGGTAATAGGTGACACGGTGAAAAACGCAATGGTCCATGTAGAGAGAGGAGAAGTTGATGCAGGATTTGTCTTCAAGACAGATGTCAAGACCGCAAAACCTGGCACAATAGAAATGATAAGTTCTGCCCCTATGAGCAAAACTATTAACTATTCCATAGCTGTAGTTGCATCCACCCAGCATCAGAAAGAGTCTCAGATGTTCGTAGATTTTGTCACGGGAGAAAAAGGTAGTTTTATCTTGGAGCAGTACGGTTTCATAATTCCAAAGCATGATTTAGAAAGTGCCTAATCCTTATGACCGTATAAATACTCCTGGAACTGATGAGGATGACTTTTTTAACTTGTACTTTACTCCAAAGTTCTACCATGCACTGGCATTGTTAATTATCATAATTGCCATTTTGTCACAAAAATTTCAGAATGATGCAATTTTATTAGGTAACTAATTTACTACTAGCCTAATAAATATCAATATTTCTAGTTCTACGATGTTACTAATTCAATAATTCTTCAGTAATTAATTCTAAAAGTTCCGTTTTTTGCCTTACTATATCCCTGAATAAAAAATAGGGATGTGAATGAATCTATTCTGGCCCTTAAAGACAATTATCTGAAATAAATGAAGAGACCAGCAATATAAGCCAGATATGTACCAAGTATTAGAGCACCTTCCCACCTTTCCAGTTTTCTTCCAGTAATACCGAATATGACCAGTAGGAAGATGATAAGCAGCATTACCGGGAAATCGTATACCAATGATTGTTCCAGGATGCCCAGGGTCCTTATCTGAGAAGAGACTCCTAGAATGAGAGTTATATTCATTACGTTAGCACCCAGGATGTTACCGATGGAAATGTCCTGATGTCCCTTCAATGTTGACGAGACCGCAGTTATGAGTTCAGGGAGGGATGTTCCCAGGGCAACCAGGGTCAGACCTATGAGGATCTCCGGTACTCCCAGTAACTCTGCCAGAGTTATACCCGTGTTGATCAGTATACGGCTGCCAATAATAACCAGGCCTGCACCTAAAATAAAAAATATGATCTCTTTTTTCATATCACTTACAGGCGCTCTTACAAGATCATCATCGGATTCTTTGAAAATAGCGCGCTGGGATTTATAGTTATAATACAGGAAACCCACGAACACAGCCAGAAAGATCAGGCCATCAATATATGAAATCTGCCCGTTTATTGTCAGCAGGATCAGTAATAATCCCGAAAGGAGCATAAAAGCACTTTTGCGTACAAAGCTGTGTTTTTCTACAGGTATGGCCCTGATAAGAACAATAGTACCGAGAACAAGACCTGTGTTACATATTACAGAGCCGACTGCATTGCCTACTGAAAGATCCGTATGGCCGATGTAAGCTGCTGTAGCAGATACCGCTAACTCGGGAGATGTTGTGGCGAAACTCACGATGGTGGCACCTATGATTATCTTTGGTATGCCGCTTTTTTCGGATATGACCACCGCAGACTCAACGAACCAGTCGGCACCTTTGGCGATCATTACAAGGCCCACTATCAGCAATGCAATTGTTTCGATTACCATGAGACTGCCTATAATGCACCATTGCATTTAAAGATTAGAGTTATACAAGAGGAGGGAGGCGAAGCAGATAGACAGAGTAAAAATTAAAATGCAGTAGAATTATCATCAGGAGATTATTCCAGTCCCAGCATCGTAACTGCTGTAACGATCAGTATCCCAAGACCAACCATGCGGACAGAATGTTTGATAAGACTCTGCTTTGCAAGTTTTCCGGAAAACATACCAAGTACTGAAAGGATTACGATACTGGATGCTATCGCTACCTCGATCTGGTAAGCATCCAGAAGCAAGAAAGGTAACATTGGTACCAGTGAACCCAGGAAGCTTGAACCGCCATGGAAAAAGGAATCGCTCCATATCTTATTCCTGACTTCCTGCTCCAGCCGGGTGCGTTCAAGACTCCTGAGCAATGGCTTTTCCATTTCTGCAAGTCTGCCGTACTCCACAGCGCTCTCTGCGAGATAGGAACCGACTCCGTTTGTCAGTGCAAGGGCCACAGCCCCTCCGAGTGCGGCGTTAATAACAATTGCAGGGTCATCCGATACATGGGATATCCCAATAACAACTCCCAGGACAGCAAGAATGCCGTCGATACTGCCCAGTATGATATAGCGACCCTGCTCGGTCTTTAGTTTCATATCAATGCCTCTGGAAACTAACTATTTCATGGTTTTTTATAATAGGATACTAAAGCAGATAAATATACACACAAACCTTTTTGCTTTTCCGGATGTTAGCAGATAACGTTTATTTCAGGTCAGAGTATACAAGTCACCTTTACTGAGGAATTTAACCATGAAAGTCCACCCACGATGCACCTATTGCCTGCTCTCAAGAGTACATATGGAAGCGGAACTATCCACCGATGATACCGGGCTCATACATGAAACCGTTATGGGGGGTATTGAAGTTCTCAACAGGATATACACACCCGGTATGCCTGCTGCGGCCCTCTCAACACCAATGCACAGAAGGGCCTATGAGATACTTAAAGACAATGACCCCTACATCGAGAAAAAAGAATTGAGTACCATAGTAGCAGAAAAGTTCCTACCTGCCATCCGTTCCCATGTATTCGATGGTAACGGAGATGATATTGCTACGTTCAAGCGTGCAGTACTTGCAGCTGTGATAGGAAACTATTTCGATTACGGAGTAATGGGACTTGAAGTGCCGATAGATATTTTCGAGGAGACATTCAGGGAGCATTTCAAACGCGGACTGGACATAGACGATACTGACAGGATGCTGGATAAGCTCAGCAACGTAGTATATCTGGCTGACAACTGCGGAGAGATCCTCATTGACACACTTGTATTTGAGATGATAAAGAAAATGGGCGGGAAGATAACACTTGTGGTCCGCGGTGCCCCCATTCTCAATGATGTGACCATGGAAGAGATCCTGCAGTCCGGCATTGAAGCGAAAGTTGACCGGGTGCTTACAACAGGTTCCAATGCAATTGGGATATGTTTTGACGAAGCTCCCTCGGAACTGAAAGAAGCTCTGGAAAATGCTTCGCTTATCATAAGCAAAGGCATGGCCAATTATGAGACATTATCAGAAGAGAATTATAGGCCGATAGCATATTTGCTAAAGGTCAAGTGTGATCCGGTAGGGGAAGATATCGGTGCTCTAAAAGGCTGCTCAGTAGCCAGATTGTTAGAATAAAGGGAGGAAAAGCAAATGTGTGAACTAAATGCTATAGTAATAAAAGGGGATGAGCGTAAAACAATTATGGAATCCGTTACAAAGATGATTGTTGAGGGGGATTCTATCCAGCTTTATGGTATCTTCGGAGAAAAAGAGACTATTAAAGGTTCGATAAAAGAAGTCGATTTTTCGAAAGGGGAAACTATAATACTTGGAAAATAGTATACAGGGTCAAAAAGTTTGTAAATGGATCTACAGAGCCTGTATTGTTTTCACTCAAGCAGCAATCAGAATTTTAGATCAAATGGAAGGGATAATAGATGTCAAAAGTGAAAGTAGCGATAAACGGTTACGGTACCATTGGAAAGAGAGTTGCAGACGCTGTTAGCCTGCAGGACGACATGGAGATCATAGGTATTTCCAAGACCAGGCCAAACTTTGAAGCCTCGATTGCGGTCGATAAAGGTTATGCCGTATATGCACCGGCCGAAAAGGTGGATGCAATGAAAAAAGGTGGCATATCCGCTGCGGGTACAGTGGAAGATATGGTTAAGAGTGCGGATATCGTCGTTGATTGTACCCCCGGAGGTATAGGAGAGAAAAATAAACAACTTTACGAAAAAGCAGGTGTCAAAGCCATCTGGCAAGGTGGTGAAGATCATGAGCTTGCAGGTATTTCTTTCAATGCAACAGCCAACTACCAGGAAGCTCTGGGAGAAGATTTCGTAAGGGTTGTCTCCTGTAACACCACAGGACTTTCCAGGGTCATCTATGCGGCCGATCAGGAATATGGTGTCAAGAAGGCCAGGGTTACACTCATGAGAAGAGCAGCGGACCCAAATGATATCAAGAAGGGGCCGATAAACGCAATCGTGCCAAACCCGATAACTCTTCCGTCACACCACGGTCCTGATATAAAGACAGTAATGCCACACATTAACATAACAACCACGGCGGTTAAGCTTCCCACAACTTTGATGCATGTACATACAGTGAACATGGAACTTGAAAAGGATTGCACTACTGAAGATGTGAAGGACCTGTTTTCAAAACAGTCCCGTATTATGCTCCTTGGTCAGGGAATTGGCTCAACTGCGGAGATCATGGAACTTGGAAGAGACCTCGGACGCCCCAGGGGAGACATGTGGGAGAACTGTATATGGAAGGATTCCATAACCGTGGATGAAGGTGAACTGTACTTCTTCCAGGGAATCCATCAGGAATCCATCGTGATCCCCGACAATGTGGATGCTATCCGCGCCATGATGGAACTTGAGAGCGATGGTGCAAGATCTGTAGAAAAAACTAACAGAACAATGGGTATCTGATACCCGTTCACTATTTTTATGCCGCAAAATGGTTATTTCCTTAAGCTCAGCAACAGGATAGCTGATGCTGTCCATGAAAAAATAGAACATATTGTCGGGACACCTGGTGCAAATGAAGTTGTATATATGGGAGCGGACGGCACCCCGACAAAGATGATAGATGATATAGCCGAGAAAACCATTTTAGATATACTAAGCAGGGAAAGAAGGTCCTTAAGAATACTGAGTGAAGAATGCGGCGAAAGAATAATAGGCGATAAACCTGAATTTACCATAATAATCGATCCGATCGACGGGACCTATAATGCATCCTTCGGAATTCCTTTTTACAGCATATCCCTTGCTATAACAACTAAAGGTCCGCAGGAAGTCTTTTTCGGGTATGTGAAGAATCTGGCGACAAAAGATGTATTCTATGCAGAGAGAGGAAAAGGAGCATACTTTAATAGCCGGAGAATACAAACATCCAATAGGCTGGAAATAAACAAGTTATGCATCAGTGTTTACGGATACCGGCCCCACATAAAAGAAACTGCCACTTTATGCAGGAATGTCAGAAGGGTCCGGGTCCTTGGAAGTGTGGCACTTGAGCTTTGTTATGTTGCAGCCGGTAAGTTAGATGCATTCGTTGATGTGAGGGGGTCCTTACGCCTAACAGATGTAGCGGCTGGAAAGCTGATCGTAGAGGAAGCCGGAGGAAAGGTTACTGATAGCTCCGGAGCTACTCTTGAACTGGGAGACTGCATCCTCAACAAAGTATATATGGTGGCTTCCAACGGTCATGTACATGAGACAATATTAGATCTTTCGAGGGGAGATTCGCATGAGGGTTAAAAAAATAGGCATTGTTTCGCGTTTTGATAACCAAGAAGCTCTGGACATGGCCAGGAAGATTATAGAGGCCTTTGAAGAAAAGGTTGATATTGTCCTGTCTCCGGGAACTGCAGAGCATCTTTGCATCAATGACAGGTGCACTCCTGTTGAGAATATGCGGGACGAAGGTGTTGAGCTTATAATCTCCGTAGGAGGAGATGGCACAGTACTACGCAGCATCTCCAAAATGGACGACCCGCTTCCAACGCTGGGTATCAATCTGGGAACATTGGGGTTCCTTGTAGATGTGCAGCCTGATGAAGCCATAAGTGCCATGGAGGATGTCCTGAGAGGGTTCACGTACACAGAGCGTAGCAGACTTGCAGTACACATCAATGGAAGAGCTCTACCTCCGGCAACGAATGAAGTGGTGCTTATCACCGCAAGACCTGCAAAGATACTTACTTTCAGGGTATCCGTGGATGAATCCATGATAGAGGAACTACGAGCTGACGGTGTTGTATTTGCAACCCCTACAGGTTCGACGGCTTATGCAATGAGCGCAGGCGGCCCAATCGTCGATCCCAGGGTTGATGCATCATTGATCGTGCCGCTTGCACCCTTCAAACTTTCCGCACGCCCATGGGTCGTACCTGCAAGCAGTAAGATCTCAGTGGAAATGACCATTCCTGAAAAGGAAGCTGCTATTGTGATCGATGGCCAGCATTCCTACAACATAAAGGCCAGTGACAAGGTCATACTTACGAAAGCAAAGAACCCTGCAAGATTTGTCAGCAGCTCTATCAACAGTTTTTATGAAAAGGTCCAGAGCAAACTTGCATAACGCAGACCATGGCGCAACTCATTTGTGAGCAAGTATATGCTGCAATTTGCTGAAGATGCAATCAGCTGCCTTCTGCTTACTAAATAAAGATTGCCATTTGGCGACAGGCTTTTAACGGAAAAGAAGACTAAAAAACCTAAAATTTATATTCAGTATTGGAGATGTTCGTCATTTACAGGAATTAAGAACATGTCAGAAGTTGAAGCTTATTCAAGAAATAAACTTATCGATTATCTTAACCTACCACCCCTTGATATAGAGATATGCGATGTTACCCTCAGGGATGGTGAGCAGACACCGGGAGTGGTCTTCACCAGAGATGAGAAGGTAGCACTCGCCACCGAACTTGATAATGTCGGGGTAGATATAATCGAAGCCGGGTTCCCGGTGGTATCATCTGCTGAAAAAAATATCGTTAAAGAGATCGCAAACATGGGGCTGAATGCAAAAACATGCTGCCTCTCGCGCTCGGTCATTGGTGATGTCGAAACAGCAGTTGATTGCGATGTTGATTTTATAAGTATTTTCATTGCAATGTCAGAACTTCATCTTAAATACAAGTACCATAAGAGCTATGAAGAGATGTTCGCTTCTGCAATGAGCGCGATAGAGTATGCAAAAGAACACGGCGTAGGAGTAAGGTTTGCTGCGGAGGATGGCACAAGGACCGATGTAGAGGTCCTGAAAGAAGCTTTCATTGCTGCTGAAGACTACAAGGTGGATTATGTCAGCATCGCAGACACCATCGGTATACTCAATCCCAGCACAACCCATTATCTGGTCAGTGAAATTAAAAAAGTAGTGCACACACCTATCTGCATACATTGCCATAACGATCTGGGACTGGCAACCGCAAATACACTGGCAGCCGCAGAGGCAGGTGCAAAACAACTTCACACAACCGTCAATGCTATAGGAGAAAGAGCAGGCAACGCATCCCTCGAGGAACTGATCGTCGCCCTGAGGGTGCAGTACGGGATTGCCAGGTATGATACAACCAGACTGGTAAAGCTTTCAAAAATGGTTAATGAGTTCTCGGGAATCAGGCCAGCCGTCAATAAGGCTATTGTCGGCGAAAATGCATTCTCACACGAATCAGGCATACATGTATGTGCCATCCTTGAGGAACCACGGACTTATGAACTATTCAGTCCGGAAATGGTCGGAGGGATACGTCACCTCATAGTGGGCAAGCACACTGGTACGAAGGCATTAAGAGGCATAGTGAAGAGTATGGGATATGAACTCGAAAGAGAACAGCTCTGTATGCTACTCGACAAAATAAAGAACTGTACGGAAGCAAAGAAAGGCATACCTCCGTCCAGGCTGGATGAAATGATCAGAGATATCTGCAGGTTCTAATAATCCACCATGGCATCTTTTTTCCTGTGAGAACCCGGCAGAACATCATTACTTGTTTTATCACGGGAACCTCCGGAATTCTTTGCCTCAGGGACGTATTCATCGTAATAGTTCATCTGATCATTCTCAAGAACGATAACGTAATCTGCGGAATTCCTCAGCGCAGTCGAGAATCCCGGTTCCACGCCGAATATGATTGTTTCTTTGCCATGTTCGTTCGCCTTGTTCAGAAGGGGCTTGAAATCAGCATCCCTTGTGACCAGTGCAAGAGTATCGATGGTGGGATTGTACACTAGTTCCATCCCCTCCACAGCAAGTCGCACATCCACATCACTTGAACAGATGATCGGTTCAAAACCATTGTTCTCAATAGCTTCAACAAGTTTATCGGATGCATACTGGTTCAGGAATACCCTGCCTATCTTTACATTCCCATACTCCTTTAACACATCTCTTATCTCTTCGAGATTTACATTGAACTCCTTTCGGAGTACATTCGGACCATCCACAAGTAAGCCTATACTGCGCCTGCCAGTTTCCTTCTTTGTACTAAGGTACTTGACAATAGAGTTCAGTCCGGTTTTAACATTGGCCATGATACCTCTTTATAATGATAATAATTGTTACAATTGCTTACATACAATACTAAAGATGTAATACATCCTACATATTTACTATAGATAATATAATAACGTGTAAATGTTTAACTATGATAGCATATAATTCTTACTGAAATATCACCATAATTACAATAGATACCACAGGACAAGATTTACTTTCAAAGAATATCCGCGAGTAGTTTTTCTTTCACGTCCACCCCCGGGACAGAATTCTCTTCCAGCCTGAAATGGTTTACCAGTCTCCCACCTTTCTTTACCCTTGTATAGCGAATTTCACCACTATGTTTTATAAACATATCCACAACTTCTTCGAATTGTAATCTCTCCATTTCAGACAACTCGATCAGACTCTCCCTGTCTGACAGCCAGTTGTAGACCCTGAGCACAGTGACCTCCCTTACCCTTTTCAGATCCTCCGTGTCCTTGAAATCATCAACATATACTGAACGCTTCAACCGGGGAGACCAGCCGGCTAGCTTCTCTTGCATGTCGATGAACTGAACAGGCATCTCTTCATTCTCTGCCGGGCGTGGAAAAAAGCATTTGAGGTGACTTATGTCCTTTTCCAGCAGGATCACCTCCTGTAGTAATAATATGGATTGTTCTGTGCATCCTTCTTATTGTCTTTACGAATAGCGAACCCCATTAAAAGGCCCACAAGTATGCCACTCAGATGTGCCGTATGTGCTACCATATCATTGGACCCGATATATAGGAAATCAATCAAAGCAAACAGAACCAAAGCATGCCATATCTTCATCGGGATGAAATATACATAAACCCTCATTTCAGGAGCTATGACCGCAAGTGCGGCAAAGACACCCAGTATGGCACCGCTTGCTCCGACAACCGGCGCATTGCTGGTAAGAGAGTAACCGAGCGCTGCTACGATTCCTGCGATGAAGAAAACCCTCATAAAACCACTCTTGCCGGCCCGCCGTTCAAGTTCCGGCCCGAAGAAGAAGAGGACCAGCATATTGAAGAAAAGATGGAAGAAACCCACATGAAGGAACATATGAGTTATCAGCGTCCAGGGACGCTCAAAGAGCAGACCCGGAACCAGCATCAAAGCTTCAAAATAACCGGGTACCAACTGCAGGATAAATGAGAACACACAAAGATAAATAATAGCCATTGAAGGGCTACTCTTCATGGAATACTTTATGTTAGACCCGAATCCGTTAACAGCACTTTTCGCAGCATACTTTGCAGTATTCTTTAACATCCCTTTGAGAATATCATCTGCTTCAGGGACAGTATTACCAGCATTTCTGCTACCGGAACCATGTTCTCTTGCATATTCAAGGCCTGCACATGCATGTTGCTCGGGAAGCCTGTGAATGGAGCAGAACACTTTACCACAAAAGCGGCATTTGAAAGGGATGTACTCTTCTCTGCCGCATATCCAGCATTTTTTGTCCAAAACATTCACCGTATCAAAATATTCGGTTCCAATAAGGTTCGCATCAAATAAAACTATTTCCGGACAAACAGGAGAGCATGTCAACGTTTATCAAGAATAATCATTATAGATATCGGAAAACTTATATGTGAAAATTGCTTATCAGGATAAGACCAAAAACTGTTTGAGTTACAATTTATCCTATATGTGAAACTATGAGACTTTTATCACATATAATCGTGATAAATCCGGAAACTTTTTTATATAGGGTTGTTGTAATAGAACACCCGGAATAACAGTTCCAAATTTATTACGGATTGTAATGTATATAATACATGTTAATACGATTTTATTTTTTAGTAATACACCTAAAGGAGGATAAGATACAAAATGAGCGATATACCAACTGGACACATATCCATTGACGAATTGGAAAATGTTCAGATCACGATCGGCAAGATAGTAGGTGCCATTGAAAAGAAAGCAATGGAAGAAGGAGTTGTAGTAGGCCCTACTCCAAAACCTGGAATCTCTGATCTGAGAGATTGGGATTACAAACTTCTTTCTCGTTACCAGCCAGTTTACACCCCAGTCTGTGACCAGTGTTGCTACTGTACATTTGGTAAATGTGACCTTGGGGGGAACAAGGAAGGTGCCTGTGGAATCAACATGGAAGCCCATCAGGCCCGTGAAACCCTTCTCAGGGTAATCACCGGTGCCGCAGCACATGCAGGACATGGCCGCCACATTCTGCATCACCTTATAGGCATTTATGGTCATGATAAGCCTATAGATGTAGGGCCTTCAAACCTGCTTGCACCAAATACCCAGGCAGTAACAGGCATCAAGCCTGAAACACTTGGCGACCTGGAAGAAGTTATGGATTATGTTGAAGAGCAACTTACACAATTGCTTGCAACGATCCACGCAGGACAGGAAGGAGCAGCCATGGATTTCGAGTCAAAGATCCTCCATGGAGGAATGCTTGATCACGTTGGCATGGAAGTATCGGACCTTGCTCAGGTCTCATGTATGGGGATGCCTAAATCTGATCCGGAAGCTCCTCTCGTGGAGATTGGAATGGGTTGCATCGACTCAAGCAAACCTGTGCTTCTTGTGATCGGACACAATGTTGCAGGTGTAACCAACATTATGGATTACATACACGACCATGGACTTGAGGACAAGATGGAACTTGCCGGCCTGTGCTGTACTGCCATCGACATGACGCGTTATCAGATGGACAAAGGTGGCAAGCCACATGCCAAGGTCATCGGTACCCTGGCAAAGGAACTCAAGATGATAAGGTCTGGCGTCCCTGATGTTATCGTGGTTGATGAACAGTGCGTAAGGGCAGATGTCCTTGACGAGGCAAAGAAACTTTCAATTCCGGTCATCACAACAAATGAGAAGATCATGTATGGTCTGCGCAACAGATCAAAGGACAGCCCTGCAGAGATCATTGAAGACCTTGCCAGCGGAAAGGAAGCCGGAGCCCTTATTCTTAACTTCGATGTCCTTGGCGAGGTAGCTCCTGAGCTTGCAATAAAGATGTCAAAGATCCGTGATGAAATGGGGATCAAGGCACTTCCAAGCGAGGAAGAGCTCCGGGAACTCTCAGCAAAGTGCGTTCAGTGTGGCGCATGTGAAATGGATTGTCCGGACAATCTTCCTATAATGGAAGCGATGAAGACAGGTGCTGAAGGAGATTATACCAAGTTCGAGTACCTCCATGACATGTGCATTGCCTGTGGAAGATGTGATCAGGCATGTCCAAAGGACATTCCCGTTCTTAATATGATAGAGAAGGCGTCCCAGAAGCTCATCCGTGAAGAAAAGGGCCTTATGCGCGCAGGCAGGGGACAGGTGAGCGACCCGGAGATCCGCCAAGAAGGTGTCAACCTCGTACTTGGAACAACACCCGGTATCATTGCAATGGTCGGATGTTCCAACTATCCGAGTGGTACAAAGGACCTTTATACAGTTGCAGATGAGATGCTCAAGAGAAACTACATTGTAGTAATGTCCGGATGTTCCGCAATGGACCTCGGAATGTACAAAAACGAAGATGGAGAGACGCTCTATGAGAAGTACCCTGCAAAGTTCCTCGCCGGTAACCTCATCAACGTGGGTTCGTGTGTTTCCAACTCACACATAACAGGAACAGCCATCAAGGTTGCAGCAATCTTTGCACAGAGGCAGGTCTCCGGCAACTATGAAGAGATTGCCGATTACATCACAAATCGTATCGGTGCCGTTGGTGTTGCATGGGGTGCATATTCCCAGAAGGCAGCCTCAATTGCGTCAGGATGTAACAGGCTTGGTATCCCTGTAGTCGTAGGACCGCACGGCTCCAAGTACAGAAGGGCTCTTATTGGTAAACCATATGAAGAGGAACACTGGAAGGTATATGACGCAAGGGATGGTTCTGAAATGCCGATCCCGGCTTCCCCGGAGTTCCTGCTGACAACAGCTGAATCTATTGAAGAGCTGTTCCCGATGCTGGCAAAGAACTGTATCCGCCCGTCCGACAACAACATGGGAAGGATGATCAAGCTCACCCACTATATGGAGCTCAGCCAGAAGTATCTCGGACATATGCCAGAGGACTGGTACAAGTTCGTAAGGACAGAGACAGACCTTCCGCTTGCAAAGCGCGAGGAACTTCTTAAGATGCTGGAGAAAGACCACGGATGGGAGATCGACTGGAAGCGTAAGAAGATCCTTTCAGGACCGACAATGAAATCTGATGTTTCAGCCCAGCCTACAAATGTAAAGAGACTCTGCAAGGGGGAATGTTAAATGGTCGATACAACCAAGAACACAATGATCTATACCACCTGGGGCAGAAAGACAGCAAAGCCCATGAATCCTAATGTGGGCGGAAAGATGATCCTGAAAGCAAAGAGACCCCTTCTGGTTGTCGGATCTGAGATCGTTGGAAATGAGATACTCACAGAGAAAACGATCGCAATTGCAAAGAAAGGCATCCAGGTTGCTGCAACCGGGCACTCTATAACCGTCTTTAACGGCAAGGATGTGGGTGCAAAGTATATCAACGTCCACGCTCTCGCGCACTATCTGGGAGACAAGAAATGGAGTGGTCTTGACGGACAGGGGCCATATGACGCCATTCTATTCCTAGGACACAAGAAATACTATCTTGACCAGGTTCTTTCAGGTCTCAAGAATTTCACAGACCTGAAGACAATAGCCATCGAAAGACATTTCATGCAAAATGCTACATGGTCATTCGGTAACCTCAAACCTGAGGTACACCTTGAAGCGCTTGACGAGTTTATTGAGAACTTATGATATTAATGGTGACAATACGGAGAACTAATCATGGCAGATGAATTCCCTTTTGAAATATCTCCTATGTTTGAAGGAGAAAGAATTAGAAAAGATGGTATGTATGCAGAACTTGCAGGCCCGAAATCCAAAGGATTCGAACTTGTAAGAGCAGCAGACATGGATGAGGTTGAGGACGGCAAGTTCACATTAATAGGTCCCGACATCTCGGATATGGAAGAAGGTTCCAGGCATCCTCTTGCAATGATCTACAAGATCGCCGGCGAACTCGTGGAAGCAGACCTTGAGTCCATTGTTGAAAGAAGGAACCACGAATTCCAGAATTACATACAGGGTTTTATGCACCTGAACCAGAGAGACGATGTCTGGATGAGGGTCAGCAAGGATGCAGTTGCAAAGGGCATGACATCCTTCGAAGCTGTTGCAAAGGCCATCATGATGCTTTTCAAGAACGAGCTCCCGTTCATAGAGAAGGTCGAAGCTATCTACATCACTGATATGGATGAAATCGAGAAGGAGATCGAGAACGCAAAAGCAGTCTACAAGTCAAGGGATGAAAGGACACGTGACCTTCATGACGAAGATGTAGACACATTCTATGGATGTACACTCTGTGCATCATTCGCTCCTACAAATGTCTGTGTTGTAACACCTGACAGGATATCACTCTGTGGTGCCATTAACTGGTTCGACGGAAGGGCAGCAGCAAAGGTAGATCCCGAAGGTCCGCAGTTCGCAATCCCGAAAGGAGATGTGATCGACGCAGAATCCGGAGAATACACTGGTGTCAATGAAGCTGCAAAGAGACTGTCAAGCGGAGAATACGACCGCATAAAACTGCACTCATTCTTTGAGTACCCGCACACATCCTGCGGATGTTTCGAGGTAGTAGGTTTTTATATTCCTGAAGTTGACGGCATCGGATGGGTTGACAGGGACTTTGCAGGCACAGCACCCAATGGCCTGCAGTTCTCAACCATGGCAGGACAGACCGGCGGAGGTAAGCAGGTCGTAGGCTTCCTTGGAGTAGGTGTCAACTACTTCCGTTCACCAAAGTTCATCCAGTCAGACGGTGGCTGGGACAGGGTCGTATGGATGCCAAAGATGCTCAAGGACAAGATAGCGGACAGTATGCCGGAAGATATACGCGAAAAGATAGCAACCGAAGAGGATGCATCAGATGTCGACAGTCTCAGGAACTTCCTCAAAGGCAAGAACCACCCGATAATTGAAAAGTGGGAAGAGGAAGAAGCTGAAGAGGAAGAAGCTCCGGAAGCAGCGGCTCCGCAGGAAGGATACGCCACTCCTCAGATGCAGATGCCTGCAAACTTCATGCCACCTATGCCAGCGATGGGCGGCGGTGGATCCGGCGGTGTTAAGATCATATTGAAGAATGCAAAGGTCAGCATCGACAAGGTAATCATAAAAAAGCAGGACTGAGAGGTCTTCTGTGGCTAAGATAATTGCAGTGACAGGTAAAGGTGGCACAGGGAAGACGGCAATCACCAGTCTTCTCATCCGTCACCTTACAAGAGGTGACAAGGTAGTCCTTGCAGTTGATGCGGACCCTGATACCAACCTTCCGGAAACACTTGGATGCGAAACCAGCAAAACTATTGGCGATATAAAAGAGTACATGCACGAGGAACGTGACAGTCTTCCCCCCGACATCAACAAGGAATCGATATTAGAGTCAAAGCTCTATGAGATCCTGGAAGAGATGCCCGGATATGACCTGATGGTCATGGGAAGACCAGAGGGTTCGGGATGTTATTGTTATGTCAATAATCTGCTTCGTGGCATCATGAACAAACTAGTTACAAATTATGATGTGCTCATCATTGATGCTGAAGCCGGACTGGAACATTTCAGCAGGAAGATCTTCAGGAACGTTGATGACCTTATTGTGGTCACTGATGGTTCACGCAGAGGCCTCAGGACGGCAGAGCGCATCCGTGAACTTGTGAGTGAGCTCGAAACAGAGGTCTCCAGCATCTATGTTATTGCAAACAAGGTCACAGACGCAAACCGTGAGAAGATCGCCAGTACTGCGGAAGAACTCGGTCTTGAACTGATAGGATTGATCCCCGTGGACGAGATGATAATCGAGAGAGATCTTGCAGGGGAACCTTTATTTGATCTTCCTGACGATTCGGTTGCAGTACAGGAAATTGAGAAGATCGCTCAGAAACTTGGTTTGTAAGAAAAATATCATATGGCGGAATGCACATGGCAAAGAAAATGAAATTATCACAAATTAGTGATATATTGCAGGACCTCGATGTGGAATCACTTGAAGGTGTGACCATCGAAGGTGACATTGAGCTCAATATATCAGGCGGAGGAGGATTAAATCCGGCACTGGCCTATGCCCTGGGTAATGAGATATCCCAGATATCCCTGCATATGGCTAACATCGGAAGAATGCTCGGCTTCCCTGCTGAGCAGTTATTCGCATCTGCTTTCGGGATGGCTGAGTCCCCCCAGGCACTTCAGACTCCCCCCCGGATTCAGGAACTCATTGATTCCAGATTTGAGGTTTCAAAGGTTGATAACTGGAAGAACAAAATCCAGGAAGTCACACTCGGTGCAACCTCAGCCGACGGCGGCTCAAGGAAGAGCACTGTTACCCTTGGAGGAGAGAATGCACTTCCATATTACTTCGATGCTGAGATGCCACACAGGAACTACGTTACAGTAGACGTGTTTGATATGCCCATTGGCATGGCAAAGGCGGTCAAGGGCAATTATGAAGATGTTATCAACGACCCGGCAGAATGGGCAAAAAAGGTCGTGCGTGATTTCAACGCTGACATGGTGACCATTCACCTCATCTCAACCGACCCGCTCATCAAAGATACCCCTGCAAAGGAAGCTGCAAAGGTCGTTGAAGATGTACTGCAGGCAGTTGACGTACCTATCGTCATCGGAGGGTCAGGAAATCCTGAGAAGGACCCCGGGGTGCTTGAGAAGGCAGCCGAGGTTGCAGAGGGAGAGAGAGTACTGCTAGCATCTGCCAGCCTGAACCTTGACTATGAAAGAATAGCAAAGGCAGCTATCGACCACGGGCATGTTGTCCTCTCATGGACACAGCTTGAGATCAACGCCCAGAAGGAGCTCAACAGGAAGCTCATGAAACAGTGTAATGTCCCAAGGGACAGCATTATTATGGATCCGACAACAGCAGCACTGGGATACGGACTGGACTATGCATATACAAACATGGAACGCATAAGGCTCGCAGGTCTTATGGGTGATGACGAACTCACTTTCCCCATGTCGTCCGGTACCACCAATGCATGGGGTGCCCGTGAGGCATGGATGGTCTCATCCCCGCTAAAGCAGGATTCCGACTGGGGACCAAGGGAATACCGAGGACCTATCTGGGAGATCGTCACAGGTCTTGCACTCTCACTTGCAGGTAATGATATGTTCATGATGATGCACCCGACATCCGTACAGGTGCTCAAGGAAATAACACAGACACTCTACGGCTCTATCGAGACCGAAGAGATAGACATCACCAACTGGATCGGAGCGGAGGTGTGACAGATGAAGATCAACAGTCCGCTGGAAGCTTATAAGTTCCTGCCTGCCACCAATTGTGGCGAATGTGGTGAACAGACATGTATGGCCTTTGCAGCACACCTTATCGACCGATCAAAGGACCTGACAGAGTGCACACCAATCCTGGAGGAAAAGTTCAGAAAGAAATATGAAGAACTTGATGCGCTCCTGGCACCTGAGATCAGGGAAGTTGTGATAGGTGTTGGAGATAATGTTGCAAATATAGGTGGAGATGACGTCCTTTACAGACATAAGCTCACATTCTTCAACCAGACAAAGTTTGCTTATGACGTGTGGGATACCATGGATGAAAAGGACCTTATTGAGAGGGTGAAGTACATCCAGGATTTCAAGAAGTTCTATGTCGGTAATTTCCTTACTGTGGACATGGTAGCCGTACGCTCCACATCAGGCGACCCCGAGAAGTTTGCTGCGGTGGTCAGTAAGGTCGTTGAAACAACACACCTGCCAATTATTCTCTGTTCGTTCGATCCTGAAGTCCTTAAAGCGGGTCTTGAGGTCTCAAAGGACAGAAATCCATTGCTTTACGCCGCAAACAAGGACAACTGGAAGGAAGTTGCAGACCTTGCTCTGGAGTACGATGTACCTGTGACACTCTTTGCACCGAATGACCTTGATCTGCTCAAGTCAATGGCAAAGACCTTCGCAGAGATGGGTACAGAGAAACTCGTACTCGACCCGGGAACATTCCCCACCGGAAAGCAGCTCAGGCAGACTTTCAACAACTTCATCAAGGTACGCAGAGCAGGCATTGAAGGTGACCGTGAGATAGCCTATCCCATAATGGCAGTGCCTTTTACAGCATGGATGGCTCATGACGACCCTGTGAGCGCATCTTACTGGGAAACCGTGGTAGCATCAGTATTCACCATCAAATACGGTGACATAATGATCCTCCACAGCACAGAGCCTTACGCAATGCTTCCTGAACTGCATATCCGTGACACCATCTACACAGATCCGAGGAAGCCTGTAATGGTCGACCCGGGCATGTACGAGGTAGGTGAGCCAACTGCGGATTCTCCCGTACTGGTCACAACCAACTTCGCTCTTACTTATTACACAGTAGAGAGTGACATCTCATCCAACAAGATCGACTGTTACCTCTGGGCCATTGATACCGAAGGTATCGGTGTGGAGGCTGCAGTGGCAGGCGGACAGCTCACAGCTGCCAAGATCAAGAAGGGGATTGAGGAATCAGGGTTTAACCTTCAGACGGATACAACACACAACACCATCATTCTCCCTGGACTCGCAGCACGTCTGCAGGGTGACGTTGAGGATGAGACCGGCGCTAATGTCATGATTGGTCCTGCAGATTCCGGAAGAATCCCCGGATGGATGGAAAAGAATTGGCCACCGCAGAAGAAATAATTCTGCTGAAATAATTAATGAACTTTCCGTGCAGAGATGCACGGAGCTCTTTCTCTTTTTAAGGGAAGATGCAGTGAATCTGAAACTCATAAGTATAGTTGTATGATCTGGTGCTAGATCAGAAAATATTTTATATAATCCCGAATCCTATATGTGGAAAAGCATGGAACCAATCATAAGACGTATCAACAGCCTTGAAGTATCAAAGGAAGGAAAACATTGCACCATTATTGGTAATGTTGCAGATGTCAGTGATGAATATGTCTTGAAACTTGCTGAGTGGGCCACTACTTTATGGGATTATAGCAGAATAACCATGTGGAAAAAATCGGATTCCATGGAGCCAGGTTACTTCATCCGTGACAGTGCCGATGGAAAGTACAAATTACATGTCCTTGACGATGAAGAGCTTGAAGCTCTTTTTGGTGCAGCCCGCAAAGATAGTCCAAAGAAACTTCCGGGATGGGAAAAGAAGGAACTTGTAGCTTATGTGGATTGGTTTGTAGACCTGTGAACTAACCATGAACTAGAAGTTCTTGAATTTTGAGAAAATTCTCAAGGAATACCTATCAGTACAATGTGATAAATTCCTTCCTACTGAAATAATAAGGAAGAGAGGATTTAAAATCCACAATCATCAGCCATTATTCCCGGATGTGGGTCCTTTGTAAGACCCACCCTTATCTTCGATTCAATGTATTTGAGGTACTCGCACTTCCCCGTTTTCCTGAAAATAATGCACTCAGTACAGTAGATCATCTTGTTTTTTTCCGAATATCCGATTGATTCTATTATACACATTTTCCCACCCTGCCATTATTGGTTTAAGTTCCGAATTGCAATGCTCGCAAGATATCCCAATATCATTTATCTCAATCCTTGGCCCGATAACTGCAATATTTCCCCGACCCGTTATTTTGCACCGATCCCACCAATCATGAACCTGATCAGTTCCAGGTCTTCCGGATCAATGGACGTTTCATACTGACCTTTGACAATAAATTTAAAATCATTTTCCGGTTTTATGTCTGTATTTATATTTCTATATGGATCCACACACTTTTTAATGTTTCGCATCATTATTTGCTCCTTTCATCTTTGTTACAAATCCAGTATTGGTTGCGGAACATATATATTTAATGTAAATACTATATATATGTGGCCATAAAATATATAGTTAGTGTGTAGCAAGCAGAACAATATTGCTTCTCTTAACATTGATTGTCTTATATTGGCTCTGTAGAAATCCTCATTTGAATCAAACAAACAATTTTGGCATACCTGCCAAGGTTGTTTACTATTAGCTTTATTTTAATCTCTTTTACCTGATTCCAGTGCTTCCTAGCCTTTATTTCCTCAC
>NZ_PGGK01000013.1 GCF_004745425.1 Methanolobus halotolerans | reverse complement strand
AATGTGAGTTTCCTGATGCAGCTAGCGCTGCATCAACAAAGTTTAAGTACTTATTAGACAAAACACTAAACATCCCCTTTGTGTTTTCGCTAGCAAGTTAACACTTTGGGGTTTTATCCTTTTTAAATGATTACGGACTAAATTAAGTAGGAAATAGGTTTTCTACAGAGCCCTTATATTACTCGCTTAAATGTACCTAAAAACAAACAATTTTTGCACAAAGTACTGGTCGATATGAGTCATACAGGATTAATACTAAATGAATACTAAATGAATGCTAAATGAGATACTTGCCGGGCACTTTGACATATTAAGAGCAGTGGTGTCTGCCATAGAGTAAAATACAGATAAGACACATATGACAATATTGATTAAATTCAACTACTGATTTGAGGATTATATATGAGTGATGTATTTTTTAAGCCTTCTGAGAATATTGGCACCGATGAGACCCAGATAGATCAGATAATTGACCTTTTTCCCAAGATATCACCTGTAAGGAAAGGAGACATTGTTGCAGTAAAGATCCATCCAGGAGAATACGGGAATACCACACACATACATCCAGTGTTGGTCAGAACAGTGGTCGACCTGATAAAAGAAGCTGGAGGAATACCTTTTGTCACCGACACTACGGTCCTTTACAAAGGAAGAAGATTCAATGGCGTTGAAGTCATCGATACTGCTGCCATCAACGGTTTCTCACATGTAGGGACAGGAGCACCATTTATCTGTGCAGACGGCCTGCTTGGAGATGAATGCGTGACTGCAAGGATCGACGGAGAGAAGGTGGATGAGATCACGGTTGCCTCGGCAATTGCCAGGGCAGATTCCATGATAATGATATCTCATTGTAAAGGTCATCCTGCATCCGGTTTTGGAGGTGCCGTGAAGAATCTGGGAATGGGATGCCTGGACAAGGCCGGTAAGACCAGAGTCCATGAGGTTGGCAGGCCGGATATCGACCCTGAAAAATGCGTGGGATGTAATAAATGCGTTACAGTGTGTCCATGGGGAGCAATCTCTGTAGACGAAGGTAAAGCCAGGGTTGACAAAGAACTCTGCAAGGGTGAACTTTCGTGTGCACAAAGCTGCAAGCACGGCGCTATAGTACCACCTCCGGGATTCTTCAATGAGATGCAGGCCCGGCTGGGTGAAGCTGCAATGGGACCAATAAAGTTACTTGAAGGCAGGATCGGATACATTAACTGGACATTCAATCTCACACCAGGGTGTGACTGTTTCAATTTTTCCGCGCCTGCGTTCACAGGAGATATAGGAATACTTGCCTCAAAGGACCCCGTTGCTTTGGACATGGCAAGCATTGACCTTATCAACAAGAGAATGCAGCATGAAAGAAAGGGACAAATCCATGATGTGTGGGGCATCGACCCTGTGATCCATGTTAAATATGCAGCACAGATAGGTGCAGGTCACCCGGAGTACAGACTTTTGAGTTGAACGCAAAATTCCCAAACAAGGGAAAACATTATTAGGCCGGGCAGGGATTCTGGAACAATGAATTTTACCATTTGTCCCAAATGCGGAAAAGATACGGAAAGGCTGTTTGACGGTCTTTGCCAGAAATGTTTCTTTGATAGCTCAGATCTTGCACAGTTGCCATTAGTATTGCATGTAAAGATATGTTCAAGTTGCGGAGCACGCTTTAGAAAGGGCAGGTGGACAAATGATCACAACATTGACGATATTGTGATACAGACTGTAGAGGATGAACTGCTCATACATGAAAAAGCAGACAATATTGAGCTCTATATCGAACCCAGGCAGATGACTCCGCACCTGTATCGGGTTAAGATAGATGTTGATGCTTCTGTGATGGATGAAAAACTTCACCAGCAAGTCGAAACAGAGGTGCGTATAACACGCCTGGCATGTGATATGTGCAGCCGGATGTCCGGAGGATATTTCGAGTCCATACTCCAGATAAGAGCTACAAACCGTCGCCTGACCGATGAGGAGAAAGGAGAATGCATGGATATTGTCAATTCCACGCTGGCAAGAATGCATAAAAAAGGTGACAGGATGGCATTTATTTCCAATTCTATCGATGACAGGGACGGTATTGACCTGTATATGGGTTCGGCAAATGCAAGCCGTGATATCTGCAAGGAGACAGTAGCCAAACTAGGAGGGGGGTTTTCGGAATCTCCCAGCCTTTTCACCAGGAAGGATGGTAAAGATGTTTACAGGATCACTTTTTCATTAAGATTGCCTGAATTTATGCCGGGTGATATCATCGAGTTTGGCGGAAGGGTCATCGAGGTCAGGAAATTCGGAAAGAATGTGACAGGAATGGACCTTATAAGCGGTTCCAGGTATCTTTCAAAGCCCGACGACATCCATGGTGCAGAACTGGTTGCACGGAGAGAGGATGCCATCATGACCGTCGTAGTTGCAACGGAGGAGGACGAACTCATGTTGCTTGATCCGGAAACTTTCAAGACCGTCACAATTAAAAAGCCCCTATTATTCAATGCAGAGGCAGGAGATGAAGTCCCTGCAATAAAAACAAACAACGGTATCGTAGTGGTCCCGGAAGATACTTCCGGGAAAAACAGCAACTGATCTCACAGCATCATGAAGAATATACTTGTCATAGGATTCAGCACCCGCAACATCGTTTGTTCGGGAAAGCGCGCAGGCTACAATATGTTTGCTATCGACGCTTTCTGTGACCATGACATGCTGGAGTGCGCTAAGGCAACCATAAAGCTTCATACCGGTGAAAGTTTCGATGCCAGGAATATAGAACCTTGTAGCCTGACTGAACAAATAGAAAGCTTCGGGACTGAATTCGATGCGATCATACCTGCATCGGGTTTTGAGACGATGGAATTCCCCGGGAGTTTGCCGGTCCTCCGCAATGACCACGATTCCATGGAACAGGTTTCGGATAAATCCAGGTTTGCAAAGCTTCTCAGATCACTGGACCTGCCCCACCCACAGACATACGCTTTATCGGAACTGGAAAGCATAACTTACCCGGTCATGATAAAACCTGCATGCGCAGGCGGAGGAATATTTAACCGGGTGCTGTATAGCCAGAATGATCTGCAGCCTTATCTCGAATCTCTGGATAAGCTGCATATTTCGCTAAAAAAAGAAGATATGATAGTCCAGGATTACCTTATAGGCACCCCTGCAAGTGTATCTGTCATTTCAACAGAAGATGAAGCCCGCACTGTAGCGATCAATGAACAATTAATAGGAACTCCCTGGCTTACAAAAGTCCCTTTTGCATATTGTGGAAATGTTACACCTTTTATAACGCCTTATGCGGACCAAATGAAAAATATAGCTGAAGAACTAATAAAAGAACTTGGACTCATAGGATCTAATGGAGTGGATTTCCTTATGACCAGAGATGGGCCTGTGATAATTGAAGTAAATGCAAGGTTCCAGGGGAGCCTTGATACCGTGGAGATGTCCACCGGATCGAATATATTCGAAGCACATATGCAGGCCTTCGAAGGCAATATCAGGCTGAAAGAGCCTTCAAAAAGGCAGTATGCGGCCAGGGCCATACTTTACGGAAACAGGGATAAAGAAATAACTTCTAATATACAGAGGAAGATCCTGGAAAGGTACATTGCAGACGTGCCCAAGACAGGAGACATGATGCACATTGACGAGCCACTTACCTCCGTACTGTCCACCGGGCGTTCCAGAGGAGAAGTGATCAGCGAAGCAAAAAGCAGCGTCATGTTTATACGGGAGTGTCTGGAAGTAGACACATCCCGCAGAGGAAGTCCGAGAACAGAGAGCACTTATGTATAAGATAATCAAACAGTGCTTTTTGGCAAAAGTTAATATTGGAATATATTGCATAAACATGCGTTTTATGAGGTGAATGTTTTTTGATAGATATGGATAATCCGGTCATCAGGGGATATCTTATCCGGCTTGTGGGCGAAGATGGGCTGGAAATGATAAAAAAAATGCCCGAAGGCGAAGTTACGGATGAACAGATTGCAGAAGCAACAGGTATACTTCTGAACATAGTCCGAAGAACACTTTTTATTCTCAATGAAAATAAACTGGCTGTTTGCAGGAGAGAGAGGGATTCCAGCAGCGGATGGCTCACGTATCTCTGGACACTCGATATGTCCGACATCGAGCCACAGCTTGTTAAAGAGAAAAAGAGGGTTACGAAGAACCTGAGAACACGTCTTGCTTTCGAGGAAGATAATGTTTTTTATACCTGTCCCGAAGGCTGCACGCGTATGAACTTCAACGAAGCTACAGAATGCGAATTCCTTTGTCCGTTATGTGGCGAGGATATGATGTTCGAAGATAACCACGTGTTCGTTGAAAAAATACAGAGACGTCTCAAAAGCCTCGAGAGTTGAGATGATATCTCACAGTCAGGCCTTAACCATACTCGGGGATTCAGGCTGTAGCAAGAAAGTGATAGCACACTGTATCGCGGTTTCCAGTCTTGCGACCCGGATAGGAAAGGAACTTTTATCCAGGGGTGAGAAGCCGGACCTTGAACTCATCGGGATTGGCGGCCTGCTGCATGATCTGGGTCGGGCTAAAACTCATGGCATGATGCACGCGGTGGAAGGTGCCAGGATGGCAGAGGAAATGAATCTTGATCCACAACTTGTCCAGATAATAAAAAAACATATTGGTGCAGGCATAACACCGGATGAGGCAATGGAACTCGGACTTCCGGAAGATGATTACATGCCGGATACCCTTGAAGAGAAGATCGTTGCGCACGCCGATAATCTTACAAAAGGAACAAGAAAGATAACAATTGAAGAGCGGCTTTCAATGATGGGAGAAAAGAATATCAACAGCAACAGCATTGTGCGTGTCAGAAGGCTTGCCGCTGAGATAGGCATTGTATAGAACACAAGGGATAATTATTTATATAGAAATCACTAATGGGTAACTGTGCATTGGAATGCATAACACGTTTTTATCATGTTAATTTCTCATTTTTAGTTAGAGGTATAATTGATGACCGATGATAAGTATTTGAAAGGTACAACCACAGTTGGGATAGTTTGCAGTGATGGTGTTGTTCTCGCAACCGAACAGCGTGCAACGATGGGGCATTTTATTGCAAGTAAAACTGCAAAAAAGATATACCAGATAGATGATTTTGCAGCTATGACAACCGCTGGTTCCGTGGGAGACGCTCAGCAGATCGTACGCATTATAAGTGTCGAGTCAAAGCTTTACAAGATGAGGCGCAAGGAATCGATGACTATTAAGGGCCTGACCACTCTTTTATCCAACCTTTTAGCCGGACAGAGATATTATCCGTTAATGGTTCAGTTGCTGATAGGCGGCTATGACAAGAACGGTCCTGCATTGTACTCTGTAGATGCACTTGGTGGCAACATCGATGAAAAGGAAGTAGTTGCAACCGGTTCAGGTTCACCTATCGCATATGGTGTGCTTGAAGACAGGTTCAAGGAAAACCTGAGTACCGACGAAGGAACAGAACTGGCTGTCAGGGCTTTACACAACGCAATGAAGAGAGACTCTGCATCTGGAAATGGCATTGATGTCGTAGTCATAACCAAAGAAGATTATAAAAGACTGGAATCAGAAGAAGTCAAGAAACTGAGGGAACAACTCAACTGACAAAAATTTATATATTTTTAAAGTATAATTTTTAAAACTAAATTTTCATAACTTTATTTTTCATTTTTTACAGGAAGGCTATTTTAATGGCGGTAGAAGAAGTATTATCTGATCTTAAGAAAAAGATTGAGGAAAAGTTGCCAGAAGGCACAACTATTTCTAATGTTGAATTTGAAGGTCCGCAACTCGTAGTTTACACTGAAGAACCAAAAAAGTTTGCTGATAACGGTAATATTGTCCGGAATCTTGCAAAGATATTGAGGACGCGTATAGTAGTGCGTCCGGACCCCAAGGTATTGATGCCCCCGGAGGAATCGATACAGAAGATAGAACAGACAGTTCCATCCGAGTCCATAATATCTAATTATCACTTCGCCCCGGACGTGGGGGAAGTAATAATCGAAGCTGAAAAACCGGGACTTGTTATCGGCAAACATGGCGAGACACTTAGAGAAATAACAAAAAAGATTGGCTGGACACCTAAAGTTGTAAGGACACCGCCAATAAAGTCACGGACAGTAAAGAACATCCGTGAATTCATGCGTACAAATCATAAGGAAAGAAAAGACATCCTGAAAGCAGTGGGAAGGAAGATACACAGAGGATGTACTTCCAAGGACCAGTGGGTAAGGATAACATCACTCGGAGGAGCAAGGGAAGTAGGACGCAGCTGCTTCATAGTTTCGACACCCGAATCCAGGATAATGATCGACTGTGGAGTGAACGTTGCTTCAGAGGACGATATGACCCCATATCTCTACGTACCTGAGGCATTCCCCATAAACCAGATCGATGCAGTTGTGCTGACACATGCACATCTTGACCACCAGGGCCTTGTTCCCCTGCTCTACAAGTATGGTTTCGAAGGGCCCATATATTGCACCCCGCCCACGAGAGATCTTATGGCTTTATTGCAGCTGGACTTTATAGACGTAGCTGCAAAGGAAGGAAAAAGACCACCTTATGCCTCAGCAGATGTAAGAGAGGGTTTAAAGCACACCATCGTACTCGATTATGAAGAGGTCACTGACATCGCACCCGATATCAAACTGACATTCCATAATGCAGGACATATCCTGGGTTCTGCCGTATCGCACTTCCATATAGGCGACGGACTGCACAATGTAGTGTTCACCGGCGACTTCAAGTTTGAGAAGACAAGGTTGTTCGATGCTGCTGTCAACAAGTTCCCGCGTGTTGAAAGTGTGGTAATGGAATCCACTTATGGTAATTCAAATGCTATGCAGCCATCCCTGGCGGATGCCGAGAATAACCTCAAGACTGTGATAAATGAGACACTTAGTAAGGACGGAATCGTACTCATTCCTGCATTCGCTGTGGGCAGAAGTCAGGAAGTTATGATCGTTCTTGAAGACGCGATCCGCAGAGGGGAGATACCGAACGTTCCTGTATATCTTGACGGGATGATATGGGAAGCTACGGCCATTCATGCCACATATCCGGAATACCTCAATAACGATCTGCGTAAACTTATCTTCCAGAAGGGAGAGAACCCGTTCCTTGCGGAATGTTTCAGACCTGTCGATTCGAACGAGCTGCGCAGGAAGATTATCGATGAGCCGCACCCCTGCGTGATATTGGCCACATCAGGTATGATGAATGCAGGTCCAGTCATCGAATACTTCAAGAAGTTCGCAGATAATGAGAACAATACACTTGTATTCGTCGGCTATCAGGCAGATGGAACAATGGGTAGAAGGATCCAGAAAGGATGGAAGGAAATTCCTTTGTCCACCAACAACGGGACCCAGGTTGTATCAATGAACATGAGAGTAGAGGTTGTTGACGGTTTCTCGGGTCACTCAGACAGAAGACAGTTAATGGACTACATCAAGAGAATGAAACCCCGTCCGGAGAGAGTTTACACCGAACACGGGGACGAACGCTCTTGCCTCGACCTTGCAAGTTCGATCCATAAAAAGAACAAGCTTGAGACCAGGGCCCTGACAAATCTGGAAACTGTACGGCTTGTATGACCGTACACCCTTTTTTATAAGTGATCTATTCACGCTCTGAAAGAGTCAGACCTTTCAGGTAATCTATTAAAGAAGCGTGATCCGCGAATACCCTGTCAGCTTCCGACAATTTCTCAGGCTCGATATAGGTTGCGACTGCCACACAGTATAGACCTGCATTCTTAGCAGATCGCACTCCCAGGGGTGCATTCTCTACAACAAGACACTCTTCCTTTTCGAGGCCAAGGCGATCGACAGCTTTCAGGTAAGGTTCAGGATCGGGTTTTCCATTGTTGACGTCTTCACCTGAGATTACAACATCGAAAGTATCCGGATAGAATCTACTTATCAGGCTGTTCACAATTTTCCTGTCGGCACCTGAGGCAACAGCTAGTTTATACCGGCTGTGCAAAAGCTGCAGGCATTCACGCATGTTCACAAATGGCTCTGCCCTGTTATTCTCCATGAAAAGGGCTCTTTTCTTTTGTAGCAGTTCTTCATATGTATCATTATCAGCCTTTCTGCCATCCTTTTCGAAAAAAATATCAATAACACCTTTATGATTTGAGCCTTCTATCTCGTATACTTCATCCTCAGATGCATAGACACCTTCATCTTCAAATACCTTCACCCAGGCTTGTGCATGATAGGGCATAGAATCCACAAGCACACCATCCGAATCAAATACGATTCCCTTGAACATACTTTGCAGTATTGCCCCCATATTAGAATAAGTTTGCTGGAACCTATTTTTGACAAACGGTCTTTTGCGATAGACTCGCAAATATCATGAAATAAAAACTTATTACAAAAAGTCATTCTTTGCCAATCCTATTTCCTGTTATATAACTTCCCATCAAAGAAAATGATAATTATCCGAATCCTTCACTAATAATAATTGCCATTAACAAATATTATATATGGGGAGTTAAATCTAGAATGGCATGGATTCGTTTACAGCAATTACTCTAGCGGTTTTTTTGCCATTCATTTTGGCCGGTATATTGCCAGTTGTTGAAAAGGTCCTGAAGAACAGGATTGGGTGGTATGCAGCGGCGGTCGCTTTATTGAGTCTGATACTGGTGGCACAGGTTGCACCAACTGTGATTCATGGAGAGAATATCCAGGGCTCTATACCGTGGATTCCTTCAGTGGGCATCGATCTGTCGTTCTATGGGGACGGCCTCAGTATCATGTTCGGTTTAATTGTCTCCGGGATTGGCGTCATAATCATGGCATATTCCAATGGATACATGTCAAAAAGAGAAGACCTTCCACGTTATTACCAGCAACTTCTCTTCTTCATGGGGTCCATGCTTGGGATGGTCTTTTCAGCCAATCTTATCCAGTTGTTCATCTTCTGGGAACTTACAAGTATCACATCTTTCATGCTCATCGGATACTGGCGCAACAGGCCCATGTCAGTCTACGGAGCGACCAAGTCCCTGCTTGTTACAGCTACAGGCGGTCTTTTTATGCTTGCAGGTTTCCTGTTACTTAACGCTATGACAGGCACTTTTGACATTCCCACCATACTGCATAGCGAATCCATGATAGAATTCATAAAAGACCATGAACTTTTCATTTTCGCACTGATCCTTATCTTAATAGGTGCTGCCTCGAAGTCCGCACAGGGACCTTTCTATATATGGCTCCCAAACGCAATGGAAGCACCCACTCCTGTAAGTGCTTTCCTTCATTCTGCTACAATGGTCAAGGCAGGTATCTATCTTGTCGCGAGGATACACCCGATGTTCTCCGGAACCGACGCCTGGTTCATTCTGGTAAGCGGTGTCGGCATAATCACAATGCTTGTGGCAGGCTTTTTGGCTTTCCGCCAGACAGACATCAAGGGAATACTCGCATACTCGACTATCAGTCAGCTTGCCTACCTTATGACCATGTACGGCTACACCACCCACATCCACCCCGGCATAGGAGTGGCTGCCGCAACTTTCCACCTGCTCAATCATGCAACTTTCAAGGCATCCCTCTTCCTTGTAGCAGGCATAGTTGCCCATGAAACGGCCACAAGGGATATTACAAAGATGGGAGGCCTGCGCAAGGAGATGCCTATAACTTTCATTCTGGCGACCATCGGTGCCCTTGCCATGGCAGGGATACCACCGCTGAATGGTTTCCTGAGCAAGGAACTGTTCTATGAGGCATCCTGGGAGATGGGAGCTGAACTGGGAGGAGCTTTCACCTTCGTGATCCCTGCACTGGCAGTGCTCGGAGGAGTGTTTACTTTTGCCTATTCCATCAAGCTAATAGACGGTATTTTCCTGGGTAAGCGCCCTTCCAGAGGCCTCCCGGAACACATACATGATCCTGGCTGGACAATGATCCTTCCGACTGCCTTTCTTGCATTGCTTATCATACTGTTCGGACTGGTCCCTTCAATACCGGCACATTACATCATCGAGCCGGCAACCGAAGCAATACTACTCGAGCCTGTTGATCTGCATGTCAGTCTATGGCACGGGTTAACACCTTCACTGGCGATGACAATTGTCACATTCATATTGGGACTGCTCATCTATACACGCTATGACAGCATCGCTGCCTGGCAAAACAGATTCAACTCAAAGCACCCCATGATAAGTGTCAACTATTTCTACGATGCAGCAGTGAACAATGCAAAAAGCACCACATTCGGTTTTTCATCACGCATGCAGCCCGGGACTATCAAGACCTATGTAACAGCCCTGCTGCTACTCATGATTGTATTATTCATTATACCGATCATTGTGCTTACACCTGATATCATTCCTTCCACCCTAAACTTCGACATACAGGCATACGAAGGAATAGTGTACCTTTTCATGATCGTGGCAGCACTTGGTGCCGCATTGCTTCCTAGGTACTTACCTGCGATAGTATCCCTTTCAGGACTGGGGTATCTTGTAGGTTTACTGTTTATTTACCTGCAGGCACCTGATCTTGCGCTTACACAGGTACTGGTCGAAACACTCACCACGATCATATTCCTGCTTGCTATCGTGAAGATACCGCAGAAGTTCCGGGAGCACATAACTCCGTCGGTGATGACCAGAGACCTTTTAATTGCTTCTGCAGTTGCTTTGACCGTATTTATAATGATGATCAATGCCACTCAGGGCATAGTCCCGCCCTTTGAGAGCCTCTCCCATTACTTCATTGAAAAAAGCATTCCATTGGCAGGAGGTCATAACATGGTCAACGTCGTGTTAGTTGATTTCAGAGCTTATGATACACTTGGAGAGATAGCAGTCCTTTGCCTGGCGGCACTTGGTGTTTATAACCTGATTCACAGCAGAGGTGAGGAAGAATGACAACTATAATTACAAAAACAGTTACCAGAATATGCTTACCTTTAGTGATCCTCTTTTCCATCTCCCTGCTGCTTGCAGGCCATAACAACCCGGGAGGAGGTTTTATAGGAGGAGTGATGTTCGCTTCGGTGATTGCGCTGACATATATTGTCTTCGGGATTGATCATATCAGGTCCTTCTTTAACCCTGATTGGGCCGACTTGTTTGCGTCAGGTCTGTTACTTGCATCCTTAACAGCCTTTGCAGCACTGCCTTTCGGACATAACTTCTTCAGAAGTGCCGTAGAATTTTTGCATCTGCCCTTTTTCGGCGAGGTAGAGCTTGTATCAGCAGCCCTGTTCGACCTGGGAGTCTACTTCGTTGTGATAGGCAGTCTGCTCTCTGTTCTCAAAAACGTAGGTGATGACAAGTGAACAATACTTTGCTCTCATTGACTATTGCCATCCTTTTCGGTATCGGCACATTCCTGATCCTTCGCAGGGACATAGTAAAAGTAATAATCGGCCTCAGTATTATTTCACATGCTGTGAACATGCTTATAGTTTCCAGTGGCGTTTTTGCAGGAACAAAGCCGCCAATTATCACCGATGATGGAGGTCACGGGGCATCTGAGACCACAGGGACAATATTCACCGATGTCTTATCGGAGAACATACTTGCACCGATAACTACTGCTGGCCATAGTGTGAATTATGTAGACCCGCTTGTCCAGGCCCTTGTACTCACAGCCATAGTCATCAGTCTGGCAACGACTGCCTTCATACTGATACTTGCTTATCGGATCTATGAGGAATATGGCACCACGGACATAAAGGAACTAAGGAGGCTCTGGGGATGAATATAGTCATGCAGCACCTTCCGATAATCCTGATCGCCACCCCCATCCTCATGGCAGCGCTTATGATCTTACTCAGGTCAAAGCCCCGATTTCAGAAGGATCTCAACGTCACAGTTTCGTTCTTACTCACAATCCTGAGTGCACTGCTACTGCTCCAAGTATGGAACTCCGGCATACAGGCATACGGCGTCGGTGAATGGGGCAAGTATGGCATAATACTTGTTGCAGACCTGCTGAGTGCCGGAATGGTATTCCTTACAACCTGCATTTCATTCCTGTCACTCATATATTCACTTGACTATATCGAGAAAAGGTCGCTAAATTCCACATACTATCCGCTGTTCAACCTCCTGCTTGCAGGCCTGAACGGATCCTTCCTTACAGGAGATATATTCAATCTCTTCGTGTTCTTTGAACTGCTGCTGCTCTCATCATGCGGACTGGTAATCGCAAACGAGCATGGAGGAGTTACAAGGATATCTGACAAAATGGAAGCGACATTCAAGTACCTTGTACTGAACATGCTAGGAGCCTTTATAATGCTGATAGCTGTTGCTTCCCTGTATGCGACTACAGGTACATTGAACATGGCAGATATCTCAGTAAAGCTCAGTGCCATGAGCGCAGCCGGGACAATGCCCTGGCACGTATTTGCCATTGCCCTTATGTTCATAGTGGTTTTCGGCAATAAGGCAGCAATCTTCCCATTACATTACTGGTTGCCCGATGTGCATCCCTCAGCACCCTCGCCCATCAGCGCCATGCTTAGCGGTGTGCTGATCAATGTTGGTGCATATGGCATGATACGCGTATTCTTCCTGATATTCAGGGACACCCTATACATATTCCAGCCGGTGATAATTTATCTTGCACTCGCGACCATAATCATCGGCGCGATCTCTGCTGTCGCACAGACCGATGTAAAGCGTCTGCTGGCATACTCAAGTGTGGGCCAGATCGGTTATGTTTTCCTTGGTATCGGCCTGGGAGGCATGTATGCAATTACAGCGGCACTGGTTTACCTTGTGAACCATGCGGTTGCCAAGTCCATGCTTTTCCTGAGCTCAGGAGGTATTATACACCATGCAGGCACCAGAGACATGAGAAAAATGGGAGGTATGGTCGACAGTGCTCCTTTACTTGCATCTATGTTCCTTGTGGGAACCATGTCCATTGCAGGGCTGCCGCCCACAGGTGGATTCATAGCTAAGTTCCTGCTGTTCGATGCAGGTATCAGTGAGAAGTACTACTTTGAGATCGGAATAGCCCTTTTCTTTGCAGTATTTACACTGTTTTACATGTTCAGAGCCTGGCTACTCATGTTCTGGGGAGAGAAGAGGGACGTAGAGAAATATGGTGAATATTCTTCCCATAAAGCATCCTCTTTGATTGTAATACCAATCATAATGCTTGCCTCTGCGGTCTTGATCTTCGGATTGTTTGCCGAACCCCTGATCTCACTGGCAACTGCGACCGCAGGACAGATACTTGATCCGCAACCATATATCCAGGCGGCACTCACGGAGGTAGTCAGATGAAACGCTATATCCCCTATGCTGTAATATTGGGACTGGTATGGTGTTTTGTCCATGGCACAATCAATTTAAACAACTTTGTGCTCGGATTCATCTTTGCACCGTTCATTATGATCCCTTTCAAGCCACTCTACAATTTTGAGCATGATTTCTCAGTTAAGAGAGGTATTAAGAAGATACCTCCCCTGGCAAGATATTCCTTTGTCCTTATCACAGAGATCATTAAAGCCAATATTGTGCTGGCAAAAATAGTACTTAAACCGAAAATGGACATAAAACCGGGCATCATTGCAGTGCCCATACGGACAAAAACTGAATTGGGAACTACTGTAATAGCCAATACTATAACACTTACACCGGGAACACTTACTATTGACATATCCGATGACCGATCATTTTTATATGTTCATACTATCGATGCATCGGATCCGGATGCAGTGGCCCGCTCTATCAGGGATGGGCTGGAAAAATATGTACTGGAGGCATTCGAATGATCTCAATGTTCACATTTGCGATAACTTTCATGGTACTTGCGATCGTCCCATGTATCTACAGAATAATAAAGGGGCCTACAATACCTGACAGAGTAGTAGCGCTTGATGCAATGACAGTTGTAATAGTTGTCATGCTGGCAATATATTCTTTTGACAGGGGCTCGGCCTTTTTCATGGATGTTGCACTCGTGCTTTCCATCATTGCATTTGTAGGTACTGTGACTATAGCTAAATACCTTGACGAAGGAGTGGTTCTATGATAGTGGATACTATTCTGGAGATACTGAGCAACATCTTCCTTGTAATAGGCCTGTTCTTCGTATTCCTGGGTATGCTGGGTCTTGTCAGACTTCCTGACGTCTATAACCGACTGCACACTACAACAAAGATAGGCACACTGGGAGCTTTTGGAGTTATGATAAGCATCCTTCTGAAGGTAGGTTTTTCGCCCATCGGCGTTAAAGCCATAACCGTAGGCTTATTTTTGTTGCTGACAGCCCCTATCGCCGCTCATATGATAGGTCGTGCTGCCCACAGGCACGGCGTGGGCCTTTGTGATGAGTCGGTAGTTGATGAATATGGGAAAGTCTGCACAATTAAAAAATAGAATAACTGAAAACTATATTTTTGAAGTGATCTTGTGAGAACTCAAGATCATCTTCTTTTAAAGTCGATTAGAGATAATTTTTCTGACTTATTGAGCAACAGCAGCAAACATATTTAGTAAAATATATCAGAAGCATTCATGAAGAACAGATTTAAGTAAAGAACATAATAAGACTTGCACCAAATTTAACTCCTATTTCAATTTAACCCCTTAGGATGATTGTGAGCGGGTTGGGGAGTGGGGGTTAGTGTGGGAGTGGGGTTAAAAACAGACCCGCTCACTTAGCGAGTAGATGTTATTATGCTATATAAGCATTCCTATTTATTAACTACAAAAATTACTAAAGAAGAGCCACAATTGAGAATTATTGGGAATCACTTTTCTGTACAAAGAATGGAATTTACCTCATAATCAGAGATAATGACATTAGCCCGGACAAAAAACTTATCTCCTTAGTAATGCAATACATGGTTCATAACTGGTCCCACAGGATACAGTCCGGAACAGGAATATAGTTAATGCAGATAATTGTCCGTTCATTCCGATCAAAGTGTATCCAGAGGATACAATCGACTTCAAACCTCTCGAAAGAACCACCATGCATGACATTTAAAACACGTATATTACATACAGATAAAGACAACTTCAGGGAAACTGTCGGCGAGGCCGCTGAAATGATCAAGAAAGGAGGAACGGTTGCCTTTCCGACTGAAACCGTTTATGGTCTCGGAGCAGATGCAGTGAATCCTGCTGCCGTAAAAGCTGTTTTCAGAGCAAAGGGGAGGCCTGCGGACAATCCCCTGATAGTACATGTTGCTTCAAAGGAACAATGTGAAGAACTTGCAAGCACCATTCCTGAAAAAGCATATACACTCATAGATAGATTCTGGCCCGGACCCTTAACACTGATACTGGAGAGAAAGCAAATAGTTCCGGATATCACAACTGGCGGGCTGGACACTGTAGCTTTGAGGATGCCTGACAACAGGATTGCCATGGAACTGATCAGAATTTCCGGAAGACCACTTGCAGCACCCAGTGCAAATCTTTCAGGAAGGCCAAGCCCGACAACCGCAGAGCATGTCATTGCTGACCTTGACGGCCGCATTGATGCTATTATTGACGGCGGGGCCGTAAGAGTCGGGGTTGAATCCACTGTCATCGACATGACCTCCGAACCACCGGCCATACTCAGGCCAGGCATAGTATCCCGGAATGATATTGAAAGGGAAATTGGCAGGATATGCATAGGTTATGAGGATAAAATCCACCAGGATATAGAAAAGGTTCGTTCACCCGGCATGAAATACACCCATTATTCACCTGACGCCATTGTGATCCTGCTGGAAGGAAGCAATGAAATGGTTATTTCAAAGATACAGGAAATGCTTTATGACTTCAGATCCAGGGGTGCTAAGGTCGGACTGCTTTTAACAGGTGAGAGTAATGAAGTCCTGGAAGGGGACGAAGAATTCCTGCTGGGTAAAAAGGACAGACCATCAGAGTTAGCATTTAACCTGTTCTCAGGATTAAGATATCTGGACGAAAAGAAAGTGGATGTCATACTGGCAGACGGATCTTTCAGTCACAGTGGTGTAGGAGCTGCTGTCAGGAACCGACTGCGTAAAGCTGCAGAGATGATAATAAAGATGTAAAGTGAACCACATGAAAAAAGAGAAAAAGGAAACACTTCAGCAACGGCAGGGAAACCTTGCCATACTCCACAGGAATAAGAAATTGCTGAAAATCAATGTGATTATATTAAGTATCGGGCTTGCACTTTCCTATCTGGGACAGGATAAGTTCGGTGAACCCTTATTGTGGCTAGGCATAGTGGTTTTTACCTACACCCTGGTAACCAACTACATAGCCAGGTCAGCATTGAAAAAACTCTGATACTCATTGTACGAGTCAATTGCATAAGAACAGCTCGCTTACAATAACAGTTGTACGAAACGAATATATGAGCCTTTTAAGTAAAGTGTTTTAGGAACTATCTTTCCTTAGGTTTTATTTATGAATGTAACAAAGTTAAATTGGTGGTCAATATCAGTATCTAAGAGAACTTAGTTTACATTACCACCAAGTACCACCTTGCCTGAAAAAGGAAAGAGTCGGGAGTTGGAAACTGATCTGCAATCACGAACATCAGTTTCCTTTTCCCCCATTTTTGCATTTGATCCAGGAGAATACTGCCCTGCCTGCAGTTAAACAAACAATTACTTTTCACTATTAAAGAGAACACTTATATACATATCCCATTGAACTGCGACATGAACTCTAGAATACAAATTCCTGTACCCACGATTATCCATCTCCATACACAATATAACTAAAATTGTAAAAGCTATAATCAGTATGCTTTTTACTAATGGATTATTATTTACATCGTTAAATATTGGAAACTGTGTGCCCTGTTTCTAATTACCCCGGAGAGATCTTATAAAAATAATAGTATAAGTAGCTAACATACAGCCTTCACTCATGCTGATTTGAATTAAGATATGCTTAAACAAGTATAGTTAGTAATAATGTTCCTTAACTTAGTTATGAAAATAAGTTTCTTACCTTTTTATAATGCCATACCCCATATTCTCTATCGGGGTTGTCAAGGAATTAGTCCAGAACAACTGGATTCGGCAGAGTTCCTGTTTACAAAGTTGGTCAGACCGGGTCGCGGAATTCTACCACTAACCAGGATGTTTTGTGAATAATATATGAGTACGATTATGACTGCGGCAGAACTATGATATCTGGAGAAAAACTACAGTGTACCTGAAGTTGTTTCCGGATATAGAAAGTAATATTTGAATTGTTAAAAGCAGTACATCCTCAGGAATGAGAATTTACAGCCATTTCATAGCAGATCTTGCTTTCAAGAAAAAAGCGGCTTGCAGGAAAACAGGACAATACACCTGTTAAGGGGAAACAGATGTTAATGCCTGAAAAGCAGCATAAACACACTAACCACAAGTAAATCGTTAGTGGGATATCCCAACAGTATTCGGCATAGTAATAATTGAAATGTTAGCACTATTTGGTGTTTATATAGAACGGGGAAAGATAGAGACGCATAAATACCAGGAGTTAGAATTTTCAACTTTTAACTTTTAGTGTCGGCCAAGCCAGGCGTCAAACATTTCTGAGGCTGTCACCTCCTGAAAACGGTTAAACACGTATCTCAAGATGTAAATGTGACCGGAGATGTGATTATCATGAGAAGAAGTAGAACTGCAATCAGTGTGGAGATATTGAGAGCTGCCATGGAAGGGGCTAAAAAAACACACATCGTTTATCGTGCGAATCTGAACTTTGAAGTTGTGAACAGATACCTTGCCATGTTAGAGGAAAAGGGACTGATAGAGAAAAAAGAGAATCTGTATATAACAACTGAAAAAGGAAAAGAGTTTCAGGAAATAGCAAGAGAACTGGGATTATAATCTTTATACGTTTGTTTATTACTTTAGCCGATGACCACTAAACATAGCACAATCCAACATGAACAGTTTTAAGCTGATCAGGAACACGTCAGCAGAATATGCCAGCTTATAGACATTCTGTCAAAAACACCCTCAGCTGTTTTTATAATAGAGCATTGTTTGCGATTCTCAATAAGTTTTTAAGTTATAGCAGTATTTAGGATACTAGTTTAATTATACTATATTATCCTTGCATAACTTAAACTGATAGGGAGAGCATGCCTATGCTGGAGATCAATAATCTAACTGTTGAAGTCGGAGGTCGCAGAGTATTAAAAGGTGTAGACCTGCATGTGGAAGCTGGCCACACCAACGTTCTGTTCGGACCTAATGGAGCAGGCAAGTCCGTACTTCTTATGACACTGATGGGATTCAGTGGCTATAAGGTCATAGAAGGAGAGATCATCTTTAAAGGAGAGGACATAACTAACTTGTCTGTTTCTCAAAGAGCACAGATGGGCATGGGCATCATGAGCCAGAGACCCCCAAACCTGAATGGTGTCAAACTCCATGATCTTCTGGATGTTATAGCAGAAGACCTCAAGGAAACGGAAGAACTGGCCGAATCAGTAGGCATGATGAACTTCTTTGAAAGAGATATTAATGTAGGGTTTTCCGGCGGGGAAATTAAAAGATCGGAGCTTCTGCAGCTCTCAGCACAGAACCCTGACTTCCTGCTGCTTGATGAACCGGAATCAGGTGTTGATCTTGCAAGTATTGAACTGCTGGGGACAACAATCAATAAACTGTTAAAGAAAGATTGTAAGTGTCCGGGTGAAAGATGCAAACATGGTAAATCCGCACTTGTCATCACGCATACCGGGCAGGTTCTTGATTATCTTGAAACTGACAGAGCTTATATTCTTTGCAACGGCACCGTGATGTGTTCGGGAAATCCACGTGAGATGCTGACCGAGATAAAGGAACAGGGGTATGAGGAGTGTATCAAATGCAAACTGATGGAGATATGAGAAAGAAGGTTAAAGATGCCCTCAAAAAAAGTGCCATTTACGGAGAGGATTTCAATCTTGAGGAATACGGTGTTGCCACATCTGACGTCCAATCTGCTGAAGACTTAAAAGAGCTAAACGAAGAGGATCAGAGAACACTTCTGAACGTTGGTTTCACTCCCGGAGAAGATAACAGGTCAGGCAGCCTGATCATGGTCGATAACGCCATTACTCATACGTCTCTTCGCGACAAGGAAGTCGTTGAACTTATGTCCCTGAAGGATGCATTGAAAGCACACAGCTGGTTAAAGGACTATGCCTGGAAACTAGTAAAACCGGATGCTGACAAGTATACTGCAATGAGCTACCTCCAGGAATCCGATGGTTATTTCATCCGTGCCCCTGCTGGCAAGAAATCAAAAATGCCAGTCCAGACATGCCTTCTTATCGGTTCAAAGCAGGTTTCACAAACAGTACATAACATAGTCATTGTAGAAGAAGGAGCAGAACTTGATGTGATAACGGGTTGCTCAACAAAACACGGGATTGAAAAGGGGCTTCATCTCGGCATCTCAGAGATGTACGTGAAAAAAGGTGCAACACTGAACTTCACTATGATCCACAACTGGGCCGAGCAAATAGGCGTGAGGCCAAGGACGGTGGTGCATGTCGAGGAAGGTGGCACATACATAAGCAACTATGTGACCCTCAAGCCCGTAAAGTCCATCCAGTCGTACCCCACGGTCATACTGGAAGGCAAGGGTGCATTTGCAAGACTCAATACTATTGCTGTTGCACATCCGGGCTCAGAACTTGATCTGGGAAGCAGGGTTATCTTCGAAGCAGAAGGAACATCAGCAGAACTCATCTCAAGAACCATTACAACAGGCGGAGTATCTATTGCAAGGGGTGAGATGATCGGCAATGCCAATGGTGCCAAGGGACACCTGGAATGTCACGGCCTCGTACTTGGCGGAGGCACACAAAGAGCAATACCTATCCTTGAGGCAAATGTAGAAGATATAGAATTGTCCCATGAAGCAGCAGTCGGACGAATTGCACGTGAACAGATCGAATATCTGATGGCTCGTGGCCTGTCCGAGGAAGACGCGGTCGGTATGATAGTAAGAGGTTTCCTTGATGTAGGTATACAGGGAATTCCAGATGAATTGAGGGCGGATATCGATGAGACAATTGCAAAGATAGGAGAAAATGCAATTTAACTCTTAAATATTTTACATTATAAAAGAGGATTTAAATGAATACTAAATATGTAGCTATTTTTCTGGCAGTCATTATGCTAATGTCAATCGGGACATTCTTTTTCAGCGGCCCGTTGAGTAATAACGACCAGGATGATAATGGTGCCGGAGATCCAGCGGATGCACCGGGATTTGAGACCATCCCCGGAACAAGGATGCAACATGAACTGGATTCTGTGCTTGACGGATTGGAAATGACACCACAGGGCGTATCAGTCGCCTCATATGTGGATTATTCAAGGGTGTATAACACCCCGCTTCAAATAATGGCACCGAACATAACTGAAATCTATTCAATCTATAATACCATGATAATGCAAAGGTATTCTGCATACAGTGCGACAGGAGATTTTGCTTTTGAAGCACATACCATATCCCCTGAGGTGATCAATTTCGAGTACATGCTTACAGAGGATTCATATAACGGGTACTATATGCTGTCCCGTGGCGGAGAACTGTATAATGTTGTAGGCACACCTATGTTACTTGGCTCCAGGAATGACCTTGAAAATGTCATCGATGTCAAATCAGGAACTGCCAACAGTTCAACTGATTTTGAGAGGATACTTTCCTATGTTGAACCCGGGGCGGAGTACTCGACACTTGTGATAGGTGACGGCCCGGTGGAGCAATATTATCTGGAATACAGAGACATGAATGACGGCAACTATTCAAGGACAGAGGTCTTTGTCGAACCGGATCAAAGCCTTCTTGACAACATAAGTGCCATGGAAGCAAACAGTACCGACCGGAATCTGTACTACAACACGACCACTTATGGAGATGAAAATGTTACAAAGGTCGTGATCACAACCAATGCTTCGAATATCTACGGACTTATACTCGAACAGTTCAGGTGAGATCATCTCAGTCTCACCTTCTTTTTTTGCCACAAGGTTTATACATTAAAACATTGTTGTGGAAACAAATCGCCATTTGCCGAAAGATATATATCCGAATGTAGCGATTGATAGCCATTACTTTGGCATATATTACAGTGTCAGTTATTGATTATTAATTACTAATTAGTAACAATCCATATTGGCCAAATCTGTTCAGACCCAGGTCTGAACTGCAATGAATAATGAAGGACCATGAAAGTACCATGGTTTTGAAGGAGATAATAAAATGGCAGCAAAATTTGACGTTCCAGAAGAATTAGCAAACAAAGCGCTTGAGAGTGTAGAACTTGCAAGAGACACAGGCAAACTGAAAAAAGGTACAAACGAAGTCACAAAAGCAATTGAAAGAGGTATCACAAAGCTTGCTGTGATTGCAGAGGATGTCAGTCCTGCTGAAGTTATTGCCCACATCGCACCACTCTGTGAAGAGAAGAACACACCTTACATCTTTGTAAAGGAACAGAAGGAACTTGGTGCAGCCTGTGGCATAGGTGTTGCCTGTGCAGCTGTCGCAATCGTTGATACCGGCAAAGGCAGCGGACTTGTTGAAGATATTGCACAGAAAGTAAGTGCATTGAAATAATACTGATACATGAGGTATCGTTATGGCAGATGAAGATACAGGCTATGCGGCTGAAGTCATTGATGTTATCGGAAATACCGGTATGCATGGTGAAGCCAGCCAGATACAGTGCCGTGTGCTTGAAGGACGCGACAAGGGTCGTATTATCACCCGTAACTGTGTCGGTCCGATCAGAATCGGTGATATATTGATGTTAGTAGAAACATCAAGAGAAGCAAAGAAACTGACCACAAGGTGATCATAATGGAACAAAGAAAGTGTTCTTTTTGCGGTAATTTCCTTGAAGCCGGAACCGGCAAGCTCTTTGTAAAGAAGGACGGATCCACATACCTTTTCTGTTCTTCAAAATGCGAGGGCAACTTTGAACTTGGAAGATTACCAAGGCGTACTGTCTGGACCGAGCAGGGCCGAATACACTTGAAGAAGGCATGATCGGGTGTCGTGCATGGAACAGACATACATTATGATTAAACCCGACGGAGTGCAGAGAGGACTCATCGGGGAGATCATATCAAGGATAGAGAAACGCGGCCTGAAGATATCGGCAATGAAACTGAATGTGATGAGCGAGGAAAGTGCAAAAGAGCACTACAAAGAGCATGCTGAAAAGCCGTTCTTTGGTACCCTCATTGATTATGTTATATCAGGACCATCGGTTTCAATGGTGGTTGAAGGAAAGGATGCCATCACCATCATGCGTGCCGTAAACGGTGCAACCAATCCAGTGAATGCACTTCCGGGCACGATCAGGGGAGACTTCGCGATTGAAACCGGCAGAAATGTAGTTCATGCTTCCGACTCTCCCGATTCGGCCAAGCGCGAGATCTCAATCCACTTCAAGGATTCGGAGATCACCAGCTATTCGAAGATCGACGAGGTTTGTCTCTACGAATGATGAAAAAGAATTTTCGGGAACTCAATTTTCAGAAAAGGATTTTCCGGGAATATCTTCTAAAGACAGGTTATCCAAAGTGATTCGTTCTTGAGGTATTGCAATGGCAGTTAAACAGGATTTACGTACACCAATAGTATCTGTGATGGGACATGTGGATCATGGAAAAACGACCTTGCTTGACAGGATACGAGGTAGTACCGTAGCAGAGGGGGAAGCAGGAGCTATTACTCAGCACATCGGTGCAACCGAGGTTCCCATAGATACCATCGTCAGTAAATGTGGCAATCCTGCACTAAGGGATAAATTCATGGTACCGGGGCTTCTTTTCATTGACACTCCCGGACACCATGCATTCACATCACTAAGAAGTCGTGGAGGAGCACTTGCTGATTTGGCGATAGTTATCGTTGATATTAACGAAGGTTTCATGCCACAGACAATCGAGAGCCTTCAGATACTCAAGAGGTTCAAGACCCCTTTTGTCGTTGTAGCTAACAAGATCGACAGGATACACGGCTGGGAGCCACAGAAGAATGCTCCCTTCATAGTGTCCTATAATAAACAGAGCGAGCGTGTAAAGACCGAACTTGACAGGAAGTTCTATGAGGTCGTAGGCGAGCTTTACAATGCAGGCTTCAACTCAGAAAGGCATGATCGGGTCAGCGATTTCCAGCGCAATATCGGCATAATTCCCATAAGTGCTGTTACAGGAGAAGGTATTGCTGATGTTTTGATGGTGCTTCTCGGGCTTGCCCAGAGATTCCTTGAAGGCAATCTGCATTATGATGCCAGCGTACCCGGAGTCGGAACCGTTCTGGAAGTGAAGGAAGAGAAAGGACTGGGGGCTACTATAGATGTCATCCTTTATGACGGCAACCTGAAAAAAGGAGACATGATAGTTGTCGGCAGCCTTGGCAAACCTTTGCATACCAAGGTCCGTGCCCTGTTAAAACCTCGTCCTCTTACGGAGATCAAATCCGAGGAAAAGTTCCAGCAAGTGCAGTCTGTGACAGCGGCGATCGGTGTTAAAATATCAGCGCCTAATCTTGACAGTGCTCTTGCCGGATCCCCTGTGAGAGTCGTGACACCCGAAACCGTTGATGCTATTTCTGAAGAGATACTTAATGAACTGGAGGAAGTCCAGATAGACACGGATGCTCTGGGAATAACCATAAAGGCAGATACAATAGGTTCTTTGGAAGCGCTTGTAAACGAGCTTAAGAAAGAGAAGATACCTATACGGAAAGCAACTGTAGGAGATATTTCCCAACGCGATGTCGTAGAGGTTGCGGCAATAGAGGATCCATTCTATAATGTGATCATAGGTTTCAATGTGAAGGTGCTTCCCGATGCAAAGGACAAGGTTCAGAGCACCGAGATCAAACTCTTCCTTAGCGATGTGATCTACAGGCTTATCGATGACTACAAGGACTGGGCAAAAGAGCAGAAAGAACTAACCGAGAAAGAGATGACTGAACACATCACTAAGCCGGGAAGATTCCAGATACTGCCAAACTGCACGTTCAGGCAAAGCAAACCTGCGGTTGTGGGTGTGAAGATCATCGGCGGAGTAGTAAGGACAAACGTTGATGTCACCACAGCTGACGGAACAGTGGTAGGTAAGGTCAAAGGTCTCCAGTTAAGAGGGGATAACATCTCCGAAGCCAAAGTTGGCATGGAAGTTGCCGTTGCACTCGAGGGCCCGACTGTCGGAAGGCAGATAAAAGAGGAAGACACTCTTTTTGTGAACGTGCCCGAAAGACATGCAAAAGTCCTTGAAAATGAAATTTTCGACTCATTAAAGGCAGATGAACTGGAAACCCTGGAAGCATTTCTTGAGATCAAAAGGAAAGGTAATCCTTTCTGGGCAAAATGAGATCAGGAAAGCAGGATTCATGAATATCATATAAATACTAACGGAAAATAGAGTTAAAGGAGAATTAATATGGCAGATTTCAAAGTTGTGGTATCAGACCCCAAAACAAAAGCATATCAATTCGATGTCACCGGAGCAGAAGCTAACAGATTGGTCGGTAAATCCATCGGCCAGACTGTTGATGGTGAAATCGTCGGATTACAGGGATACACATTGAAAATAACAGGCGGCAGCGACAAGAGTGGAATGGTCATGAGACCTGACATGCCCGGCCCTAAAAGGCAGAAGGTACTTGTTGCAACCGGTGTTGGCTACTCACCCGTATCAAACGGCGTACGCCGCAGAAAGATGATGCGCGGAAGGGAAATTGCACCCGACATCGTGCAGGTAAATGCTGTTGTTGTTGAATACGGAGACAAGTCAATTGAGAAGATCCTTGGCGGCGAAGAAGAAGTAGCCGAAGAAGCAACGGCAGAAGAGTGAGTGTATCACTCTTTTAGCCGGATCTTTTTTATAAATACAATATCCGTTATCCAAGTCTGGATCTGATACACCCCAAGTACCAAACTTCATATTTATGATCTTTTCTTTACTCGTTTTGTTAAAATAAAATTTTCACAGGATCTTGTGAATTCCCATGGCGATCGGTTCTTTGTGACAGGTGATACCATTTACGTCAAATGAAATGTTCAGGTTCCCAAGATCGATATTTCCACCCGTTCTCGGCCGGATGGAAAGGGAAACATAGCGGGATGCACCCGGACTGATATCAGGAATCGATACTACAGGCGAATCACATTCTATCTGTGAAGAGAAACAGTTTGTAAAACGCAGATTGGAAAGTGGGATATCAGAGTGATTTTCAACAGTTATACCAATGGTGGCGGGGACCTCTTTATAGAAATTGTCCGGGACATTCAGCTTGACATCAAGCTCCGGAACTCTTATTTTATGTTTTCCGAGATCCACAGGCCCTACATAACATTCATTCCCATTAGCATGGAACCTTATATTGAAGTAGCCGATACTTGCCTCATGAAGGGTCGTCGGGACAACGTTAAATGACAGAGACCTGACAGAACCCGGTCCGATATTAGCCAGCATAAAACCTGAAGAATCAAAGCCGATGCCTTTTGAGAAGAAACATTTGACGTTAAGACCGGTCAGTGCCATTTGAGAATTGTTCTTCAGGGTTATATAGAAGGGAGTAGCATGTCCGAATTTAAGAGTATCGGGAACTTCAGTACTGATATCCAAATACGAACAGGAAACTTCATGAGTTCCCAGGGAAAAAGGTTCTTTCCTGAACTCTTTCCCTTTCATCTCAAAATAAAATTCTACAAGACCCATATCCGCCTTTCCGGCACACAGCGGGACAAAGGCAATTGAGACCGATTTGGATGTTCCGGGTTTCAGAAGACCAAGAGATACCTGGGGAGAATCACACCGCACACACTCCGGGAAGATCGTCCGTATCCAGATATTCTCTATCTCATATCTGGCAGGATTGCTGATCTGGAAAGACACGGAACTCCCCATTCCAAGCTCCATTCTGGGAGGAAGGTTGAAATCGATCTTGACGGACTCATATGCCTGTATCTCTTTGTGTCTGCGTTTTTTAGCTCCCGCAGTTAGATCATATATCCAGAGCAGATAAACGGGAATGTAAGGGACAAGGATGGATATTGCGGCAGGCAGGACAAAAGAAGGCACTCCGGGATAAGTAAAAATGTGTAAATATGTTTGCAAACCCGCAATTGCCGAAATCTCATAAGCTTTTCCAGAGGAGATAAATGCAGCCCATAATATCCATACCACCAGATAAAGCTGAAACAATATCCCGATCATCCCACCTGATCTGTTCAGCAGAACATGAGGAAAGGACCTTATAATACCTGTAATAAGTTCCAGTAATCTCATTTTATCACATTTCTATGAAAGCCAATAATAAAAATATGTCATATATTACATATATATTATATTTAAACTAATATGGTGACGTGATTTTAATATCCATTCAGCACAGAAATTAAGCTGGAAAAAAGGTCGAAGCCGCATTTAGGACATACTCCCAAAGCCTGTAATCTATATAGTCTGAAATAATACTACAACCAAGATAATTAATTAATAAAGAAAATAAAGAAATAAGTAAATGGAAGTTTATCCGGAATCAGAGTAACTTCTTCCCCGCATCAGGTCCGCTTTTGCATTCAAATACATCCGTGATCTTCATCTTCACAAGATATCTTGCAGGAAAGCGGTCACTTTTTGCTTTTACCATCTTCCGCATCTCGTCATATTCTTCACCACGGTCAACGATTTTAATGTCGCCTTTTATCTGGAAGCACCCGTTTATTTCAGGTCCCCAGATATAGATGGCACCCTTCGGGTTTGCCCTGAGGTTCTCCATTGTCTTGAGGAAGAAATTGTCAACGATCCAGATCGTTTCAGCATCTTCCTGAAGGATACACATACCTATAGGGATAACGTTTGGTACGCCGTCGTTTGAAGCGGTTGCGAACGGGAATATCTTCATCTTTGCAAATTCTTCTTTCATCTCATCTGTCAATTTGACCATTGATATCACCTCTGCATGTAAAAATAAAGGATACAAATAATCTACACACCAATGAAGTTTAAACTTTTTCATCAATGTTGACCATATAAATAAAAATTAGGAAAGAAGCAAAATAACTGATAATCAAAATAAATTGAAAATGATATCAGAATATCTTATCAAGGAAGTACTGATGCACCCTTGTGTCATACGTGAGCTCCGGATGAAAAGCAAGTACCAGGATATTACCCTGTTCGGCGGCCACGATCATGCTATCGATCTTTGCCAGAACAGTGACATCCTTTCCGGAATCCACAATTCCCGGTGCCCTGATGAATACGGCATTGTACGGAGTGTCCAGAAACGGAAGTTCAAGTTCCGTCTCGAAAGAATCGCGCTGTCTTCCGAAAGCATTTCTATTGACCTTTGTATCCATAAGACCAAGAAGATGCTGATGTGTTCTTGCCACCTGTTCATCACCCTCTTTTGCAAGCAGAATAAGACCTGCACAGGTGCCCATTATGGGTTTACCGGCATCCTTCATTTCCAGGACCTCATCTGCGATACCCTCACGTATCAGCAGTTTTCCAAGCGTAGTACTCTCCCCGCCCGGGAGAATAAGCCCGTCACATTCCGGAACGATGCCTTTATGTTTGATAGTGATGATCTCAGCCTCTTCACCACGTTCTACCAGTGCTCTTTCAAGAGCGTCCACGTGTTCGGAAACATCACCCTGAATGGCAATTACACCAATTCGCATAAGATCCCTTATTTAAAAAAGGATAAGGGATGGGATTACCATCCACGGTTCTGTAAAACCTGTTCTTCAGGAATAGTATCAACGCTGATACCTTTCATGCCTGAGCCAATACCCCTTGATATCTTAGCAAGCACTTCGGGATTATCGTAGTTGTTTACAGCCTCAACGATAGCTTTTGCCATCTTTTCAGGGTTCTCTGCTTTGAATATGCCCGAACCGACGAAAACACCGTCTGCACCCAGGCGCATCATAAGTGCTGCATCCGCCGGTGTTGCAACACCGCCTGCTGCGAAGTTGACAACAGGGATACGCTGCATTTCTGCAGTTTCAATTACAAGTTCTATCGGAGCTTCAATGGTACGAGCTACAGCAATGATTTCCTCTTTGGTCATGCCTTTAAGTGCACGTACCTCTCCGTGGATCTGCTTCATATGCTTCACTGCCTCACTCACATCACCTGTTCCTGCTTCTCCTTTTGTACGGATCATAGCAGCACCTTCATTGATCCTGCGAAGTGCCTCACCAAGGTTCCTTGCACCACAGACAAAAGGAACTGTGAACCCTGTCTTGTCAATATGGTACTTGTTGTCTGCAGGTGTGAGTACTTCGGACTCATCAACCATGTCAGCTCCGAGAGCCTGCAGGATCTCGGCCTCTACAAAGTGGCCGATACGGGCCTTTGCCATAACTGGAATGGTCACGGTTTCAATGATCTCAGCGACCATTTGGGGGTCTGCCATCCTTGCAACGCCGCCTTCTTTCCTGATATCTGCCGGTACTGCCTGTAAAGCCATAACTGCAACAGCACCTGCTTCTTCTGCTATGCGGGCCTGCTCCGGTGTTGTAACATCCATTATTACACCGCCTTTCTGCATCTTTGCAAAGCCGCGCTTTATAAGCTCGGTACCATGTCTTAATTTTTCAAGTTCCATTATATCATCCTGATAATTATTTTGATAATTGTTTTGAATTGCTTTCTGATTTATAGACTATTAAATATGGTTAATGCTTAAAAGCATTTACATCAGTCTTCGTCTATCCTTATCCTTGCTACTCCGACAACTTTGTCACCGGGACGCACATTCATGATCTTGACCCCCTGGGTATTGCGGCCCTGAATGCGTATGTCCTTAACGGGTATACGGATAATTATACCTTCCGAACTGGTCAGCATGATTTCATCATCATCTTTTACAGACTTGACATTCATGACCGGGCCGTTACGCATACTGGTCACTATAGTAATGACTCCCCGACCACCCCTGCGCATGGTCCGGTATTCTCCAAACTCGGTCCTCTTACCAAATCCGTTCTCCGTTACCGTGAGAAGCGTTGCTGTCCCGTCTACAATGTCCAGACTGACCACAGAATCGCCGGACTCTAGCTTCATTCCCCGGACACCATGTGCACCCCGGCCCATCGGGCGTACATCTTTCTCAGAGAACCTGATCGCCTTGCCGTGTCTTGAAACAAGCACGATTTCCTTTGAACCGTCTGTCAGTGCAACATTAAGCAGTGCATCATCCTCATCCAGTTTCAGTGCGATAATACCACCTTTTCTGGGATTACTGAAATCAGAGAGCTGGCTCTTCTTAACAACACCCATACGGGTTGCCATGAAAAGATAGTTATCCTCTACAAATTTGCTCACAGGTATCATCGCAGTAACTAACTCACCCTCGCCCAGTTCTAGAAGATTTACGATTGCCTTACCACGGGACTGTCTGCTGCCTTCGGGTATTCCGTACACCTTCTGCCAGTGCACCCTTCCCTTGTTAGTGAAAAACAGGATATAATTATGTGTTGATGCCACAAATATATCCGTCACGAAGTCCTCGTCCTTCATATCCATACCTATGATACCCTTACCGCCCCTGTGCTGTTGGGAGTATGTTTCTACAAGAAGACGTTTTATGTAGCCACTATTGGTAATGGTCACAACCACATCCTCGTCAGGTATAAGGTCCTCGTCCTCCATCTCTTCATGGGTTCCGTTGATCTGAGTTCTTCTTTTGTCCCCGAAACGTTCCTTCAGGTCATTAAGCTCGGATACGATGATCGAATACTTGATTTCATCGCTTGCAAGAATCTTCTCCAATTCTGCGATCAGTTTGATAAGTCCGTTGTACTCGTCCTCAACCTTCTGCCTTTCAAGACCTGTAAGTTTCTGCAGGCGCATGTCAAGGATGGCTTTTGCCTGTACTAAGTCAAGACCGAATTGCTCGATAAGTCCGTTACGTGCAGTTTCCACATCATTTGAGGACCTGATCAGAGATATCACTGCATCCAGGTGATCCAGGGCAATCTTCAGGCCCCTCAGGATGTGTGCTCTTTCCTCAGCTTTGTTAAGCTGGTACTGAGTACGTTTCTGGATAATATCTATACGGTGTTCGAGATATATCTGTAATATTTCCTTCAGACCCAGCTCTCGTGGAATATCATCCACCAGAGCAAGGTTGATGATACCAAAGGTTGTCTGCATCTGAGTATGTTTGTAGAGCTGGTTGAGCACAACATTGGGATTTGTGCTGCGGGTGAGCTCAACCATTATACGTATACCATCACGATCAGATTCATCACGCAGGTCAGAGACGCCTATTATCTTCTTCTCCCGAACAAGCAAAGCAATATTCTCAATGAGTCTGGACTTGTTGACCTGGTAGGGAATCTCAGTAACAATTATGGCATACTTGTCCTTTTTGATCTCCTCGATCTCTGCCACGGCTCTAAGCTGTACCCGTCCCCGCCCTGTTTCATAGGCTTCCCTGATGCCCTGTGTTCCAAGTATAGTAGCACCTGTAGGGAAATCAGGGCCCTTGATGAACTGCATGAGTTCAGAAACCGTAGCATCGGGATTATCAATGAGCATTAGTGTGGCGTCAATAACCTCGGTCAGATTATGAGGGGCCATATTGGTCGCCATACCGACTGCTATACCTGTTGAACCGTTAATGAGCAGGTTTGGCAATTTTGCCGGAAGCACAGTCGGTTCTTCCAGCGAACCGTCATAATTGGGCCTGGTGGAAACTGTTTCTTTATCGATATCTATAAGCATCTCATCTGTGATCTTATCCATGCGTGCTTCGGTGTAACGCATGGCAGCAGCAGAATCACCATCAATAGAACCGAAGTTACCCTGACCGTCAATGAGCGGATAACGCAGGGAGAATTCCTGCACCATTCTCACAAGTGATTCATAGACTGCAGTATCACCATGTGGGTGATATTTACCGAGAACATCTCCCACTACACGAGCAGACTTCTTGTAAGCCTTGTCATGAGTGATTCCAGCTTCCTTCATTGCATAAAGTATCCTGCGGTGTACAGGCTTCAGGCCGTCCCTCGCATCAGGCAAGGCACGGCTCACAATGACACTCATTGCATAGTCCATGAATGATTTCTGCATCTCATCTTCAATGAGAATGGGAACTATCTTTTCGCCTGTTTCTGTGGGCTGGATGTCAAAACCAATTTCATCTTCCGTTTTGTCCGGTGAACCCTCATCCTGAGTATTTTCATTATCTATATTATCTGTCATTTTTGTTCACCTCACACATCCAGATTCGCGACATCCCTTGCATGTGCAGTGATGAAATTCTTACGTGGGGCAACGTCATCTCCCATGAGTACGGAGAACATCTCATCCGCAGCAATGGCATCCTCCATCGTAACCTGCAAAAGAGTGCGTGTTTCAGGATTCATAGTAGTCTCCCATAGTTGTTCGGGGTTCATCTCTCCAAGACCCTTGTAACGCTGGATACCAACATTCTTTTCTCCTATCTCCTTTAGTTTGGCATTCAGTTCCCTGTCGGAATATATGTAATACTCAGCCTTGCCTTTGCTTATACGATAAAGGGGCGGCTGGGCTATGTACACGAATCCCGCATCTATCAGGGGCTTCATGTGCCTGAAGAAGAAAGTAAGAATGAGCGTACGTATATGCGCTCCGTCTACATCGGCATCGGTCATGATTATGACTTTATGATAGCGTGCCTTATCGAGATTGTAGTCATCACCTATGCCAGTCCCCATGGCCGTGATAAGGGAAAGGATCTCATTATTCTTCAGCACCTTTGCAAGACGTGCCTTTTCAACATTGATGATCTTACCCCTGAAAGGCAAGATTGCCTGGTACTTACGATAACGTCCCTGCTTTGCAGAGCCACCTGCAGAATCACCTTCCACGAGGTATACTTCACATAAGGAAGGATCCTTCTCAGAACAATCTGCAAGCTTTCCCGGCAGTGTGCTCACATCAAGAGCACTCTTTCGCCTTGTAAGTTCTCTGGCCTTCTTTGCAGCTTCTCTTGCACGCTGTGCATCCAGTGCCTTCTGGAGAATAGCCGTGGCAACCTTAGGATTCTCTTCAAGATACTCGGAAAGACCTTCCGAAACCATGGATTCCACAATTCCCTTGACCTCGCTGTTCCCGAGCTTAGTCTTGGTCTGTCCCTCGAACTGAGGCTCTGTCAGCTTGACACTTATAATGGCTGTAAGACCTTCACGTATGTCCTCGCCTGAAAGTTTATCATCACCCTTTGACATTTTGTTCTTTCTTATATAATCGTTTGCAACCCTTGTCAGGGCAGCCTTGAAACCAACCAGGTGAGTGCCACCTTCATGCGTGTTGATGTTGTTTGCAAAAGAATATACATATTCAGCATAGTTGTCGGTATACTGCATCGATATCTCGACTGCAGTACCTTCCTTCTCACGCTCGAAGTAAATCGGTGAATCATGTAGTGCATTACGATTATGGTTCAGGTATTCCACAAAAGACTTTATCCCCCCGTCATAATGGAAGGTTTCCTGCTGTGATTCACCCATCCGCAAGTCGGAAATAGTTATTGTGATACCTTTGTTAAGGAATGCAAGTTCACGAAGCCTTATCACTAGTGTCTCATAAACGAATTTAGTGGTTTCGAATATCATTGGGTCCGGCATGAATGTAACTTTTGTACCGGTACCATCCGTTTCACCGATCTCGATCACATCATCCATCGGCTTACCACGTTCATACCGCTGGAAGTAGGTCTTTCCATCACGTTTGATCTCAACCTCCAGCCATTCAGAAAGTGCGTTGACGACAGAAACACCCACACCATGAAGGCCTCCGGAAACCTTGTAGGTATCTTTATCAAACTTCCCGCCAGCATGGAGGATTGTCATAACCACCTCAAGTGCAGATTTTTTGTACTTGGAGTGCATCTCCACAGGAATACCACGACCATTATCCTGCACTGTAATAGTGCCTTCAGGATTTATTGTCACATCGATTTCGGAACAGTATCCTGCCAGCGCCTCATCAATACTATTATCAACAACTTCATATACCAGGTGATGCAGGCCCCTGCCATCGATACTACCTATATACATACTGGGTCTCTTGCGGACAGCTTCAAGTCCCTCAAGAACCTGAATGTTGCTTGCATCATAGCCCTGTTTTTCTACCATATCTACTACGTCTCCCTAACAAAATTATTAAAAAATATGCCATTAATGTTCAAAATGTATACTCGTTCATTCCCTCAAACTCAGTCAAAGAAATATTTATTTCAATTCTCTTGTTTCATTTTTCTTAAGAAAATTCTCTGCCCTCATATATGCATTCATGCTTATTAAATGTTTATATAAATCTGTTTAAAAAAAAAATTGAACATGAACAGAGGATAAGACCATGCATTCCTGTTGCAGATTTGACCAGAAAGGCCATCCAAATTGATTTTTATTAAATATATAAGGAGTTATTAGATATTTTCGCGATAATAAATATATTAAGTTTACCTTTTACTGTTCTTGTAGTTTATCTTTTGTATTTCTTTTAAAACAATCCAAGCTTCTCTCCAATACCTTTTTCCAGAGATTTCTCATAAACCATGTCGGCAGTCACGAGATCCTGTATAGCAAGGCCTGTAGAGTCAAATATGGTGACCTCCTCATCGGATTCCCTTCCGGGTTTTATACCTGCGACCACCTCCCCAAGCTCGGCATATATATCGGCTTCGTAAAAGACACCGGTGGATATAGGCACGTTCACCTCACCCGAATGGGATGCCTGAACGATGTCATCCACGACTACCTTTGACTTTTTGAGCAAGGATGGTCCCAGTTCCTGCTTTCCGGAAGCATCGGCACCTATAGCGTTGATATGCGTGCCTTCCTGCACCCATTCGGAATCTATGATCGGGCTTCTAACCGGCGTGGTTGTGACAAGGATATCGCAATCACATACTTCCTTAATGCTGTCCTTGCTGGTAATATCGCAATTTACGACAGGATGCATCTTCTTTTCAAATGCAATACATCTTCCGGATTTCCTGCATGTGATCTTCACTTCCTCAATATCCATAACTTCTGAAAGGGCAAGTAACTGAGTGTGTGCCTGGTCCCCCAGACCCACCATCCCAACCACCTTTGAATCCGGACGAGCCAGATACTTTGCTGCAACCCCGCCTGCAGCACCGGTTCGCATATCTGTCAGGTAACTACCATCCATCACTGCCAGAGGCGCTCCGGTCTCGGTGGAATTGAGTACGACCACAGCCATGACAGTAGGAAGTCCCTTTTCCCTGTTATCAGGGTGCACATTGACTATCTTAACGCCTGCAATATCCTTCCCTTCCATAAAAGAGGGCATCGTGCGAAGGTCTCCATTATGCTCCTTAAAGTAAAGATAAGATTTCGGAGGCATTTGAACCTTCTTGAGTCCATGTTCCCTAAAGCCCGATTCCACTGCAAATAACGCTAAAGGCATGTCAAGAACACTCTTTACATCTGATTGGTCCAGCCATAATATTTCTATGAATATCACTCCTCAAAACAAGTCTTGGAAATTAAAACATCATAGGATAAAACCTTAGGGATTTACTCATGAAATACGAACATGAATATATAATATAAATTTATATATATATATATTAAAGAGAGATTATGGAAGACCATCCAGCCAGAATCACGAAACAAGAAGTTCATGAGCTGCTGAATAAAGGTAATGAGCTTCTGAATATACTTGAGCAAAACTACGCCTGGAACTCAAAGGAGTATGCCAGGAATCGAAGTCGTTTTATTTCAGCATACACAAAGTGGTATAAACTATCACTGGCAGTAATCCGTAACCTTAGCCCGGACACATCTAAAAGGTTCCAAAACCTTTTCAGCACCAACAAACGCTCAGAAATAAACGAGTATACATATACAATCCAGGACTACATACACGGTTCTTATCTTGAGAGCGGACCAAGGAACTATACAGATGAAGTGACCTCCAGAAAACTGAAAGAACAGATGGAGATTCTCAGACATACATCTGCACGTATAGATGAGTTCTCTTTCGATCTTGAAAAATTTGTCAGGATAAATCCTATATATTCTAACCAGGATTCGTTCAAGACAACTGACACAAGGGAGATTCTGCATATTGACATGGATGAAGAGCACTACAACAGCTTGAAAACTGAAATCAACTCAACCTTCAGACTTGGGCTGTTCATCAGTACGTTCTTACTTTCAAAAGAACTCATAGAGAATCTCCTTATAGACATACTTCGGCTCATCTTCCCGCCTACATCCGAGGAAAACATTTCCCTGTACTTTGATATAAGCAACAAGGATTTCAAAGACATGAACAATCTTCTGCATACCATCACCGAAAAGAGAACAAAATTAGCTTCCAATGGTATTGATATCGATGAGATCCTCATGATACTTGAACGTATGAAATCGGAGGATCGGCCTACATCTCATTCCAAAATAAAAATTCCGGACCGTGAAGATATCCAGAGTTACAGAGTCGGTGAGACTGTTGAAATGCTTCTGTTGATGAAACAGACATTAATACAGAAAAACTAATTCAGAAAAAACTTTTTTGAATCATTTCCTGCAGGGATAAGCGTCTGCCGGATTCACCCATTGTGCCCAAATAGATATATAAGACTAATTCAGAAAATAAATGGGGGTTATTATGAATATATTATATGTCTTTGCGCATCAGGAACCAAGATCCTTTAATTCCACTTTGAAAGAGGCAGCCATAGCTTCTCTTGAGAAAGAGGGCCACAGTGTAAGACTTTCAGATCTTTATGCAATGGGCTTTAAGCCGGTCCTTGACAGGACGGACTTTATGCAGCCTAAGAGAACAGATGTTTTTAATCCTTTTATGGAACAGATGAACGCCAGCAAAAACGACACTTTTGCACCTGATATCATGGTAGAAATGAATAAAGTAAAATGGGCCGATCTCCTGGTCTTCCAGTTCCCCATATACTTCACAAGCATGCCTGCCATCATGAAAGGATGGATAGACAGGATATTTGCTCCCGGATTTGCATTTAACCCTGCAACACAGAATGCCTATGATACCGGCCTGCTCAAAGGAAAAAGAGCGATGATCGTGACCAGCACGGGGGCTGAGCAATCCTGGTACTCCAGGGAGGGTCAGCACGGAGATATCCATGAACTGCTTAGATATATCACACACTGTACACTTGAGTTCACAGGACTTGAAGTACTGCCGTCGCATATTGTATTCGGAGCAAGCAAGATGTCGGAAGAGAGGGTTAAAGAGGAAACAAGCAAGTACGTGGAAAAGCTCAAGTCATTCACATAAGAAAATGCCTGATTGCAAAAACCAGAAACCTGTTCTCAACTGAAGGTATCAGACTGAAGACTTCAACTCAATTTGTAGCTTAAGCAAGAAATTTATACAAAGGTGACATGTTCTATCTGATAAGTATGAAGAGGGAGGCCTATGAATAACAGTGGAGGTACAGTTATGGGTTTAATGGTCCTGATCACCATAGTCATAGTGACCATAGCAACATTTTCACTCGGATGCACGGAAGAAACGGCAAATGGTGGCACAGGGGGAAACAACATCAACAACAGCAGTAATGATTACACCTATGACGATGCTGGTGTCGAAGAAGTTGAAGTAATGGTCCTCGAGTCTTTTCCGGTACAGGTAAGAGCTGTCGCAACTGGATATCATCCAGATGGCTGCACGGAAATAGACGAAGACAATACAACAATTGAAAGGGATGGAAATACTTTCAACGTAAATCTCAGAACGATACGCCCCAGAGATGCTATCTGCACCCAAGCTCTCGTGCCGTTCGAACAGACGATCGATCTTGACGTGTATGGTCTTGAGAAAGGCATATATACAGTAAACGTGAACGGTGTTGAAGAGACCTTTGAACTGACAGCCGATAATATAATATCTTGATAATATTTCAAATATAGCTTACCTGTTATTTATAGGCAGGTTTGGATATGTAATTAGTTGAGATTGCCCAGATAGAAGTGCAGTTTCTCCCTGAAACCTTTGATATCTATTGGCTTTGAAACATAATCAATACAGCCAGCCGATATAAAACGTTCGTCATCTCCACGCATGGAATGGGCTGTGAGTGCTATGACAGGTATATCCCTGGTGGAGTCGTCACTCTTTATCCTGGCGAGCAGTTCAAGACCGTCTATCTTGGGAAGTTGAATATCCAGGAGGATCAGATCTATATCCTCATCCTGTAGCTTTTGAAGGGCAACAAAGCCATCCTCGGCCTGCACGACAGCATAGCCGTATGATTCGAGAAGGTCAACTGTCAATTCCATATTCACAGGGTTGTCTTCAACCACAAGTATCTGTACCATAATCTCAATTCCCTAATTAATAAGTCATTAAATATTACACATGTAGCTCATATTTGAATAGTTCTGCACCCAAAATTATAGCGAGACAGCATTATACTCAATAATATTATATGCTGGTCTTTATATTACATATAGATTTTCATTTGACCGATAAATGCAAAAGTTAGAATACTTTCTATCATAGTATTAAAATCATAAATCATAACAAAATCAAAAGATAAATGCCGGTTCAAAGTGTAAAAGACTTAGTTAAAAACGTGTCGGTAGATTGAAAATGTTTTGAACTCAGTAGGTGCTAATTTAGATATGGATACCAGGATTGCAGAAGAACTTCTCAAGGTCATACAGCAGATACATGCATCCAAATACAGAATAGTACTTTCTGTGACCGGAGGAGGCAGCGGAGCTATCTTTGAATTACTCAGGCACGGCAAAGGTTCGGCTACATTGCTTGAAGCTCTGGTACCTTATGGAAAAAATGCACTTAAATATCTCATTGGCAGAGAACCTGACAGTTACTGCTCGGAGGAAACTGCAAGAGAAATGGCAATGGCCTCATTTGAGCGCGCCCTGAAACTATGCAACAAGGAGGGGAGTACTAACACCGGCAATATCATAGGAATAGGAGTGAGTTGTAAACTTCTCAGAGGAGAGGATGAAAGATATGGAAGGAAACATGAAGTTCATATTGCTTCCCAGTCCTTTTTACAAACAACGGCAACCTGTCTGACCCTTCTGGAAAATAGAAGCAGAGAGGAAGAAGAAGATATTGTTTCTTTATTGATCATCTACAGGATAGCCCAGCTTTGCAAAATAGAGTCAAACGGTATTCGGTCACTTCTTATGATCCCGGAATTCGGTTATATTACGAACAAGATTGCAGAGGTCAGTCCTGATATAGGTTATCTGCTGGTCAATACACTTTTGCAGGAAGAAGCAGAAAAGATATCATTAGGAATCAGCAATCTGCCAGGGAATAATACTTCACACCCCGGGATGATATTTGCGGGTTCGTTCAATCCCTTCCATAAAAAACATGCTGAGATTGCAAGGACGGCATTCAAAAAGTGCGGATTTCCAGTCTGTCTGGAGATATCACTTGCTAATGTAGATAAAACACCCATTGACTTTATTTCCCTGAAGTACAGACTCCATTCTCTTGAGGAGTACATGTCAGAAGAGTTCATGGGAGATGTATATCTTACAAATACCCCTCTTTTTGAAGGGAAGGCGACATTATTCCTTGGATGCTGTTTCCTGATTGGTACCGATACCCTGAACCGGATATTCAATGAGAAATATTACAGGGAAGGCGAGACCAAAGAAAGCCTGCTCGGATACTTTAAGGCAAGAAAAGTGCATTTCCTGGTATTCCAGAGGAAAGATGTTGATTTTGACATAGATGATGATATCCGGAGCATTTGCGAGGTAGTCAAACTCAACGAATATGAAGATGATGGTACCTCTTCAAGGCATATCAGAAAAGGTATGCATAAGACCCGGTTTTAAACATACCTGATGCCGCAGACGCTGTATAGTGAAGGAAAGCCTTTTAGTTCATATGTTTTCATGATGTCCTCATCAAGCGCTTTTGCCAGTTTGCGAAGTATCTCCTGTGACAGGATGACATTCTCAACCTTTATCTTAGTCCAGTTCTCAAACCTGATATCATCAAGCGTCTGCTTTAGAAGAGAAAACTCATCCGGGGAGATGCAGTGATCAAAGCTGATATGATAAGAATCACTGTCACATTCTATACTCGTTCTGGATAACAAGTCCTCAAGTATTTCCCCGCTGAGAACATGATCGAACTTATGTTTTGACGGAACAACAGCTTCATTATGATAGTGGACCTCAGCAAGAAACAGGAATCTATCACAATCACATATCCATTCCCTCAGATTATAGAGCATATTCATTCCCACACCATAATATAGGAGGATTTCAAAATATAAATATCTATTTTACAGTACGAAAAAAGCATACTCCGGCTTAATTTTATGATATGTTAACATTTTTGTATTACATTGGTCGTGAACTGAAAATCGATGTATGCGACGTATGAATTGAGCATACCTCCCTGAGAAAACAGACAAATAAGGATCACATACAATACCTTTGTTTGAAAATATATACCGCAACATGTTTGATGTTTGTAATAGCAAATAATAAACGCCAAACATTGGACCGTGAACAGTAAATCAGATATTTAACAATGAATATACTTGAATATATACTTTATATATTTACACTTTCAATTGGAGATTCCTTAAAAAATCCATTCAGAACAGGGTCTATTCAAAACAGCACTACATCATTCATAAGTACGGATTAATATTAAAAGTGTATATCTCTCTTTAATGTATATGAAAACCCATATTGAGATTATTAACGGTGAATGACATGTTCATTGAGATACATACGACAACAGCAAATGTGGAAGAAGCAAAGAGGATAGCACATACCCTCGTGGAAAAAAGACTCGCAGCCTGCATCAACATTTATCCTGTGATTTCGGTATACAGGTGGGAAGAAAAGATAGAGGAAGACAACGAAATATCACTTTCCATAAAAAGCACATCCCGGAATTTTGAAGAGATCAGGAAAACCATACGATCATTACACAGTTATGATCTTCCGGCCATCGTTTCACGAAAGATGGAAGGAGATCCTGACTACCTTCACTGGGTAGCCGATTCCACAGACTGATCATTTCCTTCCATACAGGAGATACAATATCTCCATCAGGAATATCCATAGCAAGTAGAAGACAAGCAATGTCAGGACCACCCCGATGGTGAGGATTGCAAAATGCAGCACAATCCACAGGATTATTATAATTATCACTGCCTTCAGGAAAAAGCTGACAATCTTGCTTAACGGATTAATATTCCTGTGCTGCTGACTTCTGCCGCCTGAAGTAGAGTGATAGGTCCGGTATGTGTAAGTCCTGTAAGTATAGGTCCGCTGGTCATCATTCCCATAAGTTTTCTGTTGTTGCGTATACCAGATGGGCGCGGATAACCTGCGATCGTACTCAGCTCGCTTCACCGGATCTGAAAGCACACTATATGCCTCGTTTATCTTTTTGGACCTCTCTTCAGCTTCCGGACTATGATTTCTGTCCGGATGATATTTTACCATAAGGTCACGATATCGTTTTTTGATCTCGGTTGCAGAAGCATTCGCCGATGTGCCCAGAGTTGTGTAATAATCAGATCTCATTAAGGCTCTACCCATTCCTTGATTATCATCTATGTTCCCTCATTGAAAGACATAACGTAAATACCGATAAAAATACCGAAATAAAGCAGGAATTATGGACCTGCCTCCCATTAATCATAGTGTGTGCCGGGAATGGTATTTCGATGTTTTCCTTTTTGAATTCTGTGTCTAGTTCCCGGCTGATAACCCGTTATCTCGGAAATGTAGAGGAAGATAGCCTCATTCAGGGACATAGGACAGAGTTCCATTATTAATATATAAAGACTTTCAGCCGGAGCCAGCAAAAAAGATAAAATAATAATCAGGAATAAAGGCAGCAATGAGTAGAGAAGAGAAAATGATTTCAAAAAAATGGACACTCCAGGGAATAAAAGAGACAGACCCCGAACGAAAAATGCACTTTTTTACCCTTGCCCTTGAACTTGACCCTTATGATGTCGTGGCATTAAACAATAAAGGCATGTTACATCACAAAAAGGGAGAGTTCGAAGAAGCTGTCAGGTGCTATGACAGAATACTAACTCTCAAAAATCAGTCAAAACCTGCCTCCGTATTATACAACAAAAGCCTGGCCCTAAGGTCGCTGGGTAAATATGAAGCCGCACTCAATTTTGTAAAAAAGGCAATCATACATGACCCCGACCATGATAAAGCAAAGAAGCTGCAGGACGAAATACTCAGAATAACAGGAACATCAACAGGCAGGAAAACAGGAGTACTGCCTCAAAAGCTTGCCGTGAACAGAGTATACACAGAATGGAAACCACCTGCGATCAGCACACTCCTTGCCCGTGCCATGAAGTGTAGCCAAAGGGATATCAAGTACTGCAAAGGTTTCGGGGAAGATCTCATCAAGGAAAAAGCAATACAGGACAAACTCCGACAGCATATTTACTGCTGCGGGAAGTGTTCTTTTCAGGATAAGAAGGTATGCAAGTTCCCAAAAACAAAAGGAATGGCAGTTTCAGAGACTGCCATATGCAGATATTTTAATCCCGGAAAAGGAGTCTAACAACCCGGGGTAGGAGTTTTCAGATAACTCCAAGTTCTGTAAGGCGGTCTGGCAGGTATGTTTCCGTCACAAAGTCAAGACCCTTTCCTGCAAAAGCCTGCTGTTCAGCTTTTTTGTTAATATCAAGCTGAAGGTTGATCTGCTCCTTCCAGTATTCACTTTCAAACCTCGGATCAGTAAGTTCACTTCTAAGGGCGCTTACATCCTTGTCTGTCAGCTTGTCAGTGGAAAGTTCATATTCTACGATGTCAGATGGCTGAACCCCTACAAAGTGAGCACCCGGTGTTGCCATGTGCTCCGAGAGGTGGGCACTTTTTATGGCACCGTAGGCAACTGATGCAAATATACGATATGACCATGGATCACCATCAGTGAACACTGTTACAGGTATATTCAGCTCATCGTTCATACGCTTGATCAGACGCCTTGTGGACCTTGCAGGCTGACCTTTAAGGTGGACCAGTATTGCATTGAACTTTTCGTCAAAACCGTTCTCAATCAGCCGCGCGTACATACCACCAGTCTCAACGGCTATGATAAAATCTGCATCATGATCAAGGAACTCAATGTTCTCGACATTGAAGGGAATCTGATAACCACTCTCGCCGATATCCTCCTGGCAGTGTATTACCCTGTCACCACGATTCGTTTCCTCACGTATCTTAATAGGACCGAACATGGTAGCACCGTCTTCTTCCGGGCGCATATGGAAGTATTCTCTCTGCAGGCCCGAAATGATCTCCAGGTCCTCAATAAGCCTGTCACTTTCGGGCTGTTCGCGGAATTTGGCGATATCCCAGTTCTCAGAGATATAGTACAACTCCCTCAGGGTCGATCCGCGGTTTTGCCCGAGGTGATTTTTAACAATGAAGTCTACGACATGTGTTGTCTTTAAAAGTTGAAAAGCCCCTTTTACAGTCTTTGCACTTCTTTCAGTTTCCCGGTCACCATATACCCACACATCACTTTCATCACAGTATTCGATGTTCTTCTTAGTACGGGTCGGTAGATTGACAGACGGAACAGCACCTTCCAGAAACTGATTGTAAAATTTCTCAGCCATTCCCAGAAGACGGTTCTTTGCGATACCGTCATGCTCTTTTTTCTGTTGTGATAATTTTCCTGCCATTTGTCTCACCCCTTAATTGCCTTTGCACCTGTTACAAGTTCCTCATCAAGCCCTTCCACTATCAGTGAAGGCAGACGGGATATTTCATTCTCGCCAAGGGTAGATACATAATATTTTATGACTTTGGATGAACCGGCAGAGATACTCATTTTCCATACATGATCATAATCATTACCCATAGGTATCACCTTAGGTTCAGGAACCGCATTCTCAACTTTGAAAGGCAGCATATCATGAATATTGAACTCATACTTCTTTGATGAATAATTCTTAACGCGTAGCACAATATTAGCATCGCCATTGCCGTTACTCTCAACTATCCTGTCTACTAGCAGATTACCCATTACCTTTGCAACAACAGGATTTATATCAGGTACATCCTTACCCAGAGTGACAGCAAGCTTCTGGGCCATTTTTGGAAGTACTTTTTTAATGATAATCTCTTTCTCACGGCGTTTTTTCAGCGAATCCTGCTTGCTCAGGTAACGACTGAGCTTTCTTGATACCTCTTTTATCGCCAGCTCAATCTCATCCTTTATCTGAGGGATCTCTGCAATGGCATCCTTTGATTCAGAAGTGAAAGGAACATTGGTAGAGGCCACGTGAATCAGGATCACAGCAGGACCACTTGGAATCCCGCCACCTGGCTGGTTGAGTCCGTACTGTTTCCATTTGATGGACTCAATAGCATGTGTTGTCACACAGCCTCCCTGCTGGTAAAGCAGAGGGACCCTGTTGGCAAAGCGCATTATGTCGATGCGGTCATCTTTGTGAAGCTCACCGCCGTACGCAATACCCACCTCCACAACGAAGGGATTCCCTGAGAAAACAGAAGGTGAGCGGGTTGTCGTAGCTATGAAATCCACACTGAACTCCTTTTCAAGTCCTTTATAGATGAGTTCCCCACCGATAGGAGAAAGACAGTCCGTCGGTGGAGCCATTATCTTTACCTTGGAGAACGCATCCAGCAATTTTCTTGCCTGATCCCTGTTGAGTTCGTGTGGGTCCAGGTCAGGATCAAGACCGGAAGCCTTGCACATCTCTTCTGCGGTCAGGTGCCCGATCTTGCAGAAAGAATAGCGTAAAAAGGGAGACAGTTTCTGGCGTTCGGTGTACCGAAGCATTTTCATCAGGGTACCCAGTTCGATACCATGAGGATGTGGAAGAATCTCGTTTGCAGGAACCGGCATCTTATCCGTTGCCCTCTCGAATATCTCCTCATTCCCGTCAGGCTCCACTAATGTGATCCTGGCATGAGGATTCACGATCGCGGTAGCTTTCAGATATTCATATATCGACTGTCGCCTGCCTTTGACATAGGAAGCTTCCATCTCCAGTTCTACACGCGTCCCGTGGGGACGGTCCCAGTCCACAATGCAATCCTTCAGGATCTCAGGTTCATTAGTACTGGTGTTTATCATCAGTTCGTAATTGTGTGCCGGTTCACCTGGATCGATCTTGGAAATGATCTTTGTCGGATGACCGGATGTCAGTTGTGCATAGAGTACTGATGCAGATATCCCTATACCCTGCTGTCCACGGCTTTGCTTTAGTGCATGGAACCTTGAACCGTAAAGTAGTTTTGCAAATACCTTGGGGATCTGTTCCTTTACTATGCCAGGCCCATTATCTTCGACAATGATAACAACGTTGTCCTTGCCGGCACGTTCTATGTGCAGGAGGATGTCTGGCAGGATCTCTGATTCTTCACAGGCATCAAGAGAGTTATCTACAGCCTCTTTGACAGTTGTTATAAGGCTGCGAGGTGCGGAATCAAAACCCAGTATCTGCCTATTCTTCTCAAAGAATTCGGCGACACTAATCGATTTTTGACTTTTAGCAAGTTGTTCTGCAATGGGGTTTACCATAAGGTTATCATCCTTTTAATGTTGCTAAGAACATCAAAGTAATAAGATAAATAAATAACGTGAAAAATATAAATTTGTTTTAAGATCATTTTAGTTCTGCGCCGACAATTGTCTGAGTAGCAGTCACATTGTCTGTTTCGCGTATATCATCAACAATACTGTTGAGGTGTCCAAGATCATCAACTTCAATTATCACTACAAAGTCATATTCTCCAAAAACATGATATATGTCCTTTATACCATCGATCCTGTTAAGGTGGCTGTATGCAATTCTCTCTTTTCCTGGCAAAACATTTACCATAGTAACTCCAATTACCATTTTATCACCGACAGTGAGTGGGCTACAAGATATTTATTAGTTTCTTCTTAAAAAATAGGGCATGGAGGGTGTGCTAAAGTTGAACAGGAATAAATAAGATTATTTACTAGTAAACAATATCAGTGTAGGCACTTATGCACTAGATACATCATTATCATCATTATGAGTGGCAAAAAAGATATATACTATACATGCCATTTCTAAATTAGATGAGCGGGTTATCCTTTTTTTGACAATAACCCCCACTCCCCAACCCGCTCATACTCCACTACAAAATTCATAACAGAAATTTTCTTATAGCAGTCAGGAACATAATACGACTCATTCCGAGTTACAACTCATATCTCATACATGTATGAACTATTTTTTGAATCCCATATAAATTAAAAGTAGACACATTATGCCCATCATACTATGCATACATGCTGCTTAAACCATGTGAGAATATAAATGTGCTAAGTATAAATTGCACATGCAGTATCAAAAAAAGTAATACCGGAAGGTTGTGACCGGGACTGGACCATTAACGACTCAAGTGTATTATAGCGATGTATGCATGAAGATATAGACATCTGAAGCTCAGTTTAGAAATCGAATAAAGTCTTTTGGGGTTTCCTTTGACCAGGTTTCTTATCGGAAGTAACTTTCCCGGAAACCATTGTCTTATCCCCGGCTTGTGTATCAAGAGCAGGGATAGAATCCAGGCTTAACTGATCAGGTCTTTTTTGCGGAGCTTTTTCCTGAAACTTGCTCAAAAAATCAATGCCCGAAGGAGCTTCCGGACGCAATTGTTGGGCAGCATCATAGGTTTCCTGGATTTTCTTTGTCAGTTTCTTGCCCCCTTTCATCTGCACAAGTTCATCAATGTTAAGGCCAAGTGTTGCAACCACACCAACAGCATACTCCCCATCATCAAGCAAAGTGGAATAAATCGAAGTCAGCTCCATACGGGAGTATTTCATGGATTCATTGCAATGAGCACCTACCTTGGCAGCAATGTTATCCCTCATATTCCTTTTGGAGCGGATCTGACCCATCCTTCGCCACAGAGAAGGTGACTGGTATTTTACAAATCCACCCCTGATCTTTGACTTTGAGACCACAGTACCGCCAGTCATAAGCAGCCCGGCATATCTCCACATCCTGTAGTTCTGCCTCCTTCGGACACGCCCGAGGAATCGGTCGGCCCTTGAAATATATGCATAGGCATCAACAATATCAGTGGTTATTTTTTCCTCGCCCTTGCCAGTATACTGATAAGGAAGGTTCTCATCTATCCAGTGGATCAGGTCTTCGGGAGTTTCATCAAGACTGTAGGTGGCCTCAAGGGCAGACCTGACATTCCTGCCCTTGAATATCTTCCCGACCACTTTGAAGACAGATTCCTTATTATCGCGTTCAGCGGTCGAGATATCCTCTATATTGATTTCCGTGCGCCCCACTGCGACTGCCTGCAGGTCATTGACAGCACTTCTGAAATCCCCGCCTGCATTCTCTGCGATCTTTTCAATTACCCCGATACCACACATGACATCTTCTTTTCTGGCAATTTCCTTGAGAGCCGGTATTATGGAACGCGTCTGTATGGAGCTGAACTTGATCTCCAGGCAGAGCGCCCTTAATGATGGAGATATGCCATAGAGATCGTTGGCTATCAGCACAATGGGCTGGCTGGTTTCCTTGATAACATTAATTATTGCACGTGAACCGCCACGGTCACTGTTTCCGTGCAGATTGTCTGCTTCATCAAGTACAATAAGCCTTTTTCCAGATAAGCTTGTTAACGTACGCATCTGGGAAGCTGAGCCTGCTACCTTCTCGATAACATTGGCGGTTCTCTGGTCACTTGCATTGAGCTCGATGAGCTCCCATTCAAAATCCAAAGCAAGTGCATGAGCAGAAGATGTTTTGCCGACCCCTGCAGGTCCCTGCAGGATCACTGCTTTGAACTCTGGAGCTCCGCGGACCCATCCCTCAGCCCAGTCGCGCAGCTGTTCAATAGGTTTTTTATGACCTATTACATCAGCAAGTGTCTTTGGTCGATATTTTTCTGCCCATTCCATACTCACAGTCATAAGTGATCATTGTCCGATATTCAGGAAAAGTAATTAATGTTTGCGCATCTTTGTCTGTTCTAATTGATATTACTAATGGTAGGTATTCATACATGGGATCAAAAAGTACCAAGGGCCTGCTTGAGATAATAGAACAAAAGGCATTACAAAACAGGGCAAGGGTTGCCATTGGGGTCAGAGATCCCACCCCAAAGATATTAAAAAGTGCAAAGGATGCCCAGGATGCAGGATATGCTCATGTTGTCCTGATAGGAGATAAGCAGGAGATCGAGTCAGTAGGAACAGAGCTTGAAGTCATAGGTACGAATGATCCTGAAAAAGTGCTTGGTGAGCTTTTAAGATCCCGGTATGTCGATGCAGCTGTCAGGGGGACTGCCATGGCATCCGGAACCCTTTCAAATCTTAAGAAAGTGCTCAAGCAGGATCAACTCCATCGCATCGCACTCTTACTGACAAGTCAAGGAAAACCGTTCTTCATTGCACCCGTCGGTATTGATGAAGGAAACGAGCTGATCGATAAGATATCCTTCATCCGGCTTGGTATTGAGCACATACGCAGATTTGGCATAGAGCCCGTTGTCGGAGTTCTCTCAGGAGGAAGGATTGGCGATCTTGGGAGAAACCAGCGTGTTGACCAGACACTTGCAGAAGGAGATTTTATCGTTAACAGGATCAGGGAAATGGGAATAGAGGCAAAACATCATACAATTCTCATAGAGGATGCCATCAAGGAGTCTAATTTCATCCTTGCCCCGGATGGCATATCCGGAAACCTGATATTCAGAACATTGGTATTTCTCGGAGGCGGGGACGGCATGGGCGCTCCGATTCTGATGGATGACCACGTGTTCGTAGATACTTCAAGAGTAGGAGGGCATTACACGAAAGCCATTATGCTTGCAAGTGCTCTTGTGGACAAGATTGGTCCCTGTAATGTGGACGATAAGACAGGATACCAGCGAAAAGTGCCGGATACCGATCGATCATAGTACCTCGTATAAGGATACTACATAATTATATTAACCAAAAATGCATTCATTTCCAAAAACGGGAACTTTTGAAAAGCAATTTCAGCAAACCACGGTAATGCACTACCAGGCAAAAAAGGAATGATCTACATGGAAGCTGTACTGATAAAAGCAAATAATATTTCTTCAGCATGGTCACAACTCATATACGAGATATACAAGAATGGAGAGGAGCATAAGCCGGATTATAATACAGTGACAAAAAGAGTTCATGCAACCATCCAGATAAAGGATGTCAGCAACAACCAGGTCAATCCGGCAGTCCCTTTCGGAGAGAACCTTATTGAGAGATACAAGGAAGAACTAACCGAGGAATACGCCGACTGGTACATATCACTCCCCGAGGACGATAAAAGGAAATTCGATTACTGTTATGCAAAACAATTATTCAGATATGGAGAGACTGCCTATAATACACTCCGTGAGAATGTGGCAAATCTGCGCCCCGGCTCAAGGAGACATGTAGGCATACTGTGGGAAAATGAGGTCCACATACCTAAATTCGAGGACCAGCCCTGCTGGATAGCCTATAAGGTGGAGCTAATAAATGAAACGCAGACAAGGATATATATCCTCTACCGCTCATGGGATGCTTTCGGTGGTTTCCCCGCCAACATACCTGCAATAGTGGAAGGGTTCAAAAAAGTTTTCCGGGAGCAGAGCCTGCCATACGAGATCGAGTCCCTTATCGCCACCGGATGGGACACACACATCTATGATGCCGACCTCCAGGCTGTTGAGAAGATATTCAAGACAAATGAATTATGCCCCTTATGTAAATGCATAACACCAAAGCATTCTTTCATCCCGACCACCAGAGGGAAGGCATGCCCGGAGTGTAAGAAATCGATGTAATCTTACCCCGGATATACATTTTATAACATCTATTTTCCAAAAGCTGCTTTGTAATATATACAATCCCACCAAGCGGGCCTGCTGACAGATAAATCTTTTAAAATATATTTGCATTAAGTATATATGTATGATGTATGCATACATACGTATGTTCCCAATATATTCAACACTTGATGAGAGATTGCAATGAAACGCCTGACAATCAGTATGTCCGATGAGCTTTTTAGTAAACTGGACACTATCGAGAACAAAAGCCTGTTCATCAGGAAACTTATCGAAAGAGAACTTGATATGCCTGACAACTTACATGACATTGATAGTAGAATACCATGGGAACGGGACATTGCATCCCTCAAAGGACATATTGACGAACTTTTCACAAGGTTATCAGATATCGAAAGTGAGCTGACGGCCAGAGTAATGCAGGAAAATATAAGACCCGCAACCCGGCCAGGTCCAGTAGCCACAGGCCAGGACGAGCAGCCAGAAAGTCCTGATGAAAATGGACCCTTCATACCGAAACAGACCCCTGAAGACAAATATGCATTTTTGGTCCGGGAAAACACTTCCACAGACCCCCGGTCCGACCCCGATATAGAACCTTCAGCAGAGGAAGTAACAGTCTTACCGGAAACCGAACATGCACCTGGAACCGGCCAGAAGGATCTAACAACTATACCCGAAAGACCATTGGTACCTGAAATTAAGCCACCGATGGAAACTCAACAGGAGTCAGCACCTTCAATTCCAGATATTAAGCCGTCGGCTGAAACTGGAGAAGAAAAGGGATGGGTGATGCCGGAACTGAAACCGCCGGCTGGAATTCTAAAAGAACAGACAATGGTAATGCCGGAGCTTAGACCACCCGTGCAAATTCAGCAAGAACAGACAGTAGTTATGCCCGAACTGGAGCCTCCTGCAGGGATGAAAGATACAAAACAGACATCATTGCCGGACTCAAAACCACCTTTTGAGACTGATGAAAACGTACCGTTCATAATGCCAGAGTTTGATAAACCGGAAGGTGCTGCACAGGCACCACCATTTATAACAGAGGAAGATGCACCTTTTGAGAATAACGACCAGGCTTTCACAATGCCTGAACTAAAACCACCGGCAGAAACCAAAGGTACCGGAACCTTCAAAATACCAGATCTACAGCCGGAAACGATGCCACCTTTCGAAGCCATGCAACAGCAGAACTCCCAGCCAGAGGAAAAGCAGCCATTGTTCAAAATACATGATATACCTTCAGTCCAGCAGGATGAAAAACAGCCACCCTTCATTGCACCTGCTTTTCCGGAACAGCAACATGAAAGTGCATCCATTCCGCCTTTTGAGAATTCAGAATTGAACGTAGACCCACTTGCACAGCAGCCTGCAATAGAGAAGACAGTACCGTCAGCCAAGAATGATAGTTTCAGATCGGATAAACTAGCAAGCAATATTCTTATGTATATGCCACATGGTGCAAAGGTCAAAAAGGGTATTATTAAAAGCCTGATATCAAAGCAATTCATAGAGAATGATATAGACGGGAAACTAGCAGAACTTGTATCGGCAGGTATACTAAAGCTCACAGCAGAGGGAGATGATCATTATCTTATACGCCCCTGAATTAAAAACTACGCTGTCCGGGAGATTTTTCAGAGAAGGTCGGTGTTACAGAGCACCTTATGCAAACATTCCTCACAAAATCATAACACTGGTCACAAACCAGCCTGCCGCATAGCATGCAGGTATGCATTTTTGATGCCCTGCCACATATAGAGCAAAGACCTGTCCGTTCCATAAGTTTCTTTTGTAAACTTAAGTTTAAAATAGTTTTGCATAATGATTTTGCATCAAATATGATAAAAAATAAAGATAATATAATTGTTAAAAAACAGGAAGAAAGGTAATTTCAGACCTTTACCCCGCTTTTGCACTTATTCTATAATAGCACCCTTGCTTGCAGAACTCACGTGTTTCCTGTACCTTGCAAGGTAACCGGTAACATGCTTTTCTATCGGGATAAAGGAAGCTCGGCGTTTTGCAAGCTCTTCAGCAGATACCTGCAGGTCAAGTTTTCTGGCAGGGATATCGATCTCGATGATGTCCCCTTCCTCCACAAGGCCTATAGGACCACCTTCCTGTGCTTCTGGCGAGATATGGCCTATGCACGGGCCTCTTGTACCACCTGAGAACCTGCCGTCAGTAACAAGGGCAACAGAATCTATCAGACCCATACCGGCAATTGCCGAGGTAGGAGAAAGCATCTCACGCATGCCAGGACCACCTTTAGGACCTTCGTACCTGATAACTACAACATCTCCCGCAACTACCTTCCTGTCAAGGATAGCTTTCATTGCATCCTCCTCACTATTGAACACACGAGCCGGTCCGGTGTGCTTCAGCATCTTAGGGTCAACTGCCGCCTGCTTGACAACAGAACCATCAGGTGCAAGGCTGCCCTTGAGTACTGCAATGCCGCCTTGCTTATGGATCGGATCATCAACTGTGCTTATGACCTCAGCATGAAGTTTAGGATTTACAATCACCAGTTCTTCAAGATTCTCAGATATTGTCTTACCATTGATATTTAGCTGGTCAAGGTTCAAACTATCCCTGAGGCGTTGCATAATTGCCTGAATACCACCTGCCCTTTCAAAATCAAGCATGTAATGGACACCGCCCGGTTTAAGGGATACGATATGAGGAGTGCTTCTGCTAAGCCGGTCAAAGACATCAAGAGATAATTCCAGCCCGAAAGCATGTGCAACTGCGGGCAGATGTAGAGTCGTGTTTGTACTGCCGCCTATTGCCATATCTACCGCAATGGCATTCTCAAATGATTTCAGGGTAACTATCTTACGAGGAGTGATGTCCTCATGGACCATTGAAACAATGCGCTCACCGGACTGTTTTGCAAGACGTATTTTCTTGGCATCAACTGCATGGGCCGTGGCACATCCCGGAAGACTGAGACCCAGGGCCTCGGTCATGCAGGCCATAGTATTGGCAGTATACATACCTGCACATGATCCTGCACCGGAGCATGAGCAGTCCTCAAGAAGCTTTAGTTTATCCGCAGAAAGTTTTTCTGCCTGGTATTCACCAACTCCTTCAAAGACAGAGATGAGATCACGGTACTCGTCATCCACGAAACCCGGGACCATAGGACCACCGGTTACAACTACAGTTGGAATGTTAAGATTACCTGATGCCATCAGATGACCTGGAGTGATCTTATCACACGCTGTGATCATGACCATTCCATCCAACTGGTGCCCTTGCAGGACAAGCTCGATCGAGTCCTCAATGGCTTCACGACTGGGGAGAGAGTATTTCATCCCCTCATGCCCCATTGCGATCCCGTCACAGATACCAATTGTGTGGAACTCAAAGGGAACACCGCCTGCGTTGCGTATACCTGCTTTCACAGCTTCTGCGATTTTATCAAGATGAATATGCCCGGGTATCAGCTCGTTCCATGAGTTGACAACTGCGATGAACGGTTTTTCCATTTCCGAATCAGTCAATCCGGTTGCTTTCAAAAGTGAACGATTTGGCGCACGTTCAAATCCTTTCTTGGTTTTATCACTTCTCATTTGAGACCCTCTTATTATATAGTCTAAATCTATTAAGTAGTAATAGAAAAGGGTATATAATAAGTATGCGCGGTTCTGTGCACGCAATCTTCATGCATGTGTTAATCATAAAATTCATAAGAATTAACAATAAATGCCAGCTAATCAAAATAAGAATTTTACATACACAGCACAATAAATCATATGCGTATGATTGTATCTTACACCACATAAAATCACCCGCTTTGTATGAACTATCAGAGTTTCCGGAAGGTGCTGGTAACAGTTATAATAAATGAAGAAGGAGCAAATAAGAAACATTTACTAACAACCACATATTATACAGGAACCAGGCTTAAGAAGCTTTCATAAAAGCCAAAAACAGATTTAGAATTCATGGAGACTGATAGCTCTGAGTAATCCGGATCCATATTCAGAATAAGGCATGCATAAAGTGAATATATACAAATGTATACCATGAATTGAATATTAAATAATATAGATTATCAAAAAGACATACTATGATGAACCAACACGCCATAATCATTGACGGATACGTGGACGAGCCGGCATGTTTCGGAGTCCCCCCCTACATCTCACCTTATATCAGGTATATTGCCGGAGCACTTCGGGAAAGAAAATTCAGAGAGGAGAATATACATTACTTCACCATCGATTCGATCCGAGATTCCCCTTCCGTTGCAGGCGAGCTTTTAAAGAGAGCGAAGATTACAATCGTTGTTTCCGGAATGACAGTGCCCGGAAAATATCTTCGTTCAACACCCATCAGCCCCGAAGAGATAGAGAACATCTTCAGCGCAACTGCAGAAACAAAGGTACTGGGAGGACCGATCCGCCTCGGATTCAGCAAAGAAGGAGGAAAGACTGCAAGTGTACTAGGTATCCGGGATGAAAGCGTCCTGCTGGCACAGGCGGATATCGAGGCTTTCGTATATGACATTCTGGAAAGGCATGAAACAGAGACAAGTGTATATATCCCCGATCATCGCTACAGGTCAGTGGAAGAGATAGGTCGTTGGGGCAACAGGGGAGCATTCATCATCAAAAAGCATCCGGATTATCCCCGGGTGATGTGTGAGATCGAGACTTACAGAGGCTGTGGGCGGAGAGAACATTGTTCATTCTGCACTGAACCATTCTACGGGACCTCTGACTACAGGTCCGTGAAAGATGTTGTTTGTGAAGTCTCAGCTCTCTATGAGAATGGAGGAAGGTATTTCAGGATAGGGAGACAGCCCGATATACTCAGCTATCATGCAAAGGACACTGGTGGCGATACATCCCGGCCGCAACCGGAAAGGCTTTTAGAACTATATAAAGGTATACACCGGGTGGCACCAGAACTTAAAGTACTGCACATGGATAATGTAAACCCTGCAACCATAGCCGCATATCCTGATGAGTGCAGGGAGATACTCAAAACCATAGTAAAGTACCATACACCCGGAGATGTTGCTGCACTTGGAATGGAAAGTGCCGATCCCGACGTAGTAAAAGCCAATGATCTGAAAGCCATGCCTAAAGAGGTGTTCCAGGCAATCACCCTTATCAATGAGATTGGAAGAAAAAGAGGCTCAAGCGGACTTCCGGAACTTCTCCCCGGAATAAACTTTGTGCATGGCCTGAAAGGAGAGACAAAGAAGACATTTGAGTTAAATTATGATTTCCTCAAGGAAGTGCTTGATTCGGACATGCTTCTCAGGAGGATAAATATCCGACAGGTCATGACCTTCCCGGGAACCCGGATGTACGGTCATGATGAACTTGTTGCAAAGAACAAGAAACTGTTCCTCAATTACAAGGATAATGTCAGGAAAAATATCGACCTGCCGATGCTTAAAAAAATTATACCTCCGGGAACTGTACTAAAGGGTGTGCTTTGCGAGGTCAATGACAGGAACATATGTTTCGGGCGACAGATGGGATCCTACCCGTTGCTTGTGGGAATACCTGCAAACATGCCTTTGGACAAGTTCATAGACATAACCGTAACAAGACATGGACAACGTTCGATCACAGGAATACCTTACCCCCTGGACATCAACACAGCACCCCTCCAGTTCATACAGGAATTGCCAGGTATTGGAAAAAAGCAAGCAGTAACCATTCGGAGTAAAGCACCTTTTACTGATGAAGAGGATTTACTGAAGAAAATTGAAAATGCAGAGCAGATACTGGAATATCTGAGTGTCAATCCCCGAGATTCTCGTTCCGGAGAAACTATTTTAGGAACTTCTTCATGAAATCCGTATCTTTCAGTATCCTGAAACTGACAAAACTACCTACGACCAGATTCATGTAGAATGTCAGTGCCCTCCAGGCGATAACGGTGATTCCCAGAAGCGAGGAACTTACAAATACAGAGAATATAGTTGTCGCACCAAACTCTGCCACCCCGCTTGCACCGGGTGTTGCAGGTATTGCCAGCAAGAGCATGACCAACACCTGGGAAGCGAATATCACTAGTGGGTCAGGATACTGGTTCAAACCCAGCAGAATGACGTACAATAGGGAAAATTCAACCAACCAGAATAATAGTGTGTACATTATCCCTATCATAAGACCTTTCCTGTCCTCCTTGACAAAGAAAGCAATACTATCATGAAAATGTTCAAGCTCTGAATCCACTTTATCCATTACCTTTTCAAGTTTTGCATCCGTTTTAGTGCCGAGGATAGGAGCGATTTTCCTGACGATAAAATAAGTGACCTTTTTTGTAGGTCCCGGGCGCCATATTGCATATAATGATAAAAAAAGGATCCCAAGCAGGAATAGCTCTGCCAGAACCAACAGGACATCAAATGCCGGATCATCCAGTATTTTACTGAAAATGTAAATTGAAAATGGAGCAAGAGAAAGTATGAATATCCCGTCGAGGACTCTTTCACCGATAACGACCGCTGAGGCTTTTCCAAGAGGTATTTTGTCAATGTGCAAAAGGTGTATCCTTACAGGTTCACCTCCAAGGGAAGAAGGTGTTATAGACGCTGCAAAGGTACTGGATGCTACGATCTCAACTGCCCTCCGAAGTCCGATGCTGTGCCCAAGTGTTTTGCAAAGAGCCCTGATCCGTATACCCCACATAACATAAGAGAGACCGTGAAGGCAGATTCCGGCAAGAATGAACTCAGGTCTTATACTCAACAACGCATCGAAGGTTTCGGCATCAAACGTCAATAATACAACAATAAATCCAGAAACGGAACTTATGAGCAAGGATATCATAAGCCATTTTTTCACCTTGTTCATAAAAACCAGACCAATCGTGCAAAGAGAAACAAAGATTCAGACATAAGATTCGTTAATTATGTCCTCTTTAATACTTTTGTTTTCCCTCACCACAATTTCGGGCCATATGCGTATATTGGAATGCACTGTAGTACTTTTACCTATAACAGCGTCCGGACCAATGACAGTCCCATTTTCAAGGCAACAGTTATCACCGACTTTAGCCCCATTGTCAATTATAGAACCGGACACGTTACAATTACTGCCAATAGTAACATCATTGAATATATATGAGGAAAGTATTCGGGTCTCATCGTTGATAACACAATTTGAACCGATAGTAGTATACGGACCTATTAACACATTATCTCCAATGACTGTGTTCTCGCCTATAACAATTGGACCGACAATGGCTGAATTGGAACCCACGGAAACATTGTGACCAAGCTGGATCGGACCTGTAATACGTGCATCTTTTGTACTGAAATGGCCAACAATGGTCGTTCCCGGAAGTGATTCCAGCATCCAGCGCTGAGCCTGCCGGTAAGCTGCAGCATTTCCGACATCTGTCCATTTACCACGTGCAAGTAAGCCATTGATTTTGATTTCCCTCCTGAGCATATCGGGAAAGAGATCCTTTGCAAAATCGTATTTGGTGTTGGCAGGTATCAGATCGAATATCCGGGGATCACACACATAGATACCCGTGCTTGCAAGATTACTGAAAATTTCACCGGAACCGGGCTTTTCCAGAAAACGGTGTATCCTGTTATTCACATCCATATCCGCAATACCGAACTCCCGGGGGTCATCGATGGAAAGAAGGCCTATGGTCACAAGAACATCGGTCATTTCATGGAACCGGTACATCTCCCTCAGATTGAGGTTCAGCACGTGGTCCCCCCCAAGAACCACGAAAGGTTCATCCCGGAGGTATTTTTCCGCATTCTTTACTCCGCCTGCAGTACCCAGTTTTTGTTCTTCATATACATAGTCTATATGCACCCCGAAAATACTGCCGTCTCCAAGTTCTTCTTCAATCTTGTCAGCCATATATCCAAGAGTTATCACGATATCGTTGAATCCTTCTTTGGAAAGATGCTCAATCAGATGCACAACTGAAGATTTATTTAATATAGGAATACTTGGCTTTGGTCGCGCAAATGTCAAAGGACGCAGCCTTGTGCCTTCCCCTCCACACATAATACAGGCTTTCATGCTTGTTTATGACGCACTGTTCGTTTAAATCTTTAGCGATTAATTGCTTGTGTCATATTACCGAGTTGTAGCAATGATATTGACATCCTTTTCATCCTGAACTACAACTTCTATCTCACCATTGTACTCGTTTACAATTCCCAGCAATCTCACAGTGTCATCCTCATTAACCCTTGAGCCTACATCCTTGGCTCCGTTTGCAGAAGGGATGAAGACACTCACATCCTCCGATCCGGAATCAACTGTCAGTAAAAGGTGGTCACCAGTATAAGTAAAGCGTTTGGAGATTATACTCCCTTCAAGCAATACCCTTTCTCCAATAACAGAAGAACCCGAAAACTCTGTTGCATCCGGACTCGCACCGGAAAAGAAAAATACATAAGCAATGGAGAGGGAGAGAAAAACCATTGCCAGTAAGATAACCACAATTTTTTCTTCCTTCTCCATGTACATACCTGCCTGTTCAGGAAATATTGTTACTATTACCTTCCATATCTTCAATAGAGACTATCTCTATTGTGAAGATCAGGGTCTCACCCGCTAGCTGGTGGTTGCAATCAAGCGTGACATTCTCTTCAGACACATTAAGTATCGCGCATTGACGGCCCTGAATAGATACGTCCTCACCGACCACAGGAGTAATATTAGCGCTCTCGAATTGCTCGACCGGGATATCAAAAATCAGCTCCAAGCTGTGTTCACCGTAAGCTTCCTCTGGAGATATCTCCACCGTTTTCTCTTCACCAACAGCCATACCCATGACAGCTTCATCGAATCCGGGTATCATCTGACCTGAACCGGCTACAAAGGCAATTGGCTCATAATTACGGGCAGGATCATACAATCCTTCTTCCTGTGCGACCTGTTCGACAGAGGTGTCAAAAACAGTGCCATTCTCCAGCTCACCTACATAGTTTACAGTCACAAGATTACCGGGTTCCACAACTTCTGAAGTACTGTCCGTGCTTCCATCATCTAATGAAGTGCAACCACTCACCAACACTGTCAGAACTAAAATTAATAGTAATATCCTTTTCATTAATTCACCCTAACTCATATTGAGTTAACAAGCTTATTGCTGTAACCCTTATGATAAATAAATTTATGACATGTAGAATGTGACTTATGTTTAAACCTATATAAATTTAATTAAAATGTCCTTTGATGTGGTTATCATGGAAAACACAGAAAATCTTAATTAGTCTCATTAAAACAGAATATAGAACCTTATCAACAACAAAGCTGTCAGCATGCATATAACAACCAGAAAAGTAGTAATAAGTAATAGTAAGTGAGCCAGCAGCGATCCGTAGTTCCCGAAGGCTCTCGCACTTCAGTACAGTATGGAACGCGGGCAGGCTTATCTTCTGTGTTCGGGATGGGTACAGGAATTGCCCTGCCGCTATGGCCGCCAG
>NZ_PGGK01000012.1 GCF_004745425.1 Methanolobus halotolerans | reverse complement strand
TTGAAGGTTCTCCATCCGCCGGTCTTGTTGACACGGCTGGTACCTGCCTCACAAACAGCTCCGGGAACTATCTTCATTGCTGACCCCTCATCATTTTATATGCTTCCATTATAGCTTCTGCGTTCCTCTCTCCGACCTTGCCGGGGAACCTTTCTTTAACCGCTTCCATGATGGACTCAGGTCTGATGTCACCGGTGGCGCCGGCGAAAGCACCGAGCAGTATCGTATTGACGATCGGCCTTCCGATAATATCGAGTGCGATCTTGGTGGCGTTCACTGTCATGACCCTGGCTTTTGTATCAATTTTGAATGTCTCAGGATCGAAATCACTGTTTATAATTAGTATCCCGTCATCCTTGAGGCCACTTGCAACATCAACTACCTCAAGCAGTGTAGGGTCCTGGACGATTACATAGTCCGGTTTGTAGACCTGGCTTCTAAGTCTTATCGGAGCATCACTTATTCTGGTAAAAGCCTGGACTGGCGCCCCCCTTCTTTCCACTCCAAAAGCAGGGAAGGCCTGGCTGAACTTGTTGTCTGCAAAAGCAGCAACAGCCAGCAATTCGGCAGCAGTGACCGAACCCTGTCCGCCACGACCGTGTATTCTTATTTCTTTCATCTAAAATTCTCCTTTAAAGATAATTATTATTGATTGTCATTTGCTAATTTCATGATTCAATATCATAAGCTTACATCTGATGTTTTGGACATGACCAATAGATTATAACAAAGTCTTGTTTCTCTTTTCAATGGACAATCCACCAATTATCTGATCATAAATCTTGTTACATTTTGGAGCGACGTGCCAGGATACTTGCTAGTATTGTATACAGGCTTATTGCAACCCCTGTCCATATAAGAATGGATGCAACCTGATATTGTCCAAGGAACAATAACAACAATCCTGCAGCAAGTATCAACAGATTGATCCTGTTGATCTTCCTGTTCCTAGAACGGATATTGCGGTACTTCTGATTTCTGAGGATCCTTTGTTTTTTCTCAAGTTTCAATATGCTCACCTTAAGTCAAATATCTGGTATGATAATTTAGTTTTAATCACCGTTGTGTCAGGTGTGTTCTTGAACATAATTGATTTCACGTAAGCACCTTCTCAAGACATCCCATATCCCGTGCCTTTTTGATCTCAATCGCTATCCTGCGACCTGTGGACAACTCTGGCTGGATAAGCTCGGAATATGGTGAACCGTTGATGTACGGATTCGTACCGGCAACTATTCTGGCAGATATCTCAAAAACTCTGAATTCAAGCTCATCGGTGAGAACAGTTTCAAGACAGAATGAGCCGATAAGCCCTCCAAAGAGTTCTATGGACTTTTCGACAACTTTCTCTCCCATTTCAAATACCTTGGGGAGCAGTGACTCCCTTAACACAAGAGGAACGTTTCCTGTGACCACAAATGTGGGTTGAATTCCTGCTTTCTCTAACTCTGTGGGAGACCCTAATCTAAAAATCTCATCGGCATTCGATTCCACCCGCCTGTCCATTCCTGTCAGTTCAAGTTTACCCTGACTCAATCTGTAACCGTCAGTGGAAAGCGGAGAATAGAAGTAATGCAGATAGTACCTGGTCCCAAGAACAAACTCCTGCAGATCATAAATCTCTTTAGAGTCGATTCTCGCATTGAAATCCGAGATATTTTTAGCAACGAAAAAACCTTTTCCACCTTTAGCCCCATGATATTTAACCATCACAGGACCCTTGATATCTTCAGGTCTCTGGATCTTACGTGGCATAGGCACACCTGCCTCTTCAAGCCATTTGCGTTCCATTCGTCTGTCTGATTCCCATTCAAGTACTTTGCGATTACCAAAAGTTGGAAGCCTAATATTTGCAAACTTTGACGCACCCAGATATTCCACAAAAGATCCATGCGGGATTATAATCACATTTTTCTTTGCCAGTTCATCTGTTCGCTCAAGAATCTCTTTGTAAGAATTGACTGACATGAAACAGTCTGGTTTTGCAAGAGGAAATGCATCATAAAACCGTGGTGGTTTTCCTATGCATATACCAAGTGTCTTCAGCCCTTCCTTTTTTGCCCCATGGAATATCTGTAGGCTCGTATGGGAACATACAGTAGCAATTGTAAGGTCTTCCTGGTCATATTCTTTAAGTATTCTGTGAGTACAGCTTGTATTAATATTACTTGTCATGCTTTCTCCAAAGGCTCTTTTTTGATTTTTGGCAGATTCGTTGTATATATCTAAGACCTTTGAAATCATCTTTCCAGTTATAATCCTTGTTTCTGTAGTTTTCGGATTCGGATCATTTAACCTCTAATTCTTGCAGTGATTTTATGCCTAGAACCTGTCTGTCCGTTTTAACTATTGACCGGACTGCTGTTTTGAACCCGGATACCGTTGTTATGTACGGAATATTGAAATCAATTGCAACCAGGCGTATGATAGTATTATCAGATCCTGCATTTTGATTTTTGATTGTATTAATTATCAGATCAACATCTGAGGACATCAATTTTAAGATAAGATGTAAATCATCATTGTTATTCTTTGAAATAAGGTCAGTGTGTAATCCATATTCCTCCAGCATTCGGTTGACTCTGGAATCAGTTACTATCCTGAATCGCAGTCTTTGTAAGTTTTCAATCTCCGAGATGATATTTACTATCTCATCATCTTCGACTGAAACGAATATGGTTCCTTCAGCTGGAAGCGGGGAGTTTGCTGCTAACTGCGCTTTATAGTATGCTGTCTCAAAGGAGCTATCGACTCCCATGACCTCACCTGTGCTTTTCATTTCCGGTCCGAGAAGGCTATCTGAGCCTTTGAGCTTTATGAATGGGAATACAGACTCTTTTACAGCCACATGGCCTATTTCTTTTTCAATAAGATCAAAGTCTTCGAGATTCGCCCCTGTCATTACCTTGGTAGCTATCTTTGCGATGGCCAGACCTGTCACTTTACTCACAAAAGGAACTGTACGGCTGGCCCTTGGATTCGCTTCAAGGATGTACACATCATCATTGCAGACAACATATTGTATATTTATAAGTCCCTTTACCTTTAATTCAAGTGAAAGATCACGAGTGTATCGCTTAATCTTCTTGACCACTCCATCGGACAGGGATTGAGGAGGAATGACACAGGCTGAATCTCCTGAATGGATACCTGCTTCTTCAATATGTTCCATAATCCCGGCGATATACATGTCCTTTCCATCACTGATCGCATCTACATCTATCTCAATAGCATTCTCCAGATATCTGTCTATGAGTATCAGTCCGCTATCAGAAGCACTGAAATAACTATCCCAGCAACCTGCACCGCCCTCTCAACAGACGAGGCCATTCCGTGTGACGGGGTAGGTATATTCAGTTTACCTGTTATGAGACTGAACTTTTCCCTGTCCTCCGTTATATCAATACTGTTCAATGACGTACCAATTATGGGAATCCCGTTGTCTTCAAGACCCTTTGCAAGGTTCAAAGGTGTTTGCCCGCCAAACTGGATGATCACTCCTGCAACCCGCTCCCTTTCCAGCACATTCAGGATATCTTCCAGTGTGAGAGGTTCGAAATACAGTCTATCAGAGGTATCATAATCCGTACTGACTGTCTCAGGATTACAGTTTATCATCACAGTTTCAATGCCAAGTTCACGCAAAGCATAACAGGCATGAACGCAACAGTAGTCGAACTCTATCCCCTGCCCTATACGGTTTGGTCCGCTTCCGATTATTGCAATTTTTGATTTGTTTCGGGATGGTTCATCATCATCACATTCCTCATATGTCGAGTACATATAGGGGGTTTTGGCATCGAATTCGGCAGCACATGTATCTACCATCTTATACGATGGTATGATTTCCAGCTCCTGCCTTAACTTTCTGATATCCTTCTCCCCTGATCCTGTCAGTTGTCCGATACGTATATCAGAAAAACCCATTGTCTTTGCATCTTCCAGGAGTTGTGCAGGCAGGTTATGCATGGTATATGCAGAAATCTTCTTTTCCATTTCTACAATATTATTGATCTTATGTATAAACCAGAGGTCGATTCCCGTGATCTTAGTGATCTGACTTACTTCCATGCCCTTCCTTACGGCAGACGCGATACAGAAAAGACGCTCACTGTTAGGGACAGACAGATATGTCTCGATCTCTTCCAATGAGAATTTTTCAAACTTGTCAACAAAGAGTCCATATGTATTGTTCTCAAGGGATCTGACAGCTTTTTGAAGAGCCTCTTCAAATGTTCTTCCAATTGCCATCACTTCGCCCACGGATTTCATCTGAGTTGTCAGTATCTCATCAGAACCAGGGAACTTTTCAAACGCAAACTTAGGTATCTTTACAACGACATAATCGATGGTAGGTTCAAAAGATGCAGGTGTCTCTCTGGTAATATCATTTGGTATCTCGGGCAGTGTCAGCCCCACAGCCAGTTTTGCAGCTATCTTTGCAATCGGGAACCCAGTAGCTTTCGATGCCAGAGCAGAAGAGCGCGAAACCCTTGGATTCATTTCAATAGCTACAAACCTTCCGTCAGTCGGGTTCACTGCAAACTGGATATTGGAACCACCGGTATCTACACCAATCTCCCTTATTATCTTCAGTGAGGCGTCCCGCAAAGACTGATATTCACGGTCCGAAAGGGTCTGGACTGGTGCTACAGTTATGCTATCGCCTGTATGTACCCCCATTGGGTCCATATTCTCAATGCTGCATATTATGACCACATTATCGGCACTATCCCGCATTACTTCCAGTTCATACTCCTTCCAACCCAAAACCGATTCTTCAATAAGTACCTGATTGATTCTGCTGTAATTTATCCCAAGCTCTACAATGTTTTTCAATTCTTCCAGACTATATGCAATCCCACCACCTGCACCTCCCAGAGTATATGCAGGCCTGATGATTACAGGATAACCAATTTCTTCTGCAATCAAAATTGCACTTTTGACACTTGAAGCAATTGCACTTCTTGGGACAGCAACTCCTATCTTTTGCAGAGCTTCCTTGAATTTGAGTCTGTCCTCTGCCTTTTCGATCGCCTCTAGATTCGCCCCGATAAGTTCGACATCATAGCTTTCAAGTATACCGGATTCTGCGAGTTCTGAGACAAGGTTGAGGGCCGTCTGTCCTCCAAGGGTCGGCAGTATTGCACATGGCCTCTCTTTTTCTATGATCTTCTCAAGTATATCTGAAGTTAGTGGTTCAATATAGGTACGGTCGGAAAGTTCAGGATCTGTCATGATCGTAGCAGGATTGGAGTTTACAAGGACCACTTCGTATCCTTCTTCTTTGAGAGCCTTACATGCCTGGCTTCCTGAATAATCGAACTCACATGCCTGACCTATGACAATTGGACCAGCACCGATTATCATTATCTTTTTCAAATCATCTCTCTTTGGCATTACCTGCTAACACTCCTGTTTATTATTGTCATCATATTGTCGAACAAGTTGTGTGTATCATGCGGACCAGGTCCGGCTTCCGGATGGAACTGGATCGAATGGATATTGAGCTCTCTGTGCCTGATACCTTCTACGGTCCAGTCATTTGGATTTAACATCGTGATCTCAAGTCCTGTCCCCTCAAGAGAGTCTTTGTCCACAGCAAACCCATGGTTCTGGGATGTAATGAATACCCGACCGGTCTCACAGTCGATCACTGGATGATTGGCACCACGATGTCCGAACTTTAACTTGTATGTCTTTGCACCCAATGCAAGAGAGATAATCTGATGTCCAAGACATATCCCGAACAATGGTACTCTCCCTACCAGTTCTCTCGCGGTGGCTATAGTATGCTTCAATGTAGATGGATCCCCTGGTCCGTTCGATATCAGGACAGCATCAGGTCCGGCATTCAGTATTTCACCGGAAGTGGAATTGAATGGAACAAGTAACACGCCTGCATTCCTAGCCTTGAGCTGTTCGATTATGCTGTTCTTTATCCCACAGTCAATGACCACAATCTCAGGACCCTGTCCGTCATAGACCCTTTTGTATGTCCTGGTGGACACCCGGTCTACGACCTCGCACTCTGAGATCCCGGGTTGTGCGATCGTTCTCTGTATCAGAGAGTCTATGTCAGGCTCTTCATTTCCGTACACAGCTATCCTGCATTTCAATGTGCCATGTTCACGAATCCTTTTCGTCAATTCTCTGGTATCCACTCCTTCTATTCCCGGGACACCGTTCTGTTCCATGAATGTGTCAAGGTCCATCTGCGACCTCCAGTTACTTGGGGTCTTGCAGAGCTCTTTCACAACAAAACCACTTGCCTTTATGCTGTCTGACTCGTAGTCCTCATTGCATACTCCGTAATTTCCGACCAGCGGATATGTCGACATGAGTATCTGTCCGGTATAAGAGGGATCTGTAAGTGACTCCACATAGCCAGTCATACTTGTATTGAACACCAGTTCCCCGTAGGTTTCACCTACTGCCCCGAAACCTCTTCCATATATCGTAGTGCCGTCTTCGAGTACCAACATTGCTCTTTTCATGATCATCCCAGTGACTTTCGAATTTTTCCCATTTTTAAAAGCGTTGACTGTGCGAGCTGCAACAGTTCCTGATCCGTATCACAGGCACCGTTGTCTGCCAATAGAACCCCTGCCGGCATCATCTCAAGCAGGATCTCATAGGAAGGGTTGCATGTGTTTTCCAAATCGAATATCTCCCTCAGTATTTCAACATCCTGAGAAACAGATTCCATGAAATCCTTTGGCAGGAATTTAGATGCCGTGCTCATATCCAGGTAATCAAAGGCAAACTTTAGATCTGACCGCAGAGAAGGGAAATATTTTGTCAGTAATCGCTCACAAGCGTTTTCGCCCATCTTTTCCTTTACATCCGCTATAGCACATCCTGTTCCGATTATCTCGGGAGGCAGGCCTATCGAATAAAATGCACCTGTGAACTTGATAGCCCGTGGTAGGTCAAGATCCTTTGAAGGCATGCAAGCTTCAAGTTCCTTTTTGATATCACTGCGGCAAAGACAGGATATCTGTGCTATATCAGGTGCATCCCTCGAATATCCGGTCTTTCCGCCACGTGTCAGACGATCACGCTGCTGGGGAAGAAGATCCGATATACTGTTCACAACCGGTGCTACACTTTTCATTGCTCTGTTGTACCGGGCACCGAATATTGCTATAATGTTGATGAGCTCTTCTTTTTCATCATCTGAGAACTCATTAGGATGTGCTGAGAGTTTGTTTTTAGCCAGTTTCACTAAACTCTCTGCATCTCCTTTTTCATGGTCGTATCTCAAGCCGGACTGGAGTGTCAGAGTGTCTATCCCACGGTATTCTTCGAAAAATTTCTCGGCATTCTTAAGGGTCACATGTCCCCTGAAGGGAAGGGCACCCCCTCCGAATATGATACCTATCTTTGTATCCATTCCTGTCTCTAATTCATGCAGGGTACTTATGGCATATTTACATGAGAGAGTACTTGCAACATGGCCAAATGTGAGTGCAGAGTCGGATTTTCCGATAAATACCCTGTACCTTTCAAATGTATCATTGAACTGTTCCTGGCAGCCGAGTATCGTGTTGTAAATAATGTCCTTTGCATTCAGGAGGCCAGGTGCATCTTCGATCAAAGGTATTATACGCGGAGGCTCCATTTCGAAATTGAATTCCTTTTTGGCTAATTGACTTACGTCTATCATATGTTGCTGCGCCTCTGTGATCTCTTTGATAGTACTTGTCATGGGATGTACCACCTCAGAAATTGCCTGAATGTCTGAATATTCACAGGCGTTGTAGTTGGCTTCAGCAACAGACATCATAACCATAAGCTGTCTGAACCTGTTTTCGTGAACTGCACTTGGCGCTCTGGGGGTGATGAATACATCCCGGCCAGGAATGGATCCGGTTTCCTCAATGAGCTTTGATACGATCTGGACATTTTGATGATATGGTGTGGTCTTTCCTTCGTAGTCAGGCATGTATTCATCACAGCCATATCGTGTGACAGCTTCAATGGCTTATGTGATCTCCTCCTGGGTAGAGATGTACTTTGACACTGAATCCGGGTGCTGTGTGCACATAACTTTTGGAAATTCAATCTTTGATCTCATATTTGAATCACACCTGCTATGAGTAATTATGACAAATTATTTAAAATTATTGCAACATATGAGTCTAGAGAGGAGTTTATGACAAATAAGAGCGTCCAAGATTACAGGAATATGCATATGTTTAAATATGCCATCATATATTTGCATATACTTCCATATTATGGAATTAAAAGGTGAGCCGATGACTGATGTAGTGGTAATACTAGGAAGCAAATCAGACAGGGATATAGCAAAAAAAACGATAGGTATTTTCGATAAATTCGGAATCGATTATGCAATTACAGTTGCATCAGCACACAGAACGCCCGGCAGGGTAATTGAGATTATCGAAGAAGCTCATAAGAACGATGTCAAGGCCTTCATAGCTGTGGCAGGGCTCGCAGCACATCTTCCCGGTGTGGTGGCAGCACACACAACAAAGCCGGTTATCGGAGTTCCTGTGAATGCCGAGCTTGATGGAAATGATTCTCTGCTCTCAATCGTTCAGATGCCTCCGGGTATCCCGGTTGCATGTGTGGGCATCGGCAGGGGCGACAATGCAGGCATTCTCGCTGCTCAGATAATGGCAGTCACTGATAAGAAACTGGAAGCAAAACTGGCGGAACATAGAAAAGAACTTGTAGATAAAGTAGAGAAGGATGCACTCAGCCTGTTCGAATAGATTCAGGTGCAATCAGTAGTAACTCAAAGTATGTTAAGGAAAAGATGAATATCAATCATAATATTCATTTTCCATCTTCTTCAATATTTCTTTTCCCGTGCTCGTTAAAACATATTTTTTCCAGGTTGCTTTTTCAGGAGTAAGACATTTTATCATATCCTTATCCTCGAACTCTTTCAAAGCACGACTTATATTCTGTGTCGATCTCTTTGTTTCATGGGCGATATCGGAGGCCTTGATGATAGTATGATCTTTCATGGCCTCCAGTAGTACCAGACGTCGATCGACACTTATGACCCATATAAGCAGTTCTTCTAAAGAATTACCATTCAGATTCTCCATAAGGATCTCCTCAAATATGGTTGTCTGGTATTATGTTTCAGATATTGGTTCTCTGTAACTTGCTGAAAAGTTCCCTGTAAGCAACGGTAAGGTTTCCGATGCTTTTTCTAAACACATCTTTGTCAAGACTCGTTATAACCCCTTTCTCAAAATCATCCCCTTTCCAGAAACGACATCCATCCGGGGTACCCACTTCATCAGCAAGGATTATTTCACCATCAGGAGTTCTACCATATTCTACCTTGAAATCTGCCAGTATTATACCACTGGAAGCCAGTTCCTGGCTCATTATATTATTTATTCTTTTTGTAAGGTCTGTTATATATTCTATTTCCTTTTCACTTAACCAGCCATTGGACAGTATTTCGTCTGTGTCTACTGGTCGGTCCACGGCTTCGAACTTAGTGGTGAACTCTATCATTCCGCCGGGTATTGGCGAACCTTCTTCTGTTCCCACGCCTTGGGGAAGTGTAATGTCGCCTGCCAAATATCTGCGCAAAAGAGAGCCTGCAACGTAATTTCGCCAGATGACCTCGACAGGCACTATGTCCAGACGTTTGACGAGCATGCTTGTTGGTGTAGGGCATTCAATGTAGTGCGTAGGAATACCATTTTCTTCCATTATCTTAAACCAGTATTCCGCTATTTTGCACGTAATTTCTCCTTTTTCATCGTATTCCGATTTCTTCTTGCCATCAAAAGCAGTTACCCTGTCAGTAAATTCAAAAACGAGGTTCCCGCTTGAGTTTTCATAGATGTCCTTAGCCTTTCCTGAAGAGACATACTTGAGATTCTCTTTCTGCATATGCCATAGATTGCACCTCTTGTTTAAATAACTTGTCATATGTTTTAATATACCTGAATCTAATCCTTTTCAAGCCCCTCAGAAAAGTACTATACTTTCCGGCTCTGTAGAAATCCTGCTGAAATCAGTATCTATAGCCCAAACCCAGCAGGCACAATTATTACCCAAGGTATCAATAATATTTTTATGGTAACTATCAACTTTTGGAGAATAGACCCGCCGAGTCCACCAAAGAAGTTTGTATACAGACATATTTAAAATGGGTAAGTCTTAATTCATTCATATCTGGCGAATTTTGCTGCTTGCCTAATTAACTGAATGCAGGCATTTTAAACATATTCATTGAAATAATCCTTAAGAGTGCTTTTTAACAGGAATATATTTTTGAATTAAAGGAATTTATCAGACTTCTCACTACATACGTAAAAATAAATCACACGAAAAATATTAAAAGTAATACCTGCTTTAAATCCCTGTGATAATAATGCCCGAATGCCCAACAGAAACCAAGAAAACACAAATACCCACCTTTGAAGAAGCCGCAAAATTCCATGGCCATGTCTGCCCCGGACTCACTATAGGCTACATAGCTGCGAAAGCAGGAATCGAGGAACTGGAAACCGATAGAGATGTCGACGAGGAACTCGTCACAATCGTAGAGAATGATGCATGCGGAGTGGATGCAGTGCAGGTTCTCACCGGATGCACCATCGGCAAAGGTAACCTTATCTATCGCGACCATGCAAAACAGGTATTCACATTCATATGCAGGGATAGCAACAAAGCCGTCAGGATCGCACTCAAGGCAAGTTTCAATATCGATGCTATCGACCCGAAGGTCAGCAGCCTGCGTCCCAAGGTGATGTCAGGTACGGCAACAGAAGAAGAAACAAAGGAGTTCAGGCAACGTATGGATGGAATATCCCGGACCATGAGAGAAACGCCTGTCCGGGAAATGTTTGATCTAAAGTTCGTTGATGTGGACATTCCGAAGAAGGCAAGGATATTCAACTCTGTCAAATGTGCAAAATGTGGGGAAATGATGGCAGAATCACGTGCCAGAGTACAGGACGGAGAATATATCTGTATCCCGTGTTATGAAGAATACTCCAGAGGATGGTAAAGAGATACATTCCCGCCTGAAGAGAGCTGAGATGATTCCCGGCTCTTTTAATTCCTGATCCTTACTTACAATTTCCGGCTGCTTTGAGCGTATACTATTCATAAGTTCCACACGCCGGCCAGGCGCAATAGGATCGAAGCACCAGATCAGCGTTCAATATTAACATATAGCTTCATTCCGGACATGTTTTTTTAAGATAAATGTTACAAATCATCCTATCTAGTGTTACAAAACAGTAATATATTAATACCATGCGTACACAGTTACACATACATTTCAGAAACCGGAGAAGTACGCATGGAGCTGGACAAAAAGAAAGTGACAATCCCCTTCATACTATTAGTTGCCTCAATACTCGTTGCAGGCTGCATGGGAGGGACTTCAACCAGGCAGACAACAGACACAGCTGCTGACACAATTACGATCACAGATGCCCTTGGCAGAACCGTGGAAGTACCGGTTTCACCTGAATATGTCATATGTTCCGGCTCAGGAGCCCTTAGATACCTCACTTATCTGGAAGCACAGGACAGGATCGTTGCTGTGGACAGCATCGAGACCAGGGAAGATAAATACGACCCCAGGCCCTATGCAATTGCAAACCCCGGGTTCAAACAGTACTCCGTTTTCGGAGAATTCAGGGGCAACGATAACCCGGAAAAGATACTGACACTCGACCCCAGGCCACAGGTGATCTTCAAGATGTACTCAGCTTCGGGATATGACCCTGCCGAACTGCAGAAAAAGACAGGCATCCCAGTGGTAGCTCTCAACTATGGAGACATGGTCAACAACAGGGATGACATGTACCAGGCACTCCGCATAATGGGTCAGGTCATAGGTAAAGAGAACCGTGCCGAAGAGGTCGTTTCCTTCTTTGAGACAACCATTGCAGATCTTAATGAACGTACCATGGATGTTCCGGATGAAGATAAGATAACATGTTACGTAGGTGGCATAGCCCGCTCAGGACCTCACGGATTCCGGTCAACAGAGCCGACCTACCCTCCTTTCCTTTTCACCAATGCAAGGAATGTGGCACATGATCCAAAGGACCTGAGCACTGCTGAGGTTTCCAAAGAGAGCATACTCGGATGGGACCCGGAGATAATATTTGTTGATCTTTCGACAACACAGTCCGAAGACAAGTCAAGTGCTCTGTACCAGCTGCAGAATGATGCATCCTACAGGAAGCTCACAGCAGTGAAGAATGGAGAAGTATATGGGGTACTGCCCTACAACTGGTACAACCAGAACCATGGTTCGGTGCTTGCTAACGCCTATTTTGCAGGTAAGATACTTCATCCTGAAAGGTTCGGGGATGTAGACCTGGAAGACAAGACCATCGATATCTATACGTTCCTGGTCGGCAGGGGTGATGAGGAAGCGGGCCGGCAGGTGTACGAGGAAATGATCAATACCTTCTCAGTCCCTGCTTTTACAAAGATGGATGTCTGAGAGGACCACAGAGGATCTTTTTCCGGATATCAGATCAGAAGGTTACAGAGAATGAACAGTGAAAAAGGAGAGATCGCCCGCAGGTACAGGGAACATACCGGCAGAAAGCTAACATTGATACTTGCCGGCATAGCGCTTCTGCTTGTAATAACAGTGCTGTCCATCTCCACAGGATCCGCGGATATCCCCCCGGCAGATGTCATCAGGACCCTTGCAGGACAGAGCGTATCCGTAACACTGGACAGCATCATATGGAATGTGCGGCTGCCTCAGGTCCTTACAGCAATTGTTGCCGGTGCAGGCCTGGCAGTTGCCGGCGTGGTCATGCAATCCATACTGCGCAATCCCCTGGGCTCCCCTTTCACACTCGGCATCTCCAATGCTGCAGCCTTCGGGGCAGCGTTCTCGGTCATCATACTGGGAGCAGGCAGCACCAGCAGCCAGCTAGGCGATGCAGTGACCATAAACAGCCCTTATGTAACCACCATAGCAGCATTCGTTTTTGCCATGCTGGTCACACTGGTCATCCTGGCATTTTCGAGGATAAGAGGAACAAGTCCCGAGGTGATGATACTTGTAGGAGTGGCAATGGGTTCACTGTTCACAGCCGGTACCATGTTCCTGCAGTACTTTGCTGATGATGTGCAGCTGGCGTCCATGGTGTTCTGGACCTTTGGAGACACATCCAGAGCGAGCTGGGATGAGCTGATACTTATTACTGTAATAGTAGCGGCTTCCATCATCTACTTCACATTAAACCGCTGGAAGTATAACGCAATCGATGCAGGTGATGAAACTGCAAAAGGTCTTGGAGTCAATGTTGAGAAGGTAAGGCTCTGGGGCATGATGTGCGCATCCTTTGTTACTGCCATCATAGTAGCATTTTTGGGAGTGATAGGGTTTGTGGGACTGATATGCCCGCACATGGCGCGCAGAATCATAGGTGACGACCACCGTTTCCTGATAACAGGAAGTATTGTCATAGGTTCACTGCTTCTGCTTTCTGCAGACACAGCTGCCCGGGTGCTGATGCAGCCTTACCAGTTACCGGTTGCTGTTCTCACATCGTTTTTAGGTGCACCTACATTTATTTACCTTATACTCAGGGGGAAACGAATATGATATTAGAAGTGAACGGAATAGAATTCCAGTATAAAAGTAAGGAAGTATTGAAGGATATCAGGTTCCACCTGGAGAAGAACGAGATATTATCAATACTCGGACCAAACGGTGTGGGAAAGACAACACTCCTCAAATGTATGAACGCCATCCTCAAACCCAAAAGCGGCACCATACTTGTAGATAAAGAGGATGTGCTCAAACTCGAACAGATAGAGGTCGCAAGGCGTATGGGATACGTGCCTCAGCGCTGCGAGCCTGCCAGATTGACAGCCTTTGATGCGGTCCTGCTTGGCAGGATGCCCCACATGAAATGGAACATAACCCCCGAGGATGTTATGCTTGTGGAAGCAACGATCAAAAAACTGCATCTGGAGGACATGGCTCTGAGGTACATTGACGAACTCAGCGGAGGCGAGCTTCAGAAAGTGGGTATCGCACGTGCGATCGCACAGAACCCGAAACTGCTTCTGCTGGATGAGCCTACCAGCAGTCTCGACCTCAGAAACCAGCTGGAGATACTGGACACCGTCCGTGAGGTCGTCAGAAAGGAAAACGTGTCCGCGATCATGACCATGCATGACCTAAACCTTGCCCTCAGATACTCTGATAAATTCCTCTTCCTGAAGAACGGCACCATCTTCGCAGCCGGCACCATGGCAGATATAACACCGCAGATCATACAGGAGGTTTATGGCGTCCCGGTAACGATACAGAATTACATGGACGTTGCAGTTGTTATCCCCACCCACACAGCCTAACTGAAAAAAAACATAAAAACCGGGAAGGAACTGAAGATGAATGCGCAGGATATAGACTGGAACGATGTTTGGGCAGAGCAGATGCGAAAACATCTCGAGAGCGGAAACAAAAAAGAATGCGCCTCTATATGGGAAGATAAGGAGAATGCAAAAAGGTTCTGGGAGATGTCACAGAAGGACGGACAGAAAAGGGCAAGAATAACCATCGCATCCCTGAGTATCACACCAGATTCAAAAGTGCTTGATATTGGTGCAGGTCCGGGGTCACTTGCAATACCCATCTCAGAAAAGGTCAGCTATGTGACTGCTGTGGAGCCATCCTCCGGTATGGTCGAGGTACTACAGGAGAACATTGAAGAGCAGGGGAGCGATAATATCACCGTTATCAGAAAAAGGTGGGAAGATATCGACACTGAAAAAGATCTCGATGGTCCGTACGATGTCATTATCGCATCATTTTCCCTAGGAATGCCCGACATCCGCAAGGCTATCGAAGACATGCAAGCAGTGTCCTGCGGATACATATATCTTTATTGGTTCGCAGGCGATACCACATGGGACAGCTTCTCCCGGGAGATATGGCCCGAGCTACATGGATCGGAGTATTTCCCCAATCCGAAGTGTGATGTGCTCTATAATGTACTTTACAATATGGGCATCTATCCTGACATGCAGACTTTTAAACTGGAACATACGGAAAATTATCCGACAATAGACGAGGCCGTGAACAACCTGTCAAGCCATTTTTCACTGGCTACTAACATGCAGAGGAAAACACTGTCGGATTATCTGGAGCATAAGCTTGAAAGAGAGAACGGGAACTTCAAATATCATTCCAGGTCAACCAGAGTGAAGATATGGTGGAAAACAAACAGCGAGAAAAAAAAGAATTAACAGGTTTGCATGCAAAAAGCAAATTTAAGTGAGATCAAATATCGTCTGACATGCAGGGCTCAACAGATGTACGTGCCACTATTTTCTCCATAACATCCCGGATCTTGTTCTTTCCTTTGACCCTGATCCTGATATCAGCAAAATCCGCATAGATACGGGACCTCTCTTTATAAAGCTGATACAGTCCTTTACTCTTTAAACCGACGACTCCCCGTGTGTCGATGTTGGACAATCGGTTCTTGATTATGCCGAACGGCACATCCAGAAAGATTATACACGACCGGCCCTGCAGGAAGTACATGGCCTTTTCAGAATAGATCACACTGCCGCCCGTGGAGATAATACAATTGTCCTGCAGCTCAAGAGAGAGGATACATTCCTCTTCCACTTCTATTAAAGCAAAGTCCCCCTTTTCGTCTATGAGCTTCTGAAGTGCTTTTCCCGAATGCTCCCGGATCAGGGTGTCAGTGTCAATGAAGCAGTAATCCAGATGCCTGGCAAGTGCTTTACCTACGGAACTCTTGCCTGCACCCGGCATACCTATGAGAGTTATGATCATTGTTCATTCCTCCAGTTTCATATTACCTTGTCCTGACATAGTTTCGGGCATAATTTTCTCAGTTTGTCAATGCATGTATCGGTGCGGGTATCCTTCCACCCCTGCCAATGAACTTCTCCGAACTGAAACCATTAACGGCCATTACAGGTGCTGTGCCCAGCAAGCCTCCGAACTCCAGTGTGTCCCCTACGACCTTCCCAGGAGCAGGGATGATACGCACGGCAGTTGTTTTCTTATTTACCATACCAATTGCCATCTCATCTGCAATGATGGCTGATATGGTTGATGCAGGCGTGTCACCCGGAACTGCGATCATATCCAGACCTACAGAGCATACGCTGGTCATAGCCTCCAGCTTATCCAGACTGAGCGAACCCCTCCTAACCGCCCTGATCATACCCTCGTCCTCGCTTACAGGGATGAAGGCCCCGCTCAGGCCGCCGACTGAAGAAGATGCCATAGCTCCGCCTTTTTTGACAGCGTCGTTCAAGAGGGCCAGTGCAGCAGTGGTGCCGTGTGTGCCGCAGCTCTCCAGGCCCATTGCCTCAAGTATTGAAGCTACGCTGTCACCTATGGCAGGTGTCGGGGCAAGGGACAGGTCAAGTACGCCGAAATTCGCATCCAGACGTTTTGCAACCTCTTTTCCGATGACCTCTCCCATGCGGGTTATCTTGAACGCTGTCTTCTTGATGCACTCGGATATGTCGCCAAGTGAGGGATCCTCCAGCGCCCTTACTGCTGAGTTCACAACTCCGGGACCGCTCACACCCACATTGATAGTACATTCAGGCTCGCCGATGCCATGGAATGCTCCTGCCATGAAGGGGTTGTCATCCGGGGCGTTTGCAAAGACTACGAGTTTTGCACAGCCGATGCCGCCCTGGTCCCGGGTCATCTCTGCTGTTTCTTTGACTATCCTGCCCATGAGTGCCACAGCATCCATATTTATCCCGGCTTTGGTTGTTGCAACATTGACAGAGGAGCAGACCTTTTTTGTGCTCGAGAGTGATTTGGGTATCGATTGTATAAGTCTCATATCACCAGGCGTCATACCTTTCTGTACCAGGGCACTGAAACCTCCTATGAAATCTATTCCCACATCCTCGGCAGCCCTGTCCAGTGTCATGGCCACGGAGGTCAGATCAGGCACATCACAGCTTTCGGCAACGACTGCGATGGGAGTCACTGAGATCCTTTTGTTGATTATGGGTATGCCGTACAGGTTCTCTACCTCGTCCGTGGTTTTCACGAGATCGCGTGCGTATGTGGTTATCTTGTTGTAGATATTCTCGTTCAGGATGTCTATGTCAGGGTTGCTGCAGTCACGCAGGCTGATCCCCATGGTCACGGTCCTGATATCAAGATTCTCGTTGGTCACCATCTTGATGGTCTCAACGATCTCTTCCAGATGAATAAACACAGGTAGCCCTCCGTTATATCCTGTGCATGAAACGGAAAGTGTCTTCATGCTGCACTCTTACTTCGACGCCGAGCTCATGACCTTTTTCAGACATGGTCTTCTGGAACGCCGCAAGATCGAAGTTGTCCTCTTTTACTTCCGCGAGCATGATCATCGTGAACAGGTCTTCCATGATGGTCTGGCTGATGTCCACAATGTTGGCAGAGAAATCTGCCATCACCCTGGTAACGCCTGCGACGATACCAACCTTATCGGCACCAATGACTGTGATTATAAAACGACTGGGAACCATGATATTTCCTTCTTAGTTACAAACAATGAGATTACTTGCATGTATAATATGTCAAGTTGTATTTCTGATTTTGCCATGATAGAGATATCTTCGTATAACAGGCTCTAAGGAGTAACTCCGATAAAAACATGGATAAACAAAGAAAGAGCAAGATATCTACTCTAAATATAAATATAAATGGAAATACAACTTAAATACAGAGTGGCAGCTTTGATGAGCAAAGCAGATCATAGGATTATAAGCAAGATTTAGTTCTCTGTGAATATAATAAGATTAATATAAAATAAACTCCATATCCATATAGAGGCATAAAGCTCATTCATCATTAGCAAAAAACTATTTATAGAAATTACATTATTATTATAATGATGATGATGATTGAGCAACAGTGCTCATCAAATGATTCAAAGTCGAACACTCAGGCGAAACAATGGTAAAAATCGTACATGCACAAACCGTACTCACAGAGGATGAACTGGCGGCCCTCAAGAAGAAATGCAATGAGTCGTCTACAAAAGAAGCTCTGAGTATGGCAGTGCAACATTATCTCGAGTGCGAATATACCGACCTCGATGATAAAATGTGGACAAAGAAGCTTGAAAAAGTAGTCCAGAAAAAAAAGCAAAGAAAAGTGTAGACTTTTGAATGAGAGAGGAACAGAACATGAGTAAAGCAAACCAATTCCTAAAGGAAGAGGATGCAGTATCACCGGTCATCGGCGTAATCCTGATGGTCGCAATCACTGTCATCCTTGCTGCAGTTATTGCAGCATTCGTATTCGGCATGGGACCACCAGAACAGGCACCACAGGCTAGCTTGAGAGCGAGCGCTGAAACAATAGACAACAAGACAATCAAACTGGAACATCAGGGCGGAGACAACTTCTATTTCAGCAATTCGAGAATAGTAGTTGACGGAACCACTGTCGAGTCTTCAGCATTAGCTACAGATTACGAATTTGCTGCAGGTAAGACAGTGTATTTATACAACGATAGCAACAATGCAACTCTTACACTAGGTACAAAGAATAACGTAGAAGCTGTAGCTGCCACTGAACTCAAAGATGTCGCAACTTCAGGCTCAACGGTCAACGTCAAAGTTGTTGACACCGCAAGCCAGCAGATGATTGCTGACATGAACGTAAGGTTCTAAACACAAACTTAATGGCGCATCGTGCGTCATTTTTTCTTCTTTTTTTGCTTTAAAAATTCAAAAAGTATATATACTTTCCATGTGAGCACTTATATAACCAATTTAAGGATGTGGTTTATAATGGATTATGAAGGTTTATTGAAAAATTCCTGGGATTTCCAGAAAGACAATATTGTTACTTATGCAGTCGCTGCATTGATCGCTTTTGTCGGTTCAATATTGATAGTGACGATAGCTCCCCTTGCGTATGGCTTTACATACATGGCCGTGAAGGGAGCAAGGAAAGAGCCAGTCGAGATCAACGATGTGTTCGAGGGTTTCAGGAATGGCAACTTTATCCGAAGCTGGATATATATGCTGATATACCTGGTCGTTCTGGGAATAGCCGGGCAGATACACTCGATCCTGAGCACCATAGTAGGTATCGTTTTCATCTTCGGTCTGCCCCTGCTTGTTATCAAAGGATACAGTGGTGTCGATGCCGTCAAGGAGACATTTGAGATCGTGAAGGAGAACCCGGTGGAAAGCCTGATACTTTACGTGATAATAGCAGTACTCAACGTGATCGGTGCAATCGCACTGCTGATAGGCTTGCTCATAACAGCACCTCTCAGCCAGATAATGCTGGCAAACGCGACCCTGGAACTGTCAGGGAAAACCCACCAGACCACCGAAAACTACGTAGCAGAAACAGCATAAAATAAGTTTTGTGAACAACAAGACTGGTAAAAAAGAAAAGCCAGTTATTTGTGAACCCGGATGGTTCACAAACATTTATTTTTTATAGTCATCTGAAAAAGAGATCTTTTTTTAAGCAAACTTAAATACCGTATATCTCGGTGCCTTTCTTGACCTTCTCGATGTCACGGTCAATGACAGAAAGCCTGTTCTTGTCAACCTTCATCCCTGCAAGGCTCTCAATGAACCAGATCGACTTGACATGGTCATCGGGAGTGAGTTTCCAGTCCGGTTTTTCCATGTAGAAATCAATGCCTTCAGCATAGTGCAGCAACTCCGACCTGACCTGCTCGGTGATCCAGCTGAGTTCCTCGTAGTAGGACAATATGTCAGGGAGATTGTTCCTGCCTACAAGGCCCATCAGGAATTCAAGCCATTCCATGCAGAGTTTCATATTGGTTGAATTTTTCGTTATATTGGAAAGATGCACATTATTGCCAAATCCTTTATAACTGCGTGCACCGACCTTTGTGAGTTCGGAATCCAGATACTCGGTAACAGAACCGAGGTTTTCCTCGAGTTTGTCCTGCCTTATTTCACAGCTCTCCTTAAGATTGTTAAGACCTGAAGACGTTGTCCCGATTTCATCCACCAGGGAGCTGACCGACCGTGCAAGTTCCATGGACGTGGACCTTGCCTCATCCTGGACATTCTCGATTGCACAGAAGCGAGCCTCAAGTGGCTCAAGTACATCCAGTGCACTTTCAATTTGTGAGAACCTTGAATCATTCTCCTGGGAAGATTCGTGCACCTGCACCAGCAGGGCAGTGTAGGAACTTACAAGCTCCCCGATGTTCTCTTCGATCCTTGCCAGGCTCGACCTGATATCCTTATTATCGGACTGCACGCCTGCCAGTGAACTCTCAAGGCCGGACACCTTATCTTCAAGAATATCCACTTTCCCGTCAAGGGATCCAACCTTTGTTGCAGTGCCGGCCAGAAGCTCCTCGTTCTCCCTGCCAGATGACAGGAGCGGACCAAAACCGGATACAGTCTCAGACAGGTTGGATACATTACCCTCGACACCCTCAAAACGGGAGAGCATTCCTTCAAGTTCTGTCCTTAGACCCAGGACCTCGGCCGAGATTTGTTCCGTCCGGGCAGGTTCATTATCCAAAGAAGTTCCTGCATGAACCGAACCTTCCCCGGAAGACAGATCTTCCATGCCTTCAGCTATGTTCCGGAAATCATCCCCTTCATTCACAGGCAAAGCACCTGCCAGTGAATCGGAACCGGTTCCTTTTTCCGGATTCCCCACAGGGATCGTCTTTGAGATACCATCCGCATGACCAGGAGTTGTAACATTCTCATTTTCAGCCGGGGCCCGGTCAGAGAAGTCTATCCGGTGTTCTTCTTTTATCTCCATCAGGGGTTCCGATACAGGCGTGACCTTTCGGATATCTCCGGAAACAGGCTGCCCCATTGTCCCGGCAAACGGGGACCCTTCAGCATGTCCACCCGTACCAGGACCTTCCGGACCTGCATTTATTCCACCAGAGGGCGAAAAGACCGGATCCTGTTCAGGGGATTGCGGTGCAGGGAACGGCGTATTCATAGAAGCAGTCCCATCGAGCGGAGAAGAGCCATTTTGCCCGGCGGCCGTAGCTTCACTGTCATTTAATTCCTCCATCCTTTCAATAAGGCTCTTTCCTCTTGTCAGATCACTGAACAGCGATCTTACTTTCCCACCGACCCCGTCAAAGTTCCTGAGGAGCTTATCAACATCTATCGAAGCGCCTATCGAACCAAGCAAGCCGGAAGAATACATCTGCTTTCCGGACGATTGCACCTGTTCCGGAAACGGATTCATACCAGGTGGAATGAACTCTGGAAAAGGACTGGCAGATTGTTGTGTAAGACCGGAAAAGGGATCTTCGGACCCGGGAGCAGATTCCGGGGGCGTATTCGGAGGAGATGGAGCATGAGCGTTAAAAGGATTAGCGGAATTCCCCGGATAGTCAGGTGTTATACCTTCAGAAGGGCCGGAAGAAGCTGAAAATGGATTATCGTCCGGAGGAGTAGAAGCCGGCCCGATATCCGGTGAAATGGAAGAGGGAGCAGAGAACGGATTAGGAGAGGGGTCCACATAATCAAGCAAAGGACCGTCAAAGTTAGATCCAGGAGCTGAAAACGGATTTTGCTGGGATGATGCCTGCTTAAAGGGGTCTGCAGAGGAGAGGACCGTTTCTGATAGAGTTTTACCGGCATTTGGCTCACTCTTCGGGGAATTACCAGAAGAAGTGAACATGTCCTGCCGGGGCTTATCAGTGATAGCAGGCTGATCAGGGAAAGGATCAGCAGGTGGGTTATCATTTCCGGAAACAGGAGGTTGCGGTGCAAAAGCATGCCCATCGGCAAAGATATTATCATGACCGGCTCCAGATACCTGCTCCGCCGAGTTGACCACATCGGATCCTCTACCCTCATCACCGGGAAGCACAGGTTTGAAAAGTGGCGGTGGAGATCTCTTTGTTACTTTCTTCGGGGCTGCAGGAGTTTCCCCGGAGGCATTTCCTGCTACAGGCGGCTTAAAAGCGATATCACCTATTTTAAAAGTATCAGAAGAGGAACTTTCCTCATTACTGACTGGCACCTCTGCAGCGTTGCCGGCCTGCATAAAAGGAGGCAGTTCATTCACTGATTGTTGCGGTGTTGCAGAAGGAGCTTGAGCTCCGTTGGATACGAGTTCTGTAATATCAGCGATATCTCCAAAACCGGGTGGTTCCGGCTGCTTACTTTGCCTATCAGATAACTCCGGAGAAGGCGGAGATCCCAGCTTGACCTCCTCCATAGGAGTTTCGGCAAATGCATTGGCAAGTATATCAGGAATAGATGGCCCTGTACCCGTATTTTGCGCAAAGGCGGGTTTACCAGAACCGGATCCGTCCTTATTTGATGACTCCTTACTGGAATCTTTTTTTACTTCCCAGGGAAACTCGCTCATAGAAATCAACTGCAACAGGAAAAGATGCTTTGTACAAGATAATTATATACAGCATTTTTATATAAAATTTGCTATCGACAGCAGATCCAAGTTTGTCAGAGAACGGCCAGAGATTAAAATGCTCAGGACGACATTATCAGGAATACAAAAAGAGATTAGGCGCACGGGAATAATTGAGGGAATGGACGAGAGATAAAGGATGAAATTTGTGCTAAACTTCATTTGTTGTGAGTTTGTGCGCCTAAATGTGCATTAGAAAGCATGATATATAAAGCTTCTCCATGACTTCATAAAACGCAGAGTATGATGATGCTATGAGGAGACTTAATTTATAATGCTCATCAATTATTTTAACTGTGTCATTAATGTTTTCAAAGAACCAGGTAGTACAGGTAATTGAACAAAGATATCCAAGAAAAAGAGAGAGAGGGATTAATGCCAGCAGAATTCCCGGCAGATAGTCATACTTTTGATATACGGGCATTAGCTATCGAGTATTTGACCATCGTATCAATATCCACCTTTTCCTCTTCAAGTGGCAGGGAGGCAAACCTTGCTTTGACCTCCGGGTGATCGGGAACAGCCATGCAGCTGCCTGCCGGTGTTATGGAGATGTCATAGGTGCCTATCCTTCTTGCAATATCAATTATCTCATTCTTGTCAAGACCGATGAGTGGATGATAGATCGGAGCGCAGATCCCATATATCTCGGCATACATGTTCGCTGCGGTCTGGGAAGCAACCTGACCCAGAGATGAACCTGTGATAATGCCGGAGGCATCTTCTGTCTTCATTATCTCGAATGCTATCCTGTACATCGTACGCTTGCACAGTACACAGGTTTTTCCTCGCTCGCATTTATCTATAAAGGCTCTGAGATTGAGACCGTTTGGAACCTCATACACCTTGAAAGGATGTCCCGGACACCATTTCCGAAGCTGGGTTATGCATTCCATTGTCCTCTGTCTTGCACGCTCATCGTTGAAAGGTTCGTTATTGCAGTACACCGGAATTATCTCCACACCCCGCTTCATCAAAAGCCATGTAGATACTGGTGAATCAATACCACCGGATATAAGGGATACCATCTTGCCCTGGGTGCCTATAGGCAAGCCGCCCACACCCTGCACGATCTCCGTGAAAACATAGGCATGTGTCTGGCGCATTTCCACAAATATTTCCCTGTCAGGATCTGTCAGGTCCACTGAAGGTTCCATACCTTTTGATTCAAGCATTTCCCATACGGCATTCCCGCACCCTATTGCAAGATCACGGGATGAGAAATCATGATTACCCGTACGTTTTGCCCTTATTGCAAAGGATTCGCCGTTGCGGAGAAGACCATCTGCCACACTTGCACACATCTTTGCTGCGGATCCGATCGTCGGATCTGTCGTTTGTGCCGGAGAGGCGGAAACCACTCCGAAAACATCCGCAGCTGCTTTGGCTGCATTTCTGTCGGAAGTATGGATGAATACCCTGCCCCATTCACGACCTATTCCCGAATAAGACACTCCGTTCTGCCTGAGCATCGCTTCGATATTGCTCATCAATATCTTTTCATACCAGTTCCTGACACCCGTGCTCTTTAGTGCCAGTTCGCCATACCTCACAATGATTATATCGAACATCAGTTTACCATTCCGGAAAATTTACTTAAATATATCCAACCGGGATTTCCCTCCCGGCTGTGCTCAAAGACAGGCATCCCAAATAACCAGAGTACCCCGACATTTCATTTGCGTATGCTGAAGTCTGCAAATTCTCCTGAACCGGAAGACCAGCTGACATCCACATTTTCCACAACTGCGCGGGAAGGACCCTTTTCCAGCAAGCTGATCAGCTTTTCAATGTCAGCACGCCTGCCCTCTGCAACTACTTTGACCCTGCCGTCCGGGAGGTTCTCTACAAAGCCCATAAGTCCGAGATCAGTAGCATTATCCCGGGTGAACTTACGGAAATAGACTCCCTGCACCCTTCCGGAAACAAGAACTGTTGCAGAGACATGTGCCTCTGCATTTGTATTTACATCCTGCATACAGGTTAATTTGCCTGTGGATTATAAGAACCTTGGCCTTGCGGACAGGAGCTGTGCAAGGGGTAATCCCTTGTATGGCATCCCCCGGACCTCCGAGCCGATCCTGGCATTAAGCTCTTCAAGCGTCATTTGAACCTTCTTTGGTTTATTGGGTTCGGACTCCGACCTGACGGTCACAGTGATATTGCCGGTCTCGACTTCCTTATCGCCGACAACGACTACATAAGGCACCCATTCACGCCCTGCCTCACGGACCTTCTTGCCGACTGTGTCCTCGCGGTCATCAATGTCAACACGATAGTCAAGCTTTTCTGCCACCTGTAATGCAAAGTCCATGTGCTTCTCGGAGATCGGAATTATCCTTACCTGAGTGGGGGACAGCCAGAGAGGTAGCATTGGAACTCCACCGTTTTCAGAATTCATAGCCTCTTTCTCGAGCAGGCCGTATATACAACGTTCGATCGCCCCGCTTGGGGAACAGTGAAGTATTACGGGTTTCTTTGCAGTTCCGTCGGTATCGATGTAATTGATATCATACCTCTCTGCATTCTCGACATCTATCTGGACAGTTGAGAGGGCACTTGCCTTTGCAAGGGCATCTACAAAATTGAACTCGAATTTGAGGACGAAATAAAAGAATCTCGTATCCCACATCTCCACAAGTACAGGTTTTTCAACGGTTTTTGCAAGGTTTGTTATGAAGTCCCTGTTATCTTCATAGAATTCCCTGGTAAACCTTACCGCTACCTCAAAGTCGTCCACCTTTATGCCCACCTTATCAAGTACTCCGATACACATATTGTACTGGGCGTCAAACTGTGCCACCGCCTGCTCCATATCGGTGCAGAGACTGTGCATATCCGGCATTGTGAATGCACGCAGGCGCCTGAGGCCTACCAGCTCTCCGCGCTGCTCCTTGCGGAAGCTGTACCTGGTCATCTCGATCATCTTCATTGGCAGATTCTTGTAGGAGATGGTCATATCGTGGTTCATCAGGAACTGACCAAAGCAGGCGGCAAACCTGAGGAACATGTGCCTTTTATCGGATTCAATGGAATACTGGCGCGCCGGGAACCTGTCAAGATACTTTTTCAGTGTGGGATGCTCCATATCATACATCAGCGGAGTTTCGACCTCCATGGCCCCCACCTTGTAGGATTCTTCCAAAACAAAGTTTTCCAGTAGCGATTTTATCAGCCTGCCCTTGGGATAATAGCGCATATTACCAGAATCAGAGCCGGGCTCATAGTCAGCTATCTCAAGCCTGCGCATGAGTTCCACGTGAGGAGGAGCCCTTTCCACAGCTCTTTGCTTTGATATCTCATAGTTGACGAACTTTTGCAGGTTCTCATGCCCTTTGAAATCGAAATCATCAATACTATGGAGCTCACCATCGGGAGTAAGTATGTGCCAGTAGGACTTGGCCGTGCTTTCGGCTTTGAGTGCCTCGGAGACTACTTCTTCTTTTTCGTCTGTAACGGCTATGGCCTCTCCGCAGCTCACAGGTCCTCCTTCAGGTACAATGGAACGGGAAAGTTCTGATAGCGGGTGACCTTTGCAGCTGATCCTGAAAGCCTTGTACCATCCAAAAGGTGCCCTTTTGACATTGAACTCACCGGAGAGTTCCTTTTCGATACCTTTCAGGACAGAAACAGCTATTTTCGGAGAAGAGAGATCAGAACTCAGATGTGCATACGGATAAAGCATAATGTTCTCTGCCTTTACCTGCCCTGCCACATTCCTGATCTCTGTGAGAGCCTTATTTATGACCTCGTCCACACCGGATTCATCGACCTTCTCGACTGCAATAAAAGCTGTAAGAGCCTCATCAAGCCTGCCGGACCGGAATGACTCTTCGATCTTTTCAGCAACCGGAGTACTTTTTTTGACTTCGTATTCAATGTAATCGGAATGAATTAACAGTAGTTGCATGAGTTCACCTTCAGATAAATGCTAATTTAAATCAGACCATTCCTTATTAATCTTTTCAGGTTTCCCGGAAAAACCGGCCAAATAACACCAGCTAAGGAAAAAAGGAAAGAATCACTCCGGAGTCTTAGTTTCAGAATGAGAAGATCCATCGGAGAAAAGGCATACCGACTTCTCCTTATCCACATATACCCGATACCCTGCGACTATAGCACCAAGGAGTATGGGGGCAGCAAAGAATCCTGCGATCCCACCCACAAATGCACCACCCAGGAAGGCAAGCAATATTAAAAGGGGGTGTATGTGGGATTTCAGACTGGCAAGGTAAGGACGCACGAAGAGTTCGGGAGGCACATAGATCACTATAGATGATACCACGAAGAATATGATCGCGCTCTCCAGGCCCATGTCAAAATAACGGTAAGCCGAGATCGCCAGCAGGACCGTATAGCCTGCAAACATCGGAATAACAGAGGCTATAAAGATAAGAGCCGAAAGTGCCAGGATATTGGAGAGGCCGAATGCATAGAAAACCACCAGCGAGAGTATACTCACCACCAGTGCGGCAGATGCGTTCCCTATGAATATTCCCTGCAGTATGATATCCAGATGAGCGAAATACCTTATCACCGAATCTTTACAGTCTGCCGGCACGATATCTATCACCGCAGCATAGAACTTATGGCCGTCCGCGAGCAGGAAATAACATACTATAATGGATATTACCAGATTAAGAGCGAACATCACCAGGTCCCATGCATAGGAAAAAATGCCCGAATTACCCATCAGGGAGAGGAAGGAAGTTGAAAAATCCCATATCAGCTGCTGCACATCACTGGCATACCTGTCGGGGATATCGATCGTCCTGAAAGAATCAAGTAAGAAGTTCAGGGCATCTGCCTGGTTTTCGATTATCCAGACCACCTGGCGGAATATCTCGAACATACCCGAGCCAATTATAAAAACCATGGGCACGACAATACACATTGTTGCAACAAAGGCACCCAGACGAGGGAACCTGTTCAGTTTCATGAATATAGGCCGGGAAATGTATGCGAACACAAGCCCGAGAACAAGACCGTCGATAATAGGAAGGAATATGAATATCTGAATGATCAGAAGTAACAGGAAGAAAGCTCCTGCTGCTATCTTCCATTTAGAGTCAAGTATCCTGGATACACCGTCCTGTTGAATTGAAACCATTTTCATCCGCCAAAATATTTAGTAAATAATAATCCTTTTTCTATAATAAGCTCTGCCTATTAATAGTCCACATAAATGCAAAAAAAGTACTGGATCCGCTGATCCTCAAAGTTTATTTTCATATTTGATGAGAACACATGAGTCCGTGCATCTGCCACAACATGTGCAATCCTCATTCACAATGATACCTTCTCCCGCAGTCAGGCTGATAGCTCCTGAAGGACAGGCATTGATGCATATTCCACACTCTGTACACCGATGGTTTCTCACCAGCTGCCTCGAGGCTTCTGCAAAGAGCTTTTCCGCCTTTTCCTGAGTTTGCGAATTTATCACCATGCTGCCAGAGGAGAATACTTTCACGGTCGAGGAAGCCCTGGTAGCGAACAGAACCCCGAGCTCTTCCGAGAAAGTGGCCTTTCCCAGAATGTTCATAATATTACCGGCCCTTTTCATGGAGAGACCGTTTATGGCTCCTTCGATGGTATAGCCACCTGCCTTGCAGGGAGAGATCCCGGAGCTGATCTTGATACTGAAAGGACTTTCCTGCAAGCTGAAGGAACTGGATATTCCCATATCCTCACAGAATTTTAACATTTTAGGAGGAAGTTCTTTCCAGCGCCACATCCCATGAGTCACAAACTGCTCCGGGACACCTGCCTTTTCCGCCCAGCTCAGAAGAAAAGTGTTCCATTTTTCACTAAGTTCAGGATGCAGATCCCCAAGTCGCATGTACTCAGCAGAAAGCGCTGCCGGGCAGAGGTAACAACCAACCCTTTCAAAACCCATAGCATAAAGGGGATTGTACTGCAGCCCCCTCCAGTATATGTACAGCCATACCTCAATTGCCCTCCAGTCCCTTATCGGGAAGATGTTGAGCTGACCCGGTACGAAAGGATTCTTCTCACTGGTAGCAATCCTTGCCCTGCTGAATGATTCGTACTTTCGCTTGCCATCAATGGTCAGGCAGACCGGGGCGGTTTCAAGACACTCTTCTATGGCTTCGTTCGCAGGAGCGAGTTTGCAAATCTTACAGCACCACCTGAAGTCCTTGGCAGGAGGACCAAAGGTTTCCACATTATCCCAGAAACCGGTGGCTGCCTTCTTTTCTACAAGCTCGATGTCGTTGTCCCTGCAGTACTCATGTACGAAATCCACGGTCTCCGGGAATTCGATACCCGTATTCAGGAAGAAAGCCTTTACATTGACGTTCCTGAGAGCACTCCTGGCCAGGTCAAGTATTACCAGACTATCCTTTCCACCACTGAAAGAAACATTCACAGGAAGAGATCTGTACGGATCCTGGTTTGCAATACCTTTGATAGTATTCATGGCATTCTTTCCCAGGGTACGCAGATGCGCAACATTCGCAGCGATCACATCATCCAGTGTCGACACCCGGGGATTCAGAGAAACTGTCTGCGAGTCCACTTTCCTGATCCTGAGCACAGTGCCTCCGGCTTTCCGGAGGTCTTCAGTATCACAGTACGCAACGCCATAGCCCGTCAGATTTCCCGAAACTACAAGTACATAGTCACCACTTTTGATACCTGCAGACATTTCCACGACCATATCCGGACCGAGTTTTTTTCCGTTTAGGTGCCTGTTGCTTTTCTTAAGTGTGAAGACCTTTTTGGCGCAATGTTCGAGCAGTACCTTCGCACCCAGGACCATGGGCTCGAAATCGTAATCCATTGATTGCAGGCTGAATCTGAGTATCCCGAAGAACAGGCCATCAACAATTACCTCATCGGCCTTGTCATCCCCGGGAATCTTGTTCAGCAGCACAATGCGTTCACCAAGAGGGTCGCACCCGAAGGACCTGATCAGCTGCTCGCACAGTAGCTGCCTCTCGTAGGGAGAACAGAACCTTACATCAGCAGGCTGGGACAATACGATCCGCCGTCCATCTTGGCCGCAGGTGCAGCATTTTGCCTGAATCAGGGGAACGTTACACTCACTGCACCAGAAAATGAAATCCTTTGCATGATCCGCATACCTCGGGGTCGATCTTCCGGAACTGCGTTCCATGACCTTGCTATCAGGTGATCTGAGCTTTTTACCGGATTGGCGCCGGTGTGACCTGTTTTGATTCATCAGATGTGTAATTTGCTTCTTCGTTTAGAGGCTGGTGAAAATTGTTAAAATAAAAATACCAGTCCGTACAGAGCCGGAACCTGGTCCCGGCCAATAGTTTATCCCATGGAACTGTCACTCTCAAGGTACTTATTGATCGTCCTTGCAGCGATCTTGCCTGCACCCATAGCACTGATAACTGTTGCAGCACCGGTTACCGCATCCCCGCCTGCGCAGACATTGTCCAGGGATGTCTTTCCGGAGCCATCCACAATAATAGTACCGCTGGAACCTACTTCCAGACCTTCCGAACCGGAGAGGATCATCGGGTTGGGAGAGGTGCCGATCGCAATGATAACAATATCGGCATCAAGCACATATTCGGACCCTTCTAACGGCACAGGCCTTCTGCGCCCGGATCCGTCGGGCTCTCCGAGCTCCATCCTGATGCATTCGACACCTTTGACAGCCATGTTCTCGCCTTCGAGAATGCGTACAGGATTGATAAGCAGCCGGAAAATAATGCCTTCTTCTCTGGCATTCTCCACTTCTTCCTTCCTGGCAGGGAGCTCCTCCTCGCTGCGGCGATAAACTATGCTTACCTCGTCCGCACCCAGACGAAGGGCACTGCGTGCCGCATCCATTGCAACGTTGCCCCCGCCCACAACTATAACGCGCTTTCCTCTCTTGATAGGTGTGTCATAATCCGGGAAACGGTAGGCTTTCATAAGGTTAACCCTTGTGAGGAACTCGTTGGCCGAGTAAACACCGTTGAGGTTCTCACCTTCGATCCCCATGAACCTGGGCAGCCCTGCGCCGGTACCCAGGAAAACAGCATCGTACTCTTCCCTCAGCTCGTCAAGGGTCTTTATCTTACCGATCACATAATCGACCTTGACGTCAACACCAAGTTGCTTTATGTAGTCCACTTCTTCCTTTACGATCGACTTCGGAAGTCTGAACTCAGGTATACCGTAGGTGAGCACTCCACCGGTATCATGGAGGGACTCAAAGACAGTAACGTCATGCCCTGCTTTTGCAAGATCGGCTGCCGCAGTGAGTCCTGCAGGCCCCGCTCCTATGACAGCCACGTGTTTGCCTGTTGGCTGCGCCTGTACAGGAGCAACTACGCCTTTTTTCCTTTCATGGTCAGCACAGAAACGTTCGAGCCGGCCTATTGCAACAGGTTCGCCTTTCTTTGCAAGTACACATAAATCCTCGCACTGCACTTCCTGGGGACATACCCTGCCACAGACCGCAGCCAGGGAATTGGTTAGCTTGATGGTGGCGATGCCTTCATCGAAATTACCTGCCTTGACCTGCGCGATGAAGCCAGGGATATCCACGTTCACCGGGCAACCTTGCACACATCCGGGATTCTTGCATTCAAGGCATCGTGCAGCTTCAGCAAGCGCCTGTTCTTTGGAATAACCAAGTGCCACTTCGTCAAAATTGCGGATCCGCTCTTTGGGATCCTGATGAGGCATTGCCTGTCTTGATGCCATCAGTTATCACCCTTGCAGGTGCATTCATGGTTCTGAAGACATTCGGATTCCTCACTGCGGTACAGTGCAAGCCTGCTCATTAGCAGATTGAAGTCTACCTTATGTGCATCAAATTCAGGCCCGTCCACGCAGGCGAATTTAGTCTCACCGCCAACAGAGACCCTGCAGCCTCCACACATTCCGGTACCGTCTATCATGATGGGATTCAGGCTTACGATGGTTTCCACACCATAGGGTTGGGTCATGCCGGCTGCCACCTTCATCAGGATAGGAGGACCAATGACAACTATCCTTGCAACATCTTCACTGCTGTCAAGGATCTGTTTTACCACGTCGGTCACAAAACCATGATGACCTTTGGAACCGTCATCTGTGGCCACATGAAGTTCGTCGCTTGCATCCCTCATTTCATCCTCGAGAATAAGCAGATCCTTGTTCCTTGCACCAATCACGGATATAACCTTGTTCCCGGCTTCGCGATAGGCTTTGACCTGCGGGTACACCGGAGCGATGCCTACGCCACCGCCTACAAGGATGACTGTGCCGAGATCCCTTACATCAGCCGGGGTTCCGAGAGGGCCTGCAAAATCCTGCAGTTCGTCCTCATCCTTCATCTTTGCCAGTTGCTTTGTGGTCTTGCCCATTTCCTGGAAAATGATGGTCACATATCCCTGCTCTGCATCAAAATCGGCAATTGTCAGAGGAATGCGCTCGCTGGTTTCATCGATACGTAAAATAATGAACTGCCCGGCCTTTGAGGCCTTTGCGACATCAGGTGCCAGGACCTTCATCAAGTGGACCTGGGGTGCTATCTGTTTTTTCTCGAGAATTTTATATGACATGTGATCACGTTATAGGATTTGGATATTCAAGAAAGAAATATGTGCTATGATTAGATTTCTAGTACTTAAGAGTTAAGTAGGGGGGGCGATAGAGAAACAGTCATCTGACCGATCTGCAGGGTCCCGGCAATAACCATGAACGCCTTTTGCAAGCATGCTGTAATCTGTGCTTTATCTGGCGGATCAACTCTACAGGAATCGTTGAATTCTTTCGTGATCATCTTTGAGACACTATTATCTTATGAGATACCTGTACCTGAAGGATATTACTTCTGATCGACCGTACCTTAGACCCAACACCCAGAATATATTTACTGAAAACTGACATAATTCGCAGACAGGAGAACTCCACCCAAAGCGACTTTTGTACCATCCATATGCTTATTTATACAAAGCAACCAATTTCCACTTAGTTAAATCGGAGGAATGTGTATAAAGTCGATAATTCTTGCAGGCGGATCGGGGACCCGCCTCTGGCCACTTAGCAGAGAGCTGTATCCCAAGCAATTCTTGAAGATAAGGAACAGATCCCTTTTTCAGGACACGGTTTCAAGATGCCTGCAGGTATCGGATATATCTGAGATATATGTCATTACAAATGAATCTCACAAATATTTCGTTATCGGACAGGTGGAGGAGCTGGGTCATGAGATACCCGAAGAGAACCTGCTGCTTGAACCCGAAGGAAAGAACACACTCCCTGCGATATGTTATGGAATTAAGGAAATTGAGAAGGCCCATGGAAACTCCGTAGTGGGCGTCTTCTCTTCGGACCACGTACTGGACAGCGATGCCATGGAGACCATCGCGGATGCACAGAAGCTCACGTCAGATTACCTTGTGACCTTCGGGATAGTCCCAGCATATCCCCACACGGGATACGGATACATCAAGCCAGGTGAGGAGCTTGAAGTCGGTAAGAAGGTCCTGGAATTCCGGGAAAAGCCATGTCTTGAGGATGCCGAGAAGTATATTTCAGAGGGCTGCCTGTGGAACAGCGGAATGTTCCTTTTTGACACCAGCATATTCCTGAACGAGGTAAAGGACCTGGCACCTGAGGTGTGGGATGCGTTCGACAGCTCCGACAGTATCCAGGACATATTCGCAAAGATGCCCAACACTTCCATAGACTACGGGATCATGGAGAAATCATCCAGGGTTAGTGTTGTCGAGCTTGGGTACAAGTGGAGCGATATGGGTAACTTCAATGCCCTCTACACAGAGTCAGAAAAGGACGACACGAACAGCTGCACCCTTTCATGCGAGAACGTCTGCGTCGACTCGAACAGTAACTTCGTATATTCAAAGCATAAAAAGCTGGTCTCGCTGATAGATATAAACGATATGATAGTTGTCGATACCACCGACGCCCTGCTGGTGTGCCCGCGCAAGAGCAGCGAAAAGGTCAAGAGCGTCGTCAATATCCTCAAAGAAAGAAATGACGATCGCATAAACATCCATGAAACGGTCTACCGCCCCTGGGGCTCCTACACACTGCTGGAGAATTCCGCAGGACATAAGATAAAGAACATATCGGTCCTCCCCAAGAAAAAGCTGAGCCTGCAATTACATCACCACAGGAGTGAACACTGGGTTGTCGTCAAGGGAATGGCATGCGTGGAGAACGGCTGCCAGCAGTTCTTCTTAAGGCAAGGAGAGAGCACGTTCATCAGGGCAGGCGTGAAGCACAGGCTTTCCAATCCCGGGAAATTCCCTCTTGAGATCATTGAGGTGCAGCTGGGAGAGTATGTGGAAGAGGACGATATCGTGAGATTTGATGATGAGTATGGGAGAAGCTAAGAGACTACTTTGAAGTAACAATCGATAAAAAGTACTTATTTTTTAAAAGGAAAAGAGTCTTGTAAATCAATGATACGCAATTATAGAATATGTCATCATAAGCATCTTCTCTTCATATATCTTACTTGAAGGAAATAGTTCCTGAACTTCTTTTTTACTGAGTAATTTTACAGACTTTGCACATTCAATAGCTTTAGACCTCTCTGGACAACGTTTTCTCCAGCCTAAATTAAAATTTTGTATTAACAAGACTTTCAACCATTGAGGAAAGAATTGGTAAAATGGAAACAGGAAATGAGGTTCAAACGGGAAGTAATAATTTGGAGTCTGGATAAAATACCTTCGTCCAACCCTCAGTACCTCCTCTGCCATCCTCCGTTGATCATCATATGTACCAACATGTTCTATTACAGAATTCGAAAAAACAACATCAAATTGGTTTGATGAATAAGTACTTAAATCTCTTGCATCCCCTACTACTGTTTTAATGTTAGAGTATCTACTTTCACTAAGAGACACATTCAGCACAGTAATTTCATAACTGTCATCTCCCGCAAACCCCCATTTTTCCCAGAAGTTCATAGTACCACCAATATCAAGTATCTTCACAGGCGGTTGAATATTTGAAATGATTTCATTAAATAAGATAATACGTTTAAGCCTTAATTTTGTGATAAAAGAACCGGGTTCTGATACATTCATGTATTTTTTAAAAAAATTTGACACCATAAAATCATTCTCGCACGAAGTAATCATTATTAAGATTTAAACCTTCTTTCTTTCTATCGCCTTCCAAACATGCATCCCCCTGAACATACGCTTCATACTCAATAGCAGATATATTTGGTGCCAGATAAAAGAAGACACCAGATTTGAATGCCAATTACCTGAAATAAGTGCAAGGAAAAAAGCGATTAAGACAACTATACCATACACCAAATTAATCTGTGCAAACAAGTATGACCATAAAATCACGCTTGTGAAGAACGCAATAGGCACCACAAAAAACATCAAAATCCTCAGAGGGAAAACGAACAAACCAAACTTGCCATATTTTGGGGATATGAGGTCCATATTATAAATTGTTGCTTCAAGAAGTCTTGCAGATCGACGCAGTTTCTGACGGCGCTGTTGACTGAAGTCCCCTGTGATGTACTCATAAAATTTAGCAGAAGATTCGTAGACACATCTGTAGCCATTACGGATAATTCGGAGTGCTATACCTGCATCTGATGCCCCATGAGTTTCCGGTATCGGTGAGAAAGCCTTTTTCCTTAGGACAATGAGCGGACCATTGAAACAGTATGTGGAATGTATGTTGCTTTCCCATTTACATATTTTACCATACACTGTGCGATATGCTTTTTCAGAACTTGTGGTGAAGGAATTCTTTTTCACTATAGGCTCAAGTTCACCACATACTGCGCCAATATTTTCGTCACTGAGCAATCTACTAATTGCATAATTAAGTGCATCTGCTTCAAAAGTGACGTCTGCATCTGTTGTGACTACAATATCGGTCTTGGCTTTTGAGACACCCAGGTTGACCGATGCATTGGTACCTGTACGCTTCTCTTTTATTATGACTTCACCGGATATGTTGTATTTTTTAAATGCTGATTTTGCGAGTTCCACTGTCTTATCGGATGACTGGTCATCTACAACTATCGCATGGATTTTATCTGTAGGGTAGTTAATGTCTTTCAAGTTTTTTATTCGATGACCAATTACTTCACTTTCGTTATATGTTGGGACGACGACGGATATAACAGGAAAAGTGGTATTTTTTTTAATTATCTGATTTTTTTGAAGAATTACTGCAGCCATATACATAGAATAGATAACTATCGGCAAGAAACTTATTAGTAAGGCTGCGATTAATAGTGAGCTCATAAGTATGATTACACGATCCTACAATATAAGTTTTTTAGGCACAGAATATATACATATATATATATTCTCTTGCCTATAGAACTTAATGGAAGACATAGATTTATTTAGCATGGTAAACGAGAATACTCATAATATTTTGGAATATTTTGGATATTGGCCTTATCAAATTACCCACCTATATATTTATTATTATTGATTGCATAAACCATAAATAGATTCATTGGGTTCAATGCATACACTAATATAGGAGTCGTAGATGTTTGTACAATCCCCTAATAATAAGTCTAAAATTAAATATTCACTCTGATTTCTATGTGTGATTATAAGTGATGCCAGAATTATTGATTGTTATAACTAATGAATCAGCACATAGAAAGAATAGAATAGCCCTTTGTTAACATGAGTTCTTAATAGTTTATTTTACAGGAAACAGATAGAATAGATATATGTGTGTGAGGAGTAAAGTTGTTAAATTTTACTTTCAAAAGAGATAGCCTTACTAAACAATTGCCAAAAAACCTTGTGTTCAATTTTGGTTATTTTGGTATCAACATAATAATAGGTTTACTTTTAGTTCCATATTTTATTGACACTCTTGGGGTTGCAGGTTATGCACTTATTCCTCTGGCAACTTCTATGACCAGTTATGTAAATCTTGTTATTTTATCGCTTAACAGCTCAGTTTCGCGGTATTTGACTATTGATCTTCAAAAAGAAGATTACAACACAGCTAATAAAACATTTAATACTGCATTGTTTGGAACACTTGGCTTAGTTTTATTGATGCTTCCTGTAGCTTTGATTATATCATACTATGCACCTGAGTTTTTTGAAATATCCAGTGAGCAAAAGCAGGATGCAACACTATTATTTATTGGTGTTATATGTGCATTTCTATTAAGGGCATGGAGTAGTAATTTTGGTGTATCCTTATTTGCATATAATCGCCTTGATCTTCAAAAAACCATAGATTCAATCAACCTTATAACTCAAGTTATCTTAATTATAACTTTATTTACAATATTCTCCCCAAAATTAAGTTACATAGGATTTTCTTATTTATTAGGTGCATTGATTGCATCTATAATTACAATTTATTTTTCAAGGAAAGTTAATCCTCACTTAAAAATCAGATTTAAGGATTTTGAGCTATCCCAGTTAAAAAAAATCACAGACACTGGAGGATGGATTACTATCACACAAATTGGGACTCTGTTCTATTTGCAGATTGATCTGATTGTTGTTAATAGGTTATTTGATACTGTTGCGGGCGGAGAATACTCTATAGTGCTTATGTGGAGCATTCTATTGAGAGGTGTGGCTGGCCTTTTTGCAGGAGTTTTGACACCAGTGGTCTTAAGTTATTATGCAAAGGATAAGTTTGAAGAAATCATATCCATGTCTAAAAGTTCTGTCAAATTCATGGGACTGACAATGGCCTTACCAATCGGTATAGTATGTGGCTTTGCTCCTATCATACTATCTATATGGGTAGGACCCGAATTTATAAAACTTTGGCCCTTAATGCTAGTGCTTTTACTGCATCTTGTTATAAATTTGTCTGTGCTTCCATTGTTCTCTATCAATGTAGCTTATAATAAAGTCAAAATTCCAGGATTGGTAACTTTATTCATGGGTATTGGAAATCTCTTACTCGCAATAGCCCTTCCGTTAATCACAAATTGGGGCTATTATGGGGTCGCTATTGCGGGAGCAATTATGCTAACAGCAAAGAATGCATTGTTTACTCCACTATACACAGCAAAGATAATGGATATTTCGAGGAACACATTTACAGGATCGATGCTCCTAGGAATAACACTTGCTATCATTGTTACGGGAATTAGCAGAATAATTTATACGTATTTAGATATTTCAAGCATTGTACCTCTGGTGATTTCATGTGCATTAATCTCCATAATATACTTTGGGTTTTCGTGGACAACTTGCTTGAATAAGAAAGAACGCAGTATTCTTGTGTCATTCATACCTTTAAAAATAAGGAGGCAACTTAAAATTGCCCAGTATAGCTGAAAATGTTGTTAATAATGATTTGTGTATAGGTTGTGGAGTTTGTGCTGGAATCTGCCCCCAACAATTACTTGTAATGAATTTTAATATTCATGGAGAATACAATCCTTTTTTGAAACAACCTTGCTCTACAGAATGTGGTTTATGCATGAGAGTTTGCCCATTCAATGAGGGAAACATGAATGAAACCGAAATTGGAAGGAAACTTTTTGAGAAAATAGAGGGAATCAAATATTCCGAGGAAACTGGTTATTATCTGGATTCATTCGTCGGTTATTCACCCACATTTAGAGAAACAAGCGCATCCGGAGGTATGGCAACATGGCTTCTTGCAAAATTATTGGAAAAGAGCGTTGTCGACTATGTAATATGTGTTGCTACTCAAGACACTCCAGAGAAATTGTTTAGCTTTCAGATATTTGAAGAGGCTGAATCTATTGCTCGTTCATCAGGATCAGCATATTATCCTGTTGAATTATCCGACATGATTAAAACAATTCTCGACAAACCCGGCAGGTATGCGATCACAGGACTACCTTGTTTTATAAAAGCAATCAGACTTGCAACTACTCAGAACCAAAAATTAAAGGAAAGGATTACTGTTCTTATAGGTCTTGTTTGTGGTCAGATGAAAAGCAAACATTATACTACTTACTTGTCTGAATTAGCGAACGCTGGGGGAAAACTTCAAAGGGTTAATTACAGAGGTAAGAGTCCTGATAAACCTGCAAGTAATTATTATTTCCACTGCATCAACCAGTATGGTACTGAAGGAAAAGTGTTCTGGAATGATGGTGTCTCTGAAGCTTTTGTTAATAGATGGTTCACACCGAATGCTTGTAACTATTGTGATGACGTTTTTGCAGAGCTGGCAGATGTTTCATTTATGGATGCTTGGTTACCTGAATACTCGAACGACAACAGTGGAACGAGTCTGATGTTGGTAAGGTCGCATGCTATTTTAAATCTTGTTCATCAAGCTATTGATAATGATGAAATTAATGTAAATAATATTCCTGTTGATAAAGTAATACAAAGTCAGGCGGGAGTTCTTAATGTCAAAAGAAAACTTCTCTCTTATCATTTGCACCTAGCATCTAAAATGAATTTAATAGCACCCAATAAAAGAGTGAATCCAAATAAAAGGATCGGATTTCTTAATCAAAAAGAAGTTGAGCTTAAACTGAAAATGCAGGAAAATAGTAAGCATTTTTTTATTACCAGAAATCAAACAATGAACATAAAGAATGTCAGAACTATAATGCATCCATATCTAAAACAGACTAAAAATCTAAGACTAATAAAAAGATTAACATTTCCAATCCGCATTGTTAAAAAATATGTAAGTATAAGGAGATAAATTATGAATGATAATCCAACTTTTATTTTGGCAGGAAATGGTCCTTATGAAAATAGAGGCTGTGAAGCTATAGTGAGAGGAACAGTCAAGATTCTCCGGCAATATTATGATAATCCTTCTTTTGTATGCGTAAGTCTTTTCCAAAATAAAGAGCAATTTGAAAAACAATGCCAGGAAGAATACGATTCCGCAATTATCCATAAACAAGTAAATAAACGTCAAAGTAAATACGATACAAGATGGCTTTTTAGGTTACCACTCAGGAAAATCTATCCGCGAGCATATAAGAATTGGATGTATAAAGAAATGCTTCCTTATATCGCGCAATCAAAAGCTGTATTATCAATTGGTGGAGATAACTATTCACTAGATTATGGTATACCTAAGCCATTTACACATTTGGATGACGTCGTTTTGGAAAGAAACAGGCCTTTGATAATATGGGGAGCTTCTGTCGGGCCATTTACCAAGAATCCAGAATATGAAAAATATATTGTAGACCATCTCAAACTTGTTACAGGAATTTTTGCAAGAGAATCAGTTACTCTTGAGTATCTAAGGGTAAATAGAATTGAAGGCAATGTGTTCAAAGTTACTGATCCCGCATTCTTAATGGATGCCAGTGAACCACAATCAGATAAAAAAATAAAGATTGAACAAAATTCTATTGGAGTTAATTTAAGTCCACTTATGGCAAGATATGTAAGTGGAGGAGATGAAGAGAGATGGACAAAAACTGCAACTAACATTTTAATTGAAATTGCCAAAAACATAGATGAACATATATACTTAATTCCTCATGTTACAGTATCTCATTCTAATGATTATTTGTTTTTAAAAAAGGTTCAGTCAAATATGAAAGAATATAGGGAAAAAACTACTTTGATTCCTCCCATATATAATGCCTCAGAAACTAAATGGATTATTAGTAAAATGAAACTTTTTGCAGGTTCAAGAACTCATTCAACTATTGCAGCTTTATCCTCGGGAGTGCCAACTTTAAGTTTTGCATACAGTAGTAAAGCTAAAGGGATTAATAAAGATGTATTTGGTCATGATTTTTATTGTCTGGATTCAAAAGAAGTTAATCCGGAAAATGTTACTAAAAAAATAAAAACAATAATTGGACAAAATTCTGAAATAAAAGCAACTCTGAAGGAAACGATTCCAAATATTCAAAAAGAAGCGTTGCTAGCAGGCAAGTTTCTTCATGAAATTACAGGATGAGATTTTTGTGATAAAAAGATTAAATTGTGACGAGAGAATGCCGCTTGTATCTGTCGTAATTCCTCTATATAATAAACAGCTTTATATAAAAAGAGCAATCGAATCAGTTTTGATTCAAACAACCCAAGATTTTGAAATAATTGTTGTAGATGATGGTTCAACCGATAAAAGTGCAGAGATTGTACAAAATATTAATGATAGAAGAATTAGGTTAATTCAACAGAGAAATGGAGGAGTTTCAGTTGCACGGAATCGCGGAATAAAAGAAGCAAAGGCAGATTTAATTGCTTTTTTGGATGCAGATGATGAATGGCTTCCCGATTTTATTAATACTGTTATAGAACTTCGACAGAAATTTCCTGATGCAGGAGCATATTTAACGAATTATTTTCACTACATTAATACTAATATTGAATCACAGAAAAAAATATATGGTATCCCTACACAAGCTTGTTTTGGAATCTTACATTCATATTTTGAGTCGGCTACAAAGGGAGCTGATCCAATCACTTCTTCAAACGTCTTAATTCCAAAACAAATCTTTGATATAGTAGGCAAATTTCCAGTGGACGAATCTTGGGGAGAAGATTCAGATATGTGGGGTAGAATAGCATTAAGATATCCCATTGCATATAGTGGAAAAAAATGTAGTATATATCATGCCGAAATTCGAAATAAAAACTTTATAAAACATGAAGCGATTGAACATCATCCGTTCGTAAAAACAGCAAATTTAGCAATGTCAAATAATGAGGTGCCTCTTGAAATGTGTTCACATTTGAAAGAATACATGGCAAAAAGACAATTAGAAACGGCATTTCGAAATTTGTTGGCTTCCAGACCTGATCTTGCGAGAACAAATATAAAGGAATGTGAAACACATATTTACAACAAAAAAAAGTATTGGATTTTGTTCTGGACTTATATACCTTCGAAAATATTTTTACTTTTAAGAAGCTGGAAAACAAAAATAGAATAACTTCTTAGATATGATTAAATGAGTGGCTCTATAGAAATCCTCATTTAAATAACAAATATAATGGCATGCCTTCCAATATTGATCATTAATAGCTCGATTTTAATTTCTCTTGCTTGATTCCAGTGCTTCCTAGCCTTTGTTTCCTCCCCATATTTCCTTTTGAGGACTGAGAACATTGTTTCAACCAGATTTCTTTTATGATAAAGCTCTTCATCAAATTCTAATAACATTTTTCTACGGTAATGTCCTTTAATTTTTTTTCTTTTCCTTTGTCTTAGAGGAATTATAGCTACTGCATTTAATTGTTCTCTTGTTATCGAATGTATGACTTCTGAATCGTAGCCCTTATCCATCACATAGTAGTTTGATCTTCGAGTTTGATGACATTGCTTTAACAACGTTTTTGCATGTTTTGCATCATGACTTGGTTTACCTAATATCTTAAAACCAGTAATGACTAACTTATTAGTATCAACAGAAGTACTTACTTTCATGAATGATCTACGTTTTTTCTTTGTTCTGAGTGATAATAATAGCTACGATAACCACTGGTAAATCCACTTGAATCAATAGCAGTAACTTCTATCCTTTTCCCATATGAATAGAACAGATCAAGCGTTTTCTTCAGTAATCCATTGAAGTAAACAGGCTTAATTTTTCTAACTAACTTACGAAGTGTAGTATAATGTGAAACTTGTTTTAATCCTATTTTGGATTTGACTGGATTCATCAATTGAACAAGTTCTACAATACTTCTGTAATCGGTCTTCAGGTACTCCTTTAACCCAACTTTGACAGTCAAAATTAATAAAAGTGTTCTTAGCTTTGTTGTGTTGACTAGACATGCAAGCAAAACTAAGAACATTTGACATTATTCCCAATGAGAATATATGCTTTCCTATCGGATCCATCTTGGCCGTTAACCAACTTTAGGCAGCGTAACTAATTTTCTGTAAAATACAATAGTCCTGTACCTCTTAGAATAATTGGACACACCTAAGAAGGTACAGGACCATGAATCTATATGACCTATTAGAAGATTATTTTGTCGATAGAGAAGATGCTGTAAGAACTCTTATAACCTGGTTCTTGAACCAGGTTATGGAAGTTGAGGCCTTACAGCAATCAGGTGCAGAAAAATATGAACGTAACGAGAACAGAAAAGCTCAGCGTAATGGTTACAAAAAGCGATCCTTTACAACCAGGCATGGCAAACTGGAATTACTGAAACCTCAGTTACGTGATGTTCCGTTTACGACACAAGTATTTGATAGATACTCCAGAACAGAGAAAGCATTGGAGAATGCAATAGCAACCAAATACCGTACAAGCAAAAGGGGAACTATCAATAAAACCAGATATAACCCACATAAAGTCAATTTTGTGAGATATGCAGATGATTTTATCGTCACTGCTGATTCAGAGAAAGTAGCTAAAGACATTGCTGAGATCATTAGACAATTCCTAAAGGAAGAGGGCTGGAACTATCACAGGAGAAAACTCTAGTGTCTCATATAGACGATGGATTCGACTTTCTTGGCTGGAATTTCCGGAAATATAAAGGGAAACTTCTAATCATGCCCTCGAAGAAATCCATAGAGAAAATCACTAAAAACATTAGTGAATTGATTAAGAAAGGAAAGGCTTGGTCTCAGGAATCACTCATTCTGAAATTAAATCCAATTATTATTGGATGGACAGGATACCATCAATCAGCCGTATCTATGGACATATTCAATAAACTAGATTCTAGGCTTTGGGATATGCTCTGGACATGGGCTAAAAGAAGACATCCAGATAAATCATCTCGATGGATAGCTAATAGATATTGGCACAGGATTGGGTCAAGGAAATGGGTGTTTTCTACCGGTAAGTATAAGCTTAAATTCTTCACGGATACGAAGATAATCAGACATCCATGTGTAAAATTGGACAAGAATCCTTATTTAGACAAGGAATACTTTGACTGGAGAAGGAATTATTTGAAAAAAAAGGGGGCATCAGTGCTTCTCTGGAAAACTGAATTCCAATTGAAGTGAATAAAAGCAATTGTAGAGAATTGCTAATAATGCTATAACTAAAGTATGAATCGCTGCCCGATACAGAAAGGGTATAGAATGCTTGAGCGGTATGAAGGGAAACTTTCACGTACCGTTCTTAGAAGAGGGAGAGCGAGTAATCGCTCTTTTTTATTCGACTGTTGCGTGTAAGTTTTCTTGGAATATTTACAACCGTATATCTTCAAATGTGAGTTTCCTGATGCAGCTAACGCTGCATCAACAAACTTTAAGTACTTGTTACTCAAAACACTATTCTTCCCCTTTGTGTTTTTCGGCAAGTAACACTTTGGGGTTTTACCTTTTTTAAACGACTACAGAATAAATTAAATAATGAGCCAATTTCATAACTTCTCTGAATCCTCTTTTCCAGCACAACATGAAACATGCAATATCTAAGAATCCTTTGAAAACGATGTTAAGTCTTTCATACCTAGTTGCTAGTTTTCTAAATCCCATATTCAACCACGCAAAGAATCGTTCTATTGTTCCTCTTTTAACATAAGTTACGGGATTGAATCTTGTAGGTCTTCCTCTTTTTCTTGTTTTAGTATTCCTAGGATTTATCGGAATGTTGCTTTGTATTCCTCTAGACCTTAAATGTTTTCTTATGTCTACATCATCGTAAGCTGCATCTGCCAGTACCTCTAGGGGTCTTGTTCTCGATCTTCTGTTAGTCTTGATCTTGATATCTTCGATTACTTCAATGAAATGTTTCCTATCATGATCTGTTCCATAAGATAGTTGAATGGTCAAAGGAAATCCTTCACAGCTTATACAAGCATGGATCTTTACTCCATTCCTTTTCTTGTGACCGTTGTATGCGGAATCTTGTCCCCTTTTTTAGTTTCGACAAAAGTACTATCAACACATACAATGTCAATGGAGAACTTTCCATCATTATAAGCGGAATCCCGAAGGGATTCCATAAGTTCTTTCCATATTCCTTCCTCTGACCACCTTTTTAGTCTTCTCCATGCAGTTGCATAGGAGCCATAACATTCAGGCATATCTCCCTATCTGCAACCAGTTATCAGGACAAAGAGAATACCATTGATGACCTTGCGGTCATCAGCTCTCTTCCTCCCGGTTATTGGCGGTGGTGGTAAGTGTGGTTTAATAAACTTCCATTGTTCATCAGAGAGTTCTCTGAATTCCATTCACATCCTCACAATACCATTATGGAAGATAGTATTTATACTTTTGACATGGGTTCAGTAAATAGATTTTCTACAGAGCCGAATATTGAACTTTCTTATATAGATAATCATAGTATTTTTTAAATCTAGATCTCAAAAACCTGAACCTTCTTTTAGCAAGAATTATTACTTTTAGAGGAGGAGATGTAGATAGTCCAAAATTTTCCGATAACATTTTGTTAGCAACTTCACATTTGTCATTAAATCTAATAGGACTAATTCTATTTAGAAGCACATAATATTTTGTGTCAACTGTAGACAATAATAAAAATAATCGCAATATTTTGCTTTTCTCTAACCTTGACTTCTTTTTAATCGATTCTAAAGATTCATCATGTCCTTTAATATATACTACACTTGGAAAAGGAATTGAATCTGGCTTTCTTCCGTTTTGAGTTGCAACCTCTACATGTTTACGGTGACCTCTGTGCTTGGAGAAATAGCATTCCATATCATATGGAGATTCCGGCATCTCTTCTGGATAAAAATATCCAATATAACATGACCCACATATAGTATTAAATTCATCTTTTCTTCTTAATTCTCCATCAACAACATCAAGTACATATCCTTCAAATATTGTGTAACCTCGGCGATTATCATCAGACAATACAAAATCAACCAATTCTTTATGAATCAAATCATCTGCATCCAAAAACATGACATAAGATGGTTTTATTGCTACTTTTTTCAAATGAGAACCTATTAAACGTCTAGTCTTTATTTTATCTACATCACGTTCATGGATTGAAGTGGGCGAATCAAAATCAGGAGTAATTAAAGTTGTTTTACTTGTATCTATCAATAAAGTTAAATCATCGGGATCACGAGTTGCAATCAATATATGATAATTTTGATTTGATGAATTGCTTATGGATTTTAAAGTGTTTTCTAAATTTGATAACACATCCTCCCAGTTTACAGAGTTCACTTTTGGTTTTAATGATATAGCAAAATAAAATTCAGTCAATTTTTATCTCCTTTCTCAGTAACATAATATTAATAATTAATTTAACTAGGTCTTTGTCGAAATTCTCGTTAAACGAGAAAACGGATAATTATTACCACTTACCACTGAAAAACACAGAGTTCGTTGAAAACCATGCATTCATTTAATAGTTTACTTTTATGCTTCTTCTGTTGTTCATTGAAGATAAAGTAGAGTTCTACGGAGCCAAGAAAATATAATTTAACATCTATATCCTATAGCATTTTTATTCTTGGCTATAAAATATACTATTTAAGTTTATACCGTAGGCTCAGTTGATTTCCGCATCAAGAAAGTAATTATATCAACTAATCTGCTTTCCCTTTTTCCCAATTCAAATTTAGTAATCACTCGTTTCCTTGCATGATTTCCATCCATATTTAAAGCTTTTTTAATTGCTTCAACAGCTGCAGAAGTATCATCATAAGGAACAAGAATACCTGCGTCCCCTACAACTTCAGGAAGTGCAGCCCTGTTTGTTGCAACAGGAATACAACCACATGCCATTGCTTCAGCAAGTCCCATACCAAAAGACTCATAATAGGACAACTGGCAATATACTTTAGATTTTGATAGCCAGTTTATAACTTCATCATTAATTATATTTCCAGTGACAATAACATTAGTTGGAGGATTTTTTATATCATAACCGGCGCTACCTATAACTACAAACACTAAGTTTGGAAAATGTGCAGATGCTTCAACAAAAGTTTTAATCCCTTTTAGTTTGTAACGGTTAGCAATTGTTACAACCATATTTTCCTTTTTATGAACACATTGTTTTTTTTTTGTGTCGATTCCATTATAGATAACTTCCATTTTATTAGGCTTTTGCCACCTTAGCACTTCTTCTTTAGTAAAGTTTGAAACTGCTAGCACAACATCAGCATATTTCAATACAAAGTTAGAAAAAAATCTACTTCTCTGATATTTTCGCATAGCGCCATAATCAATTTCTGGAAGGTATGCAACATCTCCCCCACCAGCAATGACTATTGATTTTTTGCGGAAAATTTTCGATAAAATTACTGCTAAAAATGCATGTCCACCAGCAAACCAAGAATATGTAATATCAGATTTACTGATAACTAAAATCAACTTAAACAAGTCAAACATTGATTTAAAATTAAGTTCATAAACTGTGAAATGTTTTGAAAGCAAATCTCGATCTTGTTTTACAAAAAATTGTAATGAGTAGTAGATATAAGCAATCTTTACTTTATTTTTATTTTTTGCATTATCCACTAAATATTCTCCTATCAATTGCCAATTAATTAGTAAATTATAAATCGGTTAAAAATGTTAAAGGACACCAATGTTTATATCGTTTTTGACCTATTTCATTAATAAGGCAAACTATAGGCATTCATTTGAGTCTGAAATGTATACTTCATCAAATAATTAATAATAACATATCATAATTTTTGAGGAAAAATGAAGACAGTCAATCTTTTCATATCCGTAATCACCCCCGTATACAACGACCCAGAGGGTCTTGCAGACACATTACAATCACTGGTTAAACAGGATTACCCACAAGACAGCTTTGAGATTATCGTAGCAGATAATGGTTCTATAGATGAAACTTTAGATGTTGCAAAAAGATTTCTGCAAGAATACCCTAAATTGATGGAAATTGTCATTGAAAGCGAAATCCAGAGTTCCTATGCCGCCCGCAATAAAGGTATAAAGGCTGCAAAAGGAGAGATTATTGCTTTTATAGATGCAGATATGTCTGTGGAAAAGGATTGGTTGACTAAGGTTAGTTCATCAATAGATAGGTATGATGCCTATTATCTCTCATGCAAAGTAGACCTTTTTTCCGAAAGTAATTCCTTATCAGCATCATACAACAAATTATCAGGCTTCCCCATTGAAGAATATATTAATAATCGCCATTTTGCACCTACTTGCTGCCTAATTGTTCGAAAAAAGGTTTTTGACGATATAGGTTTTTTCGATTCTAATTTGATTTCAAGTGGAGACTATGAATTTGGTAACAGAGTGTATAATTCAGGCTATAAATTACATTATGATTCTGATATAGTAATGAAGCATCCTGCAAGAACAAGTTACAAACAACTTATGAAGAAATCATTTCGCATTGGAAGAGGCTTTTATCAGCTTTCATACTATTATCCAGATATTTACAAAAAGATGAACCAAAATATAGCAAGTTCATTATCCGGAAAAAGCAATAAAACATGGAGTTTTTTTACGTTTAAAAAAGATAATGAAGCATGGAACAATATATCTGCAATAAGTAAATCTACTTTATATATAATTGATATAACAAATAAACTGATAAAACCGATTGGCTATTTCTATGAGAAATACTTTAAAATAAGAAGTAGATGAAATTGTACCATTCCTCATAATACTTGAACTAACCATATTGAATATTAGAAATGTTAAATAATCAATTCACGAGTGGAATCCATGACTAATGCAAGAAAGAACGATATAAAGAACAGTATCCCATATTTAGCAGGCATTATCAGTGCATTTCTAATAGCCTTCTACATCAGAACAGTCCCAAAGGCAGGCGTCTTTATCTCCGACAACTTTGTCAGGTTCGGAGGTAACGATCCCTGGTACCATCTAAGAAATGTTGAATCAATCATACATAACTTCCCAAACATGCTATGGTTCGATGCGTATACGCAATTTCCAAACGGTACCAACCAGGTATTTGCACCACTCTACGACATGGTACTGGCCACGATTATCTGGGTATTGGGAGCAGGTAATCCTGATCAGAACCTGATATACACTGTCAGCGCCTACTTCCCTGTAATTCTGGGTGCGCTCGTTGTAGTCCCAACATATTTTGCTGCAAAATGGCTGTTCAACAGGGAAGTTGGTTTACTTGCATCATTTCTTATTGCAATATCCTGTGGTCAGTTCCTCTCAAGATCAATTATAGGATTCAACGACCACCATATAGCTGAAACCTTACTGAGCACTTTAACAGCGATGTTCCTGATAATGGCAATAAGAAAAGCAGACCATGGGAAAATTGCTTTTTCCGACCTGAAGAACAGGAATATAGATCAAATAAAACCTGCAATCCCATATCTGATACTCACAGGCATATCATTGGGAGCATACACCCTTGCATGGAAGGGAGCACTGTTTTTCGGTTTTATTATTGGCGTATACATAACCGTCCAGCATATAATCAATCACATGCATGGAAAAAGTACGGATTATCTTGCCATCAGTGGAATGGTCGTTTTTTTCATCGCACTATTAATGGTACTCGTGACCCCATATCTCGGGGGAACAAAATCATTGTACATAATGGGATTTCTTGCAGGCATTATCGCCTTCCCAATATTCACCCTTATATCGATCGAGATAAATAGAAGAGGATTGAAGCGCTATTATTTCCCTGTATCAATCCTGGTATTGTTAACGGCTGTGATCCTTGCAGCAAGACTCTTCTCAGAATCGGCATATTCCCTCATAACAAGTGTCTTCAGTTACTTCATGCGCACAGGCGGCGGCCTGACCATCGCAGAAGCCTCCCCCCTCCTATCTGTCGGCGGTCAGTTCTCCCTGGAACCTCTCTGGTACAACTTCGGACCCTTAGGATACATCTCATTTATCGCACTTGCAGTACTGATCTATAAGGCATTCACCCAGAAGAACACGCCAGATCACACGTTCCTGCTTGTGTGGACACTAATGATCATCTGGGCCATGCTGCAGCAGAACCGTTTTGCATATTATTATTCGGTGAATGCGGCTATTCTCAGCGCATGGATTGGTATCAAGGTGCTTGACCTTTCCGGGTGGCGGGATCTTGTGGACAGCATCAGGTCAAAGACGTTCAGTGCAAAGAACATTAAACTGATGCATATCCTTTCAGCTGCGTTCATTGTGCTTATCCTCATATACCCCACATACAGCCTTGCAATGCAGCAGAACCAGGGCACAGGAGGCCCCAACGGTTACTGGATTGAAGCTACCCAGTGGCTCATGTACAACACTCCTGATCCCGGGCTGGATTACTACGAAAGCTACGAGAGGCCTGCACCTGGTGAGAGATACCAGTATCCGGATGAGGCATATGGCGTGATGTCCTGGTGGGATTACGGCCACTGGATAGAGGTCATAGGACATCGAATACCAAACGCCAATCCGTTCCAGCAAGGGGTTGGCGGGCGCAGGAACAGTATGGATGAGGAGAACCGGCCGGGCGCATCAACCTTCTTCACAGCCCCGTCAGAAGATGAGGCGACCGCGGTCCTTGAAGCAGTCCATCCTGACCCTGATAAGGCAGGTGCCCGCTATGTTGTCTCAGACGTTGAGATGGCTACAGGCAAGTTCTATGCTATGGCGGCATGGACACTGGATACTGCGGACTATTACGTACCGGTTCAGACAGATGTTGGTTACCAGAACGTGCCTGGGCAGAGGTATTATGATTCAATGGAGGCCAGGCTGCACATATTCGACGGTAACGGTCTGAAACAGTACCGTATGGTGCATGAGTCACCTATCGGGAACACACAGGAACCAGGATATAAAAATGTCTATAACGTGCTCTTCGGAGGCAGCCTTGAGGAGATAAATACTGGTTACGTGAAGATATTCGAGTATGTTGACGGTGCACAGATAACAGGCACAGCACCCGAAGGCGAGACCGTGACCATCAGCAACACGATCCGGACGAACCAGGGACGCACGTTCGTCTACTCCCAGTCGACAACCTCAGATGGCACATATAATTTCACCGTACCTTATTCCACAGAGGGTCCCATAGAAGGTGAGACACAGTTCGATACCGCACCAACAGGGCCATACACCATAAACTATGGTAGCACAAGAGAAGAAGTAAGCGTTGGTGAGACTGACGTGCTAAGCGGCAATGTGATAGATATCTGATCTGTCACGTTCCTTTTTGGCACATCCTTTTTTTTATTATTTAGTTTTGTTAATTCCTGTTGTGCAGTATCCAGACCTAGTCAACTACTCCACCCTGCCAGCTTTCGGCTGTCGAGGATGGAGCTTGAATGTCTTGTTCAAGCATTCGTCTGGGTGGCTGACAGGCACCCCTGAGATAACGAGGTATACCCAATATCTCGTGTTCTTTTTTCGATATTCATAGCAGCATTTAGGTCTGCGTTGTTCTCATATCCACATTTCTTACAGGCAAAGTTCAACCTGTTCCTGTTGTTCTTGGCAACATGGTTACATTGGTTGCATTCCTGCGAAGTATGAGCAGGGTCAACAAATTGGATTTTGATCCCTGCTTCTATTGCTTTGTACTCGATGAAATCCTGCAGTTGTCTGTATGCCCAACTACTATGATGATATCGATTGTTTCTACGAGTTTTCCTTACTCTGTTCTCACGGATACCTTTCAGGTCCTCTAATCCGATTATGGAAACATTGTTCTCAATAGCGAATTTTATTATTTGTTTAGAGACAACATGATTTACATCTCGCATAAGACGTTTCTCTTTATCAGAAAGGTGTTTGATCATCCTTTTTGCCGATAAAGTTCCCTTCGATTGTAAACGTGTTCGCATTGACTTGTATTGATTCCTGATATCCTTGATATGACCTCCTGCAAAGAAGTTACATTTCTTTTCAGTGGTCGATGCAACAGCAAGATAATTCATTCCCAGATCAACACCCATATAATTGGATGTTTCTTCCAGTTCTTTTTCCGGAACATCTTTTTCAATGGATAGATGGAAATAATGATTACCATCTTTATGTCTTAGAACTTTTGATGCTGTGAATTTCCATGTCCCATCGAAGTATTGCTGTGCATTATCATAGTTTTGTATTTTGTATGATTTCCTCCCATTGTTGATTGTTGTAATAGCAACTGAATCTTGACTGATACTGAAATCTCTTTTATAAGAAAGTGTCATCGAATAAGGACTGAATGTTATTTCCTTCCAGTTTACTTTTCCTTCTTTGATCTGTTCTTTCAGGGTTTTGTAGCATCCTGCTACTTGTCTTGGGATATTACAACTCATCTGGGATTTCAGACCGATTGTTTCTCTCAGATATCCATAAACAATTTGTTGTAGCTTGTAAGAACCAATTGTTTTTCCATAATGGAAAACAACAGAAGAAGCATGATTCATACCTTCAGAATATCTTTGCATGGTTTCCACCAGATTGTTATCTGGATTTTCTATTTTCAGAATAACAGTTTTAGTAAGTATCATGCAACAATCTTCTTTCAGATAATTTAATATCTTGTTTGCCTTTTTTGGAGGAAATCGTTATTAGAATAATGGTTTTTATGTTATAAATACCTAAATGTTGGATGGGTGGACGCATTCCTCCCCAACCTGTCGCTACGCTCCGAGGAGGGGGACTCCTGCTCTAGTTGTTGAACCAATACATGAATGCAAAGGCCAGGGAGACTCCATGGTGCCTTTAGTCCTTCTGGCAGATTGCAGATTCTCCGCTATCTAGAAATAGCATTATATCGAACCTATGTCAAAGTGATAAGATGGAAAGGATCATCAAGGGAAAAGCATGGGTATTCGGTAACGACATTGACACGGATGTAATAATACCCGGCAAGTACCTCCGCACAACGGATATGCAGGTGTTTGCCGATCATGCCATGGAAGGCGTTGATCCGGATTTCCCGCAAAAGGTGCAAAAAGGAGATATCATTGTCGCAGGGGACAACTTCGGATGCGGATCATCCAGGGAGCAGGCGCCCCTGGCACTCAAGCACGCAGGGGTTTCCTGCGTTGTCGCGAAGTACTTTGCCAGGATATTCTTCAGGAATGCCATAAACGTCGGCCTTCCCCTGATTGAGGCGGATGTGGAATGCCAGGAAGGGGACGAAGTTGAGATAGACCTTCTTGAGGGCACCGTTGAGGTCAACGGACAGACCTGCCAAGGAAATAAGTTACCGGACTTCCTGCTGGAAATACTTACCGACGGCGGGCTTGTGGCACACAGGAAAAAGTTGCAGAAGCAAGAGAACATTTAACTTAGATACATGATCTTTCCTGACGAGTATAAGTACGTAGGAATGAACAGAGCCATTCCGGAAGATGCTGATGACAGACGAATCTATTTTCTTACTAAATATCTTATTGTAGAGGACATAGTGGAAGGTGAGACTGGCTATTCCTTATACAGTGTGCAAAATACCGGAGAACAGCTCTTAAGAGATATAGCCAACCTTGAAAAGCTAGCATCCGGTGAAGAGATAATCCGGTATGATAAAGAACTCAATATCAAGGACCGGACACTTCTGATTGAAACCGCGCATAAGCTGTGTGAAGGGAAAGTCAACACTGTGATATTCACAGGTATAGATAAACATGTGACCTTTGTGCACAAACCGGATCTTAACGATATACTTGATATAGAGATAGTCGATGTGGTGCCTCCCGAACCCTCCTGGCTTGCAAGTGTATTAAGAAGACTTGAAGAAAGCGGGATGTTCGGGGATCTGACGATCAGATTCTCAGAGAACCTCACAGACCTTCGGCAGTTCGAAGGGGAGAATACGGTCTTTCCATGTTCATCCTCGGGATTGAAAGGAAAGTGTCTTGACTGCGATGTGATAAAAGAGGATGGGTCACTGCTTGTAGGATGCGAGATATCCAGAGAACTTTTCGAATCAAGGTTTCCTGATCTGGAATATTCATTTATCAACATCTGTCCATTCAAATCTGATGTGTTCAAGCCAGCGAAGCCCTTTATCACCAGGTGCTGCCGCTCGGAGAAATCAGGGATAGTGACGATCAACGGCATTAAGGGCGCTGTGGTCCACTGGGGAGCATCGGAATTCTATGTCGCAAATACTATATGGGAACTTGTAAAGGAACTGCGGGAAAGGACAGCTCACAGGTGAATATATGAAACTCGCAATAATAGAAGGAGACGGTATAGGAAAGGAAGTAATTCCCGCGGCGGTCAAAGTGCTGGATGCCCTGAGGATGGATGTTGAGAAGATTCCCGTAGAGCTGGGTTACGGTAAATGGGAAAGGACAGGTTCGGCCATTACCGATCAGGACATCGATATCCTGAAAAGCTGTGACTGCATTCTCTTCGGAGCTGTGACGACCCCACCAGACCCTGATTACAAAAGTGTGCTGCTGACCATAAGAAAGGAACTCGACATGTATGCCAACATACGCCCCATCAAGCCTTTGCCCTGCGTGAACGGCATCCTTGGCAGGAACGATTTCAATTTTGTCATAGTACGTGAGAATACGGAAGGGCTCTATTCAGGGATCGAAGAGATAGGAGAGGACGCTTCATATACGAAGAGGGTCGTTACCAGAAAAGGATCGCAAAGGATAGCAGAATATGCCTGCAAACTTGCAAAGAGCAGGCAGAACAAACTGACCATCGTCCACAAATCCAATGTTATGAAATCGGACAAGCTCTTCCTTGATGTATGCCGCAGCACCGCAGCCGCACATGAGGTTGAATACGGTGACGAACTTGTGGATTCCATGGCCTATAAGTTAATGGTCTCCCCTGAAAAGTACGACGTGATAGTCACAACGAACCTTTTTGGGGATATCCTGAGCGACATGTCAGGAGCACTTGTGGGTGGTCTCGGGCTTCTCCCGAGTGCAAACATCGGTGCAGGACATGCGTTCTTCGAACCGGTTCATGGGAGCGCACCGGACATTGCAGGAGAAGATCTCGCAAATCCCATAGCAGCCATCCTGAGCCTGAAGATGCTCCTTGAATGGCATGGTAATATGACAGAGGCAGCACTTATTGAAGAGGCCCTAGAATCCACACTCAACCGGGGAATTAAAACACCTGATCTTGGTGGAAGCTTCACTACAGAGGAAGTGGCTGAATCCATTGTAGACCACATCAGAATCAAATTCAAAAACACTTACGGAACCGATTGAGCTGACCGGGATATGTCCCTTAATTATTCGAGTATTATATTCCATTTAAGACGCAAAGGTGCAAGAAACGTTAACTCTGCACCTTAGTGTCTTCGCGTTTCTGTTATTCCTGTTAAAATTGGTTGGATGAAGATTGTTCTTCATAGAGATTTCCTGAACAAAGAATTCATCGAGAACAAGACATCAACTGTTTCCAGGACATCAGCGGTAAGAGCCTGTGGACTTGTCCTTAAAAGAGGAAGGAATGAAGCAGGAAGCGTCTCGGTCTTTAGCCGAGATGTAGTTCACCCACCGTTTTCACCAAGCCCAAAAAAAGCCTATTCATAGACATGCTCTATACAAGTAGGCACGTCCTTGGGAGCAGCTTCCTTTTTCTTGAGACTTTCATATTTAACAAGGAACTCCGTTAATGCCACGTTCACAAGATCGGACATACTGGAAAAGTCCCCGGCCTCGACCAAAGCATCGACCTGTCTCTTCGTATAAGGGCTCACGGTCGCACAGATCGTGTTCTTCTTTCTCTTAATTTTTTCTGCCATATTACATTACTATTGTAAAACTATTGTGATATATACGTTGTTCTAACAATTGTTATACAAATACTATGCAATGACAATTTATATATGCTTACAGTTTGTACTAGCAATTGTAATGTAATTGTTAGTAAGAGGTTTGAAACATGGGAATAGCTAAAAGTGGAGGATACAAAGGCCGACCGATAGGATCCACAAAGGACCGCTACTGGCTAAGTGAAGGGCATCGAAAAAGCAGATATAATCATGCTATGGACTTCTGCGAGCTTACGATAGACCAGATCACAATATGTCCGGTCTGTCAACGCCTGGGTGCAAAATGCATCGAGGCACATGTCACAAAGTCCCTTGGTGCGCGATCAAACTGGAGATGTGTTTGTGGGCATCAGTTCACCAGATCAATAACCCCTGAGAAGATGGTCCAATACTATGCTGAGGATCTCAAGAGGATGATCGAATCCAATGCTAGGGAGGCTACATTATGACCATCAACAACATGGCTCTTGTAGAGGGCAGTATAGTGGCCGAGTGTGTATGTGACGGTTGCGGGTACATGTTCAATATTGATTGGCAATACAGGATCCAAGCCATCTACTGCCCTGAATGTAATGAAAAGGTCTTACCAGGAAATCCCGGGGGAAATGTTTGATGAGCGATACAGAAACGCGTATAGCTTACACCCAAGCCTATGAGATCTTTACAAAGGTTGGTGCAGAGGTTGATTCCAAGGGTAACATCAAGCCGAATGCACAGATCAGCATATGCAGGAGGCTTGAGAGCGGGGATGAGATCAAAGAGCTGATACATGCCGACATTTCCAGGGGTATCGAGGAGGTAATGATCGCAATTCATGATATCCTCAAAAGAGGTGCTCAGTGATGGTGATCTGGTATTGTGATCAAATGCTCCATATGGTGCAAAACAGTGTGAAGGGTAATATAAATTGCATTGAGGTAAGAAAATGAAGATTGAAAAAGACAGACTCGTACCTATCCTTGAAACATTGGGATATAACACGATCGGTAACACCGATGTCTGGAAAAAGGCCAGTGAAGACCCGGGCGACTCCATATTCTGGGGTGTGGACTTCAAGAAGAACGAGGTCTTCAAATGGGTAAAAGACCATCGAGAGTATGACGCACATGCAGATCCTGTTCTCATGGAGCTTAAGACCCTTGCAGAAAGTATTGAAGAGCAAAGTGGTGAAGCTCCAAAAGACGAAACCTTAGCCGACCAAAGCAGAGAGGATTGTCCGCAAGAGCCCACCAATGAAGACAATGCACCCAGCTCTTATGAAAATAACGCTTTACTAGACCTCATCCACGGCTATGTCGGAAACGATGTACTCGAGGTGTTCGGAGACACTGGCAGTGGTAAATCAAAGTTTGCCATGGCCGTTGCAAAGGAGGTCATTGCATCTGGAAAGAAGGTGTTCTATCTCGACACCGAGAGGAATCTCACTGAAACAGACATTGCAGGTCTGAAAGGATGTGAGTACAAATACACGCCTATTATCGATGAGATAGATTCCATATGCCAGAAGCTTCCTGCAGTGGACGTGATCATTGTTGATTCCATCGGCTTTCCTATCCTGACATCATATGCAAGGCTTAGTGTCAAACAAAAAGGAGACGCTCTGTTAAAGCTCATAGCTATTTTTGGTGATCTGAAGAGCTGGGCATATAAGAACAATGGTATAGTGCTTGTCACCAACCAGCCAGAGTCTGAGTTCAACAAGGCACCGAACCATATCCTCCGACCATTCGGCGACAAGAGCCAGTTCGCTGCCAAGGAGATCTGGAAAACAGAGATCGTGGACCGCAAGCCTGCTTACACCAATATCCGCATCAGCGCATTCAGGAGTAGATCAGTAGGCCACAGAACCAAGATCGCAGACATGAAGATCAGCAGCAATGGAGTGGAGCTGCAGGGTTGAGCCTAACATGATAGAGGGTGGGTTAAGAAAGAACTAAACAGGATATGAAAGGAGCTAGAATCCGATGTCAAGCACCACCCGGACATCGCGCTTCCAGCCCCCTCTTGTCATTCCCCGCACAAATCAGGACAAGCGCATTGCAACAGCATACAATCTGCTGAACGCATATCAGGAAGGACCGTATATGGTGCATAAGACCACACGTGCCGGTTGTACGACAGCGTTAATAGCCGAATCCCTGAACCGGGAGGAACGGTTTTTAGTCGTTGTCCCGACTAATAAGATTGCTGACAAGACCGTTACAGAGGACTCCATCAAATACTCTGACAGGGATGCATGCAATATCATCCGAATCCCTTCCAACCATGCATGCCTGAAGAACCAGGAGCTATGTGAGCGATATCCAGACCTGAGAAGTCTGCCGATACTGCCTCTTGCAGATAGTTGTCCTGGATGTGAGAACTATTATTCCTGTCCTGTTACGCGTATACTTCACGAACACAGAACATGTGATGGTATCGCACTGACCTATCAGAAGCTGGTAGCTTTGATGATGGCAGCAAATAGCAGACCAAACACCACGGCCGAGCAAGTGCTGCAGAACATATCCCGTATTCACAATGCTGTTTTCGATGAGGTCCACGAGATCCAGTACGGAAGGTCCACAGGCATAGCTATCTACAGTGATGCCAGAAAGGGCAATCGATGGTTGGACACTGCTCAGTACATGTCACTGATGAACGATTTCGAACATATACGCAAAGTGCTCGTTGCCTTTAGGATGCTGCTGGACGAGGCAGACGTTCAGAATGCTGTGATGCAGACGTACAATAATGCTGCAGATGACAACTATTACCGGCACAAGCTGAGCAAGACCCTCAAGAATTGCTATTGTGACATGGGAGGCGAGAGCAGCACAAAGTTCATTATGGCAGTGTATAGCGACATAATCAAGCTCACAATCGCCAGGAAAGAATACAAGCTGTCCATGCCCGACGTGCTTGCTCTGTACAGGATAATGAACATTGTCACAAGTGAGCAGGTCGTGATACACGGCACCCGTGACCGGGGAGCCATCAAGATAATGATGGTTGCGGTGGACCGGCTCTTCACTGACATGCTCAGATCCTTTATCATGAGCATCCAAAATAAAGCCAAACGCACACTATTAACGTCGGCCACCATCTGCAGCCATGACTACGACCAGTATTTCATGGGCAAGACGCGTTCACATGACATTACCTTCGGGACGGGAGGAGACCCCATGGAAACCAACTCGAAGATGCTTATCCTTGCGGACTCGAAGAAGTATGGATCTATTGGCAGGAACTCCCGCTACAACAAAAAAGGAGAGATATTGGACAGAATAAGCACCCTGCTCGATCTGTACGGGGACGACGACTGCACCATCATTACACTTAGCATAGCTGAGGCTATGGAGCTTGAGAAGGATCTGGAGGCTTTCGGCCATCCACACCGTGTGACCTATTACAAGGCTCCTGAAATGATGGGGGTCTCCTCTGATGCCAGGGTCATGATCGCTGTGGGGGTCGCTGATAAACCGAGTAATTCCTTTGATGCCATATGCAACACAAAGGAAGAATCTCTTATCCTGCGAGAGGAGGCCATGCACTGTGACACCTGGCAGGCGTGGTCCAGGGCCAAGGATCCTGCAGGTATTGTTCCAAGCCTTGTGTTCGCATTGGGTTGTAGTCTGGAGCAATGTGCTAACGTTGTCACGTGGGGATTTGGGAGAACTATAGAACTTGTCCAGGGAGATGATCATCGTAGAAGATCTGTTAAGGTCCGTGTGGACAGACAGGTGATAACGTCGCCGAAGGTTACACAGTGTCGTGATTTTAAGACAATGCTTGAGCTTGCTAATTCACATAAGACATTTAAAAATGATTTTGTCAAAACCGAAAGGATGGCAAAACATTGCCAGAACTCCCCTATTAATTATATTATAGGGGAGATCTGGCAAAAAGTTACCATTTTTTACAATGTTTTGAAGTTCCAGCTTCTACAAGGTTACCTGATAAACCGCCATGACACCTTTGCTGAGCAGGGAATTGGTGGCAGCTATTTCAGGATATCAGCACCTGTGACAAAGACCTTGATCCAGAACCATCTCAAAGGCAAAGTTACAATCGGAGCGTATTCAACGAGTGAAAACGGTACTTGCAAGTGGATATGTTTTGATATTGATGCCCATAGGAAAAACGATGATACAGAAGAGGATGCTATCCAAAAGGAGATAAAGGCCGAGGATGACCTGCAGAACCTGACATCCTTCATGGACCGTATGCAGCTAAAGTACCTGGTAGAGTCCTCCGGTTCTCCTCATTCGTACCATGTATGGTTGCTCATAAAGGAGGTGGAGGTTGAGAAGGCCTACTACTTTGCCAATGCAATTGCCAAGGAGGCAGGTTTTGATGGCGAGGTGAACCCTAAACAGAGGACATGGAACAGGAAGAACCAGTATGGCAACCTTGTGAAGCTGCCTTTTGCGTTGCACAGAAAACACAACGTATTCTCGTATATTCATGGATGGGAAGGTGAAACAATGAACATTGGCGTCTATGATATCTCAGATATCGAGATCCCAAAGGTCAGAAAGAACAGGAGCAGATCTGCAAAACCCTTTAACATAAAGCTCAAAGGTGTCAGACCATGCATCCTGGCAGCCCTTGAAAAGGAGTTGTCCGGGGAGCAGGGCAATAAGATGAGAGTGGCTATTGTTCGGGAGTTCTACAATTTTGGTATGAAAGATAAGCAACAGCTCATCGATATGTTCAGAGGCCAAGCTGATTTTAGATACGACAAAGCAGAGTACCATGTCAACAAGGTCATCGAAAAAGAGTACAATGTCTGGCCCCAACAGACCCTGCTTGAAAGATGTCCCCAGTATTTAAACTGCGAGAGTTGCGATAGGTTCGATTGCAAGGGAGTACAATGACCTCCACTCCGGTATCGTGAACAACACCCTATGAGTAAGGTGGTAGTTGACATAGTTTCTATTTCCAATAGAGGTATTTTGCGCAAAATCTCCAATATTGGTGGATATTTAATGCATAAAATCTCCATTTGTAATGAAAAGTTATATATGTTTTTATTGTTAAATACTATTCATGGATACGAGACAGATGAAGGAACTTATAGTAGAACAAAAACATGAATTTGAAAGGGAAAAGCCGATAATAAGACGTCAGAAGATCGAAAAGATAGATAGTTTGTCCAAGATCCCCCACATTGTGCTTATTACTGGTCTTAGAAGGGCTGGAAAAAGTACTCTTCTAAAGGAAATAAAAAAGCAGTATTATCCGGAAGAAAGTGTATATTATATGAACTTTGAGGATGAAAGACTGCTTGACTTTAATGTTAGTGACTTTAATACCCTTTACGAATCATTTCTGGAAGTATCAAAGGAGAGCAGGATATTCTTCTTTGATGAGATACAGAACATATCTAATTGGGAAGCATTTGTAAGGCGAATGTATGACCGTGGTTTCAAGTTCTATATCACAGGGTCTAATTCTTCATTGATGAGCAGGGAACTTGGAACAAAACTTACGGGAAGACATGTGAAATTTGAGCTTTATCCGTTCTCATTCAAAGAGCTGATAGCATCGCAGGGTATTGAGACAGGGAAGGAGTTCTATCTTACCGAGGAAAGAGCAAGGATAAAAAAAGAGTTTGTTCAGTACCTTGAAAATGGTGGAATTCCCGAATACCATATTTACAGGAACAAGGATATAATAAGAAATCTTTATGATAATATTCTATATAAGGATATTATCGTAAGGTATGGAATAAAGGATGAGGCTGCAATAAGGTCGCTTGCAAATTATATCATAACCAATCCCGCAACTGAGATAAGTTATAATCGACTGAAAAATGTTCTCAATATTGGTAGTCAGACCACAGTAAAGAATTATATTGATCATCTGGAGAACTCTTACCTGATATTTACCATAAATGCTTTTGACTATTCTCTTAAAAAGCAGATGTACTCAAAGAAGAAGGTCTACGTGATCGATACAGGTCTTATGAACATCCTTGCATTCAAATTTTCAAGGGATATCGGCAAAATGCTTGAGAACATAGTATTCCTTGAGCTGAAGAACAGAGAACATGATGTTTATTATCATGCAGGTAAGAACGAATGTGATTTCATAATAATGGAAAAGCAAAGTATCACAAAGGCAATTCAGGTGACTCAGATATTACAGGAGTCTAATGAAAGAAGAGAGGTTGGGGGTCTTATGGAAGCCATGGACAGATACAAACTTCAGGAAGGTCTTATACTCACGGAAGACACTGAAGATGTGTTCGAAAAGGGTGGTCGGAAAATAATTGTGATGCCTATCTGGAAATGGTTGCTTGAGTAGATGATCTGATATTTAACTTTTAGAGCGGGAAGTCCCCCTCCTCGGAGCGGAGCGACAGGTGGGGGATGAAAGCGTTCTAGGTCATATGCAAACAGTATCAGATACCAACTTTTAAATATATTGTGTACGTTATATAAAATAGGTATATCATATGCAGTTAACCTTACCAGTCAAAATACAGCCTACTCCAGAACAGGAACCTGTTATGTGGGACCTGTCTGAAAAATGCAGGCTTGTATATAATTTTGGATTAAGTGAACGTAAGGATGCATATAAAAACAAAATTAAAATCAGTTACCGAAAACAACAGGATGATCTACCTAATCTTAAACAAAGATTTCCTGAATATAATTGGGTATATTCCAAAGTATTACAGGGAGCCCTTAAGTGTCTTGACAATGATTACAAATCTTTTTTCAATTTGCGAAAGAACAAGGACATCAGAGCAAGAACACCTAAGTTCAAAGGTAAACAGTATTTTACCACGATGATATTCAATCAGTCTGGATTTGAGATATCCGATTCAGATGATAATGTTATCATAAGTAAATCCATGGATACCTGTATTCATACGCCCGGTGCGGTATATTCGGACCAGGATAAAATCTACATTAATTTTTCACATAAACATCCATCGAGGATACCTTTGAAGTTTGAGCTACCTGTTGATGTGTTCAGCAACCAAATACTCAAGGATGCTACTGGTATCAAACAGGTTAATCTGTATCAAAAAGACAACAAGGATTTCTATATATCAATTACCTACGAAGTGCCTATAGTTAGATACAATCATGTTGGTTCGTACCTGGCCATTGATATTGGTGTTGGTAAACAAGCAATGGTTGATTCAGATGGCAAATTCACAGAATTGGTGAATCGTCGTCCTGATAAGTACTGGGAGCCTAAGATCCAGTCCATTCAGTCAAAACGTGACCATTGCCGTAAACATAGCAGGAAATGGACACGATTGAATGCAAATCTGGTCAGGATGAAGAGAAAATCATCTAACCAGTTAAAAGATAATCAACACAAGATAACCAGGCATATCGTTGAAAATAACGATGTCAATGATATCATCATGGGTAAACTTGATATAAAACAAATGGCTTCGAAGAAGCCTAGATCAAGTAGGAAAGAACGAAGTCAGAACAGAGGTACCCATAACTCTGGACATATGGGAAGATTTGCTCAATTCTTGACCTATAAAGCCGAAAGGCTGGGTAAGAGAGTAACAAGAATTGATGAATCATATACTTCAAAAGATTGCTGTGTTTGCAAAAGTAGACAGGACATTGGACTTGATGTGCGAACATATATATGTCCGATCTGTGGAAACATTCTCGATAGGGATTACAACAGTTCAGTGAACATTCTGTTGAGGTATTACGAACATAATGCTCTGTGGACGAGCTATCAACATCTCGTTGGTAAACTGCGACAAACAGGTCTATGGATTGGGATCATTCCAAAGGGAATGATACTAAAATGATGTAGATACTCGTAAGAAGCTCCTCCCTCGACTGCGTTAGCAGGCAGGGAGGAGTAGTTCACGAGAGAACAATAACCAGAGCCGTGTATCCCCTCTTGTATGCGCTTTGTTAAAGCTTAACAACAAGAATACGGAAACTGGACCTCTCAGCTCTTATCAGGACAAGACAAAGATGATCTGTGCAATATTAATTGCATACAATTGTACACAAGAGTACAACTGTAAACTGACACACTCCCACGACTAAAGTGCGTGGAGTTCTACGGTTGATTGCTTTCTAACCATTGCCGCTTTGGGGATGCCAGTATTCCCCTTTGCTACATCACTTTCTGTAACAAATCGAACTATGTTTGGAGATAATGCGATATTGAAAGCAGCATTAACATCCGCATGTTCAACGTGTCCACAAGAAGGACACTGGAAGTTTTTGCCATTTCTGTTCCCTATATGACCACATCTGCTACATGATTGAGAAGTATATGCAGGGTCGATATAAGCGATAGGAACTCCAAGTAGTTTGGCTTTGTATTCTATCATCATTTGAAGTTGATAGAAAGACCAACTATTCAAGGAATAACGGAATGACTTTACTTGGTTCTTGTTATTACGGATACCTTTGAGTTCTTCGAGCTTGATTCCGTAGCCATTTTCATAGGCATTATCCACTATTTTCTTGCTGATTTTGTGGTTAATATCACGGACAATTCTACTTTCACGGTTTTTTAGTT
>NZ_PGGK01000011.1 GCF_004745425.1 Methanolobus halotolerans | reverse complement strand
ATTTCCTCAAATACAAAGCTACTCTCGCAGGTATTCCAGTATTTGAAGTAGACCCAAAAAACACATCAATAGAATGCTCGATGTGTAGACACATTGACAAAAAGAACAGAAAAACTCAATCAGAGTTTCTCTGTGTCAATTGCGGACATGCTGAAAATGCCGATATTAACGCTTCCAATAATATAGCATCCCGGGGTATCTGTCAACTACCCCATTGTCCTCTGTCCTGTTAAATGGAACATAGAAGGACAAGCCACCCTATTCACAGGGTGGTAGTTGACAGTCTGCATAATAAGCATTAATCTTGCCGGAATCACGGGGAACATATGTGAAAACCAGCCGGTCTTCGTAACTATAGGTCTTTGCAATGAAAACATCGATTTCCGGGATTTCTGCGTTTACACCAGCAACCTGTTCACTGCCCTGCTCAACGTTTCCCACAGTGATGTAGAAATTGCCGATCAGAACAAGTGCAATCAGGACAAGGAACGACATGACAATGATCTTCAGTATATTGCTCAAGCAATACTTCCTTACTGTTAGTCTTTTGATTGAGATGAACACAGTTCACTATAAATGTTATGTAAACTGCGAAACTGTTTGAACCTATCCCCGTTATCACCAATTGCAGAGGACCGGATTCAGAAAAGCATATTTCCAATGGTGTAAGCTCATAGGAATTATGATCCCTGACAAAATGGTGATTTTCCTCCAGTGTCTTCCTGTGGAAGCAATGCCTGTATGCTGGCGTTAAGCCCGTTAAGGAGAGACCCCATTTTTAACAGTAACATCGTTAAGCATCAAAAGTATGTTCTTCCTTTTCCCGGATGCCAAGAAAATTCGTTTTTTTGCTGATAATAGTAAATATTTTCCTGCACTGAAGCTGTAGTTTATAATATTATAGAGGTTCCGGCAGGAAATAACCCTTCTTCAGAACTTATAAAGCAGGAAATACAAATTACATCTCCTAACCTTGCATCGGTGTGATCCCAGAGTCCCGATGGAATACACATATGAAATATCCTGCGTGTAAAAGGTGAGTGAAGGGGAATATTATTGATACAGGATAAACTATTAAAGACATCTCTTGAGAGGGAAGAGATTCCGAAAAAAGAACGTTTCATGAACCGGGAAGAGATGACAAAGAACCCTGATAACAAATAATCTGTCCATGTCAAACTATAATAAAACAGAGATATACAGAACAAGATTGTTGCTTTATCTTACTGTGTTCGTGATAATGGCCCTATCCAATGCAGTCGTACCTGTGTTGCCGGAAATAGCGGCTTCGGAAAAGGAGAGTTCAGGGACTCTTGCATGGATCATGCTGTTCTCAGGATACTTCATAGGTGCACTGCTCACGATGTTGCCCTTTGGCTTTCTTTCGGACAGGTATGAACGACTGCATTTCGTGGTACTGGCAATTCTACTGACACTTATTTCAGGATCAATACTTTTGATTACCGAAAACCTGTATATTCTTATAATTGTCAGGCTGGTCGAAGGTACTGCTTGCGGGGCATTCTTTCCGGTGGCCTATGCGCTCCTTTCTGAATATAAAGAGAAAAAGCGGTACATAAGCGAATTCAATTTCCTCCTGAATGCAGGCCTGGCAATAGGGGTAGCCTTTGCAGGTTATCTGGCACAATGGCACATCAAGAGCGGTATACTCCTGTTCACAGTCATCGCAGGTCTGGCTTTTGTAGCAGGGATATGGATCCTTAAAAGGCACGAGCCGGTTAAAGAGGTAAGAGCCGGTAACTCCGCCAGCCCGTCAGAGAGAGGCATGATAGCTGGCAGTTTCACCAACAGGAGCTATCTCAACATATGGATAATTACCTTTTTGCTATTCGGACTGACCGGAGTGATCACTTCATTCTACCCTGAGCATAGCAGTGGCCTTTTGAGTAAAACAGAGATTGGAATTTCCCTGGCTGCGCTCTATGTCAGTGCCATGGCAACCAATATCCTGGCAGGCCGCCTGAACCTTAGTTACAACTACATGATTATCATTGGAGTACTGATAACGGTCATCGGTACCTTGGTATTTATTCAACAGCCCATTATGGGACTTATCCTGATAGGCACCGGTTCCGGAATGGGTATGATCGGACTGCCCATGGCAGTATCACAGATGAATATCGAGAGGGGGCTTGGAATGGGCATATTTAACACATATGTCTATGCCGGCCTAGGCCTGATGCCCATATTTACCGGAGCGTTCATTGAGATAATGGAATTTGAAATAATATTTGCCAGTACCGCACTAATCCTGTTAGTGCCGGTCTTAATAAATCGTCAGATAAATTAGAAGATTCTGGCAATATCAGAACATCCCAAATTCTCATTTTTTAAACAATGCAACTATTCCCCATATAGATACCAATAAAAATTCAGCTTCTTATAAATAATACTACATGTAAGTATTATACAAAGGATATTAACTTCAGAGGATAGAGTCAGCAATGAAGAGACCATTACTTGATGTTGCATTTGCGTCTGATAAAAGAAAGAGCGTTCTCCTATTGTTACAGGATGGCCCCAAGAAAATGAAAATTGTTCTTGATTCTCTGGACACTACAAGACAAGCTTTACTTCCACAAATGAGGATTCTGGAAGATTATCACCTTGTTACGGGTTCAAATGATGTGTACAAATTAACAACGATCGGCGAAATAATAGTTAATGAGATGATTCCTCTTTTAGATACGATTTCAGTTTTCGATAGTGATATTCATTATTGGGGAACCCGCAAACTCAATTTCATCCCCCATTACCTTTTAGAAAGGATAAATGAACTTGGAAAATGCAGAATAGTAAATCCACCTATTCCGGAGATATATTCCATTCACACACAGTTCCATGAAACTACTAAAATATCTGAATCTGTTTTTGTGATTACAACATTCTTATATCCAAACTATTCCACTCTTTTATCCGACCTGATAGAAAATGATATACAGATGCATATTATTATATCCAACGACTTATATTGCAAAATACAAAACCATCAATATCCGGATTTTGAAGAGCTTATTGATAATAAACTGTTCCACTTATTTGTTTGCCCTGACAAAATGGATTTTCTGGCTTTTGCATACAACGACCATCAAACTCTATTGACCTTACTAACCAACAGAGAAGAATTTGACAACAAATTTGTTATATGTTCAGACCCATCTGCTATTGAGTGGGCAAAGGAGCTTTTTGAGCATTACCTGAAGGACTCTGTACCAATCACAGAACTTTAATTGAAATATTAGAATTGGTAAAGTTCCCAATTATAAACTATTTTATGTTTTAAAATTGTTTTTGCTTTACTAAAAGTTAAGAAGAGGCACCCGATAAACCACCACGATTATGGTGTCTCTTTCCTTACGAATCCGGGATATTCCCCATACCCCTCTTTAACTCACTCCCATAGGTTGTGAGCTCCCAAATGCTCACACGTCCTAACATGTTATATTTGCATATAACCAGAATGGATTTTAATCTAAGAGTTGCTACTATCTTTTTTTTACAAAAAGTTTTCAATAGCGTTGGAATTTCAAGCTGCGCTTGCAATAATAGTCACATAGTCCAGACAAAGAATTATAGTTATAAAATCAGTTCTGTTTTCAAATTCACATAACAAGTTCGCGGTCGGTCACTGGCTTCACATAAATTTCACATAACGCAGTTAACATTTCAGCACATACAACAACAAAATTTCAGATTGCTTTAAATAATATCATATGAGAATATTATGAGAGGGAATGTTTGGTTTTAGGAATCGTGCTGATAATGAAGAAACCATTACTTGATGTCATATTTGCTTCTGAGAAAAGAAAGAATGTTCTCCTATTGCTACAGGACGGACCTCGGGGAATGAAGTACATACTCGACCAGCTGGAAACTACCAGGCAGGCCTTACTACCGCACGTGCGAATCTTAGAAGATTATCACCTTATAACCGATTCAATGGATACTTACGAATTGACAGATATAGGGAAATTGATAGTTAATAAAATGACTCATTTAGTAAGCATCACCGAAGTGCTTGATACTGACATTGACTTCTGGGGAACCCGTAAGCTTGATTTCCTTCCCTCCCCTCTGCTGAACAGAATTAACGAACTTGGGAAATGCAGAGTGATCAGTCCCCCTGTGACAGATATATTTGAACTTGATAAAGATATAACAGATACATCCTATAAATCAAGGTCGCTTTCCATGATTGCTGCATCCCTTCATCCAGGTTATCCCCACTTGTTTAATGAACTGGCCCATAAGGGCATAAATATACGTGCCATCTTTAGTAAAAGTGTATTTGACAGCATGAAGAGTAACTACAGCACTTATTTAGAGGAACTTATTAAAAACGAGTCTTTCAACTTATATGTCTACTCTGAGAAAATGGATTTTTTAGCTTTTGTCTATAACGATTTTAATTTTCTCATGCGTATGTTGAAAGTAGACGGGACCACTGATAACAAATACATCCTGTGTAAGAATCCGCCCACACTCAGATGGACAAATGACTTTTTTGAATACTATCTGAAAGACTCCACACCAATCACAGAACTCTAACAATAATATTCTAGCCAAGAAAATATTTTCAATTACGAGACAGCTTTATACGAGAAAAACCATTTTGGACCAGATTAAGAAGGTAGGATGAGGCACTCAATAAACCACCACAATTTATGGTACCTCTTTCCTTACGAATCCGGGATGTCCCCACATCCCTTCAACCCCCACTCACTCAACCCGCATAGTTGAGAAGGCAGGATGAGACGCCTGATAAACCCACTCTTTAAGGCGCCTCTTTCCTTACGAATCCGAGATATTCCCCAATATCTCTCTTAAACTCCACTCCCAATAGCTTGCGAGCGTCCCCCGCTCACAACCTCTAATATGTTGTATTTGCATATAACCAGAATGGATTTTAATCTACGGGTTGCTACTAAGTTTTGTCTATAGACGATATTTCAATGCCATTACAATTTCTGTGAGCCTTACAATTAATACCGCCTGGTGAATCCTAGCGCCCGGCCTACCAGGCCGGCGCCCTCACAGGCCGGAAAGATCAAGACAGGTTCAGTCCATCACCTTCCTCAATATCTCAGCAACCTCCGGATCCTTTTCAACAAGCTCCATCAAAGCCATAGAAATATCAGAGCGCTTCTTCTCAACATCAACTGCACTTTCAATTGTAAGGGCCATGCCACACATAGAACAGAATCCTGAAGTCGAACCATTCACATGTTTACAGCGTGGACACTCCACCGATGTAAGTTTGGGTTTGAGTTCTTCTTCATCTACAATTCCATGCATCTTCAGAATTGCCTTATCGATCTGCTTGCCAGAAAGATGTACGTAGATTCCCGCCATCTTGGAGCTCTGCTCCCATCCCAAGTGCTCTTTCATCTGGGACTCGGTCAGGTACTGCGCGAGATCCGTACTGCGGGAGTGCCTGAAAAGATGGTTATAGACTCTCTTCTTGATACCTGCCTTCTTGGCAAGTCTCTTGATCAACATACGGATTGCAGAGTAGTTCAGTTGCTTGCCTCTGCCTCTCTGTCCTATTCCCACCCAGACATAATCCTCTGGATTATGCTTGCCTGGGTGTATATCCAGCCATGAGGCAAGATATGGAGCACTAAAGACAAGCCTTACTCTCCTCATGCCGGTCTTGCCATCAACTACCAGGACAACGCCGTACTTGTCAAAGGCAACGTGTTTTATCTTGATCTCACCAATCTCCCCTACACGTCCTCCTGCATCCCACATGGTCGCAACAAGAGCCTTGTCCCTGGGATGTACTGCAGCTTCTATCATCTGCTTGACCTCGGCCTCGGTCAGCATTTCTTCAGGCAATTTGTTAGGGTTTCGGACCTTGGGTTTGATCCACGCTGTGAGCTCAGGATCCTTGCCTTTGTTCATCCACCTGAAAAAGCGTTTGATGGTGACGAAATAATCATACTTGGTCCATTCACTACGATCCGACTTGACAATTGCCTCAACTAAAAATTCAATATCATCTCTGGTAGCATCCTTGAACTCAAAATCAAAGGTCGAAGCTATAAGATTTAGCTGATTAAGGTATTTCAATACCCGAACCTTTTTAATCCCTTCAAGGAAAAGATATCTCTCAAACTTGAAAATAAGATCCTTGTTCGATTCACTATACTCTGCAGTACGTATACTACCCTCTTGAGAAGCAAGTTTTCGATCAATATTGTAAAGTGGCATGCTTTTTCACTTCGCTTATTTATAAAAAAGTTTTACCTTAGCGAAGTGAAAGTGTTTAAGCATTACACTGTGGTTTAAACGCCCGAACCGGGATTCGAACCCGGGTCGGAGCCTCGACAGGGCTCCATGATAGGCCTCTACACTATTCGGACATTTTGCGAGTTTTCGCTTATGAGCACCCCTTAATGGATGTTCTTGGATATAAAGCTTTTTGTGATTTTGCAAGTCCCGCCTCCCAGACTCGAACCGGGGACATCGCGGTGCCTGCGCGGAATTTGTGAACGTGTCACATGAACCATACTACAGCCGCGCACTCTACCAACTGAGTTAAGGCGGGTCCTACAAATCATGCACCAGCACGGCAATGCTATGCGATGCAACACACCAATACGCACAATAATACTTATCTCTTTCGCCGCAAAAGAAGATAATACCAAAAACATGCGGATTACCTGTGAAAGACAGCTACAGACCAAGCCTGGCATTGTAAGAGGGAAAAAAGCAAAATAAGTAAACGGGTGAATTAACCTCCCGTATTTTGCAAACGGCGGAATCAGAAAGTATCCAGTTCTCCCTTGATAACCATATCAGTGATCTTTGTAACATTGGAGAGCCAGTCATCGATAACAGATTCCGTTTCCGCCCTCACGGATGCGAAATTGACACCATCCTCCGGTATAACGTGAGCACTGGCCACAAGTGGCTGGTCAATTGGCATGCCGATCTGTGAGAGCAACCTGATATGGACATCCTGTACATCGGGCACAGCTTTCACAATGTCCCTTGCCATCTGGGTGGAAAGCAGATTGTAGATCTTGCCGATGTGATTTATAGGGTTCTTACCACTGGTAGCCTCCATACTCATCGGCCTGCCTGGTGTGATAAGACCGTTGCAGCGATTACCACGGCCAACAGAACCGTCATCTCCCATCTCGGCAGAGGTGCCTGTAACAGTCAGGAAAACAGAACCACATCTGATATTGTCTGCAGTGTTGATAAGTGTGGTTACGTTCCTTTCAGTATGCTTCAGAGCAAGATCTGTAACATAGTCCGCCATCTCCTCCTTGATGCTGATGTAGTGGGACATATCATCGATGTGCCTGCCCACCATTCCACAGCAGATAGTAAGTGAGATGTCATCCCCGTCCCTCAGACCCATAACCTTGATATCGGTACCTATTCCGGGAATCTTCTTTTTCAGGTCAGTTATGAGCTTTCTTTCGGATCCATAGACAATCTGCTCGAGTTCTGAGAAAGGCGCATGACCCACACCAAAGGAAGTATCATTTGCTACAGGAACTCGATCCCTGTTGAAAACATCCCGAAGATCGGATGAACCCGTACCCAGCTTGCAGTCGACGATCATATCCCTTTCAAGATCCATGTCAACTATGGTGTTCCTGACATAATCCCTTGCTGCCGAAAGGGCCACTGCCTCTGCTGGAATCTCAACACCTTCGAATTCCTTGGTGGCCCTGCCCACAAGAAGGGTGTATATAGGCTGAATGACCTCCCCTCCCCCAAACTGCGGGTTTGACCTGCCGGCCACGATCTGGGTCTCATCGGTATTATGGTGAAGTACCACACCGCACTTACTGATGTATTCATTACATAGTGCACGGCTCACTGCCTCTGCAAGACCATCCGCGATACTGTCCGGATGACCAATGCCCTTCCTCTCGACAAGTTCGATCTGCTGTTTTTCAATTGGCGTTTCTACAAGGTGTTCGACTTTGATATTCCTTACCATTTTGCTATCCTCATGCAACATTATTAGCACACTACGAACAAGAATAGATAATCAGACACTAAATTAAGTATTCTTTTCTGTATCAACTGCCCATGTATTATTTAATATTATCTTTTCACTTGCATTACTGCAGGTTATAAAGTATATATGTTCAGGATGTAGGGCAGAAATATCCGCCAGCGTGAAATCTATATGTTATAAATGTCTTTGAAAGAACATTCAATTGATATAGTCAACTCTATTCAGAAGGATCACCCATGATACGTATTGCCATACCTAATAAAGGACGTTTGCATGACCCTACCGTCAGCCTGCTCAAGGAAGCAGGATTACCTTTACTTGAAGGTGGTACTAGGAAACTGTTCGCAAAGACCACCGATCCTGAGATCACATATCTTTTTGCGCGGGCTGCAGATATTCCCGAATATGTGCAGGACGGAGCTGCTGATGTTGGTGTCACTGGACTTGATCTCATACATGAAACAAAATCGGATGTAGAAGTGCTTCTTGACCTTAATTTCGGAAGAGCGAACCTTGTGCTCGCAGTTCCCGAAGAATCAAGCATTTCTTCCGCAAGTGGACTTAACGGCATGCGTGTTGCAACCGAGTTCCCAAATATCACAGGAGGATACTTCAGGGACAAGGGAATAGATATTGAGATAATAAAAGTAAGCGGCGCCTGCGAGATGACACCACATGTCGGCATTGCCGATGCTATCGTGGACATCTCAAGCTCAGGCACAACTCTCGTAACCAATCATCTGAAGATGATAGACAAGGTGTTCTCTTCCTCGGTCCAGCTTATCGCAAACAAACAAAGCATGCAAAAGAACGGGAAGATAGAACAGATCAGAACAGCCCTGGAAAGTGTCCTGCGTGCAAAGGGAAAGCGGTACCTGATGATGAATGTTCCTGCTGCGCACCTGGATGAAGTAAAAAGAGTTCTCCCCGGAATGGCGGGACCCACAGTAATGAAGGTAGAATCCAGCGATTCCATGCTTGCCGTCCATGCGGTGGTCGAGTCAGACAGGATATTCGCAACTGTCGGAGACCTGAAAAAAGCCGGTGCAAGGGACATACTGGTCGTGCCAATAGAAAGAATGATGCCCTGAGGACTATCATGACATTTGAAGTAATCCCCGCTGTGGACATGAGAAATGGCAAATGCGTACAACTGGTACAGGGAATCCCGGGTAGTGAGATGATCTCCCTTGATGACCCTGTGGCTGTTGCAAAGGACTGGATATCCCAGGGTGCAAGGACACTTCACCTTATAGACCTTGATGGTGCTATCGAGGGCAAACGCCAGAACGCCCCGCTTATCGAGAGAATAGTAAAGGAATGCAAACCAATAGGTGCCGAAATACAGGTAGGAGGAGGCATCCGGTCCTTCAAAGATGCTGCGGATCTGCTTGAACGGGGTGCGGACCGCGTGATCCTCAGCACCGCAGCCATCAAAAACCCCGACATTGTGAAGGAACTTGCAGATTCCTTTGGCAGCAAACATGTAAATGTTGCCCTTGATTCCAGAGATGGGAAAGTTTCCATAGAAGGCTGGAAAAAACAATCCGAACACACTGCCGTGGAAATGGGCATCAAGTTCGAAAATTTAGGAGCAGGAAGCCTCCTATTCACAAATATTGATACAGAAGGCCTCATGCAGGGAGTCAATACACGACCTACAGAGGAACTGGTGAACTCCGTCAACATACCGGTGATAGCATCCGGTGGCGTCACAAGCCTTGATGATCTCATCTCCATCAGAAATACAGGGGCTGTTGCAGTTGTTGTAGGAAGTGCACTGTATACAGGGAAGTTCACACTTACAGAAGCAATAAATACAATCATTCAGGAACTATAGAAAAGCGTATAAAAAGGTGTACTATGAGAACAGCAGAAGTTTCACGCAAGACCAGCGAAACAGATATCCGGATAGAACTGAACATGGATGGTACAGGAGTATCGGATATCAGCACTGGCATAGGATTCTTTGATCACATGCTCACAGCATTCTCAAAACACGCTAGCTTCGATCTTACTGTCAAAGCCACAGGGGATCTGGTTGTGGACGACCACCATCTTATAGAAGATACAGGTATTGTCCTGGGTCAGACGATAGCAAAGGCACTTGCCGATAAGTCAGGGATCGCGAGGTTCGGTGAAGCCCGCATACCCATGGACGAGGCACTTGCAACCGTGGCACTTGACCTCGGAGGGCGCAGCTACCTTGTGCTGGATGCCAGATTCATGTCAGCCAGGGTAGGCGAGTTCAGCACCCAGATGGTGGGCCACTTTTTCGAATCCGTGGTCCATAATGCAAAAATCAATATGCATGCCAGCGTCTACGGTGATAACGACCATCATAAGATAGAAGCACTCTTCAAGGCATTCGCGTATGCTCTCAGAAGGGCAGTATTTTTCGAAGGGAAAGGGATAAAAAGCACTAAAGGAACCCTTTAATTCACTGCATAGCATTTTTCAGTGGAATTTTTTCTTTAGTTTCTCATAAAAAGCCTGTTCCCTGCCCGATGTCTTCTTTGACAATCTTTCTACTATGAGCTCGGGCGTACTTTTCGCAACGTAATTATAGCGCGGGCTCCTGTCGACTATCAGGTTAAGGTCGGCGTCAAGGCCACTTGCCTCTATACCATCAACCCTTATGTTGCATGTGGTATTCTCAAGTATCAGTTCCGAAAGATGGGATACGAATACTGACATACTTTCCTCATTCCCAGTGAGGACTTCAAGTATGCCAGCTATGATCTTGGCAGAAGCTCCGGGTTCGGTTATAGATTCAAGCTCATCGGCCAGCACAATCTTAGCAGAATCATCGGCCACAACTGCAAATTCGGTTAGCGTTGTCTCAAAGGCTCCGGCATCCAGGGTACCCTTGGACTTGGCAAAATAATAAAGACCATCACTAAGAGATACCTCGGAAGATGATGCCGGCACAGGGAAGCCCATATGAGTCAGGATCAGAGACTGGGCTATTAACTCGAGCATGGAGGTCTTGCCTCCTGAATTGACCCCGCTGAGCAGTATTACACGGCTGCTGTCAGCATCCGGTCCATAACTGTTCTTTCCGAGGGAATAGTCAATTGGAACAACATCCCCGTGCCTGGAAGCTATGAAGAGATTCCGGCCTTTGTCAAATCCAATACCAGGGCCTTCAACTATATCCGGCATTTCAAGATTATGAGCCATGGCAAAACAGCCGATGGCAAACCCGACATCAAAATCCAGTACTTCCCTGACCATGCTCCTGACAACTTCAAGATAGGATGAAAGTACCCTGGCGACCTCACGCTTGTGCTCAAGTTGTCTTTTGAGGACCTTGCGTTCCAGATGCTGCCTGAATGAAGACAGTTGTTCCCGGTCGATCTCAACCGGATGGCCGATCTCTTCAGGAAAAAGAGAGTCTATGAACAGCGTTTCCTTATTCTCCAGACTCAGATCACTACAGATAGCAGTCATGCATTCCTTCATTACGGAATGATAGGAAGTATGGAGCTTCTTCCCCAGGAGATCCTTCAGTTCCATGGAGCCTTTCATCACCTTGAGCATATCCTGGCCCCCAAGTGTGAACTCACTCTTCACAAGACATTCGTCAAACTTCGAGTTCGCATCTTTCAGGGCATCTGTAACACATGGATCAAGGTTCTCAATAACATAGCGCAGCCGGTCTACCTCTTCATCTGTCCCCTTTATAATATTCCCGTCCGTATCGATAAGCGATAAGGTGGAAGCAAGTTCCTCCAGGTCTCCGTCCGGAACAGCATCCATAAATGATATTCCCTTAGAACGCAACAACCTGACAATCCCTATTGCGCATTGCAGGCTTCCAAGATTTTTAGAGAAGGCAATGATCTCCTTTTCCGGAATTATTTCCCAGTCCTCGGTTTGAGTAATATCCGGAACAAACTCCGGGTTGATCTCTTCCGGAAGATCAAAGGACATATACGTATCATTCGCCGCAGTAACATAGGAGTAGCCTCTCGAAATGTCAACAAATTCGGAAAGAGAGCCAGCAAGTTGCACATCCAGCCCATAACCGAATCTTCCTCTACTATATTCGAAGGTATCCTGGTCTGCCGTAACTATAACCCTGTCACGTACTTTCGGGACGGTGTGTCTGAGATTCAGTGGTTTTACCTTTGTAAGCATGGAAACTATCTCTTTGTCATCTGCAAGGAGCTTTGCAGTTTCCATATACCCGGATACCGAGCTGCGCATCTGCATGATAATATCCGACCTTTTTGAGGGATACGGTATGAACATATGCAGTTTATCCCTTGCATAAGTGGTATGCGCAAAATCTGCTATCAGCTCGAGCAGCCTATCATAAACGTCCAGAGCTTCCCGGGTTTTCAGGAAATCAGAGATATCCACGCCTTCGGCCCTTGACCTTATGTCATGTACCAGAGAGATAGCATAACGTTGTCCCACACCCTCCACCTGAGAGATCCCTGCGATATCAGCCCTGAGAATAGCTTCAAGGGCCAGGCTCTCACTCCCGAAATGCTCGATGAACCGCTTTGCCATCTTTTCCCCTATCCCGGGTACAGAACGTAAACTCGTGATATCTTCCGACATACTATCCCAGAATTGCGCTCCTAAGTATTAAACCTATCAAGAGTGCAACTTGCTATCCCACGTTCAACCTTATATCGGTCCCTTCGGGACATCTCACTAACAGAAGCTGAGCTTTTTGGTTGTAAGTGCTTTGAATGTCTTTTATTTCTGCGGGAAGGGATCATCTGCGAATCATAATAAACATCCCACAAATGGTCTACCTCATCATCCTCCCTTGAGAAACTCAGGTGTTCTACAAAAGAGGAGCGTACGGTCATAAAATTTTCAAGGCCAAGATAGTGGCCGTTGCCTATCCATGCAATATCCTTTTCCACGACATAGACTGGCAGATCAGGATTCTTTCCCGCAAGCCATCGACAGAACATGTCGCCGATAAAGTGAGGTGAGTCCACTTTTACTGACAGGATGCCGTTTACAAGATCAGGCCTGGCGAACATGCACAACTTTTGGTATGCACGTATTACATCCCGCATATAATTATAATACCTCTTACCCGCAAGGGCCTTCCCCGAATACAAATGATTGGCATCCCCGGCACAGGAACATATCAAATGTACCAGTTCCGCAGGATTGCAGGACGAATGCCTAAGGACAAGATCGATATACCTTTCCACACCGGGATCCCTTTGGGACATACGGCTGCTTTTTCTCTTACAAAATATGCCGGCAGCAAGCTCGGAGCAGTTGGCCACTGGTTTGAATCCGACCACCTTCATTTCCCCCTCAATCCCTGAAAAAGATATTTTGTCCCGGAGCTCATTCAGATCCTTTGCAAAAACAAGGTCATGATCCGGACGATCCAGCAGTTGTGAGCATGCCAGTAGCACGCCTTCTACATTTTCCTTAAAAGCTATGATCATTAGCTTGCCTCCATAAAAGATGAAAGGTTGGTCTGCCTGTTCCCATTGATCTCAATGAAAGGACGTGCCCTGGAAATAACCACACCCATTCGCATGAGTTCTTTCTCGGAAGAGATGGGTCTGGACCTGATTATCCTGTTGGCACCCACCGGCCCTATGCCCGGAACAAGAAGCAGATCTTTCAGACTTGCTGAATTGATATTTACCGGGAATCTCTCAGGATGTGATTGCGCAAGCAGCATTTTAGGGTCTGTGTCTGCAAGGAAACCATTGTCATCGTAAACCTGACCAAGATCAAAGGCCTTCAGGCCGTAGTCCTTCAATAGATAGGATGCCTGGTATAGCCTGGTCTCCCGCCACCCAGGCGGTGAAGGATTATTCTCAAGGGGTGTGGAAGGAACCGGGTTAAAACTCATAAAATACGGTCGCCTCAGTTCATACCTGTCCATGAGATCATCCACGGTCCGGATAATCTCACTATCGGATTCTGATAGTGCTCCCACAACGAATTGAGTGTCATTGGCACCTATGATACGACCCCCATAACCTACTTCTTTTCGTTTCTTGTTTATCAGGTCCCTTGTCCACTTGAGCCTCTGCAGCACATCACTGTTGTAATCGAAGTTAGGACATATCTCCGAATAGTTGACAGAACTTGTGGTTTCTACATTAACACCGAACTTGTTTGCATAGTCAGCGATTTCCTCCAGCAGGTACAACGGAGTACCCGGCATCAACCGCATGTGTATATACCCCTTAAAACCCTGATTGCGTAGAAGTCTTGCGACCTCAAGCTGCTTCTCAGCTGTTCTCTCTGCATCCCCCATCACTCCAGAAGACAGGAACAAGCCTTCAATAGCATTCTTTCTGTAGAAGGACCAGGTGATCTTCGCAATCTCCTCCGGAGTAAGGGAAGCCTTTGCAGATTGCCTCCCATATCTGTTAGGACAATAGGTACATTCGCCTGAACACGTATTGGTTAGAAGCGTCTTGTAGAGCTGGATGCATCGACCGTCAGGCCCGAATGCATGGCATACAGCACCCTGGTTACAGCTATCATATTTTGTTCCCTCGGAAAGGACCTTCATCCGTTCCATAAGAGTCATATGGTGTTCATTAACAGGGTGCCAACTGGTCATTGCATATTAATTCTGCATCGGCCTATATACACGACTTCCAAGCGAAGTGAAAGTAATTCAGGGAAGGTATCAGAAACAGGAATACAAATCAAAAGTAACTACAAGAGGAAGATAATTACTCTTCCCTGACCTTGACCCTGATCTTCAGCATACTTACAGGTTCAAGTTTCTTCCACATTACAGTTGAGTTCTTATCAAAAGTGAAATTACTTACAGTCTTATCAGAGAACTCGCCGTTCACCTCATAAACAAAAAAACCTTCCTCACCATTGGTAGAAACAATGTTCTCCTGACCGCGTATGTTCCTTACTTCGACAACAGACACCTTCTTCAATGTCTCCAGTAATGTTGTGCCTTTTTCCACCTCAACGCTTTTGCAGGGTGCGAACATATCAAGTGCCTTGAACATATTCCTGTTATTCAATTGAAGTACATGGGTCTTACCATATACTTTCCTCTGTATGAGGTCTGCCGCTTCAAGTATATTTGCATGTTTTGCTGCTACAGGGACCGAAATCCCCAGCTCTCGTGCAAGTTCGGAGATATGCATTTCTCCTTCGGTCAGCTTCCCGAGCATCCTAAGACGGGTTTCACTTCCAAGAGCACTGAAAAGTTTTAAACGGTCAATATGTTCAGGATCTTCAGATTCGTTATTATCGACTATACTCATAGATATAAGGGATTATGCAGTCCTATATATATAAATTCCGCACTGCATCTTATCTGTCAGAAGTGAACACTTGTGATCACCCCACGTATACGGCCTGCAAAGCAGATACAGGCAGGAAGCATCTTAAAGGGTCTTTTTATTCAAAGCAGCACGTTGCGTCCTTATCTTTTCATCAATGGATTGCAGGTCATGGATTATGAATTCATGTGTAAGGTAGTCAGGAGATACGTATTCTACTATCTCCGAACAGCGCTCATGTGTGAAAGGCATATGCTGATCCATCTTTTCAACCACCTCCATGACCTTACCCAGACGATCAAAGAAAGCCATTTGTGCAAAGCCTTCCGGAACAGAAATATCCTGGCCTGACTGCATGATATCTCCGGACAAACTGTGATGGAAATGCATACCTTCTATGCGGTCCACTACGTCTTCAGGAAGCTTTGAAAGTACATCCAGGACAGTATCCACAGCACATTCCTCTTCCCTGCAAACGGTGGTAGCATTCATGAGATGACCTACATCGAGCACAAAGGCCCAGTTGTCAAAATCAAGGCGTTCGGCAAAATGGTTTATAGCCCCAGGGTCGAGAAATGTCAGTCCCGGCCACCATAGGTTCTCAAAAAAGAGACGCACGGGAGGCTCTCCCCGGGGGAACAATGCAACGGCTTCATTCAAAAAATCCGCCGTAGTGTCCATAACATCGTAGTCGGTACAATTGAAAGAACGTGTGAACACATGCTCCAGTTCAACGTAAGCCACATGGAACACCCCGTATGCCACATCAAGCAGGCCTGCATTCTCCATTGACCTCCTGAAGTTCATAATCACTTCCTCGCGGCTCTGACCACCGAAAAGATATGTTTTCTCAGCGTCCTCAATATCGGAGCAGAAAACAGCATCATCAAGCCATGCCCTGTGCCTTCCCATCCAATAAGGAAGGTGCACACCCTGTATAAGATGGTCCGGTATCTCCGGTACTGAAATATGATCTACGTAAAGCTCGATCCCGTCAAGTTGGTGTCTGGTCAGGAAGTTTGAGATCTTACCCCAGTCAGAATCGAATATATCCATCTCGACCTTGTAAGTTGAGAGATTCATCAGTTCTTTCATAGTTATCCCGAATCTGTTTTCATTTATCAGACACCCCGCCATATCTGCCGTTCTTGACCAGCCATGCAGTTATATTGATCCAGTTGTCCATAATAGCGTTCTTTTCGTCCAGAATGTCATCAAAAGGCACCGGAACAGCACATCCTAACAGATCAGGCAGACCTTTCATAATGGCAATCGAAGTTTTCCTTCCGGCAGTCTCCGGAATAAGCCCCCACGATACCTCATCAAGGATATGCAGAACGGCAGCTGCACTTCCCACCAGAGAGGGATTCTTTGAAAACTCCCGAAGTGCTTTTAGAAAAGTGGCCTTACTATTCTGGCCTTCAAGCTTTGATGCTGCCTTCCAGTACATTGCCTCATCAACACCGAACCTGTCAAGGCGCACCATCATATCCCTCTGGGAGAGAAGTGTGAGATCTGACTGCAGCTCCAGGGCCCTTTGAGTAGCTTCAAGCACGCACAGTCCGATCATTTCCCCAAGCTTGGAATGCTTTCCTGCATCTGTGAGCAGTATTGGGCTGGTCCTGTCTGCGACGATGGCCAGCATATCACTCCCCGAACCCGTTGCAATACCCTGTGAGTGGCGACTCGGTGCCATAAGCTGCTGCAGGGTCGCGGTCTTTGCCTCGGTAGCTGTCACAACAGCCCTGTTCATTGAATATTCCGGCAGATTTGCACCTACGATAAGTATAGTGTTTATGGTTCCCTTGATGAACTGATAGGTCCCGTTTTCCTGATAATATGATGCAGGATCCCCGACACGTCCGCCGTTGACCTCGATACCACCGGTTACTACCGCTGTCACCTCGACACTCCTGAAAGAACGTGTGGCGATGGCAACATTATCCATACAGGCAGCCGTCAGCAAGCCGGATGAGGTGTCAGGATCCAGTCCAAGACCTTTTGAAATGAATTCAAGATAAGCAGGGATACTTCCCCCTTCAAGATCCTCTATAGAGTTCTTCCCCCTTGGCACACTATGATTGAAAATTGCCTGCAGGTCCTCCCTGTATCCTCCGTTGACCCAGGAAGTTGTGAGAGTACTCCTTCCACAGGGAAGAACAACTACAATGGAATCAAACCTTCTGTACAATTTTTCACCACCAGAGGTCTCCAGTAGCAGGACTTGCTCATTATCCGTAAAATGCAGGCATTCCTCTGTATTCGTTCCGGCCTCCGAGGTATTTTCAAGATGTTTGATCATGAAATTTTCACCATGATAATATTGTATGTTATCCGTAAAAAATTGCAAACGCCCTTTATCGGAAACTAATAAAACTAATGTTATCTATCCGACAAAGAGCTTATAAGTTTTTGGAAAGGGCGCGTTCTGTGATAAGACACTCCTATGTGGCCTCAGCTACAGTATGTCCCGCCTCTTTTTTGGCCAGGCTTCCCAGATACATCCTTGCCCACAGGAAAATCACTGCCGCTCCGAGGGTATTCCCGACTACAATGCCCCACCAGATGCCGACAAGTCCATAATCGAAACTTACTGCAAAGATTAGAGCAAACAGAGGAACGAATATGAGAGCACGCAGAATTGTTGCCATAAGTGCATTAACACCCTTTCCCACTCCCTGGAAAAGAGCTGATGAAAGCATACCCAGGGATACCATCGGATAGAAGATACAGATTATCCTGAGGAAGATCGTAAGGTCACCGGTCAGATGGGCTGCACCTTCAGACATGGTAAAAGCATAGGCGATCTGCGGGGCGAGAACAAATGTCAGGACCGCAATAACAGTCTCAACAAGAAAGCCCATTTTTGTGGCATAGAGGTGTGAGAAAGACACTTTGTCATGAGAACCTTCCCCGAAGGCAAAACCACTCATGGTTATAACAGCAGTCGAAATACCGATGAGAGGAGCAACAGCTATCATTGCGACACGCCAGCCAACAGTGTAGACAGCTACTCCATCGGTATCACTGACATAGATTATGATGGCATTCATTAAAAGCATCATCAAGGCCATGGATGACTGCTGGAAGGATGCAGGTATGCCTACCCTGAAGATATCACGGAGGATACCCCTGTCGAAGCTGAAGTCCTTGAAATCGAAGGAAACATATGTATCTTTTCTGAAGAACAACCAGTTGGCCATGAGAACGGCACTGACACCGAGAGAGATCACAGTTGCCCAGGCCGCACCCGCCACACCCATATCGAGCCAGTAGATCAGAATTGGGTCCAGTATTATATTTAACACAGAACCAAGTATCATTGCATTCATGGCACGTTTAGTATCACCTTCACTACGCAGGATAGCACTTGCTACATTGGGAAAGAACATAAGCAGGCTTCCGGCAAAGATGACCTTTCCGTATGAAGTTGCCAGTCCTACTGTCTTTCCGGCGCCTATAAGAGTGAATATCCTGTCCGCATACATGTAGAGCGGGACCGTGAACAATACCACCAGAATGAGCATGAGGATCATCGTGTGGACAGCAACATTATCAGCCCCCTGCTTATCCCTTGCACCCAGCTTCCGGGATATTGCAGAGCCACCGCCCACACCAAGACCAGTGGAGAGGGCTATAGAGGCAAAGAAAAAAGGGAATACGAAACCTACCGCTGCAAGAGAGTCAGCTCCAAGGCCTGATACCCAGAACGTATCAACAAGATTATACACGGTCTGGATGGACATGGCAAGCATCATCGGTAGTGCCAGCTTGATCATTGCTTTTTTCGGATCACCTGACAGAGCTTTCATGCCGGCGGTACTTCCACCGGCCTCGCTTTCCGGCGAGAGGCGCGGTTCGACTGTCGCATCTTTCATTTTAAAGCCTTCTTCGCCTCGTTCTCAGCCGACATATTATTAATGGCCCTGGTGATCATACTTATGAAAATGGCTTTTTCCTCACCGGTGAATCCTTTGAAGATAACATCATTTATCTGCGAAGATGCCTTCCTTATTACAGGTCCCAGATGTATCGCTTTTTCTGTCAGGAAAACACAATAGGCACGTTTGTCCTGAGGATTGGCCTCCCTGCGTACGTAACCGCATTTCTCCAGTTTGTTCAGAGCCCGGGTACCTGTGGCCCGATCACAGTTCAATGATCTTGTAAGACTCTCCTGGCTTATACCATCGTGATGCAGCAGACACATCATAAAAGGGAACTGGCCACTTCCTATGCCATAGGGTTCAAGTTCCTTCGCTATAAACATCCGGATCTGTCTTGAAAGCAGGAACGATTCCCTACCTACGGACTCATTGATCTTTGCCATCAGAAGGTTTGCATTTTTGGATGAAGATTTCATAATATGCCCTATTGTTGCTATAGCAACAGTTGCATATGCAACAAAGAGCATTTAAAATGATCGGACAGGGTCTCTTAAGAGTATGTCCCATAACCCAACAGGCATAAGAACTCATATATAATGAGTATAAAGGAAAAGTACCTACTCATTCGCATCCCTGCATCAGTGTTCTTATTAATTTTTTTGCAATGACATGATATAAATCAAAAAAGATCAATCAACAAAAAGCTCAATACCCATAATACTGAGGAAGATGTCTTCCAGTGAAGGAACGATCGTACGCATCTCTACAATGTCCCCGCCTCTTGAGGCAACCCACTTGGTAGTATTGTTGACTACATTTATATCATCGGTCACTATGACATAACCACCGTTCAGTTGCTTTATATCTGCAAGGTCGTACTCCTCTGTGCTATCCACCCTGAACTCAAGACGGTACTGTATCTTCCCGTATTCCTCCCGTATCAAGTCTGCTGTTCCCTGTATGACTTCCCTGCCGTCCTTCATTATCAGGATATTGTCACAAAGACTCTCTACCTGATAGAGATTATGTGCAGTGAAAACGATAGTCTTTCCGGCTTTTTTAAGGGAACGTACGTAATCTGTGATGTATCTGGAGGTCATCGGGTCAAGGCCTGATGCAGGCTCATCGTAGATCAGGACATCAGGATCATTTATAAGAGAGCGGGCAATCGCAACCTTACGCTTCATACCCTTAGAAAGGTCGCCTATTTTCTTACCGTCTGCATTGAGTGACAGGTCGAAGAGCAGATCCGATATCCTTTTCCGGGCTACACTTTTATCGATATCGTAGAGCTCTGCAAAGAACATCAGATAATCGTCCACTGACATACCTTCGTAAAGCGGCGATTCTTCTGGAAGGAAACCTAAAAACGACTTTATCCTCACCGGGTCCCGGGACATTTCCAGGCCTTTCATGGTAATACTACCCTTGCTCGGACGGATAAGCCCGCCAAGCATCTTCAGTGTGGTCGTCTTGCCGGCACCGTTTGGACCCACTATTCCGAATATCTCACCCCTGCCTATGAAAAAGCTCAGGTTTTCAACTGCAACGAAATCCCCGTATTCTTTTCTGAGCCCATTGACTTCGATGATATTCTGTTCCACAAGAAGAGAGTATTGATTACTATATATAAAAAGTTTTATAAAAAAATAGGGACCGGTGGTTGCCAATGGCAACCCGGGTTACTGCTTATCAAGATGTATGTCCATCTGCGGGAACGGTATCTCAACGCCTTCTCTGTTGAAAGCATCATATATGCCATTGGTCAGTTCGTTCTTGGCAGTCCAGAGATCGGATGTCTTTGTCCATGCACGCAACTGCAGATTGACCGAAGAGTCAGCCAGTTCAGTGGTCACAACTGAAGGAGCCGGTCCCTCTAGCACCATTGGATGGGATTTCATAAGTTCCAGGGCAATATTGACTGCTTTGCCTATCTCGGTACCATAGCTCACACCCACGTCAACATCGACCCTGCGGGTGGGCATACGAGTAGCATTGATAATGGGACTGCCCCATACCAGTTTATTAGGTACGGTGATGAACTGGTTGTCCGGAGTAAGGAGTTCGGTTGCCATAATGCCCACAGCATCCACGGTACCGGAAAGACCATTAACGGTTACATATTCTCCTTTGTCAAGGGGTCGCAGTGATGCGATCCAGACACCTGCAGCTACATTATTCAGGGAATCCTGCATACCAAAGCCAAGAACCAGTCCTATGACCGCTGAAAGTCCCACGATCACCGCACTCACATCAACTCCCAGGGCACTGACAACAGTCAGCAAGACCGCTACATAGAGTAATGCACGCAAGAATCTCACAAGGAATTCAATGATAAGTCCCGGAAGCTGGGTCTTCTTCAGACCGTTGCGGAACATTCCGGAAAGTATCCCGGCAATCACTATCCCGGCAACAAGCACTATCAGTGCGAACAAAAGCTGTGACACCGGGATATCAGTATAGGGTATAGTTTGAGATAGAATATCCACCATTTTTAACGACTCCGTCAATATCTTAAATATATATATTTTATAGTGGACTTTGTTTTTATCGCATATAACTGTTAACAGTTTTACAAGAGAATTCAATTGTCACATATATATTAATATAATAAGAGATTAATAAAAAGTGATGCCAGGCTGGTACACAATAGCAAAATGGGAGTTCTTCCGGTCAAGACTCAAATTCGATGTAAGATCATCTGCACTGCTCATATTTTCCCTGATACTGGTTATAATCGCCTCTTTTGCCGCTGCCCAGACCGACATGAGCATGAACCAGAGAATCTACAGTGTATCAACGACCGAGCCCGGAATTGAATATATCCTGGAAAGCGATCAGAGGTTTGACAGCCGTACCGTCAGTGTTTATGAAGCGAGTAATTTCTACCAATACGGGAACGACCTTGCTATCATCGGGAACAACGCATATCTGGGAGAGACCAGAAAAGCTGCATCTGCGGGAAGTGCACTTGAGAACACTGTCAAGGAGTACCGGGAATTAGTACTTACCTCATACGACGATGTGAACAACAGCCACCCAGTATGGGTTACGGTCCATGATATCGAAAGACCCCAAAATATCCAGCTCCTGAGTGCCGAAGAAACTGCAGGTCAGCTGGAAGCAGGTTCAAGGGAAATGGAAAATGATCAGGACACCGGAGAAGCGAGTGAATACAACCGCGAAGAAATGACACCTGAATCCATCAGACCGGGCTCTTCTTTCACACCACCCGAAAATGCCGATGAGCTGGATAAATACAAAGGAAAAGCATTCTTTGAGAGACAGAAGATCTCCACACCTACCCATTTCTCACCACCCATCCCGTTTACGGCAATCCTCTATGCATTCCTGTTCATTTTTCCCATATACTTTGTCTCACAGTTCTATTCAACAAGCATCATGGACGAACGTACCAACAGAAAGGGTGAACTGATGCTTGCAGCACCTCTGCTGGGAAGGGATATTGTGATAGGAAAGACCATACCCTACCTTCTGATCACTGTACTCATACAGGCTGCCATCACTCTTTATATCATGGGGATTCCTTCAGGGAAGGAAGGTTTACAGGATATACTATTGATCCTTGCTTCTATATTCCCGGTGGTACTGCTGTTCTTCGCACTTTCCTTTTTCGGAGCCATCCTGTCAAGAAGTTTCAAGGAACTGACATTCGCAAGCGTATTCCTCTCGGTGATCATCTCAGGTTATTTGTTCTTCCCGGCTATGTTCACCAATATCCATGCTATCAGTTCCATATCCCCGGTCACACTGATAGTGCGCCTCATAGAGGGCGAATCCATATTATTCGAAACATACATGTTCTCGACCTTCCCGTTCTATTTTGTAGCACTGTCAGCATTTGCATTCGGAACGTTCATTTTCAGGGAAGAGGACCTGTTCACCCAGAAAACCATAACAGAGAAGATCGTAGATTCCTTCGAGATCTTCCTTTCACACAGATACGGGTCAGTTTTCCTGCTTAGTATCGTATTCATCCCGTTCGTGTACATGTGCCAGTTGATGCTTATAGTCATGCTCTTTAACCTGCCTGCCCCATATTCGGTCATCGCTATGATAGGACTTTCCGCGCTGGCGGAGGAACTGGTAAAATCGGCAGGTATTTACACTATTTATAAAAGGAAACTTGCAGATCCCTCCCTGAAGAATGCCGCCAGGTTTGCAATCCTATCAGGGGCCGGGTTCTTTGTTGGAGAGAAGGCGGTCGCGGTCCTTACACTGGCACCCATAGCCAGTTCAGCCTTTGGCTCAGTAATGACGATGGGCACCCTCCTGCTTATTCCACTTATACTTCACATTTCCACAACGATGATAAGTTCATTGGGAATGTATCGCCTGGGAACCGGGAGATATCTTATCACAGTGCTTCTGGCAACCATAATTCACAGCGCATATAACATGTTCATCCTGAGGGTGATTCTCTTTGGGTAGGTCAGGAAAATCCCATAAAAAGATAAAGAGCATTGCTAAAAAAGAGCTTGCAGAACTCATGCATGAGAAGACGTTCATACTTTCCGTACTGATCCAGCTTTTCATAGCAACCTTTTCGACCTTCCTTGTAATAGGACTTACTTCTTTCTATGACCCCACTGCAATCGGGGACATGGAAATGCAGGGTACAAAGATAGCTGTTGTCGGGACCGAAGATAACGAGCTTTATCATCTGCTGCAAGAAAGTAAGCTCAATACCGTCCTGTACAGCGATCTGACACTGGCGTACACCGATTTCTACGAGCGCAGGGCAGATGCTATAATAGTAACAGCTTCAGGACCTCCCGGAGGAGAAGATATTCTCAATGTGGAGATCTACCTGCCAAAATCCGAGATAAAGGCCACACTCATCTCTATGCAGATCAAAGAACCTCTCGAGAAGTTCGAGCAGCAGGTGCGTGATATAAGGACACAGCGTTTACAGGGCTACTCACCCGTGGACATAAACATTATAAACAGAGGAGTTAAAACCTCTTCCACTTATTTCGAGTTCATATACGTAGCACTCCTCCCATTGCTGGTATTTACACCGGCATTCATTTCAGGAGGGCTAATAATCGATTTTATAACAGAGGAGTATGAGAGGAAGACCATGGAATTGCTGCTCGCATCTCCCGCATCCCTGCTGGATATCATCAGCGGGAAGGTGTTGCTGGCGACCGCGATCGTTCCCCTGCAGTCCTTTACATGGATGCTGCTCCTGGAACTGAACTGGATAAGCATAGGCAATTTCGTACAGATACTGGTGGTGGTCACACTTATAGGACTTATGCTTGTCCTTTTAAGCAGTACCATAGCCCTTACTTTCAAGGACAGAGGGGTTTCCCAGTTGCTGTACTCCATGATACTGATCTTTCTTTTCATGGTATCATACCTCTTTACCAACTCACCGCTGAACCTTGTCACACGCCTCTCCATAGAAAGTATCGGGTCACTGGAATCAGGTACATGGATTATGATCTATGCCATTGCAGCTGTTGCACTATACATATTAATGAGAGCGAAAGTCAATCAAAATACAATAACATTTAAAAGATAAAAATACATAGATGTGATGATGGCTGTAAAAAAGCTGATAATTCTGATACTTCTTTTATCGATTCTTTCATCATCAGCTTACGCCTACGACCTCCACGACGAGAACATATGGATATTCAAAGGTATGTATGAACTCGGACCAGGAGAGAGAGCTGAACTTGATGGATACACTGTAAAGGTGCATACCGTGAATATGAGCAGCAAACAGCCTTCGGCAATACTGCTGGTCTATGTCAATAAAGATTTCAAGGAGTCCTTTTACATTGATACAGCTGCAAACAGCGAACAGGTGTATAAAGATGAATTGAAGATCAACGTACTGGATATCAGTAAAGGCATTGTTTCACTGGAGACTTACAAACAGAAGTTTGAGCGGGTCTGGATCACAAACATACCAAAGACAGCACTTAAAACCAGTGACATCATCGAAGATGGCGATTACAGTGTAAGACTGGACGATATCACGGAAGAAGGGGCAACGATAACTGTTATGAGCGATGAAGGTCCCGTTGAAGTGAAATACCTGTCAGGCGATCACAGGAAATTCTCTGATGAGTTCATGCTCCATGTCATTTACGTCAATAAGAAAGACCAAGAAGTTTTCGTGGAAACGCTAAGAACCGGGGTACCGCAGATAAAGACAGATGTCCTGACCGATAAAAGCATCTATGATTCCGGAGAGAAAATCGAGTATCGGTTCATGCTTACCAATAATGGCACAGTTCCGCTTCACGGCCTGATACTGACCACAGGTTCCAGCGAGGGAAATGTGAATGAACCGAAAATCCAATCTTCCGGACTGGAGCCCGCAAAGACAAAAAATTTCATTATCCCCGTATCCGCACCTGTTACACCGGTCGCAAAAACCATGAACATAAGATCGGAGATAACGGGTTATGACTTTAAGGGAAATGCATATTCAGGATCTGGCCAGACAGAGGTTCTGGTCAAGCCCTATATTTCCGTGGAAAAAAATGTGGAAACTGTAGAGAAACCTGGCAGTGACATCGAGTTTGGGACTGAGCAATATTTCAGGATCAGTATCATACTAAAGAACACTGCAAGCTTCCCTGTAGCAGTGACAGTAAAGGATGAAACTGACCCATCGCTCATACCTTATGATCTGAAGAATACAGAATGGGCCGTAATGGTTGAAGCAGGTACTCTCAAAGAGATAAAATACTACGCAAAACCTACAACTCCCGGCAGCTTCACATTCACAAACGCAGTGGTCCAATGGAAAGACAATGGAGAGACCTGCACAATACAATCCGACCCCATAGAGGAAGTTTTCCAGATACATGGCTCGAAAGTAACCGTGGAAAAATACCTGTCACCTGGTTACGCATTACCAGGTGAGGAAATAAAGGTAACCATAAACATAGTAAATACCGGAAGCAGGGAAGTCGAAGCTGTCCTCTCCGACAATATACCGGAGCAGTTTTCGCTGGTTTCCGGCAAGAACGACTGGAAAGGGTCGCTTGGGCCGGGAGAGTTGAAAGAGATAAGTTATACAGTGACAACAGAACATACGGGTAAACTTGAACTGCCTGCAGCAACAGTTGATTTTATCAATAAGAAAGATCAGCCGGGCAGTTCGACTTCCGAAGATCCGGTACTCTATGTAGATGATATGACAGGAAATGCCCGACCCGGCGAGAATGAGGAGAAGATAAGATATGAGGAATACCCAGAAACATACACAGAACAAGAGTCCGGACCGGAGTACCCGGCTCCGGGCCGTGTGGAAGCTGCCGGATTTATGATGTCGTCCTTTATCGCCCTTTTTTGCATGCTTGCGCTCATACCGGCGACAGTATACCTATATATAAATAGAATGTATAAATAAAACAAATTATTACAAGAGGGTATCAATGGGATTTCTTGCACTTATCGGCTCTGCACTGCTTTTCGTAACATTTGCTCTGACAGTGCTTTTCATACTGGTGGCCATTTCATCCAGACTAGCCATGCTGACACTGCTGATAGTACCGATAATGGCAGTCATTGTTTTACCCGGAACATCCTTAGCTTTTCTCTCATACCGGCATTTCCTGTTTGCAGACGGACTTGTACCGGTCAATAATTTCCATATCCTCCTGACCATCTGGTCAACACTCATAGGCATCATCATCTACACTGAGTTCCTTACATGGTACCTTAAAACCGGAAAAAGGAAAAGAACAGAAGAACAGAAGACAGAATCACCCAAGAGTATCATCGGCAAACTACTCGATAAGGTGTAATCCTATCGGGAGTGATATTGGTGAAGCGAGCTGACCGGGATAATTCTAATATAGTAGCGGAGAGTAAATTTATTTGGGGGTATATACCTGAAAGAAGAACAAAATGTGGCATCAGAAAATAAAACGCTTGCAGAGGAACCCAAACCCGAACCGTGGAAATCCACGTTATATTCGCTGATATTCCCGGGCCTGGGTCAGATCAGCAACGGAGATATGAAAAAGGGACTGCTTTTCTTTGCAATTGCGTTCACCCTTATACTAACATTGCATCTTGGAGTCACTTTTATCATACTTGCGATTTTCTGGCTCTATAACATATATGATGCCTATACGGTTGCAAAAAAGAGATCATAAGAGCCATGAGTTCCCGGGACCGGAGTCAGAACACAAAACCGTTCAGACCCTCCCCCTTCCGAGAGAATATTCCGACATCACTTTCAGATACTCTTTGTCCACTTCCATGAGGACAGTCTGGAACATTGCGACATGGACCTTCTCTTCCCGGGCCACATCCATCAGAATGGCTTTGAGGTCCTCACTTTCTGTTAGTGATGCCATGGACTCATAAAGATTCACAGCGTCCAGCTCAGCTATCATGGCAGCCCTCATTATCTCTTTATCAAGATCTTTCTCTGCTACAATTTTAAGGTTGACCGGTATCTCTGAAAACATATCCTGACCTCCGTATTACTTTGAAAGCTCTTCATTTACTTCTTCTTCCCCGGCCTTGAGTTCCTCTTCCTGTTGTTTGTCTTCTCTCAGTAAGAGGGTCTGGAACTCCCCCACATGGGTCTTTTCTTCCAGCGCAACATCCATAAGTACCCTTTTGACCTCATCGTTGTCAGTCATCTCTGCCATCTGCTCATACAGATTGATAGCATCCAGTTCAGCAACTATTGCAGCTCTCAATATTTCTTTGTTCATGTTTTCAGGCTTAACCTTGTCTATGTCCGCCGGTATCTTTGACAGCATAATCCCAGTCCTCCCATCTTTAATATATATATATATACAGCAGCCGCTAAAGGATTATTTTATTACATACAAGGGCCGCTGAAATTCACTCCTGTATTTTCATGGAACCCGAACATATTTATAAATATCGAATAAACGCCACTTTCTAAAGAGGCGTCTTCAGTTTTCATTAGAAGGAATGCAGCACCCATTAAATCTCTGATCTGATGAGACTTTGAAAATGGCGAACTTCTTACTACAGCATGATTAAGAAGGTCCGGACTTTTTTGTGAGAGAATATGATTAAAAAAGGGAGACTACTCCAGGTTATGGTAGTAGTACTGCTTTTTAGCCTTCTGCTCCCTGTCAAGCCTTGAGTTGGGTTTGTTGACACGCGGCCGGGATGTATCCTCATCACGCCTGAAAGTGATATCCAGATTCTCAAGGAAATTGTTCATACCATCCAGCATGCTGGCAGGCCGGTGTGCCTTACCGTAAACTGCGGATTCGCCCTCAAAGACTATGAGACGTTCACTGAGCATATCTATCATATAAATGTCATGATCAACGACCATTGCGGTCTTGCCGTTGTTCTCTGCAAACCTCTTAATGACCCGGGTTGTCATTGAACGCTGCTCCACATCAAGATGGGCACTGGGCTCGTCAAGGATGTACATGTCCGCATCCCGGCACAAGCAGGCGGCAATGGCGACCCTCTGCAATTCACCGCCACTGAGATCTGTAAGGGAACGTTCATACAACGGTTCAAGCTGCATTGGTTTGGCTACCTCGGACTGGAAATAACTGGTGTTGAACTTTGAGGATATACCGCGCAGGAAATACTGTACCTGCATAGAGCTGTCACCCTTGATATACTGGGGTTTGTAGGATATGGAAATATCAAGGTCGAGCTTACCTTCGTCAGGCTCGATCTCACTTGCCAGCATCTTCACAAAAGTTGACTTACCAATACCGTTCGGACCGACTATTCCTAGCACCTCTCCCTGTTTTAGGGAGCCGGCCTCGGTTTCGAGGAGGAAGGCATCACCGTATCTTTTGGAGAAGCTGTCATACTCCACAAGGGTTTTAACATCTGTCCCGACCCTTGGAGGATGGACCTCGAACTTGATGGCCTCGGGACGGATACGCACATTCTCCTCGGGCAGGTAACCTTTGAGATACTGGTTAATACCTATGCGCACTCCTTTGGGATAGGTGATGACACCATATGCGCCTGGCTGGCCGTATGCAACGTGCACAACATCAGCAAGCATATCGAGTATCGCAAGGTCGTGCTCCACAACCAGCACCGCTTTTTCCTCTGCAATTTCCTGTATCAGCTGGGCGGAATTGATCCGCTGGTAGATATCAAGGTACGGACTGATCTCATCAAAGAAATAGAAATCCGCATCTTTGGCTGCGCAGGCAGCAATGGCTACTCTCTGAAGTTCCCCACCACTAAGTTCCGTGATCTTCCTGTCAGTGATGTGGGTAAGGTCAAGCCTTTCTATGAGTTCATCTAGAACACCGCGCTCATCGGTCTTTTCCAGCAGTTCGCTGGTTTTGCCCTTGAATGCCTTGGGTATGAGGTCCACATACTGAGGCTTCTGTGATACTTTGATGTTCCCGTCTATCACATCACTGAAATAATCATAAAGGGCCGTACCTGCATAGTATTCCAGCACTTTATCCCAGCTACCTTCATCCTCACCGAAGTTGGGTACAAGAGCTCCCGAGAGTATCTGTACGGCAGTACTTTTACCGATACCGTTGGGCCCCAGTATACCCGTGACCCTTCCCACCTGCGGCACTGGTAGTCCATAAAGTGCAAAGGCATTCGGACCGTACCTGTGCGTGGGTTCATTTAGCTCTTCAGGAAGCCCGATGATCATAATGGCGTCAAACGGGCATTTGTTGATACAGATACCACAGCCTACGCAGAGTTCCTCCGAGATGGCAGGTTTTCCGTCATCAAGGAAAACAATGGTTTCATCCCCGGTCCTTACCCTGGGGCAGTATTTCTCACATTCGTGACTGCAACGTCTTGGCTGGCATCTGTCTTTGTTCAGTATGGCTATTCGCATGTAAGATCCCTGTCACTGGAAATAGAAATAATAAAAAGAGATATCAATTAAGAAGTAACGTCCATGTCACAAGGCAGAAGTCTATGACGATGAACTCCACATAGAACCAATCCTTGAAACCAAACTCCTTTGTGTCTATCTTGATGAGCGGGAATATGATCCTCTGAATATAATATGCAAACCCGGCAACGATAATGAGTACGGCATACCACCTGGTATCGGTGCCTGCGTCATAGACCATGGTAGCCAGTATACCGGCTACGATACCAAGCATGGCAGCTACAGCGGTCTTGATAATACCTTCAACATGTGCCTTTTTTCGCTCTTCGGGAGTTTTTGGTTTATAAGCAACCTTTCCGACGGACTCATCTTGTCCAGGCTGAGCCACTTCGGTACTCTCCTCTACGGGAGCAGCCTTAGGTTGTTTTTTCTTGGACGATTTTGACAATTGATAATCTCCTGAATAGGTTGGATATCCGGGTACTATAAAAAACGGTTAGTTATATAAGCTTTTATCCTGCATCTGGTACAGAGCACTACTAGATAAACTCATTGCTCAGCACATTGCTTATCCTGTCAATAGCGATAGCATTGAATCCCCCGGAATTCAGGTGACTGGCAAACCTCCCGGGTCTGTGGCCGCCCGGATGATATACCACCGTGAGTTCAGGGTCAAGCTCCCGGACCATATCTGTCAGGCCCCTTGCATCCAGATGGTCGCTTATCTGAATGGCAGGATATCGATAGTCGGATCTTCCGGTCATAACATACTTTGTCATTCCGGAGGGCAGTTTATCAAGATCCCATGGAGGTACGACGCAGACAGGATCGCCGCATGATTCACCAATACCTGCAAGGTCACCTGCATCGTCGAGCAGGCAACGCGTCAATTGCAGGGATTTCTCTTCCATCTCCACGGCTCCGTTATAGCCACAACTGCGCATCAGTTCCACGGCCCTCTGAGCCTTGCCGAAGGCATAGGCGCCAAAGGCAACACAGGCGTTATCCTGCAGTGCATTCGTGAAACCCTGAATATCATCATCAAAATAACATGTAGTATCCCCGGGGTCCCCATAATTTGCCTCGGTGATGAGCACATCACAATCCGGGAGCTGTGAGGCATCCTTCACATCACCTGTAACAAGTATGCGGGTACCTACGTCATTTTCCCAGTAGAAGGCAGTAGAACCCGCGGTATGGAAATTTGGATAGGTACTCACCTTAACTCCGTTCACCTCTGTTGAAGCACCGAGTTCCATAGTCCTGCCCTTGTATGTCTTGTCGTGCCTTATCTCAAGGGCACGGGCAGTCTTATCGGAACAGATGGCGCGATCGGACAGCATTGCAGACTTGCCGTTATGGTCGGAATGTGCATGGGTGATAAGATAGGCATCAGGTTGTGGATATTTCGCAGGAGTCCTTGTAGTATCTATAGAGAATGTGAGAAGTTCACCTTCGTCTGAGCGGAACTTGACGGAAAGGTGAGGCTTGAAGGAACCATTAACGTTCTTTTGCCTGAAAACCATAATTCCAAGGTCGACCATATCCTGTAATATCCTTATCCCTCGGACAGGGATTAATCTCAAAGTATTTACATGTATTTCAGGAGAATAAGTTAAAAAGAAAAATACGGAAGAAAAAAAGATGAAAATGCTCAGAGTACTCTCTTGAGCTCTTCAATAAGAATGCCTGCGTTAGTTACACCCGTGAAGCGCTTGACAGGTTCCCCATCCTTCACAATGATCAGAGTAGGAACAGCCTGGATGCCATATTTTGCAGCCATTTCCTGATTCTGATCGACATCGACAACCTTTACATCTACCTGGTCCCCTAATTCATCCTTCACTTTATCAAGGAAAGGTTTCTGCATTTTACAGGGTCCGCACCAGGTTGCACTGAAATCCAATAATTCCGGTTTACTCATATTCACACCTTTTCATTTTAAAATAGAAAATGACCTATTGACTTAATTATCTTTTCGACGCCCGTTGAGCAGGAAACATGTATCCGCCATCCTCCCCCGAGGAAGCAGGCTGTTTACAACGGTAATGCGCTTCTTGCACACAACCTTTGTGTTTATAGAATAAATAACTTTGCACTTACAGGTCAATTAAAGGCCTAAAGTTTCCTGATCTTTGTCGTAAGATCCAGAGGTTTTGAATAATAAAGGGAACTGGTTACTATAAAGTCAACGTGTCCTGCATATTCGGAGACCATCCTCAGATCGATCCCACCCACCCCGATCTCAAGCTGAGGGTTCAGGGACCGAAGCTCGGGTACAAGGGTTTCCAGCTCACCGGGATTGTAATGATCCAGTAAGAGCACATCTGCAAGAGGTGCATATTTGAAAGCCTCCTCCCGGGTCCTTGGCTCTAACTCTACTTTTTTCATTGCCCTTAGATTGCCGGGATCCCCTGCAACATTGAAGTGGTTCTGTGTGACAAGGATAGAATCACTCAGTGAATTACGGTGGTGCTGCCCTCCACCTGTTTTGACGGCCTTGAGCTCATACCTGCGAAATCCGGGGTGGGTCTTCCTGCTTGTTGCAATCAGCACATCCGGATTGACCTTATGTGCAAGTTCCACGGCGATACGGGTATTGGAAGCGATGGCGCAAACCAGGGACAGGAAGGTCTGGGACACCCTCCACAATTTGAAGAGCATGGGCAGGTCGCCCTGCGCTCCAAATATGACATCGTTGGGGTTGAACTCTGCACCATTATCAAGGAAAGTGACCACTTCCAGACCTTTATCCGTGTAGAAAGCAGCCAGATCATCCATACATGCCGCCACACCGTGTTCTCTGGACACTATTCGCAATCTGCCATTGCCCCGGATACCAAGAAGTTCTGTAGTCTCATCTCCATAGGGACAGTCTTCGGAAAGGTAAAACTCAAAAAAGTCGATCATAATTCTCACCTGCTACAAGTAGTAGTTATAGTACATGCTTCATAACTGTTATTATAGTTTTTGAAGGAAGAAAGGAAGGAGATCAGTCCTCCAGAGTGGAAACATCTCCCGGGTCCATACCAAGCTCTTGTGCTTTGAGTAATCGCCTCATGATCTTCCCGCTGCGGGTCTTCGGAAGAGATTCCACGAACTCTATTTCAGAAGGTATCGCAATGGGACCAAGATTCATTCTTACATGGTACACAAGGTCCAGTTTCAACTTGTCGCCTGGCTTGTGACCCATGCGGAGGATGACAAAGGCCTTGATGGAATCACCCTTCAGGGGATCGGGTTTTCCTATGACCGCAGCCTCAGCAACCGCTTCATGGGACACCAGGGCACTTTCCACTTCCGCGCTGCCGATGTTGTGGCCGGATACGATCAGCACATCATCCGAGCGTCCGAGTATCATGATGTAACCATCCTCATCCTTTACTGCAAGGTCACCTGCTGCATAATAATTATCAATGGTGGTCCAGTACTGGCGATACCTCTCATCTTTATTGTAAACCGTCCTCATCATGGAAGGCCAGGGTTCCTTTATGACCAGGAAACCACCGGTCCCGGGCGGCACAGGTTTTCCCCCCTCATCAACCACATCTGCAACGATACCGGGCACGGGCCTGCCTGCAAACCCGGGTTTCATGGGTTCACCCGCAACTGTTGTAATCATATGCATGCCCGTTTCAGTCTGCCACCAGGTATCAAGGACCGGACATTTCCCTTTTCCTATAACACGGTAGTACCATTCGAAGGCCTCGGGATTGAGGGGTTCACCCACAGAGCCCAGTATCCGCAGGGAGCTCAGGTTGTACTTCTCCGGCCATTCCTCACCCAGCTTCATAAACATTCGAATAGCTGTCGGTGCGGTGTAGAATACCGTCACATCGAAATCCTCAATCATATCCCACCAGACACCCGGGTCAGGATAGTCCGGAGTGGTCTCGGAGATCAGGATGGTAGCGCCCACTGCAAGTGGACCGTAGACTATATAGCTGTGGCCTGTTATCCACCCGGGGTCTGCAGTACACCACATGACATCACCCTCTTTGAGGTCGAACATCGTCTTCGTGGTATAGTAGGTGCCCACCATGTAGCCACCACATGCATGGACAATACCCTTCGCCGGACCGGTGGTGCCACTTGTGTAGAGAATGAATAGCGGGTCCTCGGCATCCATCACTTCTGGTTCGCACTCCTTCTCTACACCCTCCATTATCTCATAGAAATCGACCTCTATCTCGGAGAATAGCTCCATCGCGGGGGTCATCCTCCTGAGAACCACTATTTTTTCAACACTTGAGGTATTGACCACGGCTTCATCCACAATGGACTTGAGGTCGAGACGTTTGCCACGTCGAAGACTTGCATCTGCAGTGATGACTATCTTTGCCTGTGCGTCCTTTATGCGGGAGCGCAATGCATTGGCACCAAAACCCCCGAAGATGACACTGTGGACAGCCCCTATGCGGGCACATGCAAGCATGGCAATTATCTGTTCGGGAACAAGCGGCATATAGATGCATACCCTGTCACCTTTAACTACCCCGAGTGACTTCAGGCCGTTCGCGAACCTCATTACCTCGCGGTAAAGCTGACGATACGTGATAACCTCTTCCTTACCATCATTACCAACCCATATCAGAGCCACCTTGTTCTTTCTCCCATCGAATATATGGCGGTCCAGACAGTTACAACTGATATTCAGTTTGGCGTTGGTGAACCATTTTGCATAAGGGTGATCCCATTCCCGGACCCGGTCCCATTTTTTGAACCAATCAAGTTCCTCTGCAACTTTCCCCCAGTGCGCCTCCGGATCCTTTACAGATTCCGCATAGACCTTATCGTAATCTTTTATCCATGCATCTTCTTTTACCGAAGGGTCCGGAAGGTAACTCTTTCCATCCAGCTTGACATCAAAGTTCTCAGACATGTTTACTCCATTCATATACTATCAATAGTGACATCTAATAGTGGCACTTTTTCCGCGAGCGGATACAGTTCCCGGCAAACAGAGCGTTTTATAAGACACTGTACAGGCAGGACCCAGCATCCGGAATGAGACTGTACGGATCAGGGAAGACCTAAAGAAAGTATGCCACATATACAGGATGTTCAATCTGTTTATTATAATGTATAATCATGATAATAGTATATGCGTATTTTGGTCTGAATACTCATCAATACATTTAACCGGAATTCAGGATCATCCGGGACAGCATTGTATCAGGATCTGAATAAAGACAAGGCAGCGCCAGCTCGCTGACACTATGATCTGTAAAAAAAGAAAGTATAAGGAGATTGAAAAGAATATCAGGCCGAAAGTGCCAGAATGGCTTCCGCAAGGTCGCCGTTGGCATTCTTCAGTGCTTCTTTTGCCTCTTCTTCTGAAACACCGGTCTGTTCTGCAACCAGCCTGACATCGTCATCAGGGGCTTCAAATTCCCTGGCAGCTTCTTCCGGGGTACCGACTATCTGATAGGTATCCACACCCTGTGCATTCATAATAGAAACATTCGCATCATTGAACACGATATCTTTTTCAGGGGTTCTTATGATGACCTGTTCCACATCATTGATCTCTTTGATGTCTATACCCATCTGTTTCATCATCTGTTTTACTTTTGCAGGGTTCATGCCCCTGCCGCCAATTCCCGGAAACATGTAATCACCTTGTAACAATAATTGAATTTTATTATTTAAGTATTCTTATGCTCTTGTCCGGAAGCGCTTAAGAGCAACCGCCGCCACATGATCCACATGCGTTTGCAGAAGAAGAGTTATCAATAACGAAACCCTTGCCCTGTGGTCCATCTACATAATCGATGGTTGCGCTGGAAAGGCCTTCCACATCATCCTTGTTCATGACGATCTTGAGACCATTTATCTCTTCTGTGACATCTTCTTCGCTAATCTCGTTCTCCAGTGACATTCCATACTGGACACCACAGCAGCTCATGCCTGCTATGAATACCCTGAGTGAATAATCCTGTTTCTCCTGCTCATCAAGCAATGTTTTCAATTCTGCTGCTGCTTTATCACTTACATCTACCATGTTGATACCTCTTTATTTTACTTACCACAAGGTGATTTAGCTGGTAATCCCATATATGGGTTTTTCATATATAAAATATTCGCATATGTACGAACAAATTAAGAGAGCCTTTATCAGACCTTATACGAACTCTGCATCATCATCCACGGGATTGCGCAGTACTTCCGAATTATACGCATTTATCTCAACGGAGTTACGTTGTCCCTTGATTTCCCATACAGGTACATAGACCAGCTTTACATTAAGCTCGATATCATCGGGCACAGGCTTAAATCTCTTGTGCTCGGATATAATTGCTTCACCCTGAGTATTATCAAAGCGCAGATCCTTAGTATGCTCATCGATAATACTATCAAGCAAATCCTTTCTTGCCTCCTCCTCCGTTGTCAACGGGTGCTTTACCTCATAGCGCACATCAGGAATGGAAACGGTTTCACGTATTTCGTGCAGCATAAGCTGTTCATTGTTACCGTTAAGAGCATTTATACAACCAGAACCCTCTCCTGATATATCCACTATCTTGGACCTGTACCTCTGTTCAGTGCTCAGGTGATAGTCATATTTCCAGAAAGGTACGAGTTTGAGCAGTATATCCTTAAAATCATAGACATAAGACCTTGCAGCAGAAACAGCATGTTCCCTTGTCATGTTCACCGGAGCCGAGCGAAGGTTCAATAATATGCCGTCAGCCTGCGGAGGGGTATCGGGAATATCCCTTTGCTGCCGGACGGGAGCACTTATAGTGACAGGCTCAGGGGAGCGTTCTGAGTAGCGGGAGAGCAAAGAGCCTTCCTCTGAAGGTGTTTCCTCCCTATAGGCACCGCCATTCCCGAAAATAGCATCTACTGCCATTTTTGCAATTTCATCAGCGTTGGAAGTTTCAGCAGGTCTTGCATCAGATGCTGCAGGATCAGAGTTTTTTCTTAAGGACATGTTTAGCAGATCAAGCTCACTTGCACTACCTTCGATATCAGCTACTACTGCTCTGCCGATCTGCAGGGACATATCATCGCGATTCCATACCTTAAGGCCCGCGGCTTGAGCATATTGAAGAATGTCGCTTCCTACCCTGTCCGTTACCACATACAATCCTTCACCATCGGCCATCTGGTTGACAAAATTCTTTATCTCCGCAATATCCGGATGAGAGGAGAGCCTGATATAGGTCCTGTTATTATTCTTCTCAGCGATAAAATCATGCTTATGAGAATCCGCAACGTTGTAACCAGCTGAGGAAAATATATCCCTCAGGATGCGCACTAAATCTTGTTTCATGAAAATCAGTGTTCCTTGTTCTGCAGAAATAAAATAGCCTTTATAAAATAAAAAGATAAGCAATAAACCTATCTGTCATAAAAAAAAGAGAAACTGACGGTTCCCCCTGATCAGAGTACCCTTGTGGTCGTCTCGAGTTCGATACCCTTGGTAGTGACAATGTAGGAGATCGTCCTATTGGGAACTATCATTCCACGCATCTTCCGTATCATGATAGTACGCTCTATCTCACTCCCTCTTTCCTTGAGCCTGAACTCAATGACGCCGTCACAGATGTGCTTCATGTTATTCTCTGTTATCTGGTCGTGCATACCGCTTGTCATCAGGATCAGCTGGATGGCGCCTGTAGCCTTGCCAACGGAAGAGACGATCTCGATGGCTTCTACCACTGTATTGAGATTATAGGAACGCAGGAAGTAGGAGATGGAATCAATCACACCACGGTACTTGTTCTCTCTTTTCAGGATCACCGTGGATTTGAGCATATTCATTGAATCCGTCCCCTTTTTCAGGAAATCCTTCGCCGAGAGATTGCTGGTGAACTCTCTGGGAAGCACATTATAGAACCGTGGACCATAGGCATCGATAAACTCAAACCTACCACTCTCGAGATGCTTTCTCACTTCCCATCTGTGTTCTTCCATTTCCTGGATGATCTCCGAGACAGGATGTTCCGATGAGAAATAGTAAACATCCTCATTGTTCAGGAGACCTCCGTAAATGAACTGCTTGGCAAATATCTCCGAATTAGCTCCGGGTTCTGCCAGAGCCAGTATTGTCGTGCCTGGCGGGACACCGCCGCCCAATTGTACATCCAATCCACTTATACCGGTGGGAATACGATATCCACCGGTGCCATCAAAACTATAGTCCATGTTTTCACCCGCTGTCAAATGCAATCGTAAACCGAATATCTGTAATTATGTAGTAATTATATTTATATTGATAGATAATAGGCTTTTATACTATATATCAATTAGTGATTGCTATAAATTTGCAGGAACTTAAAAAAATACCAGTGATCACCATGATTAATACAGATGACCTGAAGTACGATAACGGCCTGATACAGGCGATTGCACAGGACAATGACACAAGGGAAGTGCTCATGTGTGCTTTCATGAGCAAGGAAGCTCTTGAGAAGACCATTGAGACAGGGATCGTACACTACTGGAGCCGGAGCCGCGGCAAACTTTGGAAGAAGGGAGAAAGTTCAGGTCACATGCAGAAAGTGAAGGCTATTTTCATCGACTGTGATATGGATGCTGTGCTGCTTATGGTCGAACAGGAAGGCGGTGCCTGCCACACAGGTTACAGATCATGTTTCTACCGCAACATCGAAGGAGATGTGGTCGGGAAGAAGATCTTTGATCCGGAAGACGTGTACTGATATTACATGGAGGATCGGTTCTGTGGAGAATATTTTATCCAAAGGTTTTTTCTTCAACAGAATTTCGAGGGTCGCAACTGAATTATACAATCCATTTCATAAAGCTGTATTATGATAGAAGGTAGTAAGGACGGACAGAAAGTCGTCCCTGATACGAGTTCGGTTATCGACGGTATTATTTCTGAAGGTGTTAAAAGGGGGCATTTCGGGAAATCCAGTATCGTTGTTCCCGAAGCGGTGGTTGCTGAGCTTGAAGCCCAGGCTAACCGCGGACTTGAGATCGGATTTGAGGGGCTTGAAGAGTTACAGAGATTACAGGACCTTGCCAATAAAGGCCAGATAAAGCTATTCTTCCACGGGGAAAGGCCAAACCTGGACCAGGTTAAACTTGCCAGGGGAGGAGAGATAGATTCCCTGATACGTGAAACGGCGATAGAGCTCGGGGCCAAGTTCGTGACCGGTGACAGGATCCAGTCCATGGTCGCGAGGGCTATGGGAATAGATGTTGAGTTTGTAAAACCCGAGCCAAAGGAGTTAGGTCCCCTGCGCATAGAGAATTACTTCACACCCGATACGATGTCGGTACACCTTAAGAACAGGGTCCCGCCCATGGCAAAGAAAGGATCCATCGTAGATGTAAGGTATGTGAGGATAAACGATGAGCCAAGTACCTATTCAGAACTTAAGGAGATGTCCAGGGAACTGCTGGACAGGGCACGTTCCGATCATAATTCATTCTTCGAACTTTCCTATAGTGGTGCATCAGTGCTCCAGATAGGCAGTATGAGGGTAGCTATTGCCAATCCTCCCTTTTCGGACGATTTCGAGATTACTGCAGTCCGCCCGGTGGCATCCGTATCCCTTGAACAGTACCGCCTTAGTGATATGCTAAAAGACAGGATACGCGCTCAGAGGGGAATACTCATTTCCGGCCCCCCCGGAGCTGGTAAATCTACCTTTGCTGCCGGTGTGGCAACTTTCCTGAACAATCAGGGATTTGTGGTGAAGACGATGGAATCTCCCAGGGACCTGCAGGTTCCAAATGAGATCACCCAGTATGCACCCCTGGACGGCAGCCTGGAGAACACTGCAGACGTGCTGTTACTGGTGCGCCCGGACTATACCATCTACGATGAGGTACGCAAGACAAAGGACTTCGAGATATTTGCGGACATGAGACTTGCAGGCGTGGGCATGATCGGTGTCGTGCACGCCAATCGTGCCGTGGATGCAATCCAGAGGCTTATCGGCAGGGTGGAGCTCGGTGTGATACCCCAGGTCGTCGATACTGTCATTTTCATCGACAAGGGAGAGGTAGCTAAGGTGCAGATCCTGAAGTTCACGGTGAAGGTGCCTGCAGGAATGATAGAGGAGGACCTTGCAAGACCTGTCATCCTGATATCAGACTTCGAGACCGGCAAGAGCGAGTTCGAGATATACACATACGGAGAACAGATCGTGGTCATGCCTCTGGGTGAAGAGGAAGAGAGGAGACCTTCCTGGAAGCTTGCTGAAAATGAGGTGAAGGCCGTGCTGGAGGATTATGCCAGCGGCCCTGTGAACGTGGAGATGGTCTCTGACAGCCGCGCACTGGTGAAAGTGCGTGACAAGGACATGCCCCGCGTCATTGGCAAGGGCGGCAGCACCATAGACGATATCGAAAAAAGGCTCGGGATCCATATAGACGTGCGCAAGTCCGACGAGAAGGACCAGAAGAACAAGAAAAGAAAGCAGGAAGAGGAAGAGAAGGATACATCACCCCAGCGCCCGATCATCGAGCGCACCGACAGGCATGTTGTCCTCAATGTCCCGGAACTGGCAGCCAGGGACGTGGAGATATATGCAGGGGACGAATTCCTGTTCTCGGCCACAGTGGGCCGACACGGCGACATCAAGGTAAGGAACGATTCCACTGTTGCAGACAGCGTCCTGAATGCGGTCGAGGAAGGCGAAACCGTGACCGTGCATCCGATCTGAAGATTAGGACACACCTTTTTTGTGATTGCCCGGCCTGAAGGCCGGGATTGTGTATTTGGCATATTGCACAGGGTGGGAGGCAGAGTTATGCATATGGTGTTAAGGGAGCGGTACAACTGTAACCTTGAGATCTTCAGGAGAACACGAATGATCACATTATAGAATTCGAAGGCTCAAAGCTGTTGTTATCCTTGCGCTTTTGCATTCTTGCGTTGAACATAGGGAAATATTGCAGACCCGGCGAGAAACAGAATTCAAGAGTCGCTTCTTAAATACCGAGCGATGTGCCGTGCGAATTCATCGAAATCCTCTAGCCTTTCGGTCAGGAACATGTGCAGAATATCCATATCCACTTCTGTATGTCTCAGGCTTTTCGAATCTTTCTCTGGAAATTATCATCTCGCCAATGTCTATTGCACTTTCAATGACGAGCTGGAAGTTACGTTCAACCGCACTGCGTAGTTCGTAATTATTCTCCAGCCCGGAGCTGCCTGCATCTACAGACTTCGGGTAACTGACACATTTCTGCATGAAATTCAGTTTGCGAAGTATCCTGTCCTCATCGCGCATTCATGCAAGCCCCTTTTCCAGAATCCTTTTGAGCAGATTCTGGTTCAGACGATCTTCATAATATTTCCAGTCCAGATATGTTGACATGATACGCTGCTCAACATTCACTTTAAGGCTGCTGTCCCTTTCAAATATCAGGACGTTTGGCCGGATAATCTCAAAGCTTAGCACCGGCGGGGTATCATTGAGTAACAGCAGGTCTACCCTGTCGTTTTTAGCAAAGGTTGTGAGAATTGCTATCAACTAAAGGCGCTTCCTGTCCCTCTGCGCCTTCGTGAGCCTGCGGGACAGTAAACACCGATGTCGATGTCGCTCAGAGGACCTTCTTCCCCTTCCGCCACCGACCCGAAAAGGTAGGCAAGCTCGACATGCTCCTCTGTGCGGAAGAATTCGCGGAGGAGAGGGAGAAGGTGTTCTTTTTGCGGGGTCGGGGTTTCTGAATCCATAGATATCAATACTTTGAGGTTTTTAAATATTTAGTATGTGCCAATGAGTAATTAAGATTTGTCCCACCAGGAAAAGAAACAACATAACCATCCACCGAAGGCGGCACATTCCTTCGCTGAAATACTGGAAACTATTGCATTATATCGGTGTTTGATTTGGTATTATCAGACACGAGATACCGCCCAATTACGTCCTGCTCTGGCACGTTTATCCGCCGATCAACATACTGTAGGACAAGGGCAAGGTATTATCGATGCCTGCAGCAGTATTCGAGCGGGGGTGAACTGGGGGGATACGCTGGAGTTTCTGGTGGAGTCGATGTCGGAAGGGGTTTGGTTGAGTAGGGTGACTACAGAGATGAAGGGAAGTTGTGTTCACCTGTTTCAGAGTTACGATATTCTTTTTTTTGGACGTATCTAATTGGTACTAACCAAATCAACCCGACAATTTTAAAATGTTTTACAAATTATTTTAATCATCATGTTTTCTAGGACGTACAAAACAAATGAAACACTATGAAGTAGTTGCAGCAATAATAATTGATGATAATAAGATTCTATGTGTTCAAAGAGATCATGGAAAATACGATTACATTTCTTTAAGATATGAATTCCCAGGTGGGAAAATAGAATCTGATGAAACTAAAGAACAAGCATTAAAGCGTGAATTATTAGAGGAACTTGATCTAAACATAAAAGTTGAGAGAAAATTTTTAACTGTAAATCATCAATATCCTGATTTTAGTGTTACTATGCACAGTTTCATCTGCAGCACTTTAAGTTCAAAATTTAACTTGAAAGAACATATTGCATTCGAGTGGGTAAATCCAGAAAAATTATCAAACTTGGATTGGACTGAAGCAGATCTCCCTATTGTTTCAAAATTAATGAGGGAATGTTGAAATGGATCATTTTCCTGTACACTTATTAGACAGTCTGAAAACCGGTTTTATTGACCAATCTCTATCTTCAAAAAAAGATTACCTACCAGAGTTATTAGTAAATGATACAAACAATGGGAAAAAAGTACTACAAACTATATCAAGAGAACTAAAAAATTGTGACGAATTTTGGTTTTCGGTAGCATTTGCAACAAAAAGTGGCGTGATATCTTTAATAAATCCACTAAAAGACCTTGAAAACTCTAGAATAAAAGGGAAAATATTGGTATCTCAATATCAATATTTTACTCAACCAGAAGCATTGAAATCTTTACTAAAGCTCAAAAATATTGAGTTAAAAATAGCAGTTGATTCTGATTTCCATGCGAAGGGATATTTGTTCAAAAAAAATAATCGATATAACTTGATTGTCGGGAGCAGCAATCTTACAGCTAATGCATTATGCTCAAACAAAGAGTGGAATTTGAAAGTTTCAGCTACTTCTAACTCAAAGTTAATAATTGATTCAATTAATGAATTTAAAAATGAATTCGAAAATGCCTTATGTGTCGATGATGAATTCATTGAGTCTTATGAAATTGATTACAGTTTGAAAGAGATTTATTTCAAGTTCAAAAAAGAGCATCGAATTACACCACAAAAATTTAATTACTCCTAATAAAATGCAAAAGGAAGCATTGGCAAGTCTGAAAGATTTAAGATCACAAAATAAAAAAAAAGCGCTATTAATTTCTGCAACTGGTACAGGGAAAACCTATTTGTCTGCATTTGATGTGAAAACATACAATCCTAAAAAGTTTTTATTCATAGTCCATCGAAGAAATATAGCAGAGAATGCTATGAAAAGTTTCAAAAATATTTTTGGCAACGAGCGAAGAATGGGAATTTATTCAGGCAATGAAAGAAAAATTGATGCTGATTTTATATTTTCAACTATTCAAACCATCTCTAGATACGAACATCTTAGTCGATTTGATGAGGAACATTTCGATTATATTGTTATAGATGAGACTCATCGAGCTGGAGCAGAAAGCTATCAAAAAATACTCCATCATTTTAAACCCAAATTCCTTTTAGGCATGACTGCTACACCTGAAAGGACAGATGGATTTGATATCTTTTCTCAATTTGAACACAACATTGCTTACGAAATTCGCTTGCATAGAGCTTTAGAAGAAAAGATGTTGTCGAATTTTCACTATTTTGGTGTAACTGATATCACTGTAGATGGCAAAGTTTTAGATGAAAATACAGCATTCTCATTATTAACTGCAAAAGAACGTGTAACTAGAATTATTGAAAAAGCTGAATTTTATGGCTGTGATAATGGTTGCACTAGAGGATTAATATTTTGTAGTAGTGTAGCTGAAAGTCAGGAACTTTCTGATGCATTTAATTCAATAGGTTACAGAACTGTTTCATTATCTGGAAATAATACTGAAAAAGAGAGAATTGATGCGATTAATAGATTGGAAAGTTCAGATCCATCTGAAAAATTAGATTATATATTTACATCTTAAAAAGGATCTTGTTAAAGATTATGAACTTTTAAAATTCAAGATTGGTGAAATTCCTATGATGATGGACTTTGTAGAGCATGGTTCAAGAGATCCACAATTGTATGTGAACTATTCAAAATCCTATTTCAATTTCGTATTAAATCAAGAAGAATCCTTACAAAACAAACTATTAGAAAAGGAAACAAAACTCCTTGAGTTGTTCTCCAATGAAATTGCAAACACAAAAAGAGTTGAAGAAGTCATTATTCTCAAAGAGCTAATTGCTGGAAATAATCTGTTAAAGGAAGATTTTAAAGCAATTATTTTCGATAAATATGGAATTTCGGTTCCTGATGAAACAATTGAATCATGTGTCAAAAACATCAATTTTGATTTTGTAACTGAAAATCATAACAAGGAACTAGTGAGTGTAAGTAAAATATACGATTTAAAAATCATTACTTATGCAAATAGAATTCTATCATTTAGTGAGCAATTTATTGATACTCTAAAAACTGAAATATTCTTCCGTTTTCTAAATGATATGCTGGATTATTCCGAAACAATTTATGATAGAAATTTTGACAGAGATAAGTATGTCGATGGGTTCCTATTGTATCAAAAATATTCTCGAAAAGATGTTTTTAGAATTCTAAATTGGGATCAGAATCCTTTAGCGCAGAATGTTGGAGGTTATCTTATTCATCCCAAAAAGACAAATTGTCCAATATTCGTAAACTATCACAAAGAAGAAAATATTTCGAGTACTACAAAATATGAAGAAGGTTTTATCAACAATTCAGAATTTGAATGGATGTCTAAATCTAGAAGAACATTGAAGAGTAATGATGTATCTACCATTAGAAATTACAGAAATGGACTTCGTTTGCCTTTATTCATCAAAAAAAGCAATGGAGAAAGTAATGATTTCTATTAGATGGGAGATGTAACACCTATTGATGATAGCTTCGAAGAAACCACTTTAGTAGATGACAACAACAAAAATGTTTCAGTTGTAAAAGTAAGGTATAAGATGAATCATCCTGTTGAAGATTCAATTTATGAATATATTACAGCACCAAGCAGTTAATAGGATTTAACTAGGCTAGAGATTTCAATAAAAGAAGGTATCTATTACCCTAATATACCCACCCCATCAATCAACCACCCAGGAGAAAACACCCATGAAAGTATCCATTATCGGCTCCGGCTACGTAGGCTCAGTCTCTGCCGCCTGTTTTGCAGAATTAGGACATGAAGTCATCTGTATAGATATCGATGAAGAAAAAGTGAAGCTAATCAATTCCGGCAGGGCGCCCATATGGGAAGAGGGGCTGGACGGGCTGCTGGAGAAACATTCCCAGAAGACGCTTATTGCTACATCGGACTATGATTATGCTGTGCAGAACTCCGATGCGTCATTCATCTGCGTGGGAACGCCCTCAGGAGAGGACGGGAGCATCGACCTCTCAATTGTTAAGGCTGCAAGTGAGAGCCTTGGCCGGGCCATCGCTAAGAAGGAGCATTACCATGTGGTCGTTGTCAAGAGCACAGTGGTGCCTGAGACCACTGAGAAGGTCGTGCTGTCTACAGTCGAGGAATATTCGGGCAAGAAGGCCGGCAGGGATTTCGGGGTTGCTATGAATCCGGAGTTTCTGAGAGAAGGCAAGGCGGTCTACGACTTCATGCACCCTGACAAGATCGTGGTGGGTGCCATCGATGAGAGGTCGGGCTTTGTGGTTTCCGAACTCTACCGGGGGGTGGACTGTCCGGTCACGCACACCGATCCCAGGACCGCCGAGATGATCAAGTACGTCAATAACTCATTTCTCGCAACCAAGATATCCTTCGCAAACGAAATTGGCAATATCTGCAAGCAGCTCGGCATCGACACCTATGAGGTCATGGATGCCGTAGGCACGGACTTCCGGGTAGAGCGCAGCTTCCTCAACTGCGGTGCGGGCTTTGGGGGGTCGTGCTTCCCCAAAGATGTTAAGGCGCTAATCGGCAAGGCCAATGGCATCGGCTACAGGCCCCATCTCCTCGAATCAGTGGTGGGTGTCAATGACCGCCAGCCCCTGAAGATGGTGGAGCTGTTACAGGACAGGCTGGGCGAACTCGGGAACAGAAGAATAGCCGTGCTCGGGCTGGCCTTCAAGAACGACACAGACGACATCCGCGAATCACGCTCCATTCCCGTCATCGCCGAACTCCTGCGCCAGGGCGCCGACATTGCGGCATATGATCCCATGGCTGCGGAAAACATGAAGAAGGTATTCCCTGACATCACTTACTGTAAGACCTCATCCGAGGCCCTCGAAGAGGCCGAAGGATGCCTGATCATGACAGAATGGGATGAGTTCGGGAAACTGGACAAAGAGTTCGGTGCCATGGCCGGCAAGACAGTTATCGACGGCAGGAAAATGATCGACCCGAAGAAGCTCAGCACGGATATCGATTACGAGGGTATCTGCTGGTGAGGATTCATTGCAGAAACATTCATGATCGGCATCGGAAAAACATCTTTTCCATCGGTCCCATTTTCCAAAGGGTTATCAGGCCACAGCCTGAATCTTTTCTTTCCTGAAGTTCCACGTACATTGCTGACAGACAGAAGCACTGTGCCCCCGGCCTCACTCCCGCTACAGGCATCTGAGTAAAAATCGAAGGGTTTTAATATAAAATATTAACTAAGTATGAATCTGTTGGCAGGCAGATCCATATGAATGACGAAAAAAAGATCAAAGAAGACATCAACGGCAGGCTGCACTCCCAGGACCAGGAATTGAGGAGTGTGGAAAAGAGGCTGCGCGCCGTTGAGAGAAGATTGTCCAGGGGGGACATGCCGGAGGATGACCTGTCGGCATATGATACTGATCTGGAAAAGGAGCTTGAAGATACCAGAGAAGGCATCGTTGGGATCACACAGGAACTGGAGAGCTTAAAGAGTAATGCAGCTGCCTCCGGAGAACTCACACTGGAGCTGCAGTCCCTGCGCCAGCAGGTCACAGAACTTGGCCGGAACATCCACGAGCTTCAGGAAGACAATGCCAGACTTGCTGATCTGATCCCGGAGGACGCAAGGGAAGGACCGGAGCAGTTCTCAACGGACCTCATGAATGAGATGGCAGAACTGCGGGAACGCCTGGAAAAAGCAGAAAAACGCAGCCGTATCAACATTGGCTCCATGCAGGTACCGCTGGAGATGTCGGGTATCATCGGTGCGCTCATACTTGTTCTCACAGGTGCGCTTATCACTGCGGGAAGGTGGGACATCATCCGTTCCCCTTACTTTTCCTTCGGAATCGCATTTATCTTTGTAATTACATTGCTTATGAAGTTCTACCTGACCAATCGTGCGAAGGCATAAGCACAAAAGACACTTAACATCTCATTCTTTTCTAACCTTGACAAAGAAGTTATCCGAATATTCAAAGTATCCTTCCTGCATGACCCTGACAGCTATGAAGCCCTCGCTCTTGCCCGCAGGGAGGGTTATATTTGTCAGTTTGAAGACAAACCGGCCAGAGCCGTCAGTAATCCCGCCTGCAGCCTGTTCCCTTGAAGGGTCCCAGACTACGATATTAGCCCCTCCCACCGGTACGTCCCCCTGGTCAAAGACATGTACCAGCAGCTCAGGTGAATCACTTAAAGTATTATTGATGCTGAAACTGCTCTTATTCACAGAAACATACATGGTATCAGGAGTCAGGGGAGTGCTAAGGACCGCTGTAAGGATTAAGTACATGCCGATCATACCTATTATGGTAAGCACCACCATCCTGATGGGAAGGCCTGTAGCTGCGCCACAGTCCGGTAAAAAGGAACGTTTGCACATAGTAATGGGATTATAAAAAAAGATGTCAAGAAAGGATCACGTAGTCCTGACAATCCTCACTGCATTTGTTTTCTCGTAATCATAGAAACCATCGGCAGATATCGTCAGATCCATGCTTCCTTCATTCTGGTTGGCTCCAAGGCTTATCTCGTCTCCACTCGTAGTATTACTAGTGGTCAGTTTACAGTACCCGGTATCGTCTGTGACACTGGTCGCAACACCTCCGAGCCCGCGCAGTACTACATTGGCATCCCTGACAGGATATCCATCAGGATCAGTTACAGATAGTTCTACATCGATTGCAAAAGGGGAGTTTGCTGTGGTCGAATCAATAATAACAGTATTTCCCGGATTCGGAGATGCACTGTTCAGACATACACTATCGATTGTCACTGCCATGTTCTTGGTCGGAGGAGGGATGATAGCGATCAGTGCCGCAAGAGCCACCATTCCAACAACCGGAATACGGGACCGGTTATAATGCCCAAAACACTTTCACCCAACTTGGAAAAAGATAGTATTAGGAAAGATAATAGGTGTTGTTAATGGGAATATATGATTTTGACAAATATCTGGACTCTGCAGAGCGTCGTATATATGAAGCTGACTATAGCCAGAGCAGCAAAGACACAATTTTCGAATTTGAAAGTCAATTGTTTCTAGAGGGTATTTCAAAGGCACGAGTGATCAAATACTTAAGCCATTGTAGTATGTTTGCAAAATGGCTGGACACAGATATAAAATCTGCTACAGAATCTGACATCAAAAGAGTGGTGGCAAAGATTGAACGCTCCAACCTTAGTCACTGGTCAAAGCTAGATTATAAATCTGCAATACGTAGACTCTACAGATGGCTTGGGAAACCCGAAATGGTAGAATGGATTTCGGTGCGAGTCAAGAAAAATCAAACAAAAATCCCAGAAGAACTACTCACTGAAGAAGAAATTAAAAAGATTATAAGCGCAGCTGATAATCCACGTGATAGAGCAATTGTGGCTGTATTATATGATTCGGGATGTAGAATCTCGGAAATGGGGAACATGAAGATCAAACATGTCGTACACGATCAGTACGGTGCAGTCATTACAGTTAATGGGAAAACTGGCATGCGGAGAGTGCGGTTGATCTCAAGTGTTCCATACTTATCTGCATGGTTAGATCTTCATCCCCATAGAAATAATTCTGATGCATATTTATGGGTGGGCCATGGCACCACAAATAATGGAAATCAACTCCAATATCAAGCCTTCCGGTACCTCGTTAGAAAACTTGCGAAAAAGGCAGGAATCCAAAAAAGAGTACATAATCATCTTTTTAGACATAGCCGAAGCACAGAACTTGCACAATATCTGACCCAGGCACAGATGGAAGAACACCTTGGATGGGTCCACGGATCTAATATGCCATCTGTATATATTCATATGTCTGGGAAACAGGTGGATAATGCACTGTTGAAAATGCATGGCCTGGCTAAAGAAGAAGATGCAAAGCCACAGTTGAGTCCTATCAAATGTCCAAGGTGCAGGACCATGAATGGTCCAACTTCAGACTTCTGCTGCAGTTGTGGAATGGCACTTAATTCAGTTGCAGCAACAAATATCGATAATATGCAACAATTGGGCATGCAATTGCTTCTTGAGATTGGTGCAAAGGATCCAAAAGATGCTCAGGAATTGCAGGGTTATCTGGGGAAATTGAAAGAAGTATTATCGGAAAGCAATTCTACTTCAATAAGTGACGAGTGAATCAACATGAGCCACGGACTTGCAGAGTGGAGCTTTCCAGAAATGTAGGTCCTGGTTTGGAACATCACCAGTTGTTGCATCCAATATCTCGGGACTTCCATACTCCGATAGTGATAGATTAGTGGTCTTGCCTGAAACCTGCAGGATCAGGTGCCTCTTGTCATATTTTGCATCCTTGACAAATACCTGGTAAAACCCTGTGTTTGGATTGACTGCTCCCATTGTATCCTTTCCAAAGGTGTATGTGCTTTCCAGGACTACTTTTACTCCGTTTGAGATTATTGTATTCTCCTGATCCCGGACATAGCCTGACATCACTATACCTACTGTAGCCTCTGACCAGGTTTTACCAAATTTAAGGAGCTTGAGATAGTTTTTGATAAACTCCATTACCTTTATTGATGTAAACGTGGGAGTGTACCTGCCATCTGATTCAAAGTATATCTTGAACTTGTAGTAGTTCCCGTTGTACCCTCCATCATCTATGGCCTGGATATCTCCCGTGTAGTAGCTCCCTGAAGTGCCGTCCGGCCCGATCCAGCCCGTCCCAGTGCCATCCCAGGTATCTGCTATGTCCATCTGTAACTTTACTGCAGTTCCTGCTGTGCCTGATGTCCAGTTCAAATCAAGTTGCTGCAGATGGTCCACATGATTCTTGCCCATGCGCCAAGGTTGCTCTATATAGCCATTGAGTGAATATCGAGTAATCTTGATGTTGCTTACCTTGATGTAGTCTGAATAGATAGCAGGCGATGTATAGTTCCCCTTGCAGCGAAGTCTGAGCTCCCATTTTGTCGTGGTCATCGAGACTACATGACCTGTACCCGAAGCTGTGCCGTTCTTCGACCATTTAACCGTACCATCAGCGTCCACCAGTTCCAGTATGAAGTAACTGGAATTGATACTTATATCGTAATCAAATTCCAGTGACGTAAAGCCCGATACTTGCCAAATGAATGAATGCCTCTCATACTCAGAGTTGATGCAATTGAATGTAGTGTCTGCTGGTAACGTTATGGACAGCTCCTTGTTTCCTGCATCTATTGTCGGATTACATGACAGAAATCCGGGGTCACTGTCTATCTCCGTGCCATAGTTCGGCTCAATAGTTTGGGCCTTGAGCTTAAAGGTATTGCTCATAAACTCTACATTGCTGTAGTTGCACCCGTATACGAAGTCTGTCGAATCATATAATTGGAAATACCACATCCCTGTGGCCCTCGCCGTGTCCACTACATCTATGTCATTGTCCACTGAAGACTGATGCTGCATTGTGACCTGCAGCAGTAAGTTCGCAGGAGTCACAAAAAAGTTTCCTGACAGTATCAGGCCTACGTTGCTTATCTTGTCAATGTTCCCATAGATGCTGAGTGGCAACTGCCTACCATCAATTGTCACATCCAATGCCTTCGGCACAACTGGTGCCCATTCCAGCAGCTTTTCATACAGGCAAATTAGGAACGTGTACTTCAGGTAGTCAAAGGACGGAGTGTACCTGCCATCTCCTGTAAGGTATATTTTTGTCCTCCAATATGAGCCGTTATGCCCTCCTGTATTGATCATATTTCCAGCTAATGAGTACTTCGTGACAGAGGTTCCATCCGGCCCGATCCACCCAGTCGTCGTTGCCAGGCTGTCTCCGATATCAAGTTGTGCCTGGATGTTTGTTCCAGTTGTTCCAAGTGAGCCTCCTATGAACAGTTGTTCAAGCTGCTTCATATTCTCCCTGTACTTGTACGTGGTCTGCTCTATGTATCCGGAAGGCTTGTACCTGTCCAGCTGCACGTTTGCAATATACATGTGATTGTCCCAAGGATCTGCGGGTGATGTCCAGACACTTGGAGAATCTGGAGCAGTACACCTGACCCTAAATACAAAGTGATCATCCACAAATGTCACTATCTGACCTGTTCCAGAAGCTGTCCCGTTCTTGCTCCATTTCACTGTTCCGCTGCTGTCCACCAGTTCTGCAATAAAATGTGCTGAATCCAGCACCACATCATAGTCGAAGGTAATTTTCGTGAAGCCTGATGCAATTATCTCAAAGCCTTTGTTCATGTACGTTGAATCCACTTTGTTATAATCTTCCTCTGGAACCAGATTCAGTTTCATACTCATAGTCACGTTATCCAGAGTGAATATTCCCGGCAGGAATCCATCGTCCGTATCTACATGAGCCGAGTTCTCCGGGTAAATGTCGATCTGCTCTACCTGGAGCTTGAACTTGTCCCCGTCATAATCTACATTGCTTGTGTTTATGTTCTGAGTGTACTGCAAGCTGTTACTGGATTCTTCTTCCAACAGCGAAGTCCTTGCATAGTCCTTGCTGGTCCATCCTGCAGTTTCGTGTATATCCATCTGGCATCTTGGAGCGATCTCTATTGCAACCCCTAACCCTTCGTTCCAGCTTTCCAGATTAAAGGTCTCTCCTGTTGTACCTCCCACTACTGTAACTGCTGTAACCTCCCTTACTCCACTGTCCCCGTTGTTCAATACCATCTGAACATGGGTTCCAGCTACAGTGTGCGCTGGCACTGATGTACTTACAGTGGTAGTGGCCGGGTTGCCAAACTGATCAACATAGGATAACGACACATCCATCGCATAATCTCCCATGTTGACTGTCGGCACTATGAACACCCTGTACCCTCCTTCTGGTATTGAGTCTCCGGGAGTGAAGCCCACTCCAACCTCGTAGCTGCCAAATACCACTGTCTCGAAGGTCATGTGCACCTCATGCCACGTATTTTATTGCATAGTTTAGCAAACTTGTTGAGTTTGGGGATGAGATCGACTTGCATAGATACTTGGTGGTTTGGCCATCTACTGCCACCACATCCCCATCTACCAGGCCCCTGTCTGTGGAAAACAGGAAAAACAGTTCAGATTGGTAGATGGGAGTCCTCTCATCTGCAGTGTTGCAAACTAACGGTTTTGTGTAGTAGACCTTTCCATTACCATTGCTCTTGAATGCGTGTTTTCCACCGTTCCACCATTGCATTCCCGAATCTACCGAGTATCCAGACATAAATGAGAACGGTCTCATGTACTTATTTAGCTTGAAGTCAGCATGGCTATATCCACCATTGCACCAGTTTGCATTTACGTTACAATAGCAATAAAAATTTGTCAGGCCATCACTGTATTCTTTTGAAGCCATGTGTTCCAACACTACTATGAAACTTGCCTGGCGCGCATCATCTGGCCATGATTCTGGTCTTGCCATTACCACAAAACCCGTAGAATCTATCCACATATAATAGCTGAGCTGAAGTATACCCAGATCAGCATTTGGCGATGAATCTGCATACTCTCCTTCAAAATATACAAAGCTCTGCTGATTTGTCTCTCCCCATGTATGGTTTATGCTGTCCCATGATGCTGCAATGGTTATCCTCAATCCCTTTGCATATGTATCTGCGTCCGCAGTGCTTATCCTAATACCTGTCTGGTTGACACATTCAAGTGAAAACCAGATGTCGGCCGAATCTCCAGTATATCTGACTACCCTGCGGGCGTTGTTGTTCGTAGTGTCTGTTATGTTCCAGGTCGAGTCTCCTTCTACCCAGTTCACGGATGATGCAATCAATCCGTTTGCGATATCATCTATCAGGTCAGGTAATGTCTTTGCTCCACTTGTAAATCCCATCCTCTCACCTCAGGCCACGTATTTCATCGCATAGTTGATTATTTCCGTTTTGTCAGGAGAGTCCAGCGATTTGCAGAGATACTTTGTTGTTTCTCCATCCACTGCTACTACGTCTCCGTCTACAAGCCCTACTGCTGATGAGAACATGAAGAACAGCTTGCTCTGGTAGATCGGCATTGTTTCTGCAGCATCATTGTATATCAGAGGCTTCATGTAGTACACTTTTCCGTTTCCTGTGCTCTTGAAAGCATACCATGAATCCTTATAAAATTCAATGCCATTACCATCATAGTTTTCATAAACAAACGGCCTTATCATCTTGTATGGTCTATATACATCTGTGCTGTCATCATCTGTATATCCTGTGTAGTTTTCACACTGGTAACAGTAGAAGTTCGTCAGTCCATCGCTGTATTCTTTGATATCCATGTGCTCCAGCACTACTATAAATGAAGTTTGTAGGTCTTCTGTGGCACTTGGCTCTGGTTTTGCCATCATTACAAAACCAGTAGGATCTATCCACAGATAGTATGTCAATTGAAGCGTTCCTAGATCCGCTGAGATACTTCCATTGTTTGCAGACCGCCTTTCAAATGGTATGTAAGTGTGGGTGTTTGTGGTTCCATACGTATGATCTACAGAATCCCAGCTCGATGAAAACACTATGCTCAGGCCTTTTGCGTACCTGTGGTAAGCACCTGTCCAGTCCACTGATGCATTTGATATGTTCACAACTGTTAGTGCCACCCATATATCTGCAGAATCTCCAGTATATTTCAGGCATCTTCTTGCATTATTTGCTCCCACCGACCTGTCCGTTGTATCCCATGTCGTGTCTCCATCTTCCCAGTACGCAGAACTGGCTATTAGGCCATCTGCGATATCATCTACCAGGTCTGGTAATGTCTTTGCTCCGCTTGTAAATCCCATGTGATCGCTCCTGCTCTTTAATCATCCATTTCCATGAACCACGAGCCTGTCATTATCATGCCACCATTGTTCAGCTCATCCAGCTCCCTTGAGATGTTCTTTTCAACTACGCCCACCATTATCTGTCCCAGAGGAGAACCTGTCTTGACTGTGGTTACTCCTGAATCCACTGTATCGCCCACTACTGCTACTGGCCTTTCCACTTCCGTGTCTTCGCAATAGACTACCTTGCTCATGAGATCCGTGCCAGACAGCAGTACTCCGTCCTTATAGCATCCACCATATGTGGACCCTGTATAGCCGTACAGCTTGAACAGTGAGGCTCCACTCCATACTTCCAGTTCCCAGTAGTACATACTAGGCGGCAGCGGGTCAAACGCCCAGTGCAATACCTTATCCTGACCTACTTCCCTGAACACCGTTTCATGGTACTTGACCTGTTTTTGATGCGAATCATACAGTCTTGCCACAAGTGAACTGGTACCTGTACTCTTTACAGCGATCTTTATCCTGCCAAAATAATGCGCCGCCGTGAACTCCTGTCCTAGAGTACCTTCAGATGAAATATCTGCCTGCATCCCACCTATCCTAGTCTCCAGTTCCACACCTGTTTCCGGTCTGACTTTAACGTAGACCAGATCCTGCTGTGAGCTTGTTATCTTGCCAATGGTCATGCTGTGCTCCTTGTGAAAACGATCTTCTGGCCTACGGGTACTTCGAATACTAGGTCTTTGCCAGTTTCAGAGGTCTTCACCTTAAACCCGTTCATGTCCAGGTCCTCTTCTGCCGGGTTCTTGAAACCGCCCCCACCACCCCCAGAAACAATTACCCTTTCATTGTTCACTGGCAGCACTATGCTTTCATTTGCTCCCAGCAACTTGGCAGTGATCGTGCCTCCTCTATTCAGTGCAACAGTGGTGATTGATGATCCAAGTAATGGATCTGCTGCTGTGCCAATTTCAGCAGAGGCCAGTGATGCCAGAGTGTCCATAATAATAGATTCAGTATCATCTACAGTGTTTGGGGTTACAGAGTATGCTTTAAGCCTGCTCTGGCTAAGGTCACGGTCTGGTACGCATACAATGTTGACTTCGGAGATTGTAGCAGATTTAACATGAGAGATCTCAACTATTCTGACCCAGTTGATCCCGGCCATACCTACTGTATAAAGTGCATCTGTATACTCAGTCCACCCATCGAACTTAACAAGTTGGTACAACTGCAGATCATGCCTTTGGGTGAGTTTTGCAGAAATCCTCTTCACAGGAAAATTGAACAAAGCGTAAAGTTCAGAGGCTCTTTGGTCTGCAGTTTCCTGGCTCACTACATATGGAGAAAGATACTCCATGTACTCTCTTGGTCTTGCAGTACCGTCTGTGACATTCGGACTTTCAACCACACCTTTGTACCAGTTCCCGGAAGAATCACATCCTATGGCAATGATCCGGTTATACTTGTCATCGGAGGAGTTGGCCACTGTTATCTCAATTGTATCATTATCCGTCTTTGCAAGTATTGTGGGAGATGGAAGGTCCAAGCCATCAACTTCATCATCGATCTCATTGGACCTGACAAAATAAGCACTGGTCACCCATTCAGGTGATTGCTCTGTTCCAACGTTCCTCCACTTTACCTCAAAGATACAGTTGTAATACTCTGCAATCTCTGTGATAGCATCAAGTTTAGATGTGCTAGGATTGAAAATAAATTCCTTTTTAGTGATTATAGGATCAGGATTACGTACCCTGTACGGCTCTACTCCAGTTACGGTAGCCCAGTCACTGCCGCCGAGCAGATCCTCAATATATGTTATAATGTCATCTGTGTTTGCCAATACCAGCTGTGATTCTGGCACGAACTGGCGGGAGAGATACCATCGAAGGTCATATGCATAGATATCAACTGCTTCTTCAACCAGTTTCAGCTTATAGGATTCATCAGGGGCTGTAATCCCATAAAATACAGTTTTGTTAGCTCCAGAATGGTCTTCCAGTTTAACAAGTACATACGAATAGTTATCCGGGATAGAAACATCCACTAGATGAGATTCCAGTTGCCAGAATGCATCCCTGATAGTTTTTGAAACCTTCAGAGATTCCAGGGGGTAAGTGCTTAGGTCTACCATCATGCCGTATGCCTCACAAAGGTGATCGTGTATGTGTACTTCCCACTGCCCTTGATGACTTCTTTATACCTGAGCGGGGGGACGATATAGCAGCTGGTGTATGAATCAGAATCTATCACAAGAGTTCCTGATGAACCTAGTTTTTCCAGCAGAGTAGAGATCTCGGAAAAATCTTCTGTGTAGCATTCAAACGTCCTGGAAAATCGCTGCTCTGCAGATGCCTGGATGTGTACTTTCCCAGACAACAGAGTAGTTTCCTTGAAAGGAACGTCCACTGAGATCTCAGTTTCCCGGATGACAGAGACCGTAGAACCATCGAATATCACTATTATGAGGTATACCCCCGCTGGATACGCTTCTGTCTGTTGTACTTCTCTAGGTCATGAACAAACTTCTCGAACGGGTAATCTGCGGACAGGTTGACGTTCTGAATTACGAACTCATCGCCTGCATATGTGTTGTTAGTTGTATTATTGCTTGTAGAAAAGGTTCCGGCTATACTGCCAAGACCTGCAGTCAGCATTGAATCCATCTTTCCAACTGATTTCTTGAGTGGAGATACAAAGAATGCGTCCCAGTTTGGAAGTTCTGACAATGGTCCGACTTCAGCAGGACTATGAGGGAGATATCTGGAAATGCTTGAGAACGCATCTGAGACGGTTGATGTAAGAGGGTTCACCATTGACTTGATCCCGTTGATGAAGTTCTGTATCAGATCTTTGCCTGATTGATAGAAACTGCTTCCAGCAGATGCGAATAGGTTCAGTATAGGTTCCAATGCACTCGATATTATTGAGTACAAGAAATCCATGCTGTTCTGAGTAATGTTCTGCAATGTTTGCCATGCACCTTCCCAGTCACCTGTAAGGATTTGAGAGAACAGCAGTATCAGATTTAGCACCTGTTCAAACACGTACTCAAATGTTTTTAGAACCAGAGGCAACCAGATCATTACATTATCGACAACATGGTCTGCAATGTATGAGACCAGTGTTCCGAGAGCAGATACGATGACAGCTATCGCAGAAGTGATCGTACCTCCATTCTCTGTCCACCAATCAGTGATCTTGTTCATGGCATTGGATACGAAATCTTTCACAAGAGGAATGAACGGTTCAATTGCAGTTCTGATGTTCTCCAGAGTTTCCCTGACAATGGGAGATACTTTGTCCCAGCTCTTCCATATAAGTATTGCACCCACTGCAAGACCAGCAATTGCTATTCCTATAGGACCTGTAATTATTGCAACAATGCTACCTAAAGCTCCAGCCAACCCGGCGCCACCAAGGAAAGTTGTTATTGTCCCAATTGCACCAATTGCTGAGCCTGCCATGATAATTATAGGACCAATGGCTGCAGCGATGGCAGCTACTGCTACAATGACCTTGAGTATTGGTTTTGGAATCCCGGATACAAGATTGAGAAACTTAGTGAATGCACTGACCAATGGCATGAGCCCCTCGGCAACCACATCTCCGAAGGTTATCATCACGTCCTGGAGGGCGGACTTCAGTTCACGTATAGCACCCCCTGGTCCGCCCTCCATTTCCTCGGCCATTTTGGCAGCAGCGCCAGCGGAGTTCTCGAGCAATTTTGTTTGCTCACGTATAGCACCAGACCCGGTAGACAGAAGTGCTATCATACCTGGCCCTGCTTCCTGTCCAAAGAGTGCCATTGCATCTGCTGTGGACAGACCAACAGTGCTCAGTCTCTCAATGATATCTGTGAAGGACTGTGTGGTGGGATCCACATCTGCAAGGGTTAGTTGATATTGCTCAAGTACCCCGGCAACTTCAGCTGTTGGGTCTGCAAGCCTTGTCATTGCACCCCTTAGTGCAGTACCTGCACGACTTCCCTGGACACCTGCATCTGACATCTTGCCGATTATGGCAGCTGTTTCTTCCATGGATATTCCCATTGCAGCGGCAAGGGGAGCAACATAGGACATTGCCTGTCCCAGCTGGGTGATATCGGTGTTAGAGGAAGCAGATGCTTTGGCAAGGACATCTGCAACTCTTCCTGCCTCACTTGCCTGCAGGTTAAAACCAGTAAGAACGTTCGATGCGATATCGGCAGCAGTACCAAGATCAATGGCTCCAGCTGCAGCAAGGCTTAGCATGTCGTCGATAGATTCCATTGCTTCACCTGTAGAAAAACCTGCCATTGCGAGGTACTGCATACCTTCTGCAGCTTCACTTGCAGAGAAACGGGTCGTTCGGCCAAGTTCTCTGGCAAGGTCGGTGAGCTGTTTGAATTCATCACCTGTTGCACCAGAGATGGCTTTGACCTTTCTCATGGAATCATCGAAAGATGAAGCTGTATGGAATGCCACAGCCCCAAGTCCCAGAACAGGAGCAGTAACGTAAGTGGAGAGTGTTTTCCCGGCAGAGGTCATCTGCTTTCCAGTTTCCTGGAATTTCTTACCCATCTGACCAGCCTGTGAGCTCACGTCCTCAAATGCTTTCTTGATCTGGCTGATATCACCTATGATCGAGACTATGAGTTCACCGACAGAAGCCATGATTACCTTCTTTTTATCCTGTTTCCATAAAGTTCGTAGAACCTATCCAGGTCCGGTTTGTCACCATTGTCTGTTTCACTTACTTTTTCCTGTCCACTCAAAGCTTCACCAAGCACGCCCCAGAATATCCTTGCCTGCAGTTCGATTGCCTTGATCCCTTTTTCATAGTAGAGCATGACCTGGTTCATCGACATTTGATTCAGCAGATGATCTGGGGTGGCCCAGGAATACATGATCCCCATCTGGGAGAAGATATCCCCGATGGTTACTGACAGTTTTTTTCAAGACCCTCGGTAGGTTTTATCTCCTCAAGTTTCTGAATGATCGGCTCCAGGACGAACTTTGAGAATTCAACGAGGGTGAACATGTCCACATTATCCATGAGCCAGTCTGTGCTTATCTTTGGATTCGAACGCTTGCATGCAGTTGCTACCACCTCGACAAACCCCTCAATGTTCTTACCGTTTTCAAGATCGTGTATCTTCTCTGGAGAGTCGGTCATGTCAATTAGCTTCAGGGTTGCACGTGTCGAGAACACCGAAACATCGACTTCTTCTCCTCCGATCCTTGCAATCCGCTTAATAGGTGCGATGGTATCGAAATCCTTCATGATATCAGACATATTCAGACCCCCTGCTCATCATATATCTCGAAAAGCTGATCTCCTGCAGTCCTTGATACATCCAGCACTCCTTTCATTTTCAGATGTGGCATTGCGGGATCATCACCATCATCTGCAGGGAACTCAATATTCTGACCTTCGTTGACAGTGGCCTTGTAGATTGTTATACGGAAGGTCTTATCGTTCTCATTGGTGTTGGTTATGCGAACAACACGATTCGAGATTGAGGTTTTTCCACCGCTTGTAAGAGTAGCAGCAGAGATGGGAATATAGGAATAATCCACCTTGATACCTTCTCCATCTGAGATGACAATTGAATCAGAGATCCTTGCAATGCAGGTGTATCCTTCTGTATCAACAGCTATTACGTAGTCAATGTTCCTGACAGCCGGATCATCAGATGAATCAGTTACCACAATGCCGGATACTTCGGCCCCATCGCCGTTCCTGTGATCGAGTCTTGTAAAATCAGTGCCTTCAAGTGTATGTGTTTCACTGGTCACGGAAACAGGAGTTTCAGCAACTGTTGAATATGCATCCAAGTCACCTCTTATAGTGTTCAGGTTCTCCAGGTTCACTTCCATCATATCGCATTCGATGTATGCGACATGTTCCTTGATTCCGACCTTTACAATGCCTGCATTATCGGATTTGACCTCGACATCCTCCCATTCTTCCTTAAATACTGCATTGCGAATGGCGCCGATATTGACAAGCGATCCGATGGATGTACCTATCTCCAGTTTTCCGGATCCAAACCGGATGGCATTTGAGTTCTGTACAGTTGTTTGTGCCATGTTATTACCTCATATGTATAATCTTGAAATCGATAGGGACATGATAGATACCAGAATCGTCTTCCAAGGCATCGTGAGACTCCAGGTATACGATCTGCTTGATAGGATTCCCATGAACCACTCCCTTGTACCTGTTCAAGCAGTCAATGACCGCATCTGAAAGTTGCTGGACCTGGGCATAGGTATGGGACCAGCATGAGAACTGGTATCTGGGAGTTGCAAACCCTGTCACATGGTCGATTGGATTGCTTATTTTGTGAATACTGATAGCAGACAGTGGACATTCAAGTGGTAATCTGAGAGGATAGATCCGGGTACTGGTTAGGCTCATCACCATATTGTCTGCAAAGAGCAGGTTCCTGAGAGCCCCATGGATCGAGGTCATCTGTAGCTCCTGATAAGTTTTTCAAGTTTGAGGGCAATGGCTCTCTCGACCTCTTCCGCGTTCTCATCCAGTGCAGGGCGAAGAAACGGTCTTGGAGGTTGATGATATCTCCGTCCCAGTGAATCGGTATCGTTGAATCCTTTCTCAAGGCGCATTGCGTAGTTCATGGTAGAACCTACCATCACCTCACACTTATCGTTCGATTTCTCTACTGATACCGGGCTCACGTGTGCAAGGTTGCGGAACAGATTACCAGTTATCCTGTAAGGGAAATTATCACCACCTTTTCTGGAGTTCTCCTGAGCAGCTCTTACAACCACATCTGCTCCTGCAAGTGTACTTTCCTCCAGGACATCAGCAATGTCCTTACCTAGCTCTTTCAGGTTCTTCTGCAACTCATCGATACCAATGACATTCATTTTGAACATGATCAGCTCCCAAGAAACACTATCTGAACCACAATTCCCGCTATCTGCAAGACCATGACAACAGCCAGACCAATGAAAGCATTCCTTCCCAGCCACCGGTTCTGTCGCTCTTCCAGCATGCGGATCCTTTCTTCATGATCCTCGATGGAACACTTCTCAAGTACACGAATCCTCTTCTCGTGGTCATCGAGTTGGCAGCTCATCTTATCGATACCGGCACGAACGTGCTTGACATCGGTATGGGTCTCAATTATCTTGTCGTAAGTGTCAGAGTCGATCTCCATTATTCCACCGCCTTGAGCTCGCATTCGTAGTGATGCACTACATTTGCCATGGGCCAGAAGATGGCCTTTACAGCTGTAACGTCGTAAGTGTTAGAGAAACTGGGGACATTGCTTGTGATCGTTTGACCCTCTGCAACTGTTACGGTGGGTGGAAGTATAACAGAGGTTTCTGTGACCACATGTTCTCCACTATCCAGTGAAACTATTCGACCGTTGTTCTGGATGAAACGGCAGCTTGACACCTTACTGGTGGTTGTATAAATTGGTGAACCGAACTCATCCTGGCCAGACTGAATTCTGGATGTGATATTGCAGGTGTGGAATAATCCAATATCGTGAATCATCATTCCTCGTTATTAACCACTTTAACACCTGCTCTCCCATACAATATTGAAAATCCGGTTGTTGCGTACCTGAACTTCTTCATGTACTTTTCAGCGAGCTGTTCGTGTCTGGTTATATCAATGTCAATACTGTTAGATTGGGACTCGTTACCAAGTTTTATCTGTGCTGCCAACTCTCCTGTGAACTTCATCTTCTGGAGGACCATAGAGGTAGCTAGGTGAACGCAGGCTGTGCTCAAAATATCGTCATCAATATCTACACTGGCCCCGGTATTCAGGACAATGACATTGCTGGCATGAGCAATGATGGAAGCAATATCATCGTCTGTGAGGTGTTTTGGGTCCACGATGGCTCTAACCTCAACTACCGTACACAGACTCACTTATTCACTTCCGTTTTCTGGCTGCTACTGTATCTGGAGGGTTTTGCTCTGGCTCAGGAATGTTCTCAAGAATAAGGACAGAGTTGCCCAGCCCTGCAGCTCTCTCTGCTGGGATCTCGAACACGTCCCCTCGCCTGAACCTCATCTCCTTTCCATCGACATCGATTGCAAGATTGTTAACACGTACCTTAACCTTAACCATCCTCTCACCTTAGATAGAGCTCGTCTTACAAATCGCTACATCCTGTTTTATTCTCAGGATACCGGCACTGTAGATACGACCGTTGAGATCACCTGTATCAGGGTGCTTCGAATCGACACCATGCTCTGTTCTGAAATCGGATGTCATGTAGAAGTCAACATAAGGCTCTCCGAAGTTCTCTGTGGGACAGACGAGTCCGGTACCTGCAGTAAGAGTACTGCTTCCAAAGATTTGTCCTCCATTGAGCATTTCTAGGATATCCGGCATCTCCTTGATACCGTTTGTACTGCGACTGGCCATCAGCTGTCTGCGCTGGGCGGTTGCAAGTATCCAGTTGAAAGAAAGGCTGTCAACAGGAATGCCATCGTCGTCCATGAGCTCATAGACACCTGCCAGGGCATCGGTAGCATTGCCATAGGTCCCGAAATCCTTGGTCACGGAGTAATCATTACCTGCACCCTGATAGAGGCCTTTGAGATCGTAATTTGTACCATCATTGCTGATACCCATAATGATGGCTGCATTCTCTGCCTTTGCTGCTTTGTATGCAGCCGATATAGCAGATGCTCTATCAACGTCTACCCCGCTTCTAAGCCAGCTTCCATATATTCGCCTGTCAACCGTGTAGTCCTTCCAATATACAGGTACCTTTGAGTTGGTCAGATAGACCTCGACCTTATCCTCGTTACCATCGCGGAAACCGTACGATACGTATCCATCGCTAACGTCTGTGATCCTTCCCCAGTCAACGGAAGTGATACCGAACCCCTTCTCCGGGGTCACATGTACCAATTTCCTGCCAACAAGTGCGTTCCTTAAGGCAGGAACAAGAGAGGAATCAATTTCTTTTGAGAATGTTGCGAGTGCATTTGTCATTTTTTCACCTTATATTAGACTCAGTACCACAATGTCTGCAGCCGCTGAGCTTGCATCAACTGATTCTTCAGCTATTGCTACGATCTCGTCAGTTCCAACAATACCTGCTGCAAGCTCTCCGTCTGCAGCTGCTTTAAGGCGAGTACCTTTGACCACGTTCTGGCCCGATGCAAGACTGCCAACTATCAGGAAACCCCCACCGTACAGGACAGCTGCCATGTCATCCTGAACATAGATGGTATCAACATCCGTGGGCATGAATACTGGATTGGTCTGCTCATATCCGAGCCAACCCAATGCAGGACCACCTGCAGTGTTCATTACCATATCATCATCGTTGGTACCCCTCTTGACCAGACGACCGGGGTACATGCTTGTAGCAGTCTCGACCTTAAGCTCCTGGGTCAGTGGACTCCCGCCTGCCACTATCTTGTTAGCAGGTTTCATAACGCCAGTGTATGTCATTATCCCACCACCCATTCTTTCTTAGTGCTGTCCCATCTTCCAACGGTCCCGGCCCCGGTTGAGCTGGGGTAACTGATACTTTCAACAGATGCTCCGAGTTTTATACTTCCAAGGTCTTCCGCAAGCTTCTCGATATCCGATGCTGTCAGATGTTGAAAATTCTCAGGTATTGTTTCGAGGTTTAGATCCTTCCTGGCAGCCGTGAAACTGTCCATTGCACTGGCTCTTCTCTGCTCTTCCTTGTAAGCTGTGATCTTGGCAGTGGCGATCTCATCTGCTTTGTTTGCCACGAGTTCCTGCACCTGTTCCAGTGGAACAGATGTGGCCTTGTCCTTTTCATAGGAAGCAACCACTTTTTCGAGATTCTCTACCTTTGTTTCAAGTTCTGCTTTAGTAGCTTTCAGATCCTCGATCTCCTTTTCTTTAACCGCCTTGTCCTTTTCGAGCTCAGCAAGCTTTTCATCCGGTGAAGGATCTCCACCACCCTTAGGATTGTCTTTGTTATCTGTCACATGATCACCCGATGCGATGATTTTGAATTGATGAATGTTACGTACTGCCACCTTTCCGTCCTCAGCTGCTGCTATATTCCAGGTTGCCTGCTCCCAAGCAGGAGTCTGGACAAGTGTAAGGGACCTGGCATGGACTCCGCTGGCCCAACTATCATTGATGGAATCTGCCAGAGAATAGACACTCCATGTGTTCTCCCAGGTTCCGTCCTGAATCTTTCTTTCAGCTACGGAATCAGTTACTGACGCTCTTGCTTTGATCTCTGGTCCTTCACGCCAGGCATCAACAACCCTGCCAATCTCTGCGTTTGGATCCTCAGAAAAGTCACATTCGTGGGGTGCATCCCGTGGACATATTCGAAGTACAGAACCCTTGAGAGAGGAAATGGCATTGTCTGCTTCTGAAAAAGGGATTCCCCATCCATTTTTGTTTATCTCGCCGAGTGGAAATGCAGTACCTTCAATAGTGATAGCCATCGACATTAAACTACAAATACAACGGGTATAAAAAGATTATACAATTGAAAAAGCGCCAGAAATGCTGGATGAGGAAACAGATACTAATGTCCTATTTAAGTCACACGACATATATAATATGTGAACATTTTTACACATAAAATTTGACTCCCGGTAGGACGGGTTAAGTTTTTTGCTGCTCAATCTATCTCAACCAGAATTGTCCGGATAGAATCCCTTAAACCAATCAGACGATTGCCAACAACATCCCACACAATCACATAATCGATTCCGAAATAACCATGAGCTAAGCGGTCCCGCATACCGGCAATCACCCGCCATGGAATATCAGGATAACTTGTTTTTATCTCATCCGGCACATTCTTAGCGGCTTCACCAATGATTTCGATATTCTTTACAACTGCCTTTCGGGTTTTCCTATCGTTTAGAAATTCAGTGAAGTCCATTCCTGAAGTGAAATCTTCAATCTCATCAATCGCTTCAATAATGTCAGTTAAAAACAACCTGTACTCACGCATGAAAATCGCCTCAAGCGTGCGCATAAACCACTTCTGAAAAAATCCTGCTCTTCAATTCATCCCTTACGGCACGTTTCGAGATGATATCTACCTTTGACCCGAACTCGTCTTCAAGAAAAATTCCAAGGGCAGAGAGATCAAAAAGATCCGCACCTTTCTCAAACTCAACAAGGAAGTCAATATCGCTACCGGTTTTGTACTCATTTCTCACAACCGACCCAAAAAGACCTATTTCCTTTACCTTATAGTTCCTTTTCAACTCCGGAAACAGCTCATCCAGTCTTCCCAGAATAATATCCTTTTTGATCATATTGATTCCCTTATGAGACCTCTGATGCACATTTTGGAGGGTCTTTTTATATTAGTACTTTGGTTGGCATTGTTAAAAAACCCGCCTGTATAGAACAGAACCTTCTCAACTTTGGAAATGTAGTCACAATGCTCTATTCTTTCCGTTGTTATAATGGAGTGTGCTTTCTCAGCGTTTGTTTCCTGCTCAATCTATCTCAACCAGAATTGCCCGGATAGAATCCCTTAAACCAATCAGACGATTGCCAACAACATCCCACACAATCACATAATCGATTCCGAAATAACCATGAGCTAAGCGGTCCCGCATACCGGCAATCACCCGCCATGGAATATCAGGATAACTTGTTTTTATCTCATCCGGCACATTCTTAGCGGCTTCACCAATGATTTCGATATTCTTTACAACTGCCTTTCGGGTTTTCCTATCGTTTAGAAATTCAGTGAAGTCCATTCCTGAAGTGAAATCTTCAATCTCATCAATCGCTTCAATAATGTCAGTTAAAAACAACCTGTACTCACGCATGAAAATCGCCTCAAGCGTGCGCATAAACCACTTCTGAAAAA
>NZ_PGGK01000010.1 GCF_004745425.1 Methanolobus halotolerans | reverse complement strand
GTGAGGAAATAAAGGCTAGGAAGCACTGGAATCAGGTAAAAGAGATTAAAATAAAGCTAATAGTAAACAACCTTGGCAGGTATGCCAAAATTGTTTGTTTGATTCAAATGAGGATTTCTACAGAGCCACATTTAACATTTATATTATACCCAACCAGACACTATAATTCTGACATTCACTAAGTTCTAAATTATTAAGTTCTGTTAGTATTAGGAGAGATAAACTTATAGATATAATAATATTCTCATATATAAATCATAGGCAATTTTTTCAAAGGAAAAAAGGATTGTTAAGACAATTGAAATTACTGATTCCCATCCAACGGCAACAATAAAAACGTACTACGTGCTCAAAATTGTAATTCCAAAAAAGTGATCGTGCGTATTCTGTTCGCAATCTAAAAAATATCTCTCGAGCTACTTAGAAGAAGTTCACAAGAAGCTTACAGCCCGTCCACAAATGCCCCTATCCTATCAAGTGCCTCTTCTATCTCTTCCTTTGAAGTAGCATAGGAACAGCGCAAAAAGCCTTCTCCGGCTTTCCCGAATACATTGCCCGGGATTGTGACCACTTTCTGCTCGAAGAGCAGGCGTTCGGCAAACTCTGCGGAGCTTAATCCGGTATTCTGGACTGACGGGAAAGCATAGAAAGCACCTTTGGGCTCGAAGCAGTCGAGACCAATCTTGTTCAATCCACTGACGATAAGGTGGCGGCGTCGGTCGTAGTCACGCACCATGCGCTCCATTTCGTAGCTGCCGTTGCGGAGTGCTTCGATGGCTCCGATTTGAGCAATTATAGGCGCACAGAGCATACAGTATTGGTGGATAAGCATCATGGAAGCAATGATCTCTTTGGAAGCCATGGCAAATGCCAACCTGAAACCGGTCATTGCATATGCTTTGGAAAAACCGTTGAGCAATATTGTTCTGTCACGCATCCCTTCCAGAGAAGAAAAGCATGTGTGATTGCCATTATAAGTAAGGCAGTCATAGACCTCATCAGAAATAACCATGATATCATGTTCCGCTACAACATCAGCTATACCTTCAAGGTCCTTCCGGCCCATAGTAGCACCGGTGGGATTATTCGGGTAATTAAGAATCAAAGCCTTGGTCTTGTCAGTGATGACCGCCTCAAGATCTTCCGGCAAAAGCCTGAAATTGTTCTCAATACCAGTTATGACCGGAACAGGCACCCCCCCGGCAAACATTACTGAAGGCACATAGGCAACATAGGATGGCTGAGGTATTATAATCTCGTCACCCGGATTTGTAATAGCACGAATAGCAACATCAAGGGCTTCACTGACACCGGATGTTACCAGTATTTCGGAATCGGGATTGTAAGATACGTTATATTTACCTGAGAACGAACCTGAGATCTCCTCGCGGAGTTCGAGGAGACCATAATTGGATGTATAAGAGGTTTCTCCGCATTCTAAAGAATGGATACATGCCTCTCGAATATGCCAGGGTGTGACAAAATCCGGTTCACCTACGCCAAGAGAGATCGCATCATCTATTTCAGACGCAAGATCGAAATAGCGACGGATTCCTGAAGGGGGCACCTGTTTCATTACATTCGCAATGAATCCGGATGGGCGGCATGTTCTTCTCATACATCAGACTTCCTTTATCCATAATTTTCAGGCATGAGTTAAGGAGTGACAGGTAAACGCGCAACATGATCCTGCTCATGAAGAATCACTCCATCCTCCTTATAGGTCTTAAGGACAAAGTGAGTTGTAGTATGCTGCACCTGATCAAGAGTGGATATCTTCTCCGCAACAAAGAAAGCAACTTCTTTCATTGATCTTCCGGATACGGTGAGGGAGAGATCATACTGCCCGGAAAGCAGTCTCACAGACCGGACCTCGGGGAACTTATAAAGTCGTTCCACAAGAGCCTGATATCCGAGCCTGCGCTCAAGGCTGACCTTCAGTTCGATTATAGCATATACATTCTCATCACCTGCAAGGTCCCAGTCGATAACGGTCTTGTATTTACGGATGACACCGTTATTCTCCATTTCCCCGACCATCCTGCTAACATCTTCAACAGGAATACCCGTCAGGGTTGCAACTTTTTCATGTGAGATCTTCGCATCTGCCTCGAGGCATTCCAGGATATGACGCGTTTTTCCATCCATATTCAGCAACCCATTATAACGAAAAAAAGATGAGATTTCAGATCATTCGATCAATACTGCGTTCACCACACCATCCTGGCCAGGACGGCTTGTGATCTTAGCATTGCCGAGAGCGGTCTTTACTACTGAACCTTTAGTAAGGATATTACGCCTGACGTAGTGTTCACTTGCAGCATTGCCAACAACTGTTTCAATGTCTGATCTCCGGGTCTTTCCCTGTGAATCGGTAACGTTTGCAACATTACACTGCAAAAGTCTGACCTTCCGGTTACCACCTGTTGTGGATATGTTCTTCCTCTTGGTCTCGTTTACGTGTGTGTCAGCAGACTCACGTCCTAATTCGAATTTTCTCTTACCACGGGCTGCCCTTATCTTGGCGCCTGTATATGTTCTTCTGGATCTGCCTTGCCATTTCATGATATATCCTCTTGATTGTGAAAAATGAACTTGATTTTGTTCTAACTAAATATGACTTATGGACGTACCATTAATAATAAGATTGTATATGAACTTTTCGAACGATTTCATTGCCACCCCTTACAAAATAGCATCACATAGTAAAACAAAGAGACCTGTTTTATTGAAATAATATACATTTGTAAAGCAATTAATAAATATCCCAATAACTAAATAGAACCCATGCTTCGTGTAATTTTTCTAGGGACAGCCGGATCTCTTCCAACAACTAACCGAAACACCTCGGCCGTAATGGTCAATCGTGACGGCGAGCTCATGCTCTTTGACTGCGGAGAGGGAACGCAACAGCAGATGATGCGGGCAAAAACAGGAATGAAGGCCCTGACCTCCATATTCATATCGCATTTCCATGCCGACCACATACTTGGCATACCAGGACTGATACAGACAATGTCATTCCACGGAAGGACGGAACCTCTCAAAATATACGGGCCGCACCACGTGCATGAGTTTGTACAGATATTGAGTGCACTGGGATACTATAAACTGCACTTTGAGATAGAGGGGGTCGATCTTGAGCCAGGAGACATTATCAAAAGAGAGGGATACTCGATACAGGCTATCAAAACAGAACATAGTGTACCAAGTCTTGGCTATGCTCTTGTTGAGGAAAAGCGTACCGGGAAGTTCAATCGTGAGAAGGCGACTGAGCTTGGCGTACCTCCGGGACCACTCTTTTCCAGACTACACAGAGGTGAAGCTATAGAGATCAATGGAAGAACAATCCTGCCAGAAGAAGTTGTGGGACAGTCACGTCCCGGAAGGAAGATAGTCTATAGCGGAGATACACGTCCATGCAACGCCATACTGGAAACAAGCAGGGATGCCGACATTCTCATCCATGACGCTACACTGGCAAAAGATCAACAAGAATGGGCCATCGAATCAATGCACACGACTGCTGAAGAAGCAGCTAACCTCGCAAAGAAAGCAAATGTCCGCCAACTCATACTGACTCACATCAGTTCCAGGTACTCGGACGACGTAACACCCCTTTTTGAAGAAGCAAAAGCGGTCTTTGAGAATGTTACTGTCGCCGAAGACATGATGGAGATCGAAGTACCATATCAGGATAGAACTGAATTCAAAAACAAAACAAACAGATAGGTTCAGAGGAAAGTCCAGTCCAGTTTCCGGTCGTCTGCATCGTAGAGAGAAACTTCTGTTTTCATCTCCTCAATTCCGTAAGGAAGAGATTTCACGCCTATGTATAGAGTGTCACCGGGGCCATAACTGAAGCCTTCCTGCTTGACCTTTCCGAAATATACGCGCCCTCCGGACCGAGTCTCTTCGACAACAACTCCTTTCCACATGAGGGAGTCGATCACGTTAATAATAACACACTCAAACCTATCAGATTCCTTTACCTCAGACATGTCTCACCGATATAGTTGTCAGATTTAAAAAGATGATCCTTAAATGTACAGGCTTTCAGGATCCAATTTTGTCTGGACTTTCATTATTTTCTTAACAGAGGTACGCAGATCATCCTGAGTAACATTTTCCCTGTCCTCAATGATAACATTATGAAGTGCGGTTTTGAGCACCTTACCAACAAGATCCCTTCCTGAAAGCCCTTTTGTCATCTTTGCGATGACTTTAAGATTAACATCTTTTACAGGGATCGGGAATGTCTTTATGTTCGATTCGAGTATTGCAAGACGCTCATTTTCATCAGGCAGGGTGAACTCTATCTCCTCTTCGAACCTGCTGCGTACAGCCGGATCGATCGTATCATTACGGTTGGTAGCCCCTATTGTGCAAATACCCGGACGTTCGACAATCCCGTCCATTTCCGTAAGTAATGAATTGACTATCTCGGCCACATCTCCACGCAATTCCTGATGCCTCCTGTCAAGGGCAATAGCATCCAGTTCGTCAATGAAGATAATACACGGAGCCATTTCCTGCGCACGTTCATAGAGCTGGTGTATCTGACGAGCACCTTCACCCACGAACTCCCCTATCAGTTCAGTAGCTTTGACCGGAAGTATAGGGACATGGGTCTTGTTCGCAAGAGCCTTGGCAAACATGGTCTTGCCAGTCCCGGAAGGTCCGAAAAAGAGCACGTTCCTTGGCGCCCAGCGTCCGAACATTTCAGGCTGTTCCAGAAAACGTTCGATAAGCCTGCATTTTCGCCTTGCGCTGTGCTGTCCGATCACATCATCGAAAAAGACATCACTTGTGAATTCGACAGTAGGCGCACTGCTGACCACTAAATCTTTCACTATAATCTTGGTCTTGAGTCCAATTACAGATTCACAAGGTTGCACTTCTGTGATCCGGTAAGCAAAATCCGGATACATTCGCTTGTCGAACAGATATTCACCCTTGCGGGCAACGAATCCATCCCACTGCTCCCGGGCATAATGTTCGAACACACCCGGATTCTCGATCTCCGGATACTCTTCCAGAACACTGGCCATAGGATAACCTGCGGGCTCAAGAACCAGAAACTCGGCGGTACTTTCAACAGGGTTCTTACTGGGATCCCTGATCACTTTAGTATTTACTTTTTGAACAGTCCTTACGATGAATATCATCCCTTTCAGGTATATTATATCTTAAATGAATCGAAGCAATATTAAACTTAACCCTTAAGCTTCAGATACACACTTTTTAAAACACCTACATCAATAAAATACTATATTGACAATATATAAATATATTAAGATATAATATAATTGTATAAATATGGATAGTTCTGCAATTAAGCGCCTGAAAAAGGATGCGCACATGAAGATTCCGAACCTTGCCAATAGTGTATTCTTTCTTATCGTATGCGTCTTTGGAATAATCATAGTAGCATCATTTATACTAACTGACGAAACGGACATGATAGTCCTGAGTTCCGTCCTGATAGCCGCGACCTTTTCAGTTATAATATACGCAAGTTCCCGTATTGACAAGATGAACCTGGAACTGGAGGAAAAGATCCGTGAACTCAAGGATGAAAAAGCAGAAGTAGAGAATCTGGTGGAACAGAATTCAAAGATAGAGACCACTCTCACTTCGCTAATATCATTGTTCATTGCTCCGAAGGATGTAGACAGGGCAATAAGAGAAACGCTGCAGAGAACAGGAAATTTCTGCAATTGCGAGTGTGATTATCTCGTACTATTTGGCAAGGATGGAAATTCATTTCATATCCAGTCTTACTGGAGCCGTGAGAATCCGCAGAACAGGAAAATGATGTTCAAGAATCAGGACATGTCCGGTTATCCCTGGATGGCCGAAAGAATAAATGAAAAAGCAATACTGTCGATTGCAGACATTAATACTCTTTCAGGCCACGCATTAAGGGAAAAAGAAATAATGAAGGATCATGGCATTCATTCACTGATCATTGTCCCCATAGATATTGACGAAAGGATAATAGGGTTCATTAGCATCGAAAATCCGGACATTCCGGAAGAAAGCAGCGATGAGTGGAAGCAAACTCTGAAGATCCTGTCAGAACTCGTCGGAATGGCTATGCAGCATAAATTCTTCCTGAGTGACCTCAGCCTCTTCAAGAACCTGATCGATAAATCGAATGACCTTATCTTTGTGATCGATTCTGTAAAAGGCATCATTATCGATGTGAACAAAACAGCTTGCTACGAGCTGGGTTATTCCAGAGAGGAAATTCTGAAAATGTCTGGAGATAAAGCTGAAAAAATGCTTGGGAGTCGTTTCTGGGAAAAAGAGATACAGGACATATGCGGGAACAGATTCCTTGACATTGACAAAACGATAACCACAAAGGAAGGCAGATCCATACCTGTTGAGATAAACGTTACGTTCACAGACCACGAGAACACAAGCTATGCACTCGCAATAGTACGTGATGTGACAAAACGCAAGGAAGTAGAGGAGATCCTGAAAAACACACAGGAGAGGGTGGAGTTAGCACTCAAAGGTGCGGACCTGGGTATGTGGGACTGGAACATCCATACAAATGAGCTTATCTACAATGAAAGATGGGCAGAGATGGTAGGTTATGAGGCACGTGACATCAGACCGGATTTTGGCTCATGGATGAACATGATCCATTCCGAGGACCTGCCATCCGTAAAGGATAATATCGACCTCCACCTCAGTGAGAAAACACCTTTCTTTGAGTCAGAGTTCAGGATGCAGAACAAAAATAGTAACTGGCAGTGGATACTCAGCCGCGGGAAAGTGGTTGAATGGACAGGCGACAGTGAGCCTTCCAGGCTTGCAGGCACTACCATGGACACCAGTGAAAGAAAGAAGTTCGAAGAAGAACTTCGTTATTCCAACGAACTTAAAGACCTCTTCACGGATATCATGAGACATGATCTGTTAAATCCTGCCGGCAACATCAGGGGATTTACAGATCTTCTTCTGGAGCTTGAAGACAACGAAAAAAAGAAAAATATGGTTAACAGTATAAAGCGCAATAACGATAAACTGATCGAAATGATAGATATTGCTGCCAAGTTCGCCAAACTTGAATCTATTGAAGAGATCCGCCTTGAAAGGATGGACATAGGTGCAATACTAAGGAATGTGGTCGAACAGTTCGAACATAGCCTTGAGGACAAGCAGATGACACTTGAACTGAGAGCAAATGGGACCTATTATTCCATGATTAACCCGATCATAGAGGAGATCTTCGCTAATTTTATTTCCAACGCAATTAAATACAGCCCTGAGGGCGCACTGATAACAATAGATATAGTTGACACAAATTATTACTGGAAGGTAAATGTTACTGATTCCGGCGAAGGCATACCTGATGATGTCAAGGAGCTCATATTCGATCGTTTTAAACGTGTCAACAAAAAAGGCGTCAAAGGAACGGGACTGGGACTTGCGATTGTCAAGAGGATAGCCGAGATAGTCGAAAGTGAGGTCGGAGTGGAAGATAATCCAGAGGGACAGGGTAGCAGATTCTGGATCAATTTAAAGAAAGCTTACAATAACACAGATCAAACTGTGCCTGAAGACACTCTGACGCAAGAGAGTTTACCCCCAAAATCTTTAAGGCAGATGTCTCCTATCAGACCATAATTCTGATAATGATTAAGAGGCGTTTGAATGGAATTGGATGAGCTCGTTATTACAAGGGCTATAGTAGAGGAATATACCAGGACATTCCTTGATTATACGGATGTTGATGTCGCACTTGTCGGAGGAGGACCGGCAAACCTGGTTGCTGCCAGGTATCTGGCCGATGCAGGAGTGAAGACTGTGATATTTGAAAAGAAACTCTCCATAGGAGGAGGGATGTGGGGCGGAGGAATGATGTTCCCACGAATCGTTGTGCAGGAAGAGGCAAAAAACATCCTGGATGACTTTAATATCAACTATCACGAATATGAGAAAGGTTACTTTGTTGCAAGCTCCATAGAATCCGTGGGAAGGCTCATAACCGGCGCTACAGCGGCAGGTGCAGAGATATTCAACCTGATAGATGTAGAAGATGTAATGATACGTGAGAACGATGCAGTATGTGGCCTTGTCATAAACTGGGGACCCGTATCCATGAGCCGTCTTCATGTTGACCCCCTTGCCATCCGTGCAAAACTTGTCATTGACGGCACAGGACATGATGCAGCCATCTGCAGTACCATTCAGCGTAAGATACCCGGTGCACAGATGGGAGAACTCGGAGTCATAGGTGAAAAACCAATGTGGGCTGATGTAGGTGAGCGCATCCTTATGGAGACAACAAAAGAAGTCTACCCCGGACTCATAGTCACCGGCATGGCAGCAAATGCAGTTGCAGGCGCCCCCAGGATGGGACCAATATTTGGCGGCATGATGCTATCAGGAAAAAAAGCTGCCGAAATTGCCATCGAAAAGCTTGGAAAATAAACCTGATACCAGGACATCCATTCCATAGTATTTCCAGCAGTTCCAAGCTTTTTCAAAGGAAAAGTTTATCTAAGAAACGGACATCTATAGGGTGCTTTCAAGCAAACGCACCTTCTTCAAGCCGGGGTAGGGTAGCGGTTATCCTGTAGCCCTGTGGAGGCTACGATCCGAGTTCGATTCTCGGTCCCGGCCCCATTTATCAGTTTTTATTTTCATCGATTTATTAATTAGTCATATTATAATTAGTTTTATATTACATATTTAAAAATCTTGAAAAGTGAATTTTTGACTTTGCACCGGAATTCAGGCCATTACCGAAACCGGAAAAAGTTAACTAATAAATTCTAATATATTGGTCCCTGGTCTCATTTAACCTGCAGGTCAGACATAGACAAAAAAAAGAAAAATACCACAAAATTGGTACAAGCCCTGTAAATGAAGAATTTATACAAATAGACAACAAATGAGCCTGTATATTAGTATAGTTTCCCAGTGTATTATGTTGCAAATATAACGGACGGACAACTACACTGAATTATATGGATTTTTGCATAACTACTGGAACTCATGGATTTTCAGTTGTCTTCGATTACACATCTTCTCTCCCGGTATATCAACAGGATAAGCTCCTGTCAGGCAACCAATACAGAGGTCATCCCTATCGAATCCGATCGAATCCACCAGACCTTCGATGCTCAGATATCCGAGAGAATCTGCATTTATAACAGCTTCAACACCCTTTGTTGTCTTGTGAGCCGCTATCAGCTCATCCCTTGAGGCCATATCTATACCCAGATAGCACGGAGCAACTATAGGAGGGCTGCCGATCCGGGCATGAACTTCCCGGGCACCTGCTTTCTTTATCATATCAATAATACGCCGGGAGGTCGTTCCCCTTACAACACTATCGTCAATAAGAATTATACTCTTGTCTTTAATGTTCTCAGCAATAGTATTCATCTTAAGGCGAACTGCAGTCTCACGCATAGCCTGCCCGGGCAAAATAAAGGTCCGCCCTATATAACGGTTCTTCATGAGGCTCTCTTCATAGTCGATATTGGACTCACGGGCATAACCTATTGCAGAAGTGATTCCCGAGTCAGGCACAGGAGAGACCATGTCGGCGTCCACAGGATAGTCCTTTGCAAGCCTCTCGCCTATCCGTTCTCTCACCTTGTAAACAAGCCTGCCATCTATAATAGAATCCGGACGTGCAAAATAGATATATTCGAAAACACAATGTGCAGAATTGACTTCGTGGAAAAGCTGGTGTGATTCAATATCACCGTCAAGGAACATCACCAGCTCTCCAGGTTTGACATCTCTGAGCAGTTCTCCATTCAAAGTATCGATGGCCACACTTTCCGAAGCCACAACATATCCCGAATCGATGGTGCCTATGCATAGAGGTTTGAATCCAAATGGATCCCTTACAGCTATAAGCACATCATCTATAAGAATAGTCAGTGAATAAGAACCGTTCAACTGCTTCATCACGTTGCTTATCGCTACTACTGAGTCGTATTTAAGAAGTTCTTTCACGAGAAGATGTGCTATGACCTCGGTGTCCGAACTTGCAACAAAGATATGACCCTCTGTTTCAAGTTTTTTTCTAAGTTCAGGACCGTTGATAAGATTACCGTTATGGGCTATTGCAACACTGCCACTCTTGTATTTGACAATGAAAGGCTGGCAGTTCTCAATCCTGGAATCACCCGTTGTGGAATAACGCACATGGCCTATACCCACTTTGCCTTTGAGCCCCAGAAGATCATTCTTTTTATAGACCTCAGGTACAAGCCCCATACCCTTGATAGAGTGGGCTTCTTTACCATCATAGACAGTTATACCCGAGGACTCTTGCCCTCGATGCTGTAATGCATACATGGCATAATACATCTGAAGTGCAGCCGGTACAGGATGTGATTCATCACCATATTTGACCACACCCACAACACCACATTCTTCACGCATTTTAATCCCGGGTGTGTAAAAAAAAACGGGCAGTTAAAATTTGCACTTTGCCTGCCACTGGTAACTTCTCATGCGAGGTGTCTTCCCGAAACCACAGGAAGTACACTGTTTTGTATGAATATTGAGTGAGACACTACCACAGCGCCTGCACTTTACGTGTGTGCGCTTTTGCCTTTTACCCATTGAGGGAGTACCTTTTGACATTTATTATCACCTTTTGACTTGAATTTATAAATATAATCGCATACCGGTTGGAATGACACCTGATATGGCTATTAGTTCTTATATTTTACGTTCGTTTCAGGGGGAAACGTAGACAATGTTATCACCTCTGATAACAACACTACCCAGCTTCCTCAGGATATCTCCTTCTTTCAGTTCTTCCGCTTCGTCAAGTACAAGGTTCATGTGAACATCGTAACCCTGAAGTTTGCCCCTAAATTCTCTTGCACCTTTTAGTCTCACGATCACAGGAGTGTTCAAAGCATTGTTCAATATATCAAGAGGTCTATTTCCCATATTACTTGCCTTCATTAAATAAATTCGAATAACTATAATTTCACGTATCTAATTTGTCTGCGTACATATACGTCTTGTGATGCACCATTGGTGTGAATACAGTATATAAAACTATCGTAAAGAGACGTTTTGAGGAAAATATCTGAACTGAATTGCCTTTCTATACGACCAACTATTATTTAACTTACAAGTCTTTAAGCCAGCATCATTATAAGATCAAAGCAGGAAGTAGCAAAAGGAGAATTCATATGACAAAGGTAACTGTTGTAATGACGATCGCAGGGTCGGATTCCGGAGGTGGCGCCGGCATAGAAGCAGACATCAAAACCTTCTCGGCACTGGGAGCGCATGGAACATGCGCCATTACTTCAGTCACATCACAAAACACCATGGGAGTCCTGAGTGCCTTTGATCTTCCGGAAGAAGTCATCAGGAACCAGATAGATGCGGTTTGCAGTGATATGCACATAGAATGGGCAAAATCAGGAATGTTATCCTCACCGGGCATTACTTCAACTGTGGCTGAGATGGTCAGTAAGTACGGCATCAAACTTGTCGTGGACCCCGTAATGGCTGCAGAAGCCGGCGGGGCCCTGCTCAGAAAAGAAGCAATAGCAACTCTAAAAGAAGATCTTCTGCCTCTAAGTTATGTTGTCACGCCCAACATCAGTGAAGCTGTGGAACTGTCCGGCATGAAGATCACAAATATTGAGGAAGCAAAGAATGCTGCCCGGGCGATCGCAGGGACAGGTGTCAAAGCAGTCATTGTCACCGGAGGCCATCTTGATGCATCAGATGTCGTTTATGAAAGTGAAACTCAGGAATTCACTGTAATCCCTGGAAATTTTGTAAGGGGAGGGACCCATGGCTCAGGATGTACATATTCAGCTTCACTTACATGCTTCCTTGCACAGGGAATGAGTCTGCCGGAAGCTGCCAGGAATGCAAAAGAATTCATAATCAGGGCCATCCAGGGAAGCAAAACGGTCGGAAAAGGTGTTGGACCCGTGAACCCGCTGGCAGGAATGCTATCGGATTCAGGGAGATATGCAGTCCTGGAAGATCTCAAAGAGGCAGCCAGAATTATCAGTTCCTCGGACAGCTTCGGATACCTTATCCCGGAAGTGGGATCCAATATTGCAATGGCCATCCCCGATGCAAAGGATAAAGCCGATGTTGCTGCTGTTGAGGGAAGGATCGTCCGGCTCAGGGGTTTGCCAGAGGTTGTCGGAAATATCGACTTTGGAGCAAGCAGCCATGTTGCCCGCATAATACTGGCAGCAATGAATTACGATTCCCGGATAAGGGCTGCCGTGAATGTGAGGTATTCAGAAGGAATTATAGAAATATGCAGGCAAATGGACCTGAGCACATCTTCCTTCGACAGGAAGGATGAGCCTGAAAAAGCCCAGACGATGGACTGGGGCACCTGCAATGCCATCGAACGGCACGGAAGTGTACCTGACATAATATATGACAAAGGGGGACCCGGCAAGGAGCCCATGATCAGGGTCCTCGGTAAAAACGCAAGAAATGTCACAAGTATTGCCATTAGCATATCTGAAAGGTATAAGAAGATACAGACAGAACATGCCATACCTGCAGACAATTAGCAACGAAAATATGTATTGCATAAGTGTTGCACCAAAGAGTGAACGAAAATGGAAAATAAGACATTCAAAGACCTAAATCTTTCCGAAGAGACAATAAGAAGTATCAGGGAGATGGGCTATCTGGAACCGACTGAGATCCAGAGTCAGGCCATCCCGCTGATAATGGAAGGAAAGGACATAATAGGTCAGGCAAAGACCGGCACCGGCAAGACAGCTGCCTTTGGGATACCACTTGCAGAACTTATAGACCAGGATACTGAACTCACACAGGCAATGATACTCTGTCCTACCAGAGAACTGGCAAACCAGGTAGCAGAAGAACTTGCAGGCATCTCAAAGTACAAAAAGGGATTAAGCATAACAGCAGTTTATGGAGGACGTTCCATGGGACAACAGACACAAGACCTGGAGAATGGCGTCCAGATAGTTGTTGGTACCCCCGGAAGAATAATTGACCATATCGAACGCCAGCATATAAAAATGGACAATATTAGGACAATGATCCTTGACGAGGCTGATGAAATGCTCAAGATGGGATTCAGAGAGGCCATTGAGAAGATACTGGACCTTTCTCCGAAGAAAAGACAGACCCTCCTCTTTTCCGCAACTATGCCAAAACCCATACTTCGTATCACTGATGTATACATGCAAAGTCCGCAACACATAAAGATTACGGGGAAAGAGATGACAGTGCCCGAAGTGAAGCAATACTACTACGAAATGAAAGACAATATGAAAGTAGAGGCCCTGCACCGCCTGATAGATGTTGAGAACATCAGGCTGGCCCTTGTTTTCTGTAACACGATCAAAGAAGTAGATAAATTGTATATCAAACTGGGATCCCGCGGACATGCTGTGGAGACCCTTCATGGAGATATCAAGCAGAAGCGTCGGGAGAAGACCATTGGTAATTTACAGGAAGAGAAGATCAATATCATTATTGCAACAGATGTTGCAGCCAGAGGCATTGATATTGATAATATAGAAGCGGTTGTGAACTATGATCTGCCCCAGGAGATCGAGACCTACATTCACAGAATCGGCAGGACCGCAAGGGCGGGAAGACCCGGGACAGCCTATTCCTTTGTGTCAAAGAACGAAATTGGTAAGTTAACATCCATACAAAGGCATACAAAAACAAAAATCGTTCCAAGGGAGATACCTTCTGTTAAGGATGTAGAGAAGGTAAAGGAAGCTCAGGTAGCAGACAGGGTCAGAATGAGCATCAGGTCAGGAAATCTTCAACGATATGACGAATGGGTCGAAAAGCTTGCTGCTGAAGGAATTAGTCACAGAGAAATTGCTGCATCCCTTGCAAAATTACTACTTAAGGAAGGAAAGAACAGGCCCTGAACGATTCTGGAGATACATAAATGAAAGATTTTGTGATAATAGGCCATAAGGCATTGACAACTGGAGATTTTTCTCTTAACGACCTGCCGGGTTCGGCCGGACGTATGGACATACTTTGCAGATGTATAAATTCTGCACTATTTCTTTCGCACGGAATGAGGCGGGACATAAATGTGCATCTGGTATTGCTTGGAGAACCTGACCCGGGTAAGATCGTCCGTTTTAACGGAGAAGAACTCAGATACCTGAATCCTGACGAAAGAAGCAGTGGCTCACTGATCAAAAAGGCACTTGAGAAGGATGCAACTGATTATGAGACACGTTCTACCCCGGGAGTATGGATCCGCCGCGGAGGGTTGGAAAAGCTCATAAAAGAATTCAGAGAGGAAAAGAGGAATATATACTATCTCAGGGAAGACGGAGAGGATATTGGAAAGATTAATGGCTTAGCGCAGAATGCTGTATTCGTTCTCGGGGATCACATGGGAGTCACTGACGAAGAGGAAGATATCATAAGCCGCGATAGCTCCGCAACATTATCCATCGGACCACTTTCACTCCATTCAGACCATTGTATAACTATTATCCTGAACGAGCTGGACAGGCTTGAGCAGCCGCAACCCAAAAAGGATTAATTAGAGGTCAACCATTTCGTGGCAATCATTCATGAGCCAGATAATATTACAAGTGATCAAATGACAATACTTGAAACTGCTAAAAAAATAATCGATGAGGGTCCCATCTGTGATAACTGCATTGGAAGGCAGTTCGCGAAATTATCCACAGGTCTTACGAACGTGGAGAGGGGACGTGCCATAAAACTTGCCCTTGCCATGGAGGGTGACCTCCTATTGAAGGAAAAGGGAGATGACACCATCCTGAAAGAACTTGCACAGAGTAGTCCTTTTGCAAGAAAGAGCCTTGGCATCACCGAAGAAGATAGTCAGTGCTGGGTCTGCCTGGGGCTGTATGACAATCTTGGCATATGGGCTGACCGCGCCATTGAAGCTATCGGTGACATCGAATACTCCACCTTCCTCGTAGGAACAAAAATCAGTGGATTGCTTGCGGAGAATGAGGAGATACTCTGGAGCGAGTGCGGGATCACGTATGCCGAACAATTCAAGAGCGAGATGAACAGGGAAGCCGGAAAGCTCATTGCAGCACGTAACGGTAAAGAGGTAGAGTTCGAAAGACCTGACATCCTTGTCACCCTCGACATTGCAAACGATAAGGTAAAGCTCCAGATACGCTCGCTTTACATCCAGGGCAGGTACAGGAAAATCGCGAGAGGCATTCCGCAGACCAGGTGGCCCTGCAGGACATGCGGCGGAAAAGGCTGTGAAAGATGTGATCTCACAGGTAAGCAATACCCCGAATCGGTGGATGAGCTCATCCGCGAAGAAGTTGTGAAGATGTGTGATGCTACGGATACGAAGTTCCATGGAGCCGGAAGGGAAGATATCGATGCACTAATGCTTGGTACCGGAAGACCCTTCGTGGTTGAGGCCCTTGAGCCATCCATACGCTCCATTGATGTGGCCGAACTTCAAAAGAGGATTAACGCATTTGCCAGTGAGAAGGTAGAAGTCAGCGACCTCAGGATAGTGACCAAGGAAGTAATAGAGAAACTGAAAACATCCCAGGCGGATAAAGTTTATAACTTAAAAGTTACATTCAATGAGCCAGTTTCCAAGGAAAAGCTTATATCTGCCATCAACAGTCTGATTGGAGTTGAGATCTCACAGAGAACACCACAACGTGTATCCCACAGAAGGGCTGATCTGATCAGAAAGAGAAGTGTTCATGACATGCAGCTTCTGGAATTTACAGATGAGCATGCTGTCATACAAGTGCAATGTGACGGCGGATTATACGTCAAGGAACTTACGTCCGGTGATGAAGGAAGAACGCAGCCAAGCCTAACAGGTGTACTGGGTATACAGGCAAAGGTTACTGAACTGGATGTCATGAATGTTGACATTTAAGCATCTGCCAGGTCCACGGACAAATCATAAACTAATCATTATATAAAAATAGAATTTAATCGAATCTAGTTGATCAACGGAGGAAAAATCATGCCAACATCACACGGAGAGAAATGCTGTACACGCTATAAACTGAAGAAAACTGTTAGAGAAAGGGGACTTTCACCAGTAAGCAAAGCCATCCAGGAGTTTAATGAAGGACAGATGGTACACATCGACATCGATCCCAGTGTACAGAAAGGAATGCCACATGCCAGGTTCCAGGGAAAGACCGGAAAGGTTACGGGTCAGCGTGGCCGTGCCTACCTGCTCCACATAAGGGATGGTAATGCTACAAAAGAGATAGTCTCCCTTCCACAGCATCTGAAATTACAGAAGAATAACTGATCAGGGATATTTTCAGATATTGACCTGAAATTCCCATAACGTCAGATATATCTCTATTGCCAACAATGGGGATAATATCAGACATTTTTTTAACGATGTCAGACGAGAGAACTAGTTAATTTTTGAAAGAGTGTATATCAATGATTGTGAAGCAAATTCTGAGCGAAGAGATGTTGACCCTTCCGGAAGTGAAGGGAGTTTTGCACGAGATTATGGAAGAACGTTTACAGAACGAAGAAGAGCTGGGATATGAATTACGTAAAGCCATAAATCATGCGGACATGTTCTCAAAATCATCGCCGGAAAAATCAAGGGAACTTGTGAACAAGCTTCTTGAGCTTGAAAAGATGAAACCTGAGATTGCGATCAGAATCGCAGATATCATGCCCCAGACAAGGGATGAGCTCAGGTCCCTCTATGCAAAAGAGAGATTCACTTTAGTCGAAGAGGAACTTGACCAGATGCTTGAAATGGTCGAAGAAGCAATGGATTAGATTTATATCATATACATCCTTTTTTAAGAGCAAGAATAATTTATCATTAGCAGTGGGTACACCGGAGAGAAGATATGACAACAAGGGGAAAGCCACCAGAAAAAGAAGAATTTGCATGGGTCCTGGATTACCTGCCGTATGGAAATACTGATGACAGGCGGCCATCCTATCAGAAAAAGCCAGTGGTACAGGTGGTTGGTGAAAAGAATTTCGCCCTTATAGAACTTGTACCGAAAGAAGGCAAGATCCCCGATATCCAATCCCGAGTATATATTGGTGAAGGGGACAGGGACGAGATAGACCATGTCAAACACAGGATATCGTACAGCACCCTCAGTCAGGGTGCTCAGTTAGAACTTCCATTCATCCTGGAGATAAACGTTAAGCATGATGAAGAGAAGTTTGTGAAATTCTTTAATGAAGCACATCCCATAACCAACAGGCTTCACATGCTTGAACTGTTACCGGGAATTGGGAAAAAACTGATGTGGGCCATTATAGATGAAAGGAAGAAAGGTCCGTTTAGCAGTCTTGAAGAACTTCACGAAAGGGTCGGAGGAGTACATTCACCACAGAAAGTGATATCAAACCGTATCGTTGAGGAACTAAAGGACGACAATATAAAATACAGGCTGTTCACCCTTCCTCCCAAACGCCCAAAACAATAAAAGGTGTTCTTTTCTTGGTCAGGGATATTCTCAGGAAATATGGCATCCGCGGAGGAAACCATGACCAGCATTTTCTTGTGGATGAACACATGCTTGACAGGATAGTCAATGCAGCAGACATCCAGCCTGATGAGGTCATACTTGAGATTGGGGCAGGCATCGGCAACCTTACCGAGAGGCTAATGGTACACGCAAAAAAAGTGATTGCCATAGAGCGTGATCCGGCCCTTGTTGATGTACTTATGAACCGTTTTGGCGGAACTGAAAAGCTGGAAATCATCCATGCTGATGTCCTTGATGTTGATTTTCCAAAGTTTGATAAAGTTGTTTCAAATCTTCCATATTCCATCTCCTCTGAAATCACTTTCAGGCTCTTGAAGCATGAATTCAGCCTGGGGATCCTGATGTACCAGTACGAGTTCGCAGAACGTATGGTAGCCCGGGCAAACTCTGGAGATTATAGCAGGCTTTCAGTGAACACACATTATTTTGCTGACGCGTCTATTATAATGAAGGTCCCCAGAGGAGCTTTCTCACCGCCACCTGAAGTGCTGTCCGCCGTTGTGAAACTTGTACCCCGGCCTTCAACTTTCAAGGTTCTTGACGAGAAATACTTCCTTGAATTCGTTACTGCTGTTTTCGGACAGAGACGCAAGAAAATGAGAAATTCCATCATCAGGAACAAACAGCTGCTTGGCATCCCCGACATGAGAGAATTCATAAACGAACTACCCGAGGAAATGCTTGGAAAGCGACCTGAAAATCTTGAGCCTGCAGAATTTGCATACCTTGCGAACCTCTTGTACAGGCATAAACAAGGTATTTAGATGGTCACTATCAACTACAGGAATGCTGCGGTGAAAATTGCAGAGAGCGTCTACGAACCTGCAGAAGATTCTTTTTTACTTGCGGATGCGGCACTTGAAGTCTGCATCGACGGCATGAAGGTGCTGGAAATAGGAACAGGAACAGGTTTTGTGGCTTCCGTCGTGCAGGCGAACAGAAACATCGAACTTACCGCCACAGAGATAAACCCTCATGCAGCCCTGTGTGCAAAGTCCAATGGTGTAGCGGTCATCAGGACAGATATGTTTGCCGGCATAATAAAGGAAAGGCATTTCGACATCATCATTTTCAATCCGCCATACCTGCCGACATCCGATGAAGAGAAAGTCCCGGGATGGCTCAACTATGCCTTCGATGGCGGAAAGGATGGACGTAAAGTCATCATTCGCTTTATAGAAGAAGTCAGCAGCCATCTGAAAGAAGAAGGGACCATAGTGATTATGATATCCTCATTAACGGACATAGAAGAAGTCAAAGCACTTATGTACAGGCACGGATTCAAAACCCGCATAATTGCACGTACCAAATGTTCTTTTGAGGAACTGGTAGTAATTGAAGGAAAATTCAGCTAAAGCACCACGCTAATTAAGTTAAACTTATCTTTTCTGATGAAATACCGATACTCTTTAAGTTCTGAATTTTAACTGCCTGCTTTTCAATATAAATATAAAATAGATCAATTGAAATAGAATAAGGTTACTAAATAAAGTAACATTTGAACTTTAGCAGTATCCTTAAATCATCAATGATTTTCAGCGGCGAGAGTTAATGAGGAATATAACAATAATCGGCCATAAGGAAAAAGCAAACAATAAGCTTGTATTCATGCTTGGTAAGATAGGCCTTTTAACTCACGTTCTAAATCCTCTTGAAAATACATACCAGAGAGAACTGATTAATGAGAATCCGGATTTGCTTTTTTGTTACGCACATTTGAACGAAGGAATAGTTGGTCACGCTCTCCAGTACTCCCGGGATAAGCAAATACCAATCGTATTCATAGTTATAGAATTCTCAGATGATCTTTGCCAAAAAATACTATCGACCGAATATGTCTGGTACGTTAAGGAACCCTTTGAAGAGAATGTGCTCAGACTGATAGTCGAAAGAGCACTCCTATCCGTGAATAAGTGTAATCCTGATACCATTAACGAAATAAACGAACAAAGCTTACAGCTTGCACTTGAAACTGCCAGACTTCAATTGTGGGAGTGGGACTTTAAAGATGATCATATAATACGGGAAACAACACGAGGAGTTAGTACCGTTATACCGCTTGGGATCTTAAATAGAGATTTTGATGCATTTCACAGTTTTATTCACCCTGATGACAGGAAGATGTTCCGGGAAAAGGTAGGACTTTGCCGGGAAGGAAAGTCAATACATGTAGAATTTCGAAGTATACCTTTTGAAAAAAAGACCTACTGGCACTCTTTATTTCTTAAACCCCTGTTCGGTGAGAATGGGAAGCCTGAAAAGATGATGGGTATCTCCCAGGACATAACACAAAGAAAAGAAACAGAAAAAGCCCTGAAGGAAAGCGAAGAAAAATTCCGTCTCATCGCTGAAAGTGCGAACGATGTTATATGGATACTTGACAGGAATAAGAAATTCATGTACATCAGCCCTTCTGTTGAAAAACTCAGAGGTTATACTCCTGAAGAAGTCATGGAACTGCCTCTTGATAAGAGACTGACACCTCATTCCTTTGCACTTATAGACAGCATACTTGAGACATTTTTCAGGGAGTTTAAAAAAGGCATCATTCCAGATACACCCCGCACAATCGAAGTCGAACAACCATGTAAAGGCGGGTCAACCGTATGGACCGAGTTACACATCAATCCTGTTCTTGATGATGAGGGGAATTTCAAGTTGTTCCTTGGTATCAGCCGTGATATTACCGAACGCAGAAAGCATGAAGCTGAGCTGCAAAGACAAAAAAATATGTTAGACTCGATTTTTAACCTTGCACCCACAGTGATGCTACTGGTGAACAAACACGGAATAATTGAAAAAGTCAACAAGGCAGCCATGGAATGTACAACAAGAGATAAAGAGAACATAATAGGCCATAGAGCTGGAGATGTATTCTCCTGCATCAATGCTTTAAAAGGTAATGGGTGTGGCATGAATGTAAATTGCATCCAATGTGTCTTTAAAAAAGCAGAACAGGAAACTCTTAGAAAACGTTCTGGGGTTCAGAAGAAAGAAGGTACAGTAAGATTTCTCCTGCCCAACGGAAGTCAGATGTCACGGAGTTTTCTGGTATCAACATCCTACATAGATATGGGGAGCGAGCCAAAAATAATAGTTAGTGTCGATGACATTACAGATATCAAAAAAATTGAACGATTTGTAGTAGAATCAAAAACAGAAGCTGAAAATGCGAATCGTGCCAAGAGCGAGTTTCTTGCAAATATGAGCCATGAACTCAGGACACCACTCAATGCAATTATGGGTTATTCTGAAATTCTGCAGGACCGGAACTTCGGAGATCTGAGCCAAAAGCAGAAAAAGTTCGCGGAGCATATCCACACAAGTGGAAAACACCTCCTCGAACTTATAAACAATATACTTGACATTTCCAAAGTGGAATCAGGGAAGATGGAGGTGCACTTCCGGGAGCTCCAGGTACTTGATACGATGAGAAACGTACAGAATGTAATCTCACCTCTTGTAAAAAAGAAACATATTGAACTAAAGTTTTCTGTTGACCCGGACAAACTGTCCCTGAATGCCGATGAGATTAAGTTCAGACAGATACTCTATAACCTTCTGAGCAACGCAGTCAAGTTCACTCCTGAGAAAGGGCTAATAAAAGTGGTTGCACGTAAGAAGGACAATATGGCAGAAATATCTGTAACCGATACCGGTATAGGAATATCGGCAGAGGAGCAAAGCAAACTGTTCACGCCCTTCCATCAGATAGATTCCTCTATATCCAGGAAGTATCAGGGCACAGGCCTTGGACTGGCACTTGTAAAAAGGTTCGTCGAACTACACGACGGTGATATAACAGTCGAAAGCGAACCCGGAAAAGGAAGTACATTCACTTTCACAATACCCATCCGAGATGAAGATGTCTTAATAACTGATGCGGAGATTGAGTCATCCGCAGATTAAGGCTTCAGTGCAAGCTTAATAAAAGCACATGAACCTTTTTGTATTTTTATCTAAAGTAAATCATAAATAAATTATACATACCTTTTTTAGTATTTTTAAAAAAACATACAAAATAACTTTAAATACATAAGATACTAATCAGTAATTGACCTACTTTTTCTTGAAAGTATAGAAGTAAAGGTGGTATGATGGTAAAAGACAGTTTGAAAACTGTAATTGTTTTTTTGGTGTGCTTTGCTGTGCTTATGACATCTTTTATTATGATGGCAAATGCTTCCGAAGTAACACCAGGTATTGTTATTGATGAAAACACACAAATAAGTATAACATCTATCGAACTTACATCTGAATCTGATACAAGCCTTTCACCAATGGTGACTGAAACCGGAAAACTAAGCCTTTCAGTTGACGGATTGGGAACTGCCGGCACCGGAATCATCCAGGTTGAAAAACCAGCTGGTGCAACAGTAAGATCAGCATATATGGCTGCTGCCTCTCTCTGGGGCCCAAACCAGATTGCAGATGGCCAGATAGAGATAGATGGCCAGGATGTTAACTGGGATGACTTTGTCTACAAATATACTTACAATCACTGGGCAGATGTCACATCCCTTGTAAAGGCAAAGATCGACAATGCTCCGGCAGGAAGAATCGATTTCACAATTACTGAAGAATATTCCTATAACATAGATGGAAGTGTACTAGTAGTTATCTTTGACGATCCAAGCCAAGTCAATGACAACACTATTGTCCTACTCTTCGGTGCACAGGATATTGATGGGGACACTTTCAACCTGCTTCTTGCAGAACCCATCAACAAAAGCGTTCCTGACATGAGCTTTGATATGGGACTTGGCATATCATACAGCTATCAGTCAGGTTCATCACAGTACAGCATTGTTGAAGTGAACGGACAGAGACTGACATCCGCAGCCGGTGGATCAGATGACGGGGAAATTGCATCCAATGGCCAATTAATCACTGTCGGCGGGCTGGATGATAGTAATGAGAATCCTGTCAGCCCGTTCCAGACAGCTTATAACGACCAACGCCTGGATGATGAACTGTATAACATCCTCTCATTTGTAGAAAGTGGCAACAGCACAATTTCTGTATACACAAGGAATCCATCAAACGATGATAATATTTTCTTTGCATACTTCAATCTCAAATCAACCGTAGCTGTAGTAGGCGAGGGCATTGTACTCGGACCGGCATCAGCAACTAACCCTGTTGGAACTTATCATACAGTAACAGCAACTGTTCAGGACAATAACGGTGATCCTGTTGAGTCAAAAGAAGTTAATTTTGAGATCCTTTCAGGACCCCACCAGGGATTGACAAACTCAGCATATACGGACAGCAATGGTGAAGCAACATTCACTTACCTTGGTACTGATGATGGAAGCGATGTGATTATTGCCAGCTTTATCAATAGCCAGCAATCGACCGTTTACTCCAATCAGATCACAAAGGTCTGGGAAGGGATTACTTCTGACAAACCAAATGAGGATAAAACTGAAATTCCGGAATTCCCGACAATTGTACTTCCAATTGCAGCCGTACTAGGTCTGGCATTCGTATCCATGAGAAAGAAGAATTGATCGATCCATCTATTCTTCTTTTTTACCTGTTTTTTTATTTACCCATAAATAGTTTGAACTATCGACCCTCCGCTGGCTTTCCGGTATGAATAAAAAAGGTAATGAAGACCGATATTTCTATGCTCACATGAACCCATCGATCAGTTCATTCACAAGCTCGGTCTTTGGTTCTTTCCTGACAAGAGGACCGGACTTCAGCGCATCAAGGCTGTCCCCGAAAACAGGCCTTTCGTTGACATAAAGCACGCCAAGAGGTATCCTTTCACCCCATTCCAAAGATTTTTCGAAGGCTTTAACCCTGTCATTTAAAGGATATTCACTTTCATCCATTTCATAGACCCTTTCTGAATACCATTTGAATGTGTTAAGTTTGTTGAAAGTGACACATGGCTGGAGTATGTCAACAAGTGAAAAGCCTTTGTGCTCGATGGCTTTACTGATAAGTTCAGTAAGATGCTTTATATCACCTGCAAATCCCCTGCCGACAAACGAGCAGTCCTGTGAGATTGCCAGGGCAAGCGGATTAAGCTGCCTGTTGAATACCCCTTCCTGATTGACCTTTGTCTTCATGCCACGCTCGCTTGTGGGTGATGCCTGACCCTTGGTAAGACCGTATATCTGGTTGTTATGAACGAGCAGGGTCACATTCGGATTCCGCCGTATAGCATGTATGAAATGATTGCCACCTTCTCCATAGCAGTCACCGTCACCCGCTATTGCCATGACTGTCAACTCATGGTTCACAATCTTCGCAGCTGTAGCCGGCGGAAGGGTTCGCCCATGCAGTCCGTTAAAGAAATTACATTTAAGGTAGTGAGGAAGTTTTCCAGCCTGCCCTATACCGGAAACCAGCAACATTTCATTGGGAGATCTTCCCAGATCCACAAGAGCTTTTTTCAGGGCTTTGAGTATTCCGAAGTCACCACAGCCCGGACACCATGCCGTATCAAAGTTCCCATAATCTTCAACGCTTACCATTTATACCACCCCCTTTTCCCTCAGGGCATCTATTATGGACTCCGGAGTGAAAGGAAGCCCGTCGTACCGGACAACATTATCATACATCTCAATCCCGGTCTCAGCTGCAAGCAAGCGAGCGAACTGGCTCAACCTGTTATTCTCAACACATATCTTCTTTCCAGACCCTGCAAGCAACTTCCTGATCTTTTCTGCCGGAAGTGGGTATACGTGGGTGAAATGTACCAGATTTACAGAGTGGCCCTGCCCGTTGAGAGTATCCACAGATTCAGCCAGAGGTCCGTAGGTTGAACCCCACCCTATAAGAGTCAGCTCGGCATCCTCAGGACCGTGAACACCGGGGACCTGCATCTCTTCCCTGAGTAGTTCCAGTTTGTTCATTCTTTTGTGAACCATACTTATTCTGTTCTCCTGAGTCTCGTCTATATGTCCGAATTCATCATGTTCGTCACTGTCAGCACCAACAAGCACTCCATCCTGTCCGGGAAGAGCCCTGGGAGAGATTCCACTGGAAGTTATCTTGTATCTCCTGTACTCTCCCTGCATGCCTTTTATGTCCTCATCAGACAGCAGATGCCTTTCAATAGAGATCTTTGCCTGATCAAATCTTTCACAAGTGAACAGAGAGTCTGCAAGATACTGGTCGCTCATTACAATAACAGGTATCTGATACTTATCTGCAATATTGAAAGCCTTGGCAGTCATATAGAAGCAATCCTGGGGAGTACCAGGTGCAAGGACACATCGCGGGAACTCACCCTGTGCGGCATGTATTGCAAATAACAGATCACCTTGCTCGGTCATCGTCGGAAGACCGGTCGCCGGCCCCGGACGCTGTGCCTGGAATATAACCACAGGAGTTTCAGTTATGCCTGCAAGACCAAGCGCCTCCACCATCAGGCAAAAACCTCCCCCGGACGTAGTCACCATAGACCGTGCACCTGTAAAAGATGCACCCAGAACCATATTCAGTGCAGCGATCTCATCCTCGGCCTGTTCAAATACCAGACCGAATTTGTTGGCCTTGCCTGCAATATAGTTCATCACACCGGTTGAAGGAGTCATGGGATAGGAGGAAATGAACTGCAGGCCCGCGGCCAAAGCTCCCAGGCCTACGGCCTCATTTCCTGAAATAAGCATTTTGTTGTGATGTTTTTCAGGTTGCTCGATACCGAACTTGCAGCCATGTGGATAGTTATCCCTTGCATGATCATAACCCGCTCGTGCGGCCTTGATATTATTGTCAATAACTTCCTGGCCCTTTTTCTTGAATATTGAAGAAAGTACTTCTGCCAGGACATCAAAGTCCAGGCACATAAGACCCATAACTGCCCCGACTGCAACAGAATTAGCATATAGCTTATTGCCGCCGGTGTCTTTTGCGATCTTCAAAAGAGGCACATGGAAAAGAGAGTCGTGCTCTTCTTGCGGTTTAACAGTATCCATGTCAACTATCACAACCCCATCTGTCATCTCATCAAGATGTTTCTCAATAGAAGCCCGGTCAAGAGCTACCAGCATGTCAACTTTCTCATCCATTGCTTTTATGCTTTCATCACTGATGCGCATCTGAAAAGTATTATGGCCACCCCTTATCCTTGACAGATAATATTGCGTGCCGAAAACAAAAAAACCACATTTCATCAAAGTCCTTGACAGGACACTTCCAATCGTATCCAGGCCCTGACCTGCTGCTCCACCTATTTTTATAGTAAGATCCACTTTCATTGAAATCCCCCTCTTGGTTCTAATCATAATTTCCAGATATGTAGACCGGGAAACAATTCAACCCGGCAGATACATTAAAAGACTTTACTACCACACATTTGAATTATTCGACTCCTGGCCTTATATTTGTAACCGTCCTATTTAATATTCGATAATAAAATAGGAGAATAAATATTTAAAGATAAGGATATATTTATATAAGATACAATATATCATAATCTGTAGAGATAAGAAAAACAAGGCGCAAAGTGATATAAATGGAAAGGATGCCAACGGGTATTGAGAACTTGGACAAGAAGATCGGGGGCGGCTATCCCAAAGGCAGAGGCATACTTGTAACTGGTGTCCCGGGAGCAGGGAAGACTATTTTCGGACTGCATTTTCTGCATAAGTCCTGCATGGATGGAAAAAAATGTATTATGGTCGCAACCGAGGAAATGCCTGAAGACCTTCTGGAACAGGCAGCCATGCTCGGACTTGGCCTTGATTCTTTCATCGAGAAAGGAAATCTGCGGATCAAGCCTGTTGTTGAGTTCAGAACCGGAGGCATTGCACGTGATTCAATGCTCACTGAAGAGTTCAGTGACACTGAAATAGAGATCATTGAAGAAACCGGCCTGGACAGACACATCAGACCCGATCAGACCGGCTTTAATATAGAGGAGATAGATCTTATCGATATCGTAAGGCTTATTCCGGAAGGTACGGATGTCGCTGTCATCGACAATATCGGAGTTCTTGCTTTCGGACTGACTGCAAAGGAATTCAGGGACAGGTTTGACACATTGAATCGCCTGCTTGCAAAACAAAAGACCACCACCCTGCATATAATGGACGAAGCTGCATATGAAATGACACACAGGATAGCGGATTATTCCACCCACGGGGCGGTAAAACTATTCGTGAAAGAGAATCCTTATACAGGAAATAATGAACGGTTCTTAAGCATACCAAAGATGCGCAGCACCAAAATTGCCCTTGATGTAAATGTATTTGATATTACTGCTGCAGGCATAAAGCTCAAGGGTTCAAAAAGTAAACTTGTTGAGATCTGAATTACACAGGAATATCCATTCCCAGCATTATCCTGAATCTTTCATTTTAGGATTTTATGTTAATATATAGTATTTTATTACAATAATCGTGCATAGCGATAGTTATAAAAATAATTAAAATTAAATACTTATATATAAATAAAATTTATAAATATGTTGTAGTATTGCATATTCAGAGGAGTTGTTAACATTCCCAGCGATCAGAAAGCAAAAATCCTCATTGTTGATGATGAAACAATGAATATAGAATTACTCCGGGCATACCTGGAAGACAGATATAGTGTAATCGCTGCCACCAATGGTCATGAAGCAATTGAAAAGGTCAGGAATGAAATTCCGGACATAATTTTACTTGATGTAATGATGCCTGAAATGAACGGGTACCAGGTATGCGAACATTTAAAAAACGATCCGGAAACACAGTTCATCCCGATAGTTATGGTAACAGCACTTTCCGGCAGGAACGACTGGATCACAGGTATTGAAGCAGGAGCCGACGAGTTTCTGACAAAACCTGTGAACAAACTGGAACTTCTTACAAGAATCAATTCTTTGCTCAGACTAAAGGACCTACACTTCGATCTGTTAGCTGAAAAGAATAAACTGGAGCTTCAAAACCGTATACGTTCAGTGCTTACCCAGATAATTCCGGCTCTATTGAAAACACTACCTCCAGAGCAAAAGAACATTGTTATCCATCAGATGATAGATATGGTCGTAGAAGCTATTTTTGAGAATGTCAACACCGAAAGTGATATTCTTGGATATGAATGCATAGGTGAGCTTTGCTGTCAGATAATCAACCAGCTAGGCTCCAATTTTGAAGTAGAGAACATGGATGAAGGCAAAAGCTTTACTATAAAAGGTGACACTTGTCCATGGGGTAAAGAGGAAGCCCGATCCAACCCCATACTCTGCACACTTTCCAGAGGGATATTCTCAAGGATCATACACATGAGAGAAGAGGACATGGAGGTAGATGTCCTTGAGACCATGGGAAATGGAGACGAGCATTGCCTGTTCGAACTGACAAAGCTGGATTAAGGTATGAGGTCAAGTATCCTTATTGCGAGATAAGCTGCATTGGCACCGTTATCCACACCCACACTTGCAACCGGCACCCCAGGAGGCATCTGGGCTGTTGAGAGCAGGGCATCCAGACCCATCATTTTTGCGCTGACCGGGACACCAATAACAGGCATCTTGGTCTTAGAAGCGATAACTCCCGGCAGAGCAGCTGACAGACCGGCAATTGCAATATAGACTTTTGATTCGCTCTGGGATACATACTCATCGAGTTTGTCCGGATTGCGATGTGCCGATATTACCTGCACATCATAGGAATATTTACTGTTATCCAGCACGCCGGTTACCCTGTTAGCAATAGCTCTGTCTGATTCAGAACCCATTATCACTGCAATATCTATCATATATTTTCTCTCCTATGGAAGATTTCCTTCACCGCTTAATTCATGCTGACGTTCAATGTTCATACGTATAAGGATCTCAAATATCTCTTTAATTGATGAAGTATCAAGATTTTTTTCGGTAGCAGCATAAACAGCACGGTCAAGAACCACATGGTTCTGCCCCCTGTCATTTATCTGCATGCCTTCTTTCTGTTTTGATTCAAGAACTTTTTCTGCAAGACCGACCCTTCTGTGGATTAGCTCAATGATCTCATGGTCTATCTTTTCAATTTCCGTACGTACTTCATTTATAGTGGTCATATGTTCCGCCATCTAAAGTTTACTTGCGCCCCTGTTATTAATCTTCGTACTTATCAGAGTTCCGTTTACACCGCACTCTTCCCATGCTTTCCCGAGAGAGTGTGCAGACCGGTCATTCACAAGTGCAACGTAGGAAGGACCGGTACCCGATAATGTTACACCCTTTACACCAAGTTCCAGTGCACGCATTAGGAACTCCGCATCAAAATCCAGTGCGCTGCAATACAGGAAACCATTAAGAGTCATAGCCTTTTCATACTCCCCTTCCAGAGAAAGACCGTATGCCATATCCACCCATGGAGCTACCAGTTTAGAACGGCCTACATTTGTAGAAGAACTAAAAGATTTCCTGTCAGGTGCAAATATCAACACCCTGGATTCCTTTTCAGACCTCCTGACAAGTTCCATTTCCCGATTATCGGTAACAACAAAACCTCCGAAAAAGGAAGCGCATGCATCATCAAAAGCACCGGTTATGGTAACACCCGAATCTTTAGCTGCTCTTACTCCCAGCTGAATAGCTTCCGAAGGGTCTATTTCCTCACCTATGGCATCAAGTGTTGCGAGCACTGTTGCGTTGGCGGCTGCACTGCTGCTTTTCAGACCACTTGCAAGCGGGACTTCAGTTCTTGTCCTCACAACGCCACCCATCTCAATCCCGAAATGTTCCAGCACATACTCCACAGACTTTACAATCAGAGTCGTATCAGCATCAGACACACCTTCAATATTACCCCTGATAGTTGTCCTGTCGCGGGATAACTCCACGTCTGCATACGTCTTCAGATCAATCCCGAATGCTGCACCTTTCCATGTAGCTATTGCGTTGATAACAGTACCTGCACCAAGCGCATAGGCACTTCCTTCCCTAGTCATTACTGCTGCACCATTTTTGATAACGAAGATAACAATATAACAATGTACAAAGTCCATCAGTTAATATCTGCTACTTTGATGATACCGGAGTTTCTTCCATATCTGTGTTGCAACATAGATGGCAATATGCTATTTAAAGTTTCAGAAATACAAGATATAGAGTAATGAGACATTAGATACATTTATTACACAATACGAGAAAACAATTCATAGAACAGGAAACAACCTGTTCGGACAAACTACAGGGGGAGTAAGATTATGGTACCTTCTACTAATGCGTGCAGTGTTATGAAGAAAGGACAGCGGTTTAGCTGTGAAGAATGTGGAATCACTTTTGAAGTCGTCAGCGAGTGCAGTAGTGGTTGCGGAGATGAGTGTGAAATAACACTTAATTGTTGTGGGAAAGAGATGAAACTGGCCGAAGGATAAAATATAAACCGGTTTTTATCCATTTCAATTTTTTAACAATACCTGACAGTTTTGTATATCACAAGACCTCAATATCCTATCTTATAATTTTATATAGCATATAGCGTGGTTTGCTAGTTTTATATCACAAGTTTTTCCTTGAGCTGAACATAAGAACTTTCGTATGCTTCAAGAATAAGAGGGTCCGGAATTTCTCCACCAGTCCTGTTACCTATACAAAAACCTATGCCTTCCACCTTCTCCGAGTTTTTGCCCGCAGTATCGCCCAGGGTCATCATGTGGAAGCGCGACCTTTTAAAATCAGAATAAACATCTGCAAAAGTATCATTTCCAATATCATACAGGAGAAGTACACCGCTGGAAACTTTACCATAGAACTTGATTTTCTCATATGTCTCTTTTTTCACCTTTGACTGGTCATTATGCAGCGAAACACTTTGCAGATCCACTATAACATTGAATCCTTTTTTTTGTTTCAGACCCAGGGGCAACATATCAGGCGATAATTTTTGATATGCAGTCCCAAGTTCATCAAATTCTTTTGCAACATCCGATTTTTTTTCGTTTATTACAATAAGGCATTCTATATCCCGATCTTTTCCAAGCAATTGTGATATTTCCTTTGCAAATATCTCACAACCGATTATACTCATCAATGACATATACATTGCTCCTTATCCCGTATTCGGGCAGGTCCCCGGGTAGAAGAGCCCCCAAAGAAGAGCCCAGTGACAGCAAAAAGAATATTCTGCATACGGGAATGTTTCGGTTTTGTATCCATCTATATATTTCCCAATAGGAAATGGGGGTTCAGGTAGTATATATAATCAGCGAATGATCCCTGTTCCGGCAGAACACAAACATTCATTGCAAATTCCCCGTGAAAAAGTTATAGAACAGTAGCAGATATAAACGATACTTTTATAACAAATACGCGTTACTATAATTACAATTCTCTAAGAAATACAATTCAAGAGAAACAAAATCAGTGACGCGATAATTTAGAATTGAATTTGTGGTTAACTTGATGATTCTTACATTCGGCATAATCGAGTTTACCTTAAAAGGCGTATTCATGCCACAAAGAAAAGAAAAAATGCTCAATAATGGAACGTTCTACGGATCGCTTATAAGGTGGAGTTTTGCCTAAGTGCTTGCATAACGTATCCGTCAACAGCAACGACCTGAAGAAGCATTTGGAGTTACAGGCAGGATTACGGAGAGATCAGATGAACGAAGTAGTGTTTGGAGTAAAAGACGATAAGCAACTGATATATATCCCTGAGAAATGTATTGGTTGTGGAACGTGCACCACGGCATGTCCTAAAGATTCTTTAGTTATCGGTTCAGTAGGAGCCGTTGCAAGAGGACTTATAGACAAGGATTTTCTAGAAAATCAGGAAGAACTCTGCATTTTATGCGGGATCTGTGCTAAGACATGCCCGACTGGCGCACTTGAACTGAGACAGGCCGGAAAGTCTGTAAATGACAACAGCTACATCAGCGTTGCTCTTAAAGATACAACTGTCAGCGACAACTGTGTGCATTGTGGACTCTGTGAGCAAATATGTCCGCAGGGCTGCATAGAGGTCAAACAGTGGCTTTCGGATGATGGAAGCGCAAGTGTTGATGGTGAAACGATAATAGACCAGGAATGCTGTATTCACTGTGGATGGTGTATGGAAGTATGCCCTGTTGATGCTATTGCTGTGGAAAAACCATTCCAGGGTACATGGCACAGGGACGAGGATACCTGTACCGCATGCAGAACATGCGTGGATACCTGCCCATGTAATGCACTTTTCAACCCCGACTGGGAAGCGGGTCAGAGAGTGGACAAGGTTGCACAACGCCCTGATGCATGTATATACTGTGGCGCCTGCGATATGTGCTGCCCTGTAGATGCAATAACAGTTACCAAGACAGCTATTGTACCTGATGTTGAAAAGAAGGGGCTCCTTGAGAAGAAGCTGCTTAACGTGGAAATGCCAAGACCAACACTCACATCCGTACTGGAGACCGACGAGGAAGCATGCCTCGGATGTGGAAATTGTGTCATAGTATGTCCTGTGAACGCAAGCGACGGGGAAGTCGGAGCCGGTTACCTCAATGAGGTCGACGGTAAGAAACTCCTTGAAGTGAGGAACGGTACGGTTAAGGTTGTTGATCAGAGTATATGCGGATCAGACGGAGCTTGTGCCATGATATGCCCTGTAGATGCTATAAAACTTAAGAAAAGGGAGTTATAAAATGGCTGGAACTATAGCAATTAAAAATGGACATGTTTTCGACCCCCTCAACGAGATCAATGGGGACAAGATGGATATCTTCATCAGGAACGGAAAAGTTGTTACTGAACTTTCCGCTTCAGAACTGAAAGATGCCAAGGAGATCGATGCGAGCGGCAAGACCGTAATGCCCGGTGGTGTGGACTCACATTCACACGTTGCAGGAGCAAAGGTAAACGTCGGCAGGATGATGAGGCCGGAGGACCACTATAAATTCTACCAGAAGAAAACACCGATCACGCATTCCGGATGTGGATATAGTGTGCCTTCAGTATACCTTGGAGGATATGAGTATTCCAAAATGGGATACACAACTGTCTTTGAGGCAGCAGTCCCACCAATGGAAGCCCGCCACACACACGAGGAAATGCGCTCGACTCCAATGCTGGACATGGGTGGATACCTGGTTCTTGGAAATAACTGGTTCCTTATGAGATATCTCAAGGAAGGAGATATGGAAAAGGCTGCAGCATACGTTGCCTGGATGATGAAGACACACAAGACCTACGGAATAAAATGTGTGAACCCTGCCGGTGTAGAGAACTGGGGATGGGGAGAGAATGTAAGTGCCCTTGACCAGGCGAACATTCATTTCGAGGTCACTCCTGAAGATATCATCAAAGGACTCACCGAGATCAACGAGATGCTTGGATTCCCGATGCCGGTGCACCTGCACGCAAACAATCTGGGACATCCGGGTTGCTGGGAGATCACAAGGGACTCGCTCAAAATACCAAAGCCCGTCAAGGCAAGGCCAAATACAAGTGTCGAATGGGCTGAGACAAAGGTCAACCCGAAAAGACATGAATCCGTTTACCTTACACACTGCCAGTTCAATGCATTCGGCGGAACATCCTGGAGAGACTTCGAGTCCGGAGTAAAAGGAATCACCGACTATGTGAACAACCATGAGCATGTTGTAATGGACAGTGGGTGTGTCCCGTTCGGTGACGCAACAGTAATGACCGGTGACGGTCCTGCGATCCACGACCTCTATGTACTGACCGGACACAAATGGTCCAACACCGATGTAGAGTGTGAATGTGGTTCAGGAGTATTGCCTTTCACATACCTGAAGAACAATCCTGTACACAGTGTACAGTGGGCAATGGGTCTTGAGGTATTGCTCTACGTGGACGACCCCTGGAAGGTTATTATGACAACAGATAGCCCCAATGGCGGACCATTCATAAAGTACCCGCAGGTAATTGCCTGGCTTATGTCAAATAAGGCAAGACAGGATACCTTCAACGAATGCCACAAGTGGGCACAGGACAGGACCGACCTGAGTGCCGAGGCAAGGGAGATGTCACTCTATGACATAGCCACCATAACCCGTGCAAACTCTGCAAGGACCATTGGTATGTCACACAGCAAAGGCACCCTTGGCATAGGCGCGGACGGAGATGTAGCAATATATGACATCGATCCTACAAAACTCGAGGTAAGCGATTATGAGAGTATCATAAGAGGCTTTGAGAACGCCGCCTACACCATCAAAGAAGGTCAGGTAGTTTCTCAGAAGGGTGAGATAGTTGCAATACCTGAAAAGAAGACATACTACACTGACATATCAACCAGTGCAGACGATGAGAAGAACATGCTTGATGATGTCAAGAACTGGTTCAAGTACTATACTATCGGTTTCAACAACTACCCGACACCGGATAAGTACCTTGCAAACCCGACTCCCATCAAGATAGACGCAGAGGTGTAATTACATGGCAGAAGTAATTCTTAAACCAACAGGTAACTTCAATCTGACAGTTGAAGGTGAAGTTATCACACCTGACAACTTTGCCGGTAAGAATGCCCAGGAGATCGGGCAGCTGCTTGTCTGGCAGGGACCGCAGGAATACCCTCTCTCTAACTATTTTGAAGTAAAGGGAGATGGTGCGGCTTCTGCAGAAAAAACCAGCATTATCATAGACGGCGATGTCACACGGGTCAAGCGTATAGGTGAAGGTATGACCGCCGGAAGGATCCTCGTCAAAGGCTCGACTGGCATGCATGTAGGTGCAGATATGAAAGGCGGAGAGATCATTGTTGAAGGCGATACCGATTCCTGGCCAGGAATGGAAATGAAGGGCGGCCTGCTTCATATTAAAGGAAATACAAAGGATCACGTTGGTTCCGCATACAGAGGCAGCTGGAATGGTATGACCGGTGGACGCATAGTCATTGACGGTGATGCCATCAACCAGGTTGGTGGCGGTATCAGCGGAGGAGAGATCATTATTGGCGGCAATGTCAAGCACTTCTGCGGGATCCGTATAAATGGCGGTCTTATCGTTGTAAAAGGAAACGCTACCAGAGCAGTTGGAGCAGAGATGACAGGCGGCACTATCGTTGTCGGAGGTACCATTGAGAGATTCACTCCGGGCTTCGAACTGGCAGAAGTTGAGTCAGATCTCAAGTTCAATGACATCGAGTGTTTTGGCGAATACAAGAAATTCACAGGAGACTACGCCATCCCACAGAAGGGAAAAGGCACACTGTATGTTTCCTGTACGAATAATGAGTGTCTTTGAGGTGATATTCATGCAAGCATTACTCAATACAGGAAGTACTATCAACGAAGGCAAACTCGCCAAAGGTGGTAACAAGTACTCCGAAGAATACACAAAAGAATGTGCTGTCTGCTGGATGTGTGCAGAGGACTATGCAATTCTCGGATGCCCCGAGAAAGTTGCTGTAATATCCAGAGATGGAAAGCACATGGTTGCAGTTTACCCGAAGGTTACTGAAGCAATGATGTCCGGTCACGTATTCATACCAAGGTCGATATGGGCCAATGTGGTTGTCGAGCCAGACACTTTCTCCACGGGTTCACCACGTTATAAAGGAAGCCCCGTTACTGTTGAACCTACCAATGAAGAGGTCCTCAGCGCCGAGGAAATAGTCCTGAAGCTGTATATGGGAGGTGAATAAAATGGTCTACAAGAACATTATCTGCCCTGTCTGCGGAGGTTCATGTGATGATATTCAGGTTGAACTCAAAGAAGGTTCAATAGACGTTCAGAACGCATGTAAAATGGGTAACGCCAAATTCCAGGAAATCGTGAGCCATCACAGGATCTTAAAACCCACGATCCGAGAGAACGGCAAGGTCAAAGATGTCAGTTGGGAAGAATCCCTTGATAGAGCAGCAGAGATCCTGGTCAATGCAAAGCGTCCACTCTTCTTCCTTGGAAGTGAGACATCATGCGAAGCCCAGGAAGTAGGGATGCATATTGCTGAATACCTTGGCGGTGTAGCAGACTCCAATGCAACTATCTGCCACGGACCAACCGTTATGGGAATACAGGAATCCGGCATGGTAGGAGCTACAGCCGGTCAGGCAAAGAACAGGGCTGACATGATAGTCTATTGGGGTGTCAATGCACTGGAATCCATGCCAAGGCACATGTCAAAGTACGGTGTTTTCCCGAGAGGTTACTGGACAAAGAGAGGAAGATTTGACAGGAAACTCGTTACTGTGGATCCCAGAGTAACCCCGACAGCCACAGCATCCGATCTGCATATGCAGCTCAACCCGAACACCGACTACGAACTGCTCAGTGCTCTGTTCACCATCCTTAACGGCAAGGAACCACATCCATCCGTTGAAGATATCACAGGAATACCTCTTTCCGTCATGAAACAGACCGTTGAGATGATGAAAGAATCAAACTTCGTTGCTATCTACGTAGGTCTTGGAGTCTCATCCTCATACGGAAAGCATAGAAATATAGAGATTGCACTGAACTTTGTGAAGGAAATGAACAACTATACAAAGTGTAACATCGGTGCGCTCAGAGGTCACTGTAATGTGGCGGGATTCAACCAGCTTGCATCCTACCTCTATGGTTACCCGTTCGGTGTTGACTTCATGAAGGGATACCCAAGGTACAACCCCGGAGAGACCACGACCGTGGACCTGCTCAGGGAGAAGGATGTCGATGCAGCATTTGTCATGTCAGCAGATCTTGTAAACCACATACCTGCAGACTGTGCAAAGTATCTCGCCGAGATCCCAATGGTCTGTGTCGATATCGCACCATGTCCTACAACAACCGCATCGGATGTTGTACTGCCAGGTGTTATAGATGCAATGGAATGTGACGGTACCTTCTACAGGCTCGATAACGTGCCGATACACTTCGAACCGTTCACAGACTCTCCTTTTTCCGAGACAAAGAGCAACGAAGAAACCCTCAAGATGCTCTTTGAAAAGATAAAGGCCAAAAAGGAAGCATGAGTGAGAAACGGTACTCAGAGAGGAACAGGAAGACCGAGGTCTTCCGAAAGGATGAGGAAAATATTTCCTCTCCCTTTTATGCACCAATGGAGTGCCTAGAGATCACTGGTAACAACAAACAACACATCAATGTGGACGTCATTCTGGAGAAAAGGTTTGATCTTTTCGTAAACAACGTTCATGTAACCACTTTTTTTGCAAGTCCGAAAGAACTCGAAGAGCTTGCTCTGGGATTTCTCGTTTGTGAGGGATTCATAGAACCTCATACTAAAATAGATTCCGTCAGTATAGAAGACAGATCTATTTCATGTGAGATTGAGATCAATACTCCTGAACTGGAAGAACTGACACACCTTGAGAGATGCGGAACCACATCATACCGCAAGGATGTTGTCAAACATATTGATTCCGGTACATATTTTACCACTGATGCAATCATCCGTGCAGTAGGCCAGTTAAAAGAAGTAGGAAGGGTCTGGCACAGGACCGGAGGAACCCATACATCTATTGTCTGCAACGACCAGGGAAAAGTACTCTGCTTTTGCGAGGATGTGGGGAGGGCATGTTCTGTAGACAAGGCCGTTGGCAAGGCCCTGCTCAATAAAACAAATCTTTCCAGATGCGCCCTGGTAACCACAGGTCGGCTTGCCTCCACGATGGTATCAAAAGCAGTTAACGCAGGTTTCCCCCTTGTTGCGAGTAAGGGAGCCACCGTGCGCGAGGCTGTGGAGCTCGCACGCGAAGCCGGCATAACTCTGGCGGCTTTTGTGAGGGAAAGAAACCTGTATGTATACTCAGGGGAAGAGCAGATAATCTGACCTTCATGAAGCATACTAAAATAACAGCCACAGTTAACACTGAAATCAAAAACATTATATCATATAATCCCATACTAAACCCTCGTTAAGTAACACATTTATGATTAAGAATAATACTAGCATTTAAAAAGAAGGATATATCATGAGCGAAAAAATCGGAATTTTAGCTATTGGGCACGGTAGTAGATTACCTTACAACAACCAGGTTGTAACTGAGATCGCAAATATGATCTCAGGGAACCATCCTGAGTACATCGTAAAGGCAGGCTTTATGGAGAACAGCGAGCCTACAGTTGAAGAAGCACTTCAGTCCTTTGAAGGCACAGGAGTAACAACAATAGCTGCTGCACCTGTCTTCCTTGCATCCGGCATTCACATCACAAAAGATATCCCAGAGATTCTCAAACTTGATCCTGAGACAAACGAAGGTGAAATCGAATTTGACGGACAGAAGGTCAAGATCGTCTACGCAAAACCTCTTGGAAGCGACAAGCTCATTGCAGAACTTATTTTCAAGAGAGCACAGGAAGTTCTCTGAAGTTATTCATCTTTGTTGTAATAATTACAACAACTTTTTTTAACGTCTGCATAAGCTTGCCTCATTGTTTTTCAGGGCATAGATTTTCTACAGAAAATTTGCATAGTCAGTTCATTTAAGAGAGACTATGATCAAAAACCTGGATATTCCCGAAACTGAAACTGTTATGGATATCTGGTTAAAGGTAAATATTACTGCACATCAATTCATACCAGAACATTACTGGATTAGAAATTATAGCGTTGTCAAGGAGCAATACCTTCCGGTTTCTACAACATTTGTTTACAAAGAAGACGGCATGATCAAAGCATTCATAAGTGTCATAGACAATTCATTTATTGGTGCATTATTCGTTTCAGAAGAATACCAAGGACAGGGCATTGGCAAAAAACTGCTGGATCATTGTAAATACTTATACAGTGGCTTAGAATTGAGTGTTTATACGAAAAATATACAAGCAATTAATTTTTACAAAAAATGTGGATTTATAATCAGAAAAAAGCAACTCAATGAAGATTCCGGTTTTTGGGAATATATTATGTCATGGAAAATAGAGGCATAATTACCCTCTGAAAAACATATCCATGAGAGAGTTGAAATAACTGACTTGAGACTTCCATTAAACTAAACCTTTACAGAGGCCATATCCTGTCACTTCACTTACATCTAAAATATCCGAAAATGCAATTCTACATCAAAAATGAAGGTCATTTCGCCCTTGCTTTCTGCATGGGACCTTCATGTATCTTCTCCAGTGCCTCCAGCATTTTCTCCAGGTTTGCATAGGGAATACCTGCGATCATCTCTTCATTCCTGATATCAGTAGACCTGCGACATCCGAAACAGCCCAGACTCATGTTCATTTTACCCGTTAGCAAAGGGATTATCGTGGAATCAACACATGTAGCCTGGAAGGCTGCCGTATTGAAAGCCTGCCGACCTCCCTCGAAAAAAGTAGCTGCGGGAACCAGCCAGTATAAGGTTTCAGGGAGGTCCACCAGAACCACCACATCTGGTTTGAAACTGAAATCCTTAAGAGAACCTACAACCGTTGCGATAGCACTGCCTTCTTCTAACTCAGAACGCTGCTTTATCATATTTGCAGCTGCATCGGCACATTCGAACATACCTATATTTGCATGGAAATCCCCTGTTCTTACCTTCCCGGGAGTCACTATCATGCCCAGGCTCGATGCACCCACCACACATGCATGTTTGTCAGCAGGAATCACAAACGATTCACCTTTCCTTGCCCTCATGATAGACTGGCAGTGCCTTATGTTGGACACTGGCTCCCGGAATCCTTCAGGAATCTTTTCTCCCGTCCTGATGATCTTGACAGCTACAGGTTCATATTTAAGATCAAGCAATTTAATAAGCTTATCAGATATTTCCGCATTTCCCATTTATATGCTCCCTTATAAGTCTATATTGTAGATTTATTCCTTACATTTATCAATCTTTCTGAATGCAAGAAATATTGGACGAACAAACATTCGAGAAATACAGATCAAAAATACAGTATAACTGATTCTGAGATAAGTGGAAAGTATCCCGCAACCTTAAACAGAAAGAAGTAAAGCAAGGTCGAACCCTGCTTATGGAAAATAAATGTTATATCCTGTTTCAGTTTCAATTGAACATTGCTTTAGCAGCACTCACCATATCTTGTAGCTTATCGACCGGAACGCTAATAATCATTTCCTCGTCCTCTATCTGCGTGTATTTTCGGCTTCCACTGCAACCTATGGTGACCCCGGCCTCACCACTCAGGTAAGGCAGTGCAACACCATCGCCGCAAAGGCTTTGTTTACCTGCAAAACTCGAGTTAATCCTTCCACCTTTGGTGTGAAGCACAGCCTGCGAAAGTTGCATTACCTTCCTTGGAGGAGTGACGATAACAACAACATCAGGTACGAAGTTCGCCTTCTCCAGAGGAGCATATAATATCGCTTTTACAGAATAGGAATCAACATGAGGAATATTTTCCATAGTACTTTTTGCAGCCTCAAGACTACCGAAGTGGTTGAGATTGAAGTACAATTCCCCGCTCTTCAATTTTTCGCTCATTTCCCCGAGACCCATGACCGCAGCACCCCCCTTACACTGATGGTCACCTGCTGTCGTATAGAACTGTGAGCCCGTCCGCCTCACATTGTCGATCATCTGACAGTGTCTTGTGGCTTCCCCAATCTTTTGTATACCTTCAGGAATGTCCTTTTCATCATTAACAAGACCTACTGCTACAGGTGATGTTTCCAGATCCAGAATGTCCATCAGTTCTTTACCAAGTTTGTTAATTTCCTCGATTTCCATAATTAAGCTCCTAATGAATTGCAATATCTAATGTTGTTTACGGGTTTGTATGATTCATACACAACTGAAATATATAAGGCTTTTCAGCATGATAAAGTTTAACGAACTTCTGCCATGCACATACTACCTTCAAATCGGGCAGATAGAACCGAAGAATCACCTGTGCTCATATGCTTTGGAAAGTTCCCATTCTGCATTCAGAAGATGAGACAGGGTTGAGGAGAATTCCTTCCCGTTGGTCCATATGGCCTTAAGATCCATATTTTCCTTCTCCTGCGTAATCACGTAGACCAGTATCTCCGAATTATCGACCATTATGACAAAACTTTTCAGTTTACAGGAGAGGTCCAGTCTAGTTTTCACCCGTATAGAGGCAAGAGGTATATTCTTTGAGAGATTACAGGCTTCATTCTCAGTGGAACTGACAAATCGGACTTTAATACCTTCACATGTCTTTTTATTAAAAAGATGTATGATAGCCTCATAATCCTTTTTCAGTGGGGAGTATTTCTCAGCAAGCATACTGAATGGCATGGAAGAGCTCAGGACAAGAATCTCCTCCTGTGCATTACCCATCAACTGGATGATCTTGTCCATAACATTTCTTACACCACTAATCGTCCAGATAGCTTCTTCAACTTCCTCTTGGGCAGAGATGCGGTATATGCGGTCCAGTTCCAGGAGGATGTTGTCACATTCTTCTGCAAAACTGCGCTGGAGTTTATTAACAGCAGCTTCGGGAGGAATGCACTTATAGCAAGCCGGCCTAGTTTTCTGGACCTCAATTATCCCTTTTTTTTCAAGTTTTCTCAATGCTCCGTATATAGCTGAACTCGGAACCCCTGAATCACTGCTCAGAGTAGATACTGTTGCAGCCTCGTTCTTCACCAGCGCAACGAATACCCTGGCTTCATAAGAGGTCAGACCGATGTTCTGGAGAGATTCCAGAAGCATTGTTATGCTGACCACCCCAAATACAATGTAGTGGCATTATGAAGAAAATCCGGAGAGGATATCACTTATCTCCTCCCCTGCCATTAAGCAATTTCCTGCTGAATACATAAACAAGTCCCAGAATAACAAGAATAACCGCACCGACAACAGCGATATTTGTCAAACCGGAACCTGAAGCGCCCGCTGGAAGGGTTTCTACCCGAATCTTGATCGTATCCGATATCTGGCTGTGCCCGTCACTGTCCTCATACTTGATCTCACTGTTAATGGCGTATGCCTTAGACACAGCACTCTCATCGACCTTCAATCTGAATACCGCATCCGTGGTCTTCCCGGGTGCGATTGAGCCAATGAATGACTGGTCATCCGTGGTGCTGAAAGGGTCATCAGCACTTATCCTGACGGTGGCATCGCTTATGGGCTCTTCACCGACGTTCTTGTAAGTGACACGCAATAGTCCTTCCTTACCGGCCTCGAGTTCACCTGTTATATTCACGACCTCAAATTCGGCCTTCTCTTTAACAACAACAGAGATCGGCTGTACCTGCTGGCCAACAGCATACCATAATCCCACCTCCATGTTTGTAATACCGAGATCAGTCTCATGATCACCACTCACCTGTACATTCTCCTGGTAGCCATATTGCAGCAGCAGATCAAGAGGATACTCCCCTGCCGGGGCATTCTTTGATACCTCTATGTTGAACCTCACAGGATTATCCAGTTGCTGGCCACTGGAAAGAGAGCCTGCTTCCTGAGGACCAGATTTTACCCTGATATAAGGGCTGCTTGAATTCAGCATTGCAACAATACCAATTGCAGTGGTCCGTTGTGCTTCATAACCCATTTCTGATCTTTGTAGCTTATGTTCCAGATCTGAACCGAAAGGTGCCTTGTCCTCTGATTTGAAACCGGTGATAACACCTTTGTTCATGAGATTGATGCTAAGTGTCACCTCATCACTTCGGGAAAATTCATTATCCCCGATGAGTGTGGCGCTAACATCCGGACCACCGTAAACTGTATAGTAGTTCTCGTCAAAATTGAAGAAATCAGGGAGTTCCAGGCTCACTGTTGTCATTTCCTGCGCGTATGCCTGTGAAGAGAACAACACCAGGAAGACCATCAGGACAACCGGAACTGACCTTAGTATGTTTTCGATTTTAATCATATCTATTCCTCTTCATTGTTCTTGCGTTTGTTATTGCCACTATTCCTTACATTTTTTCTTATGTTCTTGATGATCAACACCAGCCCCATGACCGCAAGGCCAGCAAGGGCAAGGCCCGTAATATTGAATTGTCTAACAGGTGTTCTAAGGTCTACGTTGACCTTCATGTTATCCGAAAAGGCTTTCTCCTCGTTCTCGTCGACATACCTGATCTCACTGTCGATACCGTAAGTCTTTTCCACTGCACTGTTTTCAGCGCTGATATCAAAGGAGACAGTTCTGCTCTCGCCGGGCTTGAGAGTCCCCAGGCTCCTCAGGGAACCTTCCGAGCTCAGTGGTTTCATAACAACTATCCTTGCCACTGCATCCTTTGCAGGGAGCTCTCCGGTATTCGTATATGTTACATTGATAGTTCCACTCTGACCAGCCGTCAGTTCACCGGATACATCACTAACCTGAAATTCAGGTTCAGGTTTAACAATAACAGGTATCTGCATTGTGATGTTAGCTGTTGTGTAATAGGTAGCATGGTCAGTAGACAGCCCTAGCTGGACAACTTTTCCGGTAGTCATCCTGACATCACTCTGGTATTCGTATACCACGGGCAGTTCCAGAATATAAGTACCTGCAGGAGCATTATTCGATATAGTCAATGTGAATGCCAGGGGATTATCCGGCAACTGCCCGGGAACTATCTTATCCAGTGTATGACTATTGGTTGCCGGGTCCACTTCAATGAGGTCCGTACCTGATATCAGAGTAGCCTTTACTCCGTATGCTGTGGTCCTCCGGGCCTCATATTCCAGTTCTGCCTGAGAAAGCTGGTGCTGGCTTTCCGAATCACCCACACTCTTAATCGACTTCACACCATAGAGAACACCCCTGTTTGCCAGGACTACATCCATCCGGGCTGTCTCGCCCCTGTTGAACTCCGTATCACCAAGTACCGATACGGAAAGCGTCGGTTCTCCATAGGTCTTGTAGTAGTTCTCTGTGTACTCATAACTGAGAGGAATGTAGTCCTTTGCAGCTGCCTGTGGCAAACACATGGCAAACATAGATACAATGAGGATACAGACCAACAGGCAGGTGAAAAATATGCTTTTATTGCTGATCTTTTTGCTTGGGTCATTCATGTAACATTTACCTCCTGAGTTCTTTCATCGGACCGTATCGGAAAAGCCCCGGCTCTTTGTTTTAATCTTTTTTTGTTTTTCCTGTTCTCGCGATTTTTGTCCAGGAACACGATCACGGCCGGGAATATAACAAATGTAGCCACCAGGGCAAGTACTACATCTATGACAGTTATTATACCGAAGCTACTCGTAATGACAAAAGGTGAAGCTATAAGTGCTGAAAAACCGAACACTGTTGTCAGGCCCGAAGTGAATATAGCCTTACCGATCTTCACACTGGCTTCCTGCATCGCTTCTTCGGGTGTTGCACCCCTGTCTTTTTCCTCAAAGTACCTTTCCATCATTAGTACAGCATATTCCGAACCAATACCAAGTATAAGGGCTCCGAGGGTTGCGGTCATCGGAGTGTACTCCATTCCCGAATAGTACATGATTCCGCCTGACCAGCCAACCACCATTATCATGGTTATAACTGGTGTCAGGGCCTTGAGATAGTCACGGTAGATCACAAGAAGTCCGAAAAAGACCAGCATGATACCCAGAAGAGTCATCATTGTCCTTCCTGACGTCAGAGCCGATATAACTGCAACGAAAATCATAGACCCTCCGGTGATGGTGGCACTTGTTCCCGGCGGGGGAGCCATCCAGATTATGTCTTCCTCTACTATATTCCCCAGGGCTTCAATACCTTCCAGACCAAGCTGCTCCATTGCATTGCCGATATTGAGATTGAGCATTGTCATGGAATTACCATGCATGTACCTGTCCCTGGTGGTGTCTGGCATCTCTGCATAAAGTGCCTCTACATCTGCCCTGTTATCAGGGATAGTACCCCCGTTCATATCCTTAACGACATCAACTATACTGCTTGAACCATATATGTGATCCCTGCCCTCTATTTCATGCCTGGAGAACTCATCCATCCACTTAAGCAGTTCAGGATCAGCATTGTCAGCGGTCTTTATGATAATATTAAGTTCGTCGCTCCCACCAAGGATATCACCCATATGTTGCAGATCAATCAGGCCCGGCATGTCCTGCGGCACAAAGGTTTCAGTGTCGGTGCTAATGGGAACCATTGTATCCACATAGATACCACCGACACAAAGCAAGCTTGCGACCGTCAATATAATGAATGGATGATGTATGGATACAGTAGCGATCTTTCCGATCACCCTGTCAAGCAGGCCAGAATCTTTTTCCGCATCAATGGAATTGTTCCCTCTGGGTGCAGAGCCGGGTCTTAGTTTCCTGATAATATTAGTTTTACCCAGCCTGTGAAAGCTATAGATAACTGTCACTCCGACAAACAGAGATGAGAGGAAGCACATCACTATACCTATCATCAGAAGCTTCCCGAAGTCCTGTATCATGGGAACGGATGAGGTGAATAAAGAGAAGAAACCAAGGGCGGTAATTATCAGTGCAATGAGCACCGCCGGACCCGTATGCTTGATAGTTTCCACTACCGCCTCTTCTGCAGATTCACCCTTTGCAAGTTCTTCTTCAATACGATTGTGGAACTGGATGGCATAGTCGATCCCAAGGCCGATGAGCACAGGAAAAGCAGCCATTGAAACCATGGTCATCGGGATATTCAGATATCCCATGGCCCCGAATGTGAAGATAATTCCAAGTAGAACAATAGGTAAGGGTAGCAATCTCCAGCGTACATGTTGGAACGCAAGGTACAGGATAACAATCATCAAAATAACGGAAAGCATGAGTAAAAGACTCATACTTGACATCATTTCATCATTCATCGCCATATTGAATGCAGGGTTCCCTGTCACAATTATAGTATAATCCGCCGGGAAACCTGCCAGTTCCACAGATCTCTCGGTTTCCCTCAGGATATCCTCCTGCATTGCTTCGGAGGCGGACCCTGAAAAAACCACAGATACTACCGCATGGGTTTTATCGGGAATGAAAACCCGAGGTACGCTTGATCCGATGATTTCATCGATTACTTCTGCATCACGGGGAATCTCACTTCTGCCTGTTGCCCGGTAGTTTGCATCCTTGATCACAGACGAGGCAGAAGTCACCTCCAGCACATTCGGGATGTTCTGTGTGGATTGCTGGAGCCGGTCCATCGCCTTTAAAACTTCATACTGGGAGACATCACCCCCCTCCACCATCACAACAATGGACTCTGTACTGAACAGGTTCAGATACAGATGATCGAAATCCTGGTAAAGTTTCGAATCTTTGTCTACAAAAGTATCCGTGCCTGATGCCATTTCGATCAGAGACGCACCCTGGAAGGAGATGATCATCAACAATAATGCAATAATTATGATGGGTATGGAATTGTCTTCAATAAAAACTCCAAGTTTCTCAAAATTGTTTTTTATGATTGACACTCCTTATTATTGATTTGAATAATAAAACTCCTTTTTGGTTGTTTTAATCGTAACGTTGCTATTTAAAGGTTTTACCCTTAAAAAAACCGAAAATAAGTGAAAATATAGTAGGATCAATAGGGAATTATTTGAGGTACAAATCTTATTTCCCGCAGCATAGAGGTATTGGAAATACCTGTTTTGTCTGTGATCAGGCATATTCCCTGCAAATATTTCATAATTAGGACAGATTTGACTATATATCGACATTTGAGACTATTCATTGTAAACTGTAATATTTAACTTTTTCCATTTTATCAACACATTTTATCAACAGATTTACCACAGGCATTACCATTAACAAAACAGAGATCCAAGTATAGAAATTCAAAAGAGTAGAGGCACCTCTTTCCAAAGATGCCTCTTTTTTGGGGTGGTTGGATTGGTGGTACTGAATTCACGACAAAATTTGCCGTGGGTACACGGATAGAAATTAGATTATTAATACATAATCTTTTCTATTAATCGAAACATCTGAATATATAAAAGTTAAAGTGACTGGATATATTAGAACCAAACCTTAATACAGTGTGAAATGAGAAAGAAACCACTCTTGTCAGTACAAAGAGAAGCAGTGAACTTAAAGATTTTACTCTGGAAAAAAGCAATTAAGAGTTGAACTATCTGCATTAATATGATCATGTTTAAGCAAAAAAGTTACAATCTTGAAATTACAGAAGATATACATCCCGTAACTGCAAAATTTTTATTTAAAACCTAGACTTAGTTGTTTTAAACTTTGAAAAACAATAATTATCAATCAATCAATCAATCAATCAATCAGTGAAGAGGGCAGATAAATGGATAATGAGAGATTACTAAGAGACCTGGGGCTTACGAAATATGAATCATCTGCGTACGCCACACTCATAAAAGAGGGAGTTACAGGTGCCCAGGAACTCTCACGTATATCGGGCATCCCTGTGGGGAAGATATACGAGGTGCTTTCAAACCTGAATAACATGGGACTTGTGGAGTTCCAGAGATCAAGACCCAGGAAGTACAGGGCAATAAAACCGGACGTTGCCCTTGATAATCTCTACGCCAGAAAGGAAGAGAATACGAAAAGTGAGCTTGAGAGTTTCAAGCTGAAGATATCGGAACTCAGGGATAGCTTTTCCGACAGCAATTACCCGGACCACACCGAGATCAAGTTCTGGTCAACACTCATCGGCGAAGAAGACATAGTCAGGAGTATAAAGAACACGCTGGATGAAACTGAAAAGGAGATCCTGCATGTCAAGTCCATGAAGGTAAAAGAGGTAATGGAAAGCAAGATCAAGCGCCACAAGGACTTTAACCCTGACATTCTTCTCCCCCCTGTGACAGATGAATTCATCAGGGCTGCAAAATCAGGAATCTGCATAAAAATGCTATTGCCTGCAGATTTTTTTGTAATCCACCTGAAAGATAAATACAACCAAATCCAGGATACCGATGTCAGGAAAACGATAAAAGAGAATCTTGAAGTAAGGATTCTCGAGTGCGACTATGATTTCGTGGTAATAGATGATAACGTGGTGTACATACCCATCCCCGACCCTCTTAACCCGGACGGACTGCTCGGAGAGATGAAGATATTCGACAAAGAGTACGCTGAAAAACTGCGAAAGAGGTATGAGGAATTGTGGGCGAGGGGGAAGAGGACTGTGCTGGAGTGAGAGGTTATTGATCTTGTTTTTTTTCAGGGTTTTACTTATTTTAGGGAGGTTCCAATTGTACCAGTATCATGTGAGTGGGGGGTAATAGTAATAACCAAAAAACGCAACGATATTAGAATAATGACAGAATATATGCCGGATTAATTTCTTAAGTGTCTTCCATTATTAATTTAGAAACATGGGTTTTATCGTTGAAACGTTCACTAATATAAGGTACAAAAACGTCTTTATCTTGCGCTTCCTTAAACATCTCCTTAAGATGCTTATCATTTCTCATTCTTGTATAGAAAGCCCAGTAATCACATTCATCTAATGCCCAAATTGGCATGTTCTTTTGACTTCTCCATATTAGAAAATCTTCAAATAAATGTGCATCTGGTTGATTCAAAATCGTTCTGAGATCAAAATAATTGAAAACACATACTGGATGCTTGCAGTTGTCTAAAGCATTATTAGGCAACAAAGGTTTTACTCTAATATTTGGAAAAATACCTTCAATTACTACAATAATTCCACAAATATTTTTAATCCCATATTTCTTCATATATTTTGAATTTTTGTATGCAATACCTCGCTCTCCTTGTTCTATTCCTTCTTTTATTGCCCTTTTTATGTCCTTTTGTATTTTGTTTCGTTTTCCTTTTAGAGAATCTGAAGAAATATTTCTACTTTTACATTCTATAAACCAACTTGATCGCCTTAAATTAAGCAGACAATCAAGTTCAAATTCTTCATACTCAATGTTCTCATAAATCGTTTTTTTAGCAGGGATTTCTTCAAATAAGTTAAAAATTATGTTTTCAAATTCCTTACCTTTCGATGATCTATATTTTTTAGTTTTTTGAAGTAAATAATCCATTTTATGGGGCAAATATTGGATTAAAGCTAGTGGATTTATGAGGATAATTTTGTCCCTATAGCAGAAAAGAGGATATTCCCGAAACCTTAAATCAGGTTCAGTTTTAATTCTATCGAGGTTAAATGCATATAGCTCTAAATATGTATCGAATTCATCTCGAGTTAAAGAGGAAGTTAACTCAGCTAATTTTTCAGTTTGTACAATTATTTCAAACAATTCATCATAATAAAGTGTAGATATGTTTTTCCATTCTTCTATGTATTCATCGTCAGGTAAAGCAATAAAATTATTATCTAAGTACTCTTCCTTTGTAGTAAATTGATATGGTTTAAGACATGAACTTTGAGACAGTCTATTCGTGTAAGTATTAAATATAATCGTAGAAATAGCCACAAACACATGGAGAGAAATGTTGTATTTTTCAAGAAAAATATCTTCATAACTACCATATCGTAAAAATATGTACTTGAGAACATTTTCTATGCTAAGATTGGAAGTTATGAGGCTATCTTGTTGTTGGAATAACATTTTTAATATTTCAGTTTCAGAGTTATTGGGCGTATCAGAGATTGAAGTAGATACAATGCTCTCAAAAATATTGAAGTTGTCATTGGTTTCGCACAAAAATTGCTTAATCAGAGACTGTGTTAATCCTCTTCTTTCAGAGTTATATTCATGAATAGCCGTTAATTCATAAAATTTATCTAAATTAATTACACCCATACATTATGAAATAATTATAACAATCTTATAAAAGTATATTGTTCAATGTTTAACGCCGTCCCACATTTCCAACCTTTCCCTAACATGAGCATTCAAGTTAAAAGGCTTATGCGCTTCAGCATTCTTTTTCATGTAGTGTAATGTAACCTTAGAGAATCCCATCTCCTTCCATTCAGTATAAGAAATACCGAGCATTTTCTGTAGTATATTGCTTTATTTGTCGTTAGTATTCCATAATCTCGTAAATACTTGTTTTAGCTTCCACATAGGAATTAGTAGCTACGTCCATCGTTCCATCAGTGTTGATAATCTCCATATCAAAGAGTGTTGCAAACTCGGAAGCGTTTCTATGAAAATTATTATCTTTATATTTTTGATTGTTAATCTTGAAAAGAAGACTATACATCGAGTTGCTTAGATATTTTTTAGCATTTTGATAAGATTCAGTAGATTTGTAATCAGTTTCATTCATGATAGATAACCACATTGGAGTTGCATATATAGCCCCTCTGCCGTTGCCAAGTAGCATCGTTTTTGTATAGATCTCATTTCCTCCAAGTGCTACGCTAACACAGTCATCAACAATGTTTTTTTCATCATCCCTCAGAAAATAAACCGGGCAATCAAGCCTCTGCAAATCATCCTGTACTTCTTCAGAACTATAACCACATTTCCCATAGAAAAGAAGGATTCCATCTGATATTTTTGACATTTCTTTTGCATTCAGATATACTTCAGATTGTAAATAATCAATATCAGAATGCAGATCCTTTCTCAGAAGATTTACAACAACTGTTAATTCTCGTTTTTTCTTCCGATTTAAAGCATCGTACATTTGCTTTAAAACCGGAATACTCGAAAACATTTTCGTGAAACCATCAGGTGGACTTCTATTACTTTCAGAAACCATAGAATATAACCTGTCAGATGAAAACACAAAAGGCTTGAGATTCTCAGATCTAAGTTTTTGTACAAATCTGAAACTGTTTATGTTCTCTACTACAAACAAATGTTTAATTTCAAGGTCTGTTGAGAGAACATAAACTAATTCATCTTCGAGCATTTCGCAGGCGACTATACTTAAAAGAGGCATAATTCTTTTTTACATGATTTTGTTCTTTATTTCATCCTTTATTGAGAAGTAGCATTTCTCGAATATTTCCTGATTACCACTTACCTCAAAGGTAGTATAGCCGAACAAATTTGCATATTCTTCAATCTTTGCATCAATATCTTTTACGTATGTCAGGCCAGTATTGACCTTTGCAACCCTTGAATATCCTGCCATGTCGTTGACCATTTTAGCCATCTTGAGCGATTTTTCAGGATCTGGAGCATATTTATCAATGCTTAGAAGTTCTCTCCATGAATTAGCATACATGGGTGTGAAGAAAAAAGCAGGTTCTTTACTGTGGGTTTTAAGCAGCTTCAGATAATTAGCTCCACCACCAACCGTAGCTCCGATGCAGTCATCCACAATTCTCACATCATCCCTAAGTATTCGGACGATGCAACCATCTTTTTCAAGGCAGAAATCCTCTTCTACTTTCCCCAAAACATTACCACAAAGGCCGTAAAAAAGAAGTATGCCATCGGAGAAAGGAATCATTTCCTCAATAGTCTGATATACTTCGGATTTCAGCGTTTTTGGTACTGCATGAAGTCCAAGTTCCAGAATATTAACTATTACAATTGATTGATATTCATCCGTATCCCCGAGAAGATCTGATATTTTTTCAAAAGGAACTATCTCATAAGAGACATGCTGTTCATTCAGTTTTTCTCTAAATTCTGAAATGTTATTGTTTTCTACGATTATGATCATATCAATTTCAGAATCATTAGTAAAAAGCCACACAATTTCATCTTGCATTATCTTACATGAGATTATACTCATAACGGGCATTATCAATCTCCTCCAATATTATGTACTTTATTTGATTCATTTCTTTAGAGCAAAAAGTAATCTAATAATATAACATGCCTACCTATATGTAGATAGGCACATGATTGAATAAAAAATCAATCCCTCCATCCAAGACTAGATTTGATCGAGGAAATTGATCTTACAAGTGTTTTTCTACCTTTAATACTGGATAGTAGTCTGGCTCCCATCAATGTTACGAATACATCTTCCGCACGTGCTTCAACTGAATCTGAAAAATTAAATTCCTTCTGTTCCAGACCAGTTCTTAGAACATTGGTGAGCCAGTCACGTATATCGTCCAGTAGCAATATCTCTTGCTTTTTAACTTTCTCAGGGAGTTCTTCATAATCAATGATTACTGAACCAGGAGGACAGATACTTTTCCCTTCCTCAAACTCTTGCAATGCATAATCGAAATAATATTGAAGTTGCTCACGAGCAGACTTTTTGGACTCCACCATTTGTACAATAGACATGGCTAAGTTTTTTCTTCTTTCTTCAAGCAAAGCAGCAACTAGATCTTCCTTTTTTGGGTAATAATGATGTATTGAAGCATTTTTTATACCAAGTTTTTGGGAAATATCCTTGTAACTGAATCCATTATAGCCTCTACATTGCAAAAAATGCCCAGCATAATGGAGTATCTGTTGATTAGTAGGGTTAAGTTCTGTCATAGAAATCTACATGTTTTCTTATTCTTATAATAATTGAATAATACTCATGCATTAAATACCTACCTATATGTAGGTAGATAATAGTTGATACGGAGAAAATTAAAAAAATCGGATTAATGAAAGGACACCAAAAAAATCAAACGGTTCAAATATACTGTCGATGCTTGCACGTATTTAATAGAATAAGCTCTAACGGCTCTGTAGAAATCCTCATTTGAACTGAATCGAATTGACAACCCTGGCTTACCTGTCAACGTTGTGTGCTATTATTTAATTGGCTTGTAGAAAATAGGTTTTCTACAGAACCGCTCTAACCGTTTGCCCTGCAAACACAGTATTTGCACAAGGACATTTCCTCTACTATATGCTTACTCTTTGCAGGACAATAATAAACGCCATCATTTTCAAAGATCTTCTGATTTTCATTTACGTACATTCCCAGTGGGTGGAGTGGTTCTTTCGCTATAAAGGCAAGATATGTGGAAATAATGCGAGTATATTCCTTCAAATCCCTTTGATAGGAGGCATACTCATCCATATACTTGTTAATCCTGAATGTAAAATCTTCAAGTTTTTCAATGTCTATTTCCTCTAAATTTTCTGGGCAATCTCTTTCTTTTAGCTCAGAAAACTTCTTGCGATTATATCTTGCAAGACATTAGATATTGTACTGGAGAATTCTACAAGGACTCTGAGTATCTTCTTTTTCGTTTATCCTTGTTAAATACTCAGAAGATGTGTTGACAGCTTCTTTCTTTAATATGAGCAATAGTTCACAGGAATTAATATGGAATTCCCCCAATTTCGCATATTGGATATCTTTTAAGCTATGTCTTTATGTTTGTCGCTTTATCCTTTGTGTCTGTCTATTCTTGTCTCTTGTCTGTCTCCTACATTTGTCTCCTGAAGTCATGTAGAAAACAACAAAAAGGATAGCTAAAGGACAATAAAATCAACCATTTGAGACAAGCTTCTCCCACTTATCCAAACGTTCCTTATTATGGGTATTGAGTGTAAAAGGCTTATCACCCTTCGCATTCTTCTCCACATAATGCAAAGTACCTTTAGAGAATTCCATCTCCTTCCATTCAGAATAAGAAATACTCAGTATCTTCTGCCTGAACTCCTCTGAAGTCTCCCCTTCAACAGTATATTCAGACTTGCTAAAATCAACACCCCATATTCTAAACAAAGACACTGAGCAAGCTCCCTCATTTACAATAACAGAGCACAGCCCCAATAAAATACAATCAATGTTTATATTAGAAGCACATTATAATTTACATAGTATCGTATTGGTACGATACAAATTAGGGGCAATTACAGCTAATACAATTTATTTTTAAAACTAATATTTAAGAAAGGTCTGTTTCTGCCTCTGAAGAAAACATTACGGAGGAAAAAAGATGGGATTGATCGATGTTATAGCAGGTGTGGCAACCGGCGGACTCTACACGTTGGGTAAATCAATATATCAGGCAGGAAATGCAGCAGAAGATGCAGGTGATGCTGCAGAGCAAGCCGGACTTGCAATCGCGGTGATCGGCTCAACTATAGAAACACTGGGAGAGCAGCTTGTCTCAACACTGGAGGAGACCGAAGAGCTGCTCACGGTCAACAGGCTTACACCAAGAAGCGAGGACGATCTCTGGGATGAGGAGAAGGCAAGACTTGACAGTCTGAAGCAGGAAAAAACAAGGCTTCTGAATAAACTCAGCGAACTGGGTGTTGAAGATCCTTCGAATTTCAATATTGATTTCTGGGACATGGTCAGTGATATGCAGGATATCCTCAAACAGTTCCGGCTAATAGCTAGACTTGCCGCTGTGAACAAAGAGATACATGATATATTCTACCAGGAACCCGGCATTCTCTCCACAGGTATCTACAATGCAAAGGAAGTGCTGGAACGTTTTAACACAGTAGAGCAGCCCATGGTGGAGGACATACTTGCCTCGGTGGATGACAATCTGGAAGTAAGTGGGGAAGTACTGCAGGAAGTAAAGAAACTCTTTATTACAAAGAAAAAGGTACCTGTTCCGGTCAGCGAACTCATTCCTTCGATCAGGGACCAGCTTGAAGCAATAGATGCTGACAAACTCTATTATGAAAAACTGCTTGAAAGAAAAAGTGTGCTCACTTCCGGTATTGCAGATGTGATTAAAACATACCCTGAGAACACCGTAAAAATAGATATGGGTACGATAAACGTCCCGAAGGAAGATATCTACGATGCCGGGATACTTGATGATCTTATTGATATCGGTGGTGTTTATGACGGAGTGATAGACGACGGCACAATTGCTGATGAGGTCACAAATCCCGGAGGAATAGCGGACGATATTATAGATTCGGGAAAAGAACACGGCGGAGTTATAAATCCCGGCGATATCTATGGAAAAGATACGGGTATCGATGATGCTCACGATATTGTTACAGGGCCGATAGATAATTCTTCTGTAATGAAGGATAAAGAAATCATTAAAGACACCCTTGCTGATTCCGTTTCCGGGTCGGCCAAAGAAAATTTTATCAGGAAAACATCAAAGGGAAATAAGACCCTGCGCACCATGAGTGCAGAAACCCCGGCTGCCACGGGCATGGCAATAAAGAACATTTCGTCCCTCAGAGCTTCCAAAACCAGATCCGGGGGCCGGATGGCCATGATGCAGCCTCACGGAGCCAGGATATCAGCATCACTTAACACCAGATTCGATGGTTACCAGCGCAATTATGATCTGTTGAAGGCACAGAAGGCATTCTATTACAGGCAGACCCTGAAACTCGATAAAGAGTACGAACTGCTGGCAAACGAGTGGATTGAGGAACCAGGTATCGTCCCGAAGACTCTGGACGAGCTTCATGGAGTGCTCAGCAGTATCAGGACCGAGGAACAGCCACGTATCGACCTGCTACTGGATAATATAAATGCGAACCTTGAGGAGTCAAAGCAGACCATTTCAAATGCGAATGACACTATGGGATCTGTCCGGAATGCACTGTCAATCCTGGATTTTGATACAAGGTATGTTAAAGTTGGTGCAATGGCAATCGGTGGTCTGATAGTACTTGACCTTTTCGTTGGCCTGATTGTTCTTACGAGGTTGGCTCTCGGAGTCTGACAGGTTTAAAAAAAGCCGGGTAAAACAAAGGATGACCATTAGACTGGCCATCCTGCACTCAAGCCATTTTTCAATTATTGTTTTTTTTAGTTCCCTTATCCATCACTCATTAAGCATTTTCTCTGACATTGACGAGGATATCCTTTCCGTCCGAATCCACGACCACAGTCGAACCTTCCGGGACCTCACCGGAAACTATGAGCTTGGCTATTTTTGTTTCGACCTCATGCTGTATAACCCTGTTAAGCGGTCTCGCACCAAATGTCTCACTGTATCCTGCCTTACTGAGATATTTCTTTGCAGCATCAGTGATTTCAAAGTGGATACGCTTCTCCTTCAGCCTGCCTTCAAGGTCCTTTACCTTCAACTCGACTATCTGTGACAGCTCTTCAGGTTTGAGCTTGTGGAAGAGAACTACCTCATCAATACGATTCAGGAACTCTGGCCGGAAGTACTTTCCAAGCTCTTCCATCGCCCTTATCTGGAGTTCCGGGTAGCTCAGGCCCGTTTTCTCCTGCGACTCTGGATGGTCCGGCTCCGGCCTGTCAGCATCAGTGCTGCCACCAAGTGTCTCCATCAAGTCCCCTGCAAATATGTTGGATGTCATGATGATCAGAGTATTCTTGAAGTCAACAGTACGGCCCTTGGAGTCTGTCAGCCTTCCGTCATCCAGTATCTGCAGCATGATGTTGAATACATCAGGGTGGGCTTTTTCGATCTCATCGAACAATACAACAGAGTAAGGCCTTCTTCGCACTGCCTCTGTGAGCTGACCTCCTTCCTCATGGCCGATATAACCCGGAGGAGCACCTATCATACGGGCAACAGTGTGCTTTTCCATATACTCGGACATATCTATGCGCACCATGTTGTTCTCATTGTCGAAGAGTTCGGCTGCCAGTGCCTTGACAAGTTCAGTCTTGCCTACACCTGTCGGACCCAGGAAGATGAAACTGCCGATGGGTTTGCGGGGATCCTTTATGCCTGCATAGTTACGTATGACCGCATCCGCCACTGACTCAACGGCTTCATCCTGGCCAATGATATGCTCATGTAGTTTCTCAGCAAAATGAACCAGTTTCTCACGCTGGCCTTCAATAAGCCTTGTTACCGGAATGTGGGTCCATTCACTCACTACCTCTGCAACATCCTCCTCACCTACCTCTTCATTGAGGAGCATATCGGCCTGTACATCCTTGAGCCGTTCTTCTTCTTCTGCATATGCACGCTGGAGAGGTATGAGAGTACCATACTTGAGCCTTGAGGCAAGCTCCAGGTTGTTGTCATTTTCGGCAAGCTCCAGCTGCACCTTCGTTTCCTCGATCTGCTGTTTCAGAGATCCGAGTTTTGAAATAGCCTCCTTCTCGGTATTCCATCTGGCCCGCAGAGCATCGGATTCCGCTCTGATGTCCGCAAGCTCTTTTTCCAATGCTTCGAGCCTTTCCCGGGAAGCCTCATCCTTTTCCTTTTTCAAAGCCTCACGCTCTATCTCGAGTTGCATGATCTTACGGTCAGCTTCATCAAGTTCTGCAGGCTTGCTGTCGATAGCAGTTCTTTTCTTTGCTGCGGCCTCGTCCACAAGATCTATTGCCTTATCTGGAAGGAATCTGTCGCTGATATAGCGGTCACTCATCACAGCAGCTGCAACAAGCCCCGAGTCCTTGAGGCGGACACCGTGATGCACTTCATATTTCTCCTTCAGCCCACGAAGTATGGATATGGTGTCCTCCACGCCAGGCTCTTCCACAAGCACAGGCAGGAAACGACGTTCAAGAGCTGCATCCTTCTCAATATACTTGCGGTACTCGTCAACGGTCGTAGCACCGATACAGTGCAGCTCACCACGTGCAAGCATAGGCTTTAGGAGGTTCCCTGCATCCATGGCACCTTCAGTGGCACCAGCACCTACTATGGTGTGGATCTCATCTATAAACAGGATAATCTGACCCTCTGAGTCAGAGACCTCCTTGAGGACAGCCTTCAGCCTTTCCTCGAACTCACCACGGAACTTTGCACCTGCTACCAGTGAACCCATATCCAGTGCGATTATCTTTTTATCCTTCATTGCCTCAGGGACATCCCTCTTTGCCACACGCTGGGCAAGCCCTTCGACAATGGCAGTCTTACCCACACCTGCCTCACCTATGAGAACAGGGTTGTTCTTCCTGCGGCGTGACAGGATCTCTATAGCATGTCTGATCTCATGGTCTCTGCCTATCACAGGGTCAAGTTTTCCCTGGGACGCAAGTTCTGTGAAATCGATACCGTATTTCTTGAGTGGTTCCATAGTTTCTTCCGGATTTTCTGAAGTGACTCTTCTGTTGCCCCTTATTTGTTTGATGGCCTGTACGAGCCGGTCCTTTGTCACTCCCTCACCGGCAAGTATCCTGCTACCCTCGCAACTCTTCTCATCAACTATGGCAAGCAACAGATGCTCCACACTGACATATTCGTCCTTCATCCTGTTAGCTTCCCTCATGGCCGAGTCAAGTACCCTGCGCAGTGTCTGGCTCATGTAGACCTGCTCACCGCCGGGACCTGATACCTGTGGCAGTCCACCCAGATGCGATTCTACCCTCTTGACGAGTTTCTCCACAGGTACATCCATATTCCGGAGCAAGGTCGGCACAAGGCCTCCACTTTGCTCGAGCAATGCAAGGAGAAGATGTCCACAGTCCATCTGCTGGTTCATGTACCTTGCAGCAATGGTCGTAGAGCCCTGAATTGCTTCCTGAGCCTTCTGTGTAAAACGATTAAGATCCATATTCTAACCCACCTACCTTTATTTACGAAAATTTACCCCTTTATAAATTTGGCCTGTAAATGATATATCCTTTTTGATAAGTCGTATATCCATGAAATGGTAAAACTGAGGATATGACCCAGCCTAACCCAAATACCTGCAAACCCCATGAATGACCCCGATCCAGACCCTGCGAAAATGATGTGAATATTGCCCCGGGTATCGAGGGCAATATTTTTCATCTCAAATTGAAGACCGATCTTTGACGATATTATCGTCTTATCCTATAATGAAAAGGAAATGCGATCAGATTATGATCGCTGCTGTCTGCTTGTCCTTCTCATCATCGTAATCGGTCACTAGTGCCTCTGTTGTCAGCACCATACCGGCGATGGATGCGGCATTCTGGAGTCCGCTCCTTACAACCTTTGTGGGGTCGATAACACCGGCCTCGAAGAGGTCCTCGAATGTATCGGTCTTTGCATTGTAGCCATACTGTTCGTTGGCCTCGGCCCTTATCTTTGCCACTACCTCGGCACCCTCACGACCTGCGTTGATGGCTATTTGTCTCACAGGTTCCTCAAGTGCACGCTTTACGATGTTCAGACCGATTTTCTGGTCCCCCTGGAGTTCCATACCCTCAAGTACTGATGTTGCATGGAACAGGGTCACACCGCCTCCTGCGATAACTCCTTCCTCTACTGCTGCCTTTGTGGCATTGAGCGCATCATCGATCCTCATCTTCTTTTCCTTTACCTCTGTCTCAGTTGCTGCACCTACCTTGATAACGGCAACACCGCCACCAAGTTTTGCAAGGCGTTTCCTGAGCTCCTTCTTTTTGAACTCGGCATCTGTCACGTTTATCTGGGACTCTATAAGGGCCATCCTCCCATCGATTCCATCCTTTTCACCTTTGCCCTCTATTATAGTTGTCTTGTTCTTGTCGATATTGACCTTGCGGGCGTGTCCGAGCATATCCTCGGTGAATTCCTCGATTTTCATGCCCTTGTCCTCGCTTATCACAACGCCACCTGTGAGTACTGCAATATCCTCGAGCATTTCCTTTTGCTCGTCCCCGAACCCAGGTGCTTTGACCGCACATACCTTGAGGGATCCGCGGATGATGTTCAGGATCAATGCTGCTTCAGCATCTCCTTCTATATCCTGGGCGATTATCACAAGAGGTCTGCCCTCCTTTGCTACCTTCTCCAGCACAGGAATGATCTGGTTCATGGTGCTGATCTTCCTGTCAGTGATGAGCAGGTAGGGATCCTCGAACTCACATGTCATTTTTTCGTGGTCTGTTGCCATATATGGTGAAACGAAACCGCGATCGAACTGCATACCTTCCACAACTTCGAGGGATGTTTCCATTGTCTTGGAGTTCTCAACAGTAATGACACCATTGTAACCAACTTTCTCCATTGCAGCAGCAATGAGATTGCCTATCTCTTCGTCGTTGTTCGCTGAGATGGTGGCTACCTGAGTTATCTTGTGCTTGTCCCTGACATCCCTGCTCTTTTCTTTCAGGTGTGCAACGACATTCTCCGTTGCTTTTTCAATCCCTCTTTTCACTTCTATGGGGTTTGCCCCGGATGTGATGTTCCTCAATCCTTCAGTGATAATAGACTGTGCAAGCAAAGTTGCAGTTGTTGTTCCGTCACCTGTGTTATCCTGGGTCCTTGAAGCTACTTCCTTGACCAGCTTGGCACCCATGTTCTCGAACTTGTCAACAAGTTCGATCTCCTTTGCAATGGTCACTCCATCATTGGTGACCACCGGATTGTTTGCTTTGTCGAGCACCACGTTCCGGCCCTTGGGACCAAGTGTAATCTTAACGGTATTGGCAACCTTGTCAACACCATTCAATAATGCTTTACGTGCATCTACGTCAAACATGATCTGTTTAGCCATTTTAATTACCTCTTATTGCAGTATACGTTTACTCCTTATTCTTCCACTACAGCTAATACGTCCTTGAAATCGATGAACAGATGCTTTTCCCCGTCAACATCGACCTCATCGCTTCTGTAGCCTCCGTATATAACACGGTCTCCTGCTTTAAGTGGAAGCGACTTGCCATCTTCAAAGGCACCTACCCCTACGACGATACCTTCTTTCTTCTCTTCCTGAGCTGAGTCAGGAATGAATATACCGCTTTCCGTGACCTCTGCCTTTTTGATAGCTTTGATCAACACTCTTTCTCCGATTGGCCTTATAATCATATAAATAATCCTCCGGGTTTTGTCCGGCATCACACCGGATCACAGACAACTATATCGGCAATCATATATATAAACATTTTGTACAAAGTAGCTTTAATTTATTTTTTGTTGATATGATATCTATTTAAAATAGAAAGATTTATATTAGATATAATAGATAGACAGAAAACATGGCACAGCAGATATTACTTGTCAAACTGGAAAAACCACGAGATAAAGAGCTCGAACAGGATATCCACTGGCTGTGCAACAGCTTTGGATTGTCATCAGGAAGGGATACAGAAAACCTTGCAACAAAGATCGTCATGGACCTGCTGCATCAGATGTCCGCAGATGAAGAAAAAGTGTCACCTGAAAAAATTGCAGAGAGCCTTGAGATCACACACTCCAGGGTCAATCACCACGTACGCAACCTCATCAATTCAGGGCTTATCTACAGGGAAAGAAGGAGACTCTGCCTGCGGGGAGGAAGCCTCAAGGCTGCAGTCCAGGAAATGAGGAAGGACTCCGAGCGCATATTCAATGAACTCGAAGAGATCGCTGAAGAGATCGATAAGCAGATGGGACTGAAGAACAGATAGCCAGCTGCAGTAAGAGAAGAAAACTTTATTCCTGCGTTTTGTCGTGAACCCAGAAATCACCATCTATAGTAAATTCTTTTTTCCATATTGGCACTTCTTCTTTTAACCGTTCAAGAGAGTCCACAAGGGTCACGAACAACTCTTGCCTGTGACCTGCCATGACCACTATATAGACGATATCCCCTCCTGCTTTGATAAGGCCGGCCCTGTGATACATAACGACATCAATTATACCTTCCCTCTGCTTCATCTCGGTGCAGATCCTTTCCATTGCACTCTCGGCAACGTCGGCATATTTCTCGAATTCGAGGGCCGTTGTATGGGCATCCCCAGTGACCTGCCGGACTATACCCGTGAACGTGGCAATGCCTCCTGAGAACCTGATATCAGGATTGCTTTTGACCTTCATGATCAGGGACCCCAGGGTAACCCATTCATCCTGCTTAAGAACAAGATTCACAAGTTCATTGATATCCCAGTCCGCCCTTTCGGGAAGCCTGGCAACGACATTGCTGATGTTTTCATCCCCCCCTGCCCCACCAAGAACTATCTTTGGTAATCGGCTGCTTTTTGCACCCTCCACTACGGCAAAGTCCATACCCATGTCAGCCAGAGAATTGAGGGCCTCTTCAAGATTTGGATTTCGTTTGATGGTAACAAGCTCATTTTCAGTTATGGCAACTACACCCTGCGCACCTGCATCAAAATGTTTTCCGGTATCGGTGTCTGCGGGGTTGAAACGATGATGGAACATCAATTTGACCGTACCCACTGATCCTTTTTCAGAAAGAGCTTTAACAAGACGGGTGACCAACGTCGTTTTGCCGGTCTTCTTATAGCCTGCCACACAAATGACTTTCATGAAAAGTGATTATGATTATTCATGGTATAAGTATACGACGAATAAGGCAATTTGGACTAAAGCCTGAAATAGATCCATCGAATCCAGAGTAGTTTCCCTTGTTTGCCATGAACAATGGACTTTCTTTTATATTCTTTAATATGAGAATCAAAATTATCTGCTGAAGAAAATTCATTGTTACTTTGCACAACCAAACAGCAATAAACTAAACAATAACACAAAAAATTGAGTTGGTATAAAATTTTTTTGATACCACCCTCCTTAAGATTTCTTTATTTTTAACTATTAGATTTATTTTAAAATAATAGCCGATATTGATTTTATACTTATGTGAATTTTTGGACAAAAATAAATTGCCTTATTACAAGAAAGTAATCTGGCAGTGTTGCTCAAGTATTGTTCAGATTAAAGGTGTCACCCACAAATCTGGTTATATTAGTTATATTCCGCTTATAGGAGAGAAACATGAATCCCCCCAGTGTAAGCCAACAAGCAAGATGCACAGAACTTTACCTGTATCTTAGCGTCCTTGCATTGATTATATTGCAAAAAACAGAAGAGAAGTATCCTTAATACATTTATCTAAAAACATACTGCAGAGCAGCTATTTTTCCTTTACTTTATACTTTTCTATTAAAACTTCCATGAGAGTGAATATAGCAAGCGTCTGTTTCAACAACTCATTGAAATAAAATCAAAATAAATATTAAATTATAATAGACTTTTTTCGAATAATTTATAAATGTAAAAATTATTCAGGCTTGCATGAACGAGTACAAGATATGCATTCGTGAGATGCCCGAGGATGAACGCCCCAGGGAAAGATTGTTGAAGTATGGTCCCGAAGCGCTGTCCAGCTCGGAACTGCTGGCCATCATACTGCGTACCGGGTCCCGGAAGGAGAATGTTATCAATATGTGCAGCCGCATCTTCTCGGAGTACAGCCTCAAGCAGCTCAGCCAGGCAAACGTTAGCAAGCTCACGCAGATCCACGGCATCGGGTCCGCAAAGGCCGCCCAGATAGCAGCCGTATTCGAACTTGCACGTAAGCTGGAAGGATTCACAGACGAACCAAAGCGCAAGATCAGGTCCCCTGCTGATGTGTACTCCCTCCTTTACCCAAAGATGCGCGAACATAAGCGAGAAAGACTGGTGGCATTGCTCCTGGACACCAAGAATCATGTTTTGCGGGAAGAAGTGATCTCCATCGGCAGCCTGAATGCTAACATCGTACATCCAAGAGAGGTGTTCAAGGCAGCACTTATAGAGTCATGCGCTTCGGTCATCCTCTCACATAACCACCCATCAGGAGATCCCACACCAAGCAGGGAGGACATCGCGGTGACCGAAAAACTTGCGGAAGGTGGTAAGTTACTGGGAATAGACGTGCTGGATCATGTTGTCATCGGGGACGGCAGGTATGTGAGTTTGAAGGATGAAGGGTATGTGAGGTAGTTGCCCGGGGGAATTCTGACTTTAATATAAGACATTGACCTCCTTTTCCGGCATATTCTTCCGGTGGAAATTTTCATTTTAAAATCTCCATTAGTGACACAATGCTTCTATTGTTGCTTATATCGCTTTAACTGTCGATTATGATCGGTGATTTTGGCCGGTTTTGCCGATCATAATCTATGATTGTTATTTTTTGTTGATCATAATCGTTATTGCAAAAGAAAAACATTTTTTTAGTATGATATGAATGCCATAATAAATGGAAAATAAAAGATTTCAGGTCTTTCACAACTATTTTTGTTTTCCGTAGAATAAAGCACCATTAAATCCGCCAAAAGTAACACTATACAAGAAAGAAACACAGAAAATACAGATTCTATGGATGCAGTTCATCCAATATAAGTCTATTTCTTCCAAAGGCTGATTACTATAATGAGGAGTATGACAATAAAGCCGATCAACTCCAAACTAAAAAACTGGAAGAAATCCGCAGATAATGACCTGCTTAACATTTCGAGTGAATAATCTATTGAACTCCCATAACTTGCTTTATATGGAAAACTCCATCCGAACATCGGCCAGAAAAAGGTAGTTGGCTCTGTCCACATCTGATCTTCAAGCAAGTGGCAAAATGAGGCTCCAGCTATAATGATCACCCTTGCATCACCCCGACTCTGATAAAAATAATATCCCAACAAAAACAGAAGGATGCAAAATACCAGCGTATGTGCAATGATCCTTCCGTTTGCAACAGACTCTGCTAAAATCACTCTTCCTATCGGTTTATCAATGAGATCCGGAAGCAAGGACCCAAATGCAACGTATCGGTAGTCAATATGAGGTTTAATTCCGGGAAAAAGAGAGCCGAGCATGAAGAATATTCCCAGAGTGATGCCTATATGGCCAAATATGAGCATACTGCAGAATAGGTCTTTGGTGCTATAAGTATATAGTATAGAATAGACAAAACAATCTAAATGGATATATTTAATAGATCATTATTTTTGATTTCAATAATCAGCAGATAAAAATGATGAGTTCGATGACAGTCTGATGTCGATTAAAATCACATGATCCGACAGCCATCCACCACGATGACCTCACCGCTGACATAATTCCCGAGATCCGAACTCAGGAACAATATCACTTTTGCGACATCTTCCGGTATGCCGATTCGTCCAAGGGCAATGTTGGACAGCATTTTGTCCCGGACGTCAGCCTTAATATGTTTTATCAGGTCCGTTTCAATAAGACCCGGAGCTACAGCATTGACAGTTATCCCATACATGCCCAGTTCCTTTGCTGCGGATTTTGTAAATCCCACAACTGCAGCTTTGCTTGCTGAATACACAGTCTGTCCGACATCCCCGTTGAGTCCTGCAGTAGATGAAAGATTGATGACCCGTCCAGATTTTTGTTTTCGCATAATGTTAGCTGCATGTCTGGTGCACAGGAACATTCCTTTCAGATTGACATCAATAGTATGATTGAAAAGTTCTGTATTTGAAAGTGCCAGGAGACTATTTTTCATAACTCCTGCATTGTTGACAAGTACATCAAGCTTTGAATAATTCTCCTTTATGTATTTGAACATCCCCTTCACATCATCTTCGGATGAGACATCGGCTTTGATCATCGAAGAGTGAAAACCTTTTTTGCAGAGCAGATCCACCAGCTCAGCTGCCTGGTCTTCACCCTTATTATAATTGATGATCACGTGAGCATGGTTCTCTGCAGCAAGCAGGGCCGTAGCTCTCCCGATCCCCCTGCTTGCCCCGGTAACCAGTACAGTTTTACCCGAAAGCATTTTCAGTGGTTGCCATTTAGAGTGAACACAGGTGCAACAGCACGAATGTACTCTGTATTTTTCTTGACGACATCAAAGTGCTTCTGGGCTCTGACTATTTTCTCTTCAGGCAACCCTGTGTTCTCCCTGACCACATCCAGGGGAAGCTTATGTTCCTGAGCATAAAGTAACTGATCTATTGTATGCATGGGCATACGCCAGTAGAAATCCTGATCAGACGTGTAATGGCTCCACGTATCGGGACTTGGAGGTCTCTCTCTTATCGCCTCATTGACATCTAGGTGTTTTGCCAGAGCATAGACCTGAGTCTTGTAGCAATCAGCCAGCGGTTCGATATCCACACCTCCGTCCCCATATTTCACAAACTGACCCAGAACCATTTCGGTCTTGTTGGTCGTCCCGCAAACGGCATAGTTCATTTTTTCAGCATACATATACTGAACAATCATTCTTGATCGTTGCTTAACGCCCTGCAATCCTATGAGTTCCAGATAATCACTTGCCTTCAACCTGTGCTGTGCAATGACCTCACCGTCTTTTGCCAGCTTAATATATGGAACATTAATCAAACCCCCATCCAGGAAATCAGGCAATACAAGTGATGTTTTATGTACTTCCGGGTCGTACTCCGGACAGGCTCGCTTTATGACCTGATCCTTCTTATTATAGATATCAAGTGATTCAAGTATAGGAGAGATAGGCACCTCTTCATATTGCACTCCCAGACTTTCACATATTTCTGCTCCCAAAGGCGTACTGGAAGGAGCAGATTCTTTCTCAGGGAGAAGGAGACCGTACACATTTTCCGCCCCCAGCTCCTGTACAGAAAGTGTAAGGGCCACTGCGGAATCAATACCTCCCGAGACACCTAAAAGCACTCCTTTCTTCCTGAAATCAACAACATTCTGTTTTATAAAACCCCCGAGGTCCAGAGATAGTTTATCAATGTCTTTGTTCAGTTCATCCAATATCTGCATAGTATTAATCCCCTAAATTATTCCACTTTTAAGTTAAGTTTCTTCGCAGCATTCAATATCAGAGGCTGAGATAATTCCTGATTGAGTTTTTTCAGTCCCTCTTCCCGAGTCATATCACCACTTCTAACAATTCCTGCAATGTCAAAGGCATAGGCATGAATCCCATATTTCTGCAAATGATTATAACATGCAAATGAATTCAGCGTGCAGTTGGTCGAGTTACTGTCGTTGATATCAGGAGGATTCCATCCGATATCAACTAGTTTTTCCAGAATCCTTTCTTCATTATAATCCCACAGGCATAAAGGATGTATGATCTTTGGAACAACATTGTCCATGTTCTCAACTACTTCCTTTTTTATAACAAAGTTCTCATCCCTGTCATCAATACCTATCTTTTGTAGTTGGTCATCAAAAAGATCTCTTGACCACTTTACAAAGCTGGTAGACAGATTGATAATAGGGTTTGGGGTTTGGCCCGGTGTGAATGCAAACACAATGAAGGGTGCTCTGTGAACAATGGACATCTCTACCAGTTTCTGTTTGATGATGCCGATACAGGTATTACATATGTCACTTGCCCTGTATTTGGCAAATCTGGGAAATGCATCACAGGACAGGGCAGCCCTGCGGAATGTGTCATATAGTACTTCATCCCCCATTGTCAGTCTGAAGTAGTCACACTCTGTGATCTCACACATCTTCTTTGCATTCTCAATTGCATTATCAGATATGAAAGCATTATCGAACTGAACAGCCATTACATTCAGGAAAGGGTATTTTCTTTTCAGTTCATAAAGAGTGTATGAAGAATCCTTGCCACCGGACAGTGCAAATATCACGTCATATTCTCCCTTGCCACTTCCCTCTCGGAACAATGCTTCCATCTGAGCAAGATATCCATCTTTTTCTTGAGGAGAAAGAGGTTCATATGTCTGGCAGAATTGACAAAGCCCGCTATCTTCATCGATACTTATACCCGGAACATCCGAGTCCAGAATACATTTTTCACATACTATTCTTGACATTTCGATAACCTTCTATAATAGATCTATTGGATATTTTCCCGTTCTCGCTCAGCGGAAGTTGATCGATACATAACACCTCTAAGGGACATAGGTAGCCAGGCAGATTCTTTCTACAGAAAGATAGAACCGAAGCAACATCAGTACTACTGTTGGGCATCACCATGAGACAGATAGCATTTCCCAGGATATTGTGGGGCACCGGAACAACAAAAACTCCGGAAACATCGATGTTCTTCTGTATATACCTTTCAAGTTCCCTTGGATTGATACGGTGATCGCCTATCTTTATTATATCATCTTTGCGTCCCAGTAACCTGAAATAACCATTGGGCAACTTCTCTGCAAGGTCTCCGGTGTGCATCCAGCCATTGATGATCTTTTTTCCTGTGGCAATCTCATCATCCAGGTAACCCAGCATTATATTGTCGCCACTGGCAACCAGTTCACCTGTTATGTTCGGTCCGACAGAACATCCATCTGCATCAAACACGTCCAATGTAACACCGGGAATGGCTTTTCCTATTGAATCAACAAATTTGTCCACATCTTCTGAAGGAAGGTAGGCGAGCCGGGCTGTAGCCTCGGTCTGACCATACATAGGCACCACCCTTAAATCGCGATTCGAACCTTTCAGATTTTTCACAATGATATCGTCAATAGCTCCGCCTGCCGTCGCAGCAACCTTTATGTTCATGAAAGCCTGTTTGAACTTCGCCGGATACCGAAGCAGCAGGCGATAAGTGCTGGGAACTCCATAGAACATAGATACCCCCGACTTCATCATGCTGAAGACAGAACCTATGAAACTCATAGATCCTATGCGTATGGACCCTCCGACCACCAGATGGGAATCAATGATGGAATTACCAAAAGCATGATGTGGAGATATAACAAGTGCAGCCTTATCATCAGGCTTGATTCCAAGTACCTCTATAATGGAATCTGCATTTGCGACCAGATTCCTGTCACTTAACATTACACCTTTTGGATTTCCGGTTGTACCGGACGTGTACAACACCAGTCTGAGGTGTGGATCATTGGATTCCTCTAAGATCATTTTATGTAAAGTGTTTACAGAGCCATCCTCCGAAACGACTATCACTGTTGCAAAACGATCGAAAAAACTCTCCCCAAACCTTGTGTACTGTACCTCTGTCACAATTATATGCCTGATATTACCAGTATCAAGAATATGTTCCAGACTGAACATTGCCAGTTCGATCGGAAGAGGTATCGCAATATTATCCGACCTATAAACTGCCATAAGCATCTCTATATACTGTATGCCAGATTCTGCCAATACTGCAAATCTGCAATGCCCAAACTCCATCATAGATGAGGCGATTCTGCCTATGTCTTTATCAAGAAATCCATAAGAAATCGTTTTTTCGCCTTCTTCCAGGGCGATCTTACCAGGATCCTCTTTTGCAGTTCTAGTTATAAAGGAATCAATTCTCATGATCTCTCTGTTTTTAGTTTGACTATCAGATTGGTAATTCCCTGCAGTGAGTCCAGATTATCCGGAGTTAGCATGTCTTCCGGAATTTCTATTGAATATCTCTCACTTATGTGATCCAGAAGCTCCAGCAAACCAATAGAATCTATGATCCCGGCCTTGGTGAGAGATTCATTTTCAGCGAACTGAGTATCACTGTCCATGAAAGATTGACTTTTCAAGAAGTAAATTATATCGTTTCTTATTTGTTCCATGCGCTATCCGCACCCCCTTGTGAGAATCAGCATACAATTCAGTACAACTAATACATAAATATCGACTGATTCCCTCCCGCAGTAATCAACGTGCTTATGATATATAAGAATAATTCATAATGACAGGAATGTTCATTCCTGGTTATTCTATTAAAAATTTATCTTCAGTGATATGTAATCCGAAAACGCAAAATCAAGCTCTTGAGAAGACATACATGGAATAGCATATAAATTTTAATATATCTTTTTAAAGAAATTAGTGTTAATTGTATACTGGTCAGAATCAGTAACAACCGTAAGTATATACCTGCCATTGATCAGGTAACTGGAATAACTTATATCATTAGTATCCACGACCTTATTGAGATGAGTAAAAATGCTTTTATTTGAAAATTTGCAATACGCTTCTTTCAGAGTCCATTTCACTAAGAATTGGAGATCTGCTGCGCATTCACTGTCATATGACATTTCTGCCTGCATATACTTTGGGATATTCTTAAAAGGCAATTTTCTCTTTTTTTCTACATCAATACCAACCTCTATCGTCGATATTGCCAGGAAGAATACGTCTTCTGTATACGAAATACAGATATTCAGTTCATTATGGTCACGCACATGGATTCGCCCGTATTCGTCCTTATAGAGAGAAATATCTAGAACGGACCGCTCATCAAGGAGAACACATAGAGTACATTTTAGGACCATTCTGGAAGTGATAAATCTTTTTTTGAAATACCCGGTCTGTAATCTGTCCAGATGCTCCTTTTCCATATTATCAAGGTATCCAGCATCCGGTGTACCATAATCGTTCATGTTTACTATAAGGATAAGAATATCATTCTCTTCCCATAAGCCTGGTATATGCTCCAGAGAAATACGGGATGATATGTTCAAAATCTTGAATTCCATCCTGATACCCTTTTCTCCTTTAGCCTAACTTGTATATAAGGAATGGCAGGTAGGATCAAAACATCTGAATAAAGTCACTTAATCATTTTTCATAATCGGATTTAATGATTTTTATAATAGCTTATTTTAAAGTATAAATACTACCTCTTACAATTGTCATATGGGGAGGACATGCGGAGTTCAGTGAACTCTGTGGTTAAAATGGGTGCTAATTAAATCACACCAGCACCAAAATCGAAGTTTGTGGGGGATATGAAATTACAGACTACTTGCTGTTAATGGCGATAAAACAATTCAAGAGAAATAGTCCTGAGCATAGTCCAGTGTATTTTGAAGTTATGGAAGAGGCTTGTTGCCGCCCATTAAAACTTTGAATATATATTCAATGTATTCAAGAAGGATGAGTATACGACTATGATATTCTGTAATACCAAAATGTAGTTTTAGTGTTGTTATGCAATCTGACAATTATCTCTACCGGAAAATCAAATCAGGAATGGGGACAGCTGTATTGGAAGAAAAAGACCTTATATCGCTTGCTAAAGCAATGGTGGGTCGTTATATCCAAATGTTTGCATTATACGTGCCCATGACACCAAGTATGAGGGTAAAGTGTCAAAGGGCCAGAGGAGTTAATATTGGGAGAAACGTGTTCATTGGCTTTGAAGTTTATATTGATCCCGTACATCCGCATATGATCACTATAGAAGACGATGTGGCTCTCAGTGGGAAAAATCTAATATTGGTTCATACCTCTCCTCCTTCGTATCTTAGTGAATCTCATCCTCAATTATCCAGACTTTTTACAAAAACATTACCTGTAACTATAAAACGGGGAGCTTGGATATCTGTAGGTGTTACTATACTACCGGGGGTCACTATTGGAGAAAATTCAATAGTCACAGCTGGATCAATTGTTAGTAAAGACATTCCTTCAAATTGCATTGCACGGGGTAATCCTGCTGAAGCGGTATTTCGATTTAATAAAAAGCCGGATTCAAAATTATAAATACTATCTCCTAGAATGATATCACGGGATCGAAAGGGGATGTTCTTAAGATAATGCTGAGGACTGATCCGCTAAAAAGTGGATATCACTGGTGATAAGTTAAAACAATACTGACAGATCAGGGAACAGATAGGGGGGTGCGTTCCTAAATGATGCTGATAAATGAGAAATTAAAGAGAACGGGACGGAAGAATAAATTGGGTTTTAGGGAAAGTCCAGAGAAGCCTTTGAGACTATTGGCGGGGAAAGGAGTGGGAAATTGAAGATTGCAATCATCCTCGGCACACGCCCTGAAATAATTAAGATGAGCCCGCTCATCAGGGAATGTGAGAAACTGGGCATTGATCACTATATTCTGCACACGGGCCAGCACTACAGTTTCGAAATGGACAAAGTATTCTTTGATGATCTGAAGTTACCTGTACCCAGGTATAATCTCGACGTGGGCTCCGGTACTCATGGCCAGCAGACCGGCAGGATGCTCCAAGGCATCGAAGAGGTGCTGATAAAGGACAGGCCCGATGTGCTTCTGGTCCAGGGTGACACCAATACCGTACTTGCCGGTGCGCTTGCCGGATCTAAACTCAATATCAGAATAGGACATGTAGAAGCTGGTCTGAGAAGCTTTGACCGGACTATGCCTGAGGAGATAAACAGGATAATTGCTGATCACATCTCTGATTACCTGTTTGCACCTACAGAGAATTCAAAAGAATATCTCCTTGCTGAGGGTATCCCGAAAGAGAAAATATTCGTTACCGGTAACACTGTCGTGGACGCGGTCTACCAGAATCTGGAGATCTCAAAGCAAACCAGGCATACCCTGTCTAAGTTGAACCTGAAAGAAGGTGAATATTTCCTGACAACTGTTCACAGGGCAGAGAACACCGATAAAAAAGAACGTCTTTCAAGGATACTCGCTGGATTTGAACAGATATATCAGACATTCAGGTTGCCGATCATCTTCCCTGCCCACCCGAGAACTGTAAAGATGATAAAAGAATTCGACCTGGAGATTCCCGAAGGTACAAAAATCATCAATCCGGTCGGATATTTGGATTTCCTGCAGCTCGAAGGCGGTGCAAAGCTCATACTCACAGACAGCGGAGGATTACAGGAAGAGGGATGCATACTTGGTGTGCCCTGTGTTACGCTGAGGGACAATACTGAGAGGCCTGAGACAGTTGATGTGGGAGCTAATATCATAGCCGGGATGAACGGCAATATAGCTAAGTTCGTAGAGAGGATGACAGCTTCGGGGATAAGCTGGGATAATCCCTATGGAAGCGGGGATGCAGCCAAATTGACAATTGACAGGATCATTGGTTGCCAAATTTATAGATAAATATAAGAGATGCCATTATGACTAAAATATGTGTTCTGGGACTGGGCTACATCGGCCTTCCGACTGCACTCCTGTTTGCAAACAATGGAATCGATGTTGTTGGAGTGGACATCAACGAAAGAGTAATAAACACCCTTAAAGGCTGCAGTATGCCTTTTGAAGAGAAAGGCTTTCAGGAACTCTTAGAAGAAGTGTGTAAAAAGGAAAGCTTCAGAGCAAGTATGAAAGTAGAAGAAGCTGACGTGTTCCTCGTAGCCGTTCCCACTCCTTTTGATGCAGAGCTCCGTATGGCGGACTTGAAATATGTTGTCTCGGCCTGTGAGATGATAACCACATGCCTGAAAAAAGGCAACCTTGTAATTATCGAATCCACTATCCCTCCAAAGACCTGTGAGAAACGGATAAGACGGATACTGGAACAGTCCGGCCTGAAATCATCCAGGGACTTCTACATATCACATTGCCCGGAACGTGCTATCCCCGGCAATACTCTCGATGAGATGGTCAATAACGACAGAGTCATTGGAGGACTTGATGAAAAAGCCATTGAACTAACCAGGGACCTGTACTTAAGCTTTGTCAAAGGCAATCTCTACCTCACAACGAGTACCACAGCGGAAATGATAAAGCTCATGGAGAATACCTATCGTGATGTAAACATAGCCCTTGCCAATGAACTCGGCATGCTTGCCGAAGACTATAATATCAACATATGGGAGGCCATAGAGATAGCAAACAAGCACCCCCGGGTGAATATCCACAAACCCGGTCCCGGGGTAGGCGGCCACTGCATAGCAATTGACCCCTGGTTCCTCACTGAGAACGCAAACAACAGTAGCCTGATAACCTTAGCCCGTAACATAAATGATTCAATGCCCATTCATGTTCTTAAGAAGGTTAAAGAACTTGTCAATGGTATCGAGAATCCTGTGATCACCGTGTTCGGGGTCGCTTATAAGGGAGATATAGCTGATACCAGAGCAACTCCTGCAATCAAGTTCATTAAATTAGCTGAGAAGGAAGGGTATTCTATTAAAATCTACGATCCCTTTGTCAGGGAGTTCGAGTATCCGATCATAGGTCTAGAGGAAGCTGTGGAGGGAAGCGATTGTATTGTTGTGTTGACGGACCACACTGAGTTTCAAGAAATGGATCTTGATATCTTGTGCCAAAGGATGAGAAACCGGAATATTGTAGATTCAAAGAATATCCTGCCAAAGCAAAGCAAACCCGGATTTAAATGTAATAGGAATGTGGTCTTATTAGGAAAGACATGATCGAAAGTTTATTTATTTAAAGTTCCGGAGGCTGCGATCCAGTTGTTGTAAATGGCAAATACCTACTTTCACTATTTTAAATATGATTTTACATCTTGCGTTATTCAAAAGAATTCTTGTGCCGCTTTTTCTAATCAGCCACTTGGTGAGTAGAAAACGGTCATTCGTTTCTGCCCTTCTGTTTCTGTCCTTCTCAGTGTTTCCTACAATAATAAATACATTGTTTAATACATCATTTAAGAGAATACAGTTGCATTGAGGTAATCCATTATATTTCATAATGCACATCGAATATACATATAATGCATATTGCATATAGCCGTTACAAATGAACTATTGTGCGTGTATAAATCTATAAATATTAAAGATAAAGGTAGTGAATTAACGTAAAGGTTGTAAACTGATGTCACTTATCAAAGGAACACAAGCTGAAAAAACCAATGTGTGTATGATCGCATATCGTTCCATACCTAAATTCATGAATCGGTTAAAGATAGCTCAGTCTTTGTGCAGACAAAACTGTAATGTTGATTTCATTTGTATATTAGACGATAATCAACAACCGGAAGAAAAAATAGACTGTGTTAATATTATTCGAATAAATGGCGACCACATAAGAAAAGGATATGCTGATCTGCTAAAAAATTATTTAACCTTTATCGTAAAAGCTTTTATTAAGGTCCTTGATTTGAATAGAACAAAAAGATATTCTTATTTTCATATTCATACACCACCAGATTTTCTTATAGTAATAGCTATTCCCTTCAAACTTATCTATGGCTCCAGGATCATACTGGACCTGCATGATATGCTTCCCGAATCTGTAGAGAGTAATCTGCGTTTCAAAGGAAGTAGTATTTTAACACAAATGGCAAAGATAATTGAGAGATTATCAATCTATTTCTCAGATGCTATCATAGCCACCAATTCTTATGACAAACAGATCATTTCATCCCGGAATAATGTTAATCCTGATAAAATATTTGTTGTGATGAATACGCCAAATTTAGAACAATATACTATAGAAAACGCATTGAAAGAAGATTATGGATATGATAATAAGTTCATTGTCCTGTTTGAAGGGACCATATGGAAAAGAAGGGGCATTCAAACCATTATTGATTCTGTTGACTTGTTAAAGGACAAAATTCCGATTTGTGCACTGATTGTTGGCGATGGCCCATTCATGCAAAACCTCAAAGATATTGTAACTGAAAAAGGTCTCAATAATCACATTAAGTTTACAGGTTGGGTAGATTTAAAGGCACTTTCAAGATACATTTCCATATCAGATGTTTGCGTGATTCCTTTCTTAAAGACAAAGGTCAACGAAAGAGGTGTTCCAAATAAACTGTTTGAATATACTATTCATGATAAACCAGTAGTTGCGTCAAGATTGAAAGGTATGGCTCAAACATTTTCTGAGGAAGAAATATTATTCTATGAACCTGGGAATGCAGATGATCTTGCAGAAAAAATACTATGGTGCTTTAAAAATCCAGATAAGGTAAGGAAGATGACCATTGGCACCAAAAGAAGGTACGAAAAAGAATATTCATGGGACAGAATGGAGAAAGAATTATTGAGATCATATGATTTATTTGGATGGAAGTGTTCTTTATGAACAGAGACAATAATTTTGACTTTACACTCGATAAATATAAGCAGCTCTGCTCTTCGTTAGAAAGGAACAACTTTTCCCCAATCACTCTTGCTGAGTACATGATGGCAAAGGAACTGCCTGATAAATATGTAATGATGCGACATGATATTGACAGGAATCCCCCAAAAGCACTGGAAACTGCCAAGATCGAGCAGGAACTGAATATAAAGGCAACTTACTATTTTAGAACAGTCAATGATAACCTGTTTTGTCCAGAGATCATAACTGAAGTCAGTAGAATGGGACATGAGATCGGATATCATTACGAGGTATTGAATGAGTGTAAGGGAAATTATGAGAATGCAATAGAACTCTTCAAGGCCAATTTAGATAAATTCCAGGATCTGTATGATGTTAAAACTGTTTGTATGCATGGACAACCTTTATCAAAACATGATAATCGGGATCTATGGAAAAAATATGACTATAGGGATTTTGGAATTCTCGGTGAAGCTTATTTGTCTATCGACAATTCTGTTAATTATCTATGTGATACGGGGAGGAACTGGAATTTCGATCATTGTTTGAGAGATTTCATTCCTAATAAAACAGAAAGCATTAAAGTTGACTCGACTGATGACCTTATTGAATTGATCGAAAGTGGTAATGTCAGCAATTTCTATATCCTAACTCATCCGGAAAGATGGTCATCAAATAGTTTTGAATGGGTATTTTTTTATTCAAAGGATATGATAATTAATCTGGGGAAGAAGTTTTTACGAATGGCAAGAACATGGTAGAAGTAACAGAAAATGTTAACGAATATGAGTGGAAAAAATTTCTATACATGTGTGATGATGCAACTATTTACCATACCCCTGAATGGAAACAATTTTTGGAAAAAACGTTTGACTATAAACCCAAATACTTATTTGCAAAAGATGAATGTGGAAATATTGTAGGATTATTGGCCTTGTTCTATGTCAGAAGTAAACTGAGAGGGAATATGCTTTGCACAATGCCATTTACTTACAGTAGTAGTTGTATTGGGTCCGAAGATGTGAGAAATCTTTTGTTAGAAGAGGGGATAAATCTTTACCATGGATTAAATGCTGGATGCATTGAAATTAGAGGTAAAGTAAATCACGATAAATTCCATATTCAAAAATTATTTTGTGTACATACCATAGAACTATCCACTCATCCTAGTGAAGTTTGGCAAAAAATAAGCAGAGGTGCTAGAAGTTCAACTAAAAAACCAATTAAGCACGGGGTTAAGGTTTACTCTACTAAGGACATAAAAGAGTTGAAAAGTTTTTTTGAGCTAAACTGCACTACTAAGAAAAGAATTGGAGTTCCATCTCATCCATGGAAATTTTTTAAAAACCTGTTTGAGCTGATGAATGAATATGTTGTCCTATATGTTGCAAAATATAACAATGAGATCATTGCAGGGGGAATTTTTGAGTATTTTAAAGATACAGTTACTTTTGGATATGCAGCTCACAATCCCAACCACCTGAGTTTACGTCCTAATAACATACTGGTATGGAAAAGTATTGAAGATGCATGTGTAAATAATTATAAATACTACAGTTTTGGACGTACATCATACGATAACAAAGGATTGATGACTTTCAAAGAAAGATGGGGAGCTGTTGAAACTGAATTATATTATAGCTATTACCCAGACATACCGAATCAATTTCTAATGAAGCGTGATAAAATCCAATATAAGGTTGGGACAAAAATATTTAGAGAAATGCCAATTCAACTTTATAAACCTTGTAGCAGTGTACTTTTCCAACATTTGTATTGAAACTTAATTATTTTAACTATTTCAGAGGGTGAATGACTCAGAATATAAATTCTCACAGGAAAAAAAACCACAGCGTTTGCATGATCGCATATCGATCTTTACCTAAAGATATTAACAGGATGAAAATAGCCAGATCACTACAAAATAATGGATATGACGTAGACTTTATTTCTCTGAACTATGGAGACCATCAGGGCCTGGAGAGAATAAATGACATAAATATAATAAGAGTCGCGGAAGAATTGAAAACAGATAATTTCCCAGCTGTTTTCATAAATCATATAGTATTTAGTATGAAAGCATTTTATCGGCTGTTTCTTTCACAAAGCTCAAAGAAATATTCATATTTCCATGTACATAATCCGCCAGATTATCTAATCCTGATAGCCATTCCATTTAAGCTTGTTTATGGTACCAGAATCATTCTGGACCTGCATGATATGCTTCCTGAAGCTGTTGAAAGTAACTTGCAGTTTAAAGGAAGTGGTATTTTAACGAGAACAGCAGAAATCATTGAAAGGTTCGCAATTCATTTTTCAGATGCTATCATAGCCACCAATTCTTATGACAAGCAGATTATTTCATCCCGGAATAGTGTTGATCCTGATAAAATTTTTGTTGTGATGAATACACCAAATTTAGAACAATATACTATAGAAAACGCATTGAAAGAAGATTATGGATATGATAATAAGTTCATTGTCCTGTTTGAAGGGACCATATGGAAAAGAAGAGGTATTCAAACTGTTATAGATGCCGTGAAACTATTAAAAAACACAATCCCTATTTACTTTATAGTTGTCGGCGATGGTCCCTCCCTTCAATATTTAAAAGATATTGTGCTTGAAAAAGATCTTAATGATTCCGTCAAATTTACAGGTTGGGTAGATTTAACGACACTTTCAAAATACATTTCTATCGCAGATGTTTGCGTAATTCCCTTCTTAAAGACAAAGGTCAACGAAAGAGGTGTTCCAAATAAACTGTTTGAATATACTATTCATGACAAACCAATAATCGCATCAAGATTAAAAGGAATGGCTTTGACTTTTTCTGAGAAAGAAATGCTATTTTATGAGCCAGGAAATGCAGATGATCTGGCAGAGAAAATACATTGGTGCTTTAAGAATCCAGAAAAAACCAGGAAGATGATTGTTAGGTCCAAACGAAGATACAAAGAAGAATATTCATGGAATAAAATGGAGAAAGTATTATACGAGTGTTTTCAAAGTGTATAGTCAATGTTGCTTACTGTGGTCGCATTTTAATGTCAGAGATATTTCAGTGAATGGAACAAAATTGGGACTAATTGAAATGTTGATGACAAGATATTTATTGATGAAATCTACTATTTACGTTGGGGGTTGAGAGCGTGGGTATTGGAAATGATAATAATTTTGTATGGGAATCAGAAAAATCTCTTTATGATTGGACAAAAAAAGAGAATTATTGTGGCTGGGACATTTATGATGCATTGAATAGTAAATTCGTCAAGAAAATCTGCATGGATCAAAAACCACTTCAAATAATGGCAACTCAATTTAACAAATATTCTCCACTAAATTTCAGACCTCTCCTTAAGGTAAATAAAGGAGTTGATATGAAGGGCATGGGTCTATTTAATCAATCCTTTTCTAAAATGTATAATATCACAAAGGATGATAAGTATAAGAACGATATTTTAAACGCTATAGAGATTTTTAAAAAGGAGTCGGTCAAATCTGAATATGGTTATGATTGCTGGTCTCACTATTTTAATTACACAAGTGCTGACAAAAACATATTATCCCCCAGAGTACCCGACGTTATCACAACATCTAACGTCATTAAATCACTAGTTGACAGTTATTTCGTACTTCAAAGAGATGATTTGAAAGACATGAGCCAAAGTGCTTATCAGTTCATACGAAATTATCTTTTAAAAGAAACAGAAGATGGCTTTTCCTATTTAATGTACAGTCCATTGGATAAAGACAAAATGGTGATTAATGCTTCTGCTTTAGGATTAGAAACCATATCTAAATTGATGTATTTGTTTGAGAATGATAAAGAAATGAAAGAAATAGCCCGCAATCTCTGTGATCTCTTAATAAAAACACAACGATCAGATGGTTCCTGGGTATACAGTAAATATCATAATGGAAAAGAAAGGATACAAACAGATTTTCATCAGGGATTTATATTGGATGGATTGATCGAATATTTACCGTTTGCTGCCACGGATGAAAAAGCAACTGTACTTGAAACGGTCCAAAAGGGTATAGACTTTTATCGAAACAAGCAATTCCTTGAAGATGGCAGATGTCATTTCCGATATCCTCGATTTTATCCGATCGACACTCATAGTCAGGCCCAGGGAATAATCACTTTCAGTAAATTCAGTCTCTACGAACCCGAATACTTAGATTTTGCAGAGAAAATTGCCAGGTGGACCATTTCAAATATGCAGGATGATTCAGGTTACTTCTACTATTACAAACATCGGTTTTTCACAAACAAAATCCCTCATATGAGGTGGTGTCAGGGTTGGATGATGTTAGCTTTGTCAACGTATCTGGAAAGAGCAGAGATGGTAAAATGACAAGGGTACTAATGTGTGGACCGATTGCAAAAGCAGGAGGTGTTTCAGCACATACTATTAATTTGACGAATTCACTACTAAGAACAGGCTCAACTGTAATTCCATACAGCTTTCTGGGAGACTCAAAAAAAGAATTGGAGCCTTCTGAAGTAAATGGTTTCAGAAAAACATATTACAGAACATTAGGATTGATCATTGAATCTTATAAGAAAAGAAGTGAATACGATATAATTCATATCCAGACCTCGGGTGGTATTTTCAGTTTCATATCTTCAATTAGCGGAATCGCAGCAGCTAAAATGTTAAAAAAACATTCCGTTGTCACATTCCATTTTTCATGGATCGATTTCTATAAAAGATATCATGGAATTATCAGTTTTGTAATTCAAAATTGTGATACGTTTGTTACTGTTTCGGAAAGGAACAAACGATTATTGCTGGATTATGTTGCTGATAACTGTGCATCGAGAATAAAAGTCATACCGAATGGTTATGATGACAGTTTGTTCAAGCCCCTTTTGAAAGAAGATTCCAAAAAGAAGCTTCAAATTCCCTCTGAATCGATTGTCATTGTAAGTATTGGCAATTTGTTGCCGCATAAAGGACATAAGAATCTGATCGAGGCTGTAAGCATACTGAAACAAAAGTTCCAGCTGGACAATCTGCTGTGCTATATTGTAGGAAACGGTCCTAGCTACAACGAATTAGAGAGTTTGATAAAAGAGTATTCTCTTGAAGATTCTGTAATTCTTACTGGAAGAGTTAAATGGGATGATTTACCACTATATCTGAATTCTTCAGAAACATTGATATTTCCAAGCTTTTTAGATGGAGAAAGTTTTGGTATTGTCCAGATCGAAGCAATGGGATGTGGGAAGCCTGTTGTTGCCACTCGCAATGGTGGTAGTGAAGAAGTTGTAATTTCTGATGATTACGGACTACTCGTTGAACCTGGTGATTCACAGGATCTGGCGGAGAAGATAGGCATTGCTTTGGATAAAAAGTGGGATCAAGAGAAAATTCTGAGTCATGTCCAACAATATCAGTGGGAGAATATAGCTAAGCAAATCCAACATATTTATACTTCCACACCACGTAAATAATATTGTGAATAGAGATGTTATTTTATAAACCTTCTCTGAAAATTTATAATCTGGAATTTCTCTGTTAAGAATCATCCATATTTGACTATGAGCAGTGATAAAAGGTTAGTTAACTTAATGAGGTAGACAATGATCATTAAGGTTCAAAAACCACTTCGAGATAATATTATCATTAATTTAGCTTTAGTTTTGCCATTTCTAATCATTTTTGCTATATTAAGTGGTGTTCTGGCAGCAGTTATCCTCAATAGACTTGACTTACTTATAAGAGGTTCAATAGTAGCAGTTCCAGGAATATTTGCTGCAATTACTTTATCTTATATTTATAAAAACTCAAATGAAAGAAAAGAGCATTCTTCTGGTTTACTCAACTTCAGTGAAAAGAATTGCATTAAATTATATTGTATATTTTATTTATCAAGTCTCATCATCCTGTTCATGTCTCCTACTCGACCTTTAGAATATTTAATAATTATATTAATATTATATTTTGTGATCTTTATTCAGATATTCACTAAATCAAGTAGTTCCCATATGGTTTTGTTTGAAATATTCTTGCTGCTATTAAATTTAATATATAGTGTTACTTTAAAGTATCCATTATACTTTGGTGGAACTGATATATTGCCACATATGTTCCTATCAGAAGTAACTTTTTTGTCAGGTCACACTATCCCTATGGATTTAAGTAGTGCTTATGCAAACTTTCCATTATTTCATATTTTTATATCCGAGGTTTCATACTTACTTGGTTCCAGCATCCAGAGTTCTTATTTTCTAATAACAGCACCTGCGTTTGCAATTTCTGTATTTTTTGTGTATTTAGTGATGATTAATATATCCAACGATAAGAGAGTTTCATTATTATCATCTTTGCTTTTTTCAACTTTTAGTGTTACTATTTATTCTGGCATGTATATGGTGACACGAACTATGGCATTTATTGGTTTTATTGTCATACTATATTTAATATACAATAGAAATAGCAAACATTCACCTCTTTTAAAAATATTAGGCCTTTTATTCGGAATGTTTATTATATTAGTTCATCAGGTATCAATACCACAAATAATTGTCATCTTCTTCCTAATTCTATTTGTTGAAATAGTACTAGGTAAGATAATGCAAGACAAAAGTAGCTATATAAGTAAAACATACGTGCTACTTCTGATAGTTAGTTTCATTGCTTATTGGCTTTTTGTAAGCTATGCCTTTACTCAATCATTAACGGCAATGTACTTTGATTCTACAAATTATGAGTCTTTGTCAATGAAACCAACTATCCAGGCAGGTAACCAATGGTCTTTTATTTTCAACAACATAGGCTATTCTGTAGTTACTTTTTTAGCACTCGTAGGAATCGGAGGGACATGGTATGTACATCAAAAAAGTTACCTACAGGTATTTGCTTTAATTTCGCTGTTGATACTACCACTATATATCCCCACTCCTTTGCAACTTTTCTGGAATACAATGACATTCTTTAGGTTTGATAGATTTATATTGTTAGTGAGCCCATTCATAGCTTTTATGATGGCCTTGGGTTTAACTTACTTAATGGAACTTCTTCAATCTAAAAAGGTAAGTAAAAATTATTTTTACACTATTTCACTTTTACTTCTATCAGTACTTGTGGTTTCTTCAATAATATCCACATCTCCGGAGCCTAATTATAGCATAGACTCTGAAAGAAGATATTTTGATTCAGCGGAAGTAGCTTGTTTCAACCATATCTTAGAGTATGTCCCATATGGTTCCCAATTATATTCAGATTATTTTACTAGAAGATATATACCATTCCAAAAGTTTAGTCAGACTGAAAGTTTAGGGCTGCCCTATTATAATAATAGTTTTCGGACTTCTCTTAGCGTGCGCAATATTCAGAGAAATAGTGGATATATTGTCTGGCGCAATAAAGCTTTCCTTGAGTCCGGTTTAAGAGTAGGGGATGGAGGAATGGTGGATATTATATCAGATATTCCAGAATGGGATAGGATGAACTCAGAGTTTGAAAAAAGGAATAAACTTTACTCAAATTCTCATGCAGAGGTATTTTATTAAAAGTCCTGTTCAAATCGAGTGAATTTTATGCATTTCAATTAAAGGCGGTAGTATGGTCAAAATTTGTATGTTAGTCACAAATCCTTGTATAAACGACGCAAGAGTATTAAAAGAGGCCACATCCCTCTCAAAAGACGGATATGAGTTAGTTATCCGGGCAATATCCAATGATGGAATACTGCCGGTTCAACAAAAGGATGGTTTTTGCATAAAAAGGATGAACAGGAAAATTAGACAAAATACTCTACTGGGAAAGCTTTCGTATTCATCAAAGTTCATCTATCATTCAATAAAAGAAAACGCAGACATTTATCATGCGCATGACATGAGTACCTTATTAGAATGCTATATTGCTTCAAAATGGAACAGATCAAAAGTAATTTATGACTCTCATGAATTATTCATTAGGAATTTTGATAATAAAAAGAACTATAAGAACCCATACTTTTATCTAGAGCGTTTCCTTATCAAAAAAGTGGATCTGGTAATTACTGTCAATGATTTTATAGCCAAAGAATTACAACAGCGCTATAGCCTTAAAAATGCTCCCTCTGTGATCATGAACTGTCCCTCTTTATACAATTCCAACGAATTCGATACAAAAAGTGAACTTCGGTCAAAGTGTAATAGCAAAAATGTTGTTGTTTTCCAGGGTGTTATAAGGGAAGGCCTGGGTTTGAGAAATCTTATAAGATCGATTGGCTATTTGAATAACGATTATAAGTTACTCATTATTGGTGATGGACCTATCCTTGATGAACTGATCGACTTGTCCAAACAACTATCATTAGACCACAAAATATATTTTACAGGGAAAGTTCCCCACGAAGAATTGCTTTCATATACAAAAATCGCACATCTTGGTCTGATCTATCCTGAAAAATATAATTTAAGCCATTATTACATGGCCCCAAACAAATTCTTTGAATACATTCATGCCAACATTCCAGTATTAGTTCCAGACTATCCATTTCTGAGAGAGAATGTACTGAAATACGGGATTGGCCTGTTAGCGGATAGTGAGAATCCAGAGGATTTTGCAAAACATATTACAGAAGTTTTCAGCGATAGAAAAAAATATGCTAATATGAAGCGAAATACCGAAACTGCAAAAAACAACTTGAACTGGGAAAATGAAGAAAAAAAACTGATAGAACTGTACAGTGGATTATAAGTGATTCTCAGAAGTAACACTGATAATACAAATTTACACTGGATAAGAACTCTAAAACAAAAGGATTAAGAAATGAAATATTCAGAGGCAAAAGAGAATGAGAGCCCAGCACATCAAAAAAAGGATAAAAGCTTTGCATCTGATGTCTTAACACTCGTTGGTGGAACAGCTTTTGCTCAGATAGTCGCTCTGTTGGCAGCTCCCATACTTACAAGGCTTTATGGACCAGAGGATTTTGGAGTATGGGCTCTATTCATTTCCGTTACCGGAATCATAGGAGTTATTGCCTGTCTGAGATATGAACTCTCAATAATGCTGCCAGAGTCAGATGAAGATGCTGTAAATCTTCTCGCCCTTAGTCTTGCAATTGTCCTATTAATATCGATAATAACAATTCCATTAATATACGTGTTCAAGAACTCTCTTGTTTTAGTTCTCAATTCTCCTCAACTTGGAGATTATGTATGGCTGATACCTCCGTTTATCTTTATTAGTGGGGTATTTCTTGCGCTGAATTACTGGAACTCCAGAACAAAAAAATTTAAAAGATTATCTTTTGCTCGCGTTTCCAGCTCACTTTCATCAACAGGAACCCAGATAGGTGCCGGTATTGGTGGATATGCAACAGGTATTGGCTTGATTGCAGGAAGTTTGGTTGGGAACTTTATCTCTACAATTGTCCTTGGAGCACAGATCTGGAAAGATGATAACAAACTATTCAGAACATACACTAATCCAAAAATGATGTTACAGGGTCTGAAAAGACACCGGAAATTCCCACTGATTGACAGCTGGTCTGCTCTTCTGAATTCCATATCGTGGCAACTTCCTGCATTTTTACTTGCATTTTTTTTCTCACCTGCCATTGTAGGATTCTACTCACTGGGCTTCCGTCTGCTTCAAATGCCTATGAACTTCGTCGGTAAATCACTTTCACAGGTGTTCTTCCAGAGAGCTTCAATTGCCAGTTCTGAAAATAACTTGAATTCACTTGTCGAAAATGTGTTTAGGGTCCTCGTGATAGTGGGAATGTTTCCCATACTTACTGTTACGGTTGTAGGAAGTGATATTTTCAGCGTGGTCTTTGGACAGGAGTGGACCGAAGCAGGAGTATATGCACAGATCCTGAGCATATGGGCTTTTGTATGGTTCATTTCCTCTCCGTTGAGTTCGATCTATGTGGTATTGGAAAAACAACAATTTGGCCTCAAATTCAATGCTTTCAATTTCGCGACTAGGATATTATCCCTTTCAATTGGAGGCTATCTGGGTAATGCAAGGATAGCCTTGATCCTTTTTGCCGTATCGGGTGTTCTGGTATATGGATATTTATGTCTGAAGATGATGCATTATGCAGAAGTGAAAATGTCCAGAGTAGTAAAGATAATTATTTCTAATTTACTATATTTCATCCCTGCAGGAATTATTCTTATATTTTTGAAACTGTACGGAGTGGACCAGTTTATCATAGTAGGAGCATCTGGTATGCTTGTTGCCAGTTATTATCTATATATTATCGCAACAGACAAGCAACTACGTTTAAGAACCTACCTTTTTTAACTTATTTCCTTAAAGGACATATTCATTTTTAAAAACCGGGCTTTAAAGAGCTGGAAATGCACTTGCTGTTCCCGCTTTTTTCTAAGATACAATTGAAGCCTTTGTTGCTCTTAAAAGAACAAATTATATCAAAGATCTGCCAGATTCTGACAACATGAATTACAATTAACATTTACAGCTTTAATATATTGTAAATAATAATTTTCTGTTGAAAAAAGTCCTAAAAAGGCTTTAAAATGATTTCCGAGTAACTTAAAGTCTTTTTTGAACCTGCAAGGATATATATACTCCAAAGCATATTATCGAGGAGCTCGTCACAAAATATAGTTACCCCACTTGACCCCATGACGAAATAACGACACATCCCCAACGTGTCATACATGTTTTTCTTCAAAGGACAAGTTTGACCCATAGACTTGTTTTTGACAGCTTGACCCAGATAACCGAAAAACGGCTATTGCATACTCAATAGTGAGAGGTCTAAAATGGTTTATAGAAGAAAGATCACAAGCTTTTTAATGCTTTGTCTGCTCCTTGGCTTAAGCCTTGGGACAGCAATTGCTTCAGCGGGCGACACCACCGCCGGTGAAGAGAACAACTACACAGTGAGCGCTTCCAAAGACAACACCATTTCATCAGTAACGTCCATTTATGTTTCCAGTGATGGCAGTGGTGACTACAATTGCGATGGAATAGCTGACCAGGTGGAAATTAATGAAGCATTACAAGATGCCAATAAAAATGCTATTAGTACAGTATACCTGAAATCAGGGACTTATATTATAGACGATAGTATTAAGGTTCCTAATGATATGACACTGACAGGTGATTCAGATGCAACTGTGAAACTCATTGCAAATTGGGACGTTACACGTGCTGATATGTTCACACCAATGATCACAGGAACAGTCACGATCAGTCAAAATATTACGATTTGCGGATTCACATTAGACGGTAACAAATATAATCAAGATGTAATAACTGCAATGAAAGAAATTGACTCCTTCCCAGCTATTCAATATTATGATTCGGAGCGTATTACAATCAAAGATATGGTAATTAGAGAAATACCGGGAGATGGTATCAAGCTTAACGGTGGAAAAAGCCACCATCAGATTCTGAATAATACTATCCATGATACCGGCCATGATGACATTTTCATAAAGTATGGAAACCATGATATCGTTGATGGTAACACACTCTCCCTTGTTGCGCACGATTGTGGAATCAGGCTTGATGATTCCGCAAATATGAAGGTTACAAACAACACTATGTGGGTTGACAAAGATGCCCTTTACGGATGTTCTGGCATATATTTACTAAAACACGACAATAGCTATGATTCATATAATACTACAATTGCCTATAACACCATATACGACACACGCGAAATGGGTATTGTATTAGCAATAGGTGCGGGTGCTAACGATTTGCCTGCCACAAGTGCAAGAGATGTACATATCCACCACAATACCATCCATGGTGCAGGTACCAATTACAGGGTCGGATATCCCTATGGAGGAGGTATCTGGTTAGATGGATGGACCGATACAATCATCGAGAACAATGTCATTGACGGTAGTATGGGAGATGGAATAGCATATGGCCAGAGATTCGCCAATACCCAAAGTGCTACCTACAAAACAATTGTGAGGAATAACATCATCACAAACACTGTAGACTCACCCGTCCTGACCAATGATGGTTATGGCATCAACAACCGTCTTGGCAGCAACTACAGGTTCGTTCTGGAAAACAATGTTGTCTGGAACAATGTGAACGGGAACTACAATAATATTGATTCATATGATACCGATATAAATGCAGACCCACTCTTCGCAGACCCCTCAGACCGTGACTACCACTTAAAGAGTGCTGCAGGAAGATGGTCCGATGGTGACTGGATACTTGATCCGGTAACAAGTCCGGCTATCGATGCAGGACATCCAGTGTCTGATTACAGTAACGAGCCCGGACCAAACGGTAACATGATCAACATTGGAAGATACGGTAACACTGCAGAAGCATCCAGAAATACTTCCGATACCAGTTCGAATAATATTTCTGAGAATATTTCGGATGAGCCAACTTCAGTGAATGATAATCGTGCACCAATAATCACCCTCTTTGAGCCTGCAGATGCTGCTGAGTTTAAAGAAGGAGATACTGTCAATATCAGCGTAGAGGCAGTTGATTCTGAAGGTGACGAACTCATCTACAGTATTGTCATCGATGGCTTGGAGGTCAGCACTTCCACAACCTATGAATGGGAGCTTGAAGATTCATCTGCAGGCTCGCATACCATTGAGGTCACTGTGAGCGATGATGTGAACACCGTCACCAGTTCCCATACCGTTTCAGTAACTGATAAATGATGTAAACGATTACATAACCTTCTATGGTCCTGATCGAAACAATCAGGATCATAGGCTATAACTAAGTATTGACGACACTGCATCTAACAAATAGCACCCGATAATAACGAGAGTGCAGATGTTGAAAATACTCTGAGTTTCACTGTCAGTATCTCGGATGGTGATGCTCTTATTTATTTTACATAGGTCTGCCTGAAGTAAGGCTTTTATATTCACAATGAAACTGAAGCATGATACAAATTGCAGATCAGACAGCTATAAACTGTCATTTTTGAAGTAACAGATGGACAGGTTTGGATCAGAAATATCAATCAATATGAATCGTGGAAACATTACTCCATACAGAGGTCTGGAGTGAAAATAATATTTATTTTTAATTCATTGTGTTCAAACCCTGCATGAACTTGTCTTTAGTCCTGAAAATGCTCAAGTAAATAGTCTGCTAGTAGATACGTCTGCTTTGCTGATTGCTACTTAATGAGTAAGTCGTTCATGGACATGTAACTATAACTTATGTCCATAAAGTTATACAGTTATATACAATGCTATATATATTATGAGTCCTATATAACGGAGTTTGAGGACCAATCAAAACTAAAAACGGTCATCAGTAAGGTGGTCTTTAATGACAAAAAACGTAAAAAAAGTACTAATTGGGTTATTTGTGCTATTGTGCATCAATGCTCCTCTGGCCCAAGCTGACTCTTCATCACCAGTCACATCTGTAGCTACAGATGGCAGTGGTGATTATAATTGTGACGGGACAGCTGACCAGGTGCAAATTAATGCAGCATTACAATATGCAAAGAACAACAATATCGACACAGTATACTTGAAATCAGGAACCTATACTATAGACGACAGTATCAGAATTCCAGATGGCATGACACTGACAGGCGATCCGGATGCAACTGTGGAACTGATTGCGAACTGGGACGTTACACGTTCTGACATGTTCACACCAATGATCACAGGGACAAATGCATTCAGTGGAGTCTACAAAAGCGGTTCACATATCACAATTACTGGATTTACGGTGGATGGTAACAAATATAATCAAGATGTAATAACTGCAATGAAAGAAGTTGATTCCTTCCCTGCAATCCAATTCTATAATTCAGAATATATTACGATCAAAGACATGATGATCAGAAATATAGCGGGGGACGGTATCAGACTCAATGGTGGAAAAAGCCACCATCAGATTCTGAATAATACTATCCATGATACCGGCCATGATGACATTTTCATAAAATATGGAAATTACGATGTAATTGATGGTAACATACTCTCACGGGTTGCCCACGATTGTGGCATCAGGCTCGATGATGCTACAAATACAATGGTTACAAACAATACCATGTGGACAGACAAAGATGCCCTTTACGGATGTTCCGGCATATATCTGCTAAAACATAACCTTCCAAATCGCGATATGTACAATATAACAATCGCATACAATACAATATATGACACTCGCGAAATGGGTATTGTATTAGCAATAGGCAAGGATGCTAACGATTTGCCTGCCACAAGTGCAAGAGATGTACACATCCATCACAACACCATTAATGGTGCAGGTACCAATTACAGGGTCGGATACCCTTATGGAGGAGGAATATGGTTAGATGGATGGACTGATACCATCATCGAGAACAATGTAATTGACGGTAGTATGGGAGATGGAATAGCATATGGCCAGAGATTCGCCAATACCCAGAGTGCTACCTATACAACAATTGTGAGGAATAACATTGTCACAAACACTGTAGACTCACCCGTCCTGACCAATGATGGTTATGGCATCAACAACCGTCTTGGCAGCAACTACAGGTTCGTTCTGGAAAACAACCTGGTCTGGAACAATGTGAACGGGAACTACAATAATGTTGGATCACATGATACCGATATAAATGCAGACCCACTCTTCGCAGACCTCTCAAACCGTGACTACCACTTAAAGAGTGCTGCAGGAAGATGGTCCGATGGTGACTGGATACTTGATCCGGTAACAAGTCCCGCTATCGATGCAGGCCATTCAGTGTCTGATTACAGTAACGAGCCCGGACCAAACGGTAACAGGATCAACATTGGAAGATACGGTAACACTGCAGAAGCATCCAAGAGTGCTTTCGGTAATCCAACTATAGCCTACGATAACCGGCTTCGTGAAGCTTCTCCTGATGTCAACATTGGAGGAAGCAGTTTTGCCGATATCGGAAATCTTGATGGCGTAGGAAGTTACAGGGATGTTATGTGGTTCGACCTGAGCGAATATAGCTCAACAGATACGATCACAAATGCAACACTTTCCCTGTACTGGTATTATCCTGCAAACACCACAAGAGGCAGTGATACTATAGTAGAGATCTACAGGCCGGCAGACTGGAACCCGCAGTACGTAAGCTGGAACAACAGAGACGAAAATACACCATGGGACAACCTGGGTGGAGACTGGTTCGACAGCAATGGTGTAGCTCAGGGTGATGTACCTTATTCATCAATGACCTTCAACGCTGGCGACATGCCTGACAACAGACATTATGAGTTTGATGTCACAGAACTTGTGCAGGACTATGTAAATGGAGAATACGAAAATACCGGCTTTTTCCTGAAAGCACGGGATGAGAACAACAACTACATAGCCTTCTACAGTTCTGAATGGAGCATCCCCGAGCAGAGGCCACAGATGAATATTGACAGCACATCGTCTGAAAACACAGAACCTGACAACACGGAACCTGTCCTGGAAACTATTGGCAACAGGACCGTAGATACCGGAGATACACTGAGTTTCACTGTCAGCGCCTTTGATGCTGATGGAGATACTCTCACTTACTCTGCATCGGATCTCCCCGAAGGTGCAACCTTTGACAGTGCAACCGGAAGCTTTAGCTGGACACCGGCTGCAGCTCAGGCTGGCGACCATATCGTCACATTTGAAGTGACAGATGGACACGCAATTGGATCGGAAACTATTACCATCACGGTGATGAGCAGTGAAGACATTACTCCAACTCCGGGTATAGTGTACGACAACAGACTGCGTGAAGCCTCTTCTGATTCCAACCTTGCAGAAAGCAGTTATATTGACATAGGAAATCTTAATGGCATAGGTAGTTACAGGGATGTTATGTGGTTCGACCTGAGCGAATATAGCTCAACAGATACGATCACAAATGCAACGCTTTCCCTGTACTGGTATTATCCTGCAAACACCACAAGAGGCAGTGATACTATAGTAGAGATCTACAGGCCGGCAGACTGGAACCCGCAGTACGTAAGCTGGAACAACAGAGATGAAAATACACCATGGGACAACCTGGGTGGAGACTGGTTCGACAGCAATGGCGTAGCTCAGGGTGATGTACCTTATGCATCAATGACATTCAACGCTGGCGACATGCCTAACAACAGACATTATGAGTTTGATGTCACAGAACTTGTGCAGGACTATGTAAGTGGAGAATACGAAAATACCGGCTTTTTCCTGAAAGCACGGGATGAGAACAACAACTACATAGCCTTCTACAGTTCTGAATGGAGCATCCCCGAGCAGAGGCCACAGATGAATATTGACAGCACGGTAGCCAGCAATAATCGTGCACCAATAATCACCCTCTTTGAGCCTGCAGATGCTGCTGAGTTTGAAGAAGGAGATACTGTCAATATCAGCGTAGAGGCAGTTGATGCTGAAGATGACGAACTCATCTACAGTATTGACATCGATGGCTTGGAGGTTAGCACTTCCGCAAGCTACGAATGGTACCTTGACCATGCATCCGCAGGGTCACATGTCATTGAGGTCACTGTGAGCGATGGCGTGAACATCGTCACCAGTTCCCATACCGTTTCAGTGACTGATGTGCACCCAAGATGGGATGTAAACGAGGACGGAGTTGTAGATATTCAGGATATCAATCTGATATGTCAGAATAGTGGTCCAGTATACACAACACCCCTTCCACGATGGGACGTCAATCAGGATGGAACCGTGGACATCCAGGACGTTTCTATTGTAGTAGATCACTTCGGTGAAACTGTGAATTGAGGCGCATGCTTTGCGCCACTTTTTTATTTCTTTTTAATTAATATACATTTACATGAAAGATAACATGATAAATGGTTTATACCTCCAAATGCTTATATATTTACATGCAATACTCGATTGCGCACAGTATATTCTTTATATCTTGCATCAGTGCGGTTATAGCCTATGCAATCCTTGAAGTCTTCTTCCGAAAAGAATTTTCACATAAGAATTATATGCACATCCTATTGCTGCTGTTTGTAGGAAGTGGTGGTGCGCTGTTGTCGGACCATATGGCGGTGCACAGCACCTTTACAGGTGGTCCTATAGAGCAAGCTAGTATTGGCCCTGCTTCAGCAAATTCCATATCCACATCTGTGCCAGGTATAACTGTAGCCATAGATGGCAGTGGTGACTACAATTGTGACGGGACAGCTGATCAGGTGGAAATTAATGAAGCATTACAAGATGCAAAGAACAATAATTTCGACACAGTATACCTGAAATCAGGAACTTATACTATAGACGATAGTATTGAAATTCCGGATGATATGACACTGACAGGCGATCCGGATGCAACTGTGAAACTCATTGCAAATTGGGACGTTACACGTGCTGATATGTTCAAATCAATGATTACAGGAACAACAGTGATTACTGGAAATTTCAATAAGGGTTCAAACATTACAATTAGCGGGTTTACATTAGATGGCAATAAACATAACCAAAATACAATATCAGAAATGAAAGCTATTGATTCCTTCCCAGCGATTCAGTTTTATTATTCAGAGTATATTACGATCAAAGACATGGTGATCAAAGAAATACCAGGAGACGGCATTAGATTAAACAATGGGATAAGTCATCACAAGGTTTTAAATAACTTGATTTATGATACCGGTCATGATGACATTTTCATAAAGCATGGAAATTACGATGTTGTTGATGGTAACACACTCCCCCTTGTTGCGCACGATTGTGGGATCAGGCTTGATGATTCTACAAATATAATGGTTACAAACAACACCATATGGACAGACAGCACTGCACTTTATGGACTTTCTGGGATATACTTATTAAAACAGGACTCTGATAATGACTCATATAATATTACAATTGCATATAACGCAATATATGACACTCGGGAAATGGGTATTGTACTAGCCACAGCCAGAGGTGCTAACAATATGCCAGTCACAAGTGCAAGAGACGTACATATCCATAACAACATTATATATGGGTCAGGTACAAATTATAGAACCGGACATCCATATGGAGGAGGCATCTGGTTGGATGGATGGAACAATACAACTGTTGAAAATAATATCATTGACGGCAGTATGGGAGATGGCATTGCATATGCTCAAAGATTCTCAGGTCATAATGATACTGCTATCTATACAACATTTGTAAGAAATAATATCATCATGAATACTGTCAATTCTCCCATCCAGACCGGTGATGGTTATGGCATCAGCAACCGTCTTGGAAGTAACTATAATTTCGTCCTGGAAAACAACGTTGTCTGGAACAATGAAAATGGGAACTATAATAATATCAGTTCACATGATACTGACATTAATATAAACCCGCTATTCGCCGATCCCTGGAACTATATAAACTACAAGGTATCCCTATGGCGGTGGCACCTGACCAGGTGAATGAATACTACATTCAGCCAGGTATTTCAAAGGGTAACAAGACCACTCATCAATACTGGATATGTAATATATAGTACACCACATCCTCAATACGTTTTTATTAATATATATTTACCTTAAAGATAACATGATAAATGGTTTATAGTTTCAAGCACCTATCCATTATCATGCCATACCCGGTTGCACACATTATGTTCTTTGCACTTTGCATCAGTGCAGTTATGATCTATTCAGTTCTTGGAGCTTTCTTCCGTAAAGAACTTTCACGTAAGAATTATATGCATATCTTATTGCTGCTGTTTGTAGGAAGTGGTGGCGCGCTGTTGCCAGATATTATGGCTGCGTACGGTATCTTAACAGGCGGTTCTCTGGAACATTGTACAATTGGTCCTGTTTCAACGCATTCCCTGCTTTTCAGTTCTTCTGCAATCCTGTTTGGAATTGTTGTTGGATATGTGGCGTACAGAAATTCATCCAAGGCGGCATACATGGGCGTATTTGCAGGATCTGCATTCCTTTCACACCTATTACTGGATGATCTCGCAAGATATGAAATGGACTATTTTTATCCATTCTATCAGCCCATCAGTATATTCTCATATCTGGATTCGGAAGTCGCCAGGACTGATTTCCTACATTATGAGCTGGCATCCTATGCATTCGTATTATCTATCTTTCTTGTAATAATGATAGCATTGTTTGCATTGAGCCATCTTGGTTTTGAGTTCAGGTACAAGTCAGACAAGTGATACTGTCCGTACTTTTTCTCGAAATACCGGACCGTATCTGTAAAATAATTTTTGGCCAGAATATTTGTGGAGATATCGTTACAGTTTATATTATAATAAAAAAGCATTTCACGGCTCTGTAGAAAACCTATTTCCTACTTAATTTAGTCCGTAATCATTTAAAAAGGATAAAACCCCAAAGTGTTAACTTGCTAGCGAAAACACAAAGGGGATGTTTAGTGTTTTGTCTAATAAGTACTTAAACTTTGTTGATGCAGCGCTAGCTGCATCAGGAAACTCACATT